>NZ_LGIW01000015.1:0-1200000 GCF_001275385.1 Exiguobacterium sp. BMC-KP
GAGCAACCGGCTGTTAACCGGTAGGTCGTAGGTTCAAATCCTACTTGCGGAGCCATTTATTACTTCTTCACCACGTACAATGGAGAGCTGTCCGAGTGGCCGAAGGAGCACGATTGGAAATCGTGTAGGCGTCAAAAGCGTCTCAAGGGTTCGAATCCCTTGCTCTCCGCCATCATCACTTTCAATTCATAATGGCCCGTTGGTCAAGCGGTTAAGACACCGCCCTTTCACGGCGGTAACACGGGTTCGAATCCCGTACGGGTCACCATTTATAGCGTCGCGGGGTGGAGCAGTCTGGTAGCTCGTTGGGCTCATAACCCAAAGGTCGTCGGTTCAAATCCGGCCCCCGCAATTACATACGGTCCTGTGGTGTAGCGGTTAACATGCCTGCCTGTCACGCAGGAGATCGCGGGTTCGAATCCCGTCAGGACCGCCATTGTTAAGGCTTTGTAGCTCAGTTGGTAGAGCAAAGGACTGAAAATCCTTGTGTCGGCGGTTCGATTCCGTCCAAAGCCACCATCTTTAAAAATAACATGAATTTCCCATTTGTGGGGGGGTAGCGAAGTGGCTAAACGCGGCGGACTGTAAATCCGCTCCCTCGGGTTCGGCGGTTCGAATCCGCCCCCCCCCACCACCATAGGGGCATAGTTTAGCGGTAGAACTACGGTCTCCAAAACCGTCAGCGCGGGTTCGATTCCTGCTGCCCCTGTTTACCATGGCGATTGTGGCGAAGTGGTTAACGCACCGGATTGTGATTCCGGCATTCGTGGGTTCAATTCCCATCAGTCGCCCTCTTATTATTGGGCTGTAGCCAAGTGGTAAGGCACTGGATTTTGATTCCAGCACGCGAAGGTTCGATCCCTTCCAGCCCAGCTTTTCAAGCGGAAGTAGTTCAGTGGTAGAATACGACCTTGCCAAGGTCGGGGTCGCGGGTTCGAATCCCGTCTTCCGCTCCAATGAGTGGCGCCATAGCCAAGTGGTAAGGCAGAGGACTGCAACTCCTTTATCGTCAGTTCGATTCTGACTGGCGCCTCCAACTATTTCTCAATTAAATAGTTTTGCAAGAGATTGTGCCGGTGTGGCGGAACTGGTAGACGCGCACGACTCAAAATCGTGTTCCTTTGGAGTGTCGGTTCGATTCCGACCACCGGTATCTTGCGGGTGTAGTTTAATGGTAAAACCTCAGCCTTCCAAGCTGATGACGAGGGTTCGATTCCCTTCACCCGCTTTATACTTTTTACACAATCTGATGATTCACCTGATTATGCGGGTGTAGTTTAATGGTAAAACCTCAGCCTTCCAAGCTGATGACGAGGGTTCGATTCCCTTCACCCGCTTTATACTTTTTACACAATCTGATGATCCACCGGATCTTGCGGGTGTAGTTTAATGGTAAAACCTCAGCCTTCCAAGCTGATGACGAGGGTTCGATTCCCTTCACCCGCTTTATACTTTTTACACAATCTGATGATTCACCTGATTATGCGGGTGTAGTTTAATGGTAAAACCTCAGCCTTCCAAGCTGATGACGAGGGTTCGATTCCCTTCACCCGCTTACCAAAAAAGAGCAATGTGTCGTTTTCGCTGACACCTTGCTCTTTTTGTTTAGGAATGGAATCTTAATGAGGAAAGGAGTGGATCGTGATGGATGGTGTACAATTGAAATTGGCTTTACAAGAGTATGCAGCAGATATTGGAATCGATGAGTTGAAGGTGACGACGGCTGATCCGTTTCTTGTCTTGAAGCGTCGCTTGCAAGCGCAACAAGAAAAAGGATTCGCTTCTGGTTTTGAAGAGCCCAATCTCGATCTTCGAACAACACCATCTTTACTCGTAGAAGATGCTGCTTCAATCATTGCCATTGCGGTCGCCTATCCAAGTACACTCAAAAATGCTCCACGCGGCAAAGAAGGAGAGCGGCGCGGTATCTTTTGCCGATCGTCCTGGGGACTTGATTATCACCAGGCACTACGACAACGTTTGACGTTGCTTGAAGAAAAAATTCAAGAATTGAGTCCAGGTGCACGAACACGCTCGATGGTCGATACAGGAGAACTCGTCGACCGTGCAGTAGCAGAACGAGCAGGTATCGGGTTCAGTGGGAAAAACTGTTCCATCATCAGTGAGGAGCACGGATCGTATCTCTATCTCGGTGAGTTGATTACGGATCTCGTGTTGCCGCCCGATCAACCGGTCGAAGAATTATGTGGAACGTGCAATAAATGTATTGATGCTTGCCCGACCGATGCACTAGTTGAACCAGGTGTCATTGATGCAAAACGCTGTATTTCGTTTTTAACACAGACGAAAACGTTACTGCCAGAACCATTCCGAATGGCGCTTGGTAACCGACTGTACGGTTGTGATACGTGTCAGCAAGTGTGTCCGTATAACCGGAAGAAGAACGCCACACATCATGCTGAACTACAACCGGATCCAGAACAAGTCAAACCGCTCTTAGTTCCACTTTTATCGATGAGTAACCGTGAGTTCAAGAGTCGGTTTGGGACGTTATCTGGCGCATGGCGTGGTAAGAAGCCAATTCAGCGTAATGCGATTTGTGCGCTTGTCCATTATCGAGATAAGAGTGCGATGGATGCGCTACGATTGATGACAGAAAGCGATGCCCGTGAAGATATGCGTGCCCTTGCACTCTGGGCAGTTGGTCGAATTGGTGGAATTGAAGAAAAGTCATATATTGAATCACGTCTTGCAACAGACATTGCAGTAGATGTACAAACAGAAGGTCAGCGATTACTCGAAGAGTGGGGGGAAGCAGATGCCATTTCAGCAGCTCACTTATGAGTTCGGTACATTGCTTGTCGCTTGGGAGAGAGAACAGATCGTTTACCTCGACTTTGGACTAAATGTAGAGCGAGCTCGGACATATTTAGCGGAAGAGACAGATGAAGGTATGTTACCGAAAGATTGGCAAATAGCGTTTGATCGTTACGCAGAAGGTGATCGACAGGCTCTCGATCTGCTACCTTGTCAGTTACGTGTTACACCTTTCGCAGAGCAAGTGTTGCTCGCTTTACGACAAGTTCCGTTTGGTCAGACAATCAGTTATGGTGAACTTGCTCACATGATTGGAAAACCAAAAGCAGCACGCGCTGTTGGTGGTGCTTTGAATCGTAATCCGATTGCATTGATTTATCCGTGTCACCGAGTTATTGGGGCTACCGGTAAAATGACCGGGTTTGCAAGCGGAATTGCCCATAAAGAAGCGCTTTTAGCGCATGAGATAGGAGAGAATTGAACCATGGCTATTCATGTCGTTATGTATCAACCAGAGATTCCTCAAAATACAGGAAATATTTCACGAACATGTGCGGCGACACATTCCGTTCTTCATTTGATTCGACCACTCGGTTTTTCGACAGACGATAAACATTTAAAACGTGCAGGTCTTGATTACTGGGAATTCGTAGACGTCCGTTATCATGATTCTTTGGAAGAGTTGTGGGAGAAGCACCCGGAAGGTATTTTCTACTATATTACGAAATACGGAGAGCAGTATCCGAGTCAAATCGACTTATCGGACGTTGACCAAGACTACTTCTTCGTCTTTGGTCGGGAAACGAAAGGGTTACCGCTTGAAGTCATCGACGCGAATGCAGAACGTTGTATTCGTCTACCCCAATCGAATCTGGTTCGTTCATTGAACGTCTCAAACACAGCAGCAATCATTGTCTATGAAGCATTGCGTCAGCAAGGTTACGCAGGACTTCTCTGAGTCTAAGATAAGCAAAAGCTCCATCCTGATTCAGGACGGAGCTTTTATGAATTATTCGTTACCTTCAGGTTTTTTGTTGTAGCCTGCAGTGAAGATTGCTGTCAAAAACGCAAGACTTACGCCGACCATTAAGATAAATGCCATTTTTGTTTCCCCCTTCAGTCTCTTGAACCGATATAATCTATTATAGTATACCTGTAAGTGAAATTGTGTGCTACATATGAATTTTCTATGAATGGAGACTCCACATGCGTACGAATGTTTACCTATTAAGTTATGCCCCGCTAATTAGCATTTTGTTATTTAGTACGTCCCTTGCGATTGCAACGACCGAACTCGCATTGCACTGGCTCGATCAAGTCGGTGTGTACGATGAGTTACTTCAACTTCTGACAGCACGCGATACAAAACTTGTTGTTTGGATGGGCTTTCTAATCGTCTATTTTATGATCTTTAGTTCGCTTAAACTATTATCAGATACGATTAATCAGCTCGGTTTCGCCTTTTTCATCAAGGAACAAGAGGGAACGACACTCAGCATGTTACGCCCGGGAAGTATTCTCCTGCTCGTTGGAGGATGTGTCAGCTTCGCCTTTATGACGTCCTTTTTACACGTAGGTATCGTGTTGTTTGTATCCTTCTTTATCTATTTTATCTTTTACACGGTACAAATCAGTAAAATGACGACTGCAGCAGGAGCGATCGGGTTAATCATCTTTTCCTTTTTGGCCTGGGGTGTTCTGCTTGCCGGTCTATCCTGGGTCGGTCTGACCTTATTCAATTCCTTCGGGGAAGCAATTTTATTTCCAAGTTGAATCAAGGGCGTAAAATCGTCGCCCACGTCTTGACCTGTAACGTTGCATTGGCTTCGACAGGAAACGGGCGCGGGCGGTCAGCGCCTAACCAAATACCGCCGATGTGTTGATTCTTGATACCAACGAACCACATATCCTTATTATCATTCGTTGTTCCTGTTTTTCCTCCAATGTAGCTAGCAGAAGGATCGTATCCTTTGCGCCCCGTTCCATACGTCATGACATTTTTTAAACCGGCACGTAGTTCTCGGTTCGTTTGACTTGACCAAATCCGTTGTTCCTTTTCTTCTGGTCGTTCGACCTTACCATCCTTGAGCGTAATACTTTTAATCATCGATGCCGGTCGATAAATACCATCATTAACGAATACAGTATAAGCATTTGTCAGTTCATACGGGCTGATACCGTATTGTACCCCCCCCAGAGCACTCGTAAAAGCATCATCCTCCCGTGTCCATTGACTGAACTGGAACGGACGAATCGATTTCAAACCTTCTCGAAACGAGACAGCGAATGCCCGAATCGCTGGGGTGTTATAAGAATAGGCGATTGCATCAGCGATTGTCACTTGTCCAAGTATGCGATTCCCACTATTCGATGGACAGTAGCCATCGATACAAACCGGACTACCGTCTAACGTGCTCGACAAACGAGCTTTTGTTTTCTCGAGATATGGACCATAGACAAGTAACGGCTTAATGGCTGAGCCGGGCTGTCGGTAAGACTGAACAGCTCGATTAAACTGCCCCGTTAAATTGGATTTATAGCCGACAAGAGCCGTGACACCGTGCGTTTGTCCGTCAATGCCAACATAAGCGCCCTCAATCGCGTTTGGTAGATTACGAAGGGCCTCTTTAGCTCGCCGTTGCTCTGTTGAGTCGAGATACGTCGAGATGACTGCTCCTTGTTGATGCAGATATTCTAAAGCGTATTTGTTACTCCAACCGTGTTTTTGAGCCGTCATCCGAACAGCAGCTTGAACGGTTGCATCGATATAGTCTGGATAAGGAACGCTTGGTTTATAGGAGCGAGGCGACACCCGAGAAACAGTAAAATCCTTCGTCAGTACACGATCGCGCACTAACGCTTGAACGATTCGTTGCTGGCGCTTTTTTGTGTTTTCAGGAAAGCGCAGCGGGTCATAGAGAGAAGGATTGTTCGGGATTGCTGTTAGAAAACTGATTTCAGACCAACTCAAATCGCGTGCTGGTTTATTAAAATATGATTTTGCGGCAAGTTCAATTCCGTAGATATTATTGGCAAAATACGCTTGATTGACATACGCCGTCATCAGTTCTTTTTTGGAGTATTTTTGTTCCAAAGATACCGCGATGAGTAATTCTTTTATTTTCCTAGTATATGTTTTTTCGTTTGATAGATACGTCATTCTTGCTAATTGCTGGGTGATTGTACTACCACCTTGAGATTTGGAATCAGACTGATTTTTCGTAAATGCGCGTAAGATTCCTGTGATGTCATAACCGTCATGTTGATAGAAACGTTGATCTTCGATAGCAACAAACGCTTGCTCGACTTTTTTCGGTAATGTTCGAGGGGTTAAGTCATCCCGTCGCAGTCCGTCATAGAGCTCGACCCGTTTGTTTTCGTAGGTTACAGTGATCGGTTGGTAGGAGGTCAATGGATGTCGTGTCGTCTGTTCATCGGCCCAGAAAAAGAATGTGCGTGCTGTTTTTAACTCATCTTTAATTGAAAATAAGGAAAACAGAAGCAGCGTCGCAAGACCAAGTAAGACGAGATATCCTGTCGTAATTCGCATGAGAACTCCTTTCAAAAAGCCATTTCATTCCTATTATCGGTCTTTTATGGAGAAATCAATAGATTTTTTTTCGATTTTTGTATTTTAATAAACCTATTTTGCAGGAATGTTATATTAAAAAGAGAAAAGATTGGGTATATAGAAGTATCTGTGGATTTTAGAACGCGATTTGTCTGAAAAAAAGAGCATAAATGGAGGGGACGAAATGGCTAAGAAGAATGTCGTTGCGATGTTACTTGCAGGCGGAGAAGGGAAACGTCTGGGAGCTTTAACGAAACATACTGCAAAACCAGCTGTTGCATTTGGAGGAAAGTACCGGATCATTGATTTCCCACTTTCAAACTGTACGAATTCAGGAATCGATACAGTTGGTGTGTTGACACAATACGAACCGCTTGAATTAAACCGCTATCTCGGAATCGGGAGCGCATGGGATTTAGATCGGCGTAATGGTGGTTTGACGATTCTACCTCCTTACCAGGCGCAAAACGGAAAGAACTGGTATGAAGGGACAGCAAATGCTATTTATCGGAACATGAGCTATATCAACCAATTCGACCCTGAATATGTACTCGTCCTATCAGGCGATCATATTTATAAAATGGATTACGAGCAAATGATTGAAGAACACCGACTTGGTGGAGCAGACGTAACGATTTCTGTCCGTGAAGTACCATGGGAAGAAGCACCACGATTCGGGATTCTCAATACAGATGATGATCTTCGAATCAATGAGTTCGAAGAAAAACCAGAAAATCCGAAATCGAACCTTGCATCAATGGGAATCTATGTCTTCAACTGGGATGTATTGAAGCGCCATTTGATCCAAGATGCTGGTGATGCGGAATCGAGCTTTGACTTCGGTAAAAACATCATTCCGAACATGCTCTTTGAAAACCTCAACATCCGTGCGTATAAATTCAAAGGATACTGGAAAGACGTCGGAACGATTCAGTCTCTTTGGGAAGCAAACATGGATCTGCTAACAGCAGAACCAGAATTTGATTTATATGATCCATCTTGGAAAGTCTATTCGGTCAACCCGAATCAACAACCTCAATACATCGGGAATGCTGCGACAGTTGAGACATCGATCATCAATGAAGGATGCCATATTGAAGGCGAAATCAATCATTCGGTCCTCTTCTATGGAGTGGATGTAGCAGAAGGATCGCTCGTCAAAGATTCGGTCATTTTCCCGAACGTCAAAATCGGACGAGATGTCACGATTCACCGGGCAATCTTAGCGGATGGCGTCATCGTTGAAGATGGTGCGACGATTGGATCTCCAGACGGAGAAGTCTTCGTCATTGAAGCAGACAGTATCGTCAAGAAAAACGAAGTCATCAAAGAAGCGATTCAATAAGGGGGATATTCGAATGAAGGTCGATTTATTAGGTGTCATCAATCTGAGTGGCGAAGAAGGATTTTTCAAGGAATTGACGGAGCATCGTAACTTAGCGGCAGTTCCATTTGCCGGTCGTTATCGATTGATCGATTTTACATTAACGAACATGGTACAAAATGATATCGCCAACATCGGGATTTTTACGCTCGAGAAATATCGCGGCATGATGGATCACCTTGGATCAGGTAAAGAGTGGGATCTTGACCGTTCAAACGGTGGACTGTACATTTTCCCACCCGCACTATCACAAGATGCGAACGAGTTCCGTGGAGATTTATCAAACTTCCATCTCCACCGTGATTTCTTCCTTCGTAGTAAGGAAAATTACGTCGTCGTCTCTGGTTCGAACATTTTGTCTGCGGTAGATTATCGCGACGTGCTACGCGAACATAAAGAGTCGAATGCCGATATTACGGTTGTTTATACGAAGCGTGAACTGCCTTGTAAATACTGTCGTCCGATTCGTTTTAGCGAACAGAACCACGTGACAGCCATCGGGTCACGAGGGTTCCAACCGGCAGATGAGACATTCTACATGGAAACGGTCGTCCTGTCGAAAAATCTCTTCGTTCGTTTAGTCGATGAGGCAATCGCACGTGGGGAGTACGATTTACTTCAAAGTATCATTCGTTCGCAACTAAACCGTCTACATGTACACGGTTATGAGTACAGTGGTACATCACAAGTCATTCATTCGCTTCGTTCATACTATCGTGAGAGCATGCTATTACTTGAGCAATGGGGAGCAATCAACGATTTCCAGCACGTCTATACGAAAATCAAACATGAGCCACCGACACGCTATCTTCCGGGTTCTGACATCAAGAACTCACTTGTCGCAAACGGCTGTAAATTAGAAGGAACAACGACGGACAGCATCCTGTTCCGTGGTGTCAAAGTCGGAAAACACGCTCGCGTCAAAAACTCGATCATCATGCAAAAATCGGTCATTGAAGAGGGCGCAGTTGTTGAGTACGCGATTCTCGACAAAGAAGTTACCGTTAAGCGTGGTCAAGTCATACGCGGTACGGCAGAAGAACCAATCGTCATCAAAAAACAAACAATCGTTTAAAGGAGATGTCACTCATGAAGGTATGGTTTGCTGCCACGGAAGCGACACCCTTCATCAAGACAGGGGGGCTAGCTGACGTCGTCGGCTCGCTCCCTTTAGCGCTTGCTGAAGAAGGTGCAGACGTTTCAGTCGTTTTACCTAATTATGGTCAAATCAAGGAACAGTATAAATCAGAGATGGAGTTTTTATTCGACTTCATCGTACCAGTCGGTTGGCGCCAACAATTTGGTGCGGTCCTCCGTCTGAAACAAGATGGCGTGACTTTCTATTTTATCGACAATGAATATTACTTTAAGCGAGATGGCGTCATTTATGGACATTATGACGACGCAGAGCGGTTTGCTTATTTCTCGCGTGCCGTTCTTGAAATGATTCAACATTTGGATCGAAAAGAAGTACCAGACGTCATCCATTGTCATGACTGGCAAACAGGTGTGATTCCAGCTTTCTTACGCATCCATTATCAGCATCTTGAGCGTTACCAAGACATCAAAACGGTCTTTACAATCCATAATCTGCAGTATCAAGGGGTCTTCCCAGAGGAAGTGCTCGGTGACTTACTTGGTCTTGGACAAGAACATTTTACGGCAGATGGTATTGCCCATAATGGTCTCGTCAATTACATGAAAGCAGGTCTTGTACACTCTAATCAAATCACGACAGTTAGTCCATCCTATCGTGATGAGATCATGGATCCGTATTACGGGGAAACACTTGAACCTGTCTTGCAGCATCGTGCTGTTGACGTGCGTGGGATTTTAAATGGAATCGATTATCGTCAGTTCGATCCAGCGCATGATACACATCTCGTTGAAACGTACTCAATCGATACGGCGAAAGAAGGAAAAGCCAAGAATAAGGCTGCGTTACAAGAAGAACTTGGTCTTCCGATCAATCCGGATGTGCCACTGTTCGGCTTCGTCTCACGTCTTGTCGACCAAAAGGGAATCGATTTACTGGCACACATTCTACCTGATTTATTCGAACTTGATGCGCAGTTCATCATTCTAGGTTCAGGTGAAGCAGAGTATGAAGGATTATTCCATCATGCGACGTCGATTCGTCCAGACAAAATCGCTTCATATATCGGATTTGACGTTGGTCTTGCGCAACGAATTTACGCGGGTAGTGATGCCTTCTTGATGCCGTCACGCTTTGAACCGTGTGGACTTAGTCAGTTGATTTCGATGAAGTACGGCTGTTTACCGGTCGTCCGAGAAACGGGTGGACTCCGTGATACAGTCAAACCGTTCAATCAGTTTACGTTAGAAGGAAATGGATTCTCGTTCGCGAATTATAATGCACATGAGTTTTTAGAAGCGATTAAGCGCACGATCGAGGTTTATCATGATCAGCCCGTCTTTGAACATCTGATTGAGACAGCGATGAATGAAGACTTCAGTTGGTTGCGCTCAGCGGATGAATACTTGGCATTATATCGTTTGATTGCACCGTCCGCCACTTGATCGTGTCACTGGGAAAAGGGGTTACATCATGTTTAAAGATAAAGAGAAGTTCAAGGAGAGGTTTACGGAACGATTCGTTTCGATGCATGGTAAGGCTATAACAGAAGCAACAGAAAACGATATTTATCAGACACTTGCCTATATGGTACGCGAGACGGTTACGACTGACTGGTTGCGAACGAAGGAAACGTATACTCATAAAAAAAGTAAACAAGTCTATTACTTTTCACTCGAGTTTTTACTCGGACGTTTTCTGCACAACAACTTGTTAAGCCTCGATGTCTTAAAGGATGTGGAACGAGGACTTGAAGAACTTGGATATCAGCTCAGTGATCTGACAGAAGAAGAGCCAGAGCCTGGTCTTGGAAACGGAGGGCTCGGTCGTCTCGCGGCATGTTTCCTTGACTCGTTAGCCGCGCTTAGTCTGCCTGGACATGGGAATGGTATCCGCTACCAGTATGGTTTGTTCAAACAAAAAATCATTGATGGTTATCAAGTCGAGTTACCAGACAACTGGTTGAAGAACGGGAACATGTGGGAAATCAGACGTTCTGATAAAGCGGTCGACGTTCCTTTTGGTGGACATGTCTGGCTTGAAGAGGTTGGTGATGGGTATCGTGTCCATCATGAACCAGCTGAAATCGTTCGCGCTGTTCCGTATGATATGCCAATCGTCGGTTATCAAAATGGAGTCGTGAACAATCTACGGCTCTGGAGTGCGGAGTCTCCGCTTGATGATGATGAACTACTTAGCCAATACCGTGGGAATTATAAAGATTTACTGGCACATAAACAATCGATTCAGACGATTTCAGAGTTTCTGTATCCGGATGATACAACGTACGAAGGAAAAGAGTTGCGTCTGAAGCAACAATACTTCTTCGTCTCTGCCGGACTACGAAGTATCTTGACATCTTTTAAAAAGCGGAATCATTCATTAAAGCAGCTTGGGAACCATATTGCTATTCATATTAATGATACGCATCCAGTCGTTGCGATTCCGGAACTGATGCGGATCCTTATCGATGAAGAAGGACTTGGATGGGAAGAAGCATGGCGAATCACGAAGAGTGTCATGTCGTTTACGAATCACACGCTACTATCAGAAGCACTCGAACGCTGGCCGATTGATTTATTCCGTCGCTTATTGCCGCGCATCTACCTCATCATTGAGGAGATTAATCGACGCTTCTGTAAGGATGTGCTCGCGAATTATCCGCACATGGAAGCGCATATGCGGGATATTGCCATCATCGCGGATGACCGGATCAACATGGCGAACCTTGCTGTCGTCGGTACGCATTCGACGAATGGTGTCGCGCAAATCCACACTGAAATTCTGAAACAACGCGAGATGCGATTATTTTATGAGATGTTCCCACTTCGTTTTAATAATAAGACGAATGGGATTACACATCGTCGTTGGTTCCTCTCGTCGAATCCAGCACTGGCAAATCGCGTTACTGAAGCAATCGGGGATAGCTGGATTCAGCATCCATCTGATTTGCAAAAGCTGACGAAATGGGCAGAAGATTCAACATTACAAAAGGACATCGCTGAGATTAAACTCAAACGTAAAGAAGAATTAGCAGTGCTCATTGAAAAGGAAACAGGTATCGTCGTTGATCCAACTTCGATTTTTGATGTTCAAGTCAAGCGATTACATGCGTATAAACGCCAACTCTTGAATGCGTTACACATTCATTCGCTCTACTATCGCCTGAAAGAAGATCGTTCGTTCACGATGACACCACGAACGTTCATCTTTGGTGCAAAAGCAGCGCCAGGCTATCATTATGCAAAAGAAGTCATTCGTTATATCAATGCGTTGGCACGCTTGATTAACGATGATCCAGATGTCAGTCCGTACTTGAAAGTCGTCTTCCTAGAAAACTATCGTGTATCACTTGCTGAGAAAATCTTCCCGGCAAGTGATGTCAGTGAACAAATCTCGACGGCAAGTTATGAAGCTTCTGGAACTGGAAACATGAAATTCATGATGAATGGTGCTTTGACGATCGGAACACTCGACGGAGCGAATATTGAAATTCGAGACGAAGTCGGGGATGCGAATATTTTCATCTTCGGTTTAACGCCGCAGGAAGTCATGAATTATAAACAATACGGCGGTTACAGTGCGTATGATCAATACAGTGCGCAACCCGAGTTACGACGAATCATCGATAGCCTCGTTGATGGGACGTTGTTCGCTCCGGGTGAATTCCAAGCGATTTACGATTCATTATTGACGTATAATGATGAGTATCTGATCTTGAAAGACTTCTTGTCCTATCAACAGGCACAGGAACGAATCGATCGGATGTATCAGCAACCGGAAGAGTGGTATAAACGAGTCATTCTCAATATTGCTCGCTCAGGTGTGTTCTCAAGTGATCGAACGATTAAAGAGTATGCGAATGCGATTTGGAACATCAAGCCGATCCAGCTATAAACCAAAAAGACACCGACAGATGTTTCTGTCAGTGTCTTATGTTTACGAACGGGAGACGTCCTCACCACGACTCACCCAATCACTATAAGAGCCGGCGTAAAGCCGGACATCGGTTTTTCCGAGCGAATGAAGAGCGATGACATTGACACAGGCTGTCACACCGCTTCCGCAGTAGAGGATGGGTGCTGTGACTGGTAAGATATCGGCGTATAATTCTTTTAAATCTTCTGCATCCCGCAAGCGACCATTTGGTGATAGTGCTTGTTCAAAGTAACAGTTCACGGCACCAGGAATATGTCCAGCGACGTGGTCGAGAGGTTCAATCTCTCCCCGATAACGATCGGGCGCCCGGGAATCGACGAGCACGCTCTCTGTCAGCTGATCCTTCAGCTCTTCGAACGAGACAAGCATATCGTCTTGGAAACGGGGCGTGTACTGAGAGGATTCATAAGTAGGAACGTCATTCGTGACCGGAAGATCGAACGCTAGGTAAGAGGAGAACCCTCCCTCGAGGACGACAACACGTTCATGTCCGATCCATTTAAATAACCACCATGCACGAGCTGCATACGGAAAACCGTCGTCATACAAGACGACGAAGTCTTCCGGAGTTACGCCGTGCTGTTCGAGAGTGTGTTGCCACGCTTCTTTTGAAGGAAGCGGATGTCGACCGCCGACCTGATCGATTGGACCAGATAGGTCCGTCGTTAAATCCAAGTGCTGGGCACCTTCGACGTGTTGTTCTAAGAAAGCATTTCGGCCATATTCAGGTTGTTGTAAGTCATAGCGGCAGTCAAACCAGCGAATCTGATCCGTTCGGACGAGCTGTTGAAGGTCTGCCATTTGAATCGTAGGAAACATGCCTCATCACCTTACCCTTTCTAGTGTTAATCATATGAAAGGTATCGCATCATCGCAAGTCTTACCCTCATTAAAAAAGGAGTCGATTTACCATGTCATGGAAAGAAACCTATCAAAAATGGGATCAGTTCGCTGATTTAGATCGCACATTAAAAGAAGAACTCGTCACGCTAGCGACGGATGATAAAGCAGCCGAAGAAGCATTCTACAAAGAACTCGAATTCGGGACAGGTGGTATGCGCGGAGAAATCGGCGTCGGGACGAACCGGATGAACGTGTACACAGTACGTAAAGCATCACAAGGGTTTGCAGCCTTTATTAAGGCATCGGGAGAAGAAGCAGCGGGGAAGGGAATCGTCATCGCGCATGATTCACGCCACTTCTCACCGGAGTTTGCGCTTGAAGCAGCACGAACGCTTGCAAGCAATGGGATTAAAGCGTATCTGTTTGACGGTCTACGTCCGACACCAGAACTTTCGTTTGCAGTTCGTTCTTTAAAAGCAGCGGGAGGGATTGTCATCACGGCGAGTCACAACCCACCAGAGTACAATGGCTACAAGGTCTACGGCGATGACGGTGGACAACTCCCACCAAAAGAAGCGGATGAGCTCGTTTCGTACGTCAGTCAGATCGAAGATGAGTTATCGATTGAACTGGAGTCGGAAGAAGTCCTTCGTGCGAACGGACTAATCGTCCGCGTTGGAGAAGAACTCGACGAAGCGTACCAAGAAAAATTACAAACGATTCGTGTCTTACCTTCGATTCAATCGGAATTAGCAGATCCATTAAAAATCGTCTTCACACCACTTCACGGAACGGGTCTTGTTCCGGTAACGGAAGGCTTGAAACGTTACGGATTCGAACATGTGACAGTCGTTCAGGAGCAAGCGGAGCCGGACGGTGCGTTCCCGACCGTGACGTCACCGAACCCGGAAGAACATGCTGCCTTTAAACTCGCCATCGAATATGGTGACCGGGTAGATGCTGATATCTTGATTGCGACGGATCCAGATGCTGACCGTGTCGGCGTTGCGACACGTGATGCAGATGGCGAATGGACAGTCCTGACAGGGAATCAAACAGGCGCGCTATTACTCGACTACATCCTTTCACAAAAAGCGGCGCAAGGAACTCTGCCAGCGAACGGGTTCGTCGCGAAAACGATCGTCACTTCGGAACTAGGTGCGTTGATTGCACGTCACTATGATCTTCACGTTGAGAATACATTGACAGGCTTTAAGTTCATCGGTGAAAAAATCAAACAATACAATGCATCCGGTCAATACGAGTATCTCTTCGGATATGAAGAGAGCTATGGTTATCTCATCGGTGACTTCTGTCGTGACAAGGATGCGGTCCAAGCATGCTTGCTTGCTGCTGAGATGGCTGCGTATCACAAGAACGAAGGACGGACGCTCTATGAGGCATTACAAGCGATTTACGAGCAGTTCGGTTACTTCGAAGAGTCACTCCGGTCTTTGACGCTAAAAGGGAAGGACGGTGTGGCGCAAATCGGTCGTATCATGGATACGTTCCGTGAGAATCCACCTAAACAAGTGGCTGGAGAACAAGTTGTCTTATTCGAAGATTACGATGCGAGCATCGCGCATGATTTAAAGACACATCAACCGTCACCAATTAACCTACCAAAATCAAACGTTCTGAAGTTCACGCTCAGCGATGGATCATGGTTCTGCCTTCGTCCATCAGGTACAGAACCGAAGATCAAGTTCTACTTCAGTGTCACATCACCAGATGCTGCCGAGACAACACGAAAACGTCAGCAAATCGAAGATGAAGTCATGCAAGAAGTCGAACAAATTCAATAAGTCTTACACAGGATCACGTCATCGACGGGGTCCTGTTTTTTGTCTTGGATCATCCAAAAGTGAAATTCGTGCAACCGGTACCATTTTGAGGTACAGTAAACGAGATAGAGTTTATACAATAGGGGAGTGAAGGACACATGGAACGGATTCAGCTAACAGAAGATTTATCATTCTCACGAATCATTCATGGTTTATGGCGATTGAATGAATGGGAGATGACAACGGAAGAACGTCTCGAATTGATTGAAGCATGTCTCGCTTTAGGAATTACGACGTTTGATCACGCGGACATCTATGGTGACTATACGAATGAACGATTATTCGGAGAAGCGCTCGCTTTAAAACCGGAGCTTCGTGATCGGATGGAGATCGTTACGAAAACAGGCATCAAGATGAAGGGCAATCATTTCTCGGATCAGTCGTTATCGTTTTATGATACGACGAAAGACCATATCATCAAACAAGTGAACCGCTCACTGCAAGAACTTGGTGTCGAGTACGTCGATACATTATTGATTCATCGTCCCGATCCATTGATGGATCCAAACGAGATTGCAGAAGCATTCGTTGAATTGAAGGATGCGGGTAAGGTACGTACATTCGGTCTCTCAAACCATACACCTGCTCAACAAAGTCTGATTCAGTCACGCTTACCGTTCATGCTCGTGACGAACCAACTCGAGTTGTCAGTTTCAGAATTGAAACACTTCGAAGATGGATCGGTTGATCTGTGTCACGAAAATGAGATGCCGTTGATGGCATGGAGTCCACTTGCGGGCGGTCGTCTGTTCAAGGACGAGCAATATGCACCACTACGTGAGAAACTAGCTGAAATCGCAGAGAAGATTGGAGCAGAAGAAATCGATGAAGTGGCATATGCATGGTTGCTCAAACATCCAGCGCGTATCATGCCAATTGTTGGTTCTGGTAAGATCGAACGTATCGAATCTGCTGTGCGTTCGACGAAGCTGTCGTTGACGCGTGAGCAATGGTTTGAGATCTTGAAAGCATCACGAGGCCGTGACGTCGATTAAGATAGAACTGAAACGGACGGACCATAATGCTCTCCGTTAGCTAAAGAAAGAGGGAGGACCATTTGCCGAATCATTCGGAAACGGTCCTCCTTTATTCAATGTTGAGATGATTTAATGACGAATGTTCTTCTCATTTGAAAATTAGACAAAAAAAGCCCCATCTCAAGGGGGAGGAGAGATGGGGGATCTATGAGGTTAAGCTTCTAAACGAAGCATCTCCTGACGGTATTTATCTAGACGATCTTTACTTGCTGAAACGGCAGCTTGGTCATTGACTTGAATCGCATCGAAGAGCGTACTGAGCTCATAATCGATTTCGAGACGTAGCACTGGAATTCGCTGCTCTGCATCTTGTCTACGGAAAGCTTCAATTACTTGTTTCATCTCGGCCACGCTCCTTTTTAAGTTGTCAGATAATTCTGATTTTTATTAGTATACTTGATTATTCCCGGATTGCCTAGTGCTAAACCTAAAAAAATCTAAAAAAAACACTTGGTATCCATACGGTTCCAAGTGTGGGAAAGATTATTCTGGAATACTGAAGCGTGCTTCTAAGCGATGTTGAACACTTTGAATGAGTGTCGACATGATCCAGTAAATCGCAGCCGAGAACAAGAGCAATGGCATGACGAGATACGTTGTCGCTGAAATCTGGTCAGAGACGTACGTCAATTCCTCAACAGCAACGATTGTACCGAGTGAAGTTGACTTGATGATATCGATGACCGAGTTTGAGAGCGGTGGAATCGCTCGAGATAGTGCTTGCGGCAAGATGACATCCTTGAATGTCTTCCGACGCGGAATTCCAAGTGAATCAGCAGCTTCCCATTGTCCGCGATCGACAGATGAGATGGCAGCGCGGAACGATTCCGAGATATATGCGGAAAAGTGAAGCGATAAGCCGAAAGCAAGGGCTTGGAATCCAGTCAATTGAAGCGTGACGAGACCATTATAAAGAATCAAGATTTGCAACAAGAGTGGCGTTCCGCGGAAGAACGAGACGTATAAACGTGCAAAACCGCTGAAGACGGCAAGGCGGCTATCACGCATGACGGCAAGAATCAATCCAAGAATAAGCGCAAAGACGATGGCGAGACCACTTGCTAGAAGGGTCGTGCCAATCGCCTTTGCGTAGACGTCCGAGTTATCTCGGACGATCGTCAGTAATTCACTCACTTACTGATATCCTCGTTGAAGTACTTCTTACCGATTTTTGCAAGAGTGCCGTCTTCTTGCATCTCAGCGAGTGCTTTATTGAAGTCTTTCGTATACTTGCTGTTTTTCGCCATCATGAAACCTGATTCGTTCTTGTCGAATGTCTCACCGACTGCTTTAACTTTGTAGCCAGCTTTCTTCAGCTCAGTCAAGACGAAGAGACGATCGTTCATTGCTGCGTCAACACGACCTGCTTCAAGATCTTTTAAGACTTGATTCGCACCTTTGTAGTATTTTACTTTAGCGCCTGCTTCTTCAGCCGTTTTTGCGTAAAGTGAACCTTGTGTCGAACCGACTGTCTTACCTTTTAAGTCATCGAGTGTTTTAATATCGTTTGTTTTGTTGTTGACGATGATCGTTGACCCCGAAACTGTATACGCATCAGAGAAGGCATACTTTTCTTGACGCTCAGGTGTAATTCCCATTTGGTTCGCGATGACATCGATTCGTTTTGAATCAAGTGCTGGGATGAGTCCTTTGAAGTCCATCGCTTTGTAGTCGACTTTATAGCCAGCCCGTTTTGCGACTTCGTTCATGACGTCTACATCATAACCCATCAATTTTCCTTTTTCTTTATACGTGAAAGGTGGGTATGTTGCTTCCGTACCGACTGTAATGACTTTTGACTCTTTATCAGAACCTGCGTTGTCGTTCGAAGCGCCGCATGCTGCAAGCACCCCCGCTGTCGATAATGCTGCTACAGCTAATTTCAAACCGTGTTTCATAGCGCTCTCTCCTTTATAAATGAATGATTTCAATTCCTAGTTTTCGAATAGGATTAATTTTAAGCTACAAGCAGTATCATACAAAGTTACAGGAACGTCTGTCAATAAAAAAGACTGCCCTTAAAAGGACAGTCTGAAACATCGTAACTTATCAATGATGTGATTAACGGATCGTTGCTTCCGTTGCAGAGTCGAAGAAGTGTGCTTTTGTCATATCGAAGAAGAGATCAAGATCTGATCCCATCTCGACGTGTGAACGTGAGTCGACACGAGCCGTGAACGCTTGTTGCCCGACTTTTGAGTAGAGATAAGACTCTGCACCCATCAATTCAGACACTTCGATATGCGCTGGGAAGCGATGTGCTGTTTTTGTATCTTGATAAATTAATTCTGCATGGATGTCTTCTGGGCGGATTCCAAGGACGAGATCCTTGTTTGTGTAACCGCGATCGCGAAGAACTTTCATTTTTCCTTCTGGTACTTCGAATTTCTCTTCTGTTCCGGAAACATGGAAGAGACCGTCTTCCGCAAGCTTACCTGTCAAGAAGTTCATTGATGGTGAACCGATGAATCCAGCGACAAACATGTTATCTGGGTGATCATAGACTTCTTTTGGCGTACCGACTTGCTGAATGATACCCGCTTTCATGATGACGATTCGTGTCGCGAGCGTCATCGCTTCTGTCTGATCGTGGGTGACATAAATCGTCGTCGTCTCGAGACGTTTGTGTAACTGAATGATTTCCTTACGCATTTGGACACGTAATTTAGCATCTAAGTTCGAGAGTGGCTCATCCATTAAGAAGACTTTTGCATCACGAACGATGGCACGTCCGATGGCTACCCGTTGGCGCTGACCACCAGAAAGAGCTTTTGGTTTCCGCTCAAGATATTCTTCAAGACCAAGGATACGAGCTGCGTTATCAACGCGTTGCTTAATTTCATCTTTTGGGAACTTCCGAAGCTTTAATCCGAATGCCATGTTATCGAAGACGTTCATGTGTGGATACAACGCATAGTTTTGGAAGACCATCGCGATATCGCGATCTTTTGGTGCTACATCGTTCATACGTTTACCATCGATGATGAAGTCTCCACCTGAGATTTCTTCGAGACCAGCGATCATCCGGAGCGTCGTTGATTTACCGCAACCTGATGGTCCGACGAAGACGATGAATTCTTTATCTTTAATGTGAAGGTTGAAGTCATCAACCGCTTTTGCATCACCTGAGTAAATTTTATCGATATGTTCAAGACGAATTTCAGCCATGTGTAGTTCCCCCTAATGTAAATGATGAAATAATAACGCTTACAAGAAATAGTATAAAAGAAGTCAGGTGGTCTGCCTATGGACAACCTGACTAAATGCAAACGTTTTCAATTAGGCATCATGCTACAAGAAGCAAGGTATAGAGAAAAGTAGCCCCTTCAAATGAACGGACGTCGATTTCGGTCTGTTCCGTCAATCGATCGAGTCGGTACTGAAGACTATTACGATGTAGGAATAGATGTTTTGCGGTTAGGGAGACATTCAAATTGGCGCGACAAAAGGCGAGGATCGTCTCACGAGACTCTGGCTCGAGTGAAAGGATGAACCGGTCGATAAGTGTTGCGCGGTAACGATCATCAAGACTTGCAAGACGAGTCATAGCAGGCAAAAAGCGCTCGACTTGCATCGAAGGAACGGATACAAGTGCTGCTTGCTCTAATTGAAACTGAATGGCGATATCACCTGCAGTACGTTGTTGACCAAGCAAGACCTTACCGTCGAGCACAAAATCAGATTGTAATGCTAAAAATAAATCGGATAGTTCTGACTCGATGGCGAACTCTTCACGTTCGACGACCGTAAAACGGTGTGTACTAAAAGGAATCAGGATACTCGTCTGCGAAAAGAAAGAGGAGAGTAGTTGTTGAATTTCTTCACTTGTTCGTTCATCGGTTGGATTGAATAAAAAATGGACAAGCCGAAAGGGCTGTTCTTCCGGCGCATGAGCAGATTGAAGACGCTCTCGCCATGTATCAGTATCTGACCGAGATGTCGTGATAATGCGTTCAGCAAATACATCAAGCAGTTGTTGTTCACGGTCAGAGATAGCGGTCGTCTTGATTCCAAAACAAAGTCCATCTGCCAGGCGATATACGCTATACTGTTCCTGGCAATATAGATTCGGATCGGTCGTAAGCTGGTCATTGAATAAAGTCATTAGTTGTCGTAACACACGGCATCACTCCTAAATCGTACATAACTATCTCGACTTTACCATAAGTCGAAAATCGGAAGGAATGATAACTTATGTCAGATACATTTTTACTCGTGTTAAAGCTCGTTGGAATTGTCGTCATTGGTGCTCTTATTGGAGCAATCACGAACCACTTGGCGATTCGGATGTTGTTTCGACCGCTTGAACCGAAATATATCGGAAAATTTCGCATGCCGTTTACACCTGGTCTGATTCCGAAACGACGGGATGAACTGGCAGCAAACCTTGGACGGACAGTTGTCAAGCATCTGTTGACGCCAGAAGGGATCGGGAAGCGACTCGCATCGCCAGCTGTTCGAGGTGCCGTTACACGTCTCGTCGAACAAGAAGTTTTGAAATGGACACGTTCCGAAGAGACGACGGAAGCATGGATCAGTCGTTTCATTAATGAACCGAAACAACGGATTCAAGGGAAAATCAGTTACCATTTGGAGCAGGAGTTTTCAAACTTAATGGGGAAGTGGCGCGAGCAGTCCATACGCGAACTGATTGGAGAAGCTGGAGAACAAAAAATCGAAGAGGTCATGCCGCAACTCGTCACATCCGTATTGGAACAGGCAGAAGAATATTTTGACGGACCAGAAGGACGTTTGCAACTTGAGGAAACTGTTGCGCGTTTCATCCAACAGCGACTCGGTGGTGGGATGTTCGGGATGTTGCTCGCGAACGTTAACGTCGTCGATATGATTCAGCCAGAGCTGAAACGGGTACTTCAATCAGAGTCGACGTCTCAGTTCATCTTGGCATTATTACGTCAGGAATGGCAGAAGGGACTGGATCGTCCACTTTCGTCTTATCTGACGGAAGAGACAGAGTCGCGAATTCGACAGACTGTCAAGGAACAGGTTATGGCACGTTTACCGATTGAATCGATGCTTGCTACACCGTTACGTGTCTGGTTAAGTCCACTTGAGTCACAACTGCTCGAGCAACATGTCCCTGTCGTCATCGATCATCTATTCGAACGGACAACGAATCAAATCGGACAGATCCTTCAGACGCTCGATCTCGAAACAATCGTTCGAGAAGAAGTCGATTTGCTAGACACCGCCTATTTAGAGGAAATCGTCTTATCGATTTCTAAGCGAGAATTCCGGGCTATCACTTGGCTTGGAGGGTTGTTAGGTGGTTTAATTGGATTGATACAGGCGGGGCTTTATCTCGTCTAAACAAATTGGAGGTTTTACTCATGGCAGAAACAAACTTATACGATCACGCGTACACACTGGAGCGCGCTTTACGCGAAACTTCTGAGTATACGACATTAAAAGATTTGTATACACAAGTCAACGCAGATCCAGAATCAAACGAGTTATTCGCTTCATTCCGCAACATCCAACTCGAATTACAACAAAAACAGATGCAAGGTGAAGAAATTACACCAGACGATATGGCATCGGCACAAACAAAAATGCTTGAAGTACAAAACAATCCATTGATCAGCCAGTTAATGCAAGAGGAGCAACGGATGCACACGATGCTGACGGAAGTCACACAAATCATCATGAAGCCGTTAGAAGAACTCTACGCACCAATGATGGAGCAACAAGACGACGTTCAATAAGTAAGCAAAAGGAAGACGTGCCGATATGGCGCGTCTTCCTTTTTTCATATATCGCTCAAGATGAAGTGGGAACAATCCGTGGCAGGTAAGCCCGCTCGAAGTGAATCAAACGACCGGAAAGTGTGACACGAGCTGCGTGATGAGCATACTCACTCGCACTTAGGCGACGGATACCTTCTTCCCGTGCCTGTCCATCCGACTCTGCTTCGAAGACGTCATCGAGCAATGTTTCCCCACGATCTGAAAATACTGTAATCGTATACTGCATACCTGTTCCTCCCTTATTCGCTCGTTCTTGCCTTCAGTATAATGAATAACCATTCATTTTACAAGCGTAAGTCCAAGTCCTGCCATGTCAGCTGTCTCGCAGCTGGAGGAGTAGAGAGGTGACTGACGGTCATACCAATCAAGCGAATCGGACCGTCAAAGGCGATACCGTTGAATAGTTTGGTTGTTTCTTCGAGCAAGCGTTCTTCGTCTGCTGTTTCTTCTGAAAAGGTATGCCGTTTCGAGCGAGATTGAAACGTGTCAGTCTTCCACTTGATTGTGATCGTCCGACATACGAGTTCTTTTTTCTGTAGGCTCGCAATGACAGATTTTGATTCTCGAATCAACGTCTCAAATATCGTATCGATATCTTCTGTGTCTTCTTCGAAAGTCGTCTCAGAACCAATCGATTTTCGTTCTCGTTCCGGACGGACAGGGCGTTCATCAATCCCATGTGCCATCGCATGCAGTTCGGTTCCACGATCGCGTCCGAGCAATGCTCTTAATTGTTCGACCGGCATCTGTTGGACATCAGATACAGTCTCAATTCCTTGTTTCCGTAACGCTTGTTCCGTTACTTTTCCGATGCCGTGTAAATCTCCGATTTTCAAAGGGGATAAGAAACTGAGGACGTCCTCTGGTGGAACGACCGTCATGCCGTCCGGTTTCTTATAACCGGAAGCAACCTTTGCGACGAGCTTTGAGTTGGAGACACCAGCAGAAGCAGTTAAACCTGTCCGTTCTTTAATTTGTTGTAAGACATATTGTGCGATATAGGTCGCACTTTTTTGATCAAAATAATTCTCCGTGACGTCAAGGTATGCCTCATCAAGCGAGAGCGGTTCGACGAGTGGTGTCACTTCTCGAAAAAGTTCCATGATTTGCGCACTGACGGCACGATAGACGTCAAAGCGGGGACGAATGAAGACGGCACGGGGGCAAAGCTGGAACGCACGTCTTGATGGCATTGCGCTATGGATACCGTATTTACGTGCTTCATAGGAACAGGTCGCTACGACACCACGAGCATGCGGCGGTCCACCAACGACGACGGGAACACCTTTTAATCGAGGACGATCGCGTTGCTCGACGGAAGCGTAAAAGGCGTCCATATCAATATGAATGATTTTTCGTTCCATCGTTCACGCGTCTCCTTTCAGTAGTTATGATACAATTAGTATAACGAACTTATGTTCTGATATCTATTTTTTAGGTTGACTGTTTTTTGGCATACGAACAAGAGCGCCTAACCATCCACGCCAGCGCATCCAGTAGAAGATGCCACCGGTCGAGAGAAAGATTAGAGCGAGAGATATGGCATAACCATATTTCCATTCTAGTTCTGGCATGATTTTAAAGTTCATCCCCCAAATCGCACCGAGAGCCATCGTTGGTGTCGCGACGGCAGTAAAAATTGTCAGTGCCTTCATGATCTCGTTTCCGCGGAAGTTCGAGACGGTCGTCGATAAGTCGAGAAGGACCTCAATGTCTTTTTGATAGTGTTCAATGAGCATCAATAGGCGACGAACGCGTTTCGTAGCTAGCTTTAATGAGAGATCCTTTAGATACGATTCTTCTTCAAGAAACGATTCCTCTCCGGCCATGACGAGTTCTTGAAATGGAACAATCAAATCGGACCAGTTCTCGATCGTATCGCGTAGCGCGAAGATACTATCTAGCGAATCTTCATTGATGCTGCCACGCAGTTCGTCTTGTCTTGAAAACAATTCCGTCTCAAATAAATCAATACCGGCAAAATAGGTATTCAGCTGTAAGGCAAGAATCGTATAAAAGGCAGCGAACGGATGCGCGGGTGAGTAGGGGGCGACAAGTGTTACGATCGATTCAGATAGTCCGATCGTAATCAACTTTTCTTTTGTCACGTAAAAACAAATCGATCGACGATCGCTTTTATCGACAGGATTTTGCCATGTGACGACAGCTCCGTAAAGGACTCCTTTTTCCGAACGAGTGAAGTTCATATCTTTTGATCGTAGCTGTGTGACCCAATCCATTTCAGATTGGTCGACGACAGTTGTCGGAAATGTTTGTTCATAGTCAGCTAAATCAAGATAGCGGGACCAATTAAATTGAGGTTCCAGTTCCATGTTCATGACTCCCATATAGTAGAATGAAATAGTATATACCTTAAGTGTAGTTAATCGAGTATAAAAAAGACACCTATTTTACAGATAAAGGACGTGTTTCAAGTATGAAAGGAATCGGTAAGTTAGCGATTGGAGAAACGCTCGATCAGCGAGCGATGATCAAGCAAGCGGTCAAAGGAATCGCGGCAAATGGGAAGCCGTATTTGACGATTATCTTGACGGATAAGACAGGTGAAATTGAGACGAAGATGTGGGATACGAGTGATCTTGAGAAATATGCACCAAAGTCGATCGTCCATGCCGCTGGAGAAGTCATGGACTATCGAGGGCGGACGCAATTGAAACTCAAGCAAATCACGGTCCTTGAGGAGACGAATGTAGAGGACTATGTCCAATCCGCACCGATTCCACGAGAACAGATCGAGACGGAAGTACTCGCGTTCGTAGAATCGATTCAAAATAGTGATATGAAAAAGCTCGTCAAGCATTTGATTACATCACGATTCGACGCCTACTTCACGCATCCGGCAGCAGTCAAGAATCATCATGCGTTTTATTCAGGACTGTCTTACCACGTCCTTTCCATGTTGCGTCTAGCAGACCAAATTGCTCAACTCTACCCGACGCTAAACCGTGATGTGCTAATCAGTGGCATCATTCTACATGATTATGCGAAAATCAAGGAGTTATCCGATCCGGTTGCACCGGAATACACGTTACCAGGAAAGCTGGTCGGTCATATTACGATGATGGTAGCGGAACTCGAAAAAGTCGGAGCAGAATTACAAATCGACGCAGAAGTACTGACGGTCTTGCAACATCTCGTCTTAAGTCATCACGGACGACCAGAATGGGGTTCTGCCGTTGCACCACAAATGCGTGAAGCGGAAGTCTTATTCTTGATCGATAACCTCGATGCACGGATGACGATGATGGATCGCCTCCTTGAATATGTTGAACCAGGACAGTTCTCGGAACGATCATTTGCCTTGGATAATCGTGCTTTTTACCGTCCGAAGCTATAAGGGGGAAGAAAGATGAAGACGAAGTTGTTTGATACGGTTCAACTCGGAACACTGACATTCCGCAATCGGGTCATCATGGCACCGATGTGCATGTACAGTGCAAAAGAAGATGGACTCGTTACGGATTGGCATGTCACACACTATGCAACCCGTGCAATGGGTGGTGTCGGTGGCGTCATTTTGGAAGCAAGTGCCGTCACGCCAGACGGTCGGATTTCAGCTGGTGACCTCGGTATCTGGTCAGATGCACATATCGAAGGCTTACAACGAATCGCAGAGCAAGTCAAAGCGGCGGGTGCAAAAGCAGGAATTCAGCTGGCGCATGCGGGACGTAAAAGCACAACGGCAGAACCGCCAGTTGCACCGAGTGACTTACCGTTTGATGATACGTATACACATCCGCGAGCATTAACTCTTGGAGAAATTGCAACAATCAAACAGCAGTTCATCGATGCAGCTTTACGTGCGGAACGAGCAGGATATGATTTCATTGAAATTCATGGTGCTCACGGATACTTGTTGAACACATTCCTCTCTCCTTTATCGAACGTGCGTGAGGACCAGTACGGTGGATCGACGGAAAATCGGATGCGCTTGTTGTTAGAGATCATTGATGGTATTCAGGAAGTCACGAAGCTGTCAATTTGGGTCCGGATTTCAGCAGCTGACCATGCGGCAGGTGGAATGACGGCAACAGACTATATTCCACTTGCGAAGGAACTAGCAGCACGCAACATCGACCTACTCGATTGTAGTTCAGGTGCTGTCGTAGCAAATGCGGTGCCGCAAGTGTATCCGGGTTATCAAGTGAGCTACGCAGAAGAGTTGAAACGAGAAACGGGTATTGCAACGGGAGCGGTTGGATTGATTACGACGGCAGCCCATGCAGAAGAAATCGTTCGAAACGGTCGCGCAGATATCGTTCTGCTCGCACGTGAGTTACTTCGCCAGCCTTACTGGGTCTATCATGCAGCGGCTGAGTTAGGAGATACGGTCGCCTTGCCGAAACAATACGAACGGGCACCAATCCGGACTGTTCGCTAAACATTACGTCTTGAAAACGAAAAAAAGGAAGCCGAGAAGGCTTCCTTTTTTAATTACTGCTGTTGCTGTTGCATCATTTGTTGTTGCATCTGTTGCTGTTCTTGTTTGTCTAGATCGAAAGCATCTTTGAAGTCTTTGTTTTCGATTTTGACATCGTATTCTTTCATGAGTGAACGGTAGATATCGTTCGGGTTGACTTGTGCTGCTTTTTCTTCAGCAAGTGCTTTTTTGATGCGTGCTTTTTCTTTATCAAGCGTAAAGTCTTTCTTTTCTTTACGATCGACTACTTTGATGATGTGGTAACCGAACTGTGTTTTGATTGGATCGGAGATTTTACCTTCAACGCCATCCTTGAACGCATAATCTTCGAATTCTTTGACCATTTTACCTTTTGTGAAGTACCCAAGGTCTCCACCTTTTGCACCGCTACCTGTATCTGTTGATTTCTCTTTTGCTAGTTTCGCGAAGTCCGCGCCGTCATCCAATTGCTTTTTGATGTCTTTTGCTTCTGACTCTTTTGCAACGAGGATATGGCTTGCTTTGACTTCGACTTTTTCTTGATCGAAGCGTTCTTGGATTTCTTTATCTGTTACTTTTGATTTCGCAGATTTTGCTTCTGTTAAGAGCATTTGTGTGCGAAGAACTTTTTCGAATTCTTTTTCGTTCTTGATTCCGGCAGATTTCAACGTTGTACTGAACTGCTCTTTATCTGGGAACTGGTCTTTTGTTTTCTTGACTTCTGCTTCGACTTCTTTATCCGTGACTTCCTTGCCGTATTTCTTCTCAAGCAATTTGTTCATCGTTTGCTGGAAGGCGATTTGAGCACCAGCTTTTTCGTATGCTTCATCTTGGACGTCAGCCTTGTTGACTTCGCCACCTTTGTAATTGATGACGGCTTCGTCATTCGATCCACATGCTGCTAACGTAAATACACTTGCGACTGCTGCTGCGCCTAACAATTTCTTTTTCATACATACACCCCTAATTTACCATTTATTTCAACCGTTTTATCATATCATATTCTCGTCTGGTTGACAGCTGTATCTTGTCATGCCAAGAGATACTTGCTCTTTTCCATGCTATCACATCCAAGTAGTCGGTTGAGGATAATTTTTATGGGAAATTGTGAGGGAAATAACGCTCTTGAGACATAGTAGTAATGTCCTTGTCATGAGGAAAAAAGACCTAAAAAAAGCATTCTAGCTAAAGGCTAAAACGCTTTTGACGATGTTATGCTTTTTTGATCGAGTCCATGACTGGATCTTGCGGACGACGATCTGCTTCTTCCGTGATCATTTTCGATGTTTCGGCGAATATATCCATGAAGCTATCGCCGTATAAGCGACGTACAATCGCGGAGATGTCCGTTAATTCTGGGAATTTCCCGTACAGTTCCTGAAGAGGAAGTGAGGCACGGAAGACGCCGTTTTCTTCAGGACGGAATGCTTGAATCGTCTCAAGTAAGAGTGATTCACCTTCCGGCGTTAACTGGACGTAGGTATTTCGTTTATCAGTTTCCTTTTTCGAGAACGTCAACAGTCCGCGGTCTTCTAACTTCTTCGAGAAATTAAATGCCGTCGAGACGTGCATGACACCATACTTCGCAATCTCAGAAATCGATGCGCCACCTAGTGCGTGCGAAATCCATAAGATATGGTGTTCGTTAATGTTCAGATCAAAAGGCTTGATCCAGTTTTGCCAATCTTTTTCTACCGTTTTCCATAGTGCTTTGCTTAACTGGACAATCTTGTGGCTATACAACAATGCTTCTTGTCCAGGATATAACTTTTCGTGTTCCATATCTGACTCATCCTTTCGAAAGGTGACAATGGCTCAAACGCGCAAAATGCAAACTATACAAAAACAAATCGAAGCAACGGATCTTACTTTTGTGGAGAAAGTTGGTCTGCTTCCTGTTTCGCTTCATCAGCGAGAGACTGGATTTTCGTGAGCGATGCTTGGACTTCCGTTTGGTATTCCGAGACGCTCTGCATGACTTCTTCTTTGAAGTGCATACCAGACGCTTTTGCTGTCTCTACTAAGTTCTTGCCCTCTAGGGTCAAATCCTGCACATTCGTTACGATTGTAGAATAAGAATTTCGACGTTGATGACCGTTCGAAGAGTCGCTTTTCGTACCTTGGCGAAGCGCCTTCAGACCGTAAAAAGTCACAAGTGTTAGCGTAGCACCAAAAGCGACCCAATTACGGGGGGGACGCTTCGACATACTGAACCTCCTTTTTAATATTAAAATATTTGTTTCATATTATTTTACCGAAAATTGAATGGAAGAAACCTATTTCGGCAATATTTTTCTAATAATAGAAGAAAAAGAACAAACTTAGATACGTGAGGCGATCGAATTTGCGAGTTCAGCTAATTCTTCCGTCGTGTATTCCTCGTTATGAACTTCCCACTTTGCACCAAAGCCGTCTTGTTTATCGTGACGCGGGATAAGATGGAGATGGAAGTGGGATACCGATTGACCCGCTACTTTTCCTGTGTTCGACAAAAGATTCATCCCGGCTGCACCAGTTTCTTGTTGTAGCGCACGGCTGATTTGCGGAATCGTCGCAAATATATCTTGTGCCTGTTCAGGAGAGAGGTCGTACATGTTATCTGCATGTTGTTTAGGGATGACGAGCGTATGTCCTTTTGTCACTTGTGACAAGTCGAGAAATGCGAGAACTTGTTCGTTCTCGAAAACGATATGACCTGGGACTTCTTTTCGAGCGATTTTACAGAAGATGCATGACTCTTTTTGCATGGGACGTTCACTCCTTTGGGTAAGATAGTATTAGTATACGGAAAGTTTCCGACTTCCGCACGATTGACAGTCAATTTGAAGTCGATACACTTAGACACATACAGCTAATGAAGAAAAGGAGCGAACTGCATGGCATCACGAGTAGCCTCGACAGCACAAAAAAAACGAAAACAGCGACTGCTCATCGGTAGCATCATCATGGTCGGTCTTTTCTTATTATTTGCCTTTTGGTTCGGGCGTAATATGCAAGAGGCATCGAAGCTTGAACGAACCGACGAGCGACTTGCCAGTTTACTGAAGGAAAAGGATCAGCGTGGATTCCAGAAGCTAGTCACGATGAATGGTAAGTCGTTGCCGCTGAGTGAAGCGACGCGACTCATTAATTGGTTGACGGCTGATTCAGAGCGAACGGATCGGGTCGTCGCACAAGTCAAACAGGATCAAGACGCAGGGAAACAGGTAAAAATACACGTGTTTACGTTAAAAGAAGAGGAAGGATGGCTTTGGTATGACCGGTACTCTCTTGATGTGAACCTTCAACGATTGACTGTTTCGAGTGATGTGCCTAAGACAGAAGTTTCACTCGATGGAGAAGAGATCGGAACGATTGATCAGAAATCACTTGAAATCAAGCGTTCTCCGGGAGAATACGATGTTCAGGTGAGTGCGGAGCAGTCAGGACAAACGGTTCAGGAGTCGAAGACCGTACAACTCGGAGATGAACCGAACGCGACAGTTGATTTTAAATTAGCCGATCAGTTCAACACGACGGTGTCGAACGAATATGCGGTCGATATCAAAACGTTACTAGAGACAGAAGTGAAAGCGCGGACCGGGAAAAGTATCGATACGATGACCGGATACCTTGGACGTTCGCGTGATTCGTTTGAGAATACGTTCGGAACGCCTGATTCGACGGTCGCCAATCGAGCACGATACGATGGGTATGAAGTGACCTATCAGTCAGGTCAAGTCGATGAGTTATTAATTCGCTTGAATAAGACGCCAGAAGAACTTGAAGCCATCGCTGGAAAACCAGAAGGAAAGAAGCGAGAACAAGTCGGTACGATTTGGGAGTATCCATCTAGTTTTCTTGAAGGTGTGTTCGAATGGTTGAATTTACGAGCAGAAAAGCGAGTTGTCGAGCGAGAAGATGGCATGTGGTTACAATTGAAAGACTAAAAAAATCCCCCGAACATCTGTCCGGGGGATTTTTTGTTTATCGTTTATTCACCGCACGGAGAATGAACGATACGATGAGGATAAGAATAATAGCACCAAGTAAAGCAGGTACGATTGCGAATCCAGCGACCATTGGACCCCAATCTCCGAATAATGCTTGACCGATCAATGCACCGACAAAACCGGCGATGATGTTACCGATAATACCACCTGGAACATCTTTACCTAAAATCAAGCTTGCTAACCAACCAATAATACCACCAACGATTAATGCCCATAAGAATCCCATTTAAAACACTCCTTTTCGATTAGAATATATGATTACTTACGTACTGCCCGGAGAATAACTGAAACGATGAAGATCAAGATGACTGCTCCGAGAATAGCCGGAATGACAGCAAATCCGCCAAGTTTCGGTCCCATTGAACCAAAGATAGCTTGACCGATCATCGAACCGATGAAACCAGCAATGATGTTACCGATGATGCCACCCGGTACGTCTTTCCCAATAATAAGACTTGCGATCCAACCGATGAGACCACCAACGATTAATGCCCATAAGAATCCCATTTTTAAACATCTCCTCTACATATTAGTTTTACCTGTTTTCAGGCAGTTATAAACACGTGCGAAAATGAAAAAATCTGAAATCGTTCGTTCGATAAAAGGACTAGATGATTAGACCACTTGATAAAGAATGAATGAACGATTCATTGATTTCACTTTCAATTTGCATGTAAATCGTTTTCATATATTGATGTAACGATTACACTTAGAGTAATTGCCGAAAAAACAAGTATTAAAACATTATATTTAAAAAAACTAGGCGTTAAGCTAGAAAAATTAACAGAATCTACTTTACGATGAGGCTAAAGGGAGTGGCAAATATGTTATTAGATATCAAAGGTTTGTCAGGAGGATACGGATCAAAAACCGTTCTGCATGACATCAATATCGAAGTCGATCAGGGCGAACTCGTCGGTTTGATTGGTTTAAATGGTGCGGGGAAATCAACGACGATCAAGCACATTCTTGGTCTTTTACCAGTCAAGACGGGATCAGTTCGAATCAATGGAATGGATTTAGCAACGAACGAAACCGACTATCGTCGTCAAGTCGCATACATTCCAGAACAGCCGATGTTATATGAACAACTGACGTTACGGGAGCACCTTCGACTGATGGCGCAAGGATATGACGTCGAAGAAGCAATCGCGACAGAACGTGCGCAACATTACGCTGAAAGGCTTCGGATGACGAAGCAACTAGAATGGTTTCCCAGTGTCTTCTCAAAAGGAATGAAACAAAAAGCGATGATCTTGTGTGCACTCGTCACAGGCAGTGAGCTGTTGATCGTCGATGAACCGTTCGTTGGACTCGATCCGCTCGCAATTCGCGAATTACTACAAATTTTTAGTGAACTCAAGCAGGATGGTAAAGGGATTTTAATGTCGACGCATATTCTTGAGACAGCAGAACGGCATTGTAATCGATTTGTACTCTTACATGAGGGACACATTGCAGCGGAAGGGACGACAGCCGCTTTACGCGCACGATATGGATTACAAGATGGAACGTTAGATGATCTGTACGTTGCCGCGATCGAGGAGGCGGAACGATGAACAGCCAATCCTTATGGAAGGAACGGTATCAGGCGGCGATGACGGAAACGGTGAAATACACAAGATACATGGCGAATGGTGGACTATTGTTTACCGTGTACTTCGTTATTTTGTACGGTTTAGTTGTTTATGGTCGTTTCCTTGATCAACTCGATCCAACGTTTCCTGGTCGGTTCGTCATGGCCGCTTTATTTTTAATATTACCGCTTTACCGGACGAGTCGGACGTTTCTCGTCGAGGCGGATCAAGTTTTTCTATTACCGGTGTTAGCACGGTTATCAGGGTTTATGCAACAAGTACGAGCGTATAATGCAGTCTTTGGTATCATCCGTGCGGTGATTCCGTTTTTAGCGGTTGTCGTCCTCTATGTTCGGACGGAACAGACGACACCACTTGAACTTGTTTTGCTTGGAGCATCGCTTGCATTGTTCGGAGCGGCAGCGAATTTATCAAAGCTTGAAGGGATTGCACATCGGACGGTGATGTTATACGCGTTCGGAGCAGCACTTCTCGTCATCATCGACATGGCGTGGATGGCGATCGTCGTCGCACTTCTCCTAATGGTCGTACTCCATTTGAAGCGTCAGGACCACCTTCCGCTTCGCGAATGGATTGCGCTTGAGCAGGAATCGCGCGATCGATTTTATCGGTTAGCGAATTGGTTCGTCGATGTTCCACACCTGTCAGCAACGTATAAACGACGTCGTCTTCTAAGCAACATGGTCGAGCGAATTCCGTACCGGGCGCAAACGACATTTGATTACTTGTACGTCAAACAATTTATTCGGAGTGGAGACGGAATCGGATTAATTGTTCGTTTGACGTTAATTGGAGCTGTCTTCATGTGGTTGGCAAGCGGTAACGTTTGGTTCGTCGCGTTAGCGATTCCAGCGTTTAGCGGACTAACGAGTTTTCAGTTGGCACCATTTACGAAAGCAGTGGATCAGCACCTATTGACCCGTCTATTGCCGTATGGAAATTCCGTAAACGCTAAACGGAAAATCATTCGCTTCGCATCCATCAGTCAATGCATCGTACTGACACTGATTGGTTTCTTTTTAAGCGGGTCCATTTATGTCGTTGGTGGAGCAGCCTTGGCACTTATGATCGGCGAGTATTATGCACGAAAATGATAGACAATTAGAAAGAGCCTACACGATGAACTCTCATCGTGTAGGCTCTTGTTCATTACCCATTATTAATTGACGCGTTCGTTTGATAGCTCTTCTTCTTCGACCATCCGTAATTCTTTGCTGACCGGAGCTGGAAGATCGTAAGAAGCTTGACCATGTTCAGCAACGTCGAGTCCACGAAGTTCATCTTCCCGAGTAATCCGAAGGCCAATCGTAAGATCGAGTACCTTTAAGAAAGCGTAACTCAAGACGCTGACGATGACGATAGCGAAGACGACACCGAGTGCTTGAACACCGAGTTGCGTAAAACCGCCACCGTAGAAGAGACCTGCTTGTCCGATGCCTGTGATTTCAACAAGACGTGGTGAAGCGAAGAATCCAGTTGCGAGTGTTCCCCAGATACCAGCGACACCATGGACGGAGAAGGCACAAAGCGGATCATCAACGCGACTTGCGAGAAGTATGCTTGTGCCATACGTGATCACACCAGCAAGGAATCCGATGACGACGGCTGCCCATGGTTCAACGAAGGCGCAGGCTGCTGTAATCGCAACAAGTGCAGCTAGGACACCATTGATGATTGATGGGATATCTGCGACACGGCGGTGCCAGAATGAGATGGCGAGTGCGCCGAGTGCACCTGCTGCAGTCGCAAGTAATGTTGTTAAGGCGACATAACTAAAGAATCCGTCGGCAATCGTTAATGTCGAACCGGCGTTGAATCCGAACCAACATAACCAAAGAATAAAAGCACCGACGACAGAGTAGATGACATTGTGTCCGAGTAAAGGCGTTTTTTCAGCACCAATTCGTTTCTTGAGCAATAGAGCAGCAACGAGTGCGGCAATTCCGCCTTGTAAGTGAACGACCGTTGATCCAGCGAAGTCTTGCATTCCGAGCGAACCGAGGAATCCACCTGCCCAAACGGAACGTGCAATGATCGGATAGATGATAGCAACGAAAAACGTTCCAAACAACAGGTAGACGGATAATTTAGCGCGCTCTGCGAATCCACCCCAAGCAATCGCAAGGGAGACAGCGACGAATGAGAGTTGGAAGAGGAATTTCACATCGATCGTGATGTTCGACCAATCAAGGCTACTGAATCCTCCATGTAAGAAGAACCCTTCCGTTCCGATAATGGAATTACCATCGCCAAAGGTCAATCCAAATCCAATTGCCCAAAAGGCGAGGGCGGCGACTGAGAAGCTGATGATCTGTTTGACGGCGACATGCCCTGCGTTCTTGGCCCGTAACATCCCTGTTTCTAGAAGTAAGAATCCGATTTGCATCGTAAAGACGAGCAGTGCTGCGAATAAGACATAAAACGTATCGACTGAGATAGCGAGTTGTTCCAGTTTCATTGTCGTTCCTCCTTTATCCATTTAAAGTATGTGTTTACTTTAGACGGAAACACTTTGGAAGAAACGTGTTGTGTCAGAAAATCTGACATGGTATTTTTGTGGAAAGGAGTGACGAAGATGAACTACCGTGAAAAAAAGGTGATGTCGATTGGAATCGTCTGTGAATTGACCGGATTATCGGAACGTCAGATTCGTTACTATGAAGAACGAAAACTAATCTTTCCAGAACGGACAAATGGAAAGACGCGAAAATATTCATTTACGGATGTCGAGCGACTCGTTGAAGTCGCGGAAAAAATCGAGGATGGTTGGCGGACACATGAAATACGTGAAAAAGAACGGAAGGTAACGGAACAGCAACGTTCTGATTTGATTCGTGGTCAATTAAATGCTGCATTCGGTCTTTACAAGAAACAGTGAACATTTCATGAACTGGTAACAGAACTGTCATTTTGTAAACGATTTATTGGCACAGACTTCTTAATTTCAGATATAATGTTTCTGTGTTCACAAACTTATCGTACGTTTTTTTGGGGCGTTAGAACGAGTATAAAGGGGTAGTTATGATGAAGAAATTCAATGATACGTTTTTGCGGGCGATCCGTGGCGAGCAGATTGATCACGTTCCCGTCTGGTACATGCGACAAGCAGGTCGTTATCAAGCGGAATATCGTGAAATCAAGAAGACACGGACGCTTTTCGAGATCACACATGACTCGGAGCTAGGCGCATATGTGACAGAACTACCTGTAAAACAATTAGGGGTCGATGCAGCGATTCTGTATAAAGATATCATGACACCACTTCCATCGATGGGCGTTGATGTCGAAATCAAGAGTGGCATTGGTCCAGTCATCGCGAACCCGATTCGCACAATGGAGGATGTCGAAGCACTGCAGCCGTTCAACCGCGAAGATATTCCGTATATCTATGAGACGATTCGTTTGTTGCGCGAACGACTCGAAGTACCGTTGATTGGTTTTTCTGGAGCACCATTTACACTTGCGAGCTATATGATTGAAGGTGGACCTTCAAAGGGATACCATAAAACGAAAGCATTGATGTATGGACAACCTGAGGTATGGCATGCCTTAATGGAGAAACTAGGTGACATGGTCATCGATTACATCAAATCACAAGTAGATGCAGGGATCCAAGCGTTCCAAATCTTTGATTCATGGGTCGGAACGACAAGCCGGAAAGATTATGTCCGTTATATCAAGCCGACGATGGAACGTATTTTCACGGAATTAAAAGACACGGGTGTACCGATGATCATGTTTGGTGTAGGGGCGAGTCATTTGGCAGAAGAATGGCACAGCTTACCGTTAGACGTCGTCGGACTTGATTGGCGTTTGTCGATCGATGAAGCACGTGAGCGTGGTTTAACGAAACCTGTCCAAGGAAACCTCGATCCATCTTACCTATTAGCACCATGGGATATCCTTGAAGCAAAAGCGAAAGAGATTCTCGATATGGGTATGAAGCAACCAGGCTTCATCTTTAACCTCGGTCACGGTATTTTTCCAGAAGTCGATCCAGAAGTATTGAAACGTTTGACTGCATTTATCCATGATTATTCGAAAGAAAAAATGGAGGTAGGAAAATGAAGACGTTAGGATTACTTGTCATGGCGTATGGTACGCCGTATAAACCAGAAGATATCGAGCGTTATTACACGCACATCCGACGTGGACGCAAACCGTCTCCCGAAGCATTGGCAGAGTTGACGGAACGTTACGAAGCAATCGGGGGTGTCTCACCACTCGCGCAAGTCACGATTGATCAAGCAGAAGAGTTGCACCGTCAATTGTCTGAGAAATACGCGGGCGAGATTGAGTTTAAACTCTACCTTGGTCTAAAACATATTGAACCGTTCGTTGAGGATGCTGTCGAGCAAATGGCAAAAGACGGCATCACAGAAGCGGTCACGGTCGTTTTAGCACCACATTACTCTACGTTCAGTATCCGTTCGTACAATGGTCGTGCGAAGGAAGTCGCGGATCAACATGGTATTCGCCTCGCATCTGTTGAATCTTGGTATAAAGAAGAAGCGTTCCTCGATTGGTGGGGAAAAGAAATCCGCAAGACGTTCGACGCTTTACCAGTACCTGAAGAAAAAGCCGTGCTCGTTGTTTCAGCACACAGTCTGCCTGAGAAAATCATTGCAAACGGTGATCCATACCCAGACCAATTGAAAGAAACTGCAGAATTGATCGCCCAACGTGCTGGTGTATCGCATATGATCACAGGTTGGCAATCAGCTGGACAAACGCCAGAACCATGGCTCGGACCTGATGTTCAGGATCTGACACGGGACGTCTATGAAGAAAAAGGGTACGAAGCGTTCGTCTACGTACCAGTTGGTTTTGTTGCCGATCATTTAGAAGTATTGTTCGATAATGATTACGAATGTAAAGTCGTCTGCGACGAACTCGGAATTCATTATGCTCGACCTGTCATGCCAAATGCGGATCCAGCTTTCATGAAAGCTGTCACGGAAGCCGTTGCGAAACAGGTGGGTAGTTATGTCCAGTAAACGTCTCGTCATCGTAGGCGGCGGTATTTCAGGACTTGCGGCTGCCTACTATGCAGAGAAACAGTTTCCGGATATGAACATCACGTTACTCGAGGCAGAAGGTCGTCTCGGTGGGAAGGTAGCGACATTCCGAGATGAAGGACTAACGATCGAACGTGGTCCAGATTCGTATGTTGCACGAAAACACGTGCTGACCGATCTCATCGAAGAGATTGGATTAGGCAATCAGCTCGTTCGGAACAATACGTCGCAAGCCTATATCTTAGATGCGCGTGGTCTTCATCCAATTCCGAAAGGTGCCGTGATGGGAATCCCGACGGATTTAGAGTTGTTCGTACAAACCTCTCTATTGACGGAAGAGGAAAAAGCAGAAGTGACGGAGCGATTGCTCCATCCTGCTGCTGATTTAACGATTCCGGAACGAGATATTCCACTAGGGGAATACTTGCGTCCACGCCTAGGGGATGCACTCGTCGAGAAGTTGATCGAACCGCTTCTTTCAGGTATTTATGCGGGGGATATCGACCGGATGAGCACGTTTGCGACATATCCACAATTTGTCGCGAATGAGCAAAAGGCAGGAAGCTTGTTTGAGGGGATGCGCCTCATGCGTCCGCTTGATCAGCAACAAGGTCCGACGCTCAAAGCGACAGGTCAATTCTTGTCGCTCGCAACAGGACTCGAATCGCTCGTCGAACGATTGGAAGAAGTGCTCGAACGGACAGAGATTCGTCTCGAAACACCGCTTCGATCAATCGAACGTGAGAACGACGGACGGTATCGTCTCGAAACAGACCATGGTCCGGAGTTCGCTGATGATATTTTATTGACGATCCCACATCGCCAAGTCGTTTCCTTGTTACCAGAAGTAACACTTCCCGGACTCGCGAACCTTTCGACACACTCGACAGCGACCGTCACATTGATTTTTGACAAGGAAACAGCGTTACCAATTGATGGGACAGGGTTCATCGTCAATCGTCGAGCACCGTATTCGATTACAGCGTGCACGGCGATTGATCAAAAATGGAATCATGCAGCACCGAATCATACGGTACTTCGTGCCTTCATTGGACGTCCTGGGAAAGACGCCCTCGTTCGAGAATCAGACGAAGTGATCGAGCGCGTCGTCTTAGAAGATCTAGAAAAAATTTGTGGTCGTGCACTTCAACCGGAACGCATCGTTATCAGTCGTTTATTAGATGGATTACCTGCCTATACGGTCGGACATGCGGAACGGATTCAAGAAGTGCGAGACACTGTCGCTTCTCATTATCCACATATTTATTTAGCAGGACTTGCCTATGATGGTGTTGGACTGCCAGATTGTGTCGCAGGTGTCAAAACGACACTTGAACAAATGGCGTTACAACAACCGGAACCGTGCCAAGAGTCATGATCGATGGAAACCTTTTTGAAGCCTTTCGTGCTTTAAAAAGGTTTTTTTTGTCTTCAGAAGAATGACGAGGAAGGAAACGGGAATAAGAGACAGAGGAATCAAAAAATTGAAGGATACCGTTGAAACGGGAGGTAATTGTATGGTGGAAGTATGGAGTACGTTCACGATCATCATCGTTTACGGATTGCTTATCATGAATATCTTAGCTGTTTTAACGGTTATTTTTCTGGAACGGCGCGATATTGGAGCGACGTGGGCATGGGTATTTATCTTGTATTTCGTTCCACTCGTCGGATTTTTCGTCTATCTCTTTTTCGGAAGACTATTGAAAAAAACGAATTTTTATCGGATCACGGAAGAAGAACAATTGGAACATGATAGACGGATTACTTTGCAGAAAAAAGAATTAACGACGATGGGAAGACATCCGATGATTCAAAAACACCGAGACATGATTCGAATGAATTTGATGTCGAACGGTTCGCTACTCAGTCTTTCGAATCAATTGCAGATCCTTTCAGATGGGGAACAGAAGTTCAATCGGATGATTCAAGATATTCAACAGGCTGAGCATGAAGTGAATATTCAGTACTACATCATTCAAAAGGACCGCCTCGGATTAGCGTTGATTGATACATTAACTGACTGTGCCCGCCGCGGGATCAAAGTTCGACTGTTGTACGATGCTGTCGGTTCACGTAGCCTCAAACGAACAGATTTTAAGGAGTTATTAGCACACGGTGGGGAAGTGTTTGCCTTTTTTCCGTCGACGATCGGGTTCGTCAATTTTCGATTAAATAATCGCAATCATCGTAAATCCTGTATCATCGATGGTCGCATTGGTTATATCGGTGGATTTAACGTTGGTACAGAATATCTCGGAATCGATGAAAAGTTCGGCTACTGGCGAGATACGCATTTTCGTTTAGAAGGTGACGTCGTTCACGATCAACTGGATCGCTTTATTCTCGACTGGAACCAAGCAAGTGATATCTACACGGAAAAATCGCTGTTTTACTACGGAACACATACGATTCATGATATTTTACCGATGCAAATCGTCACGTCTGGACCGGATTCTCGCTCAGAATATTTAAAGCTTGCCTTGATCAAGATGATCAACGAAGCGAAACGAACGATTTATATCCAATCGCCTTATTTCATTCCAGACACGAGTTATTTAGATGCGTGTAAGGCAGCCTTATTATCAGGAGTGGAAGTGCGCATCATGATCCCGAACAAACCGGATCATCCTTTCGTTTACTGGGCAACGACTGCTGCTGTAGGAGAGCTGCTGTCTTACGGAGCTAACGTCTATACGTATGAGTCTGGATTTTTGCATGCGAAAACAATCGTCGTCGATGGCGAAATTGCTTCAGTTGGAACAACGAATATTGATGCGCGAAGTTTTCGTTTGAATTTTGAGATGAATACGATTGTCTATGATCAAGGTATCGCAACTGAATTGGAACGACTTTTCCTAGCTGATTGTGACGTCTCGAAACTCATGACGGTCGAGTCCTATGCGGCACGTTCAAGAATGATCAAATTCAAAGAAAGTATTTCACGTTTACTGTCACCAATCTTGTAAATGGTGTTTAGGACCAGCCAAAATGTGAAAAATGGTATAGTGGTATGGAAAGAGAAAAAGAGGAGAGTGAAGACGATGACAAATCCAATCAAACTACTCGTATCAGACATGGATGGTACCGTTCTTTCGGGTAAACAACGAATTGAACCGGAGACGATTCAAGCAATTGAAGCAGCACGCGAGCAAGGTGTAGAATTTGCAATTGCAACAGGACGTAACTACTTAAACGCGAAGGAATTAACGGATGCAGCAGGTATTCACTGTCCGATCATCGCCTCAAACGGAGCGCGCGTCATGACGGTCGATGGAGAAGAATTGAGTGCGACGACGTTAACGACGGAGCAAGCGCAACAAATTTACGGCATCATCAGCCAATATGAAGTTTTCTTCGAGATGTTCTGTGATCAAGGACTCGTGACAGCACAGGGGGCAACGATCGATGCAGCCTACGATTCGCTGAAAGAGCTAAGTGAAGAAAGTGATCGGGCAAAACAAGTCCTTGATTTCTTCCACGATCGTTATTATGTCCATGAAGATGTCAAGATGATTGATGGATTCCGATCGTACATTCGCAATCAAGCGGGTCAAGTGTTCAAGTTCATTTCGTTTTCATTTGATCAAGAATTAATGAAAACGATTTGGCAAGAAATCGAACAGAAGGTCGACGGTGTATATGTTACATCATCAGGACATGATAACATCGAAGTCATGGCAGTTGGTGCTGATAAAGGTACAGCGGTCAAAATTCTTGCCGATCATCTCGGTGTACCGATTGAACAAGTTGCTGTCATCGGCGATAACTTGAACGATCTTCCGATGTTCAAAGTTGCTGGCAAGGCGATTGCGATGGGGAATGGTCACGATGAAGCAAAAGCAATCGCCCATCACGTGACGAAAACAAACGATGAGCACGGCGTCGGATATGCGATTCAGCAGTTGGCGTCCCGTGCTTGGTAAGGGGGACGTTTCATGTTTAAGGCCTTCAAGGAGTTCGCATTTCGCGGGAATGTGATTGATTTAGCGGTCGGGGTCATTCTTGGTGCAGCCTTTAGCGGTATCATCAAGTCGCTCGTCGACAGTGTCTTCATGCCGTTGATCGGAATCATCATTGGTGGCATTGATGTCAAAGGATTATCAGTCATGGTCGGAAATGCGGAGTTACAATATGGTCAATTTCTTCAAGCGAGTATTGAATTCTTATTGATTGCCTTTGCTCTGTTCATCTTTGTTAAAGGCATTACTTCGTTCCGGAAAAAGGAAGAAGTCGTTGAAGAAGAAGCAGTCCCGACGACAGAAGAAAAATTATTAACAGAAATTCGGGATGCCCTGATTCGTCAAAATGGGTCATCAACGAAAAACTGACGTATACAAAAAGCCTGTTTCACATCTACATGTGAAACAGGCTTTTTTAGCTCATAAAATTTCGAGTAAGGCATTCTCGGAACAGACTTGTAGTGATAGCTGTTTCTTCATTCCTTGATCGAACGAAATTTCTAATACGTCATCGACCAGATGCAAAACCGTCCCTGGACCAAACGCCGTATGAGAGACACGCATGTTCTCGGTAATCGGTAACGGAGGAACACTAGCTCTTGTTGCAACAGCAGGGCGCTGACGTTCTGTCTTCCGTTTGGCATCATCCGGCGTAACGAGACGGTGAACATCTTCGACGAATGGGGAAACATCGTACGACTTCGATTTAAATCGATACGAAAGGAGATGTAGCTCGTGACGGGCTCGTGTCATCCCAACATAAAACAATCGTGCTGCTTCTTCCATATCATCGAGTTGTCCGTTCTTATAGGCCTTAATCGTATCAGCGGATGGAAGAATACCCGCGACTAAATCAATCATGAAGACACGATCAAATTCGAGTCCCTTCGCACTGTGAAAGGTTGAAAGGGTGACTGCATTTTGATTTTTATTTTGTTTGGCATCACGCATTAATTGTTCAAGATGCGATATCCGTTCGCGGAAGGCGAGTAACGTCGGTACATCGCTCGCGATATTATCAATCGTATTCAATGTCTCGAGCAAGTGATCGAGGCTAAAACCAAGACTCTCACTCATTTTTCGCAAATTCTTTTCATAGCCTAGCTCATGACGAATCAAGGATAGCGCAGCGGACGGTCGAACAGTCTGAATCGAAGCGAAGGTGCGCTTCATTTGCTGAAGTTGTTTCTTTTGATAGAACTTCATATCAATTTTATTGATGAGTAGATCAAACAAAGACTCACCTGTATCGAACTGCTGTAGTTGAGCGAGCTGAGCTTTTGAGATGTACCCGGCAAACTTTGTATGAATGGTTGCTAAAACCTCGATATCTGTCGGATCTTGTGCGAATGTCATGAAGTTTAAAATATCCTTCAAAATCCAATGACTGAAGAATTTATGGTCGACATCCTTAATGTAGAACGGAATGTTTGCTTGATCCAAGGCGTTCATCACATTAATCGATGAGGCATTGTTGCGATATAAGATGGCTACTTCACGATAATTCGTCTCTGTTCGTAATTGGTTCAATAGATAGCGAGTTTGATCCTCGTAAGTAGGTAGTGTTTCTAAGATGATCGGACGAACAGAATCATTCTCTGTAAACATCTGTTTTGGATAGCGTGCTTTATTACGCTGAATGAATTGATTAGCAACCGAGACGATGTCTTGAGACGAACGATAATTTTGTTCCATGTATAGGACTGTCGCATTTGGATACGTATCCTTGAAGTGCAAAATTTTAGAAGCGTCTGCGCCACGCCAGCTGTATAACGTCTGATCATCATCGGCGACAACACAAAGACGATTGTGTGGTAAGGCTAGCTTTTCAACCAATTGATGTTGGACAAGTGACGTATCTTGACTCTCATCCGTTAAGATATAGTCGAAACGACGTTGGTAATGTTGCAATAAACGACGGTCTTGTTCAAGAATCGTATTCGCATACGTCAACATATCATCAAAGTCGAGTAAGGGATGTAATGGATCACGCGATTTGAATTGTTCATATGCGACATAGATGTCAGGAAAATGTTTGATCGTCGTCGGAACTGCCTTGATTTCCTTTAAAGAAAGAAGACGGTTTTTGACGAAGGAAATCATTCGTAATAACTCATCCATCTGATCATCAGTGACGACACTTCGATTGATTTCTTGGAAAATCCTTCGGAGTAACATCCGTTTATGTGGAGCATTTGGATGTTGTTGATCCATCGGACCTTCGATGATCGTATAGGAGAGACGTTGTTGGGACGTATGATCCCGGACGACTTGAAAAGCAAAACTATGGATCGTCGAAAAAGCCGCAGTTGTTCCGATTAGTTCATGGAACAAATGATAGAATCGGTCCGCCATCTCACGGGCTGCTGCTTTACTGAACGTCAGACCTAGAATACGATGCGGTTCGATGCGTTTTTGTAAAATCAAATAAGCAATCTTAAAATTAAGAGTCGTTGTTTTTCCAGAGCCGGGTGAGGCGAGCAACAGCAAAGGACCATGGTCATGTTCGATTGCCTGTCGTTGAACAGGATTCAGCTGAATACCGGTCAATCGCTCCATCTGTTCGAAAAAATCTTCATGCATGATACAGTTCACCTCGAGCATTTTATTTCGTGTTTATTAAATCGAACTTTCCTTAGTGTAGCATTTTTAATAGCAAGAATGGATTACGGAAAGAGGAACTGTGGAATAAAGAGACAAAAGCCTTTTGGACGCTAGATCTTTTAAAAAACTAGGCAAATGAGCATAAAAACATTAAAATGGGAATAGATGTAAGAGATTACTCTCTTGTCCTGTACAAAGAGGGAAGGCGGAATGAGAATGTCTGTAGTGAAATTACACATGTATACGAATGAACATTATGAACAATGTGATGCGTTCATTCTTCCGGAAGAGCAAGTCCAATTCACTTCTTTTCCAACGGATGTCGTCACAGACGCAGTTGCCCACCCAGATAAATTTCCAGTTGTCATTAAAAAAGATGAGCTCGTCGTCGGATTTTTTATTCTCCACCTCAATCCACCTAAAACGCATCGAACCGACGAACAAAGTGTCTTGTTACGTGCCTTCTCCATTGATGCGCGTCATCAGCACCAAGGGTACGCAAAAGAAGCGATGATGCAGTTACCGGAGTTTGTTCATCATCATTTCCCAGAAGTCACAGCGATTACACTTGCGGTCAATAAAAAGAACATTGCAGCAAAATCACTCTATTTCAAGACGGGATACGTTGATACGCTACAGTCTGTCATGGGACCAATCGGAGAGCAGCACATCCTCGCGTTCGATTTAGAAAAAGAATTGCGATTAAAGCAGTGAAGCAAAAAAGCATTTTCCTGATTCTGTTCAGGAAAATGCTTTTGTTCATTTATGATAAATCATAGAGTGAGAGGTGGGCAGTGGCTTCACCTGAGAATTCAATCCCTCGGCTCGATCCTTTCGGGAAAATACGTCCGCTTGCAACGGCTTCTCCATCATTCAGGAAAAGTTCGAATGAAGATCGATCGATGAACAAGCGTAACGTATGCAAGTCCTTCGTAAGAACAGTCGACCGCGAAGTGCCGAATGATTCGGCAGGCACTTCCACACCTGAACGGCTTCGATCAATCGAAAATTGACGAGACGCAGCATCATAGTGGAATACCGTCTCTTCTGTTGCCTCTTGGCGAACAGAGAAGCGGAACGAATCAGACGTCAGTTTCAGATCTGAAAGGACGAGTTCGAAAATCTCAGCTTCACCAATCGTCACATTCTGTTCGAAAAGAATTGTTTCGTCAAACAGCGTCTCTTTTCGGAGTTGTGTCAGTTCGCGAACGGGCCGTTGACGAAGTTGTCCGTATTCAATCGATAGTTCACGAGGTAATGTCAAAGCATGAGCCCAGTTATAGATATCAGAAGGATAATTGATATCTGGTAAGCCCATCCAACCAACGAGAATCCGTCGACCGTCTGCTGCCTCTGTTGTTTGTGGCGCATAGAAGTCAAATCCGAAGTCGAGTTCTTGGAATGATTCATGTGTGAATTCTAAGTTTGGTAATGCTAATGGTTCACCGATGAAATAACCGGACTGAAAAATATTTTGATAGTTCGCACCGTCGGGCTCGATCCCTTGTGGACTAAATAGAAGAATACCTTTTCCATCGAGTTCGAAATAGTCAGGGCATTCCCACATATAACCGAATGTCTGATAATTCGTCTGTAGCTCACCGAGGAACGTCCAGTGCTCTGCATTTTGAGATTGATAAATGACAGTACATCCTGTTAAATCACTCCGCTGTGCACCAATGATGCAGTACCACATACCGGATGCGTTTTGAAATACTTTCGGATCACGAAAATGTTCAGTGTACCCTTCAGGAACAGTTGGAATAGCAGGGGGTAAATGTTTTTCGATTCGACCATCCGAGCGAAGATGTCCGACGATTTGACTCGTATGACGATTCCAATCGGCATCCCGCTTGTTACCGGTGTACATGATGTGGACTTGGTCATCTTTAATGAATCCACTACCAGAATAAGCACCATGCGAATCAGGATCGTCATTTGGAATCAAGGCGGCTCCTTCATCAAACCAATGTACTAGATCTTTTGATGTCATGTGATACCAGTACTTCAGCCCATGGACGGGTCCGAGTGGAAACCATTGATAGAATAAATGATAGAGACCGTTGTGATAGACGAAACCGTTCGGGTCATTCAAGAGTCCAGTTGGTGGTTGAATATGATAGGAAAATCGCCAAGGAGACGTTCGAACTTCTTCCTTCATCGCTTGGTAAACGCTCGGATCGACATCCGAGAGGGGACGATATCGTGCTTCACGTGTCCATTGATTCATGCTGACAGCTCCTTGTTGAAAATTTATACGCTTCTCGTTCACCTTACGGAGGAGAGCAACGCTTGTCAATCCTCCGTCCGGAATGGTCAATGAACCGACATACATCCTCTGCCGTTTTGCTTCGAACGATAGAGTGCTAAATCAGCCCGATGCATGACCTGTTCGAGGGATTCTCCTGTCACTTGTTCAGCGAGTCCGATACTCATTCCGATGTTTACGGTCTGTTCTTCTAAATGATACGGCATCGAGACATGAGCAATCCACTGCTCACCTAAGTATTGTGCTTCTACTAACGATTGTGTCGTTAAGACGATGATGAACTCATCACCACCAAGACGAGCCACGAAGCCACCAGGCGGAAGCAACTGTTCTAGCCGTTGACTGACTTCAATCAGGAGAAGATCACCAAGGGCGTGACCATATGTATCGTTAACTGATTTAAAACCATCTAAATCCAGACAGAGGTAGATAGAATGCGTATCCGTAGGCAATTGCTCGATGTATTGCGCAAGACCATTTCGGTTCGCAAGACCAGTTAGGCTATCGCGTTGCGACAATCGTTCGAACGTTAATTTCTCTTGTTCTGTATGCAGTAACCGGTGAATCAGTTGTTGTAAGGCGTCCGTTAGGGTCTCAATTTCTCTAATTCCGCGATGGTTCGGAAGTGATTTTGAGGGATCATCCTGCATTTGTTGTGCCGCGTGGGTGATTTTTAGTAGCGGTCGTGTTAATAGTCTTGCTAACATCCAGCCGAGTACCGCTGTAATGAGAGAAGCAATCAATCCAGCGATGAAAATCGTTTGACGTAAGGCATCAGCATCAGCGAATGCAACTGAAGTCGGTTGACGCACGAGAACCGTCCAACCGAGTCCATCATACTCTTTATAGCCACTGCTTGTACTTTGACCTGATACGAATTCTTTTCCTTTCCAGGAGGCGGTCATAGAAGCGTTCTCAGAAAGTGTGACATTACCGGGCAATGTCTGACCGCTCCATCCGTTCGGTCCAAGCAAAATCGTTTTTCGGTCTTGACTAATGATGAAGACATCTACTTGTTGAAGAGAGGACGTAGCACTCTGAAAACTTTGTTCGATTGCTTTTGCCCATTCGAAGCTGAGATGAGTCGCGAGGACACCGGAAAATCGTCCTTTATCATATAATGGCGTACTGATATCAACGAATTGTAGCGGTTCACCACTTGGGTTTGGTAATAATTTCGCTAATAGGACGGCTTCATGGACATCACCAATGAATGGCTGTGATAAGGCTTTTTGAAAGACAGGTCGTTCTTTAATTGACGTTCCTTCAAGAATCTGATTCGTTGAGGCAATGACCTTACCCTCGACATCTAAGCGACCGATCCAAGAAAAGTCAGGGATCTGCCGTTGTAATTCTTCGAGTGTTTGGCGCGTTTCTGTTGTTTGATTTTCTTTTTGAATGGTTGACAAGGAGCCGAGCAATTTCACTTCCGCATAGCGTGACCACATGTAATGATCGAGCTTATCGGATAGCTGGTGAGCGGTCGTTGACAGATTCATCCCAACTTCTGATCGAAGCCGGCTTGTCGCATGTTGACTAATAAAGAAGGTCAACAAGAGTGTCATGCTGAAAAATAATAGGGAAATCAATCCTGCTAACAGGATGTCAAAGCGAATTGAGGGTCTGGACATTGTGTCATACTCCATTCATACGTTTTCATTTGTTCGCGTTCGAATCAGATACATAAACGTCTACTTGTTGCTCGCGGTTTGAGATGCTCGTTCGCACGTAGCGGAAACCGTGTTTTTCCCAAAAACGCTGGGCTTTAAAATTATCAGGTAAGACCGCGAGATGAATGTGAGGTTCCTGGCTTAGGAATTGATCACAAAAAGCGGATAGTAAACGACTACTAGTTCCCGTACCGTGCTGAGAAGCATCAAGTAAGAATAATCCAATCCAAGGCGTACCGTCTTGCGGATGTTTCGGTAGATAATCAACCAGTAAGACAGGTTCTTCTTCAAAATACCCGATCAGTGATACCGTATCGGGATTTAGGAACTCTTCTTGTAAAATTGAATCAGAGAGCGGAAGTACACGTTCTTCCATTAATGCATATTCAGGTACGCTTTTATATAGGGATTGAATGATCGAGAAGTGATCGCGTGTCACTTCTTCAAAAAAAATCATCTGAAGGCTCCTTTTCTTTTTGATATAAAGTTTCTAACATTAAAGCTTTATATTTGGAATCAGATTACAGATTTGTAAGGAATGGAACTTTTCTTGTTAAAATCACGTACACTACTAGCATAGACAAAATATGAATAAGGAGGAAGAGTAGATGTTAAAAATTGAAAATATCTCAAAGCGTCTTGGGAAAGAGCAAATTCTAAAAGACGTCAGTTTTGAGGTATCCCCAGGTGAAGTATTCGGTTTCCTCGGACCAAACGGGGCAGGAAAGACAACAACGATTCGTATCATCACGGGTCTACTCGAGCAGGATGCGGGGAAAGTTACGGTTAATGGATTCGATGTTGTTGAAGAGCGTTCGAAAGCGTTGACGCAAATCGGAGCAATCGTCGAAAATCCAGCCTTTTATCCTTATTTGACAGGAAAACAAAACCTGATTCATGCGAAAAATTTAATTCCAGGACTCGATCAAGTGGATTATGACGCACTAGCCCGTCTCGTTGGACTAGAAGGAAAGCTTTCGAAGAAAGTCGGAGAGTATTCACTCGGGATGAAGCAACGGCTTGGTATTGCTCGTGCTTTGTTACATAATCCACGGGTCTTGATTCTAGATGAGCCAACGAACGGTCTAGATCCGTCAGGGATTGCAGAGCTCCGTGAATATTTACGACAAATGGCGCGTGAACAGGATATCGCGATTTTAATTTCCAGTCATATGTTAAGCGAGATGGAACAAATCAGTGATCGTTACGCCATCATTGATCAAGGCGTCATTAAGTCGGTCGAATCGGTTCGAAATGAAACGGGAGCGAAAATCGCTCTTCGTGTTAATGCGGAAGCGACAATGGACGTTCTCGAAGTGCTTCGCGTCGCAAACTACCCGTCAGAAGTGCTGGATGAGCAAATCATCATCACGGCACCAGAAAGCGAATGTCCAGCGATTGCGCGACTCGTCGTACCGATTGCTGATTTACATGAACTGACGGTCAAACGCTTGACGCTCGAAGAACAATTCTTACAAGTAACGAAAAAAGAGGGGGATTCACATGCTTTCGCTCATACAAAATGAATGGATGAAATGGTGGGTGACTAAAAAAGCGAAGATCGTTTTAGCGCTATATGTCGTTATCGCAGTTGGTATTATCATCGTTGCAAAAACGAATGATTTTGAGTTCACACGTTATGACTATTATTCACTGACATTCCTTTTGCTGACATCGCTACTAGGAATCATAACAATCGTCTTTACAGCAGAAGCCATTGGGAATGAAGTGCGTTATGATACGATGAAGCATTTATTGATGAGCCCGTATTCACGAATGACGATTTATTTTTCGAAGCTGATTTTCTCGGTTTTGATCATGTTACTTCAATTCGTGTTCATCGCTGCAATCGTCTATGCAGGCTCATTTGCGTTTTCAGAGGCAGGAGATCCGATTCTGTTCCGAGACACAATCGTTGGAGTCGTTAGTCCGATCTTTACGATATTCATGACGCTATTCTTCTCATTGTTATTCCGTTCTGTTGGAATGATCATCGGTTTCACTGTACTGGCACAGTTCTTTACGAGCATTGCTGGTAACTTACTGATCAACTTCAAGCCAGCAATCGCTAAGTGGATCGTATTCATGCACTTAGACTGGTCGATGTATTTCAAGGATTCTATGACTTATGGTATCAGTGAAGCAATGGGGACATCTTTGACATTCTCTATTTTATTCGTATTGGCACATATCATTGTCCTGTTAGGTGCATCGATTCTTGTCTTCCAAAGAAAATCATACACGTAAATGAAAGAGCTTCTGCTGATCGATGAATTCATCAATCAGCAGAAGCTCTTTTGCAGTATTAAGAACTGGTTCGTTTTGGCGGACGTGCCGTAATCGGGAAGATTCGTTGGAACCATTCGATCAGTGGACCGTTCAACAATAAGAAAATAAAAGTTCCGACACCGATTCCAATCAGTTCACGTTCGATCAGTGAAAAGAGACTAGCGATTACGAAAGGAATCCCAAGACTAATCGTTGCTCCGAGCGATGTACTTTTAAATCGACTAATGAGTGACTTCATCAAGTAATCCGGTGGCATTAATACAAATCCGATTTGGAGATAGAGTGCGAGTCCAAGTGAAATTAATGGCATACCAATCAACATGTACAAAGCACGCATCCAAAGTCCTTGGGGTGTGTAGATCAATTGATGGATCGATAAGAAGAAATCAATCGCGGCACCAAAGAGGACGACGAGTGCAAAACTGAGGACGATCGTCCACCAACTGAAGCGGCTCCCAAGAGAAAGTGCCGCAATCAAGGCGAGCACATGTAAGACAATAATCGCTAGTCCGACGGTTAACGGTGAAATGGCGGCGACGGCTTCGCTTGCGGAAGTCCAAGGTGCACTTCCGATCGAGGCGGTCACCATGAAGCTGTTACCTAAGGCATTGATTAGAATTGAGAATAAATAAATGATGATCCGTTTTTGCTGACTCATTGACGTGCACAGACGGTAGGACTGCGCGTTCACCTCCTGATAATAAATCGTTTCGTTAAGCTATACCCTAATCGTAGCGCTCTTTTCACTTATTTTCATGAAAAGAGCATTGCCTAATCCTTAGGTTTCACGACATACTTAGGACACATTACGAATCAGGGGGAGAACGTATGACATATTTTGGACAGAAGATCCTGCCTTCCGTTAGAAAATTAGAAGACTTCGAAAAGATGCTTAAGAGTCCGTATGAATATGGGGTCTTACTCGAAATGCATGTCTCGCGTCTGAAAGCAGTTTATGAAATGGCACATCGTTACGACAAGAAAATGTTTTTGCATATGGATCTTGTTCAAGGGTTAAAAAATGATGAGTATGCAACCGAGTATGTCTGCCAGGAGTTGAAGCCGTATGGCGTCATATCAACGAAGGCGAGCGTCATCTTAAAAGCACGTCAAAAAAAGGTCAAGACGATGCAACGCATGTTTTTACTTGACTCCAGTTCGCTTGAAAAAAGTTATCAACTCATGGAACGAACACAACCTGATTACATCGAAGTGCTTCCAGGACTAATGCCAAAGTACATTCAAGAAGTGAAAGAAAAGACGGGACGCCTCGTATTTGCGGGTGGGCTCATCGATACGGTCGAAGAAGTCGAACAAGCGATTGAAGCCGGTGCTTCAAGTATTACGACCTCAAATAAGGATTTATGGCGTCATTTTGAACCACGTTCTTAATCGGAATGTGATGAAAATCATTCGGAATGTTTGACAGCGTTTTCACTGATTGTTATAGTGATATCAAGTTGATACAAAGTGACGGAGAAAAGGGAGATTCACGTGTGAGTTCTGCTTGAAGCAACTTCAAGTATGAGCTGACGTGGATCTTCTTTTTATGTTGCTTTTTTCACATAATTAAAAGGAGGAACACATATGTCACCCATATTAGCGGAATTTTTAGGCACAGCCTTACTTGTCGCACTTGGAAATGGTGTTGGTGCAGGCGTTAGTTTAACGAAATCGTTTGCGAAGGACGCAGGCTGGATTGTCATTACATTTGCCTGGGGCTTTGCCGTAGCGATTGCAGCATATGCCGTTGGTCAGTTTAGTGGCGCTCATCTTAACCCTGCAGTGACGCTTGGCTTAGCCTTTGACGGTTCATTTGCATGGGCAGATGTACCGGGCTATATCGTCGCTCAAATTGCGGGTGGGATACTTGGTGCGAGTCTTGTTTTCGTCCATTACTTACCACACTGGGCAGAGACGAAAGATCCAGGAACAAAGCTTGGTGTTTTTGCGACGTCACCAGCGATTCCACATACATTCGCCAATCTAATGAGTGAAATGATTGCGACGTTCTTACTTGTCATTGGGTTGTTATCGATCGGAGCGAATAAGTTCTCAGATGGTCTAAATCCTTTGATTGTCGGTTTTTTGATCGTCAGTCTCGGTATGTCGTTTGGAGGAACGACAGGATATGCGATGAATCCAGCGCGGGACCTTGGTCCACGTATCGCCCACTTCATCTTACCGATTCATGGTAAAGGATCCTCAAACTGGGCTTACTCTTGGATTCCGGTTCTCGGACCAGTTCTTGGTGGAAGTCTTGGTGGATTGTTTTATCGTTCGGTCTTCACAGGAAAAGACACACCAGCTTTTTGGATTGTAGGACTTGTGACAATCATCATATTAGGCTTATGCTATAGATTCGGTGTTCGTCCGAACAAAACAACGTCAGTGGAGTCAAAGTCAGCTTAACTTATTTAGATACAAAAGGATGGGGAAGAGATGGAGAACTACATTTTGTCATTGGATCAAGGTACGACGAGTACACGTGCGATCCTGTTTAACCGTGCCGGTGAGATCGTACATTCAGCGCAACAGGAATTCACACAGTATTTTCCGAAACCAGGTTGGGTCGAACACAACGCAAACGAGATTTGGGGAAGTGTCCTTGCGGTCGTGGCGACTTGTCTGACGGAAGCGAACGTAAAACCGTCACAGATTGCCGGTATCGGGATCACGAATCAACGTGAAACGGCCGTTGTCTGGGAAAAGGAAACAGGGAAACCGATTCACAACGCAGTCGTGTGGCAATCGAGACAAACGGCTGAAATTTGTGAAGCCCTTCGAGCAGCCGGTCATGCCGAGCTCTTCCGTGAGAAGACAGGTCTATTGATTGACGCTTATTTCTCTGGTACGAAAGTCAAATGGATTTTGGATCATGTCGAAGGAGCACGGGAACGTGCTGAACGTGGTGAACTCTTGTTCGGTACAATCGATACGTGGCTCATCTGGAAATTATCCGGCGGAAAAGCACATGTGACCGACTATTCGAATGCAAGTCGTACGTTAATGTATAACATCCACGAATTAAAATGGGATGATGAATTACTTGAAATCTTAGATGTCCCTAAAGCAATGCTTCCAGAGGTTCGTCCTTCTTCAGAAGTCTATGCTGAAACAGCAGGATATCATTTCTTTGGTGAGGCGGTTCCGATTGCAGGAGCAGCAGGCGATCAGCAAGCCGCATTATTTGGTCAAGCGTGTTTCGACAAAGGAATGGCGAAGAACACGTACGGTACAGGTTGCTTCATGTTGATGAATACAGGTGAAGAGGCCGTGAAATCAGACCATGGATTGCTCACGACAATTGCGTGGGGTGTCGACGGAAAAGTCGAATATGCTTTAGAAGGAAGTATTTTTGTCGCAGGTTCTGCGATTCAATGGTTACGTGACGGATTACGTCTCATTGATGATGCTAAAGAATCAGAAGGATATGCGACACGTGTCACGTCATCAGACGGCGTTTACGTCGTACCTGCTTTCGTGGGTCTTGGAACACCATACTGGGATTCTGACGTCCGTGGAGCGGTCTTTGGTTTAACACGTGGGACGGAAAAAGAACACTTCATCCGTGCAACACTTGAATCACTTGCTTACCAAACGCGTGATGTCCTATCGGCAATGGAGCAAGATTCAGGAATCGAGATGAAGACACTTCGTGTTGACGGTGGAGCGGTGAAGAATAACTTCTTGATGCAGTTCCAAGGTGACATCATTCAAGCACCGGTTGAACGTCCGGAAATCAATGAAACAACAGCGTTAGGTGCAGCATACCTCGCAGGTCTTGCTGTCGGATTCTTTGAGAACCGTGAACAGATTGCTACCCAATGGAAAAAAGAACGTCGTTTTGAGCCAAGCATGGCAAAAGAAGAGACGGATGCACTCTACGGTGGATGGAAAAAAGCTGTTCAAGCTACGATGTTGTTCAAATGATGTGATCTATGTTATAGTAAGGTCAAGTTAATAAATCGGTCGGAGAATATGGAGAGACCACAGCAGCAGTTGACATAGTCAGCGTGTTTGTTGTGGTCTCTTTTTTTTCGAACCTAAACAGGAGGAACTATTCATGGCTAACCAACCATTTTCAAGCAAAAACCGCGCAGATGTCTACAATCGATTAACACGTGAAGAACTCGATCTACTCGTCGTAGGTGGCGGGATCACAGGTGCGGGGATCGCACTCGATGCAGCGTCACGCGGTATGAAGATTGGCCTCGTCGAAATGCAGGATTTCGCGTCCGGTACGTCTAGTCGTTCAACGAAATTAGTCCATGGTGGTCTACGTTATTTAAAACAATTCGAAATTCAAATGGTCGCTGAAGTCGGTAAAGAACGCGCGATCGTTTACGAAAACGGACCACACGTCACGACACCAGAGTGGATGTTACTTCCGATGCATAAAGGCGGTACGTTCGGACCGTTCAGTACGTCAATTGGTCTTCGTGTTTATGACTTCTTAGCAGGTGTTAAACGTTCCGAGTGGCGTTCGATGTTATCTGCGAAAGAAACATTAGCAAAAGAACCACTCGTTAAACAACAAGGTCTTAAAGGTGGCGGTTACTACGTCGAGTACCGTACAGATGACGCTCGTCTTACGATTGAAGTCATGAAAGAAGCGGTCGAGCACGGCGCACGCGTCGTCAACTATACAAAAGCAGAAGAACTCATTTACGATGCTGGAAAAGTCGTTGGGATGCGTGTAACAGATCTTTTAACTGGTGACGTACATGAAATCCGTGCGAAAAAAGTCGTCAATGCGACAGGTCCATGGGTCGATGAATTACGTGAAAAAGATGGATCAAAAGTCGGAAAACAACTTCGCCTGACAAAAGGTGTCCACGTTGTTATCGACCAATCGAAATTCCCACTCAAACAAGCAGTCTACTTTGATACACCGGACGGTCGGATGATCTTTGCGATTCCACGTGATGGAAAAGCATACGTCGGTACAACAGATACGTTCTTCGATAAAGATACAGCACATCCGAAGTTCACAGTCGAAGACCAAGACTACGTCTTAGATGCGATTCACTATATGTTCCCAGACGTCAAAGTAACAGCGGAAGACGTGGAATCAAGCTGGGCTGGTGTACGTCCGTTGATCTATGAACAAGGAAAAGATCCTTCTGAAATTTCGCGTAAAGACGAAGTATGGCAATCTGAGTCAGGTCTCATCACGATTGCTGGTGGGAAATTGACAGGATACCGTAAAATGGGCGAACATGTCGTTGATCTCGTCGCAAAACTCTTGAAAAAAGAAGACAACGTCGCATATGCACGTTGCTCGACGAAAAACATGCCAATGTCTGGTGGACACGTCGGTGGAGCAAAAGGATTTGCTGAATTCCTAAAAGCTCAAACGGCTTCAAATGGTTTATCGACAGAAGAAGTTCAATTCTTAGCGAAACGCTACGGTTCGAACCTACCGAAAGTGCTTGAATATGCAGCAGCATACGATGCAGCTACGACAGCTCTTCCACGTTCGGTTTACGTTCAACTTCATTATGGTATCGAACATGAAATGGTCGCTCGTCCGATTGACTTCTTCATTCGTCGTACAGGTGCCGTCTTCTTTGACATCGCATGGGCTCGTGCTCATAAAGACGCGGTCATCGAAGAGATGAAATCTGTTCTAAACTGGACAGCAGATCAAACGGCTGCTTACACGAAAGAACTCGATATCGAAATCGAAGATGCAGCACATGCAATCGTTACAGAATAAACGATAAGTAGTTAAAGAGCCAAGATCAAAACGATCTTGGCTCTTTTTGTATGGATTAAGAGTGACTTGGGCGGAAAGATTGCAACTCTGCTTAGAGGCGACTATGCTTAATGTATGATACTGCACAAAAAGGAGAGAACACTGATGAAAGTAGAAGTATGGTCTGATTACGCGTGTCCGTTTTGTTATATTGGGAAGCGTCGCTTAGAACAAGCGATTGTGAACGAAAAGCTAGATGTCGAGGTCGAATTCAAGAGTTTTGAACTTGATCCAAATGCGCCGGCAGTGCCGACGCAAGGATTGTATGAAATTCTTGCTTCTAAATATGGAACGACTCTCGAGCAAGCACGAAATATGTCGCAAGGTGTCGTTGATACGGCACGCGAAGAAGGATTACATTACGAGATGGATCAAGTCATCCCAGCCAATACATTCGAGGCTCATCGTCTGACTCAATTCGCTAAGAAACATGGTAAGATGAATGAAGTATCAGAAGCCTTGTTCACAGCTTATTTCATGAATGGAGAAGACTTGAATGACCCAACCATTCTGACACGAATCGCAGTAGAAGCAGGACTTGCTGAAGCAGACGTCAAAGCATTTCTCGCGTCACAAGAACTAGCGACAGATGTTCGGGAAGAAGAAGCAATGGCGCAACAACTGGGCGTCCGCGGTGTTCCATTCTTCGTCTTTGACCGGAAATATGCCATTTCTGGTGCCCAACCAGTCGAAGCATTTGAACAAGTTTTCGCGAAGATGCGTCAAGAACAAACACTTGAAATCATCGCGGAAGGCGATGCTTGTGGTGTTGACGGCTGTAACTGATCGTATTTTGATTCCATTATAAAAGGAGCACGAATCCCCAATGAAATTCATCTTCCATCCTGAGATTCGCGATGCGCGAATCAATCTCGCTGTCGAAGAATTCATCTTGAACAACTTGAACGTCAATGAAGAAGACTATTTCTTGTTTTATATTAATGGTCCGTCCATCATTGTCGGAAAAAATCAAAACACGAATGAAGAAGTCAATTTGAAGTATGTCGAAGAAAACGGCATCCACGTCGTCCGTCGTCTTTCCGGCGGTGGTGCTGTTTATCATGACGAAGGAAACTTGAACTTCAGTTTCTTGACGAAAGATGATGGCGATTCTTTCAACAACTACAAAAAATTCACGGAACCGGTTGTACAAGCATTGCATAAGCTCGGTGTCGAAGCAGAGCTTTCTGGTCGCAATGATATCCATGTCGGAAGCCGAAAAATCAGTGGTAACGCTCAGTTCACGACAAAAGGACGGATGTTTAGCCATGGTACATTAATGCTCGATTCAAACATCGAAGAAGTCGTCAATGCGCTTGTCGTTAGCGAAGAAAAAATGCGCTCAAAAGGCATTAAATCAGTTCGGAGCCGCGTCGCGAATATCTCGGAATTTCTAACAGAACCGTTGACGATGGAACAATTCGTCGACCATCTTCTTGCCTCGATCTATGAAGGGAAAGAGATTGAACGGTACATCTTGACAGAGGAAGACTGGGATAAAGTACGCGCCATTTCAGCAGAACGTTATGGCAACTGGGACTGGAACTTCGGGAAATCCCCGAAATTCGACGTCATCCATAAGAAGCGTTTCCCGATCGGGACGATTGACTTCCGATTGAACGTCAAAAAAGGCATCATCGAAGATGCAAAGATTTATGGCGACTTCTTCGGGGTCGAAGACGCGGAAGAAATCGCACGGGCGCTAGAAGGTTCACGTTATGATCGCGCGTCACTTCGTGAAGTTCTGGGTCGTTATGAATTGAAAAAATATTTTGGAGCTGTCGAACTCGACGAGGTCCTAGACGTTTTAGCATAAGTCTTTATGGGAAAACTCCTTCTATCAACTGCATAGGGGGAGTTTTTTTCATGGGCTACAATAAAGATAACTTTTTAGAAGGTTCTTTGACGGACTTTATTAATTTTGAACGCATTTCTGAAGAGTTACCAAAGACTGAGGACGAGCAGCCGTTACCATATTATGAACGTGATGATTATAAAGCAGCGGGAAAACTAGAAGGCAAGGTCGCAATCGTCACAGGAGGTAACTCTGGGATTGGACGCGCTGTCTCAATTGCTTATGTCCGAGAAGGGGCAAAAGTCGTGATTGCCTTTTATGGCGATCAAGAGGGGGCGGAAGAAACGAAGGCGCGTCTTGAAGAATTGGGAGGCGAAGTCCTACTTTCTAAAGGAGATATTGGGGACGCAGACTACTGTGAAACACTTGTTCAAAAAACGATCGACCGTTTTGGTCGCTTAGATATCGTCGTCAACAATGCGAGTATGCAAAAACCAGAAGATAGTCTGAAGGACATCACGGATGAGTCGATGGAGAAGACATTTAAAACGAATATCTTCGGAATGATGCGTCTTGCGCGTGCTGCTTTACCGCACCTTTCACTTGGCTCTGCTATCATCAATACGACTTCTTCGACAGCATACGAGGGGAACGCATTATTGATCGACTACTCTGCTACTAAAGGAGCAATCGTCAGCTTCACGCGGAGTCTTTCAATGAATCTGGCAAAAGAGGGCATTCGTGTCAACGCCGTCGCGCCAGGTCCAATCTGGACACCGCTCATCACGGAGACGTTCCCGGATGAATCAGTCAAGACATTCGGAAAAAACACGCCAATGGATCGTCCAGGTCAGCCGGCTGAGATGGCATCTGCTTACGTGTTCCTCGCCTGTAATGATTCGAGTTACATGACAGGACAGGTCCTTCATTTAAATGGCGGTGTCATCGTTAACGGTTAAAAAGAAACTCGGTGAAAACGTTTCCAAAAAGTGTTACACTATCCATACGGTCGCTTTTGACTACGTATGGATTTTTTTTACGTAAAAAATGAATAGTCATTCATTCGAAAGGGGAATTTTGCTCATGCTTGGATTGATTCAATCCGTTGAGGAAACAGCTCGGACGCATCCGGACTCAACGGCGTATGTGTTTGAGGACACGCAAGTCAGCTATCGTGAGTTCGTCGAGAAGTTTCACCGGGCAGCCGGCGCGCTCGAAGCGAACGGAATTCGAAAGGGTGATCATGTTGCGCTTATCTTAGGAAACAGTCCATCCTTCCTAGTCGCGTACTATGCCATCATGAAACAAGGAGCTATTGCGATTCCGATTAACCCTACATACACGCCAGATGAAATCGGGTATATCCTGATGAACGGTGATGTGAAAGGGATTTTAGGAATTGCGCCGCTCGTCGAAGCAGCAAAAGATCGTCTTGTCCATTTACCAAACCTCAAGATCGTCGTATCTGTTCCTTACGCGGGTCAGGAAGGACCAAACGAGACGCATCAACAAGTGACATTCATTACACTTGATCGCTGGCTCGAAATCGAGCATCCATTGACTGAAGTAACAAATGAACTGGACGATATCGCTGTCATTCTCTATACGAGTGGGACGACAGGAAAACCAAAAGGCGCGATGTTATCGCATCGAAATCTGACATCAAATGCGCGCTCGATCGGCGATTATCTACATGTATCGAGTAGCGACCGGACACTTGCTGTGTTACCGATGTTTCATGTCTTTTGTTTGACGGTCGTCGTTAATGCTTCACTCGCACATGGGGCATCAATCATCATTGCGTCACGTTTCTCGCCACAAGAGACATTCGAGTTAGCGAAAAAAGAACAGGTCACAATCTTTGCAGGTGTTCCGACGATGTATAATTTCTTACTGCAAACTGTGAAAGCACATCCGGAATATGCGACTTATTTTGAGTCGACGCGTTTGTTCGTCTCAGGGGGAGCAAGTCTTCCGGTGCCGCTTCTTGAAGCATTCGACCGGACGTTCCAGTGTCATATCCTTGAAGGGTACGGTCTGTCAGAGGCGTCACCTGTTACTTGTTTTAACCCGGTCAATGGTGTCCAGAAGCCAGGCTCGATTGGGACATCGATCGTTGATGTCGAAAATAAAGTCGTCGATGAACTCGGACAAGAATTACCAGATGGTCAGGTCGGAGAATTGATCGTTCGTGGTCCGAACGTCATGACGGGCTATTATAAGATGCCAGAAGAGTCACAAGCGACGTTAAGAGATGGCTGGTTGTATACGGGTGATCTAGCACGTCGAGATGAGGATGGCTATTTTTATATCGTAGATCGGAAAAAAGACATGATCATCGTTGGTGGTTATAACGTCTACCCACGCGAAGTCGAAGAAGTGCTCTACCAGCATCCGAACGTCATTGAAGCAGCGGTCATCGGCATACCAGATGAGGAGATGGGAGAGGCTGTTAAAGCGTTCGTCGTCGCCCGAGAGCCCATGACGGAAGAGGAAGCACAGACGTTCTGTGCGACATCACTTGCCAAATATAAATGTCCGACACAGATTGAATTCATCGAACAATTGCCTCGTAATACGACCGGTAAAATTTTACGGACCGTGTTGAAGAAACAACCGACGAATTCATAAGTGGCTTAAGAACTTCAGGTTTCTGAAGTTCTTTTTCTGTGCATAGACAAGAAGGAGGGGATACAGATGAATATCGCTTTGATCGCGCATGATGAAAAAAAAGACGAGATGATGGGCTTTACTCGAGCTTACGCAGAGTTTTTCAAGAAAAATACATTGTATGCGACAGGAACGACTGGGCAACGAATCATGGAGGCGACAGATTTGCATGTCCATCGCTGTAAATCAGGTCCACTTGGCGGTGATCAGGAAATCGGAGCACTCGTGGCGCAAGGAAAGATTGATATCGTGATTTTTTTACGCGATCCGCTGACGGCGCAACCGCATGAACCGGATGTCTCGGCACTCATTCGATTATGCGATGTGTACGATCTGCCGCTCGCAACGAATGTCGGGACAGCTGAAATTTTAATCAATGGACTCGAACAAGGGCAATTCGATTGGAAGGAAATCATCCGAAAACGTCATGAACTGGAACAAAAAAAGTTTTTAGACGATTAATTTTATGAGAACGCTTCTCATTTTCGTTTAAGCATGCTATAGTCAGGTTGAGGATGATACTGATTATCAATTGCGATGGAAAAGGTGGCGAAGAAAATGGAGATTCTATTAATGACGGGTGTAACGGTATTACTAGGAGGCGGCGTCGGATTTTTGACGCACGTCGTAAAAATCGAACGGCGTCAACAGGTAACACCTGTGACTTCAAAGAACGAGCAAGTAGCGTATCCAGCGCTCCGTCTCGTCAAATAATAGAAAATTTATGACTTCGCCTTTCTTTTCTTTTGAAAAGAAAGGTTTTTTTGAATTATTATCCACTCTCCCATAATTTTGCGGAATTCCTTTGATACACTGAAACAAAGCACATTAGTCGAGGAGTGAGAGCCATGCATACAATCTATTTGGTTGATGATGAAGTGAACTTGAATCGTGTACTCGTGAAGTACTTGGAACAAGAAGGATGGCAAGTTAAATCGTTTACGTCTGGTGAGGCAGCAGCCTCTGCCATCGTAGAGAAGCCAGATTTATGGATTTTAGATATCATGTTACCGGATATGGATGGTTTTCAATTGATTAAACGAATCAAGGCACATGATGAAACGACACCCGTCATTTTCATCTCAGCGCGTGATGAGGATATCGATAAAATCATTGGTCTCGAGATGGGGTCGGACGATTATATCGCGAAGCCGTTCCTTCCGCGTGAACTGGTCATTCGTGTCAAAAAAATCTTGGCACGCACGTATGCGACACCGAAAAGTGGCGTCATTCAATACGGCGATTATATGATTTATCCTGAGAAACGAATCATCGAGGAAAATGGTCAAGAAATCGATCTAACGTCGAAAGAGTATGATCTTTTAATTTTATTTGCGACACAAATCGGGACGCCGATGTCTCGCGAGCAGATTCTAGTCAGTGTCTGGGGTGACGATTATTTCGGTTCGGACCGCGTCGTCGATGATCTTGTCCGTCGTGTCCGTAAAAAATTATCGAAACTAGAACTCGAAACGATTTACGGCATCGGCTATCGCCTGGTGTCTGCATGAAAAATCGCAGTCTCGGATTTCAGATTTGGGCGATGTTTCTGCTCGTCATCGTCACGCTTTCTGCAGTCATTCTCCTTGTCATCCGTTCATCGATTGGAAACTTCATCGATGAACAAGTCTATGCGACGCTCGAGAATAGCGAAGTATTCTTCTCAAAGGATGCCTCTGTCATCGAGATGCTACAAGATAATCCGATTGAATTCGATCGTCGAAAACAAGAATCCCGTTCCGTTAATATTCTTCTCCTTTCAAAAAACGGAAAACTTTATTACGGTGGGGCGCCGCAACAACTGATTAATCAGATGTATCGTGACGCGATTGATCAAAAAACGATTACGGCGAAATATACGACACGTCTTGATAAAGAAGATGTCTATTATAGTATTCGTAAAATGGAAGAAAGCGGCGAAACCTACTATCGTGTCTCATACGTATGGGATGCTTATCGACAAGAATTGATTACACAACTCTTTTCAAAAATCGGCTTTGTCGTGATCATTGGTAGTATCTTTACGTTATTCATTGCTTTTTGGTTGGCGCGTCGTCTGACGCATCCGCTCGTCGAAATCGAAAGAGCAGTTGGAAAAATCGCGGCTCAAAAATGGGATACACCACTACCGCTCGATCGTGGGGATGAAATTGGACGACTGGCACGATCCGTCGATGCGATGCGGATGGATCTTGAAAAACAAGATAAAGCACAAAAATCACTACTTCAAAACATCTCGCATGATTTGAAGACGCCAATCATGGTCATTCGAAGTTATGCTCAGTCCATCTCAGATGGTATTTACCCCGACGGTGATTTAACCGGATCCGTATCGGTTATCGATGAGGAAGCGGAACGGTTGGAGAAAAAAGTCGCAGCACTTCTTTACGTCACGAAACTCGATTATTTCGAACTCGACCGTTCGACGTGGGATAATGTTGATATTGACCGGATGATCCATCTGTTGCAAAATCGCTTTTCCGGAACGAAGTCACTAAAATGGCATGTCAGTGGAGAAGCTGGAATTGTTCTTGGGGAAGGGGAACAATTAAGAGTTGCACTCGAAAATGTCATGGACAATGCGATTCGTTATGCCGAAACACAGATTGACATCCGATTGTCTGGAACAGCAGATCACGTTCATATTGAAATTGAAAATGATGGACCACCGCTCGATGCCTCTTCACCACTGTTCCATCAATTTTCACGGGGCAAGGAAGGGAAGTTTGGTCTTGGTCTCTATATCGTCAAACGAATCGTCGAACGTCATGACGGTACGGTAGCAATTGAGAATCGGTCTGCGGGAAATGGAGTCGGAAAAGTTTGTGTGATTTTTAATTTTCCACGTCATTTTATTGAACAGAATGAAGAACAAGATGAAAAAAATAGGAAAGAATACTAAAAACGGGATCTTTTGATCTCGTTTTTTTGAGTAGGAAATAATCGTCATATTCATGCAGAGGCAACGGAAATTTGATATAACCAATTTAATCCAAGAAGGGAGCGAAGAATATGTCATATCCGATCACTGAAGAGACACTTGCCCTCATTCCACGATATGGTCAGTACGGAGAACCACAGACACTTGTCATCAAAGAGCACTCTGAAAGTATTTTAGAGGGACATCCGATTAAATTGATTGAAGAATCGTGCTTATATTTTGGTTCATCAATGCGTGGTAGGATTGAAGCGGCAAGACATGTTCTTGGACCAAATCGAAAAACACCTGTTTTAATTGATTGGCAGGCGCAGACAATCTTTTTTCCGACGACAGCTAAGGAAAAAGAAGAATGTGTGTGGATTAATTTCAAGCAGATGAAGACTGTTCAGAAAAAATCCGGTAAAGTACAGGTCGAATTTCAGACTGGTCAATGCATTGATACGGACGCATCTGCTTACAGCATCGAACGACAACGGATTAAAACACTTGAGTTAGCGTATGAAATGCAACGTCGTTTTCAGATATCTGAGTTTAAGAATCGATGAAAAGTGGAATCACATAACAGGAATCTTACTTACGTAAGGAGAAACAGTAGAGAGAGAAATCATAGGGAGGTGAAGCGGTAACTTTTACCGCGACACAATGAATGAATCATATGAATGGTTAAATCGCCGGAAATTACAGCCTGGATTTGGTGCGACAGGTGGCAGACGCTTTATCAGTTCCCGCATCGTGCGTCCAGAAAATACACCGGGTAAACGAATCAAGGGAATTAAACGAGCACGACAATTGGTCGTTGATGATGGTGGAAATCGTCGCTGGGTCACGAAACGAATCGTCGTGACAGATGCTGCGAAACACGTCACGATGAATCGTCGGACATCAATCGCTTTAAAAGAGACGAACACATCGCGTCTCGAACAGGTCAAACAAAAACTTACATCAAATAAAAAAGTCTTATTCCCAATCTTGGCAGCAACAGGAATCGCTGTTGCTGGTGGTGTTTTGGCTTACGTCCTCCGTCGTAAGAAAAAGCAATCCGAGCAATAAAAAAAGAAGCCGTTCTCCCTTAGGAGTGCGGCTTCTTTTATGCATTAAAGGAATCGCTTCCGTAAAGAAGTCGAGAGTGCTTTTTCTGCGATTTCTTCTAGTTCCGTCAAGTTTGTCGGATCAAAGCTATCATTGTAGAAACGACCTACGAAGTCTACACGATCGTAATCAAGTTCCTTGAAAATCAGATGTTTATGGTCGTCATAAAAAACGACACGATAGTAATCAGATCCGCGTTCAAGTGTTACGAGACCTTTAATATGGTCTAACTTTTTTTGTTCCTCGGTTTGCTCTTCTTCGAGTGTATCGTCCTGGTTCGTCGATGCTTCTGCTTGCTCGATCGCATTCTTTACGAGTTCCGGTCGTTGTTCTTGTTCTTCCGTCATGTTTTATCGCCTCCATTTATTATTTTACATGGAATTGGACAGATGAGAAAGGAAAATCCCTCAATCCATCTGGTGTGCTTCACAAACGCGCAACACATTCATCGCACCAATCCGTAGTCGCTCCATGAGTTGTCCCCGTGCCTCTATATTTGGAATCGCATCGACGGAAGCGACTTCCATCAATTCTAACCATCGAATGGCGTGCTCTTCATGAATCGGTAAGAGACGGTGAATCATTGCTAAACTCGTTGGTTCTTGATCCGGATCACGAGGACCGCCCGTCAACTGGGTCAAGAAAGAGAGCTGTGCTTGTTCGACACGATGTCGATCGTCAGGAAACAACGGACGCAACAACGAATCATGGTAGACTTGATGATAGAACGAACGAATCAAGGATGCGAGAACGTGCTCGCCGCCGATCATTGCATAGAGTGACATGGACCATCACCAACTTTACATAAGATTTGTCCTGATTATAGCAAATGCGGATGGAAAAGACATTCGTCAGAAACAGTACATTTGTTCTTGTTTATGCGATACTAGATGTAGATAAAACGAAGAGGAGGTTTTCTTGATGAACCATATGCACATTGGACGTGCCGGTAGCGGGAAAACGACACAGTTGATCGAACGCGTCGTACAAGAACTCGAGCAACGACCACTCGGTGAGAAGATGTATTTTATCGTTCCAGATCAGATGTCATTTGAAATGGAGCGTCGGATTGCGACGGACGAACGGATTGCTGGTCTTGTTCGCCTCGAGGTCATGAGTTTACGTCGGTTTGCGTTTCATATTTTACGCGATTACGGGAATCAAGCCATTCCATTTCTTGATGAGACGGGGACGCAGTTATTACTCCGGCAAGTCGTCGAGGAATCAGAAGACGAACTGAAAATCTTTAAACGAACGAAAAATATGCCGGGATTCTTCCAAGGACTCGATGAACTGATTGCATCATTTAAACGTTCGTTGATTGAGCCAGACATGTTACGCCAAGTGAGTGATCGCTCCCTCGAACGATCGCCAAAATTAAACGATCTCGCTTTGATTTATGAACGCTTTACGGAGCGTATTGTGAATAAAGCACTTCATGCAGACGACTACTACACGACGTTACTCATGCTACTTCCTAAAGCACGACTGAATCAAGCGACGATCATCGTTGATGGATTTTACGAGTTTTCGCTCCAGGAACAGCAAGTATTGCTTGCCTTAATGCAACAAGTATGTGAGATGCACATCAGTTTTACGATGGACGCAACGGATCCATATGCGAAGCAAACCTCGTTTGGCGTTTCGCAGCGGTGCTATATGCAGTTGATTGGTCAAATGCAAGAACAATCAATTCCATACGAAGAAGTATTGTATGAACAGCCGGTTAAGTTCCGCTCTGAAGGGCTAAGACATTTGGAGCAGGCACTGTTAAAGCCAGGATATCCATCTGTCGATCACGACGTCGACGGCTTTCAGATGACAGCTGCGGTCAACCGTCAAGTTGAAGCAGAGGCGGCTGTTCGGAAGGCCATTCAACTCGTGCGGCAAAAAGGATATCGCTTCCATCAAATGGCATTCGTCGTGCGACACTTAGAGCCGTATGCGGATCACTTGGAACGAGCCTTCCAAATGTATGATATCCCGTATTTCTTGGATCAACGTGAGTCGATGGTACATCATCCGCTCGTTGACCTCATTCAATCCGCTTTAGACATTGTGACATCGGGATATCGGGAGGAAACGGTATTTCGTTTGCTCAAAACGGAGCTACTACCAATTCCAGCAGTAGATGCGCGTCTAGCGCTCGATCGTTTCGAGACATTCGTACTCGAACGAGGAATCAAAGGATCGATGTGGCAACAACCGTGGCAATTAAAGCGGCGCTTAGCAGAAGAAGTTCGCTTGACGGAAGAAGAACTCGTACAAGAAGAGGAATTGAATCGACTCCGGACTTTCGTAGTCGAATTGATTGAACCGTTGCACCGTCGATTAAAGCAGGCGAAGACGATGAGTGCCTATACGAAAGGTCTCTATCAATTCCTTGAAGAACAAAAAATTGCAGAACGTTTGATGGAGTGGCGTAAACAAGCACTAGAGCAAGACCAGCTTCTTGCTGCCCGAGAGCATGATCAAGTGTATGAAGCGATGCTGCACCTATTTGAACAGTTGGAAGCTGCTGCACCCGAGCATACGTTATCGACAGACCTATTCGTTCAAATGGTCGAGACAGGACTCGAGAGCCTTCGTTTTGCGCTTGTTCCTCCATCGCTCGATCAAGTCATCGCGACGGACTATGTCCGTGGACGGCTCCAACGGGTGAAAGTCGTCTTTTTACTTGGCGCAAATGATGGACTGGTTCCGTTTGTTCAAGATCAATCGAAGTTACTGTCTGAAAGTGATCATGACTTTTTACACGAACATGGGATTCCGGTCGGAAAGGCGTCCCTCGACGTGTTTGATGATGAGCTGTTTTATCTCTATCAAGGAATGATGGCTCCAAGCGAAGCATTGTATGTTAGTTATGCACTTGTCGATGAAGAAGGAAAGGCGCTTCAGCCAGCAGCCATCACGAAACAATTAAAGCGACAACTGTTGCTGGACCGTCCGATTAAGACACACTTTGCGGAGGCTGGTGAACACGTCCCGCAAGAACAACTCGATTTCGTGACGAGTCCGGGTCGTGCAGCAGCAGCGACAGCAATCGAACTCCGTCGTCTTCAACGACGTTATCCGATTCAGCCGATTTGGTTCGAAGTATACAATACGCTTCTTGAGAACGGTCAGGGACGCGAACGAATGGGACTATTCTCGAGCGCATTGTTCTATCAAAATCAAGCAGAAGCCTTGCCAGAAGGGTTAGCGCATCGTTTATACGGTGATTCGTTACAAGCGAGCGTTTCGCGTTTTGAAACGTATAACGCCTGCTCGTATAAGCATTTTGCTCGGTATGGTCTTCGTTTACGCGAGCGGAAGCTGTATAAATTCGAAGCGCCGGACATCGGGAATTTGTTCCACGGTGCACTAAATGATCTTTCACTCAGTATCAAGTCTTCGGGACGACATTGGAAAGACATTGATGGAGAAACATGTGGAACACTCGCGAAGGAAGCTGTCGAAAAGGTGACACCGGAAATTCAGAACGCGATCTTGATGAGTTCGAGTCGGTTCGGATATATCAAGAAAAAATTGACGGATGTCGTGGAGCAAACAGCAAAAATGCTCGTCGAACAAGCAAAACGAACAGATTTTGAACCTGACTTATTTGAAATCAGTTTTGGGAATGCGACCTTCCCACCATTACGCTTTACGTTACCGGACGGAACCGAAATTGAATTCACGGGTCGAATCGACCGGATTGATCAGGCGACGATCGGTGATCAGTTATACGTTCGAATCATTGATTATAAGTCCAGTGCACGAGGACTAGATTTCGCGGAAATCTATTACGGGCTCGCCATTCAAATGTTGCTTTATTTGAAGACGGTCGTAGAACAGTCGGAGTTACTGTATCAACAGCAGGCAAAACCAGCTGGTGCACTCTACTTCCACGTCAAAAATCCGATGTTGCGGGGCGATCTATCTGCTGACGAAGAAGAGCGCAATCGATTGTTACTCGAGTCCTATCAGATGCAAGGCGTCATCCTAGAAAATGACGAGGTACTACGAGCGATGGATCATATTGCGTACGACGAACGAAAAAAATCACCGCTTGTCAAAGTGACGTTTACGAAAAATGGACTTCATAAGACACAAACGAAAGGTGTCGTACAAGAGGAAGACTTATCGGCATTGATGAATCATGCGTGGGAGGCATTAAAAGAGAGTAGTCAAGATATTTATGACGGAGATATCGCCATCAATCCATTTGATTATCAGGAGCGGACACCATGTAGTTTTTGTGAGTATCGCTCAGTTTGTCAGTTCGATGAATCACTCGGTAATCACTATCGCCCACTAAAACCGATGTCTGAAAAAGAAGTACTGGAACGGCTGAAGGAGGAAGAAGAATGAGTGTACGTTGGACGGAAGAACAACAACAAGCCATTTCAGCAAGAGGTGGACATATCCTAGTCTCAGCGGCAGCAGGGTCAGGGAAGACAGCCGTCCTGGTCGAGCGACTGACACAACGATTGATTGATCCTGAAGATGAGTTATCTGCAGACCGGATTCTTGTCGCTACCTTTACGAATGCGGCAGCACGTGAAATGAAGACTCGGGTCATCGAGGTCATGGATCAGCGTATTAAAGAGGCACCGGACGATCTATATTTAAAAAAACAACGTCAATTGATGAACCGAGCCCAAATCACGACGATCCACTCATTCTGCTTATCGATTCTACGCGAAAACTATTACCGGATCGGTCTGGATCCGGCGTTTCGAATCGCTGATGAATCTGAACTACTATTATTACAAGACGATGTTTTAGAAGCAGTCTTTGAGTCCTTTTATGCCTCTGAGGATTCAGGATTCTATGATTTGATCGATAGTTATACGTCAGATCGAGATGATCAAGCAATGTTGTCACTGATTTCGAATCTTTATCGCTTTTCTCGTTCCTTACCGGATCCAGAAGCTTTTTATGCACACTTAATCAGTCAGTACGATCAGCCGATTGACCCGGATGATTCTCCACTCATGCAGCGACTGGTCGAACTAGAATGGGAGAGTCTCTCGAATTTATTAGGGCGTTACCGAGAACTGGCGTTTGAGCTGGAGCAATCTGGATACGTGGAAATGGGAAACATGATGCGACAGGATATTGCGCCTTTTACCTCACTTGAGACGTCGGTACGACAATGGTCGATGGTTGCACTTGCTTTTCAAGCATTAGAATTTGGTCGCTGGAAGAGTCCACGCGGAGATGAAGGCATCAAACCGTTTCAAACAGAGCGAACGCGACTTGTTGCAGAGTTTAAGAAAATGAAAGAACTATTCGTTCAAAAAACTGGCGTCGATTATTTAGAGGACTTACGGTCTCAGCTCCGACATGTGGAAACGATCGTCACACTCGTACGTCAATTCGCAAGCGATTATCTCGAAGCGAAACAACAACGTGGGATCGTCGATTTTTCGGATTTGGAACATTTTGCACTAGAGATTTTGACGGAAGAAGATCAACCGTCAGATGTAGCAAAACTTCTCAAAGAACGCTTCGTTGAGGTTCTCGTCGATGAATATCAAGATACGAACGAAGTCCAGGAACGAATCATTCAATTGGTCTCGAAAACAGATGAGGCGACAGGAAACTTATTCATGGTCGGTGATGTCAAACAATCGATTTATAAATTTCGTCATGCTGAACCGGGATTATTCCTTGAGAAATTCAAACGATTCCAGCAGACCGATGTCGGAACACGCATCGATTTAACAAAAAACTTCCGAAGTCGTCTTGAGGTGCTGGATGGAACGAATCAAATCTTCCGCCAAGTCATGGATGAGACGGTTGGCGAAATTGATTACGATGAAGCGGCGCACCTTCGACTCGGGAATCTGAGTTATCTAGAATCGGAGCAAGTAGCGCCAGAGTTGCTATTGATCGATCCACTTGATAGTGAAAAGGAAGAGGTGGAAGCACGAGCGATTGCGACACGAATTCTCGAACTTGTTGATTCGAAGCATCCGCATCTCATCTATGATGCAAAAGCAAATCGATTCCGAACCTGTGAATATCGTGACATCGTCGTGTTAGCACGCTCACGCGGCAAGCGCGTTCAGGCACTCGTTGAAGTACTCGAACAGTATGAGATTCCTGTTTATGCAGATACAACCGGTGGCTATTTCCAAGCGACGGAAATTCAAATCATGATGGCATTGCTCAAGACGATCGATAATCCACTCCAAGACATTCCATTTGCGAGTCTACTCCGATCTCCGATTTTCGGAGTGGCGGATCGTGATTTGGGACGGATTCGTGCCAAACAAAAAGAGGGAAGCTTTTATGAGGCAGCGCTAGCAATGGCGACAGAGGAGTCTTCTCTCGGTCTCCGAATCGATGAAATCATCCGTCAGATTCAAGCATGGCGAACAGAAGCACGTGGAAGTGCACTGCCTGCTTTCATTCGTTCGCTCTTTGATCAAACTGGGTATTTTGAATATGTTGGTTGCCTCGCCGGAGGGAGAAGTCGACAGGCGAATTTGAATGCCCTGTACGAGAGAGCAAAGCAGTATGAGACGTCCGGTTATCGTGGACTATATCGTTTCCTTCGTCTGATCAATCGATTGATTGAACGAGGAGAAGATTTTGCTGAAGCTCGCTCACTTGGAGAAGACGAGGACGTTGTTCGAATCATGACGATCCACCAATCAAAAGGGCTTGAGTTTCCAGTAACAATCGTCAGTCAATTGACGAAACAATTTAACAAACAGGATCAACTGCAGGCGATTCAGTTGCATAAGACATATGGTATTGCCTTAGACGCTATCGATCCGATTCGTCGTTTGCGATCTGGGACACTTTTGAAGGAAGTCATTCGCCGCGAAATGGATCGAGAGATGAAAGCAGAAGAGATGCGGGTTCTGTATGTTGCGATGACGCGAGCGAAGGAAAAATTAATTCTTGTCGGAACCGTCAAGGATCTAGAAGATCAAATGGTAAATTGGCAGATGACGCCACCGGATGAAGTTTTACTACCTGAAAATGACCGAAGGCAAGCTAAAAGTTACGCGGAATGGGTTGTTCCGGCAGTGTTACGCAGCAGCTTATTGCGCCCAGATGAGACGGATTGGTCCATTCGTGTGATGTCCCTAGAAGAATTGGCACCGTATCAAGAAATTTCAACACTTGTAGAGCAGCTTGAACATGTCCAGAAGCTTGAAAAAATTGATGTGCCAGTTAATTCTCAAGTGAAAGAACTTGTCGAATCGGCGTTTGCGTATCAGTATCCACACCTACTTGCGACGGAAACGGCAGCGAAGCAGACCGTTACGGAACTCAAACGTGCGGAACAGCTTGAGCGTGCGGCATTTGAAACGACATATCGTCAGACGACGTATTACCGAACACCACAATTCCTCGGACCTATTTTAAGTGGGGCGGAACGAGGAACGGTCTTACACTTAGCGATGCAATTGTATGAACCGGATGAAGCGATTGCGCTACAAATTGATCAATGGGAAGCGACTGAGCGGATCACGCCAATCGAAGCGACGACGATGCGGGAGGCAACAGTGCAATTACAAGGATTCCTTGATTCAGAAATCGGTCAGCTGTTCTGTGAACGATTGCGGACGAACCAAGTCTATCGAGAGTTGCCATTTACCTATAAAATCGAAGCGTCACGTTTCCGGAAAGATTGGGCAGGGCCGTCAGATGATGCTGTCATGCAAGGAATCGTCGATTGTTTGATTCAGGATGGAGAATCGTATATTCTACTAGACTATAAATCGGATCAAATCGTTACGACTGAAATCGGACAGACACCTGCTGACATGTTACGGGAACGGTATGCGACTCAGTTGAACCTGTATCAAGAAGCATTAGAAGCGATTCTGCATATTCAAATTTCACGCAAAGTCATTTATGCGTTTGCTTTAAACGAAACGATTGATTTAGTTTGATTTAGTGTTGCTACTATCGAAACCTCCTTCGTCCTCCTACTTAAGGTAGAGACGAAGGAGGTTTTAGTATAGGTCGAAAGAGGGATGAGGAATAAAGGGATAAAATCAGATTCTTAAGTGATTTCCATTTCTTATTGTGAAGGAACTGTGTAAAATAAAGAAGATATGTCACTTTGATGATGGATAATTTTGGGAGGTTTTAATAGATGGCACGTATTTTATTAGCGGAAGACGAAGATGTCTTACGAATGTTGGTACTCGATACACTAGAAGATGAAGGATATACAATCGATGAAGCGACTGACGGAGACGAGGCGTATCAAAAAATTATGAACGCAGAATACGATCTCGTTCTACTCGATTATATGATGCCTGGAATGACGGGAATTGAAGTCATCGAGAAAGTACGACAACATCCGGATAAGCAACATCTGAAAATCATGATGCTGACTGCTAAGAGCCAACAATCAGATCGAGAACGAGCAGAAGAAATCGGTGCGAACTATTTCTTCTCAAAGCCATTTAGTCCTTTAGAACTGATTGATGTCGTGGGAGGAATACTGAGTGATCACCAAGTGGATTAATCGAAAAATCGGACGCCAACTCATGGCATCCTTTTATGTCGTATTAGCTACATTGATGATTTCATCATTGATCGTCTACAACTATACTGACACGAAATTGCAGGCGACACGGGCGAAACTAGAAGACATTCGTGATCGGAGCGCGCGTGCGGGTGCATTATGGGAAGAATGGCAGGATGTCCAGTTCAACATGCGTGGATATGCCTTGATGGGAAATGGAGAATTATACAATCAAGTCATGACTCAACAAGATAAGATTGATCAACAGACAGCGTGGTTCGAAGAAAATGCCATTTATGCTCAAGGAAAGGCATTCGCCCAGTCCTCGAGAGAATTGTATCAGTATTACTTCGATGCCATCTTGCCGCTGATCCAATCCTACGTTCAAGCGAAAGAGTCAGGAGACGTCACGGAATCATTTTTAAAAGGAACAACGCTTGCTGAGTTACCGCTCGGTCGGCAATTGTTAGCTGAAGGTCAAATTCAATTAGATGCTCAAGGAAACATTGACGTACTGTCAGAAATCAATAAAAGTGAGTTAGCGCTCGGTGGCTATCGTGAGTTCTTGGAAGATTGGGCCCAGCGGACAAGTGATCAGTTAGAACAGGAAATCCGTACGACGCAACTGATTTGGTTAGCGAATATCGTCGTTTTGATTGCTGTTTTGATTTTCTTTATCTATCCATTCATTCGCCGGATTACGATGGAATTGCTATCTCTCGTCAAAAATAGTCAGCGGCTTGCAAACGGTGAGGACGTTTCGAGTGTAAAAGTGCCAAATCGTAAAGATGAAATTGGTATTCTCGCGTTATCCTTCAATCAGATGGCAAGTTCGATTTCTGAGAACAAACAGCATTTGTTAGCGAAAAATGAAGAATTACAGGCGCAACAGGAAGAATTACAGGCGCAACAAGAAGAACTTCAAGCACAGCAAGAGGAGCTCGAAGAAGCACTCGAGTTGACGATGCGTAATGAGCAACATCTTCAATATCGTAATGATTTGACGGAGACATTAGCGGCACGTGAGTCGTTGACTGCCTATCCGGAAATCATCGAGAAGCTCGTCACGATCACGGATTCTGAGATTGGTGCATTAGTATTTGTTGATGAAGAAGATAGTTATTCTGTCGTTACGTATGGAATGACGGATGAATTGGCAGAACAATTACTTCAAAACGATGCGTCACTCTTAAAACGAGCCGAATCGCTGAAAGCGCCTGTCCATTCTTCTAAACAAGTCGCAAGTAATCATCCCTTACCTTACCCGTACTATATGTACGAAACGGCGGTACCGATTCTTGAACCGACGTCAGGTGATATCATCGCCTACATCTATTTAGTTCGTTATCGTGATCAGTTCACGAACGAACAGATGCGTGATGTCATGTCTTTCTCCCGGCAATTATCGCTATCCCTTTTACGGATGCGGTTATTTGACGAAATGACGAAAGAGAAAACAAAGACGGAGCGGATTCTCGATTCGATTCGAGAGGCTGTCATCTATCTTGAACCGGGTAAAGAAGAGGTCTTCGTCAATCGACCTTTATATGATTTATTCCCGGAATTACGCTATGGTGTTGAGACTGAACAGGAGACATTGCAATCGTGCTTAGAAGTCATTCGATCCGTTGTCGACGAACCGGAAGTCTTCAGTCGATACGTCGATTCAGTTCTTCGTGGAAAATTACCGACGGATAGTTTACAGTTCTCGATTCGAAACGAAACAGTATTCATTCAATTTTATGTCGAGGTGATCCAAATCCATCACGTGCATAAAGGAACGATGCTCGTCATGCGAGATGTGACGAAAGAGACTGAGATGGATCGATTGAAATCAGAACTCGTTTCAACTGTATCGCACGAACTTCGGACGCCACTCTCTTCGATTTATGGTTTTACAGAGCTCATGCTCAACCGCGATATCGAAGAATCGCGTCAAGATCGATATTTACGAACGATTCATTCGGAAACGGAACGTCTTGCGAATCTCGTCAACGATTTCTTAGACGTCCAGCGTATGGAGTCAGGGACACAATCGTATAAAAAAGCAGCGGTGAACGTCTATACGATTGCTGAAGAAACGACACAGTTTTATGCCGCTTCGACAAAAGCACATCAGATTACATTCCGTCATGAAGGAAGTCAGTTGCCTGTCATTGAAGCAGATGAAGAAAAAATCAGACAGTTGCTCAATAATTTATTGAATAATGCGGTGAAGTATTCACCGTCTGGTGGTGCGATCGATGTTGTACTGACGACATCACTTGATCAAGTCATTCTTCAAGTTCAAGATGAGGGAATCGGAATTCCAGAACAGTCGCTCAGTCGTCTATTTGAAAAGTTCTACCGCGTCGACAACTCAGATAGTCGAAAAATTGGTGGTACTGGTCTAGGTCTAGCGATTTGTAAGGAAATCGTTACCGGTCATGGTGGAGAAATTCATGTGGAGTCGGTTGTGAAGGAAGGCAGTCTTTTCACTGTCAAATTCCCACTCGTCCAGTCGACACATGTGACAATCTCCTGAAAAAACCATATATCAACAAAATAACACTAGGTGTTCGCCTTGAAATCAGATACGATGAAATAGGAAAAGAAAGGAGGAAATGAAATGCCAATCACAGCATTCGTTCACACACACGTCTTACTTTGGGTACTTTTATTGGTCACGTTCTTCGTTGCATTTTCGATGTACAAGAACAATAAGAAAGCCGCAAAAGGCATTCATATGGCGTTCCGTCTTCTACTTTTATTGACGTTCGCAACAGGTCTTTATCTGTACATCAAAATCATGGGGATGTCTGAAAATCCAGATCCACTCTACCATGCGAAGATCACAGCAGGATTATTGACGCTCATCTTCGGAGAGTTGACACTTGTTCGTGTTAAAAAAGGAAAAGCTTACTCCGGTTTCGTCATCGGTTTCATCGTGCTCGTCCTTGTTACCGTATTCCTCGGTTATTCACTCCCATACGGTATGAAGTTCTTCTAAGTTCATGCGGGATCAAAGAGTCCTTTTCGACCTCACAGGTTGGAAAGGACTCTTTTTGTCGTGTCGCTTAGTAATTTTTGTTTACAAGTGGTTGTTATTTGGGAAAAGGGATGTATTACACAGTAGAGAGGGGAACGCTTGTGGCACAGTTGAAGGAATGGACGAAAGTTTTCCGGGCACGAAAATGGATGAAACGCGCAGAACCGGTGTTACCACTTTGGCATGGGTATATCGGTTATAAATATGGATTATTCGATGCTCTTCAAACGGGAGCGACACAAGCAGAGGCGCAGCTACGGATGCAGCGTCCGCTGACACAGGAAGCATTATCCCGCTGGTTCGAAGTTGGGGTTGCAGTCGGTCACTTGAAGAAAAAAGACTTACGATATACGGCGACGCGCCAAGTTCTTCCGGAACTCTCTCAATCAGACGATCGAAGTATTGGATTTATGTTATCTGAAATGATGGAACTACATTTACCAGCACTCTTCTCTTATCCACAGTTTTTAGAAGATGGTCAACAGAAGACTTTTAATGGAGAGGAACATGGAGACATCGTAGCTGAAACTTCAGCTCTCGTTGAGACTGTTGCTTTTCCAGCCGTACGCCATATCATTCGGAGTCGCAATCTAACATCTCTGCTCGATATCGGTTGTGCGTATGGTGGATATCTTCGCAAAATTCACGAGGCGTTGCCTGACTTGCGACTTGCCGGAATTGATATCGAAGAGTCAGTCATTGCAGAAGCAAAACGACGAGACACGAGCGAGGAGATTGATTTTGTTGTCGGTGACATCAAGACCTATGATGTCAAAGAGACCTATGATGGAGTCATGATGAATAATATTTTGTATTATTTCCCGCAACCGGAACGACTTGCGCTATTAGAAGGAGTTCGTCGTTTCGTCAAGGATGATGGTACGGTCATTCTCGTCACACCATTACGTGACAGTTCACATGGCGCACCGTTCTCGGCAGCTTTCAATGCATTCATGACGTTGCATGAGAATCTGTATCCGTTACCAAGTAAGGAAGAATTGAAAGAAGATTTATCAAAAGCTGGGTTTGAAAACATTTCGATCACACCGTTCTTAAAAGAAGGTGCCTGGTATATTGTCACTGCAAACGCCACTTCCTAAGCGAAGTCTGGCGTTTTTACAGTTAGAAGACAGTTTAAATTTGTTGCTTTTACTATGTGCTTAGTATAATAGTTGAAACGATGAGAGATAAAAAGGAGAGATTTGGGTGAAGCGACGCGTAGCAGTGATAGGAGCAGGACCTGGGGGACTTGCATGTGCCTTGTTATTAGCAGGAAAAGGAGTAGACGTCACCGTTTACGAAAAACAAACGCAAGTCGGTGGACGAACTTCTGCCGTCAAGCTAGGTGACTACACGTTTGATCGAGGACCAACGTTCCTTAATATGCCGCATATTTTAGAAAATGTTTTTCGTGAATCTGGTCTACAGTTAGAAGATTATTTAAATCTAAAGGCACTTGATCCAATGTATACGCTCTATTTCAAAGGCGGGACGGAGCATTTCACGATGACGACGGATCGGGATCGAATGAAAGAGACGATTGAACAACACTTCCCTGGAAATGGAGAAGGATACGATCGATTCATGGCAGAGCAAGCACTTAAGCTTGGAAAACTCATGCCAATCTTGCAGACGCGTCACGATCGGCTGACGGATTACTTATCATCGCGTGTCTTAACGGCACTTCCGCGTCTTTCGCTCGGTCGATCCCTCTATGACGTTTTATCCGATTATTTCACGAGCGAAGAACTGAAGTATGCCTTTACGTTCCAAGCGAAGTATTTAGGCATGTCAGCTTGGGAATGTCCAGGTGGCTTTTCTATCTTGTCATATATGGAACATGCTTACGGTGTCCACCATCCGATTGGCGGGATGCATCAAGTACCGCTTGCAATGCAACGCGCAATCGAAGAGCTCGGTGGGACAATCCAGTTAGGTGCGGGAATTAAACAGTTGATCTTAGACGGGAAAGCCGTTGAAGGAGTCATCCTCGAGTCAGGTCAACATGAGTTATTCGATGAAGTCATCATCGGTGCTGATTTTGCACATGCGATGAATCATCTCGTTCCAGAAGGTGTGTTGAAAAAATGGTCCCGACCAAAAATCGATCGTAAAAAGTTCTCGTGTTCGACGTTCATGCTATACCTTGGTGTCAACCGAACGTTTGATGCACCTCACCACACGATTTATTTTGCGGAAGATTACGAGAAAAACGTTCGGGAAATGACACAAACCTTAGAACTCTCAGATGACTTTTCATTTTATGTCCAAAATCCATCCGTCCTTGACCCGACACTAGCACCTGAAGGTAAGTCTGCTATGTATGTCTTAGTGCCAGTGCCAAACAATTACTCTGAACTCGATTGGTCGATTGAAGGACCAAAACTACGTCGTCGTGTTCTTGATGCGCTCGAGACGCGCTCACCGTATCAAGGCATTGAAGCGGCAATCGAAGTTGAAGAGATGTTTACACCGGACGACTGGGAAGCGATGGGGATTCATCAAGGGGCAACATTCAATCTCGGTCATCAGTTGACACAGATGATGTATTTCCGACCGCACAACAAATTCGAAGAGCTCGATCACTTGTATCTCGTTGGCGGGGGCACGCATCCTGGGAGCGGCTTACCGACGATATTCGAATCCGCTCGCATTACAGCAGAACTCGTGCTCAAAAAAGAAGGGGTGCGGACATGAATATAGGATTCGTAGGAGCAGGCGTTGGTACATTGCATGCAGCGCTTTTGTTGACAGCAAGACACCCTGGAGTCGAGATTACGATTTTTGAAAAAGAATCACGAGTCGGTGGACGATTACAATCCGTCGATTTTGAATCGGGTGGACGAATCGATGAAGGACCAACAATCGTCTTGATGCCAGGTAAGTTAAAAGAACAGTTGGCAGAAGCCGGTGTAACGGGAGTACAACTTGAGCGAGTTGATCCACTATATGATCTTCACTTTGATGATGGAACAGTCGTTACGAAAGTAGCGGATGTCGTGGATCAAGCCATCGCGATTGAACGCCAATTTGGAGAAGGTCGTGGATTTTACGAATTCATGCATCAAAAAGAAAAGGATTATGAGACGAGTGTATCGAAATTTTTAGAGCGTGGATATCATCGCAAAACGGAGTTGTTGCATCCAGAAATGATGCGTCCATTATTACAGATGCATGCTTTAGAAACAGCACATGACCATTTGAAGCGTTATTTCAAAAGTAAATATTTACGCATGGCATATAGCTTCCCAACCTTCTATATCGGTGGGAACCCCTATACGACTCCATCGATTTATGGTCTGATTCCATACCGGGAACAAGCAGAAGGTGTTTGGTATGTAAAAGGCGGTTATTTCTCGCTTGCTGAGCGTATGTATGACACGTTGGTCGAGCGCGGTGTCCGATTCGTCTTTGAAACACCAGTCGAACGGATCGTCGTCGATCGAGGACGGGCAAAGGAAATCGTCTTACAAGATGGAACACATGAGGCATTCGATCAAATCGTACTAAACGGTGAGTTTCCATTGATGGAGCGTCTTGTGGAAGGTAAGAAACCAAAAACGTATGCTCCTTCAGGCGGCACGTTGTTGCTGTATTTCAAAATGAAGGGGAAAGTCGATTTGCCGGTGCATCGTTTCTTGATGCCAAATGATTTGGAACCACTCATGACGAACATCTTTAAAAAAGGACGTTTACCAGATTATCCGGCAGTATACCTATTCCACCCGAGTCAGATTGACTCTAGTTTGACAGGGACTGAGGATAGCGTCGTCTACTCATTGATACCTTCTCCGCGTGGTTACGGCATAGAAGATTATGAAAAAGTTGGCTTCATCGAGACTGTACTTGGAAAAATTGAGCATCATCATCCGGGATTCCGGGAAAAGATACAAGAAATGAAGGTTCGTACACCGAATGATGCACAGGCCTTTGGATTATATCAGGGAGGCAGTTTTGGGATTGCTCCGACGATTCGTCAATCGGCTGCATTAAAGACACAGGCAAAACCGTATCCTGATATTGATCGACTGTATGCCGTTGGTGCATCGGTGCATCCGTGTGGAGGGGTACCAGTCGTCATGATGGGTGCAACGATACTTGTAGACCGAATGGAACAAGAGATGGGGTGGAAACATGAATTCAGTGACGATCCAGAACGCGTATATCAAATGTGAGGAAGTCATTCAATCCGGATCTAAGACGTTCTATAAAGCCTTTTCACTCTTACCAAAAGCAGATCGACAAGCTGTTTATGCCATCTATACATTTTGCCGATTCCTCGACGATACCGTCGATGAATCGGACACACCAAAAGAAAGTTTGATGGCTTTCTTGAATGAATTCAAACGATTCCGTAATGGTGAAGTACTCGATAAGCCATTATGGATTGCTTTAGCAGATGTATTTGAACGCTATGAAATGGATGAGACACCTTTCCTCGAACTTGCGGAAGGCATGCGCTGGGATATCGAGAAGAATCGCTACCAGACGCTCGAAGAGACGGAGCAATACAGCTATTACGTAGCAAGCACCGTCGGTTTGATGCTATTACCGATTCTTGCGCCGCAACAACCAGATCTCCGAAAGTCTGCCATTGATCTTGGAATTGCGATGCAATTGACGAATATTTTGCGAGATGTCGGTGAAGATGCCAAGCGTGGTCGTATCTACTTACCACATTCTTGGATGGAAACGTATGGTGTCACACCAGAATCGTTACTCGCTGGTCATCCGTCGGGAGACTTCATTGGGCTCTGGGAAGAGGTCGCACTCCGAGCAGAGCATCTATACGATGCGGCAATTCCATCGTTTGAACGGTATCCACGGGAGAGCCGTCGCGCTCTAAAAGCTGCTGCATTCCTCTATCGTGGTATTCTTGATGCGGCGCGGGACAATCACTATGATGTTTTTACGAAACGTGCTTATGTCAGCCGTTGGCAAAAAATGAAGTTACTCGCAACGATTTAATCTCAGACCATAGAAAAAAGACCTCGGCGGGGACCAAGGTCTTTTTTCTATGGTCTGAGACCGGGGAGTCTCAGATTACTTCTACACCAGAGCGAACATCTGGACTACGGAGATAGGTCTGTTTCGACCACGGGGATGGTCTTTTCTTTATCGAGCTATCTGTGGTCCATTCGGATGAGACGATCTAAGGGGGAACGTCGTAAGTCATGCGAATGAACACACGATGAGTCACGTGATGAAATGGGTGGGTCCCATTTGATTTCGCTGGTTAGAAAAAGTAAGTTCTTCAACGCTCTTGACTCGGGGAAGTCACCTTGCGCTTGATTGAGGATGTGGGGTCAATCACTACCTCTTGAACTCGAAGTAATCGTATCAAATCTCAGTTGTCCGTACAAGTGATTGATATGCAATTCACATAACGTTCACAGGGTAGCGGCGACAGCAGATACAATTCGTTCACTCGCTAATTTTCCTGAAAGCGTCACCATTGGACTACCACCACCAGGATGCGTTGATCCACCAACAAAAAACAAATTGTGAACATTCTTTGAACGGTTGCTAGGACGAAGGAAAGACGAGCGTATGCCATTGGAAGACAAGCCGTATAAAGAACCGTGATAGGCAAAGAAGGTTTTTTCGATATCCTGTGGTGTGACACGTTGTTCGAAGACGACATCAGACGAAATATCAATTCCAAATGACTGGAGTCGTTGATTGATGACTTGGTCATACGTATCAAAATCAATCGCATTTCCAGTATCTGTTGCCGGTGCATTGACGAGTACGAATAAATTGTCACCCGCTTTTCCCATTTCCGGTGCTGTGACGGAAGAGTTTGAAATATAGATCGTCGGTTCCTCCGCGTAACGTTTTTCATCAAATAGAGCCTTGAACTCAGCTTCATAATCAGAAGAGAAGAAGACGTTATGATGAGCAAGGCCTTCAATACGCCGCGAAAGACCAATACAGCGGACATAGGCAGAAATCGAAGGTTCCACTTGAGCAGGCGTTGGGTTTTTAAAGTCAGGTCGTACTGTTTCTGAGATGAGACGTGGATATTGTGTCAACAAATCGCCATTCATGACGACAAAGTCGACTGGTAGATATTCTAAGTGATTCAATTCAATTTCCGTCGCTTGTCCATCGACGACTTCGATTTGTGTCACCTCATCTCCGAGTCGGAAAATGACTCCGAGTTCTTTTGCACGCCGAGCGAATCCTTCTGCGATTGCTGTGTTGCCGCCGTTCGTGAAGTAAACACCATCATTCAGCTCTAAATGAGCGATTAAACTGAAGGTAGCGGGCGTTTGATATGGACTACTACCAATATACGTGGCATAACGATCAAGTGCTTGAATCAATCCTTTATCCTTAAAATAATGTTTATGAAGACCGTGAAGGGTTTGGAATGGATGCACTTTCAACATGTCTCGCCAAAGGGAAGGGCGTAGAAACGAATCGATATTCGTAAAGAATTGTCGTTTCGCAATCGTATGCAACTTTGCTACTTCCTCTTGATAACCTGTAATATCATTTTTCGCTAACTGACCGTTCGTAAAACGATCTACTTCCGTTCGCATCGCTTCGCGTCCAGACGAAAAGGTTAAGGTGCGTCCGTCTGAAAAATGATTAACCGTATGGCGCTCGAGTTTCGTAAATGTAAAGTATTCATCGGGATCCGCGCCGGATTCGAGAATGACAGACTGAAAGACTTCCGGCATCGTAATCGTGTTCGGACCAAAATCGAAACGATGTCCTTCCGTGACGATCGGCATCATCTTACCGCCAATGTGTGTATTTCGCTCGATGACCGTAACGCGGAACCCTTTTGCCGCTAATGAAATTGCAGCGCTTAGTCCACCGAGACCGGCTCCGATGACAGCTATATGTTTCATGGTACTGATTCCTCCTTATGAATAGGTCCTACCCTTCCATGTGATTTCCCGTTTCCTGAAACTTCGAACCATCGCACTTGCTAATAAGACAACATACAAGAGTGTCGCTAGCGGATGGAGCCACCAAACATGCCGAATCCTTGCAGCAGCATCGATCCGGAATCGAGCCAAGTAAAGAAGAATCAGTGCTCCTCCCATTTGCCAAGAGGGCTGAATGATGAAAAGAGGAAGAACGCTTGCTTGTATAAGGTAAAAGAAAAGAAAGTACAAACCGACACTATAAGAATCGTTCATCCCACGAAAGACATTCTTTAAAAAACCTTGCCAGACTTCTTCGTTCGTCGCGTACATATCACAAGACACTGCTGGAGCGACTTCGACAAGTGTCGTCGTCAATCCGTGCCGTTTAAATGTACGACAAAGTTCTAAGTCGTCAACGAGAGCGGCTTGAATACTTTTGTGTCCACCGACTTGTTCATACGCCCGTCGTTCGACGAGGACGACCATCCCGTTAGCAGCAGCAAACGCTGGATGCTTCACTTTACGAAAAGGAATCGGGAGATGCTGTGCTATGAGAACATGTTGCATCGGAATCAGACATTTTCCGAGAAACGTCGGTACAGGAAATGATGGGAATCCGGAAAGAAACACGGCTTGTTCTGCTCGTAACGTTCCGTACAAGCGACAAATCGCATCAGATTGCAAGGTGACATCCGCATCAAGAAATAACAAATGATCTTCTGTTGTCCGTTGCGCAAGCTGATGGCATGCATGAACCTTTCCAGCCCAGCCTTCCGGTAAAGGGAGACCGTCAATGATCGTAAAACGATCGTCTTGACCAATCCGTTCTATCAGTAGCTCACGCGTTCGATCGGTCGATCGATCTTCATATAAATAAACGTGCATTCCTTGAGTCAGTGCAGGCGCTAATGAGTCTAATAACTTTTGTACATTGCGTTCTTCATTACGTAAAGGAATACAAATCGCTAGACTGTCTGGTTGGACTTGGTCCACTAACCGAGGCAGGAAAGCCAAGTTAATCCATGTGTAGAGACAGACTGCTAGAGCGAAGAAAAGAAAGAACCAACTCATGGACGGAGTGCCCGTAACCAGCGCTCCGTTCGAGCGGGGAGTGGCTCCCTTCGTGTAGTGACACGACGATATAAATCAGTGCGTTCCATGATGGCATCCGCCCGAATGTCGTCGTACAAGGCAGTTAGTTCAGCTGTCAGACGTTTTGCCTGATCGCTCGAGCGTTCGTTGGGCATTGGGTGAAATCGTCGCGTCCGGATGTAGACATCCGGTTGCTGTTCATGTCCATAGGAATAATAAAAAGCGACGAGAGACACGTGATCCGTATGTCGTGTCAAATGTGTCGCGCCACTCGCTAAGCGAAGTGGACGTTCCTCTTGATGGCGCTCTTCACCTTGAGGAAACATCCAGACGCTACTACCGTTTAGCAGTTGTTCTTTTGCATAATGGAGGCTTTTCTTAATATCAGCGAACGATGTTCGATCAACAGAGAATGCGCCTAAGCGTGAGAAGAAAGGAAAGCGAGCAAGACCCGCTTGGTCAATCATGACATATGGATCTTGACGAAGACAGGTCTGGTCCAAGTGAAATAAAATCATGCCATCCCACCAAGAACCGTGAGTGGCAAGCATAAGTCCCGGAAGTGGTAAATCGTCTGCACGATATAAGACGCGATGAAAGTGACGACGGATTAAGGCATGATCCACATACGTATGAAATACGGACTCAGCTAATTTGCTTTTGTTTGCTTCTTTCAACGATAACCCCTCGTTTCACAATGAAATAGATGATGAATGCACTTAAGCTGACTAGGGTGACACCATATAGACCGGCAACACCTGCCGTCACGCCAAATAAGGTGTGCAACATTAAAAAGAGATACTGATTGTTTTGCTCGAGTACGTTGTCTGTCGCTCTTACTTGATAACGATGGATGAAAATCGAAAAGACAAGAGCCGTTCCGTACCATCCGAGAAAGTTTTGTGTTGGAATATCGTAATACCATCCACCGTCTTGCCAGAGCCAATAAGACTTTACGTTAGCAGCAACGGGATCGATCGCTAAATCGAGCCAGACGGCAAACAGTGGGACAAGAATCAGCGTACTATAACGAAACGAGAACAAACGAGAGAAGGCGAGACTCGCGCCCATGACAGAAAGCCATGCTGCCCCAATCGTAATCGGTACACCGAGTAATTGCACCCCAAAATCAGACTCATAACGATACGTTCCAAACGGCCAACCGGTATGAACACCAATCGATTCGATGATGATGGAACCGAAGAAGATGAATAGGATGACGAGACGTCCTTTCGGTAAGACATGCCAAAAGTAAAGTGCTGCGTATAATCCGGAAGCGAATAGAAAGACGGCATTTGCCCACTCAAGCCAAGGGGGGAGTAAAGAAAAACCGACTAGGATCAAACCGATGGCGAACCAAATCGAGAAAAAAATCCAAAGACGTTTATGGAACTGTTCCATGCGTGACATTCCTCCATTTCAAAGATAGCTTCTGTCATAAGTATACCCATATATCTTAAAAACGAGCGAGGGAGAAGCGGTCCTATTAAAAAAGTGGTCTAGCTTCTCATGCGAGGAACTAGACCACTTGATATCATCATCCGTTTGAATGTTGTTTTTGTTTCTTCTTTTTAATGAACGAGAAGAGAAGAAACGCGATGTACAATGGAACAGCAACGAACCAAAACGTTGACCATTCATTGTTGCGAGCAATCATGACATACGTTACATATAGTAGCGTAAAAGTAATGACGAATGTATGACGTGGAACGGGAATGTCTTTGAAGCTCGGAATCTTGACACGACTGACCATCAAGAAAGCAAGACCTGTGAAGACGAGTGGAACCATCAAGTCATTCATTCGTCCACTGAACAAAGTGACGACGGCGAGGATACCCCCAGCAGCCGTAATCGGTACGCCAGAGAAGTAGGCGGAAGCGACATTCGTTGCCGATAAATTAAACCGGGCAAGACGAAAGGCACCGAACAGTGGGAACAGGGCTGAAATCAGTAAACCAATTTCTCCGAATTCATAAAAATACGTATAGTAGGCCATCATCGCTGGCGCGACACCAAATGTCACGATATCTGCCAATGAGTCCAGTTCTTTTCCGAAGTCGCCTGCTACACCAAGCATACGAGCTAGGCGTCCATCAAGACTATCAAGCATCATCGCAATGACGATCAGTAAGGTGGCGTTTTGAAAATCACCTTTTGCTGCCATGACGATGGCTAAAAAACCACAATACAGATTTCCGAACGTAAATAGATTAGGTATTGAATTACGAACACGATCTTTCCACAAAATGATTCCTCCTGCCACTTCATCGATACTACTCATCATATCATAGTTAGGAGGTGGAATTCAGCCGTTCGTAAAGAGAATCCCTTGAGTAAAAGCTAAAAAATCATAAGGACTCAACCGAACTTGATGTCCACGCTTGCCGGCAGATAGGATGATGAATGCTTCATTCATAGCACGATCCGATAGGAGGACCGGAAAGTTCTTTTTGGCACCGATGGCAGAGACGCCACCTCGAACATAACCAGTCAATCCTTCTAAGTCTTTCATCGGAACGAGTGCGACTTTTTTCGAGTGCAATGCTTTAGCCGCCGCTTTCAAAGAGAGTTCTTCTTCCCCCGAAATGACGACGAACGCATATTTATTTTCGACCATTTTCAAAACAAGGGTTTTAAAAATGGTCGAAAGCGGGTAATTAATCTTTCTAGCTACAGCTTCAGCAGATAAATCATCGAGATCAACAGGGTAAGTGAGAGATTCGAAGTCAATTTTAGACTGCTTCAGTAGCCTCTCGACGTTCGTTTTGCTCATGTGTTTCTCCTTTGACGAGTGAGTATTGGACCCATTTCCGTCCATGCCAACGTTTCATGGCAAAAACGCCACGGAACCATTCGTCAGCAGAGAAGGCAATCCAGATTCCAAGTAAACCAAGACCGAAACCGAGACCAAGCGTGTAACTCAACACGACTGCGATACCCCACATCGACAAAATACCAATCGCGACAGGGAAACGAACATCTCCTGCAGATTTAAGAGTTCCCATAAGCACGATATTCATTGCACGTCCTGGTTCAAGAATGACGCTTGCCCAGAGTAATGGAATACCGATTGCGATGATTTCAGGACTCGATGTGAACGCTGATAAAATCGACGAACCGAACGAAGCGAGAGCGACAGCTGAGATGAAGCTTGCGAAGACAGCGATTTTTAATGTCTTCACAGCACGTCCGTATGCTTGTTCGAATTGTTGAGCACCAACTTGGCGTGCGACGAGGAGTTGCGTTCCTTGAGCAATCGCAAGTGTAAATAGGAAACAAAGCATCGTGATGTTTGATACATAGACACGAGCCGACAATGCTGCTTCACCGATTGTTGCGATGAATCCAGTGATGATGAGTTGTGAAAATTGATACGAAATCCCTTCTCCTGCAGATGGAATTCCGATGTTCATGATCCGTTTTACATCTTCACGATCGAAATGAATCAAATCTTTTACTGTAAAACGTAATGAAAGTTTGCGGTAAACGACAAAAAACAAGACGAGGACAGCAATTGTCCGAGCGATGACGATCGACCAAGCGACACCGGCAACACCGAGAACCGGGATGCCGAAGAGACCGAGAACGGCGATGACGTTACCAAAGGCACTGACGAAATTCATGAGTAACGTGACGTACATGGCGTTTTTTGTGAATCCGTGGCTTCGAAGAATCGCGCCAAGTGTCAGTGAAATTGCTTCTAAGAAAAGGAATAGACCAACGATCTTAATGAACGTTTCGCCATAGACGAGTGTCTCTCCTTCTAAAGAGAAAAATCCAAGGAGTTGTCTTCCGAACAACACGACGGTCAGAGAAACGATCAAACCAGTATACAAGTTAATCGCAAAAGCAGAACGAGCAGTTTGACGAGCGTTTTGCGTTTTTCTTGCACCAAGGTACTGACCAATAATGATCGTTGCACCGACCGAGGTGATGTTAAATAGAATAATGAAGATGTTCAAAATTTGATTAGATACGCCAACTGCGGCAGCAGCGCTATCTGAGTAATAACTTAAAATCAACGTTGCAATGATCCCGAGGCTCATGTGCAATGCGATTTCAATAAATAATGGCCACGTAATGTGGAATAAGCTAGGTTGCTTGACTGTTTTCATAAATAAATCCCCTTTGTTTCATAAAACGAATAGTGTTTCTTTATCTTTTTGAAACTATACGCCTTCGATTTTCATAATGAAAGAGGCTTTTTTGTCTTTCATTAAAAAAAAAGAGATTTAAAAGGATTTTCATAAAATATCACGAATACATCATAATGAACAATCATTCATTTTTAAAAGGTAGGGGAATCCGATGAAACGAGAAATGAATTATGTCGTCAAGGATCAGGTCGCAACACTCACCCTTGCTCGACCAAAACAACTGAATGCCTTAACTTCGAACTTATTAGAAGAACTCGCAGACGCCTTAGAAGAAGCGAATCAGGATGAGGAAGTACGTGTCATCGTTCTGACCGGAGAAGGACGAGGCTTTTGTGCAGGGCAGGATTTAAAGACGGTTTCACCTGAACTTGATCACGGTGAATACCTCAAACAGTACTACCATCCGGTCGTCCGTGCGTTAGCTAAATCGAAAAAACCAACAATCGCTGCCATCAATGGCGTTGCAGCAGGAGCTGGTTTATCCTTAACGCTAGCTTGTGATTTTCGACTAGTCCATGTGGAAGCAAAATTGTCGCTTGGTTTCATTAATATTGGTCTTGTCCCAGATGCAGGTGCGCCGTATTTCTTGCCTCGTCTAATTGGAGCCGCCAAAGCAATGGAACTTGCGTTACTTGGGGACACGATTTCAGCAGACGAAGCCGTTTCGCTCAATCTTGCGACACGTCGCATTGAAGCTGATCGCTTTGACGAGGAAGTCACGTTGTTTGCTCAATCGCTTGCTAATCGTCCGACGAAGGTGATTGGATATATTAAGCAACTTCAAGCAGCGAGCTATGAAAATAATTTAGAAGAGATGCTTGCTCAAGAAATCATCTACCAGTCACGTGCAGGAAAGACAGAAGATCATCGCCATGCGGTCGAATCGTTCATTGAAAAAAAGCGACCTGTTTTTGTCGGACGATGAATTGAAAAACATATATAGAAGAAAGACGTCGGAAACGCACATGCGCCGACGTCTTTTTAATTCAATTTCTTTTTGATTTTTCGTGCAGTCGCATGTGTACGATTCGTCAATCCCGTAGAGATACGGAATAGTAGAATTCCGAGAAAAGCGGAAACGAAAATATATATCCCGGTCAACGTCACGAATGCGCCACTAGCGAGTGTAATGAAGAGAATTGAAAATTCACCCCGTGGTCCAAGACAAAAGCCTGATTCGATCGCATGATAATTGGATAAACCAAAGGACCTTCCGCCGAGGTAACCGACTAAGAATTTAGAGACGACTCCCCAAATGACAAGAGCAAAGAAAAAGAAATCAATCGGTAATCCCTCAGTTAACTCGAAGGACATTCCGAACGTGATAAAGAACAATGGTAATAATAAGTCTTGGAACGGAGTGACTAGCCGTTTAAGATAACGCGTCTCATCCAGTTCGGTTAGCAGAATACCGATGATGAAGGCACCGAGTACTTCCGATAGACCAAATAAGATTCCAATTCCAGAAAACAATAAGATCAAGCCGATGATCCCGATCCCAGCATCGGGATGTCGATAGAGGGAGTCGACTAACCGCCCACGTCTTCGGATAAACAACGTCATGATCATCAGAGCAATGAAGAAGAAGGCGAACCCGAGAAAGATGATACTGATTTTGGCAACTGAGAACGTCGCAGTCCCTAAAACGAACGGTGCCGTCGTCAGTAGGATTGGTGCCATCAAATCTTCGAAGACGAGTAAGGACAGCACGAAGCGATTCACGTCTTGGTGTTTATCTGGTTCACGGTCGAGCAGCCGAGCAGAAATCGAAGAACTCGTCGCATACAAGACACAGCCGATCAAAAACGATTCGGCGACTGAAAAGCCAAACGATAGGGTCAACAGGATTGTTCCACCAAACGAAAGTAGAATATCGATGACTCCCGCTTTCCAAATGGAACGGAGCTGAATCAGCAAGTCCGCCACTGAAAATTTTAGACCGAGTAAAAAGAATAAGACGATGATTCCTGCTTCACCACCGAGCTTTAGCTCTTCTGGTGGATCATAGTAAAATCCGAGAACGATACCAATCAGGATGAAGGCAAGAATGCTGGGAACATGGAAACGCTCACTTAAATAACTAATACTAAACAAGCCGATCAGAATTAAACCGGCGTAAAAGAAAATTTCCATGGAGGATGTCCTCCTTTCTGTACCCTATACCCTAATTCACTGACATTCATTAACTCGTTTCTATCCTAGAGAACGGATACAGAAAAAACCTGGACACAAAACTTCTATATTAGAAGGTAAGTGTACAGGCTTTTAGATGGTTATAAGACTTGAACAATCGTTCCTGAATACGCAGGGAGAGAGACATCAAGCGTCTGCTGATGTAAATTCGTTAATAAGTCGAGTCCACGACCGGCTTGTGGGGCAGTCAAGGAAACGGCAACATCTGAATTGTTAAAGTAGATGTAATACAATCCGTCCTGACTCATGCGGCGCATGATGATTGTATTTGTCTCGTCATTAGCATGAACAAACGAGATATGCCCTTGATTCGCAAGCGTCTTATGTTGCTTGCGAAGCTGTAATAAATGTCGCGTATAGGCAAACAATTCTTGATCCTGATCCTCAGGATCCCATGGCATACATTTTCGACATCCCGGATCTTGATCTCCATCCAGACCAATCTCATCACCATAGTAAACGACCGGACTACCGGAGAATGTCAGCATCGAAAGTAATAAGAGACGTAACTTACTCTTATTATTCCCTGCACGCGTCAATGCACGCGGTGTATCGTGAGAACCAATCAAATTAAAGGTCACTTCATTAACATTCATCGTGTTTGAGAACAACACGTGTGACATATCATTCGCATACGAGGTTGCTTTAGTCTTATCTAATGCAAAGAAGTTCAAAGCAGCATTTGTAAATGGATAGTTCATGACAGCGTCAAATTGATCTCCAAGTAACCATTCCTGTGAATCGTGCCAAATTTCACCAAGGATATAGGTTTCAGGATTAACGTCTTTGACGACTTGGCGGAAGTCACGCCAGAACGCGTGATCAACTTCATTGGCGACGTCGAGACGCCAACCGTCTATTCCAAATTCTTCGACCCAGTAGCGCGCGACATGGAGTAAGTATGACTTTACTTCATCGTTTTCGGTATTGAATTTCGGCATCTCAGGTACGAAAGCGAATGTATCATAATTTGGGAGTGGCTCGGTCACGAGCGGGAAGTCGCGCAGGTGGAACCATTCTTTATAGGTGGAATGACTACCATGTTCACGGATATCAGCAAATGCTTTATGGTGGAAGCCGGCGTGATTGAAGACCGCGTCTAGCATGATTCGAATGCCATGTGCATGTAATAAATCAACCATTTCTTTGAATTTTTCCTTTGTGCCGAACTGTGGATCAATTTCTAAGTAATCAATCGTATCGTATTTATGATTCGACTTTGCTAAGAAGATTGGACAGAAGTAGATTCCGGTGATACCGAGCTCAACGAGGTAATCAATATGGTCGATGACACCTTGAAAGTCTCCACCAAATAGATTTGTCGTCGTCGGTTCGGTACTGTTCCATGGAAGCGTACCGGCTGGATCATTCGCAGTATCACCATTTGCAAAGCGATCTGGGAAAATTTGATACCAGACCGTATTCTGGACCCAATCTGGTGCAGTAAATACATCGACTGCGTTAAGAAAAGGGACACAGAAATAGTATCCTGTATCATCGAGTGGTTTTTCATCGAACCAGCCACGCTCCGTAAAGACTTGGCTGGTTGCACCGTCATGGAGGCGGAAACCGTACCGTAAACGACGAAACGGAGGAACAACATCGATGAACCAGTAATCGTATAACTCATCTGAGCCACTACGCTTCATCGGTGTTTCAAATGTATTCCAGTAGTTTGATTTCGAAGGGTCAAAGTTCCAGTCGGCAGCATCTGGATTTTCAGTATGCCAATCATACGGATCACCCCAAATCAAATCGACGCGATCAACGTCATTTTTTTTCGTTTGTAGGCGGATGTGGATTGTTCGCTCATCGTACTTGTAGACGAATGGAGACATCGCACGGTGGAACACAGCTTCTTTGAACATGGCAGTCACTCCTTAACGCAATCGCTTGCATCGTATTGATTATGTCTTCGCTCTAAGAATAGTAAAGCGCTTTCTTAAAGTCAATTGCAATCCTATGAAATCAAGGATTCCTGATAAAAGTCGAGAGTATGATGCAATCGTTTGCATCATGTTGTGCAAACATTAAAAATGAAAACGTTTTCTTTTTGCTCACTTATTCAAGATAGCATTTGATTCAAATAATGAATTCAGAAATAAAAAGTTTTTGAAATGTAAGAAAATAATTGATCAAAAGGTCTTGTCAAAAGGATTTTAGATTGTATAATAAAAATGTAAAGGTGATGCAAACGTTTTCATAAAACGCTTACAACCTCTCGGTTGTTATCATGAGAAAATGGTTGTGCCTTTATGCAAACGTTGTGCATTAAAACTTATCATTTATAAGTTAACTTGGGGAGGAAATTTCAATCATGGAAATGAAAAAATTCGTAGCAGGTCTTTCTGTATCTGTCATGGCAATCGGTGCTCTTGCAGCATGTGGCGGTGGATCAGATTCTGATTCTTCATCTTCAGAATCAGGTAGCAAAAAACCATCTAAAATCGTCGTTTGGGAAGATACTGATAAAGCTGAAACGACAAAAGCGGCAGCAAAAGCATTTGAAGAAAAAGAAGGCGTGAAAGTCGAAGTCAAAGAAGTCAAAATGACGGATCAGCAGAAGAAAGTAGCACTTGACGGACCAGCAGGTAAAGGACCAGATATCATGCTTCTTCCACACGATCAGATTGGTACAGTCGTCGACCAAGGGTTGATCGCTGAACTTAAAGATGGTGAAAAAGCACTTGACCCGTTCATTGATACAGCGAAATCAGCAGTTACGTTTGACGGTAAAGTCTACGGATATCCAAAAGCAATTGAAACACCAATCCTCCTTTTCAATAAAGATGAACTAAAAGAAGCGCCAACTTCAATGGATGACTTATACAAACTGTCTACTGAAAAGAAAAAAGACGGTCAGTACGGTTTCCTCGCACTTTGGGATAACTTCTACTTCGCACACGGTCCAATTGGTGGATACGGTGGTTATGTCTTCAAAGACAACGGTGGTAAATTGGATCCAGCGGATATCGGCTTGAATAATAAAGGTGCAGTCGAAGGAATGGATTACATCGGTAAATGGTACAAAGAAGGTCTCTTCCCGAAAGGGCTTATCGGTGGTGGCGGTGGTCAAGCTATGGACCAACTCTTCGGCGATAAAAAAGCTGCAGCTGTTATGAACGGTCCTTGGGCTGTCGCAGGGTACAAAGAAAAAGGCATCAACCTTGGAGCGTCTGAGCTTCCGAAACTTCCTAACGGTGAGCCAATCAAAACATTCGTTGGTGTAAAAACGTACGCGATTTCTGCATACTCGGAAAATGCAGAGTGGGCTGAGAAGTTCTTAACTTCACTTACTGGTAAAGACAATGCGAAAGCAATGTTTGAGAAATACAACGAGATCCCACCAGTTACTGAGCTCCAAGAAGATGCAGCAATCAAAGATAACGAAGTTGCAGCAGCAGTCTTCGCACAAGCGAAAAACGGTGTACCAATGCCGAACATCGCTGAAATGGGTCAAGTTTGGGAGCCAATGGCAGCAGCACTCCAGCTTGTTGCAACGAACAAACAAGACGCACAAAAATCAGCTGATGACGCTGTGAAACAAATCAAGCAACAAATCGAAGCAAACAATCAATAAGCGTAAGTGGAACGCGTGAATCCATGACAAAGAGATAAAGAGAGGGGGATCTTGGATTCCCCCTCATCTTTATGGTTGGAAGAGAAGCCTGAGGTCAGACATGACCTTTGGAAAGGAGAACGGACGATGGCTGCGATTGCAACACCACACCCGACGAATCCAACGCCTGAAAAAAAGACGAACCACCGCACGATTGCGGCGCTGATGTCGATCATTCCAGGAGTGGGACAACTATACAATAAACAATTCCTTAAAGGCGCGACATTTTTTGTCGTTGTACTTTCATATTTCCTCGTCAATTTTGAATTGTTCTTTAAAGGAGCCGGAAATGGTCCTGGCGATCGCGGAGCGATCTGGGGCTTGATTACACTCGGTGAGGTACCAGGCGTAAGAGGGGATCACTCGATCTTTCTAATGGTCGAGGGCATCATTGCCTTGATTTTACTTATCTTTGGTATCGCCATTTACGTCTGGAACTTTATCGATGCGTATCGAATCGGTAAGTTACGTGATATGAACCTTGAAGTACCTTCTTTGAAAATGCAACTTCGCAACTTCCGCGATAACGGATTCCCATACGCGATGTTGATTCCTTCGTTAGTACTTTTAGTGTTCACGGTCGTCTTACCGTTGATTTTTACTTTCTTGATTGCCTTTACGAACTATAAATTTAACAACTCACCACCAGCGAAGTTGGTCGAATGGATTGGGATTCAAAACTTCCTGAACATTTTTACGGTCGATATTTTCCGTGATACGTTCGTCAGTGTTCTTGGTTGGACGCTTGTCTGGACTGTCGCTTCAACGACAGGAGTCATCGCAATCGGGATTGGACTTGCTGTCTTACTGAACCAAAAAGGACTCAAAGGAAAACGATTCTTCCGTTCAATCTTGATTCTTTCATGGGCAGTACCAGCCTTCATCACGATCTTGATCTTCCGCTCGATGTTCAATGAAACATTTGGTGTCTTCAATACGACGTTACTACCAGCAATTGGTCTTAATAATGGTATTGATTGGATGACGGATCCGACCTATACGAAGCTTGCCTTGATCGGAATTCAGTGGTGGTTAGGATTCCCGTACATCATGACGTTGACAACAGGTATCTTACAGTCGATTCCAGAGGATCTCTATGAAGCTGCTACGATCGATGGCGCTACATCAGGTGAAAAATTCCGCTTGATTACATTGCCGATGATTTTGTTTGCAACGGCACCGATTTTGATCACGCAGTATACGTTTAACTTCAATAACTTCAATATCATCTATCTTTTCAACAACGGTGGACCTGCAGTACCAGGTCAATCGGCAGGTGGAACGGATATCTTGATTTCATGGATTTACAAATTGTCACTTGGCTCCAATCCACAGTATGGATTTGCAGCAGCTATCACGCTTGTGTTGTCGTTCTTCATCATGACGATTGCCGTCATTCAGTTCAAGCGTTCAAAATCATTCAAAGATGAGGATATGATCTAATATGAGAAAACAAAACCGAATCAATATGGCGTTGTCATATCTCATTTTGACGATCGCCTCCATCATTATCGTCTATCCACTTCTTTGGGTTGTGGGTACTTCACTCAACCCAGGGAAAAGTATTACATCGGATATCTTCCCAAGTAATCCGACATTGATTCACTACTTTGATTTATTTGATCCGTCGAAAACGGATTATAGCATGTGGTACTTGAATACGATTAAAATCGCTGTCATCACGATGGTCGTTTCTGTCGCTTTGATCACGTTAACGGGATACATTTTTTCACGTTACCGTTTCGTCGGTCGGAAAAACTCACTGATTCTGTTCCTCGTCTTGCAAATGGTACCGCAATTCGTTGCGATCATTGCGATCTATGTCCTGCTTAATATGTTAGAATTGTTTGATACGCATCTGGCGCTTATTTTGCTCTATTCAGGTGGCGCGATTCCAATGAATACGTATCTTGCAAAAGGATATTTCGATACGATTCCAAAAGAACTTGATGAGGCAGCACGGATGGATGGTGCCGGTCACTTACGAATCTTTTGGCAAATCATCTTACCGCTCGCAAAACCGATGGTCGCCGTCATCGCGTTATTCAACTTCATGGCACCATTCAACGACTTCATCTTAGCATCGCTTGTTCTGCGTTCTCCTGAGAAACAGACGCTTGCGGTCGGGTTGTACAACATGGTGTCGGAGCAGTTCGACAATAACTTTACGTTATTCGCGGCAGGTGCCGTATTATCAGCAGTTCCAATCGTTCTTCTCTTCTTCGCATTCCAGCGTTTCTTCGTATCTGGTTTGACAGCTGGTGGAACGAAAGGATAATCATAAGGGGGAAATCAGCGGCATGAGACGAGGCATAATGCTTCTCCTCTTGCCGCTTCTCTTGTCTATCGGACTTCAACCGATGACCGGAGAAGCAGCAAGTTGGGAAAAGGAACGGATGTATTTCATCATGGTCGATCGCTTTGAGAATGGTGATCCGAGTAATGATAAAGAGGCGGATCCTGAAAATCCAAAAGCCTTCCAAGGTGGAGATTTAGCAGGGGTGACGAAACGTCTTGATTACATTAAGGAAAAAGGCTTTACTTCGATTTGGTTGACGCCAATCTTCAAGAACCGCCCAAATGGCTATCATGGATACTGGACGGATGATTACTACGAGATTGATCCGCACTTCGGAACAAAAGAAGAGTTCAAGCGTCTCGTCAAGGAAGCGCATGAACGGGATATCAAGGTCGTTCTCGATCTTGTCGTCAATCACTTAGGACCGAATCACCCCATGGTCAAAGAAAAACCGGACTGGTTCCATAAAAATCAACCAATCATGAACTGGAATAATGCATCGGAAGTCGAAAATAATTGGTTATTTGATTTACCAGACTTCAATACGGAAAATCCGGAAGTCGTGGATTACTTAGTGGATGTTGCGAACTACTGGGTCGATGAAACGGGTATAGACGGTTATCGACTGGATACGGTTCGCCATGTGCCAGCCGCATTTTGGAAAACATTCATTCCTGCAGTAAAGGAAAAGCATCCAGACTTATTCTTGTTAGCAGAAGTCTTTGATGGAGATCCACGAAAAATCGCGTCTTATTCGAAATTAGGTTTTGATTCCGTGACGAACTTCCCGTTTTATTATGGCGTGAAGGATCAATTTGCTCGGAAAAATGGTTCGGCGGAAGAGTTAGATTCAGTTTATAATCGAGATACTACGTTTAACCCGAATGCTAAGAGACTTGCAACCTTCATTGACAATCATGATGTTAAACGTTTCATCACAGAAGCAAAGGTTGGTGGAGCGGATGAAGAGGAGCGTCAGTTGCGGTTAGCATTGTTCGCACTCTACGCTGCACCTGGTATGCCGATCGTCTATCAAGGAACAGAAATCGCGATGCCAGGCGGTGAAGATCCCGGAAACCGGATGATGATGATATTTGATCAAAACAAGAAGATGCAACAGTACGTCAAGACGTTGAACGAGATGCGTCAAGATTATCCAGCGTTTGCAACAGGGAAGCAACGCTTGATTGCAAAGACAGATCATATGGCAGTCTACTCACGGGAGACGAAACAACAACAAGTCGTTTACGCCATCAATCTTGGAGAGAAAAAAACGAGCTTGCGCGTATCTGCGAAAGAAATCGGTGATGACAAGCGCCTAAGAGGTCTATTGTTCTCAGACTTAGTGCGTCAAGATGGTGACGCTTATGAAATCACGCTCGATGCGAGTAGTGCGAACAGCTATGTCATTGAAAAATCACAAGTCAACTGGTGGTCGATCATCGCAATTGGTGCAATTGCTCCGATTTTAGCACTCGTTCTTCTTCTCGTTCATCGTAAACGCATGCAACGTCAAACAAAATAAAATACTCAAGTAGGGGAAATGGTGAGGTGAAGGGGATGCAAGTAACAATCAAGGATGTAGCACGGGAAGCGAATGTCGCACCCTCGACGGTATCACGCGTCATTGCGAACAGTTCACGCATCAGTCAAAAGACAAAAGAACGTGTTCGGCAGGCGATGGATGAACTCGGATATTATCCGAACGTTCATGCACGTAGCCTAGCAAATCGGACGACACAGGCGATCGGCCTCGTCATGCCAAGTGCAGCAACAAAAACGCTTCAAAATCCATTTTTTTCGGAAGTCATTCGAGGGATTAGTACAAAAGCACATCAAAATGGTTATTCATTGTACATGACGACAGGTGTTTCGGAAGAAGAAGTGTACGAAGGAGTCGTCTCGATGGTTCAGGGTCGTCGAGTCGATGGTGTAGTTGTCCTCTATTCACGTACGGATGATAAAGTCGTCCAATTTTTGCAAGACTCGAAATTTCCATTCGTCGTTGTCGGAAAACCATTCAGCGATTCATCACATGTCACGTATGTTGACACGGACAACTATCTAGCAGGACGTGAAGTGACAAAATATCTTCATCAACTCGGACACGAATGCATTGCATTCGTTGGAGGAGCACAGGACTTAGCCGTGACGCAAGAACGTGTTGGTGGGTACAAGACAGCTCTGATGGAAGAGGGCATTCCGATTCATGAATCCTATATCGTAAGTGCACCGTTCATGACGACAGGTGGCGCAGAAGCAGTTAAACGATTGATGTCACTTGAACATCCTCCGACTGCTGTCGTCGTCAGTGACGATATGATGGCACTTGGTGTCATGAGTACACTGAATGAGATGGGGATCAGTGTTCCTGATCAAATGGCCGTTGTCAGTTTCAACAATTTGTTCATCGCTGAATTTTCAAGTCCACCACTGACTTCTGTTGAAATCAATATCTTTGGACTAGGTTTTGAAGCAACGAATTGTTTAATTGAACAAATCAATGAGGATGCGACACCTTATGGAAAACGCGTCATCGTTCCACATTATCTCGTTGTCCGACAGTCATGTGGCGGAAAAGTTGAAGCATGAAATAAAGTCTATTTTTAAACCGAATGGTTTGGAAATAGACTTTTTTGCTTAAGTTTAAACGCGTATTTCTAGTAAAAGGAAGCGGTTGCAGAAAAAGAAATTTATTTTCGTGCAAACGATTGCATTGAATCTTTTTATGTGTACAATAAAGGATGTAGAGTATAGATGAAACGCTTACATGAACGGTGAATCCGGCATGCGTAGCATAAAAGGAGCGACTTGACGATGAAACGACTTTTTGAGGTCAATGAGTGGAAAATTACAGAGCTTGGTTTTCATCCAGAAGATAATCGACTAGCAGAGTCCATGACATCGATTGGAAACGGTCATATGGGAATGCGTGGTACGTTTGAAGAAGAATATACAGGTGATACGCATCAAGGAATGTATGTTGCAGGAGTCTACTATCCGGATAAAACACGTGTTGGTTGGTGGAAAAATGGTTATCCGGAATACTTCGCGAAAGTACTCAATGCTATTAACATCATGGGCTTGAAAGTATCTGTCAATGGTAAAGCTGTTGATTTGAATACATGGGAAGTCATCGACTTCAAACGTGAACTAGACATGCAACATGGCGTATTGACACGGACGATGCTATTGAAGAATGGTGTCGAAGAAACAAAAATTGAATCAAAGCGTTTCTTTTCGATTGTCGATAAGGAAGTAGCCGCATTGCAATATACAGTGACACCAGTCAATTTTGAGGCAGAGATCGTCATCGAATCGTATCTTGATGCGGATGTTGAGAATGAAGACTCGAACTATGATGAAAAGTTCTGGCTCCCCGTTGAACATGGGATCGAAGAGCGTTTCGGTTACGTCACATCAAAGACAAAAAAGCTCGATTGGCACGTAACAGCAGCGATGATCACAGATGTTGAAGGCGCACAGTGTGAAGTCGTCGATGGCAATACGCAATATGTAGCGAATCGCTTCACGAAACAAGCAGCAGTTGGCGAAGGCGTCACAGTCGAGAAATTCGTTGCGCTCGTAACGAATCGTGATCATGACATCGAGGCGTTACTCGAACAAGCGATGAAACGGGTTCATGTTGCTTTTGAATCAGGTTTTGAACCATTACTTGCGACACATGAAGCAGCATGGTTACACCACTGGGAAGAAGCAGACGTGAAGATTGAAGGAGATGTTGAAGCGCAGCAAGGAATTCGCTTTAATATCTTCCATATGTTCCAGACCTACACAGGTGAAGATTCTCGCCTCAATATCGGTCCAAAAGGATTCACAGGCGAGAAGTATGGTGGTGCGACGTATTGGGATACGGAAGCATACTGCTTGAATTTCTATCTTGCGACATCAAAACCAGAAGTGGCTTGGAACCTCCTTAAGTATCGTCACAATCAATTGCCGCAAGCGAAAGAAAATGCGGATAAGAATGTTGGAATGAAGGGTGCTCTTTATCCGATGGTGACGATGAACGGAGAAGAATGCCACAACGAGTGGGAAATCACTCACGAGGAGATTCACCGAAACGGTGCGATTGCACATGCAATCTATAATTACACGAACTACACGGGAGACACGTCGTATCTCGGACAATACGGATTTGAAGTATTGGTTGAAATTTCTCGTTATTGGGCAAGTCGTGTCAATTACGTGCCGCATAAAGACGTCTACATGATTCTTGGTGTGACGGGACCGAACGAATACGAGAACAACGTCAACAACAACTGGTATACGAACCTGATTGCGGCATGGTGTCTCGAGTATACACAGACCGTTCATCGTCATCTAGCACAGGAAGAACCAGGACGTCTACAAGAACTGATGCATCAATTAGCGTTGACGGATGAGGAACTGGCGAAATGGGCGGATATCGATGCGAAGATGTATTATCCAAAAGACGAAGCAGCTCCTGGCATCTTCATGCAACAGGACGGCTTCATGGATAAAGAACAAATCTTGGTCGCTGAACTCGATCCAAAACATCTCCCGCTGAACCAGAATTGGTCTTGGGACCGGATTCTTCGTTCTGTCTTTATCAAACAGGCGGATGTTTTGCAAGGTCTCTACTTCTTGACGGATCGCTTCAGTCTAGAAGAGAAAAAAGCGAACTTCGATTTCTATGAACCACGTACCGTTCACGAATCGTCATTGTCTCCATGTATCTATTCGATTATCGCAGCAGAAGTTGGCTATGAGGAAAAAGCAGTCGAATTGTATCAACGTTCGGCGCGACTAGACCTTGATAACTACAACAATGACACGGAAGACGGGTTGCATATCACGTCGATGGTTGGATCGTGGATGTCGATTGTTCACGGATTTGCTGGACTACGAGTAGCAAATGATACGCTATCCTTTAAACCAATGTTGCCAAAAGGATGGACGAGTTATACATTCCGGATGCAATGGCGCGGTCATCATATCCATGTCCATGTACAGCCGAATGCCGTCGAAATCGCTCAAACAGAAGGCGAGACATTTAGCCTAAACGTCCACGGAACGACTGTAGAAGTTCCAGCAGGAGGACAAATTACGGTTCCTGCTTCAATGACAGTGTAAGAAAGATAAAAAGAACCGATTTTTTAGTCGGTTCTTTTTTTGTGTAACAAGAATCAAGACACCTTTGTCACAAATGAAAACGCCATCATCAAAAAGAACATCAATCTTTGGAAATCTTGACTATCCGACGACATTTGAATGTGCTAAAGTGTTTCAAGATAGTTATGAATGAGAGGAGAACGGCGTGTGACAGCAGTAGTAAAGGAAAGTATGTTAAAAGTGATCGTGGCTTCAATTGGAGGATTAGTCATCGCCGTTGCCATGAACTGGTTTTTGATTCCTAGTGGTGTATATTCGACTGGATTTACAGGACTTGCTCAAATCTTGACGCAAGTACTTCAAAATACAGCATTTGCGTTTGGGGAGAACGTCTGGTTCTTAGCGTTGAACTTGCCTTTGATCGTACTCGCCTGGATCATGCTAGGTCGGAGTTTTACAATCATTACGTTAGTTTCGGTTTTAGCAACGACGATTTTTATCGGTTTGATTCCTCAATATGCTGTCATACCAGGTGACCAAACACTGAACGCAGTGTTCGGTGGGGTTTTGCTTGCGATCGGTACAGGGATTACGATCAAGTTCGGTGCTTCGACCGGCGGATTTGACATCGTAGCTTTAATCTTCGCCCGTTTCTCCGATCGTAGCGTCGGATTATACTTGTTCGTCTTGAACTTCTTGATCGCTTTATTAGCAGGCGCATTATTCGGTTGGTCGACTGCTTTGTATACGATCGTCTTCATCTACGTGACGTCTAAGGTCGTCGATGAGATTCATACAAGCAATCAGCGTTTAACGATCTTCATCGTCACGAACCATGCAGATGACATCACGACGGCGCTACATCAGCATATCATTCGCGGAATCACGCAGATTCCTTCGATTGGTACGTATTCACGAGCTGAAAAAGCGACATTGATGATGGTCATCGAGCGTCACGAATTGCGGGATATCGAACGAATTTGCCGGGATGCAGATGAAACAGTCTTCATCAACGTCGTGGCGACGGATTCAGTCGTTGGATATTTCCGAAAAGGATAATGAAAAGCACTTGCTCTGCGAAATGCAGGCAAGTGCTTTTTTAGTCTTTAAGCGAGTCCTAAGACATGTCTCAAGTAGTAAGCAATCCCGTCGTCCTCGTTTCGTTTCGTCGTACCGTTCGCGAGATGTTTTAGAGTAGGAATCGCATTCCCCATCGCGACCCCATGTCCCGCATATTCAATCATCTCTAAGTCATTTTCCTCGTCACCGAACGCGACGATTTGTTTCGAGTCAATGCCAAGATGGCGCGCAATGTGTGCGAGTCCGACTGCTTTACTTGTCCCTTTTCGCATCACTTCGACCATGAACTCGGGTTTGACCCATTGGCGATTGAGAACGGTCTCGGCATGGACACCAGATAGTTCAGAGCGAATCTCATCAACATGTTCACCCTTCGCATGAATCAGAAGAGACGTTGGTTCGTGAAGAAGTACCTTACGTAAATCACCTGTAGTGACGGATAGGGCATGGTCGGTATAAAATTCGTAGATACCGACTGGATCATATTGAAAATAGACATGATCCGTGACTTCACAAACAATATTTTGTGTCTTTGTTTCAGCGACCGATTCCAAAATATGTTGAACAGTCTTTAGCGGAATCGGATGATGCTGGACTTCGAAGTGCGCATCTTGCGGGTGATGGACGAGACCACCGTTAAAATTAACGATTGGTGTCGTCAAACCAAGCTGTTCATAGTATTTGCGAGCGTGACGAAATGGTCGTCCTGTTGCAATGACGACTTCGTGACCGTTCGCACGCGCACGTTGCAGCGCAGCGATGTTCGCAGCACTGATCGTTTTATCATCTTTTAAAAGGGTGCCGTCGAGATCGACAGCGATTAAGTGACGGGTCATGATGAAATCCTCCGCTTTCTTTTCGTTAATTCTACTGTAGCACATGAAGCGATTGTCCTTTGTATGAAACGATTAAGTTTTTCAAGTAAAAGAAAGCGCTTGAAAAAAATAGAGAAAGGCTGTTGCTTGGATTAAAAAATGGTATACTACAAATCGTAGGACAACACTATAGTACGTTATGGAAACGGAGGGGAAATCATGCGTTTTCTCGTTACATTCTTTTGGTCATTCTTACTCGTGAACACTGCTGTGTTCATCGTATCAGCGGTTGATGCAGTAACGTATAGCTTCGGATTCGCGACAGCGATGTCTGTCGTTACTTCACTTGTCGTCTTCGCACTTGATGCCGTCAATGAAGATTTAGGTCTTGGTCAAGGGACTAAGGCAGAATAAGGAAAAGCGAGATGTCGTCATATGGACGATAGGCTCGCTTTTTGTCTTAAGGAGGAAGAATCAATGATTATCATTGAACAAGTCTTGTTGCGGCAGACGCCCCAAGATGTTTACATAGCAGGAAATCAAATCATCGGTATCGGTTCCTATACCATCGATCAAGCGCTGATTACCCACCGAATCGATGGTCGTGGCAAACGGTTAGTACCTGGATTCATTGATGGGCACTTACATCCAATCGGTGGTGGTGGAGAGGGTGGTTTCGCAACAAGAACGGCACCTTTGACCGTGCGTGACATCTTTGAAGGTGGTGTGACGACGGTCGTCGGGTTACTCGGCACAGATGGCTGGACACGGACGGGAATTGATCTCCTCGCACACATACGCGGGTATGCCGCATCTGGGATCCGTCCGTTTCTATTAAGTGGAAGTTATGCTGTACCGCCGGTGACGTTAACCCAATCGACAGGACATGATATCGTTCTTATCAATGAAGTGATCGGTATTGGAGAGATTGCGATCAATGATCATCGGTCGACCCAACCGACTGCCCATGAGTTGGCGCGGTTGGCGTCAGAAGCCCGAATTGCTGGAATGGTCAAAGGAGTGTCGGGAACGATGAACGTCCATATCGGAGACGGCAAGCAAGGGCTCGATTTGTTACATGAAGTGATCGACACGACTGATTTACCAATCGGACAATTCCTGCCGACGCATATCAATCGAAGTGAGCGGATTTTTGAAGCGGGGCTCGCTTGGGCGAAACGAGGGGGGCGGATTGATTTCACGGCGTGTACGACAGAAAGCTTCATTGCAGAAGGCGAGATTCCAGCAGGTGAGGCAGTTTCTCGTGCTTTGGCAGAAGGAGTTCGACTCGATCAGATTACGATGTCGAGCGATGCTGGTGCTAGTCTTCCAGCGTTTGACGATGCCGGAAGACTAGTCCGGATCGACACGGGGAAACCGTCTTCACTGATGCAAGCCGTGCGTGATGCGGTGACGCATGGTGTTGATTTCGATAGTGCAATTGCGACGATCACGCGACATGTCGCAGATGCTTATGGTGTGTCAGGTGGTCAGATAGCGGTCGGAGAACGAGCCGATCTGTTACTGATTGATGACGCTTTGCAAATCGATACGATTCTTGCGAATGGTCATGCTATAATGGTTCAGAAAAAATGGCTAATACCAGAATGACGGAGGGATAGACGTGTCAAAGCAATCGAAACGTAAAAACACGAAAAAACCGCAATCTAAGGCGAATTGGATTACAGCGGGAGTCATCGCCTTGATTGTATTGGTTGGAGGATTACTTCTGGTCTTCACGGACCGAGAGGATTCTGCATCAAAGAATGGCAATTTAACGGCTACACAAGTCGCGGATAAAGTGAAATCCGGTGATGAATTTTATACGTATTTCTATCAAACAGGTTGTGTCCATTGTGAAAAAGTAAAACCATATCTCGTACCCCTCGGTGAAAAACAAGATATTCCGTTCGAACAGATTGACCTTGCTGTTGAACAATCGGCTTGGGATACATTTGGCATCGAAGGAACACCTACTGTTGTTCATTTCAAGGATGGTAAGGAAGTCGGACGAGTAGCAGGTGAGCAAACGGAAGACAGCTATAAAGAGTTCTTTGCTGGAAAACAAGTCGAGGATTCAAAAGAAGAATCATCCGGTGATCTTAATGATTAAAAAGTGGTTCTACTCTCGTGTGTTCGAATTAAATGGACACCCGTTCGTTGCCAAACAACTGAAACGTTTTGCGATGAGTGGGATCAGTCGTCCGTTCATCCGTCCATTCGTTCAAGCATATGATTTAAATATGGCGGAAGCGACTCGGAATCTAGAGGAGTATTCGAGTTTACATGATGTTTTCATTCGTCATGTCAAATCAGAAATGCGACCGATTGATCAAGCAGAAGGCGCATTCGTTAGTCCTTGTGACGGTGTGTTATCCGTCGTTGACGATTTGACTGCTGATATTCGCTTCACTGTTAAAGGACAATCGTATACGGTGTCAGAATTACTCGGTTCCCATCATGAAGCACAGCAATACGTCGGGGGACGTGTGATGATCTTTTATCTAAGTCCGCAAAACTATCATCGTGTCCATGTGCCAATGGATGGGACGGTTCGGACGAGTTATACACTCGGTCGCGATTCAGCACCGGTGAATGAAATTGGTTTAACGCATGCACTTCGTCCATTGACACGGAACTATCGTCGTGTGACGCGTATCGTTCAAGGAAAACACGCTTTAGAACATGTCATGGTTGGTGCACTGAACGTCAACTCAATCGTGCGGACGAACGAAGCAAAGGACCTTCGACGAGGTGACGAGTTCGGTTATTTCTCATTCGGTTCAACGGTTGTTCTGATTTGTCCGAAAGATGCATTGACGTTAGATACCCAAGCGATTGGACCAGTTTTGATGGGGCAACGCCTCGGACAATGGCATTCATGAAAGCGAGACGCCCGTTCTGGGCGTCTCCTTACGTTTAGGAGGAATGAATCATGCCGGCATTGGCATTAGCAGAAATCGGAAGCACGCAGGTCCAAACGTATATTGCGCTTATCATTTTTTTAGTGACCTATGGCTTCATCATTAGTGAAAAAGTAAGTCGAGCGATCGTTGCTTTACTCGGGGCGCTCGCGATGGTTATCATCGGTATTGTCGATCTTGAGACCGCATTGTTTGAATACATTGAATGGGGAACAATCGTCTTATTGATTGGGATGATGATCCTTGTCACGATTGCCAACCAATCTGGACTGTTCGAATACATCGCAATCCGAGCAGCTAAAACGACTAAAGGCGATCCGATTAAGGTACTGATTTTATTGTCCGCATTGACAGCTCTCGGATCAGCTTTTCTTGATAACGTCACGACCGTTTTACTGATCGTTCCGATTACGTTTTCGATTACGAAAATACTTAAGATCGCACCGTTTCCGTTTTTGCTGGCGGAAGTTCTATTCGCGAACATCGGTGGAACAGCCACTTTGATTGGAGATCCACCGAATATCATGATTGGAGCAGCGAATCCGCACTTGACGTTCAACGCCTTCTTATTGAATCTCGCACCAATCATTCTGATCATTACGGTCGTGACGATCGGCATTCTCTACTTCGTCTTCCGGAAGCAACTGCACGTCGAAGCGGAAGATCGACAAAAATTGATGGAAATCGATGAAAATAGTTACATTGTCAGTCGAAAGCTTGTCACACGGAGTAGTATCGTTCTCGTTAGTACGATTGCACTGTTCGTATTGCACCCGATATTTGATCGAATCGGGCTCCATCTCGAAGCACCGGCCATCGCGATTCTTGGAGCAACGATCCTCATGTTACTAACAATTGAGAACGATCACCAGCTCGAGGGCATCTTTGCTCGCGTCGAATGGACGACGATTTTCTTCTTCGCGGGATTGTTCGTGCTCGTCGGTGGGATTCAAGAAGCAGGCATCATCCGCTATCTCGCTGAAAAAACGATTGATTTGACAGGAGGAGACATTCAGACGACGGCGACTGCTGTCCTGTGGTTGTCAGGGATTGCCAGTGCGACAATCGATAACATTCCGTTCGTCGCGACGATGATTCCACTTATCAATGATGTCGCTGCTGGAATTGGATTATCCCCTGCGGATGCGAAAGTGGATGTCTTATGGTGGTCGCTCGCGCTTGGGGCATGTCTTGGAGGGAACGGGACACTCATCGGTGCGTCAGCGAACGTCATCGTTGCTGGTCTTGCAACACGACAAGGCGAAAAATTCACCTACATGCGCTTTTTAATTTACGGAGCACCGATTACGATCGTGACGTTGATTTTATCGCAACTCTATCTATGGATTCGCTATTATTAAGAAAACGGGAGGTCCGCCTTCCGTTTTCTTTTGTGCGTCGCTCTTACTATCTGATTGTGCTATAATCGAACGATAAGAACATAACTGTTTCTTAAACTTAACTATAGAGCTAGACCATTATCTGGAGGTTTTATTCTTGTTCAAACGACTTTATCCGAAACATTTCGTGGCTTCGATCTACGATATCGACCTTGAAATGCTCAAACGAAACGGTGTCAAAGCTATTTTGACCGATCTTGATAATACGCTCGTCGCATGGAATATCGCAGATGCTCCAGACGAATTGGTTGCTTGGCTGGATATGGTAAATAATCAATATGGTTTCGACGTCATCATCGTATCGAACAACAATGGAGACCGCGTTAAGAAGTTCGCGGATCCACTCGGATTGCACTATATTGCGCCGGCTCGAAAACCGTTACCTATCGGGTTTAAGCGAGCCCTAACGGAATTCGGGTATCACGCGAAAGAAGTCGTCTTTTTAGGAGACCAACTCTTCACGGATGTACTCGGTGCAAACTCCGTTGGAATCGAAGTCATCCATGTTCAACCCGTCGTCAAGACGGACGGTGTCGTCACGAAATTCAATCGCCTGATGGAACGTGTCATTTTCCGCCGGATGAAACGCAAAGGAATCTATAAGTTGACACAACGCGTCAAAGAAGATCCTTCAGCGCTGGAACATCCGATCGAAACACTTCGTCAGGATAAGCAACAATAACCCTGTCAGATCGGTAGATGAAAGGGAAGGCAGCAGTCGCAACACGTACGGCGAGAGGTCGGAAGTTACGCTCTTGGAGTAGCGAGCAGGGCGCTACGGTGAAAAGAGAAGGGAGAACGTTCCCGCATGCGGCTCAACATAATATGATCGAAGAAATCCACTGCGCTGGTTGTGGTGTCGCCATTCAAACGGAAGACACAAAAGCACCAGGATACGCACCTAAATCTGCACTTGATCGTGAAATGGTCATTTGCCAACGTTGCTTTAAATTGAAGCATTATAATCAAATCCAAGATGTATCGTTATCGGACGATGATTTCGTTAAAATTTTAGACGGAATCGGTCAAAAAGATGCTCTTGTCGTTAAAATCGTTGATATCTTCGATTTTAATGGAAGTTGGTTACCGGGATTACATCGGTTCGTCGGAAAAAATGACGTCTTACTCGTCGGGAACAAAGCCGATTTATTGCCGAAGTCATTGAACCCGAACCGTCTCATGAACTGGATGCGTCAAGCATCGAAGGAACTTGGATTACGTCCAGTCGACGTTCATCTGATCAGTGCGAAAAAAGGTCATGGTGTTGATGAACTCGCTGAAAAAATCGATTATTATCGCAAAGGGCGCGATGTCTATGTCGTCGGTTGTACGAACGTCGGAAAATCGACATTAATCAACCAAGTCATCAAACGTTTTGGTGAAGAGGATGAAGCTGTCATCACGGTCAGTCACTTCCCGGGAACGACACTTGATTTGATCGATATCCCACTCGACGATAACTGTAATCTGTATGATACGCCGGGAATCATCAATCATCATCAGATGGCTCACTACGTTGATGCAAAAGACTTGAAGTTGATCACACCGAAAAAAGAGATCAAGCCGCAAGTCTTCCAAATCCATCCGCAACAGACCCTCTTCTTTGGAGGTCTTGCACGATTGGACTATATGGAAGGGAACAAGCGTTCATTCGTCATCTACATGTCGAACGAATTGAAAGTTCACCGGACGAAGCTTGAAAAAGCAGACGATTTATATGCAAACCATAATGGTGAGCTATTATCTCCACCGAACGAAAAGACGCGTGAGATGTTACCGCCGCTCGTTCGTCATGAATTCAGTCTCCGTGACAACATGAAGACGGATATCGTCTTCAGTGGACTCGGCTGGGTTGCGGTTCATGGAAAAGGTGGACGTGTTGCTGCTTATGCCCCGAAAGGTGTCGCTGTATCTTTACGTGAGGCGCTCGTCTGATGCGCTTTGCCGTCATCGGTCATCCGATTGCCCATTCACTTTCGCCTGAGCTGCATACAGCTTGGCTGGAAGCGGCTGGGCTTTTCGGCTGTTATGACCTCATCGATGTAACGGAGCAGGAATTGCCGCAGATCATTACGAAATTACGCACGCGTCAGTTAGATGGAATCAATGTGACGATCCCGCATAAGACAGCCATCATCCCGTATCTGGATCGATTGGAGCCGGCAGCTCAAAAAGCAGGAGCCGTGAATACGGTGTACCGCAAAGACGGGCAGTTGATTGGTGCGAATACGGATGGGATTGGATTCGTCCGCGCGTTAACGGTGCGTCGTCCGTCATTTAAAAAGACACTTGTCCTTGGTGCGGGTGGTGCAGCGCGAGGCATCATTGCTGCGTTGCCTGGAGATGTGACGATCACGAATCGGACACAGGAACGCTCAGAGGCAGTTGCCACTGAATTTGGAGCACATGTTCTGCCTTGGCAACAAGCTCTTGATTTAACAAGTTACGACGTCATCATTAATACGACTTCTGTTGGGATGGCGCCACATGTCGAAGCACGCCCGATCGAATTGACCGAGACGCACGCCTTGATTTGTGATATTATTTATCGACCGACGCCGACCAGTCTATTGCGTGAAGCGACTGAAAAAGGTCTCGACACACTTGACGGCGTCCCGATGTTCGTCTTACAAGCGGCTGAAGCATTTGAACGCTTCACCGGCAAAGCGCCTGACCTCGCACTTGGCGAGCAGGTGATACGAAAGCAATTGGAGGAATTTTAATCATGTTAACAGGTAAACAAAAACGTTTTTTACGCGCGACAGCTCACGATTTAAATCCGATTTTCCAAGTCGGTAAAAATGGAGTCGGAGAAGCGATGTGTGCTGATTTGATGGATGCGCTTGAAAAACGGGAACTCTTAAAAGTACAAGTATTACAAAACTGCGCAGATGCACCGAAAGATGTTGCACAAGAACTCGTTGCAGGAACGAATGCTGAACTCGTTCAAGTCATCGGAAAAGTCATCGTTCTATATAAAGAATCAAAAGAGAACAAGACGCTCGAATTGCCACGATGAAAATCGGACTGATGGGCGGAACGTTCGATCCTCCGCATATCGGTCATCTCCTGATTGCCGAACAAGCGCAGGAACAACTCGAACTTGAAGAGGTCTGGTTCGTACCAGCGAATGTGCCACCGCATAAACAACGTACTGTCACAGAAGGATCGAAGCGTCTACGCCTTGTAGAAGAAGCGATTGCATTAAATCCAACTTTTTCCGTCTCAGCAATCGAGTTTGAACGAGAAGAGCCTTCCTATACGTATGATACGATTCGTGCATTGAAGCAACGATACCCAGAGCATGAGTTTCTGTTTCTAGTTGGGGCGGATTCACTTGTTAGTCTCGATACGTGGTATCAAGCCGAACGGTTATACGAGGAAGTCGTCTTTGGTGCAGTTGCTCGACCTGGAAGTCAGTATCTGATTCCGCGGGGTGCCCATGTAAAAACGGTTGATATGCCATTGCTAGAAATTTCTTCAACGGATATCCGGCAACGGGTTGCACGAGGACGGAGCATTCGTTACCTTGTACCGGAAGCCGTTCGACAACGGATTGAGGAGTGGAAGTTATATGCGCCTTGAAGAAGCACGTCAAATCATCGAGAACACGTTGCCTGAGCGGCGGTATTTGCACACGTTAGGTGTCGTCGAAACAGCACGACATTTGGCTCTCAAATATGGTGTCGATGAAGAAGAGGCGGCACTTGCTGCCATGCTCCATGATTATGCGAAATACCGCGATACGGATGAGATGCGTTCGATTGCTGTTGCATTGAATCAACGAATCTTACTCGATTATGATGACGAATTGCTTCATGCGCCAGTGGGCGCGGAGCTAGTCCGTCGAGAACTCGGTTTGGATTCGGACGTGATCTATCAGGCCATCGCAAATCATACGACGGGTGCACCTGGTATGCCGTTGCTTGATCAAATCATCTTCGTCGCGGATGCGATTGAACCAAATCGCAGTTATCCCGGTGTCGAAGTGCTTCGCGAAGTAGCAGAGCAGGATTTGACGGACGCTGTCATCGCGACGCTCAGTCAAACGATTCATTTTTTATGTACAAAACAAGCTATCATCTTTCCGCGAACGATTGAGACCTATAATGCCTTCGTCGCGGCCAAACGAAAGGGGACCGTCCTATGACAGTCGAACAAGAATTACAATTAATCGTAAATGCCATCGACGATAAGCGTGCTGAAGATATCGTCGTCCTAAATATGTCGAGCATCTCACCTGTTGCGGACTACTTCGTCATCTGTGAAGGAAATTCAGAAAAACAAGTACAAGCAATCGCACGTGAACTCAAAGAAATCGCGCACGAAAATAATCTACCAATTAAACGCCTTGAAGGATTCGATGCAGCACGTTGGGTACTAGCGGATCTTGAAAACGTCGTCGTTCACGTCTTCCACCGCGACGATCGTGATTACTACAACCTTGAAAAACTCTGGGCAGATGCTCCAAAGGTTGAAGTCGAGGTCAACTAATGGCATACGAACAGTTCGCCTACATCTACGATGAATTGATGCAGGACGTCCCATACGATCAATGGGTCGACTGGGTTAAAGCATATGTTCCGACTGGAAGTACAATTGCTGATATCGGTTGTGGAACGGGTACGGCGACGCTTGCGCTAGCAGAGCATTATGAGGTGCTCGGAATCGATTTATCGGAAGAAATGCTCGAAGTCGCGCAAGAAAAAGCGATAGAAGAAGGATTGAACATTCAATTCTGGGCGCAAGACATGCGCGAAATCGAACTACCGACATCTGTTGATGCCGTAACGATCTTATGCGACTCCTTGAACTATCTTCAGACAGAAGAGGATGTCAAACAGACGTTTACACACGTAGCAGCCATTCTTAAAGATGGTGGACGTCTCTTATTCGATACACATTCTCCTTACAAAATGGAGACATTGTTCAACGGGAAGACGTACGCGACGCATGCGGAACAAAGTTCGTACATCTGGTTCGCGGATCCAGGGGAGACCCCTCTTTCTGTCGTCCATGAACTGACGTTCTTCATCGAGGAAGAAGATGGTCGCTATGAGCGTGTCGATGAAACACATCATCAGCGGACGTATCCTCCGGCACAATACGTGACCTGGTTACGCGAAGCCGGGTTCCGAGTGCTCGCTGTCACAGGTGACTTTGGACCGGACGCTCCTTCCGAGACAGCCGAGCGGATTTTCTTCGTTGCTGAAAAAATGTAAAAGTGATCTCATCCGTCTTTTTTAAGCGATACACATTCGTGTTGCTTGAAGAAGGCGGATTTTTGTCATGAAACAGATGCTAATTCAAAGTAACGGCATAGATGACATGACTTTTATCCGATATAACGATGCAGGATCGTGATGCAAAGAGTAGATAGTGTGTATTCCTTCGTTTCCTAAAGCAGGTGGGGGACTGTTAGAGTCGTGGGAAAGGGAGGGATTCGTCTTGACCGTTCCACGTTTGCAACAGATTGCAGGTCTCGTCGTCGTCCTGCTACTTATCATTCTATTGTTCGTACCATTACCGTCTTGTTCGAAAGAAGCAATGGTCGATCAACCATCTCTAACGGATAAACAACAAGAGGCAAAAGCAGAGCCAGCAGAAAAAGACACCTCGATGCGCGATAAACTCATCATGGTCGACGTAAAAGGAGCGGTAGAAGCACCTGGACCCTATCAATTCCATTTGGGTGACCGAGTGAAAGATGCAATCGAAAAAGCAAAGACGACGGAAAAAGCCGATATTCGACAAATGAATCTTGCAGCACGCCTGATCGATGGACAAGAAGTCATCGTGCCAGTAAAAAAAGGGAAAGATCAGCCAAAACCAACGAAACGCTCAAAAGCAGAGGTACCTAAAGGAGTGATTGATCTTAATGCGGCAACAGCAGAGCAATTGATGGAAGTTCCGGGGATTGGTCCTGCTAAAGCGGAAGCGATATTAGCTTATCGTGAGGAGAAGGGAGGATTTGCGACGTACGAATCACTTGGAGAGGTAAAGGGATTCGGGGAAAAGACGTTAGAGTCGCTTAAATCCTACCTGATTGTCTACTGATGCCGCTTCATGCGCTATTTGTTTTCTTACTCGTTGTCGCTATCAAAGAATCGATTTGGTGGTTAGTAACGCTGATGCTGTTCGCTGTCTTAAAGTCGTGGTCTTTTTCGATTGGTCGTCTCTTCTTTCTGCTCATATTGAGCTTCCTATTCATCGGAATGGGACATTTGTCACCTGAACCGCATGACGTTTCTTCAGTTGATATTCTATCGGGAAAGCGCAACGGAGATCGTATCCGTTATGAGGCAGAGAGTAACAATCAACCCGTCCTTTTGACAGCGATGGTCGCAGAAGATGAGACAGGATATGAACGAATCGGTCACTCCTGTCGCGTAAAGACCGAATCGCTCGATATCCGCCAACAATCGAATGCGGGAGGCTTTGACGAACAGCAATTCATGCATACGCATCGTTACGGTGGAAAGTGGGAAGTTCGTTCGTTTGAATCTTGTCATCCGACACCAGGTTATGCGGCTGAAGGAAGACGGGTGCGTGAAGCTTGGTTAACGCGGGTTGAAGGACTGTTATCACAAAAACAAGCATTCTACGTCGAAGCGCTTGTTTTCGGTGAGGATCGATTAATGGATCAAGTGACGCTCGAACGGTTTAAGAAATTTGGCTTATTGCATGCAATCGTGATCTCAGGATCACATATCGCCTTTTTGATTTTCAGTCTGCTGTATGTCTTACGAAAAATCAGAATGACAAAAGAAAAACGACTGGATGCCGTTCTTATCTTACTGCCGATTTATGGATGGTTGACGGAGTGGAGTCCTCCGGTCACGCGAGCCGTTCTTGTTGCGATGATTCTGCTACTCGGCCGTCGCTTCCACAAACCGTTAGATCCGGTGGAGGTCATTGCGAGAGTCGCGGCTTTTCAATTAGCGATTCAACCGACTGTGATCTATGATATCGGGTTTCAATTGACAGTTGGATTGACGCTGTTTCTTGTGCTATCGAGACGACTAATGGGTTCGGTTCGTCGTCCTTGGAACTGGTTACTTATCAGTGCTTGGGCACAGTTTGGGACACTATTATTTTTACAGGGCATCGAGCAAACGACGGTTTCAATCTGGTCCCCGTTGTTGAACTTGTTGATTGGTGGCTGGATTGAATGGGTGATTCTACCGGGATCGTTCATTCTTGCGATGATTCCGTTTTTACCAATTAGCTCGACGTTTCAAACAGTGCATCAACATGCGATTCAGTGGATGGATCAAGCGTTACGACTGGCTGAACACTTACCGTTGGCGGTAGTTGCAGTTCCGGCACTTTCTCCTATCATCTTGACGTGTATCGTTGCTGGAACTGGTCTTGCTTGGTTCATCGCTGAGCGAAGATGGTGGGGACATGTCATTCCGCTCACCCTTTTGCTGTCGGCATGGGGCTATACAGAATGGCGCGCCCCTGAACAAATTACGTTTTTAGATGTCGGTCAAGGTGACAGTGTCGTACTTGAAAAAGCAGGAGAGACGTTCGTAGTGGATACTGGTGGTGTTTATCAGCAGACGACACATCCGCTGCTTCGTCCGTTCGATCCAGGTAGTCATATCGTCGCTCCGTTTTTGTTCACACGAGGCGAAGCCGAAATCGATGGACTCGTCGTGACGCATGCTGATCATGATCATGTGGGTGGACTACTAGGTTTACTTCGTCAAGTTCGTGTAAAAACAGTGTATTTAGGTGCATATGATAATACGGATGACAAACGGCGTACGTTAATTCACTCAATCGAAGCGACAGGAACAAACGTCCAATTCATCAAAAGTGGGGACATGATTCGCCCTTGGTTACAAGTACTTGCACCGACTGGGCGAGAGGAAGAAGAAAACGACCGCTCCGTCGTGTTATTGGCGAAGATTGCAGAGCAACGTGTCTTATTGACAGGTGATGCCGGAGTGGCACTAGAGGACGAGTTGAGAGTTGGTCCAATCGATATTCTAAAAGCGGGTCATCATGGTTCAAACACGTCAACCGGCGAAGAACTCTTGCGAAAGTCGAATCCGAAGACCGTCATTTTGTCGGTCGGACGAAAAAATCGGTATGGTCATCCACATCCGGACGTACTCGAGCGCATCGGAACAGAACGAATCGTCTTTCGGACGGATCAAGACGGGAGTATAACTTGTTCTTCAGCGGGCTGTGAACCTATGATAAAATAAAAAAACAGCAACCCCCCAAGGTTGCTGTTTTACTGATTATAGACTTAAGAACTTGATTGCGACACCGATGATGAACAAGACTGCGAAGAAGCCGAATGATGCACCAAAACCAACGGCAGAGTCGAGCGCATCGTTGCGTTTTGATTGAATATCGTTCTCGAACGCGTTTTCACTTGGTGGGCGTACTGAATGTGCCATGCTGCATTCCCCCTTAATAGATTCCGCTTCTAGTATAGCGGAATAAAAGAGGATTATCTATGATGAAGTTAAGAACAAACTGTGAAATGTGGTGGGAATGATGAAAACTCCTTGGCTCGTCAACGGAAAATTAGCGAATTTATACTTATTATATGGAACCGAACGACATTTGTTAGAAGAATGGGAACGTGAAATCGTAAAAGCGGCTCTACCGGACGGAGAGCGGTTTGACTATATGAAAATTGATTTGAACGACCAACCGCTCGATGCAGTACTTGATGAAGCGGAGACCGTGCCATTTTTGAGTGACTACCGTGTCGTCGTTGCAAAACCAGCAACGTTTCTGACCGGTGCAAAAGATAAAAAGCAACATAATCTCGAACGCCTAGCGGACTATGTCATGCAACCAGCAGATTATGCGGTCGTTGTCTTGATCGTCGAAGCAGAAAAGCTCGATGAACGAAAAACCGTCGTTAAACGATTGAAGGAGCGCGCGACGGTGCTTGAGGCGAAAAAGCCGACGACCGAAGAGCTGTTCCGCTTTGTCCTAGATGCGGTCAATGATAAAGGGTACCGGATGGAACGTCCGGCGATTGAGCGGCTCATTTTCCTGACTGCTGAGATGTGGGGTACATTAGCGCATGAACTGGAGAAGTTAATGTTATTTGCGGGGGATCGACCAACGATTGAAATCGAGGATGTCGATTTGCTTGTTCCACGGACGTTAGAGGACAATGTCTTTCAATTAACGGACTACTTGATGAAGCGTCAACTCGAACCGGCAATCCGTTTGATTCGTGACCTTGAAAAACAAGGACAGGAAGTGTTGGCACTTCTTGGGCTGATGGCACGTCAATACCGTATGATGCTGTTGTCGAAACGATTAGCGGAACAAGGGTACGGGGAACGGCAAATCGCATCGAAAGTCGGTGCTCATCCGTATGCGATCAAATTGGCATTGCAGTCTGCAAAGCGGTTTACATTTGCACAGCTCGAGCAAGCCCTCGTTGCCATTACGACGACGGATGAAGGCATGAAAACAGGACGCGGTGATAAGAAGATTTTATTTGATGCGTTGATTGTTCGTTTAGCGACGTTATAAGAGGAGGAAATCGATCATGAAAGTTCAAATCATTACGGCGAAAGAGGTCATCCCTCTACGGCATGAAGTGTTGCGTCCCCATCAACCGCGTGAAGCGTGTATTTACCCAGACGATACGCTTGCCTCAACATTTCATCTTGGTGGAATAAAAGAGCATCAAGTTGTCGCGATTGGTAGCTTTTCTGAACAATCACATGAGCAAGCACCAGGAGCGACGTATCAACTCCGTGGAATGGCGTCGAGTGAACAAGTGCGTGGTGAAGGGTACGGGCGGGCATTGATTGAAGAAGCCCGTCGGGTATTACAGGAGAGACGAGTCACTGCGTGGTGGTGCAACGCTCGTGTCACAGCACTTCCTTTTTATGAGCGTCTTGGACTTGTGCGCGTTGGTGAACCTTTCATGATCGAAGGGATTGGTCTTCATTATGTAATGATTGATCGCCTGAATGACAACTAATATGACAAATGGCGGAAGAGAGAATCGTATCGAACGATTCCTTCTTCCGCCATTTCAGATCATATAAAAAATCGCCACCGGAGATACCTCCTAGTGGCGATCCATCACCGTATTCTTCGGAAAGAATTAAAGTGCGTTTACGAGTTTAGCGAGACGTGATTTGTCACGACCAGCTTTGTTGCTGTGGATGAGACCTTTAGCAGCAGCTTTGTCGATTTTTTTAGAAGCTGTAGCGAAAGCAAGGACCGCTTGGTCTTTGTTACCTTCAGCTGCGAAAGTTTCGACTGCTTTAATCGCTGAACGCATTGCCGATTTACGTTGTACGTTAGCGACGCGGCGTTTTTCAGCTGTTTTAACGCGTTTGATTGCTGATTTAATGTTAGCCATGGATGATTCACCTCCAATAAAACTCATTCGAGATTTATATTCGCATATCTGCAGTTATCGTTCAACAGAACAAACACAATTGTAGCAAACGTTTTTCTTAAAAGCAATACGACGTCTAGGGAATCTTCACATTTTGTTTTTCGGGTAAAACAAAACGAGATAGTACAGTGAAGCGCTTTTTGTTATAATGAACCGTATGTACGTTTGAAAATAAGGTAAGGTGACTCTAAACATGACGAATGAAGACCGTTTAAAGCGGCAGAAGAGTATTCGTAACTTCTCGATCATTGCCCATATCGATCACGGGAAGTCGACACTCGCTGACCGAATTTTAGAAAAAACTGGCGCGTTGACTTCGCGCGAAATGAAAGACCAGACACTTGATGCCATGGATCTCGAACGTGAGCGTGGAATCACGATTAAACTGAATGCTGTTCAATTGAAGTATACAGCAAAAGATGGGGAAGACTACATTCTTCATCTCATTGATACACCGGGACACGTCGACTTCACATACGAAGTTTCGCGTTCACTTGCAGCTTGTGAAGGGGCTGTCCTCGTCGTCGATGCGGCGCAAGGGATCGAAGCGCAGACGCTTGCGAACGTTTACTTAGCACTCGACAACGATCTCGAAATCCTTCCAATCATCAACAAAATCGATTTGCCTTCTGCAGACGTTGAACGCGTCCGTCAAGAAATCGAAGATGTCATCGGGCTCGATGCGTCTGAAGCCGTTCCGACATCCGCGAAAGCCGGAATCGGAATCGAAGAAATTTTGGAACAAATTGTTGAGAAAGTGCCAGCTCCGACGGGTGATCCGTCTGCACCGCTTGAAGCATTGATCTTCGACTCTTACTACGATGCTTACCGTGGTGTCGTTGCCTCGATTCGAGTCGTCAACGGAACAGTTAAGGTTGGCGATAAGATCCGGATGATGTCGACAGGTAAGGATTTTGAAGTCCTTGAACTCGCTGTCGCAACACCAAAACCGTTACGTCAGAAAGAATTGACGGTCGGTGATGTTGGAACGTTGTCGGCTTCGATCAAAACGGTTGGCGATGTACGTGTCGGGGATACGATCACGCTTGCGAAACAGCCGGCTACTGAAGCATTGCCGGGTTACCGGAAAATGAATCCGATGGTGTACTGTGGACTCTACCCAATCGATGCTGCGAAGTACAACGATTTACGAGAAGCGCTTGAAAAACTACAACTCAGTGACGCTGCGCTTGAATTCGAACCAGAGACATCACAAGCACTCGGATTCGGATTCCGTTGTGGATTCCTCGGGATGCTCCACATGGAGATTATCCAAGAACGGATCGAACGTGAGTTCAACATCGATATGATCACGACGGCACCGTCTGTTATCTATCACGTGACAACGACAGCAGGTGAAGTCTTGCACGTCGATAACCCATCGAAGATGCCGGATCAGCAAAAAGTTGAATTCATCGAAGAGCCGTTCGTTAAGGCTGCTGTCATGACACCGAATGATTACGTTGGTGCGATCATGGAGTTGTGCCAGAAGAAACGCGGAACATTCGTCGATATGCAATACATCGATACGACGCGTGTCAAAATCACGTATGAGTTACCGTTATCTGAGATCGTCTACGACTTCTTCGATCAGTTGAAATCGAGTACGAAAGGGTATGCGTCACTTGACTATGAATTGATTGGCTATCAACAGTCGCGTCTCGTCAAGATGGACATCCTCCTCAACAACGAGAACGTCGATGCGCTCAGCTTCATCGTTCACCGTGACTTTGCATACGAACGTGGGAAAGTCATCGTTGATAAGTTGAAGGAATTAATTCCACGAATGCAGTTCGAAGTGCCGATCCAAGCAGCGGTCGGAACGAAAATCGTCGCGCGTTCGACGATTAAAGCATTACGGAAGAACGTTCTTGCGAAATGTTACGGGGGAGATATCTCTCGGAAACGTAAGTTGCTCGAGAAGCAAAAAGAAGGTAAGAAACGCATGAAGATGGTAGGCTCAGTAGAGGTACCGCAAGAAGCCTTCATGTCCGTTCTATCCATGGACGAAGATTAAACAGGTGGGGGGCGCTTGCGTCCCCTTTTTGGTTTTTATAGAGAAAGGATGAGGCGAAATGGGAATACGCGCCGCATATGTCCACATCCCTTTTTGTGAACATATTTGTTATTACTGTGATTTCAATAAAGTCTTTTTAAAGAATCAGCCCGTCGATGAATACCTCGATGCACTCGAACGCGAAATCGAACTGACGCTGAAACAATATCCGACAAATCATCTCGAGACGATTTTCATCGGTGGCGGCACACCGACCGCTTTGAATGAACCGCAGATGCAACGGCTGATGGAAATCATCCAGAAGCATTTGTTGCCCCTAACAGGTGATGATTTAGAGTACACGGTCGAGTCGAATCCGGATGGTGTATCAGAAGAGAAACTCGATATCATGAAGGCGGGTGGTGTCAACCGCGTCAGTTTTGGTGTCCAGTCGTTTGATGACGGGTTGCTCGAACGCATCGGTCGGACGCACCGGGAAGCAAAAGTCGCGCAGACGCTCGACGCAGCAGCGAAACGGTTTGATAACATCTCCGTCGACTTGATGTTCGGGTTACCGAATCAGACGCTCGATCAGGTCCGCTACGACGTCACGCGGGCACTTCAATTGCCGATTACGCATATCTCATCGTATTCATTGATCTTAGAACCGCATACGGTCTTTGCGATTCAAGAGCGAAAAGGAAAATTACCACTGCCGACGCAAGATCTCGAGGCGGAGATGTATCAAGTGATGATTGAAACGATCGAAGCAGGCGGATATGCGCAGTATGAGATCTCGAACTTCGCGGAAGTTGGAAAAGAAAGTCGCCATAATCGCGTCTACTGGGAAAACGATGAGTACTATGGATTTGGTGCAGGCTCACACAGCTATATTAACCAGACGCGTCGTGCGAACATCGCGCCGATTCCGCACTATATCAAAGCGGAAGGTTTACCTGTTCGAAAAGAGACGCCGTTGACGAACGTCGAGCGGATGGAAGAAGAGATGTTCCTCGGTCTTCGAATGAAGGACGGCGTATCGCTCGAACGTTTCCAGGAGAAGTATGGAGTAGCGTTTAAAGATGTTTTTGGTGACGTCATGAAACGGTTGTTGCCAAACGGTCTTGTTGAACAAACGGAGACACATATCCGTTTGACGCCTGCTGGCATTCCGTTAGCGAACGAGGTCTTTGCGGAGTTTATTGGTGAAGCGCAAGTACAATGATTTAAAAATATCTGAAATCAACGAAAATGAGAGAAGCGGTGTTTCCCAAATGTGGAACACCGCTTTTCTCATTTTTTCGACTTCCTTAAAAAATAAGCAGTCGTTCCGATGACCGCGATGAACAGCCAGACAAAGACTCCTGCCATTGCCAATAATTCAATCATCCGATTCATCCTTTCTGTTCTTTGTTTCACTGTATCGTAGAATGGGAAACTGTTCAAAGGGTCATGCAATTCGGTTGACATCGGACGGACAATTCCTTATAGTAAAAGATGTAATTAGCACTCGTTAAAAGTGAGTGCTAACAAAATAAGGTGGTGAAGAAGGTGCTGACGGATCGTCAATTGTTGATTTTACGTGCAATCGTCGATGATTACATCAAGACTGCTCAACCCGTCGGCTCACGGACGCTCTCGAAACGAGACGACGTGACGTTCAGTTCCGCGACCATTCGTAACGAGATGGCGGACCTCGAAGAGATGGGTCTGATTGAAAAGCCACACACTTCCGCAGGTCGGATTCCTTCCGAACTCGGATACCGTTTTTATGTCGACCATCTGATTCGTCCGGAAAGCATCACACCAAAAGAAGCGCAGGCATTGAAATCACTCTTTGCCCATTCCGTGAATGAGAATGATCGGTTGATTCGGCACACAGCAGACCTGTTGAGCGATTTAACCCATTACACGACGCTTGTACTTGGTCCAAAAGAAGAAGGGCAACGTCTGCATCATCTGGAATTGATTCCTCTTGCAGAAGGTCGTGTCGTCATCGTTCTCGTCACCGAGACGGGACATGTCGAGCACAAGACGTTGCAATTGAATCAAGCATTGTCTCAAGAAGCAGCGAGCCGGTTGATGGAACGTCTGAATCAGACGTTACGCGGTACGCCGCTCTCAGCCTTACGTAGTCGATTGCTTGAGGAAATCCGCCGATTCCGTTCAGAGCACTCTGAACAGACGGTCTTGCTCTCAAAAGCACTTGATCTCGTCTTGACGGATCAAGAGGAGCGACCGTTCATCTATCTCGGTGGAAAAGCCAACATGTTCGATCAGCCCGAATTTCAGGACGTTGCAAAACTACGACCGGTGCTCGAGTTGATCGAACAGCAAGAAGCCGTTCTCGATTTCCTACGACCAAATCTTGATAATCAAATCTTGATTACAATCGGTAGCGAGAACAACGTCGATGCATTAAAAGATTGTAGCGTCATCCGAGCTCACTATTCGGTTGATGGTGTCTCAATCGGAACACTTGCATTGATTGGACCAAAACGGATGGATTACAATCGGGGAATCAACTCGATTATCCATTTACTCCAAGCATTCCAAGCCGAATTGCATAAGAACAATTTGGATTGAATATAGAAAGGGGCTCGATTCAGAGTGGAAGAAAAAGAACAGAATCAAAACCTCCAACAAGATGAAAACGTGACAGAGCCGACTGACACAGTCGAAGTCACAGAAGAAGAAGTCATTCAGGCGGATCTCGTCGAAGACGAGAAGCCAAACTTCGAAGCACAACTCGCAGAAGCAAAAGCTTCAGAGTTACGCCTCCGTGCAGATTTTGAGAACTTCAAACGTCGCAACCGCGTCGAAGCGGAGAACCGTGCGAAGTATTCCTCACAAGCGATCGTCGAAAAGCTATTGCCGCTCGTCGATAACTTAGACCGCGCACTTCAAATCGAGACAGAAAACGATGAGACGAAATCCGTCTTAGCTGGCGTTGAAATGGTAAAACGTCAACTCGTTGAAACACTTCAAAACGAAGGTGTCGTTGAGATTCCTGCCGTCGGAGAAGCGTTTGATCCGAACCTGCACCAAGCAGTCGTTCAAGAAGCAAGTGAAGAACACGAATCAGGTATCGTCACTGCTGAATTCCAAAAAGGGTACAAATTGCACGATCGTGTAATTCGTCCAAGTATGGTTAAAGTAGCTGAGTAATCAGCAAGTATGCACTTAAATATTCCAATCATTGAAAGCGAGGAAATAAATCATGGCAAAAATCATTGGTATTGACTTAGGTACAACGAACTCATGTGTTGCAGTAATGGAAGGTGGCGAACCTGTCGTCATCGCTAACGCAGAAGGAAACCGTACGACACCATCTGTCGTCGCGTTCAAAAATGGCGAGCGTCAAGTAGGGGAAGTTGCAAAACGTCAAGCAATCACAAACCCGAACACGATCATGTCGATCAAACGTCATATGGGTACAGACTATAAAGTAGAAGTCGAAGGCAAAGACTACACGCCACAAGAAGTCTCTGCGATCATCCTTCAAAAATTAAAAGCACAAGCGGAAGACTACCTCGGTGAAAAAGTCACAGAAGCTGTCATCACAGTACCAGCTTACTTCAACGATGCAGAACGCCAAGCGACTAAAGACGCTGGTACGATTGCTGGTCTTGATGTAAAACGGATCATCAACGAGCCTACAGCGGCAGCACTTGCATACGGTCTCGAAAAAGGCGAAGATCACACAATCCTCATCTATGACCTTGGTGGCGGTACGTTCGACGTATCGATCCTCGAACTTGGTGACGGAGTCTTTGAAGTTGTTTCAACTGCTGGTGACAGCCGTCTTGGTGGAGATGATTTCGACCAAAAAATCATCGATCATCTCGTTGCAGAATTCAAAAAAGAAAACGGCATCGATCTTGCTCAAGACAAAATGGCGCTTCAACGTTTGAAAGATGCAGCTGAAAAAGCGAAAAAAGACCTTTCAGGTGTTTCTTCAACACAAATCAGCCTTCCGTTCATCACAGCTGGTGCATCAGGTCCACTTCACTTGGAAATGACACTTTCACGTGCGAAATTCGATGATCTCACAGCAGATCTCGTTGAACGTACGATGGAACCAACACGCCGTGCTATGAACGATGCAGGTCTGACACCAGACAAAATCGATAAAATCATCCTCGTTGGTGGTTCAACTCGTATTCCTGCAGTTCAAAAAGCAATCCAAGACTTCACTGGCAAAGAATCGTTCAAAGGGGTTAACCCGGATGAAGTCGTTGCCCTCGGTGCAGCGGTTCAAGGTGGCGTATTGACAGGGGATGTTAAAGACGTCGTTCTTCTCGACGTAACTCCACTTTCACTCGGTATCGAGACAATGGGTGGCGTGATGACGAAATTGATCGACCGTAACACGACGATCCCAACTTCAAAATCACAAGTCTTCTCAACTGCAGCAGACAGCCAACCAGCTGTTGATATCCACGTCCTCCAAGGGGAACGTCCGATGGCAGCAGATAACAAAACGCTCGGTCGCTTCCAATTGACGGACATTCCACCAGCACCACGTGGCGTGCCACAAATCGAAGTTAAATTCGACATCGATGCGAACGGTATCGTTAACGTTTCTGCAAAAGATCTCGGAACAAACAAAGAACAGTCAATCACGATCCAATCATCAAGCGGTTTGACTGAAGCGGACATCGAGCAAATGGTCAAAGATGCAGAAGCTAACGCAGATGCAGACAACAAGCGTAAAGAAGAAGTTGAATTACGCAACGAAGCAGACCAACTCGTCTTCGCAACAGACAAAGCGATCAAAGATCTTGGTGAGCAAGTCGCTGATGCTGATAAAGAAAAAGCAGAAGCAGCAAAAGAAAAAGTAACAAAAGCTCTCGAAGGAACAGACATCGAAGCAATCCGTGCTGCAAAAGACGAATTGTCGACAGTCGTTCAAGAGTTGACACAAAAAGTCTACGAGAACATGGCACAGCAACAAGCTGGCGCTGAAGGCGCACAAGCTGGTGGACAAGACGACAACGTCATGGACGCAGAGTTCGAAGAAGTCGACGAAAAAGACAACAAGTAATTCATCCGACCGATTTTTCGGGCGCTAGAGAGAGCCAAAGCGTATCCGCGCTTTGGCTCTTTCCATGTCGCACGAAGTTCGGTAAAATCAAACAGTATGAAATGAATCGGAATAGAGAGAGGAAGACTGCACGTGGAAAAACGCGATTATTATGAAGTACTAGGCGTCGCGCGCGATGCCTCATCAGCGGAAATCAAACGCGCGTACCGTAAGCTTGCTCGGACGTACCACCCGGACGTCAATAAGGAAGCAGATGCGGATGCGAAATTTAAGGAACTATCGGAAGCGTATGAAGTGTTATCCGATGACAATAAACGAGCACGTTACGACCAATTCGGTCACCAAGATCCATCACAAGGTGGCGGTGGATTCAGTGGAGCTGAAGGATTCGGAGACATCTTCGACATGTTCTTCGGTGGCGGACGTCGTCAAGATCCAAATGCCCCACGTAAAGGGCAGGATTTACAATATGTCGAAGAAATCGACTTCATGGAATCGGTCACAGGTGTCGAGAAGACAATCACGATCCCAGTCGAAGAAGATTGCGGCACATGTCACGGTTCGGGTGCTAAACCAGGAACACATCCGGAAACATGTAAACGATGCGGTGGTTCGGGGCATATCAACGTCGAACAAAACACAATGTTCGGTCGTGTTGTCAACCAAACAACGTGTTCGACATGTCATGGCCGTGGACAAATCGTCAAGGAGCCATGTGAAACATGTCGTGGAGCCGGTCGCGTCCGTAAAAACAAAGATGTCCGTGTCAAAATTCCAGCAGGGATCGACAATGGGCAACAAATCCGCTTAGCAGGTAAAGGGGAAGCCGGCGTCAACGGTGGACCAGCAGGTGACCTGTATGTCGTCGTCCGTGTCGCAGCACACGAACTGTTCGAACGCGTCGACGATCATATCGTCATGGATATGCCACTTACATTCGCGCAAGCAACACTCGGTGATGAGATTGAAGTGCCGACCGTTCACGGTAAGGTCAGCTTGAAGATTCCAGCCGGAACACAGACAGGTTCACGATTCCGTCTCCGCGGAAAAGGGATGCCGAATGTCCGGTCCGGTCATCATGGCGATCAATACGTCAACGTCGTTGTCATCACGCCGAAGAACCTGACGGAACGTCAAAAAGAACTACTACGCGAATTCAATGAAATTAGCGATGAAAAAGGTGTCGAAGAGCAACACGAAGGTGTCTTCAGCCGAATCAAGACATTCTTCACAGGGTGATCACTACAGAGGAGCGTGACAAGAAATGAAATGGTCAGAGATCTGTGTCCATACGACACAAGAAGCCATCGAAGCAGTTTCGAACATCTTACATGAAGCGGGAGCAAGCGGAGTCGTCATCGAGGACGTCGAAGATTTCGAGATGATGTCCCACCGCGAGGATAACTTCGGTGAAATTTGGGATGAGACGAAACGAGACGAGTATCCGACACAAGGTGTACTCGTGAAGGCGTATCTTGCAGAAAGCAGCGATTTGACGGACACAATCAAAGGCATCGAACATGATATCCAACAGTTGACGAACTTCGGTCTGTCGATTGGCACGGGTGCTGTCACGCTGACTCAAGTAGATGAAGAAGACTGGGCACACTCGTGGAAACAATTTTATAAGCCAGTCAAGATCAGCCGCCATTTGACGGTCGTTCCGATGTGGGAAGACTACACACCACAACCGGATGAAAAGATCATCGAACTCGATCCAGGCATGGCGTTCGGAACAGGAACACACCCGACGACGGTGCTCTGTATTCAAGCGATTGAAAACTACTTGCAAGAGCAAGACCGTGTCGTCGATGTCGGAACGGGATCAGGTGTCTTAGCAATCGCTGCAGCGAAGCTAGGCGCAAAAGATGTCTTTGCACTCGATTTAGACGAAGTCGCTGTCAAATCAGCGACGGAAAACGTCGCCTTGAATAAAGTCAGTGAGCAAATCACGGTCCGTCAAGGAGACTTGATGAAGGAATTGAGTGAACCCGTCGAGTTGATCGTCGCAAACATCTTAGCGGAAGTCATTCTCCTCTTCGTTAAGGATGCCTATACATTGACGTTACCAGGTGGACATTTCATCGCTTCCGGTATCATCAGTCAGAAGAAAGATATGGTCGTCCAAGCAATGCAAGAAGCAGGCTTTACGATCGTCGAGACGACGAAGCTTGAAGACTGGGTCGCGATCATCGCAAAACGGGAGGCGTAAACGCATGCAACGGTATTTCGTCGAGCCCTCGGTGCGTCAGGGAGATGTCTTTCATCTCCCAAAAGACGACGCACATCATATGAAAAACGTCATGCGGATGGAAGTCGGCGGAGAGATTCTCGTGCTTGATGGAACAGGTCTTTACCGGTGCCGCCTTGAAGCACTCGATAAACAGGCGGCTTCTGCCCGGATCGAAGAGACTCTACCGATCGAGACGGAGCTACCGATTCGTGTGACGATTGCCCATGGATTACCAAAAGGCGATAAAATCGAACTCGTTGCGCAAAAAGCAACGGAACTCGGAATCCATCATTTGCGGATTTTCGAAGCTGATCGTTCCGTCTCGAAATGGGATCAGAAGAAGGTTCCGAAAAAGATTGAACGACTCGAAAAAATCGTCAAGGAAGCAGCGGAACAATCGTACCGTGCCCACTTGCCGACGGTCGACTTCGTGACGTATGATGAAGTCTTACAGGATGCATCGAACTACACGGCTTGTCTGGTTGCCTATGAAGAATCAGCGAAACAAGGGGAGGCTTCTGTTCTCGCTACGACGCTTGCTAGGCTACAAGAAGGAGATTCTCTTCTTGTTGTCATCGGACCTGAAGGTGGGTTCGCGGAAGCAGAAATCGCACGTTTAGCGGAAGCTGGTTTTAAACAAGCCGCTCTAGGGCGCCGCATCTTACGGACGGAAACGGCACCATTTTATGTCCTTTCCGCCGTCTCGTATCATTTTGAATTGAAAGGGTGAACGAAATGGCAACTGTTGCCTTTCAAACGCTTGGCTGTAAAGTCAACCACTACGAAACAGAAGCTGTCTGGCAACTGTTCAAGGACGCTGGCTACGCACGCGTTGATTTTGCTGATCATGCGGACGTTTATGTCGTCAATACATGTACGGTTACGAATACCGGAGATAAGAAAAGTCGTCAAGTCATCCGACGGGCGATTCGCCAAAATCCGGATAGTGTCATCTGCGTAACGGGCTGTTATGCCCAAACATCTCCTGCTGAAATCATGGCGATTCCTGGCGTCGATGTCGTCGTCGGAACTCAAGATCGGCATAAAATGATTGGATACATCGAACAATTCCGTGAAGAACGCATGCCAATCAATGCGGTCGGAAACATCATGAAAGCAAAAGTCTATGAAGAATTGGATGTACCGGCCTTTACGGACCGGACACGAGCTTCTCTGAAAATTCAAGAAGGTTGTAACAATTTCTGTACATTCTGTATCATTCCATGGGCGCGTGGTCTCATGCGCTCTCGTCAACCAGAAGATGTCTTGAAGCAAGCACAACAGCTCGTTGATGCGGGTTATAAAGAAATCGTCTTAACGGGAATCCATACAGGTGGATACGGAGAGGACTTGAAAGACTACAACTTAGCGAAATTACTGAAAGCACTTGAATCTGTCAATGGACTCGAACGTTTGCGGATTTCGTCGATCGAAGCGAGTCAAATCACGGATGAGGTCCTCGATGTCTTGAAGGATTCACCGATTGTCGTTCGTCACTTGCACGTTCCGATTCAGTCCGCATCTGATACGGTCCTGCGCCGGATGCGCCGGAAGTATACGATGGCGGAGTTCGGAGAACGGATTACGCGTCTGAAAGAAGTCCTACCTGACTGTGCGATCACGTCAGATGTCATCGTCGGTTTCCCAGGTGAAACGGAAGAAGAGTTCATGGAAACGTTCAACTTCATCAACGATCATAAGTTCAGTGAGTTGCATGTTTTCCCGTACTCGAAACGAACAGGGACACCAGCTGCGATGATGGACGATCAAGTCGAGGAATCAATCAAGGAAGAGCGCGTCGCGCGTTTGATTGCCTTATCGGATCAACTCGCGAAGGAATATGCCTCGAAATACGAAGGGGAACTGCTTGAAATCATTCCGGAAGAATTTTCGGAAGAAGCAGGCGGTCGTCTTGTCGGTTACACAGATAACTATCTGCGTGTCGCAATCGAAGGCGATGAGTCGATGATTGGGCAACTCGTTCGTGTTAAAATCACGAAAGCGGGCTATCCGATGAACGATGGTCAATTCGTTCGAATCATGCAGACATTAAAAGACGCTGCAGTCTAATCGAAAGGGCAAAGGGAACCTCTGGTTTTCTTTGCCACTTTTTTTGTTTTCATTTCAGGAATGCGCTACACTGAATACAGTTCAATTAAGGAAAGAGGATATCATTCATGCGAATCAACAAATTCATTAGCGAGACAGGCTTTTGCTCAAGGCGTGCTGCCGATAAACTGGTCGATGCAGGTCGTGTGACGATCAACGGTCTGACAGCAGAACTCGGCTCGCAAGCTGAAGAAACGGACGTCGTTGAAATTGATGGTCAGCCGCTCCAGACAAAACCAAAGCCCGTCTACATCGTCTTAAATAAACCAGTCGGCATCACGTGTACGACGGAGCTTGATATTGAAGGAAATATCATCGATTTCGTCAATCATCCGAAGCGGATTTTCCCGATTGGTCGTCTCGATAAAGATTCAGACGGCTTGATTCTTTTGACGAACGATGGTGATGTCGTTAACCGGATCTTACGAGCAGAAAACAATCACGATAAAGAATATATCGTAACCGTCGATGCACCGATTACGGATACGTTCATTCAAGGCATGGCGAGTGGTGTTGACATTCTCGGTACGACAACGAAGGAGTGTATTGTTGAGCCGCTAGAAACACGGACGTTCCGGATCATCTTGACGCAAGGATTGAATCGTCAGATTCGCCGTATGTGTAAAGAGTTCGGCTACCGGGTCAAGCGTCTCCAACGCGTCCGGATCATGAACATCGAGCTTGGCGATTTACCGATCGGTTCTTGGCGTGATTTGACGGAAGAGGAACTACGCGAATTGTTTACGACGCTTGACGGGCAATAAGGTTCAATGAAAGTCGCCACTCGGCGGCTTTCTTCTTACATAAGGGGGATGACCGTGGATAAACGGGGAATGAGTGCGACATTCGTCGCCTACGTGATTGGTGGACTGTTGCCGATCTACAAAGTATTTGCTGCTGGTATTCCAGCATGGACGGTCGTTTCAATCCGGATTTTAAGTGCGTTCATTTTCGTGACGCTGTTACTACGACTGACGAAGAAGTTTCGATTTGTTCGTCAACTGTGGCAAAACAAACGCCAACGTTATACCGTGCTTGCGGCAGGACTTGTATTAGGTGGGAACTGGTCGCTCTATTTATATGCCATCGGGGAAGGCTATATCGTTGAGTCGTCACTTGGGTATTATATCAATCCGCTCGTCAGTGTCTTGTTCGGCTTGATCTTTTTTAAGGAGCGTCTGACGCGTCCGCAAATCATCGCGATTTTATCAGCGGTAATCGGTGTGATGATTTTAACGCTCGGTTACGGACAATTTCCGATCATCGCCTTTTCGCTCGCCATTTCGTTTGCGTTTTACGGTGTACTGAAAAAAAAGGCGGCAGCGGAACCATTATCTGGACTATTTTTAGAGACGCTCGTCACGCTACCATTCGCTCTCTTGACGCTTGGTGTGACAGATAGTCAACCGCTAACGATTCCAACGAGTGCGTTACTTGCGATCATCATGCTCGGAATCGCAACAGCAGTCCAATTAATGTTATTCGGATACGGGATGCCGAAAATCCCGTTCGTCTATGTCGGAATTCTACAGTACATTGCACCGACGTTAACGCTACTCCTTGGAATTTATCTATTTAATGACGTCTTCACGACGATTCACTTCATCGCCTTCCTGTTCATCTGGATTGCTGTTGCTTTATTTACAATCAGCGGTTTATCGGCAGGGAAGATGCGGATGAAGAAAGTGTCATAACGAAAGAAGGGATTACGTGAATCTACCGGGATTTTTTGCGACACTTGTCGCGTATATCATTTGGGGACTCTTACCGCTCTACTGGAAGATGCTCGCTAACGTACCGAGTGAAGAGATACTGGCACACCGGATTATCTGGTCATTTTTATTTTTGCTCATCTTATTATCATTTCAAAAAGCGCTTGGAAAGTGGAAGACGGCACTGCGCGATCCGTTCACGCGTCGACTCTTTTTCTTAAACGGACTGATCATCAGTCTGAATTGGTTCATTTACATTTGGGCCGTCAATCATCAATTCATTGTCGAAGCATCACTTGGCTACTATATCAATCCACTTGTTAGTATCGTTTTTGGTGTCTTCTTCTTTCATGAAAAACTCTCGCGGATTGAATGGCTATCGATTGTCCTTGCGACAATTGGTGTTCTAATTTTAACGATTGGCTACGGCGAATTTCCATGGATCTCAATTGCGCTTGCCTTAAGCTTCGGTTTTTACGGCGTCGTCAAAAAGCGTCGTCCGCTCGAATCAACGGTCAGTTTGACGCTTGAGACGATGGCGCCGCTTCCGCTTGCCTTGATTTTCCTTAGTTATTGGCAAGTACAGGGAACGTCCTCGATGACCGAATCGATCGGAACGACGACTGGACTGATTTTGACCGGTATCGTAACGGCGGTGCCGTTGCTTTTATTCGGATTTGGGGCACAGCGGATTCCATTCACATGGGTTGGATTCCTACAATTCGTCGCACCGACTTTATCGCTTGGGCTCGGCGTATTGCTTTATCACGAACCCTTTACTAAAACACACATGGTGGCGTTTACATGTATTTGGACAGCTGCGATTGTCTTTACGCTCAATGGTGTCTGGATTCGGAAAAAACAGCTTCGAAAAGTCGCGTAAAAAGATAGAAGTCTGACCTCTTGCGTGATAGAATAAAAATAGAGTCTAAGGGGATACCCTTAAGGAGGACAACAAACATGAATTTAGCAGGAATGATCGACCACACGGCACTAAAGCCAGAAACATCACGTGCTCAGATCGAAACACTCTGTAAAGAAGCATTAGAATACAAATTTGCAAGCGTCTGTGTTAACCCAACATACGTCGCGTTAGCAGCAGAACTCTTAAAATCAGATGATGATGTCAAAGTATGTACAGTCATCGGATTCCCGCTTGGCGCAAACACGCCAGAAGTGAAAGCATTCGAAACAAAGGATGCGATTCAAAACGGTGCAACAGAAATCGATATGGTTTTGAATATCGGCGCATTAAAAGATGGCGATCTTGAGTTAGTTGAGCGTGACATTCGTGCGGTTGTCGAAGCGGCAAACGGTACACTCGTTAAAGTCATCTTCGAAAACTGCCTTCTTACAAAAGAAGAAATCAAAACAGCTGCTGAACTTTCAGTTAAAGCAGGTGCTAACTTCGTGAAGACATCGACTGGTTTCTCAACTGGTGGTGCAACAGTTGAAGACATCCGTCTCATGCGTGAGACAGTCGGTCCTGACATCGGCGTTAAAGCATCTGGTGGTGTTCGCGACTTCGAAGGTGCAAAAGCAATGATCGATGCAGGTGCATCACGCATTGGTGCATCAGCAGGAATCGCAATCGTTACAGGCGGTACGTCTGATAGCGACTACTAAGAATATCTGACATGTCCCTCTTTTTTAGAGGGGCATGTTTTTTTATGGGATTATTCTGAATTTAAATTTTGTATTAAGAAGTCAGACATCGCTTCCGATAATCAGATGTAGAATGTCGGAAGGGTGTGGAATAGATGAAACGATGGAGTGGAATCATATTGGCATCGACACTTAGCCTTGCAGGGTGTGGCAGTGTCATTGATGAGCCAGAACGGGCAGTCAAGGAACGAAAGGAAATGGCGGTTGTCTTGTCTGACGTTGGTCTTGGGGATCAATCGTTCAGTGATGCGGCAATGAGTGGTATGGCGTTATTACGCGAGAAGGAAGGTTGGTCGATCGATTATCGAGAATTGAATGAAACGAAGACCTATAAAGCAGCATTTGAAGCGTTAGCAAAGAAGAAGCCGACCGTGATCGTCGGGCTTGGATTCATGGGACAAACGGATCTTGAAACGGTTGCAAAAAAATATCCGAAGCAACAATTTGCCTTGATTGATGCTGTTTCAACGTTACCGAACGTCCTTTCGGTAACGTTCAAAGAAGATGAAGGAAGTTATTTAGCCGGTGCTGCTGCAGGGATTCAAACGAAGACGAATACGATTGGTTTCGTCGGTGGAATGAAGTCACCTCTAATCGAAAAATTCGAAAAAGGATACATAGCTGGCGCTAAAGCCGTCAATCCGAAAACAAAAGTACTCGTCGAATATGCAGAAGACTTTGCAGCACCTGAAAAGGGACGGACGATTGCGAATGAGATGATGCAGAAAAAGGCAGATGTATTGTTCGCTGCAGCGGGGTTGACAGGCAGCGGAGTTCTTGAGGCAGCACAAACAAAAGGGAAAAAAGCGATTGGTGTTGACAGCGATCAGACACCGATTGCGCCTGACGCTGTCATGACATCGATGCTAAAACAAGTTGATCTTGCTATTACGAAAATTGGACAAGATGTGGCTTCGAAAGGGCTACAAGCAGGACAAGTCGTCCTTGGCGTCAAAGAAGGAGCGATTCAATTAGCTCCGATTCGAAACACGAACTTTACGGACGAAGAACTAAAAAAATTAGAGCAGCTGCAGCAAGATGTGCTCGAAGGTAAGGTGACGATCCAATGACGTTACGGAAACGATTTTTACTTTCAACGTTAGTGACGATTTTGAGTGTCGTCATCTTGATGGGATGGACGTTATTCCAACTCCGTCAAATTCAGTCTTACAACGAAGACTACGGGAAACAGCTCGTTGAGATCTCAGAGCTTGAAACGAAGCTCTTATACGAACAGGCAGCATGGAATCGATTAGCCAGCCAACCGTCTGAGAGTCAATCGGAGCAGGTACAGGCACTGAGTAAAAAGAACGAACAGGCATTAAACGAGTTACAGAAGACGTATTTGATTCCGGCATTCCAAGAAGAGTTGAACCGAGCAGATATGAAATATAAGACGCTTGCGGCGAAACGAACGGAACTGACGGATGCGATGAATCCGATTGAGATTCGCTCGCACGCTGCACAGATTGAAGGGGTTCTCAGTGATCTATATACATTACACACGAAAAACGGAGAATTTTACGATGTCTTACAACGTGAAGCAAAAGACGAAACATTGAATCTAACAAGAACCGTCCTCATTGCGACATTCGTCTTATTGGTTGGTCTCGCGCTGTATAACTGGTACTTCGCACGCAGTATCACGCGACCGATCAGCCGTGTCGTTCGAACTGCTGAGCAAATTTCAGACGGAGACTTGTCGCAAGAACTAGTTGTTTCTGGTCGAAAAGATGAGATTGGTCGACTTGAGACAGCTGTTGCACAAATGCAAGGAACGTTACACGAAGTCATCGGAACGATCAGTCGTTCGTCGAATACGATTCGTCAGATGAGTACGGAAGCGACGACAGAGAACGCGAATATCGTTGAAGTATCGGGTAACATGACACATGCAATCAACGAGATGGCAAGTGGGACACAAACAGTGTCGGATGACATCCAGACGACGGTCAGTACGATGTCTGATATGCAACAGCTCTTTGAAGAGAGTGAACAACGTGCTCAAACCGCTTATGCAGAAGGACAGGCAGCCGATCAAGTAATGGTTCAAAGTAGTTCCGTTATGGAACAACAGGCTGCATCATTACGGGCGTCTACTGAACAAAATCGCGAACTCGGTCAGAAACTGGAAGGTTTCTTAGAGCAGACGCAACAAATTGAGCAGATGGCGCAACTCGTCGCTGGAGTCTCCGCGCAGACGAATTTATTGTCACTTAATGCGGCGATCGAAGCGGCACGGGCTGGGGAAGCTGGTCGTGGATTTGCTGTCGTTGCGAGTGAAGTTAAAAAGTTAGCAGATGAGACACATGAAGCGACGCGTTCAATCTTCTCGCTTGTCCGTTCGATTCGCCAGGATGGTGCAATTTTACAAGAAGCACTCGTTCAAGCAGAGCGAGAACAGACGAATCAGGTTGAGAATTTTACGCACGTCCAGCAAGCTTTTGGTGAAACGCGTCAAAAAGTAGCGAGTGTGACGGAAACACTCGATTATGTAACAAAGCAACTTGTGCACTCGAAACAACAGGCGCGTCATGTCGTTGGTCAAGTCAGTACAGTTAGTGGTGTCATGGAAGAACTCGCAGCTGGAAATGAAGAGGTTGCAGCTTCGATGCGTGATCAACAAGCATCTTTTGAGCAGATTCATCAATTGATGCAAGAACTTGAGTCGACGACGGCGTCGCTTGACGGTCAAACGCATCAATTCAAAATTTAATGAACACACAAAAAGTGCACTCCTTCTCGGGAAGAGAAGAAGTGCACTTTTTCTTGAATCGATTTAGAAGAAACTTTCTGGATCGAGCTCATTCGTCCGTCCGTTTGCATCATACTGATACCCACCATCATGGATTTCGAAATGCAAGTGCGGACCTGTCGAGTTACCGGTACTTCCAAGCACACCAATTTGTTGTCCTTGTTTGACTTGTTGTCCTTGTTTCACGTTCAAGGCATTCATATGTGCATACACAGTCGTATACGTTTTTCCGTCGATGTTATGAGAGATATAGACGTGGTTGCCGTAAGGTCCACCTGAACTTGCTAAAATAACTGTCCCGCTCGCTGAAGCAACGATTGGCGAATTGAGTGGTCCAGCAAAGTCCGTTCCGTTATGATACGCGTAACCATTACTTCCGCTTGCTGCACCCATTCCTTGAGAGACGGAGCCTTGAGCAGGTTTGATGAACTTACCTTTTGCTTTTGAGATGACTTTTGTACTGGCTTTACTAACAGATGCTGGCGCTGCCGATTGTTTGGCAGCTTTTGCGGCTGCTGCCTTTTCTGCTGCTGCGGCACGTGCTGCAGCTTTTTCTGCTTCTTCCTGTGCCTTCAGTTGGGCCGATGCCTCTTTCAGGCTGAGGATGTTAGATTCGATTTTTTTCTTTTGCGATGTCAGACGTTTCAATAGCGCTGTTCGTTTTTGTTTTTCTTCTTTGAGTTCACGTTGTTTCTTTTTTAAAACATTACGATCTTCAATCAAGTCTTGACGTGTCTGTTTCAATTCTTCTTTCGCAGCTGCCAGTTCTTTTTTGTTTGATTCGTAATCTTTTAATAAAGAAGCATCGCTTTCCGCAATCGTATTGAAGGCATTGAAGCGGCTGATCATATCACCAACATCTTTTGCTCCGAACACGGCTTCGAGTAGGGGAGCGTTATCGGCTTTAGACTGACGAACGGCCAGACGATCACCGAGCATTTTTTCTTGTTTCTTGATTTTCTTTTGTAACTTCTCGATTTTATCTTCGAGACGAGCGATTTGTTTTGTGTTTTCGTCGATCTTCTTTTGATTCTCCACGACTTGTAATGTCAGTCCATTGATTTGTTGATCGAGTGCATACACTTGTTGCTGTGCTTTAGATAATTGATTATTTTTTTGAGACAACGCGTCACGTTGTTTCGATTGTTGTTGTTGGTTTTGTTGTTGCTTCTCTTTATATGAACTTGCCGCATTGACATTAGTTGTCGTCATGAGCGGACTGGCAAGTAAAGTAAGTGTCATGAGTGATAGCCCAAGTGACTTTCCGAAAGGTCGTTTCATAAAGTAAGCGTCATTCCTTTCCCTTGTGAAGTGTTACCTTTCCCACTCTAACAAGAAAACCGGAAATTCAACTTTACAATTCTTTTAAAAAAATGCAAGAGAAGCTAGCGGAAAGTATGAAGAATTTATGAAAATAATAATGAGAAAATAAAATCACATTTAAAAACCGTTGGTACATAAGGAAATTTAGAAGTAGAATTTATTAATTTCTGAATGATGTCAGGAGATATATTTTTGTAACATCATATAAAGAGAGTGTTTATAAATGTTTAAAAAAGGTATTAGAAAAGTTTTGTGAATGAAAATAATAATAGAGTGCCTAAATCAGGCACTCTTCATGTATCATTCTTCGTAAATCATCTTTCGTGTCATACCGCCGTCTAGGACGAGTGTTTCTCCCGTCAAGAAGTCGTTATCTGGATGCGTCAAATAAAGAGCGGCACGCGCGACATCACTTGGTTTTCCGACGCGACCGGCTGGATGTTGACTATGGTCTTCAGGTGACAGCTCTTGATAGTCACCGGTTTCGATCCATCCAGGTGCGATTGCGTTGACAAGAATACCATCTTCTCCGAGTGAGACAGCGAGTGCATGCGTCAATGCAAAAATGCCGCCTTTCGTCGAGGCGTAGGATTCCGTGTGGGGTTCTGACATGAAGGCACGGGTCGAAGCAAGGTTGACAATCCGACCACCAGTTTTACTTTGTTTCAAATAGGGGGTTGCTGCTTTCGTCGTCAGGAAAATACTGCGCAGATTCGTATGATGAACCCGATCCCATTCTTCAAGCGATAGTTCGAGTAATGGTTTTCGAATCATGATGCCGGCATTGTTGATGACGATATCAATGCGACCAGTATGTTCAATCGCTTTTTCAATCAACAGTTGCACGTCTTTTTCGTGTTGGATATCGAGGTGATAGAAGTAGGCGGTGCCTCCATCTTCTTCAATTTGTTGAACTAGTTCGTCTCCGGTCATCTGATCGATATCGGCGAGAACGACGTTTGCGCCTTGAGCGGCATAGGTTCGTGCGAGTTCCGCACCAATCCCATTCGCAGCTCCGGTAATGATAACGGTTTGATTGACATGGTTCATAAAAATCATCCTTTCTGTAGCACTTCTCTCCCTTTTTTACCGTTCTGTCTTGTCCTGAAACCTGACAGGATTATCATCCGTAGGATCAGGGAAAGATAAAAGCGTTGAAGTTATTTTAGAATGGGGGATAATAAGCCATGAAATTTTCGAATCAACAATTAGAAAAACAAGAACATCAGTATGCTGAAGAAGCAAAGGATTATATCGATCGTCCGAAAAAGACGAATTCGTTGTTACAACGAGCAACTGCGAAGGTGAACGGTAACTCTCGTTTGTCCGTTGTCTTCTCTCCACTCACATTATTCGTCGATATGATTCGCGCGTATCAATCAGGTGAATACCGTAATATTCGTCGTACGACGATCTTAAAGGTGATTGGTGCGCTCATTTATCTCGTATCACCGATTGACCTTGTACCTGATTTCGTACTCGGATTCGGATTTGCGGACGATATTGCTGTCATTCTTTTCGTCACAAAGACAGTTTTTGAAGAATTGACTCGTTTCAGCGACTGGCAAGATGAGCAACAAAAGCGTCGCACGCAACCATTACAAAGTGAAGATGCGTATTAATTTCGCATTTAAATAACAGTTAGAGCGGCTTCTAATATGAAGTCGCTCTTTTGTATGTAAAAAGAGCCGTTTCCTGTACGCCCTCTTGAAATTTCGATACACTAGAAATAGTTGGTAAAGAGAGAGGAGGGCGAAAGTGGGACATCACTGGATGGAATCATACGGATATATTGGGATCATGATGACACTCATGTTTCCTTTTATACCGAGCGAAGTACCACTGGCGTATGCAGGGTATCTTGTGCATACCGCACAAGCGAATCTCTTATTCATGTTGTTCCTCGCTGTGCTTAGCTTCGTTATTAGCCAAAACCTCTTCTTTACGATTGGTCAGTTCGGGAGTGAACGGTTATTGAATCGTTTGTTCAAATGGTTTCGGATTTCAGAAACAAAAATGCTTCAGTTTCAAACACAAATGGAGACGAAGGGACGCTATATTTTACTTCTGTCTCCGATGTGGCGGATCGGTTTTGCGATTGGAGCAGGTCTGACGGGTGTCTCGCGCTGGACCTTTACAGTCGTGACGACGATTTCCTTCTTTCTTTGGTCGGCGATCTTCATTTGGGGTGGGAAAGCCGTTGGTCATGAATGGCGAAAACTGCATCACCTCAATCATCCTGTATTCTGGATTGGACTAGGGGTGCTCATTACTGTAATCTACTTGATCCAGAAAAAAAGAAAAGCAAAAAAAGAGATGTAAAAGGAGTGGCAGCATGGCAATTATCTTATTCGATATTGACGGTACATTGATTGACTCAACGGAACAAATGACAGAAGCGATTCATCGGGCGATGGATGATATGCCGCATCTTCCAAAACCTTCGCAAGCAAGTGTACAAGCAAGCTATGGTCTTGCAGGAAGTGCCTTTTGGCGCAAAGCGATTCCAGAAGCTTCAGAAGAAGATATTCGTTTAATTCGAAAAAAGAGACATGGACATTTAGAAGAAACGATGGCTGAACAGAATGTCTTATTTGACGGAATTCGATCATTATTGCAAGCTCTTGTTTCAGCGGGACATACAGTCTCGACCGCAAGTAATTGTGGTAACCACTATCTAAACCTTGTACTTGATAGTCAGGAAATTCGCTCGTTCTTCACGAGTCCGAAATGTTTGGAGTCGGTCAATGGAAAAGAAAAAGCGGATATCTTACGCGCTCACCTGGAGGAGTTTGGAGAAGGATCTTACTGGATGATTGGGGATCGGTCTTCTGATGTTGAAGCGGCTCGTAAGGAGGATATGCCGGTCGTCTTGTGTCAATATGGTTTTGGTACGCAAGCCGAATGGGATTCGGCAGATTATGTCATTGAGACACCGCTCGAATTGTTATCGGTGATCGAAAAATAAATAAGTAAAAAGCCAAGCTAGACACGTTGTTTCTTCAGACGGTCGGCTTGGCTTTTTAGTAGTTAAAATTAATCAAGATGCACTTACTCGAAATCGAGTCGGTATGGTTCTGGACTCATCCATGGACGGAACTTTCGGAAGAGTAAGTGGAACAATAAACAGAGAATGACAGGCAAGACGATAAAAAGACCTAGCACAAATGTCATATTAAACATGGTCCAGCCGCCTGACATCAGGTGTAACGCATTGATTGGGCCGATTAAACCGGACATTCCGAATCCGGCACTAAACGGTGTACCTTGAACACCGAGCATACCTGCTAGTGCACCGAGGATTGCAGCGCTACACATGACAGGAAGGATCATCAATGGGTTTCGGATGAAGTTCGCCATCTGGATTTTAGGAGAACCGAGAAAGTGAGCGATTGATGTTCCGCGTGAATTCGCTTGCCAACCGGCAATCGCAAGACCGAACCCGGCGGCACAGACACCTAGATTCGCAGCTCCGGCAGCAACTCCGGATAAACTGATCGCCGTTGCAATACCGACCGTCGAAAGTGGAGAGACGATGAGAACAGAAAAGGCGACGGCAATCAGAATGCCCATCAAGACGGGTTGAAGTGCCGTAAAGTCTGAGATGACATGTCCGATCGCTGCCGTGATCCGTGTAACGAACGGATACGTCAGGACACCGATTCCACCGGCACCGACAATCAAAATCGTTGGCATGACAAGGACCGTATACGTCTTGAAACGTTCACCAATCAATAAGACGATTGCTGTAGCAACAGCTGCCGTCAGTCCGGCATTAATGACGTCACCTGTACCGACGAAAACGAAGGTCGCATCTGCACGAGTCGCAACGCCTGATCCGACGACAGTCGCAAGGCCGATCGACGTGGTGGCAATCGGTGTCATTTTAAATTGCATCGCTACGGCAACGCCAATCACCATCGGTAAAAGTCGCATCGCGAGTGTTGTGGCATCTAAAACGTGTTGGGCACCGGAAATGTATGGCAACAATGCCTTAGCAAGCTCACCAAGTAATGCTCCTGGAATAAGGGCGACGAGAATTCCGATACTGAGTCCGTTTAAAACATGGACTGCAAATTGACGTGGATGACGCAAAATAGATGATTCCATACAAGTCCTCTCCTCATGTAATGCTTTTGTGCATAACAGTATAAAAGTTATGAATTGTGTTTTATCTTACGGTAAGAACAGAAGGACGTCAAGAAAAAGTTAGAAAATTCCAAACAAGCAAAGGATTCGTCTTTCAGAAACGGAATTGTTACAGTGAAGAAGTACATTGAATGAGGAGGTCATGAATCATGTCAGAACAACGTATCGTATTAGCGGCACGACCAAACGGAAAGCCAACAGGGGAAACATTCCGTTATGAATCATTTGAGTTAGCAGAGTTACAAGAAGGGCAAGTCGCACTAGAGTCACTCTATATCTCGGTGGATCCATATATGCGGGGGCGTATGAACGATGCACGCTCTTATTCACAACCGTTTGAGATTGATGAGCCGATTCACGGAGGAGTCGTAGCACGTGTCATCGCGTCTAAAAGTGAAGCGCTCAAGTCAGGTGATGTCGTCGTCGGGATGCTCGATTGGGCAACGAAGATGATCGTCGATGCGAAAACCGTTCGTAAAATCGATGAACAGATCGCACCAATCTCGACGGCGCTCGGTGTTCTCGGAATGACAGGAATGACAGCATATTTCGGATTACTTGATATCGGGAATCCACAACCAGGGGAAACGGTCGTCGTATCGGCAGCAGCAGGGGCTGTCGGCTCGATCGTCGGTCAAATCGCGAAAATTAAAGGGGCACGAGTCGTCGGGATTGCAGGAAGTGATGAAAAGTTACAGCACTTAAAAGCAGACCTGGGCTTTGATGAAGTCATTAACTATAAAACGGAAGACATCCGGGAAGCGTTAGACCGGACATGTCCAGACGGCATCGATGTCTATTTTGAAAATGTCGGTGGTGAGATCGGTGATGCGGTTCTGGATCGACTCAATCCATTCGCGCGTGTACCAGTCTGTGGTGCCATTTCAGGCTATAATGCACAAGAGGACATCGGTCCACGCGTTCAATCGAAATTAATCATTGCGCGTGCACGCATGCAAGGCTTCTTAGTCGGTGACTACGGTAAACGATTCAAAGAAGCTGCTGAACAACTGGGGCAATGGGTCAGTGAAGGTAAATTACAATACGAAGAGACAATTTTTGAAGGTTTCGATCGTGTACCAGATGCTTTCCTCGGACTGTTTGATGGATCAAATACAGGAAAACTCTTAGTAAAAGTCAAATAAGCATAGAAAAAGAGGTTGCGGAATCATTCCGCAACCTCTTTTTCTATGGCGTGATATTCATGAATCTTTTCGATCGCGTTCAAGTTCATCCGGATCAGGATCCGGATGCTGTGTTTCCGCAGGTTTGATCCCTGGATCCGATGTCTCGGCTGGATCAGGATCTGGGTGAAGACCGACGTCTGCTTTTTCATCAGGTAAATCATGGTTTTTTTCATGTAACATGTCCTGTCATCTCCTTTTGTCAGTACGTAGTAACATTTCCCCGTTTTTTAATTCCGAAACAATGAGAGTGTACAGCATTCGTTTTTGGAAAAACGTAAATGAGTTCCACGAACAAGAAAGCGAAACTGGTCGATTTCCTAGGAAATACAGGTTGACTGAAATGGAATGTAAGGAAAATCCAAAAAAGCTTCACTAAGTCTTTACAAAAACCTTGTAAGTCCTTCAAGTAGCCTTTGAACTGCTTCCGTAAACTAAGAAAGAGTTGAAAAGAGGAAGGGTGTTTACGTGTGAGTGATCAAAAATGGAAACGACAAGTCATGCAACAACTAAGCTGGGTCCGCGAAGAGAAGAAGCGACTCGGGAGCGAGACGACTGCAAGTTCAGAAGCACTCGAACGACTTCATGGGTTGGACGTTCTTCGTATTCCAACTGTTCGAACTTCTAAAAATACGGCGACACGTTATCAACAAAATAGCCAAAGATCATTACTTGATCAGTTAGATGTCTCGCGTATTCCGATACGAACGACGACACGATATTATGAAAAACGACCAATCGAGATGGCCATTGTTTGTTCTGAATTCATGTATGCCTACTATGAAGATGCTGTTCATCTCCATTACGTTAATTCAGATACATTCGATGATGTCTTCAAACGACCAATTGATCTATTTTTAGTGGTTTCTTCTTGGAAAGGACTTCGGAACGACGATTGGAAAGGAATTGCGACACCACAATCCAAAAAGCGACAACGTTTACTTTCGATGATGCAAGAAGTCAAAGCGAAAGGAGTCCCGGTTGTCTTTCAATCAACCGAAGATCCAAGCAATTATGAACGCTTTCAAGATGTAGCGCAAGCTGCAGATTACGTATTAACTTCAGACGAAGCAATGATTCCTGAGTATCGTGTCTTATGCGGGCATGATCGAATCATGGCGATGCCGTTCGGAATCAACCCACTGATTCATAATCCGATTGGAGCGACACGCAGTCGGAAGAAAGGGGTTCTGTTTGCTGGGAGTTGGATGGCAAAATATCCCGAGCGGGTCAAAGATACGGAGATGCTGTTTGATGGTGTGATGCAATCGTCACACAAACTCGATATCGTGGATCGGAATTATCATCTCGACTTACTGGCGTATCAATTTCCAGAACGTTATCAATCACGGGTTGCACCAGCGATTCCTTATGATGCTTTACAACAAGTCAGTAAATGTTATGACTGGGTCTTGAATCTGAACAGTATCAAATACAGTAAAACGATGTGTGCTCGTCGCGTCTATGAATCGCAAGCACTTGGAAATTTGATCCTGTCGAATTATAGCATCGCAGTCAATAATGAGTTTCCGAACATCTTTACGGTCCACGATGCACAGGAAGCAACAGCAATTTTAGAAAGAACATCACAAGAAGACATCGAACGGTTAAGGGCAGAAGGACTTCGCGCTGTCATGACCAATCACACGGTCTTTGAACGGATGGATCAGATTTTAGCCTTGATTGGACAAGTACCTGAGATACAGAAACGTCGTTTGCTTGTTGTCATTGCTAGAGACGGAGAAGGAATTCGCCAGACGATTGAAGGTCAAAGTATTACACCAGACGAAATCATCTCAGCGGATGCGTTGACGGATCAACTTTACAATCAAGCCGATCTTGTCGCTTGGATGGATGAACAGGAATCATACGGGGAGTATTATTTGGAGGATCTCGTCAATGGCTTTAAATATAGCGATGCGAGCATCGTCCGAAAAGGGAGTCAACATCCATATCAACTATACGAAGAAAGCGGAAGTCGAAACGGTACGATCGTCTGGCGGGCAGATATTGCGTTTGATATGTTCCAAGCAGACGAACTAAGTGGGAAGACGCTACTACTCGATACGCTTGAATGGAATGAGCAAGCGGTAGTTCCGACTGATCAATCGCCACAATTGTCAGTCGTCGTACCGATCTACAATAACGGTAAACACCTCACGTATAAATGTTTTGCAAGTTTGAAACGAATGGATCGATTTATAGAATCTGAGATTCTACTCGTAGATGATGGATCAACGGATCTAGCGACGCGACAAGCCGTGGAACGTCTTGCCCGACGACATGAGAACGTCAGAACCTATTTTTTTGAGATTGGAGGAAGCGGAAGCGCTTCACGTCCGCGTAATAAAGGGGTGGAAATGGCACGAGCTGAATATGTGACGTTCCTTGATCCAGATAACGAGGTGCTTAGTGATCGTTATGCCTTGTTGCTTCAAGAACTAGAAGAAGATCCAACACTCGATTTTGCTGTCGGACATATGAAAAAACTCGCTGAGAAGACGAGTATCATCGCTCTTCCAACGATCCGCAAACAAGGGCGCGTGACGTGTGAAGATCCGAAAGCTTTCTTGATGAAACATCGCTTTGCTGTCCAGAGCATTCAAGCACTCGTCGTACGTCGTACGTTTCTCCTTGAACATCAATTGGAGCAAGTCGTCGGTGCGGTCGGTCAGGACTCGCTATTCTTCCAAGAGTTGATGTTACGTGCAAAGCGTGTCTTACTCGTCAATCGAGTCATTCATTATTATTATGCGGCAGTGGCGGGTTCGACAGTCAATGCATTGACGGTGAAATTCTTCGAACGAAGTGTCGTCCGGGAACGGGCACGTGCGGAAAAATTCGCTCGATACGGTGTACTGGAAGAATACAAGGACACACGATTCGAGCACTTCTTTGAGTATTGGTATCTCGTCAAGTTGCGCTACTGCAGTGATAAGGATTTTGCACCGAGTGTTGCCTTGTTGCGCACGATCATCGGCTTCTATGAACCGATTACGATAACGAATCCGTTGATTCGCCAATTCATGGACCTTGCGGATCAACAAAAGACGGATCGTCTTCAACATTTATTACTCGAGGAGGTGCAGAAATGATGGCATCAATCAAAACAGCACGACCAAAAGACGAAATCCGAGCTGCCTATTATGATCAGTTAGGTGGCGCTTTTGGTAAAAGAGTACGTGCACGTGTGCACTGGGTTGTTCGCCAAGCTAAGGGGGAGAACATTTTAGATATTGGTTGTTCAGGAGGAATCGTTCCGATTTTACTTGGACGAGAAGGAAAACATGTCGTTGGAATCGATGTGTTACCGGAGGCAATTATTGAAGCAAAGCAAGCGTTACTCGAGGAACCAGCGTCCGTACAAGAAAAGATCGAGTTTAACGAAGCAAATATCATGGCTTTTGCATCTGATATTCAATTTGATACGGTTTTGATGACAGAAGTACTGGAACATATTGGAGAACCGGAACGCTTCATTGCACGCGCCGTCTCCTTTATCGCACCAGAAGGACGACTTGTCATTACAGTTCCGTTTGGAGTTAATGACTATGCCGACCATAAACGAACTTATTATTTAAATCGTTTACTTGAGCAATTGACGCCGTTTGGCAAAGTCGAGACGGTAGAGAGAATCGATAAATGGCTCGGCATTACGATTCAAGTCTATAGAGAGCAAAAGTCCGGTCGATCGATTCAACCATCGGAAGTCGACTGGTTGGAGAAGGCGTTTGAAGAAGTGGAACGACTACATCTTGCAACTATCATTGACTTAAAACGTAAGCAACAGCATCAGGAGCAGAAAGTTCGCAGTCTAGAGGAGCAGACAAATCAACTCGAAGACGTGCAAGCAGAACTCCTCCTACGTGAACAGCAACTCCAGAATCAACTGGAGCAGTATAAAGTACTCGAAGAACAATATACGGTATTGCTCGATCGGTTCGAAGGGTCACTAGTATCAAATCTAGAATTGCTGGAGGCGAATGCATCATGGAAATTAAAATACCGGTCTCTCGCGCGGTCAAAACTCGGAAAACTCGTCGTTCGCTACTGGAAGTTCAGGGGCCAACTCAAACAACGCCGGAGTCGTCGATGAATGTTCTTATGATTTGTCAAAATTTCTATCCGGAAATCGGCAGTGCTGCGAACCGGATGAAAAACATCTTTAAACGGATCGAGCAGGCAGGTAGTGATGTCCACGTTCTGACATCAGAACCACTTTATCCAACGGCAGAACTTTACACAGACTCGATGTTTTGGGATGAACCGAGTCTTGATACAGCACACGTGACACGAATCCAGCCGCGAGATGTTCGAGCGACGACGAACCTCTGGCGACGTCTACGTTTATTCGTTGAACAGTTCGTACTCGCTGTCCAAGAAGTACGTCATGATTCGAATACGTACGCTTATATCTATGCGACGACTCCGTCGATCTTCATGGGACTCGTTGGTGTTGTCGCAAAACACGTCAAACGGGCTCCCTTGATTCTAGATGTACGTGATTTATGGCCGGAGTCACTGATTGGTGTTGGAATCACGAAATCGCGTTTATTACTCACGCCACTCTACTGGCTTGAAAAGTGGATGTATCGGCAAGCTGATCAATTGGTCATCAATAGTGAAGGATTTCGATCATATATCGAAGGACGGGGCATTGCTCCTGAAAAAATTCATTACATCCCGAACTCGATCGAGGAGAATGAATGGTTGATCAAACGTCGTAAAGTATCAGACCAAGTCCGCGTCGTCTATACAGGGAACATCGGTCTCGCTCAAGATGTCTTCTTGTTGCTTGACGTTGCAGAATCACTTCAAAAGGAACAAAATATCTGTTTTCAAGTCGTTGGTTACGGTTACCACAAGCAGACGTTTGAGAAGCTGGTCAAGGAGCGTGGATTGACAAATATCGAATTCCTTGATGCGATGCCGCGCTGGGATGCATTAAAACAACTTGCAAAGAGTGACATTGCGTTTGCGACACTTGTTGAGAGTACAGCATTCGATACGGTCACACCTGGAAAGATCATTGATTATATGGCAATGGGATGTGCGATCGTTGGAGCGGTATCGGGACATGCTGCGTATGTTATCGAGGAGGCTGGAGCTGGTTACGTCTCAGTAAAGCGTAAAAAACAGGAGATCGTCGATCATATTCTCGAGTTGTCGCGAAATCCAGAAAAACGCGCAGCGATGGGAAAAGCCGGAGTGGCTTACGTTCAAGAACACTTTGACTGGGAACGAAATGAACAGCGTCTCTTTGCGGCAATCCGACAAACACGAGCACAAGTGGAGGTGGCAGAATGAAACGAATCGGAATGTTCGTCTGGAACACGTTTACGAACGATGCGCGGGTATTGCGAGAATGTACGGCTCTCGTCGAAGTAGGACATCGTGTTGATCTATATTGCTTAAATGACGGAACGTTACCCGGAATCGAGTATCTGGTATCTGGATTTCGCGTCATTCGAATCGATCGGACGCCACCGTTTGCGAAGTGGCTTCCATTCTTTCGAAAACAAAAGAAGCTGACGCTTGCTGTCGGATTGCTCGGCGCACTTCTCGCACCTTGGTTGATTCCAATCGGACTCGTACTCTTTTTGTTGATGCGAAGTCGTTTTGTCCGTTACGCCTTGTACAATAGTTTCGGGATTCTACGCATGACGCGTGCTGCGCGGAAGCATGAGTATGATGTCATGCATGCGAACGATGTCAATACGTTACCACAAGCGATTGGAGCGGCGCGTGGTGCACAAATCGTCTATGACTCGCATGAAGTCCAGACCGATCGGACAGGCTATGGTAGCATGCAAGGGAAATTAGAACGCTGGTTGCTTCGATTCGTCGATCAGACCATCGTTGAAAATGATACGCGTGCAGATTATCATCAAAAATTATATGGAACCCGACCATCCGTCTTGCACAATTATCCATTTTACGAACCGATTGTTCCGCAACCGCGACCGTTACACGAAGAGTTAGCGCTCGCACCAGACGAGCCGATTTTGTTGTATCAAGGCGGGATCCAAGAAGGACGTGGACTGGAGCGACTCATTGAAGCAATGCCGTTCATCGATCGAGGAACACTTATTTTCGTTGGAGATGGAAAGTTAAAAGGAAAGCTGATGCAACTGGCTACGCAATCATCGGAAAAATCTCGCATCCGCTTCATTGATAAGGTTCCACTTGCCGAATTACCAAGTTATACGGCAGCAGCGACGGTCGGCTTTCAAGTCCTTCAGAACATCTGCTTCAATCATTATTCCGCTTCTTCGAATAAACTATTCGAATACATGGCGGCGTTGATTCCTGTCATCGCAGCTGATTTACCGGAAATCCGTCATGTCGTCGAAACTGAAGGGATTGGATTAATCGTTGATGTTGAATCTCCACAGAGCATTGCTGCAGCGGTCAATCGTCTCGTGAAGGATGAGAACTTGCGACGGGCGATGCAAGAGCGAGCAAGCGTAGCAAGGAGACAATACAACTGGGAGCAAGAAAAGGGACGACTTCTAGCAGTATATGACTCGATTTTAATGGGATCTAGGGCAAATTAAGAAAAATAGTCAACGACTCGAAGGGAAATCCACGTGCAATAAAGGTGGATTCCTGACGAGTCGTTTTGTTTTAGCGAAATAGACATGAAGGATTCGTGAAAGCTTCATAAGATTTACAAAAACAATAGAAAACACTGGAAATGTAAGCTCTGTGAAGAATGGTTTAAGAGATGGTTAGAACCATTGGAATGCAAAGGAAATGTCGTTATGGTCTAGATACAGCCAAGCCACAGACTGTTCGTTGGCTAGTATGACTAACTCGATGGAGGAATGACAAAATGAAACTTTGTACAATCGGACTAGGATATATTGGATTACCTTCTTCTGCGATGTTCGCGGATCACGGCACGGAAGTCGTAGGTGTCGACATCGATCCTCAAATCGTCAATCTTCTCAACACAGGAACGATTCACATTGAAGAACCAGGACTCGAGGATGTCATCAAACGAGTCGTCGCAAGCGGAAAATTCCGGGCGACACTCACGCCGGAACGAGCAGATGTCTTCTTAATCGCCGTTCCAACACCAAATTTAAACGATACGTATAAATCATGCGATTTGAAATATGTCATTTCTGCCGTTAACAATATGTTGCCATTCCTTGAAAAAGGAAATGTCGTCATCGTTGAATCGACGATTGCCCCTCGGACAATGGATGATCATGTTCGTCCCTTGATTGAAGCAGCAGGATTTACGATTGGTGAGGACATTTATGTTGTCCATTGCCCTGAACGTGTCTTGCCAGGACAAATCTTACATGAACTTATTCATAACAACCGGATCGTTGGTGGATTAACGCCAGCGTGTGCAGAGGCAGGTGCTGCCGTCTACGAAACGTTTGTTCAAGGTGAAATCGTGCGGACAGACGCAAAAACAGCCGAAATGTCGAAGTTGATGGAAAATACGTTCCGTGATGTCAACATCGCATTAGCGAATGAATTAACGCAAGTGTGTCATCAGCTTGAAATCAATGTCCTAGATGTCATTGAGATGGCGAACATGCACCCACGAGTGAACTTGCATCATCCGGGACCAGGTGTGGGGGGGCACTGTCTCGCAGTTGATCCCTACTTCATCGTCGCAAAAGCACCATCTCTTGCACGCATCATTCATACAGCACGTCAAACGAACGTGCAGATGCCGCAGTTCGTTGCTGAACAAGCAGCACGTCTCGTCGGTTCGCGTGTCCGTCCGAAAATCGCCGTCTTCGGTGTGACGTATAAAGGAAACGTCGACGACATGCGCGAGAGTCCAGCTGTTGAAGTCATCGAACAGTTGCTCGATCGCGGACTCGACGTCGCTGTCTGCGACCCACACGTCGAACGATCAATTTCAACACGCTTTGAACTCGTCGATGAAATCGAAGCGATCCAAGGCGCCGATTTAGCGCTCGTCTTAGTCGATCATGATGAGTTCAAACAGTTCGATTCTCGTCGTCTCGCGAATTATATGCGCACACCGTTATTATTCGATACAAAAGGAATTGTCGGTAAACTAGATGCGGTCAAGGTCCTCAACTTTGGTAACTTGCATACACACCGCGTGACGGAAGTGGATGCGAAAGCGATATGAACGCGTTACGAACGATTGGAGGAGAGTTGAAAGATCATCTGTATCTGATCTTTCGGCTCTCGCTTTATGAAACAAAGAGCCAATACAGCATGCAATACCTTGGTTGGTTTTGGGAAATCATGACGCCACTTCTCCAAATCGGTGTTTACTGGGTCGTATTTGGCTTCGGAATTCGTGGTGGACATCCGGTTGACGGGATTCCGTTCGTCTTTTGGCTCGTCAGTGGATTGATTGCTTGGTTCTTTATCGGAAGTACGATTCCAAGTGGCTCTCGGTCGATCTATGGTCGGGTCGCGCTCGTCTCGAAGATGCATTTTCCGCTGAGTACGATTCCGGCATATGTCATTTTGGCGCAATTTTACCGACACCTTGCGATGATTGTCCTAACGATCGTTTTAGGAAGTGCTTTCGGATACTTCCCGGGTTGGCATACGCTCGAGTTGTTTTACATCGTTCCAGCCGGCGTCATCTTTCTCTATGCCGTCTCGTTATTATTATCGGCTCTTGCCACGATGATTCGAGACGTCCAGAACATGGTGACATCGGCAATTCGGATGCTGATGTATTTAACGCCAATCATGTGGATTCCACCAGAACATTCACTGTTCAAGATGCTATTGATGTTGAATCCACTCGTCTATTTGATTGAGGGATACCGCTCTGCCTTGATCGGAACCGGTTACTTGATGGATCACATCTGGTATGGTGCTTATTTTTGGAGTGTGACACTTGGTATCCTGCTCGTCGGAGCAGCGGTCCATATTCGTTTCCGACGCTACTTCATTGATTATGTATAGGAGGAAAAACGATGAGTCACGTCGTGTTTGAGAACGTATCAAAACGGTACATGCTCTATGAGCGTCCAATCGATAAATTAAAGGAAGTGCTGTTTGGAAAAGTGAACGGGAAATCCTTTTATGCGCTCAAAAACGTCTCTTTTTCTGTTGAAGAGGGTGAAATCGTTGGTGTTGTAGGGATCAACGGTAGTGGGAAATCAACGTTATCCCATTTACTCGCTAACGTTACACCGCCAACATATGGACGTGTCACCCTAGGAGGGAAATCAGCACTGATTGCTATCTCGAGTGGATTGAACAGTCAACTGACGGGTCGCGACAACATCGAACTCAAAGGGTTGATGATGGGACTGACTAAACGGCAAATCGAGGAGATCACACCGGAAATTCTAGAGTTCGCGGATATCGGAGAGTTCATCGATCAGCCAGTCAAAACCTATTCGAGTGGGATGCGGGCACGTCTCGGCTTTGCCATCTCGATCAATATTAATCCGGATATTCTGATCATCGATGAAGCCTTATCTGTCGGCGATCAAACGTTCACTGAGAAGTGTCTCGATAAGATGCGCGAATTCCGGGATCAAGGAAAAACGATTTTTTTTGTCAGCCATTCCTTGAATCAAGTCAAAAGCTTTTGTACGAAGATTCTTTGGCTGGAGTACGGTGAAGTGCGCTTATTTGGTCCAACGAACGAAACGCTCGCAGAATACAATAAATATTTATATTGGTATAAACAGTTATCCAAAAAGCAAGCCACTCACTATGTTGCGAAAAAGCGAACCGGTCGAATCGGTGACATCGAGCAGCAGATGAGAGGCGAGACGATTGAACGATCATCATGAAATGAGATAGGGGATGAAGTAGATGAAACGTGTCATGCTCGTATTCGGAACACGACCTGAAGCCATTAAGATGGCACCTGTCGTAAAAGCACTTGAAAACCGTCCAGATGTCGAACCAATCGTCGTCGTAACGGCGCAACACCGGGAAATGCTCGATCAAGTACTCGAGTTGTTCCAAATCACTCCGGACCATGACTTGGATTTGATGCGTCCGCGTCAAACGTTAGAAGAGATGACAGCGCGTATCCTAAACGCAATGCGCCGTGTCCTCGAAAAGGAAAAGCCGGATCTCGTCCTTGTCCATGGGGATACGACGACGACGTTCGCTGCCTCCTTAGCGGCGTTCTATCAACAAATTCCAGTCGGTCATGTCGAAGCCGGATTGCGGACATATGAAAAATATGCACCGTTTCCGGAAGAGATGAACCGTCAATTGACAGGTGTGTTGGCGGATTATCATTTTGCACCAACCGAACAGGCGGCGATGAACTTACGTGCTGAGAACAAACAGGCACCAATCATCGTAACCGGCAATACGGTCATTGATGCACTCAAGACAACCGTTTCTGCAAGCTACACGCATCCTGTGCTGACGCGACTTGAGAAGTCCGGGCGAAAACTCGTTTTACTGACGGTTCACCGCCGTGAGAATCATTTACAACTGGCAACGATTTTTGATGCGATTGAACGGTTAGCAAATGATCATCCGGAAATTGAAATCGTTTATCCGGTCCATCCGAATCCGGTCGTGCTAGAAGCGGCAGCTCGCTTGGAACATCATCCGCGGATTCAGTTGATTGAACCGCTCGATGTCTTTGATTTCCATAACCTTGCAGCGCGCGCTTCCTTCATCCTGACAGATTCAGGTGGGATTCAAGAAGAAGCACCTTCACTCGGCGTTCCCGTTCTTGTCTTACGGGAGACGACGGAACGACCTGAAGGTGTCGAAGCAGGAACCTTGAAACTAGTCGGTACGAATCCAGAGCGCATCTATGCGATGAGCCATCAATTATTGACGGACGAAGTCTTCTATCAATCGATGGCGAAAGCCGCGAACCCGTATGGAGATGGACAGGCAGCGGAACGAATCGTCGATGCGATTATGAGTGAGGTACCGGTATGAATAAGGAGCTGACCGTCGCGAGCTATCAGTTTTTTCCGTTCGGTACTCAGGAAAAGATTTTGCTCGAAGATGCAGCGCTGGGTGTGTGCTTTGATTTTCAAGATGCGATAGCGACTGACAAACTGTATCTACAGTTGTTCGATCAAGGATTTCAACATCCGCCTTCAAAACTGTATCGAAAAGATGCTGAGCTGACAGGTGACATCATTCAAGTGACATGCCGTTTTGAGGTGGCAGAACCATGTGTCGTTCAAGTATTCAAGATGCAGTATGGGCAGAAGAAGCGGATGGTTTCTGAGACTGAGCAACTGACGTTGACGAATGAGACGGTCGTACAGCTCGAGATGGAGCGTGTGCCAGGAGCAGCTTATTTCAAAATTGCCTGGAAGTTCTTAAACGAAGGGAACTTCCGGGTCCATCTCCGAGAACTCGCGATTGCGCAATACGTCAAGGCAGAGGAGGAAGCAACCTATGCTGTTTAGTTCGACGATTTTTTTATTTTTGTTCTTGCCGGCAGTACTGCTCGTGTACTACGTGTTACCTCGGACATTTCGTAACGGCTGGCTGTTAGTTGCCAGCCTGTTCTTTTATGCGTTCGGGGAGCCGCGCTTCGCCTTATTGATGCTACTCAGCGTCGTAATCAATTACTTCTTTGCCCTATTCGTTGATTTTTACCGGCAACGTGTCGGAGTGAAGTGGATCATGTTCAGCATGATCGCCGTCAATCTCGGATTGCTCGGCTGGTTTAAGTACAGCGGATTTTTCGTCCGCTCCATTAATGAATCATTTGGACTGAGTTGGTTCGTTCCGGAAGTCGTCTTACCGCTCGGGATTTCCTTTTATACATTTCATGCGATGAGTTACGTCATCGATATTTATAAAGGGAAGGAAGCGGTGCAAAAGAATCCGCTCGACCTTGCCCTTTATATAGCGTTTTTCCCGCAACTTGTCGCAGGTCCGATCGTCCGCTACAACACGATTGCAAGTCAGATCGAATCGCGTCAAGAGACGGTATCGGATTTTGCGCGGGGTGTTCGTCGCTTTACGATCGGACTATCGAAAAAATTGATTCTTGCGAACGGATGTGGTCAAGTCGCAGACGCTGTCTTTAATATGAAAGACCTTTCGATGGGACTAGCATGGATTGGAATCATTGCTTATGCCTTACAAATCTATTTTGATTTCTCTGGATATAGCGATATGGCGATCGGATTAGCACTGATGTTCGGATTCCATTTCCTAGAGAACTTCAACTACCCGTATATTTCAAAATCCGTGTCAGAATTTTGGCGTCGTTGGCATATCTCACTCGGCTCTTGGTTCCGCGACTATGTCTATATTCCGCTAGGAGGGAATCGCGTTTCGCCGTGGCGGCAATATCGAAATTTGGCGATCGTCTGGATGTTGACAGGCCTTTGGCATGGTGCGAGTTGGACATTCGTCGCCTGGGGTGCATATTACGGAATTTGGATCATGCTTGAGAAAGCATTTCTCGGGAAATGGCTGGAGCGCATGCCAGTCGTCTCGACAATCTGGACGCTAGTCCTCGTGCTCGTCGGTTGGGTATTCTTCCGTTCAGAGACGTTCCCGGAAGCCGTTACGTATATTCAAGCGATGTTTGTACCCGATGTGCTATGGGATGATCGGGCGAGTTACCAACTCGTTCAAAATGGTGTCCTGTTGTTTGTCGCGTGTATCGCGGCGACGCCGATTCCGAAATATCTCGGAGAACGTGTCGTCGTCTCTCTCGGGAAAGTCGGAACGACGATGCAGTATGGGTACGCCATGTTGATGTTGTTCCTTGCGACATCGGCACTCGTTGCGAGTACGTTTAATCCGTTCATCTATTTCCGGTTCTAAAAAGGAGGTCTATCCATGGAACAGCCATTGATGAAAACGCAACAGCATACGAATAAAAAACCTTCTTTCGAACGAATCATGATGTGGATGACGATTATCAGTTTCATTGTTGTGTTACTGGCGATCGGACTCGGAACGATTGTCCGGGAAGACCGTGTCCGGTCCCAGCTTGAGAACCGGACACTTGCCCAATCTGTCGATCCGACCGTCGAAGGAATTGCCACAGGGAAAGATATGCTCAAGATGGAGACCTATTTCACGGATCAGTTACTGTTGCGAGGAACGTTCGTCGAGATACAGGCACTTTTATCAAAAGATGTTTTTCGACAGCCGTTTCGCAATGGCATTTATACGGCAAAAAACGATTATATGATTGAACCGAGTGCATCAGGAAACGTAAAAATTCCGCTAGCCTTCAAACAATTCGTTGAAGAAGTCGATCGTCCGGTCTATATGGCATTAGCACCGTCTAAAACCGTCATCGCGGAACGGGACAAACTAATTCCGTCTTATGTCGCTTCCAATGCGAGTGTACGTTATGAAGGAATGGTACGAGACTTTAAAGCAGCGGGGATGACCAATCTTTCTTTGCAGGAACTGAAGTTAAATGACTACTTCAAGACGGATCATCACTGGAACATCGATGGTGCAACAGAAGCCTACCGAGTCATCACAAAAGGGATAGGGCTGTCAACAGCGTTACCTGAGACGAAGTGGCGGAAAGAGGATCAACATGCCTACTACGGATCTTTAGCTCGAAAAACGACGCTCTCCTATGCGGCGTCAGGTGATCGTCTGGATTACTATGATCCTGCGTTCTTCAACGGCATTGATGTTTGTTATGAAGGGAAATGTGGACGTCCTGTCATCGATGAATCATTCGTCAAACAAGAAGGTGATTACGTCGATCGGTACGAGGTATTCCTTCGTGGAAATCACGGTATCATGTCAATGAAATCAGCGGCGAATCAAAATCGTCCGACGATCTTGGTCTTAAAGGATTCGTTTGCGAATCCTGTGTTACCGTTGCTTGCGAAAAGTGCCAACTTAGAAGTCGTGGACATCCGATACGTTCCAAAATCATTTGACGTTTCCCGATTCGCCAAACAAAAGCAAATCGATTCGGTGCTGTTTCTGCACAACTCGAACATTGCTGGTTTGATGAAGACGTACGAGGACAAATTGTGAAGGAGAACAGAGTATGAAATCACGCATCGATAAACGAAGACCTCCGATCATCTGGCGCGTCATCAGTGCGCTTCTGCTCGTGGTCGTCCTGGTTGCTAGCGCTTCGACGGGACTGGCATTTTTAAAAATCCAACAAACGGCACATTCCTTTTTACAGCCGTTGGATGGAAAACAAGCAAAGCCGCTCGCATCGATGAAGCCAGTCAATGTCCTATTGATCGGTGTGGATGAGCGTAAGAATGATAAGGGACGGGCAGATGCGATCATGCTACTCTCGTTTAATCCGAAAACGAAGCAAGCGACTTCGTTGTCCATTCCACGCGACATGCAAGTCACAATACCGACGGGTGAAAAGACGAAGATCAATCATACGTATGCCTATGGTGGAGTGAAGGAGACGGTCGAAACGGTGGAACAGACGTTTGATGTCGATATTCCATATTACGCTAAGATTAATATGGATGGTTTGATTGAATTGGTTGATGCTGTTGGCGGTGTCACAGTGGATAATCCATCCGCCTTCAGCTGGAACGACCGCCGTCTACAAAAGGAGTATGAGAAAGGCAAAATTCATTTGACCGGTCTAGAAGCGAGTGGTTACGCACGTATGCGAAAACAGGATCCACTCGGCGATATGGGCAGACAGATTCGACAACGTCAAGTTTTAGAAGCCGTCGGTGCTAAACTGGCGGGACCTCGTTTACTGACCAAAATGGAAGAAATCACGAATGTCATGAAGCATAATTTCGCGACGAACATCGGTTTTGAAGTGGCGGCACAACTTGCTCAAGAAAATCAGCCGGGATTCAAACAGCTGAAACCATTAAAGTTAGACGGAGAAGGCTACATCGCAAACGATGGGGTATGGTACTTCTTTGCATCGGATGAATCCATGCGACAAATGAAAGCTACACTTCACGCCATCCTCGCGTCTTCTTAAAATCGACAAAAAAGAACTGTCTACCACACGGATAGTTCTTTTTTGTCGTGTTCCATCCAACCGAATCACTTTGGTTCAAAAGTCTTATTTTCCTTTTGAATCATCAAATAGGCTTTGACAGGACTTGTAAACGGATGCAGAATGAAAACGATTACATAACAAAGGAGATGGCTATCGTATGAAACGCATAAGACTCGTTTGTATCGTTGCGCTAACGTTTGCACTAATATTTAGTGGACTGTCTTTATCCGGTCAAGCACTGGAAAAAGGAAAGTCTACATTGGTCATCATTCACTACAAGGAAGACTCGAATGCCACGAAGGATTGGAACCTGTGGTTATGGGCAAATGGCCCGGATTATTTTCCGAATAAAGCACATGCCTTTAATGGCGAGGATGCTTACGGCAAAGTCGCAGCTTATGAATTTCCAGTTGATCAGCCGGAAAAAGTCGGCTTCATCGTGCGAGATGATAACTGGAACAAGGATGGAGGATCTGAGAATGATCGCTTCATCACGAAAGACATGATTAAAAATGGTGTTGCCGAAATTTGGATCGAGTCGGGAAGTAAGGACATCTCAACGGTCAATCCAAGCAATGGAGCAGATGTTGAAAAAATCGACACGAACATCCACTATTATCGATATGACAATGATTATGACAAATACGGCGTCTGGTCTTGGCCGGAAGCGCAAGATGGCAAACGATTCGAATTCGATCAGCAGGATGAATTCGGTGCCGTTGCCAAGGTAACGCTTGATAACCCAACGAAAGCACGTCTTGCAGGCGTCATTCCTCATCTTGAGGGATGGTCGGAAAAAGATGGAGCCGATCGTTTCTTCTATGCAGGTGCGAAAGACATCTGGTTGATCGAAGGTGACCAGACAGTGTACTACAGTAAACCAGAAATCGATCGGACACCGAAAATTACGAGCTTTTTAGCAGATGATTTCCGGACGGTGACGTTAAAAACGAATACACCGATGACAGAAGAAGATTTAAAGGCATTTACCTTTGAAGGTCTAACGAATCCAGTCGTCACAACGATCGATGCCAAGACGGCGAAAGTCGAAGTCGCTTCTGATATTGATCTAGCAAAAGTCGTCCGCGTGACGCATCCTGCTTTTGGAGAAGCAGTTCTTGAAGCAGGGAAGGTACTGCGTTCGAAAGCGTTTGACCAAAAATATGCCTACGATGGCAAGCTTGGCGTCGATTATCAGAAATCGAAGACGACATTCAAGGTCTGGGCACCGACAGCGCAAGCTGTTGAACTTGAACTATATCGTTTACCAAAACAACAAGCAGCTACGACAAAAGATATTACTCGAGAAATTCAGATGAAACGGACGGATCGTGGTGTGTATCAAGTGACGGTCAAGGGCGACCTTGACGGTGTCGGTTACACATACGAAGTCAAACACGCAAAAGAATCGACACGTGCCGTTGATCCGTATGCGACTGCAGTTGCTGTTAACGGAGATCAAGGTGTCGTCGTCGACTTACGTGAGACGAATCCAAAACGTTGGACGAATGGAAAAATACCACTTCGTCATGCAACAGACGCGATCATCTATGAATCCCACGTCCGTGATTTATCAATGTTTGATGTGAAGAACTCCGGTTACGATTCCGGCATCAGACAAAAAGGGAAGTATCTTGGTGTCATTGAATCAGGTACTCGTTTGACGAAGGACGGCAAGAAAACGAAAACGAAGACAGGACTAGATCATTTAAAGGAACTTGGTATTACGCATGTTCAGTTTATCCCAGTCTACGACTTCAACACAGCGTCCGTCGATGAGACGAATCCACTTAAGAGCTACAACTGGGGTTACGATCCGAAGAACTATAACGCTCCAGAAGGATCGTACGCGACAAATCCATATGATCCGAAAGTCCGGATTACAGAAATGAAGCAGATGATTCAAGGACTCCATGACAATGGACTTCGTGCCGTCATGGACGTCGTCTACAACCACATGTTTGACGCCAAGGCATCAAATCTTGATAAAATCGTACCGGGTTATTATTACCGCTATACGGAAGGCGGCGATTTAGCGAACGGAACTGGTGTCGGAAACGATACAGCTTCTGAGCGTCAAATGATGCACAAACTGATCGTGGACTCCGTTTCATACTGGGCGAAAGAATACCACTGGGACGGCTTCCGCTTTGACTTGATGGGAATTCACGACGTCAAGACGATGAATGCCGTCAAACAAGCGACAAAACGCATTGATCCGTCGATTCTTGTATTCGGAGAAGGATGGAGCCTTGGTACGCCACTTCCGGAAACTGACAAGGCGAATCAGACGAACACGAAGCAAATGCCAGGAATCGGTCATTTCAACGACAACTTGCGCGATGCACTCAAAGGTAGTGTCTTCGTCGATTCAGATGCTGGTTTCATTAATGGAGCGAATGGTCTTGAAAAACGGATTAAACGCGGCATCGTTGGTGAGATTGCTTACGATAAAGACATCCAAGGATTTACGCAAGAACCGGATCAAGCCATCACTTACGTTGAAGCACACGACAACCATACGTTATGGGATAAGTTGAACCTGACGAATCCGCAGGATAATGATGCAACGAAGACGAAGATGCACCGTCTAGCTTCAAGTATTTTGCTGACGTCACAAGGGACGACGTTCATCCATGCAGGTCAGGACTTCATGCGGACAAAAGGCGGCGATCATAACTCATATAAATCACCGAACTCTGTCAACCAGCTCGATTGGAAACGGAAGATGGATCGTCAACAAGACGTCGATTATATGACGGGATTAATTGCATTACGTAAGAAGAATCCAGGGCTTCATTTAGCAACAGCGAAAGATATCCGTCGTTACTTGACGTTTGAAGCAGCGCCGGCACAAGTCGTTGCGTATCGACTAGATGACGACGCGCCACAACAGAAGAACGATTTATATGTCATTCACAATGCAAATCGAACAGTAGTTGACATGAAGCTACCGAAAGGAAAATGGAAGCTTCTCGTAGATGGTAAACAAGCAGGAACAAAAGCGATCCGCACTGTTTCAGGTACGGTTCGTGTTGAGGGACTCAGCTCGTTCGTCTTAGCGAAATAACTGAACGTATCGAAAAAAGGACGTTCTGCCGATTGGCGGAACGTCCTTTTCGTTAGGCGAGAAACGCGAATTAAGCGTAACGCTCATCCGTTTCCTCTTCTTCTTTAATATTACCTTCTTCTGATTTCGAGACGATGACGGCACATGCTGCATCACCTGTGATGTTGACTGCCGTCCGCATCATATCAAGAAGACGATCGACACCGATGATCAAAGCAATCCCTTCGACCGGTAGATTAACCGATTGAAGAACCATCGTCAGCATGACGAGTCCGACTCCTGGTACACCGGCAGTTCCGACTGATGCAAGAACGGCTGTCAGGACGACAGTTGCAAGTTGTCCTGGTGTTAAATCAACAGCATAGACTTGCGCGATGAAGACGGTCGCGACCCCTTGCATGATTGCTGTTCCATCCATATTGATCGTCGCACCGAGTGGCTGGACGAAACTTGACACGGAGCGTGGTACTTTCAACTCTTTTTGAGCCGTTTGCATCGCGACAGGGAGCGTTGCGTTCGACGAAGACGTCGAGAAAGCGAACAGCATGACGGGTGCAAACTTTTTAAAGAAGAAGAAGGGGTTCATCTTTCCGAGCAGTGAAACAGTCGAACCGTACGTCAATATGGAGTGAACGAACAGGGATAAGATAACGACACCCATGTAAAGTCCCATCGCTTTTAACGAATCAAATCCTTGTGAACCAACTGCTGAAGCAATCAAAGCAAATGCTCCAAGTGGTGCCATCTTCATGACGAGTGTAATGAGGTACGTCATCAATTCGTTTCCTTGTTCGACGAACGTCCGTAACGTCGAAACCTTTTTACCGAGGAACGTAATTCCAAAACCGATAAAGACACTGAAGACGATGATTTGCAACATATTGCCTTCTGCCATCGAAGTGATCGGGTTCGTCGGGAACATACCGACAATTGTATTGATCAAGCTTGTGTCAGGAAGGTTCCCGCTATCATATTCCAGATTGTTTGTAGCAAACGTTCCGAACGTACCCGGTTTAATCAGTAATGACAAACCGAGAGCAATGACAATCGCGACAGCCGTCGTCGTCATGAAGTAGCCGATTGCCTTTCCGCCGACACGACCGAGCTCTTTTGGATTACCAAGACCCATGACGCCAAGAGTGATCGAGAAGAAGACGATCGGTACGACGAGCATCTTAATCAAGTTTAGGAAAATCGTCCCGATGGGTTGTAAAGCATATTTATTCAATCCCTCATAGATCGACTTATCCGGTAAGGTTGCAAGAATGATTCCGAGGATCACCCCGAGAATCAATCCCCAGATGATGCGCTTTGCTTCTTTCATAAGTGATGTCACACTCCTTTTTTTGATAATTGTCTATATTTTGACACATCATCACCCATTTTGACAAAACATTTTAAAAAATAATGATAACGCTTACAAAGAAGTTTCTGAATTTTGATGCAGGAATGATTAGATTTTGTTGTCAAAAGGGTGCAACCATGAGAGGATAGAAAGGAACAAAAAGGAACAGCGTAGGGTACAGAAAAGTCGCTTGAATCAACTGTTGACCAAATTGTATATTCCTACTATAATGTTGTATGACGTGTCTGACACGTTTCCTTTAGTCGGTAATATCGGAGGGAGGGAAAACTAGTGGAAACTCGTGTACGTAAAAATGAATCACTTGAAGACGCACTTCGTCGCTTCAAACGTGGTGTTTCAAAAGATGGTACGCTTGCTGAAGTTCGTAAACGTAAACACTACGAAAAGCCAAGTGTAAAACGTAAGCTTAAATCGGAGGCTGCGCGTAAGCGTAAGAAGTTCTAACGTTAGAGAGGGTGTATCCTCATGAGTCTTCAGGAGCGTTTGACAGCGGATATGAAAGATGCCATGCGTCTTCGCGAAAAAGATCGTCTTACGACGATTCGCATGGTGAAATCATCGCTGCAAAATGAAACGATCAAACTCGGTAAGCAAGAATTGACGGACGAGGAAGAATTAACTATTCTTTCACGTGAAATGAAGCAGCGCAACGACTCCCTCCGAGAATTCGAAAGCGCTGGTCGTCACGATCTCGTCGAGAAAATTCAAGCAGAGATTGTCGTGCTCGAAGCTTATATGCCAAAACAGCTTTCCGAGGAAGAAGTACAGGAAATCGTCGACGCAGCTATTGCGCAGACGGGTGCCTCTGCTCCTTCGGATATGGGGAAAGTAATGGGTGTCGTCATGCCACAGCTTAAAGGCAAGGCAGACGGTGCTTTGATTAATCGACTCGTCAAACAACGTCTCGCTTAATACATGAAAAGGTGTCCCTTGGGGCACCTTTTTTTGTCGTTCCTGTCACACTTTTAAAGTTTCTTCATGAATTCAGAATAGTCATGAAACCTTTTTGTTTTGAAAGCGTATATAATTATAGTAACGAATCAAAGTGCAAAAGAAGTAGCTTCTGACACGAATGAAAAGGGGTGAACGTACGCATGACGTTTAGCTTAGGGATGATTTTGGCGGTCTTCATGATCGGGGTCCTCATGTTACTGGTCGAAATATTCGTCACGGGGTTCGGAATCTTTGGAGTCCTCGGAATCGGTTCTGTCCTTGCTAGTTTGATCATGGCAGGAGCGACCGTTGGACAAGTCGGTCTAGCGATCGGACTTGCTGTGTTTCTCTCACTTGCGGCCGGATTCTGGGCGTATCGTAGAATCAAATCAAATCAGTCACTACTGTGGAGAGGTTTGATTTTGACGGATTCGACATCGTCTGAGAAAGGGTATCTTTCTCATCAAGAAAAAGTACAACTGTTAGGGCAAGAAGGAGTCAGTTTGACGCCTCTGCGTCCATCAGGAACGATTGAAATCGATGGAAACCGAATCGATGCCGTAACGGAAGGGACCTTCATTCAAGCGGGGGAAACAATCGTCGTTAAAGAAGTGACGCATGGACGCGTTATTGTTAGAGTCCAACATACGAAGGAGGAGTCCCACACATGACACCTGAACTATTGACCGTATTACTCATATCTGGAGGAATTTTGATTTTCCTCGCCATCTTCTTCACGCTCGTTCCGATCCCACTATGGATTAGTTCGCTCGCAGCAGGCGTACGTGTATCGATTTTTACATTAGTCGGGATGCGACTACGTCGAGTTACACCATCTAAAATCGTCAATCCGTTGATTAAGGCAGTAAAAGCGGGACTGAACTTGAATACGAACCAGTTAGAAAGTCACTTCCTCGCCGGTGGTAACGTTGACCGCGTTGTCAATGCCTTGATTGCAGCACATCGTGCGAATATCGAACTGAGTTTTGAACGCGCAGCAGCGATTGATCTTGCTGGTCGTAATGTGCTTGAAGCTGTTCAGATGTCAGTTAACCCGAAAGTCATCGAAACACCATTCATTGCCGGTGTTGCGATGAACGGGATTGAAGTGAAGGCAAAAGCCCGGATTACGGTGCGTGCGAACATCGATCGTCTCGTCGGTGGTGCTGGGGAAGAAACCGTCATTGCGCGTGTTGGTGAGGGTGTCATCTCAACGATCGGTTCGTGTAATGACCAAAAAGAAGTGCTTGAAAACCCGGAGATGATCTCTCGGACGGTTCTTGCAAAAGGACTCGATTCGGGTACAGCGTTTGAGATTCTCTCGATTGATATTGCAGACATCGATATCGGTAAAAATATCGGTGCGGTTCTGCAAACGGACCAAGCAGAAGCAGATAAGAACATTGCTCAAGCGAAAGCGGAAGAACGTCGTGCGATGGCGATTGCAAGCGAACAAGAGATGAAATCACGTGTTGAAGAGATGCGTGCGAAAGTCGTCGCTGCTGAAGCTGAAGTACCGCTTGCGATTGCGGAAGCAATGCGTGATGGTAACTTTGGTGTCATGGATTATGCGAACTACTTGAACGTGACGGCAGATACGAAAATGCGCCAAGCGATCGGTGGACAATCATCATCAAATGACTCGCAGTAAAGGGTGAGACGGTATGGATATCATATGGGTCGGATTGATGATCGCATTCGGTGTCATCTCTGTCATCTCAAAAGCAGCAGATAAAAAACCGAAGCAGACGAATCGGACTCCTTCAAAGGAGTTTGGTGAATACGTGAAACAAATGGTCGAACAGGTGGATACAGTACGACAAGAAGCGACACCTCCGCCGGTCGTTCGAAAAAAAGCACCTGCGAAGAAGCAACCAGGAGTGACTCAGACGAAAGTTCGACCGGTTCATGAAAGAACAGATTTACAAAAGCAGCTCGATCAACGTCAAAAGAAACATTCGAAAAAAGGAATGCCCTCTTCGACGATTGGTGAAATCAAAGATAGCGTAGCAGATGGTGCCATTGGATCGTCTAGTCGTTCAGCGTCAGCAACGGCGATTTCCCAAGATGAAATGCGACGTGCCATCGTTTGGAGTGAAGTTCTTGGAGCACCTGTTTCCAAGCGCAAACGCTAATAATTGTACAGTGAGTCGATCCTAAAAACCAAGAGGATCGACTCTTTTTATTTCCTAAATGGTGGAAACGGGTTTTTCTTTCCATCTTTTCGACGGAAGTGCTAAAGTGGAAGAGATTAGATATGAAGCGATGACAACTTGTTATCCATGACTAGGAGGCCATTCACAACGTGATATTCAATGAAAGAATCCCATTTGCATTTTCGAATTCAGAACAGATTCAAGCATTTGTCGGTCCGAATGACGCAGTCTTACGTACGATGGAAGCAGAACTTGAAGTTCAGCTTACGCATCGTGGAGATGAGCTGTTGGCACAATCCGAACAGGAACAGTCTGTGATCTTAGCAGGACAAGTCGTTGGTGTCTTGAAACAACTTGTTAATCGTGGAGCTGTTTTAACAGAGCGTGACGCGACGAGTGCCATTCAACTCGCTCGTCAAGATCGGGTAGATGAACTTCTAGAACTTTACGACACGGTCATTCATACGAATCATAAAGGAAAACCACTTCGTGCAAAGACGCTTGGTCAAGCGCGCTATGTTCGAGGAATTGATCGCTGTGATTTAACATTCGGTATTGGACCGGCAGGAACCGGTAAAACGTACCTCGCAGTCGTGATGGCAGCAAAAGCACTGAAGGAAGGGCACGTTAAACGACTCGTCTTGACCCGGCCGGCCGTAGAAGCAGGAGAAAATCTTGGATTTCTTCCTGGGGATTTAAAAGAAAAAGTGGATCCCTACCTACGTCCTTTGTACGATGCGTTACATGACGTACTTGGTGTCGAGCACACGGCTCGCTTGCTCGAACGTGGTGTCATTGAAATTGCGCCACTCGCTTATATGCGGGGGCGGACGCTTGAACACGCCTTTGTCATTCTTGATGAAGCACAAAACACGACACGGGAACAAATGAAGATGTTCTTGACGCGTCTCGGATTCCATTCGAAGATGATCGTTACGGGCGATTTAACACAAGTTGATCTCCCGCGTGGAAAAACATCTGGTCTACAGGAAGCTTTGCATCTGCTTGGAAATGTCAAAGGGATTCATTTTGAACACTTTGGTTCAGCTGATGTCGTGCGTCACCCACTTGTCCGAAAAATCGTTGATGCTTACAGTCAAGATTTGACCTAAGCCGTTACGGAAATAGAGGGAAAAGGGGGAGATGATATGCGCAAGGTTGGGGTCTGGGTCGGTCTTTTGACAGTAGTATTCTATCTCGTCGTATCAACGATGATGTATGTCAGTGTTCGACCAGAAGCCTTGTCCGCAGAACCATTCTCAATTGCAGAAGAAGATATCCGGTCACCTTTAACGATAGAAGACCGGACCGCGACAAATCAAATCAAAGAAAATTCGATTGCTGCAATCGAGAGTCAGTATACGATTAAGCAAGAGTATGCAGCACAGCAAATTGATAAAGTGGAACAACTTTTTGCCAGTTTATCTGGTATAAAAAAAGCGGATGAGATTAGCAAAATCAAACAGCGTCTCCGCGGAACGGAGGCGGCAACTCTTTTAAAGGATGATGAGTTACGTTTGCTCGTGTCATCAACCACAGCACTCCGTGATACGACACGGGATGTCGTCATCACAGCGATTGAAGAAGCAATGCGTCAACGCATCTCGTCCGACGGTGGTGAAGTGGCTGAAGCACGTGAGAACGCTAGAACCGATATTGAACGTTCACCGTTGTCCTTTTCTTTAAAAGCGGTTGCCAAAGCGTTGACCGATCAACTGATCGTAACGAACTACGTTTATGATCCGGAAAAGACGGAGCAGCTTCGCAAACAGACGAGTGATAAAGTCGAACCAGTCATTATTTCTGAAGGAGAAGTGATCGTTAAACGGGGAGAGGTCATTTCACAAGATGCCTATCGTCAGCTCCAACTCGTTGGCTTGATTTCTGACCGTCAGTCGCTGAAGCCATTATTAGGAGCGATGCTTGTAAGTGCGTTGATGACTGCCTTTTTGTTTGGGTTCATTCATCGTTCGAAACTACGTTACGCTCAGATGGGACGGATTCGATTGTTCGGACTGGTCTATCTCGTCGTCAGTCTCCAATTACTCGTCATGTATGGTATTGCCTTTTTAGCGGACGACATCAATCCAGCTTTCTACTTACTCACGCCGACAGCTTTTGCTGCGCTTGTTTTACGAAATTTGTTGAATGAACGGATTGCATTATCGAGTTCGCTCTTTACTGCACTTGCTGGAACATTTTTCTATAGTACAAATCAAAACTTCAGCTTTAATATTGCAATTTATTTATTAGTCGGTGGTTTAGTCGCAACATTTTTCCTGCGGTCTAGTCTATCACGACGTCGTATTTTCATGAGTAGTATCTCGATTGCTGGAGCAAATATCGCGATTTTCTTAGCGTTCGTTCTGTTACGAAGTGGTACGTTTGAACTGCGAGAAACACTGGTTTTAATCGGCTTTGCGATTGCTAGTGGTATCTTGAGTGCCGTTCTTGCAATTGGGTTATTACCATTCCTTGAAATGACATTCGGTATTTTAGCACCAACACGATTACTTGAACTGCTCAATCCAACGCATCCACTGTTGAAAAAGCTATTGGTCGAAGCACCTGGAACATATCATCACAGTATGATGGTCGCAAATTTAGCGGAAACGGCTTGCGAAGCAATCGGGGCAGATGGATTGCTTGCACGAGTCGGAGCTTATTATCATGACTTAGGGAAAACGCGACGCCCGCTCTATTTCATTGAAAATCAGCATGGACGTAATCCGCATGATCGACTTCAGCCCGAAGAGTCAGCGCGAGTCATCTTGGCACATACGGAGGACGGTGTTGAACTGCTTGAAGACGCAAAACTTCCTGCAGCCATCATCGATATTTGTCGTCAGCATCACGGAACCTCTCTACTGCGGTACTTCTATGTCAAGGCAGCAGAACAAGGTGAGGTCGATGAAGAGACATTCCGTTATACAGGACCGAAACCACAAACGCGTGAAGCAGCAGTTATCATGATCGTTGACTCGATTGAAGCGGCCGTTCGTTCGATGAAAGCTCCTTCGGAAGAAGGAATTCGGGACTTGGTCGCGAAAATCATTCGTGAAAAGATGATGGATGATCAATTTGCGGAATGTGATATCACGACGCGTGAGATTTATCGTGTCGGTGAGAGTGCGTGCCATACCTTATCCGGTTTGTTCCATGAACGAATCGAGTATCCAGAATTAAAGAAAGAGGCAACGACATGAATATTTATATGACAGACGAAAACAATCGTCTAACGGAAGAACAACAACAACTTGTCGAATCGATTTTAATCTATACAGCAGAACAAGAAGAAGTCGATTCGAATAGTGAGTTGTCCGTAACCTTCGTTTCAAACGATGAGATTCAAGAAATCAACCGTGAATGGCGTGGGAAAGATCAGGCAACAGACGTCATCTCTTTTGCAATGGAAGAACTTGGAGAAGATGAAATTGACTTTGGATTACTTGAAGATGAACCAATCGTTCTTGGTGACTTGATCATCTCGGTTGAACGGTGTCGCGAACAAGCGGCAGAGTATGGAAATCATTTCGAGCGAGAACTCGGATTCCTTGCCGTTCATGGGTTCCTACATTTACTCGGTTACGATCATATTGAAAAAGCAGACGAAGAAGTTATGACGAAGCGACAGGAGGAAATCCTGCATCACTTCGAGTTATTCCGGGGCACATTGTGAATAGTTGGTGGCAACCGTTTCGACATGCAATGAACGGATTGCGCCAATCGATTCGAGAAGAACGACATATGAAAGTTCATGTCATCATTGGCGGTATCGTGTTACTAGTCGCCTTTTTGTTACCGTTGACGTCTGTCGAGAGGGCAATTCTATTCTTGACGGTCGGCATGGTCATTAGTGCTGAGATGTTCAATACAGCGTTTGAGCGTATCGTTGATCTCGTGACGCAGGAGTGGCATCCGCTCGCAAAAGCAGTCAAAGACATCGCAAGTGGAGCAGTTCTTGTGTTGGCGCTTACATCTGTTGCAATTGCACTATGCATCTTCATCCCATATTTGGTACAATAAGAATCCGGCCTTTTTGGCCAATACCGTTCCTAAAAAGGGGATATTCACATGAAAACAGAACAATTACTCGAACAAGCTAAACGTGCACGCGAAAAAGCGTATGTTCCATATTCGAAATTTCAAGTTGGTGCTGCTCTATTAACGAAGGACGGACAAGTTTTCCACGGCTGTAACATTGAAAACGCTGCATATGGTCTTTGTAACTGCGCAGAACGGACAGCCATCTTCTCTGCATGGGCACAAGATGCGCGCGAATATGCAGCTATGGCTGTCGTTGCAGACACAGAAGGACCGGTTGCACCATGCGGACAATGCCGTCAAGTGTTATCTGAAATGTGTGACGCTGATATGCCAATCTATTTGACGAACCTCAAAGGAGACGTCACTGAAACAACAGTGGGTGCCTTGTTACCAGGAGCATTCACGAAAGGGGATTTACATGTTTAAAGAAGGATTCAAATCGGGCTTTGTCTCGATCATCGGACGCCCGAACGTCGGAAAATCGACATTCCTCAATCGCGTCATTGGACAAAAGATTGCCATCATGTCTGATAAACCGCAAACGACGCGTAATAAGATTCAAGGTGTCTATACGACAGAAGATGTTCAAACGATCTTCATCGATACACCAGGGATTCACAAACCAAAACATAAACTCGGCGATTTCATGATGAAGGTCGCGACGAACGCTTTGCGTGAAGTCGATGCGATTTTATTCATGGTCAACGTGACGGAACCAAAAGGAAAAGGTGACGACTTCATCATTGAAAAATTGAAGGAACTCGATACACCAATCATTCTCGTCATGAATAAGGTCGACTTGATTCATCCGAATGATATTCCGCCAATCATCGAGTCATACAAAAATGAACTCGAGTTTGCGGCAGTCGTTCCGATCTCTGCGCTTCAAGGCAATAATGTTGAACCATTGCTTGAAGAAATCGCGAAGATTCTACCAGAAGGACCGATGTATTATCCTGCGGATCAAGTCACCGATCACCCGGAACGCTTCATCATCTCGGAAATGATCCGCGAGAAAGTCTTGCAAAAGACACGCGACGAAGTACCACACTCGATTGCAGTTGCGATTGATCAAATCAAGACGCGCGAGAACGGGAACATGGTTGATGTTCATGCGACGATCTTAATTGAGCGGGATTCTCAAAAAGGAATCATCATCGGAAAGCGTGGCGCACTTCTAAAAGAAATCGGTTCTGAAGCACGAACGGACATCGAGATGTTACTCGGGACGAAAGTCTACTTGAACTTGTGGGTCAAAGTCCAAAAGGATTGGCGGAACAAGGCAGGTCAATTGCGTGAACTTGGCTTCCGCGATGACGAGTATTAAGCGATGATTGATAAGGCGGAAGGGCTTGTATTACGAACGGTCGTATATGGTGAATCGAATAAGATCGTCACGCTACTGACACGTGAATTCGGCAAGCTCGCCGTCATGGCGCGAGGAGCGAAGAAACCTGGGAGTCGTTTTAACGCGGCGAGCCAACCTTTCGTCCGAGCCGTCTATATCTATCCACGGTCACGTGGTCTCGGTCAGTTGAAATCGGCAGATGTCATCACGAGCCATGCGCATATCCGGCAAGATGTTGTCTTGATGGCATATGCGATGTATTTGCTTGAGCTTGCGGATAAGGCGCTTGATGAACGGGTGCCACAACCGGCGCTGTATGATTTATTCGTTGAAGGACTTGAGGCGATGGATGACGGACTCGATCCAGACGTTGTCTCCTTCATCATCGAGTTACGTCTATTGCGCCACTTAGGGATTGCACCGCACTTGAATGGATGTACGATTTGCGGAAGTACAGAAGCACCATTTGCTTTTTCGCTGCACCATGGAGGTCTGTTATGTCGTCGTCATCGCCACGAGGATGAACATGCTGTCTTCATGACGGAAGCGGTCGCGAAGATGTTGTACGTATTTTCCGTTTACGATTTTTCACGGATCGGTACCGTGACGGTAAAGCCGGAAACGAAGCGTTTGTTGCGTCAAATCATGGATGCTTATATGGAACGCTACAGCGGGTTGCGTCTGCGGTCAAAACGCGTTCTCGACCAGTTGATTGATTTCGGCAACGATTGACAGCAACAAGCGGGTTCGGTAGAATGAATGCGGAAGAAGCAACTAAATGAACACGATGACGAAAAGGAGTACCGTCTTTTTCTCAATTAAGCGATTCCAGGGTGGTGTGAGCTGGAAGTGAGAGGGGCGCGAACGGCGTTTCGGAGTGTTCTTTGTCAAAAAGAGTGGCATGCGATGCATGCAAGTAGGGTGGAACCGCGGGCTTGTCTCGTCCCTATGTGCAACGATTGTTGTACATAGGGGCGTTTTTTGCGTTCCCTAATCATTTCGGAGGTGAAAGTCGTGAAGATGACAGTACAAGACATGATCTTGACATTACAAAAATTTTGGGCAGAACAAGGCTGCTTGACGATGCAAGCATACGACGTAGAAAAAGGAGCCGGTACGATGAATCCGATGACGTTCTTACGGAGTCTCGGACCAGAACCATGGAACGTCTGTTATACAGAACCATCACGTCGTCCAGCAGATGGTCGTTACGGAGAAAATCCAAACCGTCTATACCAACACCATCAGTTCCAAGTCATCATGAAACCATCGCCTGATAACATTCAGGAATTATACTTACAAAGTCTCGAATTACTCGGCATCAACCCACTCGAACACGATATTCGTTTCGTAGAAGATAACTGGGAGAACCCGACGTTTGGTGCTGCTGGTCTCGGTTGGGAAGTATGGCTGAACGGAATGGAAATCACGCAGTTCACGTACTTCCAACAAGTCGGAGGAATCGAGTGTAATCCGATCGCAGTAGAAATCACTTACGGAATCGAGCGTCTCGCTTCGTACATTCAAGATGTCGAAAGCGTGTTTGATCTCGTTTGGACAGATGGCTTCAAATACGGTGACATCTTCTATCAACCAGAATTTGAACACTCGAAGTATACGTTTGAAACATCAGATGTCGCATTGCTCTTTACGTTGTTCGATCAATACGAAAAAGAAGCAAATCGTGCTTTGGATGAGAACCTCGTTTTCCCGGCATATGATTACATCTTGAAGTGTTCACATACCTTTAACCTCCTCGATGCAAAAGGAGCGATCTCTGTCACGGAACGAACAGGATTCATTCATCGTGTTCGGAACATGTCGCGCCGTTGTGCGCAAAGTTTCATCGAAGAACGGGAACGTCTTGGCTTCCCATTGATCAAGTCGAAAGCAGGTGAGTCACATGCATGAATTATTACTTGAAATCGGTTTAGAAGAGATGCCGGCTCGATTCGTCCTTCAATCGGAAACACAACTTAAGGAGCGCGTGACGCGTTTCCTCGAAGAAGCACGGATTGAGTTTGCAAGCGTCGAATCATTCTCGACGCCACGCCGTCTAGCAGTTTACGTCAAGGGTCTCGCAGCGCGTCAGAGTGACCTCGAAGAAACATTAAAAGGACCAGCAAAACGCATCGCGATGGACGAAGCAGGGAACTGGACGAAAGCAGCAGAAGGATTTGCGCGCGGTAAAGGATTAACGACGGATGATCTCTTCCTTGGTGAAGAAAAAGGAGTCGAGTACCTATATGCGACGCGTAAGGAAGTCGGACAAGCGACAGCAGATCTGCTTCCTGGCTTAAAACAAGTCGTTGAAGCAATGACATTCCCGAAAAACATGCGTTGGAGTACACAATCATTGCGTTATATGCGTCCGATTCGTTGGTTGATCGCTTTGCTTGATGATCAAGTCATCCCGTTTGAAGTTGCATCTGTCGAAACAGGTCGGACGTCACGTGGACATCGTTTCCTCGGACAAGATATCACGATCTTGCGTCCAAATGCCTATGTCGAAGCACTTGCTGGCGAACACGTCATTGTTAGTTACGAAGAACGTCGCCAGTTAATTGAAGAACAAATTAAAGCACTCGCGGCACGTGAACAATTCGAAGTACCAATCGATGCTACATTACTTGAAGAAGTCACGAACCTTGTCGAGTATCCGACAGCTCTGTTTGGTGCGTTCGATGAAGCGTACCTTGAGTTACCAGAAGAAGTCTTGATCACGACGATGAAAGAACACCAACGCTACTTCCCAGTTAAACGTAACGATACGTTGCTTCATTACTTCGTGACGGTACGAAACGGAAACGCCACACACATTGAAAACGTGGCACGCGGAAATGAAAAAGTCATCCGTGCCCGTTTGGCAGATGCGCAATTTTTCTATGAAGAAGATAAAAAAGCAGATATCGATGAACAAGCGAAACGTCTCGATAAAATCGTCTTCCATGAAAAATTAGGAACGACAGGAGAAAAAGTCCGTCGTGTTCGCCAAATGGCACTCGCACTTGCCGATCGTGTTGGAGCAGATAAAACACGTGTCGAACGAGCAGGACAAATCTATAAATTCGATCTCGTCAGTCAAATGGTCTATGAATTCACTGAATTACAGGGTCTGATGGGTGAACGATATGCAAACATGAAAAATGAAGATGCAGAAGTCGCGGCTGCGATTCGCGAACACTACATGCCGCGCTTTGCGGGAGATGCAAGTCCGGAAACGCCGACAGGAACGCTTTATGCGATTCTCGATAAGATGGATAGCGTCGCTGGATTCTTTGGTGTTGGCATGATTCCAAGTGGGTCAGCGGATCCATATGCATTACGTCGTCAAGCGCAAGGGATCGTTCAGATTTTATCGGATCGTAAGTTGAGCCTGACATTAACAGAACTGATTGCCTTCGTCGTTTCGGAACAAGTGGTAGAAGGTCTTTATACGAAGGATGCCGAAGAAGTTCAAGCTGCATTACAAGATTTCTTTGCACAACGCTTGAAGTACCGTCTATCGGAAATGAACTTCCGTCATGATGTCGTTGAAGCCGCTCTTGATCATACATTGACGGTTGAAGCGAATGAACAGCGTGCTACGATGCTTGAAGGTGCAACGAAGAAAGAGTCATTTAAGAAAACGGTCGAACAATTGAGTCGTGTCTTGAACATTTCGAAGAAGGCAGAACAGGTAACAGCTGTTGATCCAACACTCTTTGAAAATGATGCGGAACGCGCATTGCATGAGGCAATCGAGAAGACGTTACCAGAAGTTGAACAAGCGATTGCTGTACTCGACTATGAACGAGCACTGACAGCACTCGAGGCAACTGTTCCGTCGATCACGGCATATTTTGACGGTACGATGATCATGACGGATGACGAAACGGTCCGTACGAACCGCCTCAGCGAAATGAAACGATTTGCGGAAGCCATCGAATCAGTCGCTAGGTTCAATGCACTTACTTTAGCGTAAAGAAAAAGGACGGATGAGCCGATGAAGTTAAATGAACGGCAAAAAAAGATACTCCAAATCGTCAAAGAGAACGGTCCGATCACGGGAGAGCAGATTGCGGCAGCGCTCTCCCTGACGCGGGCGACGCTCCGACCCGATTTATCTATTTTAACGATGACCGGCATGTTAGAAGCACGTCCGCGCGTCGGCTATATGTACGTCGGGAAGAAAAATGCTTCCATGCTTCACGAGAAACTCGACACCTTGACCGTAGGTGAATTCATGTCATCGGCAAAGGTCATTCACGAAGGGATGACCGTGTACGATGCGATCGTCCACTTATTTTTGGAAGATGTCGGTTCTCTGTTCGTTGTCAGTAAGGATCACGCGTTAGTCGGTGTCTTGTCACGTAAGGATTTTCTACGTGCGGCAATCGGTAATCAAGAATTAGACTCGTTACCTGTTAATATCATCATGACACGGATGCCGAATTTAACGGTGTGTGAAAAGTCTGAGACGTTGATTGGTGCCGGTATGAAATTGATTGAAAAGCAGATTGATTCGATGCCTGTCGTCGAAGAAGAGAACGGAGTCTTAAAAGTCGTTGGTCGAATGACGAAAACGAATATGACGAAAGTATTGGTCGCGTTAGCACGTGATGAAGAAATTTAAGGAGGGTTCCTGATGCGTCAACGGATTTATGTCGTGAGTGACTCTGTCGGAGAGACGTGTGAGCTCGTCGTCCGCGCAGCCGCTATCCAGTTCCCGGAACAAGCTATCGAAACGGTCCGAGTCCCGTTTGTCGATGATGATCAAGTCATTTATGACTTGGTCCTCCACGCAAAGGAAGAGCAAGCGACGATCGCGTTTACGATCGTCCATGCGACGCATCGGCGTCTACTTGCAGATACAGCGCGTGCGCACGGTGTAAAGGCAATCGATCTTCTTGGTCCATTGCTCGATACGATGGAAGATCGTTTGCAGATGCAGCCTAAGGAAGAACCAGGATTGATCTATCGCTTAGATGAGGAATATTTCCGGAAAATCGAAGCGGTCGAATTTGCTGTTAAATATGACGATGGACGTGACCCAAAAGGCATCAAACGGGCAGATATCGTCTTAATTGGGGTGTCACGTACATCAAAAACACCACTCTCGCAGTATTTGGCCTTGAAACGATATAAAGTAGCAAACGTGCCACTCGTACCCGAATCGATTCCACCGGAAGAGTTGTTCGATATTCCAAAAGAAAAGTGTTTTGGATTACTCATCTCTCCGGAAAAGTTAATTGATATTCGAATGGAGCGATTGCGTTCTTTAGGACTCAAGCCAGAAGCGGCCTATGCGCAGATGGACCGGATTAACCGTGAACTCGAATATGCACGTAACTTATACGAACGGATTGGATGCCAGGTTATCGACGTGACGAATAAAGCAGTCGAGGAAACGGCAAACCTGATATTGACCGGAATTTCTGGGAAGGCGCATGACTAGTCAAGTAGTCAGGAACATAGTATACTTGTTTAGCTGATAAATGAGATAATGCCCTTTTTCTAATGAAACGGAACGAGTCATCGTTCCGTTTCATTGCGGGTATGGTCATGTAAGGATAAGTTCTCAAGGAAAGGGGAGAGGACGGAATGAAGCGAATTCCTGATGAGGTCGTCGATCAGGTCCGCCAAGCAACGGACATCGTCGAATTGATTTCAGAACGTGTAGAATTAAAAAAACAAGGGAATCGATATTCAGGGCTTTGCCCGTTTCATTCTGAGAAATCACCTTCCTTTTCTGTTTCTCCTGATAAAGGAATGTACTACTGTTTTGGATGTGGTGCAGGAGGAAATGCCATCACTTTCGTCATGGAAACAGAAGGAATGAGTTTCAAAGAAGCCGTCTCCAAATTAGCAGACCGTAGCGACGTCACACTTCCAAAACTGGAGCCGGATCGATTTGAACAATCGGAATCGACGCCAGAACAGGAAAAGAAGTTTCGGATGCGCGAAGCACACCGGATCGTCACTGAGTTATACCATGAAGTGTTGATTCAAACGGAAGCGGGCGACGCTGGACGTGTCTATTTAGAGAATCGCGGTATCCGGGAAGGTGCGATGCGTGAGTTTCGACTGGGATATGCACCGGATCAAGACCGCTTTACTGTAGATTCGTTGGCGCGCCGGGGGTTTGATCTAGATGAGATGGTCGAAGCGGGATTGATTTCAATCGGACGCGATGGCGATTATCGAGATCGATTCAACGGTCGAGTCGTATTTCCTATTTCCGATCGTGATGGCACGATTGTCGGATTTAGTGGACGATCGATTGATGGTCGTGATCCGAAATATGTCAATACAGCAGAAACACCTTTGTTTAATAAAAGTGAACTGTTATTTGGATTCGCCCAAGCACGAGGGGCGATGCGTAAAATCAAACAAGTTGTTCTTGTTGAGGGAAATCTTGATGTTGTGCGTGTCGCTCAAGCGGGTATACCTTATACGGTGGCTTCTTTAGGAACTGCCTTAACACCTGTTCACGCACAAAATTTAGCGCGCATCGTCGATGAAGTCATTATTTGTTATGACGGAGACAAAGCAGGACGCGCTGCGACGTTAAAAGCCTTACAACTACTCGAAGCAGTTGCCGTCGACTGTTCCGTCATCCGTTTACCGGATGATGAAGACCCTGACTCCTTCATTGGAAATCAGGGAGAAGAGATGTTTTTACACTGGATCGAACAAGAACGAGTTTCAAGTCTTGAATTCAAATCTTTTTATTTTCGACAAGGAAAAAACTTGCGATTAGAAGGAGAACGCGTTCGATATATTGAAACTATGCTTGAAGAGATTGGTCGAACATCCAATCCGTTGTTACGGGATATTTATTTAGGGAAGCTTTCCGAGGAATTCAAACTTTCGAAAGACTCCTTGATCGCACAAGTGCGTCCAACCGTTCAACAACCGAAGAGAGAACAAATCGTTTTCGATCGCCCAGCTGCTGCACCGATAGCACCTCCTGATCGAACTTTTGCGAACTGGAAAAAGGCAGAACGCTTCTTGCTTGCCTACATGATCCGTTCAGAAGAAGTCTGTCTTGAAGTGCGAGAGCAACTAGGTGTCCAATTCAATGATCCGGCACACCAATTGATTGCCGGCAAGCTATATGAATTTTATGGAACAGGTACGCAAGGAAGTCCAGATCGTTTTTTGACGATGTTGCACGATGCCTCCTTGCAACGAATCGTAGCAGATTTAGAGTTCATGTTGATGCCTGAATACGATCCTGATTTGCTCAGTCATTATATTCGTGCCGTCCAAAATGAACAGCAACGTCGGTTGTTAGAAGAAGAAAAGTCACGATTGAATCAACAAACAGATATCCGTGCTCAAGCGGAACTGATGCAGGCGATCATAGAACGGAAACGTCGTTTAAAAGATCGGTAACCTGCTGCATGATGTGGAAGGAGTGTATGGTTCGATGGCAGAAAAAGCAAGATCAGAAGCTGAATTACTCCGTCTCGCGAAAGAGGAACTCATCGCGCTCGGACATAAGAATGGTGAATTGTCACACCAGAAAATCGAAGACAAACTGAGTTCGTTCGAATCGATGGATGCTCAGCAATTTGAGGAATTCCTACAGTTGCTTGAAACAGAAGGCATTAAGGTCAACAATGACGGTACAGGAGATGAAAAAGAAGAAGCGGATCTAAACGATTTGTCAGTTCCTCCTGGTGTCAAAATCAATGACCCTGTCCGGATGTATCTAAAAGAAATCGGACGCGTGGATTTGTTGAATGCAGAAGACGAAGTTGAACTCGCGAAACGAATCGAACAAAACGATGAGGAAGCGAAAAAACGTTTAGCAGAAGCGAACTTACGTCTCGTTGTTTCGATTGCGAAGCGCTATGTCGGACGCGGTATGTTATTCCTGGATTTGATCCAAGAAGGAAACATGGGTCTGATTAAAGCGGTCGAGAAATTCGACTACACGAAGGGATATAAATTCTCGACGTATGCTACGTGGTGGATTCGTCAAGCAATTACACGTGCGATTGCCGACCAAGCGCGGACGATCCGAATTCCAGTTCATATGGTTGAAACGATCAATAAATTGATTCGTGTTCAGCGTCAACTCTTGCAAGATCTCGGACGTGAACCATCACCGGAAGAGATTTCAAAAGAGATGGAAATCACGCCAGAAAAAGTACGTGAAATCCTGAAAATTGCTCAAGAACCGGTTTCTCTTGAAACACCAATTGGAGAAGAGGACGATTCACATCTCGGAGATTTCATCGAGGATCAAGATGCGACGGCACCACAAGACGCCGCTGCATACGAGCTCTTAAAAGAGCAACTCGAAGATGTCCTCGATACGTTGACGGATCGTGAAGAAAACGTTCTTCGTCTTCGTTTCGGACTTGACGATGGTCGGACACGGACACTTGAAGAAGTCGGGAAAGTATTTGGCGTTACGCGTGAGCGGATTCGCCAAATCGAAGCAAAAGCACTTCGGAAACTTCGCCATCCAAGCCGTTCAAAACGCTTAAAAGATTTCCTCGATTAATTCAAAGTGTGAAGAATATATGAAATTTTAGTGGGAAGGAAGAAAAAAGTTTCGTTTTTTTCTTCCTTCCCTGTTTTTTTTACAGTAGAATAGTAACGGGGAATACCATTCAGTCACCAACTTGGTTGGGTATAGAATATGGGGGGAATCCAAATGCGTAATCCATTAGTACCGTTCGCGGCGATCGCAGTCATCGCCATCATCGCTATGATTTCATTGTCTTACTTTGGGGTCGATCAGGTGAAGGAAGCTCGCAAAGGGCCGTCAACTGCAGAAATGAAGCCAGAAGATTTGTTTGCATCTAAAGGATGTACAGGTTGTCACGGTGGAAACTTAGAAGGCGGAGTAGGTCCGAACTTAACAAAGATCGGCGCGAAGCTGAAAGAAGATGAAATCAAGAACATCGCAATGAACGGTAAAGGGCAAATGCCTGGCGGTCTTGCGAATGACGAAGAGGCAGCTGCTCTAGCCAAGTGGTTAGCTGCTAAGAAATAAGAACAAGGGCATCTATCTCATTGCGAGATGGATGTTTTTTTGTGGTGTATGGTATCTTTTTTACCGTAAATCCGCTATTTTTAAAAGAGAGTTTTTCGGAAAATAGGAAGGATGAAGATGATGCAAATGAACGTCGTATTGGATCAACGACTCCAAAAAGTCGTGTCGTATATTCCACAAGGAGCCATCCTCGCAGATATTGGATCAGATCATGCATTCGTACCTTGTTTTTGCGTACAACAAAAGAAAATCGAGCGTGCGATTGCAGGAGAGGTCAATGAAGGACCGATGGAAGCGGCAAAAGGACAAGTGGCGCTTGTCGGCCTCGAATCACAGATCGATGTCCGTTTAGGAAGTGGCTTATCCGTTTTGAATCCGGGAGAAGCAACAGCGATTACGATTGCTGGAATGGGTGGAACACTGATTGCCTCTATCCTTGAAGAAGGAAAAGATCGATTATCTGGTAAGGAACGATTGATTCTTCAACCAAATGTTGATGCAGTTGATGTTCGGAACTGGTTACTTACAAACTCGTATGCGTTGTTATCAGAAGCAATCGTTGAGGAGAACGGAAAGATTTACGAGATCCTCGTTGCGGAACGTGGAGAAGAAACACTGTATTCAGAGGACGATACAATACGTCAGTGGGAATTATTCTTTGGACCGCAGTTGATGCGGGAACGGGCACCTGAGTTCGTCCAAAAATGGCAGCTTGAAAAACAAAAGCGAGAGTATATTTTAGCTCAGATGAAACAAGGGCAAGCAACTGAGATTTTATCTGAGAAAATCGAAGCAATCGAACAATTGATTCAAAAGATGGAAGAGGTGACGAACTGATGGCGAACGGTAACTATGTCATTGAGCAGTTTGAAGCATTTGCTCCGAAAAAATTCGCCCTCGAGGGAGATCCAATCGGTCTACAAATTGGAACATTAAATAAGGAAATCAAGCGTGTACTTGTGACACTTGATGTCTTGGAGTCTGTTGTCGATGAAGCGATCGAAAAGAAGATTGATCTCATCATCGCACATCATCCGCCGATTTTTAGTAAGTTAGCGAATGTGACGGATCGTTCCGCGACGGGACGGATTGTCTCAAAATGTATTAAGCATGATATTGCGGTGTACGCTGCGCATACAAATCTTGACGTCACACCAGGAGGGGTCAATGACTGGATGGCGGAAGCCCTTGGTCTTGAGTCTTGTGAAGTGTTAGCGCCAACGTTTGAAGATACGCAATATAAATTAAGCGTATTCGTACCGACTGAAGCTGTAGAACGTGTTTCAACAGCACTTGCACAGGCGGGAGCAGGGAAAGACGGTGAGTATAGTGATTGTCAATTCCATGTCAACGGAACGGGTCAATTCCGACCTTCGACGGAGGCTACCCCGTATATTGGAGAAGCGGGACAACTCGAGCAGGTTCCGGAAGTTCGGATCGAGACAATCGTGACGGAACTGAATCAGAAACAAGTTATTCGAGCAATGAAACAAGCCCATCCATATGAAGAGGTCGCTTATGACCTCATTCGCCAAGAACGTGCGGCAGCACAGCTCGGTCTTGGTCGGATTGGACGATTGCCAGAAGCGATGACATTACGGGCATTTGCAGAACATGTTCGCAAGGCGTTTGATGTACAGAACTTACGCTTCGTCGGGGACGAATCACGTCCGATTAAGAAAGTAGCCGTTCTTGGAGGTGACGGGAATAAGTACGTCTCTACTGCTGCTTTTGCTGGAGCGGATGTCCTAGTGACGGGCGATCTCTATTTCCATGTTGCTCATGACGCAATGGCACTCGGGTTAGCTGTCGTCGACCCGGGACACCACGTTGAATCAGTCATGAAAGAAGGCGTCGTCAACGAATTAAGTAGACGATTCAAGGAGAAGAAGATCGACGTAGAGCTCATTGTCTCGACAGCGAATACGAATCCTTTTCAATTTTTATGATATATGAAGTAGTTGAATAAATAAAAATCACGATAAAACACCGGACGGCGAAGATTCGCTGTCCGGTGTTTGTTATTGCTTCTGCTATATTCTGATTAAAGAATTTTTACTTTTGGTAAAATCCGTCGTAGTTCAAGGAACGGTGTTTTGTCATGCGTACTAATATCAGCGGGATCATATTGCTGTAGGAAATCAATGACCTTTTTCGTGATCGGTGTCGGAGTCGATGCACCAGACGTGACACCAACTTGCGTGACACCCTCAAGCCAATTTAAGTCAAGTTCCGTTAAATCACCGATTCGATGTGCCGGAGTACCTGCGATATCGAAAGATACTTGTGCCAAACGGTTCGAGTTGTTTGAACGCGGATCCCCAACGACGATGACGAGATCACAGTCTCCTGCTTGATCGGCAACTGCTTCTTGTCGAACTTGTGTAGCGTTACAGATTTCATTGTGTACTTCAACATGTGGATACTTTTTACGAACATGTTCCATCAAAGCTTGAACATCCCACTGACTCATCGTCGTCTGGTTCGTGACGATGATTTTCTTGTGAGCAAGCTGAGGTGGAAGTTCATCGATATCTTCGACTTTTTCGATGAGGTGGACGTGCTCTGGTGCTACGCCGACGGCTCCTTCAGGTTCTGGATGTCCGTGTTTACCAACATAAATGACTTCGTAATCGTCTGCAACGACTTGACGGATTAAATCGTGAGTGCGTGTTACGTCAGGACATGTTGCATCGACCACGTGTAGGTTCTTTTCAGCAGCACGAGCATACACAGCAGGTGAGATACCATGTGCTGTGAAGATGACCGTTCCTTCTTGAATCGTCTCAAGTGCTTCGAGTCGGTCAGGACCATCGACCGTAATCACACCCATACTCTCGAATTCGCGAGTTACGTGTGCATTATGAACGATCATACCAAGAATATGAATCGGACGTGGCAGGTCTTTATTCAATGCCGCTTGTTGTGCAAGTTTCATTGCATCGACGACACCATAACAATAGCCGCGGGGGCTGATTTTTTTTACTAGCATAGTTGTAGATTCTCCCTTTGTGAAAAAGAATGATTAGTTAGAGTGTACCATTGATTAGATGTGAATGAAAATAGAGGAGTCTGTTTCAGAAACAGAACATGGTATACTAATGAAGTTGCAATTATTCAATAGGGGGGCGAAAGGATGGAGTCTAAGAAAATGATGCGGTCGTATTTTTTTCAAATCACCGCTATCTTATTCATCCTGTTATGTCTTGTCATTTCAGCGCTTGCCTTCACAGCAGATCGTGTCACGATTTCTCGAGTTGAACAGCAAACGGAAAAACAGAGTGAAAAAAGTGTCGAGGTCTCAGGAAATGCGATTCGTGATAACATTGGAAATTTACATGAAGAAATCATGGGTTTGCAGTTAAACGTCAAAAATCCTGATAAGCTAAGTCAAAAAATTGAAGAATCAAATCTTCTTGATATTGATACTGGATTTAAAAGTCTTTTTTATTTTGACAGAAAGACGAAGCAGATTACTTGGTTCTCAAGTGAAGATCGTCGTGTTCCAGATAGTACGATAATAAAGGATGATGATTTTTTACAAACTCTAACAAGTACAGATTTCCATATGAGTAAGTTGTACACAATGGAATCCGATGCCGTCACATATATGTTCGTGCCAGTTCGAGATGGTAACGAACGTGTAGGTGTGTTTGGTGGCGGATTAAGTGCTATGAATTCGATCATTTTCAGGAAATCACTAGAATCTTTTGATGATCAAACGATTGCCTATTTATTTAATAGTAAAAAAGAATTGCTAACAACGTCGAGTAATCTTGTGACAGACGAAGAACGATTATTATCGAGAAGCGTGATTGATCGTGCCTTTCGATCCGTCGAACCATCTGAAATTTTTAGTACGAATCAAGATATGTATTACTTTGCAAAGGATTTAAAGGTAACGGATTGGAAAATTCTCGTTCGAACGCCACGAAATGTTTTTTATGAACCTGTTTATACGACCCGACAACAATACTTGATCATTGCAGCGTTAACACTTGTTTTGAGCTTGATTGTTGGTTATTTAATGTCAAGACAATTGACATCTCCTTTACTTGAGCTTGTTCATAAAATTGAGAGAAGTAGTTCCCCAAAACCAATCGTTCTCGAACGTGCCGGATCAAATGAAGTTAAAACATTGGTCGCTGCTTATAATGAATATTCACAGCGAATGGAACATGCGCGACTTGAGCAGTTAAGTCAACAGCAAACAATGTTGCAGCAAGAAAAACTAGTGTCACTTGGTCAATTAGCAGCTGGAATTGCTCATGAAATTCGTAATCCATTGACACCAGTCAAAATGACCTTACAGTTATTAGCTGCAGAAAAAGATCGAGATACAGAGATGTTGATGCTTGCTTTATCTGAACTTGATCGAGCGAATGGTATGATCCAGACGATGCTCGATTTATCAAAAGGAGAGAACAACGCTCTTCAAAAATCGACAATTGATTTAAATGAATTGATGAAGAAGTTGACGTACATCCTCGAAGCAGAAGCACACCTTTATGAAGCAGATTGTAAAATTTACACACCATCTTTCATGCCGAAGATTCATGCTTCAGAAGAAGGTATTTTGCAGATTTTAGCAAACTGTTTGCGAAATGCACTTCAAGCTGTAGCATTCAAAGGATCTGATGGGATTTGTCATTTACATGTACATGTCTATCCAGAAGAGGTGGTCTTTATTATCCAAGATAATGGTGTCGGCATGGATGGTGAGCAGATTGATCATGTAGGTCAAGCATTCAAGACGTCAAAAGTAGATGGAAATGGCCTTGGACTGTTTATGTCGAAGCAGATCGTACGTGATCACAAAGGAAAGATGATTTTTGACAGCAAACCTGGGGTTGGCACAACGATTCAAGTTCACTTACCTCGAAAGGAGCAAACGGAATGAAATTCAATAAAGCATGGCTATTCATTTTAGTCGTTTGGATATCATCCGTTCTCATTATATCAAATATGTTTGTGAATCCTGATTCGAGCCCGCGTCGTCATCTCATTGGTTTTACGATTGTGAATGATAAACACGAATTTGCCCAACGTCTTGTTGATGCGTTCAAAGCGCAGGCCAAAGTTAACAAATATGATGCAGTCGTTGCGACTTCACATAATTCACGTATCAATGAAAGAGAGCAGATCGAAGAATTTATTCGAATGAAAGTGGATGCAATCTTCGTTACCACACTTGACGATGTTTACATCGCTGAATCGTTGGAAAAAGCTGCTAAAGAAAACATCCCTGTTTTTGCTATCGATCGCTTGATTCATTCCGATGCAGTCGTCAGTTCGATTACTTCAAATAATCAATTGATCGGCGAACAACTCGCATCTTTCATCAAACATGAACGCATCAAACAAACAGGGCAGGCAACCGCCAACATCATTGAAGTCGCAGGTACGACAAACGTCAATACAACGAATGAACGGCACAGGGGATTCATGACGGGTCTTGAGCGGGAGCCGAATCTAAAAATCGTTGAATCAGTCAACGGGGATTACGATCCCGTCACTTCGGAACGGGTAATGACACAGGTCATTGAGTCAGGTATTTCGTTTGACGCTGTATATTGTCACAATGATGATATTGCACTCGGTGTTCTTGAAGCATTGAAAAAAGCAGGCATTAAAGGAAAAATAGTTGTCGGCATTGACGGGAATCGTGCTATATTAGAAGCTGTTGACATGAAATCGATGGATGCGACGGTCGTCCAGAGTGCTGATGAGATGATGAAAGTCGCCTTCAGTGCATTGAAGCTTCATACGAAAAACAAAAAGATTCCAACTCGTTTTTATACGTACTCCTATCTGTATGACGGTAGTAGACCCATAACCATGTTGAACTAATCGAGAGGCAGATGCCTCAGCAAATAAGGAAAGGACGGTGTCAATTCATGAATGGATTCAGCCATTATCAATTACACCCGTTCGTCATCGAAGCACTCGATGACGCCCGCATCACAAAACCGACCGATATCCAGTCACGGATTATCCCAGCTGCATTAAAGGGACGTGACATTATCGGTCAATCACAAACCGGAACAGGAAAAACGTTATCGTTTCTTCTTCCAATCGTTCAGAACGTTGATCCAAAGCTTCAAGAATTACAAGCGATTATTGTTGCGCCAACACGTGAACTCGCTTGGCAAATTCATGAGGAATTGAAATCATTACTCGTCAAGGAACCAGACTTCATCAAAACAAGTCTTATTACAGGTGGAATGGACCGCGAACGCCAAATTGGTCGTGTAAAAGTTTCACCACAAATCGTTATCGGGACACCGGGACGAATTTTAGATTTGTTTAAAGAACAAGCATTGAAGCCGCATTTCGTGAAGCACTACATCATCGATGAAGCGGATCAAATGCTCGATATGGGCTTCTTGCCGGAAGTTGACCGGATTGCTCAAGCTCTTCCTGAACAGCTTCAGATGATGGTCTTCTCAGCAACGATTCCTGAGAAATTGCAACCGTTTTTGAAAAAGTACATGAACAACCCGCGTTACGCTCATGTGGATCCAAAACAACAGACAGCGAAAAAAATCGTTCATCATACGATTCCAGTCAAGCACCGTGAACGTTCAGAACTAACATTGAAAGTCGCGAAAGCACTAAATCCGTATATCTGTCTAATCTTTACGAACACAAAAGCAGAAGCAATCGAAGTCGAAGCTTTGTTCTTAGAAGCAGGATTGAACGTTGGTTCTCTTCACGGAGATCTTCCGGCTCGTCGTCGTAAACAAGCAATCAAAGAAATTAATGATGCGAAGTATCAATATGTCATCGTGACGGACCTTGCTGCACGTGGAATTGATATTTCAGGTGTCTCACACGTCATCAACCACGGTATTCCGAAAGATTTAGACTTCTACGTCCACCGTGTCGGTCGGACAGGTCGTGTCGATCAGGATGGATTGGCATATACACTGTTTGAAGATCACGAGAACGGTATGATCAATCGTTTAGAAGACCGTGGCATTCAATTCACGAATGTTGACGTCAAAGGGACTCAAATAATGGAAGTTAAAGAACGTCGCCGTGCGAAACCGCATATGAAGACTGCTGTCTCGAAGACAGCGCATAGTCGTCTGTCTGGTGAAGCAGCAAAAGCGAAAAAACGCGTTAAACCAGGTTATAAGAAGAAACATCAATATAAGTTAAAAGAAACAGCAAAACGTGAACGCATCAAAGAACAACGTGGTGTCGGTCGCGCGCAACGTAAAGAAAACGCACGTAAATCAAAATAACATCGTCGATGACACCCGTGAAATGAAAAAACATTTTTCGGGTGTCTTGTCGTTTTCAAGATTTGGTACACTGATAAAAGAGAAAGGTGGAATAAGATATGAAAATAGGTTCACACGTCTCCGTTTCGGGGAAAAAAATGCTGTTAGGTGCAAGTGAGGAAGCAGCTTCTTATGGTGCAACGACAATGATGGTCTATACAGGAGCTCCTCAAAACACACGCCGTAAGCCGATGGAGGAGTTGCGGATTCCGGAAGCACTTCAACATATGAGTGCGAACGGAATTGAAGAAATCGTCGTACACGCGCCGTATATCATCAACTTAGGAAATACGACGAAACCAGAAACGTTCGAACTAGCGGTTTCGTTTTTAGCAGCTGAGATCAAACGAGCGGAAGCCTTAGAAAAAGCGCAGCATATCGTGTTACATCCAGGAGCTCACGTAGGTGCTGGAGAAGATGTTGGAATCAAACGCATCATTGAAGGACTCAATGAGGTATTGACTGGTGAAGAGAAGGTCAAGATTGCGCTTGAGACGATGGCTGGAAAAGGTTCTGAGATTGGAAAGACATTCGAGGAGCTTGCTCAAATTATCGAAGGTGTCACGCATCAAGATCGTCTATCTGTTTGTCTCGATACCTGTCACATTCATGATGCAGGATATGACATCGTGCATGACTTAGATGGTGTCCTCGAACAATTTGACCGGATCGTCGGACTTGATCGCCTTGGTGTCATTCACGTAAACGACTCGAAGAATGTCCGCGGCGCACGGAAGGACCGTCATGAAAACATCGGATTTGGTGAGATTGGATTTGATACATTACACCGTGTCGTACATCATCCTGCACTTGCCCATTTGCCAAAAATTTTAGAAACACCTTATATTGGTCTCGATCCAAAGAAAAAAGTCGCGCCATATAAAGAAGAAATCGATATGCTACGTTCTGGTGCGTTTGATGCGGATTGGCGTTTACCGATTCTAGGTGCACCGGCCGAATAAACTCATAAAGGGGTGTCTGTGATGTGTCATATCCTCGTCGTCGATGAGACAAGTTTCGCGATACGACAAGCTGTTGTCCACTATTATGAAACAAAGGAACCGTTTTACTTGCCGGGAGAACTGGCAGAGGGAGAAGAGGTGTTTCTTGCGACGAACGATGGAATCATTGCGTATGCAGAAGCCTTGTTTACGGAGTACACGACACGTCCAGAAGATCCGTTTTGGTTGACGGCTGCTGACGATTCAGAAGGATCATATGTGTGCCTTGACCTCATTAGTGTGGATTTACGTCATCCTTTACTCGGACGACCACTCAATCAACTTAATCTTAAATCAGGATCTGTAGAAGGGGTGTTTCGGACACGTCTGCTCGATTCGTGGCAGTATGGTTATTTTGAAACGGATGTTTTGACACTTGAACAAGCAAAACAACGTCGGAACGAGCGATTCAAGGAACGGAATCATCTAGAACAAGTGGCGGATCAATGCATTCATTGTGAAGAGACGCGACAGTCGTTACTCGAATGGCATTTGACACCAGAAGGATATCAGACCGTTTGTCCGACGTGTCATCGATGGTTGCATCAACAAATGCTACATGCGGTGGATACCGCTGCAGCGACGGAAGAAAATGAATAGAAGCTCTGCTTTTTCCTGATCTCGTTCAGGAAAAAGCAGAGCTTTTTTATTGAGACGTGCACATTGAAGTGATTCATTTGTTGAATTCCTATGTAACTGAGGAATCGATGGTGTTATAATCAGGAATGATAATTGTTATCAATGAATGGAAAGATAAATGGGGGAGCAGCTATGCTGGATTTAGCTACGGTTCCAATGAACCAACCTGTCGTAATGACCAATATGAATCAAATCGACGATCGATTGCGTCGGCGACTACTTGCGCTTGGTTTTTATGAAGGATGTCCAATCATCGTTCGACGAAAAGCCATATTTCAAGGTCCTATGACAATCGAACAGCAGGATCATCACCAAATGGTTGCTATCCGTCGGAGTGATGCGAAACGAATTGAGGTGTATATGCCATGACGACGCAACGCATTGCCTTGCTCGGAAATCCGAATACCGGAAAAACGTCTTTGTTCAATCGGCTGACGAATTCCTATGCACACGTCGGTAACTGGTCAGGTGTCACGGTGGATAAAAAAATCGGACAACTTCGAGGAAATCGTGGACAATTGATCGATCTACCTGGTGTGTATGATTTAGATCCATTGTCGGCAGATGAAGCAGTCGTTGCCCGATTTTTAATGGAGGATTCCTTTGACTCCATGATTAATATCATCGATGCTTCACAGCTCGAGCGTAATTTACAATTGACCGCGCAATTACTTGAAATCGGGAAGCCGCTGCAAATTGGTCTAAATATGATGGATGTAGCGGATCATCGCGGAATGAAAGTTGATCCAGTGCGGTTAGCAAACGTCTTACAAGTCGATGTTTTTCCGATCGTTGCTCGAACAGGTGACGGATGTGATGTATTATTGTCTTCCTTACAACAAAAACCACAGCCATTCCTTCATATCGACTATGGTTCTGACACCGAACAGGCGATTGAGGATATCCTCGAAATCGTCGACATGCCAGAAATTGAACGATGGATGGCTGTTCAATATTTAGCGGGAAATCGAGTTTTTGTAGACGTGCTCGAACAACGGACACCACAGATTGCGGTGATTCGTAAACAGTTAGAACAACAATTAGGTCGGTTCGTTCATGCCCACATCACAGAATGTCGCCGGCACTGGGCGGTGGCGACGAGAGCTGCTGTTGTCACAGAAGAACAGTCGGCAAAAACGAACTGGACAGAGCGGATTGACGCTATCGTCACACATCCAGTCTTAGGATTACCGATCTTCTTTGCAATTCTCTATCTCTTGTTTCATGTGACATTTAACTGGATTGGGTCTCCGATGTCGGACTTATTAGATGGATTCATCGCTGGACCATTGTCAAAAGGTCTTGTCAGTCTGTTGAGTACGCTTGGTGCATCACAGTTCATTCAAGATTTGCTTGTTGAAGGCGTAGTTGCTGGAGTCGGCGGTGTTCTTGTGTTCGTCCCACAAATCTTCGTCCTTTTCTTCTTCATTTCGTTTTTAGAGGACTCTGGTTATATGGCACGTGTCGCAATCGTCATGGACCGATTCATGCAAATGGTCGGCTTGAATGGGAAAAGTTTTATTCCAATGATCATTGGGTTCGGTTGTAATGTACCAGGAATCATGGCAGCACGTTCAGTAGAAGAAGAGCGAGAGCGCTTAGTGACGATCTTCATCTCACCGTTTATGTCTTGTTCCGCTCGCTTACCCATTTACGCTGTCTTTGCGGGTAGCTTCTTTGCTACGAATCAGGCACTGGTTGTCTTGTCGCTCTATATCCTTGGGATTGTATTGGCACTGATTGCAGCAAAGGTTTTTTCGAAAGTCTTAGCAGCAGAAGATGCAACAAGCTTGTTCTTAGTGGAACAACCTCCTTACCGGATTCCACAAGGCTTAACCTTATGGCGGAGTACATGGCAAAAGGGAAAAGGGTTTGTTCGAAAAGCAGGAACGTTCATCTTTGGTGGTTCGGTCGTCATTTGGTTACTTGCTTATACAGGACCAGGTGGATTAGACGTCAATATGAATGATAGTTTCCTAGCGATGATTGGTGGTGTGATTGCGACCGTTCTTGTACCGCTTGGGTTTGGAACATGGCAGGCGGGTGCTGCCCTCATTACCGGGTTTCTCGCGAAGGAAGTCGTCGTCTCAACCATGGCCATCATATACGCTGTCAATGAATCGGAGCTTGGTCGGCATATCGCGCAACAGTTCACACCACTCAGTGCGTATAGTTTCATGGTTTTCGTCTTACTCTATGTACCGTGCTTAGCGACTGTCGCTGTCATCCGACGCGAAGTCGGGAGCGCGAAATGGACGTGGATTGCTAGCTTATATGGCTTATTCGTTGCCTATGGGGTAGCGTTCATCATTTATCAAACAGGGCATTGGTTGGGATTCGCTTAAGGGGGGAGAACAGATGCATTTCATTGATATACTTATCGGACTGATCGTATTCGGATATGCTGGATTTTCACTTATTCGCTTTACGAAAAAAGCGAAAAAAGGGAAATGTGCGACGTGTGAAGTAGAGCCGACATGCGAGACAGCATGCGATGAGGTCAACTGGGATCGTGTGATCGCAGAAGCCTTAAAAAAATAATCAAAAACCGTTCTCTTTCTGCATGAAGCAGTCAGAGAACGGTTTTCCTTTGGATTAGAAAAAACGTTCCACGAGAAATAGATAAATTTTCATCCCGAGAAATACACCAAAAATCCCGACGATGGCTGGGAAAACAGGTGGGGCAGGAATCGGTAATTTCAGTGCGGTGAAAACGACGCCGCAGATAACGCCTGCTAGAAGAGATAATAAGATTTGCTGAAGCATACATGCCGTCCTTTCTGCTGTAAATCAGCATTTGAAGTAAAATACATATTAAAACATGACAAAAGTCATTTGGCATTTTGATCCAGAATGATTTTATCATCCTTCTTTTCGATTGTGATCCATTTTTGCGTCAATGGTGCTGCAAAACTTGGCTTCTGTTTTAGTTTGCTACTTGTATAGTCTTGAATCAGCAACTGTGATTCACAGCTCTGTTTTCCATCCTTCACGTAATGATAGGATCCGTCCGCTGCTTGTTCACGCGACTTGACGTTATCAGCAAGGGCGATTGCGAGACAATCTTTTAGATACTCTTTATGTTCTTCATCCATGATTGGGAACAAAATTTCAATCCGTTTTCGCATATTGCGTGTCATCCAGTCAGCGCTCGACCCATACATCAAATCCTGTCCGTTATGGTGGAAGTAAAAGATGCGCGAGTGCTCCAAATAACGATCGACGATTGAGATGACGCGAATGTTTTCTGAAACATCTGGAATACCAGGACGGAGACAACAGACACCACGAACGATAAGCTCAATTTTTACGCCAGCACGAGATGCCTTGTAAAGACGTAAAATGATGTCCTTCTCCGTTAAGCTATTCATTTTCGCAACGATGCGACCGTTTCCGTGTTTTTTATGATGATGAATCTCTTCATCAATCAAGGATAAAAATTTCTCAAGCATCGCATTTGGAGAAGTTTGAATGACATTCCATTCCGGTTGTTCTCCGTATCCAGATAACCAATTAAAAAAATTCGTCGCATCTTCGGCAATCTCTTCCCGAGCAGTTAATAATCCAACATCTGTATACAACTTAGCAGTTGAATCATTATAGTTACCGGTACCAAGGTGGACGAAGCGCTGAATCTTATCTTCGTGCAATCGGACGACGAGCGTAATCTTTGAGTGTGTCTTTAAATCACTGTATCCGTAAATGACATGGGCACCGACCTTTTCCAATTGTTTCGCCCATTCGATGTTTTTCGCCTCATCAAATCGTGCCTTAAGTTCAACGAGAACAGTAACTTGTTTGCCGTTTTCTGCTGCTGTTTTCAAGGCTTTAATAATCGGTGAGTCACCGGAAACACGGTACAATGTTTGTTTGATGGCAAGGACATTCGGGTCATTCGCTGCTTGGACGATAAACCGGACGATTGGATCAAACGTATGGTAAGGGTGATGAAGCAGATAGTCACGTTCTAGTAATTGATTGAACAGATTTTTTGAACTATCAAGTGCTGGTGGATCGACTGGCATGATGGTCTGATAAATCAAATGATCATATTCAATTCCGATTTGACTGTAGAAGGCAAAGGAGAACGTCAAATCGATTGGACCATCAACAGCAAAAATGTCGCGCTCCTGTAGATCAAGCACATCCCGTAACATATTTAGCAATTCGGTATTGATGGCCGCTTTTTGGACTTCGAGGCGAATCCCAACGCCCCAACGTCGTTTTTTTAATTCCTTTTCAATCAACTTCAATAAATCGTGCGTTCCTTCCTCGTGAAACGGAAGGTCGGCATTACGGGTGATCCGAAACGGCATGGCAGATAAGACACGATAACCTTTAAATAAACTGTCGATGAACGCGATAATGACGTCTTCAAGCAGGATGACAGCAGTTGTCTCTTCATCTTCAACCGGCAGATCAACGAACCGTGGCAACACACCCGGAACTTGTACAAGTGCTAAATTTCGTCTCGTCCCATCTTCTGCTTCAAGAACCGTTGCGATGTTGAGTGACTTTGAAGAAAGCATCGGGAACGGGCGATAGGCATCGACAGCAACAGGTGTGAGAACAGGAAAGACCTGTTCTCGGAAAAAAGATTTCACATACGTTGTCTGTTCCGAAGTGAGAGCGTCATATTTCAAGAATGTAATGCCCTCGTCTGCTAACGTCTGATTGATCGCCTGGAACGCTTCGTATTGTCGATCGACGAGTTCTTTCGTTTTCGTAGCAATTGCTCGTAATTGTTGTTTTGGTGTCATCTGTTGTTTGTTTTCTGGTTTATTGAATCCGGCAAGTACTTCGTCCTTCAAGCCTCCTACGCGAACCATATAGAATTCGTCTAAATTAGAGCTGAAGATTCCGAGAAACTTAAAGCGCTCCATCAACGGATTTCGGGTATCAAAGGCTTCGTCTAGTACACGTTTATTAAATTGAAGCCAGCTGAGCTCACGATTATTGAAATGCTCTGGTATGTCGAGTTTCATGAAGGAAGATCTCCTTTCGTTTCGAAAGTAATCGTCTGATCAATGATTCGCTCTAGGTGCTTCTTTTGTTTTTCAGCTTTTTCGACTTCGAATCCATAATCATGATCACCTGTATCGAGGACGAATCGGAGATGATCCTTCTCAACGAAAAGTTCCAGGTGATCGACGGCTTTTCGCTCCGTCACATCAAGCGCATGACTTAATTTGAGTAAAGAGCCCAGTAAGTCGAAGCGGTCCAGTGTCTTTTCGGTAAACCAGTCCTTAAATGGCTTCGCTAGTTGTTGCATACGTTTTGCTGAAGAATAAGAGCTGACGAGCGACAAGGCAACGCGGTCTTTATGCGTCATGCCGTTTAATTCGGTATTCGTCAAAAGGTAGAACGTCTGGTCCGATCGCGTATCTGGATTAATGTATTGCCCACAATAAAACAAGCGGCTTGCTGAATCGAGTAATCGTAGATCGGACGCACGTTCTGAAATCAGATCTAACGTAACAAGTTGTCGATACATTGACTTTGCAAGCGTACCAATATATGTTGCGCGATCTCGATTGACCTTATAATCGCTCTCAAGTTGATATAGACTCTGTTCACGTACATTCTCGATTCGACGATAGGCTTCATCCTGAACATCGAATTCATAGAGGAGACCTTCGCGAAGACCAAGATTGCTCATGACGAATTCTTCAGCCTCGATATGATGGGATAACTCTTGGATCGCAATGAGTGCAGGAAGAAAAATATCAATTCGATCCTTCGATAGCCCTTCAATTTTCGATAGCTGTTTTGCCGATTTTCCTTCAAGGTCGTCGACCATCTTCGCCAGTTCCTTTGCTTTGATTTGATATTGGTGAACGCTGCGAAGTGGATAGTCCTGATTCGACTGATGAATCCGGACGAAGTTTCGGGCAGAACCACCGACACCGACTAATGGTAGTTTTTTATCACTCAGCCAAGGAATCGATTCGAATTGTTCACGTAAAAATTTCACCAACTTTTTCTTATCACTACCGCTTAGTGTCTCATCCGAAACAAATTGCCGTGTTAAGGTGACAGCGCCAAACGGAAAGCTGTGATAGGCAACCATTTCGCGATTCTCGATTAAGGTGACTTCCATGGAACCACCACCGATATCAACAGAAAAACCATCCGTCAAGAAGGTCGAGTTAATAATGGCAAAGTAGCCATAGTATGCTTCTTGTTCATCTGTTAAAACTTGAATAGAGAAGGGTGTATTGTCCGTAACAGCAGCAACGATTGTTTCACGATTCGTCGCATTACGGATTGCTGCTGTTGCGACACAGATCGTTTCTTCAACTTCATGTGTGACACCGACCTCGTAAAATCGTTTTAACGTTTCTTCGAGTAACCTGATGCCTTCATCGTCGAGTGCTCCATCTTCATTGATATGAGCGGATAATCGAGCGACGACTTTAATATTAATCTTCTCGATGTAACGACCAGAAGCGATCGGATGGAAGATGACATAACGAATCGAGTTGGAACCGATATCGATGACTGCAAGTTCTTGTTTCAAATGACTCCGACTCCTCTCTGCGATGCGTGCATTAAAAGAATTCCCTCTCTGAACAAGCTAAAAACAGCTAGCTTCTTTCTTTATTGTACCTTGATTTTTTTCATAGGAGGATAGGAAGTTGTCAGAGTTGCACCGATAATTAGCGAACGCTATAATAAGACAGTTGATTAAGACGTAATTATTCCGTTTTACGAAAACGGAAGGAGTGAAAATAAATGGAAACACCAATCATCGAGATCGATCAAGTCAGTTATGACTATCCGGATCGTCGAGTTTTGAATCAAGTCTCGTTTCAGGTCCAGCAAGGGCAATTTTTGGCCATCGTAGGGGAAAATGGATCAGGGAAATCGACGCTGATTAAATGTATCTTAGGCTTATTGCAACCGAAAGGAACGATTCGTTTATTCGGACAATCCCAATCGCAATTTAATGAATGGTGGCGAATTAGCTATGTCTCACAAAAAGCGGCATCGTTCAACTCGGGTTTTCCAGTAACTGTCGCAGAAGTCGTCGAAATGGGACTTTACGCAAAAAAAGGACTCTTTCGCCGCTTGTCTCGTGATGATCGAGACAAAGTACGGACTGCCCTGGAAACGGTCGGGATGTGGGAACGTCGGGATTCGAAAGTCGGCGATCTATCTGGTGGACAACAGCAACGGGTCTTCATCGCGCGAGCACTCGTCAATGACCCCGATTTAATGATCTTAGATGAACCAACTGTTGGTGTCGATCAACGATACGTAAAAGAATTCTATGAAATTCTAGAAGAACTCCGTCGGGATAAACGTCGGACATTCGTTCTTGTTACGCACGATATCCACTTCGTCAGTAAACTCGTTACGGATGTGATCCATTTAGTTGATGGACGCTTAGGTTGTAACTGTGGGATTAAAGAATACTGGGAACTGGATGAACAGACGATTCGATCACTCTATCCGGTTCCGGGACGCGTTCTCGTTCATGAAGGGAAGAGTGTCCAATGATTGAAGCATTCATGACCTTAAAGTTTTTACAATATGCCTTAGTGGCTGCTATTCTGATCGGATTTACGGCACCATTGATCGGGTCATTCGTCGTCGTCCGACGAATGAGCTTGATCGCAGACGCGTTGTCGCACGTCACGTTAGCAGGGATTGCGCTCAGTCTATTGATCTCTGGAATGGTCGCGCAACTAGCAGATTTAAATCCACTGTATCTAGGGATCGTCACGTCTGTCATCGCGGCATTGACGATCGATTGGTTACGTGCGAAATATAAGCACTTTCAAGAACTTGCGATTCCAATCATCATGGCAACAGGGATGGGGCTTGGTGCGACGTTCATCAGTCTCGCGAATGGATTTTCAATGGACCTTGTCTCATTCTTATTCGGTACGGTCTCGGCTGTTGCTCTGACGGATGTCTACACAATCCTAGCTGTGACAATCGTAGTCGTTATCTTCGTCTTCGCCTTTTATAAGGAGTTGTTGTTTCTATCATTTGACGAGGAGCAGGCACGAGTCTCCGGGATCCGTCTCCGATTGGTGCATATTCTCTTCATGATCGTCGTTGCACTTGTCATTGCGATTAGTATGCGGATTGTTGGGATTTTACTTGTTTCGAGCTTAATTACGTTGCCAGTTGCAGCAGCACTTCGAATCGCCAAAAGTTTTAAGACGACAATCTTTTTGGCTATCGTCTTCGGTGAAGTTGCGACCGTACTTGGACTCATTCTGGCCTATCAGTTTGATTTAGCACCAGGTGGAATGATCGTCTTGCTGGCAGTATTTGAACTGATTATCGTCATGCTTTTGGAACGTTTTTGGATAGGAGGGAAAACACATGAAGACGAACATCGAACAAGCGCGTGAGCGAATGAAGGCTTCCGGGTTTAAAATGACACCGAAGCGTCTCGATTTGTTATCGTATCTGTTTGAAGTGAATCGTTATGTCAGTGCTCGGGAAGTGGCGGAAGCGCTCCGGACATCTCATCCTTCATTAAGTTATGATACGATTTATCGAAACTTGAATGATTTTTCGGGGATCGATCTATTAGAAGTAACGGAATTAGATGGAGAAATGAAATACCGAGCAGCCTGTGCTTCAGGACACCATCATCACCACTTGATTTGTCGAATCTGTGGTAAAACGGAGACATTGAATGTTTGTCCAATGGAGTGGATTTCTCCAGTCCAAGAGACTGGTTTTGAAGTTGAAGATCATAAATTTGAAATCTATGGACGCTGTGCGAATTGTCAACGTATGACGTCTTAACTAGAAGAGAATGTCCACTCGGGCGTTCTCTTTTTTCGTTTTGTAAGACTAGTCCTGTTCAAAACGGGAATAGTCGAACAGAGGTGATGAGAAGATGATTTATGATGCGCAGGAAGCCCGACAAATCGATGAGTGGGCGCGGACATCTGGACTGCCACTTGAAGTGTTGATGGAACGAGCGGGAACTCAAATCGCAACACGTATCAAGGACCGTCATACGAAGACAGATCGAATCTTGATTTTAAGTGGAACAGGCAATAACGGTGGGGACGGTTATGTAATCGGTCGCGAACTTTTACGCGACGGTTTTGATGTCACGCTATTCGCACCATTTGGAGAGAGTCGTTCTGATACTTCAACTATCCATGTCCGTTATGCAGAAGCATTCGGACTCGTAACGGAACAGCCATGCGGTCAGTACGACGTTATTTTAGATGCGTTGTATGGAACTGGATTTGATCCAGAGCGCATGAATCAAGTTTTTATAACGCAATGTGAATACGTATCGGAACAAAAACGGCAAGGGGCATACGTTTATGCGGTAGACGTTCCGAGCGGTGTTCCGACCGATCATGCGAAGGAATTCAAGGACATCGCGATTCAGTCCGATGTGACGTTTCAACTGCATGCAGCGAAACGATCTGCTTTTTTATTACGGACCGCTCCCTTTTATGGAAAGTTAGAAACGATTGACATCGGATTACCGACGTTTGGCGAGTGGCATTTATCCACAGCGGATTTGACGGCATTGTTCAAGAGGGAACGGTACGGTCATAAAGGGACGTATGGGACGGCATTATTGATTGGTGGAAGCGATACGATGCCAGGATCGATTCAACTCTCGACAAGGGCAGCCTTACGAACGGGTGTCGGAAAACTTCAAGTTGCAACGACAGCACTTGCCAAACAGGGAATTATCGTTCAGGCGCCAGAAGCGATGGTCATTGATCAAACGTTACCAGCGATTGAAGACATGTTACCTTCTGTATCAGCAGTTGGGATTGGTCCCGGTTTGTCGCAGGAATCAGTTGAGACTTGGGTAGACCATTTGCTTGAAAGTGATCTTCCGGTGATTTTAGATGCCGGAGCATTAGTGAAAAATAGTTACCCTGAACGGACCGCTCCTATCATTGTCACACCGCATATTGGCGAGTTTGCTCGAATGACGAATCAAAATGTAACGATTATTCAAGACGATCTATTTGGTCAAGCAACAGACTATGCCGTTTTGCATCAAGTGACCGTCGTCTTGAAGTCACATGTCATCATAATCGCAAAACCGGATGGGGGTGGGTTTGTCGTCTCTGGTGCATCAAGTGGACTTGCTAAAGGGGGGAGCGGCGATACCTTATTCGGCATACTGACGAGTCTTCTTGCTCAACATCCAAAAGGCAATATCGAAGAAATACTAGCACAGGGAGCACAGTGGTATGCAGAGGCCTCAAAACAAGTCGAACGACGCTTACATCCAAGTAGCTTGCTTGCGACAGATGTCATTGAAGAGTTAGGACGACTAGGGTTGTAGAATATAGACAGAAAAGTCTTCCGTTGCACGAATGAGGGGAGACTTTTCTTTTAGGAAATAATTGACACATTCTATTTGACAGGAGTATCATCAAGCGATGTCGAAACCTATATACGAAAATTCTGACGGAAAGGAGGCAAGAATTTGGAGGAAATCGTTCGAAAACAACAATGGTGGATTGGAAATTTTGCATTGTTCATGATGGCTGTTGGTGCCCTGATTATTTATACGACGACGGAAGAGACAATTAAGAATGCATATTTAAGTCGTTCTGTCATTATTTCATTTTTAGTCATCATGGGTGTATTCATTTTTTATATCAGTCGTCGCAAAATGGGATTAGTTCTTCAAACACACTTACTGTCTTTAATGCTGCTCGTCGTTCCCATTACATCGATTAGCTTTTTACCGTATGGGGCAGTTACAGTTTGGGCAAGTAGCTTCTTATTTTTAATGATTGCTTTAATCTCCTATCAACGCATCATGATGTGGTATGCGATTTTTGTTACCATTGCAACCAGTTTGTATGTCATGTGGAATGTACAGGCGGTAACGGTAGAAATTGATCCAACCGACCATTACGGACGGATTGGAATGATCGTGATCGGTGTAACGATTGCCCTTGTCATCAACCACCTGCATATTCGGAACTTAAATCGGTTGAACGATCTCGCGACGCAGTTACACGATACAGCGCGCCGTGATGAAGAAACAGGTGTCTTGAATCGCCAAGGTTTAAATGAAATTGATTTTCCAAGATCCGAACAACAGCTTATTTTTGTCGGTATTCATTTAGAAAACTATTATGAGTTAGCACGGTATTTCGGAGAAGACATGCAGTTACAAGTTTTGCGTGCTTGCATCGATCGGCTCAAGCAAAAACTACCTCCTCACCAAGCATTTGCTCGGATTGAAGCAGGGACATTATTGATTGTCATGGAAAAGCCGGACGAGGTCGCGTGTAAGGAAGCAATGGAGGAGTTAAGCCAAGAAATTTCTGTTCCATATGAAATCGAGGGACATCATGTTTACGTCAACATTTCCATTGTTATCGATAACGGAGAAGGAGTGACTGGCAATCGGAAGCGTCGGGTACAGCAATTGTTAACTGCATTACAAGAAGCAGCGCAACAAAATGAGCGACTGATGTGTATCGACCAAGCATGGCGCATGGATCAAGAATTACGTGTTAAGGCTGCTCAATCGTTAGCACAGGCGAATATCGAAACAGACTTTCATCTGGTCTATCAATTACAGTATGATGTTCAATCAGAGCAATTCATTGGTCTTGAGGCATTGGTCCGATGGAAGACGGAGCTAGAGGGAGCCGACCGACCATCCGTGTTCATCCCGATTGCTGAAAAAAGTGATTTGATCATTCGGCTAGGAGAATGGATTTTTGAGGAAAGCTGTAAAACACGCAAAGCATTGGTGGGTCTTGTTCCTGATCAGTTTACATTGTCCGTTAACGTATCACCGCGACAATTAACAAGTGAGTCGTTCATGCCATTCATCGAACGAACGTTACTTAAGTATGCATTAAAGCCGCAACAGATTAAGATTGAAATTACAGAGAGTCAATCACTTGATTTTGAGAGTCAGTCGATTCATCGTGCACTGAAACGAATCAAAACGCTTGATTTCCCAGTGTCACTCGATGATTTTGGGACCGGTCATGCATCCTATCACGTTCTTGAACGTTTATTACCGTTACGTCAATTAAAGATTCCGAAGCAATTCATCGAACAAATTGGTGAATCGGAGAAGCGGCAGTCTATTCTCGAATCCATTTTTCAATTGAGCCAATCGATGCATGTCGAGTGTATCGTTGAGGGTGTAGAGACAGGAGAAGAAGTACGCATTGCGAAGGACATTGGCATTCATCTATTCCAAGGCTATTTCTTTGCTAAACCGGTCCCACTTGAAGAAATCATATGTCTATTACAAAAAGCCACAAAAAACGAATAAGGAAATGATTTGTTAATAAAGCAAAGCCGCTTCAGTCCGACGCATGTTCGGAAGAGAAGTGGCTTTTTTAGTAACTATTTAAGATGAATAGAGTCGATATTGATTTCGACCTTGCGCTTTTGCTTCGTACAGGGCGGTATCTGCCTGTTTAAAGACTATTTCAGTAGGCTGTTGATGAGCAAAAGCAATTCCAGCGGACACCGTAATGGATACGGCATGATCTTGCATGACGAATGGTGTTTGCTGAACAGCTACTACGATCGTCTCAGCTAGAGCACCAGGAGGATGTAATTCAATATCTGGAACGATGACGATGAATTCTTCACCACCGTATCGACCGACTGTCACCGGTGCTGGGCAATGTTCATTCAATACAATCGAAAAGTGACGCAAGACAGCGTCTCCGACGGCGTGACCATGCGTATCGTTTATTGTCTTGAAGTGATCCAAGTCGAACAAGATGACCCCCCAAGAAGCCGTACTCTTTTCAAGCGTCGTGACTTTTTCTAAAATGACATGTCGATTCGCAAGCCGTGTCAATTGATCGGTCGAAGCAAGGTAGGATTGATAGGAGTATAGAACAAAATGTTGCTGAAGGAGCGAAGACAAACGATAAAACAAAACGGCTCCACCAATCGTTAAAATGAAATACGGAATATAAATCGTTTCCCAGGCATCCGCTGGAGAGTTACTCATAATCAAGCGCCATAGGACAAGTAAAGAACCGAATGTGACGATGGTAGAAAAGAAGTAACCCTGTCGCTTAATGAAACGTCTGCAAATAAAAGAAAGTACTAAAAATCCAAGTAGAGTGATGACGGAACTAAACAGAGCGTTTAGTGAATCTCCGTTATCAATCAAAAATCGATAGATCAAGAGCATCAATCCGGTCACTGCAATACTGACATTCCCACCGAATAACGCAGATAAAGCGAGTGGCAACAATCGTAAATCAATTAATGCTCCATTTAAATCGATTGCATGATGCATAAGTAGAATACCTGTTACTCCATTGGCCAGTCCGAAATAGAGACGAGTAGAAATCATCGAGTCAGGTTGAATCGGTAAACGATCACGCAGTAGATAGAAAGTAAACGTAGAAACAAGAAAGATAATACAGATATTAATAAAAAAGATATTCACGGTAGCAAGCATTATGAAGCCCTTTCTTTTTTGAAATCTAAATCTAATGCCATTGTACGATATCTAATCATCCAATAACATTGAAAATGGAAAAAACAGCCTAATCGGCTGTTTTATCGGATTGGTGCGAATTTATGAATCTCTTTAACGGCTTCATTCCATGAGGCTACACGGATGACATTACTCGGTAAGGCTTTACGGTTATAAGGAGCGTCAAACAAGATAACAGGAATAGAGGTATCTTCCGCAATTTGAAGCGCATTCTCTAAGCGATCTTCCATGAACAGATCAAGTGATAGATCACGTACGACTTGAACCTTGTCGTGTGATCCCGTCATGATCAAAGAATCAAGAGGAAGTTCGTGTTGCTTGATCCATTCTTCTGTTACGGGACGAACGAGCTCTGATCGTGCTGTCACGTAGTGTAAATCATATTGTTTCCGCAAATTCCATAAATGGTGGCGGACATGTTCTTGAGGGATTGATTCCCGATAAATACCTGTCTCATGACCGGAGTTGACCATGTAGTCCCAAAATTCAATTTGATTCATATCGGTATACGTATGCAGTTCGTATTCAGACGCTTGATTGAAATCAATCGAAGTGCCGAGATATTTATTCATGTAAGTGAAGCAAGAGGATGGATGTGTGATTGTTCCATCGATGTCGATTCCAATTTTCATTTACAGTCACCCACGTTCTAAGAATTTTCTTCACTTAGTATAACATAGTCGAAATCGAGATACGAAAAAAGACTCCTCATGAGAGAGGAGCCTTCATTTTATGCGTGGTTTGCTTTTTCAGCTTCTTTTTCAGCCTGTTTTTCGAGAACGATGGCATCGATTTCTTTTTTCAATTCTTCGACCATTGTTGCTTCCGGTACTTTACGGATGATTTCTCCGTGACGGAACAACAAGCCTTCGTTACGTGCTCCAGCAATCCCGATATCGGCTTCGCGTGCTTCCCCAGGACCGTTAACCGCACATCCGAGAACAGCAACTTTGATATTGGCTTGGATGTTTTCGATGTAGTCTTCGATCTCTGCAGCGATCGACATTAAATCGATTTCGATTCGACCACATGTCGGACATGAAATCAATGTCGCTGCGTTCGCCGCAAGACCGAATGATTTCAAGACTTCTTTTGCAACCTTTACTTCTTCGACAGGGTCTGCTGAAAGAGAGACACGAACCGTATTTCCGATTCCGCGTGATAGGATCGCGCCAAGTCCAGCTGCTGATTTCAATGAACCAGAACGAAGTGGACCGGATTCTGTAATCCCGACGTGAAGAGGATAGTCGAACGACTCAGAAGCGAGTTGATATGCTTCAAGCGCCAACTGTACGTCAGATGCTTTGAGCGAAACGATGATATCGTGGAAATCAAGATCTTCAAGAATCTTAATGTGGTGCAAGGCACTCTCGACCATACCACGTGCTGTCGGGTAGCCGTATTTTTCAAGAATATGCTTTTCAAGGGAACCAGCGTTTACTCCAATGCGAATCGGAATGTTTTTCGCTTTTGCTGCTGTAACGACAGCTTCGACTTTTTCACGACGACCGATATTACCTGGGTTAATCCGGATTTTATCGACGCCGGCTTCGATTGCCATGAGCGCAAGTTTATAGTTGAAGTGGATGTCTACGACAAGCGGAATGTTGATTCGGCTTTTGATTTCTGCAAGTGCGAGCGCATCACGTTCTTCTGGACAAGCGACGCGGACGATTTGGCAACCAGCTTCTTCAAGACGTAGGATTTCAGCGACTGTCGCTTCGACGTCGTGTGTTTTAGTTGTCGTCATACTTTGGATGATGACTTCATTATTTCCACCAATGACAAGGTCCCCTACACGAACGGGACGAGTCTTAGAGCGATGGACCATTTTCGGCATATCGAAAATCTCCTTTTGTGGCATACCGCCATATTGTTTATGTTTACCTTTTCTATCATATCGAACTATTCCCTAAAAATCGAGAAACAAGAACGAAAATCGAACATTTACAATTGTTTAATGAAAGAAAGGTGTCCGTCAATCCGTCGGACGCCTGATTTTTGTATACATTAAGCTCTGCGTGAAGAACGAGGCTTTGAGGAACGGGCGATCCACAACGGTACCAATGTATAGACGAAGTGACCAATCACGAGTAATCCGATCCCGGAACGTTGATAACCAAGTTGATAAAGAAGCATACCGAGTGGGAAAGACCACAGATTCGTTGCGATTGTATAAGGAAACGTCTGACGATATGCCCATGGACGAGGAAGTAGCAGTCGAACAAACCCCTTCGTCAAATACGCCATGAAAAGCAGATAAAGTAATACGGCAATCGCGATGAAGATGAAATGAAGAATGAACCAGATAACGATCGGGATATTTTTTTGTAAAAAGAAGGAATCGATAATCGTCGTCCAAAGTGAAATCCAAGATAATCCACAGAAATAAAGGGAAACATCCGCTAAGCGAAGACGTAAAAACGAGCGATTTGGAATTAGCGAAGTTTGTAAGTAATTAATCAGTTGACGTAAAAAAGACAATAATATCACTCTTTCTATTGTTTTATAACAGATTTTTTAAATGGATTTAACGTTGATAAATAAAGGTTTTTTTGTTTTAGTACAGATTAATAAAACCTTAACAAATGGATGTTTAAAAAACTGTTTACAAGTTCACTAGACCTTTACATAATAGGGGAGTCGAAAAAATAAACTTTACAAACACATCAATCCACATCAAATAAAGGAGCTGGCAAGATGAACTATGATTTGCAGGAAATGATATTCACCTTCATTGGTGGACTCGGGATTTTCCTTTTCGGTATTAAGTATATGGGAGATGGGCTCCAAAAAACAGCAGGAGACCGATTACGTTATATCCTTGATAAATACACGACGAATCCATTCTTAGGTATCTTAGCAGGTATCGTCGTAACGATTTTAATTCAATCGTCATCCGGTACGACCGTCATCGTCGTCGGACTTGTTAGTGCGGGTCTGATGAATTTAAGACAGGCAATCGGAGTCGTCATGGGGGCAAACATTGGTACGACGATCACTGCCTTCATCATCGGCTTTAACGTCAAGGAAGCAGCACTTCCGGCAATCGCGATTGGTGCGTTCTTGATCTTCTTCTTCAATAAAGAACGTGTTCAGTATATCGGACAGATTTTCTTTGGCTTCGGTGCACTTTTCTACGGTTTGACATTGATGGGTGACGGGATGGCACCGCTCGAAACGAGCGTTTGGTTCCGTGAGTTGACTGTTTCGATGTCGGATAATCCATTACTTGGTGTCTTCGTCGGAACAATCTTTACCGTGCTTGTTCAGTCGTCGTCTGCAACAATCGGTATTTTACAAGAGTTGTATTCAGGTGGCATGATCGATATCAAAGCAGCACTACCGGTCTTGTTCGGTGATAATATCGGAACAACGATTACGGCGGTTCTCGCAGCGCTTGGAGCGTCAATTGCAGCTAAGCGAACAGCAGCGGCGCATGTCATCTTCAACATTATCGGAACGATATTGTTCTTAATTGCCTTACCAATTTTCTCGAGTTTTATCACATGGATTACAGGTGCACTTGGCTTAGGTCCGAAGATGCAAATTGCCTTCGCACACGGAACATTCAATGTCGTTAACACATTGATTCAGTGCTGGTTCATCGCGCAAATCGCATGGCTCGTTCAAAAAATCGTTCCGGGTACGGATACGACGATCGATTCAAAACCACGTCATCTTGATCAAAACATTTTGAACCAGTCTTCTTCACTTGCTTTGAATCATGCGAAGCTTGAAGTCTTACGTATGGGAGAATTCTCGAAAGACGCCCTTGCGAAAGCGCACCGATACACGCAATCGCATGATAAGAAAGATGTAGCAGAATCACAGCAGATTGAATATGCAATCAACCACTTGAACACAGAAGTCACGAACTATCTTGTTAAAGTAGCAGCACATGATTTATCAGAACGTGAATCAAACGATCATTCGTTACTGATGCATGCGGTTAATGATTTTGAGCGAATCGGTGATCACGTTGAGAACATCGTCGAATTGGTCGACTTCCAAATCGTCAACCGGATCCAATTCACGGATGCTGCGAAGCAAGAGCTAGATGATATGTATGCCTTGACACAAGAAATCGTCGATTGTGCCGTTCGCGCCGTCGAAGAGGATGATGTCACACGAGCTCGGAAAGTTCTGGAACTCGAAGGCAAACTCGATGCACTCGAACGTTCATTCCGTAAGCATCACGTCCTTCGTGTTAACGCTGGCGAATGTACGGGACAAGCGGGAATGATCTTCGTCGATCTCTTGTCGAACCTCGAACGAATCGGCGATCACGCTGTCAACATCACGGATCTCGTCCTTGAACAGCGGACAGCATTAACGAATTAAGCAAAATACGATTTATCTATGACAGCTGATTTCAAAAAATGAAATCAGCTGTTTATTTTTTTGAAATAGCATATTGACAAGAATCGTCACATCTCGTAATCTAGTAAGAGTAAAGCAACATACATCATGGCGGTGTAGCTCAGCTGGCTAGAGCGTACGGTTCATACCCGTGAGGTCGTGGGTTCGACTCCCTCCGCCGCTACTATTACTTAAGGACCCTTAGCTCAGCTGGTTAGAGCTGACGGCTCATAACCGTCCGGTCGCAGGTTCGAGTCCTGCAGGGTCCATTCAGTAGAACGCTCCTCGTCATGAAACGAGGAGCGTTTATTTTTGTTCCTCCGGGGAATAGTAAAGATATTGTAATAATATTCATACTATAGTAACTAAGGGAGAGCGAAGAGAGATGGAACGTAACCATACGATGATGCAGTTTTTTGAGTGGCATGTAGAGAATGATGGGAAGCACTGGCAACGCTTGAAAGAGCGGGCGCCTGAGTTACGTGCTGCCGGCATCACGTCCGTGTGGATTCCACCGGCGTCAAAGGGTCAATCAGATGAAGATACAGGATATGGCATCTATGACGTTTATGATTTAGGTGAATTTGATCAAAAAGGAACAGTCCGTACGAAATACGGTACGAAGGACGAACTCGTCGAAGCGATTCAAGTTGCTCGTGAGAACGATATCGCCGTCTATGCGGATGTCGTCATGAATCATAAAGCAGCAGCCGATGAACTCGAGACAATCAATGTCGTAGAAGTCCATCCAGAAGATCGTTCTAAAGAAATTTCAGAAGAATTTGAAATCGAAGCATGGACAAAGTTTACGTTCCCAGGTCGTAACGGTAAATATTCAGATTTCATCTGGACACATGAATTCTTTAATGGAACAGATTTTGATGCCCGTGAGGAAAAAACCGGTGTCTTTAAAATTTCCGGAAAAAATAAAGACTGGAACGATCAAGTCGATGATGAGTTTGGAAACTATGACTATTTGATGTTTGCGAACATTGATTATAATCACCCGGAAGTCCGCGAAGAAATGATTCGATGGGGTCATTGGTTCCAGGAAACAATTGATTGCCAAGGTTTTCGACTTGATGCGATTAAACACATCAACTATGAATTCGTTCATGAATTCGCAAAATCGATGATTGAAAAAAGTGAAGGTGACTTCTATATGGTCGGCGAGTTCTGGAAATCCGATCTCGATGATTGCCGTCATTTCCTCGATAGTGTCGACTACACGATCGATTTGTTCGATGTTCCACTTCATTATAAGTTCCATGAAGCTTCGAATCAGGGACAAGACTTTGATTTAACGACATTATTTGCTGACACACTTGTTGAATCACATCCGACGAACGCCGTCACGTTTGTCGACAATCATGATTCACAACCAGGTGAATCACTCGAATCATGGGTAGATGACTGGTTCAAACAGCATGCTTATGCATCGATTTTACTTCGTAAAGACGGCTATCCATGTGTCTTCTATGGTGATTATTATGGTGTTCAAGGACCACACCCAGTAGAAGGTAAAAAAGAAATGATCGATGCTTTATTGTATGCGCGTTATCACAAAGCATATGGTGACCAAGAGGATTATCTTGATGATCCGCATTGCGTCGGATGGGTTCGTCGAGGCGTTGAAGAAATCGAGAACTCTGGCTGTGCTGTCTTGCTATCGAATGCTGATATGTGTGAAAAGCGCATGTTCGTCGGTGAAGAACGTGCGGGACAAGAATGGTTTGACTATACGAATCATCAAGATCACCCTGTCGTGATCGATGAAGAAGGATTCGGTGTCTTCCCGGTTCCGGGTGGTGGCGTCTCAGTTTTTGCTCCACGAGAAGTCGAGTAAATCCGAGGGTCTTGACTTGCGTCAACACATGTTCTTTTGCTAGTCTTAAAGGGTATTGAAGTTTTCGAAAATAGTACAAAGGGGGACATGAACATGTCAAAATTTGAATTACCAGAACTCGGCTACGCTTATGATGCGCTTGAGCCACATATCGATGCTCGTACGATGGAGATTCACCACACGAAACACCACAACACGTATGTCACGAACGTGAATGCGGCGCTTGAGGGTACAGAACATGAAGGAAAGTCACTTGAAGAACTTCTTCAAAACTTGGATGCTCTCCCAGCAAACATTCAAACGGCAGTCCGTAACAACGGTGGCGGTCACTGGAACCATTCATTCTTCTGGAAATTGTTGAAGAAGAACGATGGAGCTGCTCCAACAGGGGAACTCGCAACAGCAATCGACGAAGCATTCGGATCATTCGATGCGTTCAAAGATGCGTTTGCAAAAGCAGCAACAACTCGCTTTGGTTCAGGTTGGGCTTGGCTAATCGTTGACGGTGGAAAACTGGAAGTCGTTTCGACACCAAACCAAGATACACCGGTCATGGAAGGTAAAACACCAATCCTCGGTCTTGATGTTTGGGAACATGCGTATTACCTCAACTATCAAAACCGTCGTCCTGATTACATCAATGCGTTCTTCAACGTTGTTGATTGGGATCATGTAGCGAAGCTTTACGCTGACGCGAAGTAATCTGAAAATGGCGTATCGTTCAATTGTGAACGATACGCTTTTTTTAATGCGGAAAATCATGGGATAGGTTGTTATGGAAAGTTTCCTTCTATATAATGAAACAAGATGACTTTTGAACGATAGGGGAGTACGCCATGGCTAAACGAATCACTGTACGAGGAAGACGGCGTAATCATCTGCCGCTTCGTCTGAATTTAATGTTCTTCGTCGTTTTTTTATTGTTTGCGATTTTGATTTTCCGTCTAGGAGTCGTACAAATCGTTAATGGTGAGAAAATTTCGAGGGAAGTCCAAAAAACAGAAATGATCGCATCGAAATATGAAGTACCGCGCGGAAAGATTTATGACCGAGACGGTCGTCTTCTTGTTGATACGATTTCTAAATACTCAATCGTCTATCGCCGGGCACAAACGACGAAAGTCGATGAACGAATTGAAATTGCGCAACGTCTTGCGGCAATCATTGATTTACCGAAAAAAGACTGGAAAGTTACGGAACGAGATGTGAAAGACTTCTGGGTAGCGACGAATACGAAGGAGTCCGATCGTCGTTACCAAGCAGCCGTCAAAAAGAAGTATCCTTCAGTAGAAGCGCAAAGTAAGCTTTCGATTCCGGAGCAAGATCAAATTCGTTTAGATGCTATCACAAAAGAGGATATCGATTACGATGATCAAACGATGGAAGTCATCGCGATCAAACACAATATGGAAGTTGGTTATGCGCTTGATCCGCAGCTCGTCAAACTCGGTGCGTCTGCAAAAGAGATGGCGATTATTGATGAGAACCTAGAAGATCTGAAGGGTGTATCAGTCGAACCGTTTTATGAACGGTCTTATCCGTATGAAGGAACACTCCGGAACATCTTCGGTAAATACTCGAAGATTCCAGCAGAACAACAAGCCGAGTTCAAAGCAAAAGGCTATAGCTTGAATGACCGTGTCGGAACATCATTCCTCGAGCAACAATACGAAGACCTGCTACGCGGGAAACCGGCATACGATGTGTATGAAACGTTCAATGGAGAACCGGTCGGTGATCCAAAACGCGAGGAAGGCGAGTCTGGTAAAGATCTCGTTCTGACTGTTGACGCGGAATACAATAAACAAGTCGACAAAATCATGCAACAAGCAATCAAAATGGGTCGTGGAATGGGCAGTCGTTATTTAAAAGAAGGATATGCTGTCGTCATGAATCCGCAGACAGGTGAGATTTTAGCGATGTCTGGTCAAAAGTTGGATCCTGCAACCGGTAAGTTTTCGGATGTAGCGATCAACAACGTATTGACTTCACTTCAAATCGGTTCGACGATCAAAGGTGCAACGGTTGCGATGGGACTCGAAGAAGGTGTCATTCGTCAAAATGAAGTCATCAACGATGCTCCAATTACAATTGGTGGTACTAAAAAAGGATCGTATGTCAATATGGGTCCGATCACAGATTTAACTGCACTTGAGCGATCGTCCAACGTCTACATGTTCAATATTGCGATGCGAATGGCCAAGTATCCAAGTAACGGTATTGCCGGAGCTAGTGTCGATGGAGCTGCTGCAATCATGCAGAACTACTACAGTCAGTTCGGGCTTGGTGTGACGACGGGTGTTGACTTACCGTATGAAGCAAAAGGTGTTCAAGGGACACCGGACCGTGTTACTTTACTCATGGACCGAGTCATCGGACAGTATGACGCCTTTACACCTCTACAAGTCGCGCAATACATCTCAACGCTTGCGAATGGTGGTTATCGTGTTCAGCCACACTTCCTAAAAGAAGTACTGGCTTCAAATTCAATTGAAAAAGGAACTAAAAAAGTCGATTACAGCTTTAAGACGAATTATTTGAACCGGATTGAAGTGAGTCAAGATAATATCGACCACGTCCGTGAAGGATTACATCGTGTCGTTAAAGGTGAGCGTGGTACGGCGAAAGTCATCGCGCAAACAGGAATCGATGCTGCCGCGAAAACGGGTACAGCACAGGTTAGTGTCTATGGTGATGACGGAATCGCCTTACGTGACGGAAGCGGACAACCAGTTCGTTCATTGAACTCGAATCTCGTTGGCTGGGCACCGTATGATAATCCAGAGATGGCATGGGCCGTGTTCCTTCCTTATATGGAACAGGAAACAGTCAACTCGAAAATCGGTCATGACCTTGTCAAAGCATATTTCAATGTCAAGGACGTACCGTGGCAAACTAAGCCAAATTAACTAGATGGAAGACGAGAGTGATTATTCACTCTCGTTTTTTTGTTTGTATTGACCTTTTTTTCTAATGGATTTCGAATTGTAAACACTAAAAAACACACCTTTACAATTCTTTTACGTTGGATTCATTTCGTTTTAATAGTTCATCCGTAGTATAAGTCTTGTAAGGAAAACGGATAAAAAGTCGTAGCATCGTCAGCGACATACTTTCGAGGAGGAAAATTAATCATGTCTTGGATGAAAAAAACAGCACTCATCACAACGGTAGCATCAATCGCAGTAGTGGGGGCAGCATGTGGTAACGATAAAGGCGGTTCTGCTAGTTCATCTGATTTAAAAGGAAAAATCGCAATCGACGGTTCTTCTACAGTCTTCCCGATCATGGAAGCTGTCGGTGAAGAATATTCGACTGAGCAACCTGATGTTGATGTTACAGTCGGTGTTTCTGGTACAGGTGGTGGATTCAAACGATTCGTCGTTGGTGAAACAGATCTTTCAAATGCTTCGCGTGAAATCAAAGAAGAAGAAGCAGCTGAAGCAAAAAAGAATAACATTGAATATACAAAACTTGCACTCGCATATGATGGTTTGACTGTCGCAGTCAGTAAAGAAAACACATGGGTAAAAGAACTTACGATGGACCAACTTGAAAAAATCTGGCTCGATCCAAACGTCAAGACGTGGAAAGATGTTGATTCTTCTTATCCGGCTGAACCATTGAAATTCTTCAGCCCAGGGAAAGATTCAGGAACGTTCGACTTCTTCTCGGAAAAAGTACTTGAGAAGAAGGACATGCGTAAAGACGTTCAATTATCTGAGGACGATAACGTTCTTGTTAAGGGTGTCGAAGGAACGAAAGGTGCTATTGGTTACTTCGGATATGCATACTACGCAGAGAATAAAGATAAGTTGAAAGAAGTTCCACTTTCTGCTGAAGGAAAAGATGCAGTTGATCCAACACCAGAAACAATCAAAGATCTTTCGTATCCACTGGCACGTGAAATTTACACGTACGTCAATAACAAATCAATGAAAGATAAAAAACAAGTCGCAGATTTCGTGAAATTCACGAACGAAAACGCTGGTGATCTTTCTGAAGAAGTCGGATACATCAAAATGCCGCAAGATCGTTACGATGAAAACGCAAAAGCAATTGAAGATGCAATGAAATAAATCATTGAGTCATGAGGATGGCCCAACCGGGGAAGTCTGTACCGGTTGGGTCACATTCTCATGTCAAGAAGAGTAGGGAGTGAAGAAGGATGAGTTCAACACAAAACAAATCGGTTCGCGAGCTGATTCAACAGAACCGACAACAAAAATACAGTATGAAAAACGTCATGGAACGCGTCATGCCGATCGTGTTATTCCTTTGTGCGTTCGTCTCGGTCGTTACGACCATCGGCATCATTCTCACGTTAGTCATTGAAACAGAGCATTTCTTCGAAGTTGTTCCGTTTAAGGAATTCTTCGGTAGTACGAGCTGGTATCCACTCAACTCACAACCTGAGTATGGAATTTGGCCACTTGTCGTCGGAACGCTTGAGATTACCGTGATTGCGATGCTAGTTGCCGTGCCGATCGGCCTCACGTCTGCGATTTATTTAAGTGAGTACGCGTCAGACCGCGCACGCCGTATCTTAAAACCAATTCTTGAAGTATTAGCAGGTGTTCCAACAATCGTCTTCGGATTCTTCGCATTGACGTTCGTTACACCATTACTCGTCAAGTTGATTCCAGGTCTGCAAATCTATAATGCGCTCAGCCCGGGGATTGTCGTCGGGATCATGATCATTCCGATGATTGCTTCGATTTCTGAGGATGCGATGAGCTCTGTACCGAAGAAAATTCGTGACGGTGCGCTCGCCCTCGGTTCGACCCGCCTTGAAGTTGCATTGAAAGTTGTCGTTCCAGCTGCCTTGTCAGGTATCATTGCATCAATCGTTCTCGGAATGTCACGTGCAATCGGTGAAACGATGATCGTGACGATCGCTGGTGGTTCGAATCCAACAGCAGCAGTTGATCCACTTGAGCCAGTCCAGACAATGACAGCATATATCGTTCAGGTCGCCTTGGGTGATGCTGGATTTGGAACAGTCGAATATTACAGTATCTATGCGGTCGGTACACTCTTGTTCGTCTTCACATTAGTGATGAACTTACTTGCGAACTGGATCACACGCCGCTTCAGAGAGGAGTACTAAGATGGCCTTACCAGAAAAACAACCTGTCTCGAAAAAATTCATCGATCCAGTCGCGGTCAAGAAATCAATTAGCCAGCGACTCGTCGTCAATAACGTCACAAAAGTCATTTTCCTTGCTGGACTGTTCTTCGGTCTCGTCGTCCTAGGTATTCTCCTGTTCGGTGTCATCCGTGACGGTGCTTCATGGTTATCACTTGAATTTCTTCAAAATGCACCATCTCGTCGTGCTGAACGTGCTGGGATTTATCCGGCATTGATGGGATCAATCTTCTTGATGCTCTTAATTATTCCGATGATTTTCATCATTGGTGTCGGAGCTGCGATTTATTTAGAAGAGTACGCGAAAAAGAGTCGAATGACTTCGTTTATTGAAGTCAACATCTCGAACCTTGCAGGTGTTCCATCGATCGTCTTCGGTTTACTTGGATTGACGTTCTTCGTTCGAAACATGGGCTTCGGTTCAACACTGATTGCTGGAGCATTGACGCTTGCGTTAATGAGTCTTCCGGTCGTCATCGTATCGTCACAAGAAGCGATTCGTGCTGTTCCACAAGCGATGCGTCATGCATCACTCGCACTCGGTGCATCGAAATGGCAAACGACGTTCAAAGTCGTCCTTCCGGCTTCGTTACCGGGTGTCATTACTGGGATTATCTTAGCTGTATCTCGAGCAATCGGTGAGACAGCACCACTTATCATGGTGGGAGCTGCGATCTTTATTGCTCGTGCGCCAGAAAGTATTTTCTCAGAGTTCACAGCACTGCCGATCCAAATCTATAACTGGACAAGTCGTCCGCAAGCAGATTTCCAAGGTCTTGCAGCGGCAGGAATCATCATCTTGATGGTCATCCTCTTGACGATGAACTCGATTGCAATCTGGATCCGGAACCGATTCTCAAAACGTTACTAATCGAACTAGATAGAAGGGATTTCTTTTAAGGAGGAAGACAGATGATGGATACGAAGCTGAACACGAAATCAGTCGTTACAGAAGGGGCGGAGCGCATGAACCAGCCAGTAGCAGCACGCGAAAGCGTCTATAACGTGAAAGACTTGAACTTATGGTACGGAGATGACCATGCGTTAAAAGATGTCAATCTAGATATCAAGAAAAATGAAGTCACGGCAATCATCGGACCTTCGGGTTGTGGTAAATCAACGTTCATCAAAACGTTGAATCGGATGGTTGAACTTGTTCCAATCGTACGGACGAATGGTGCGATCGAGTATCACGGCCGTAATATCTTTGATAAAGAGTACGGTGTCGAAGAATTACGAACGTCTGTCGGAATGGTCTTCCAGCAACCGAACCCGTTCCCAAAATCGATTTATGATAATATCGCCTATGGTCCTCGTGTCCATGGTGTCAAAAACAAAAAAATCCTCGACGAGATCGTTGAACGTAGTTTACGCCGTGCGGCAATCTGGGACGAGGTTAAAGATCGCTTGAACGAAAATGCCTATGGCCTTTCTGGTGGTCAGCAACAACGTCTTTGCATCGCCCGTTGTCTCGCAATCGAACCGGACGTCATCCTAATGGATGAACCGACATCGGCACTTGACCCAATTTCTACATTAAAAGTAGAAGAACTCGTTCAAGAGTTGAAATCAGATTACTCAATCATCATCGTGACGCACAACATGCAACAAGCTGCACGTGTGTCGGACAAAACGGCATTCTTCTTGAATGGTGAAGTTGTTGAGTTCGATCAAACAGATCGGATCTTTGGAAATCCGAGTGACAAACGGACAGAAGACTATATTTCAGGACGATTCGGATAAGAAGGGGAGACGAGACGAATGGCAGCGAACCGTACGATTTTTGGAGAAAACCTTGCAATACTTGATCAAAAAGTCTTTTTACTCGCACGTAAGACGATGCAACAAATCGCAACGACGGCAGAAGCTCTCGAAAAATACGATCAGGACATCGCGCGAGGTGTCATCGAGAACGATAATGAACTCGATGATCTTGAACTCGAAATCAATGATGATGCGATTCTCTTAATCGCGAAGCAACAACCGGTTGCAACGGATTTACGACGAATCATCACGGCGATGAAAATTTCGTCGGATCTTGAACGGATTGCTGACTATGCAGGTAATATCTCAAAAGCGGTTCTTCGCGTCGAGACATTCCCATACGTCATTGATATCTCCTTATTGAAGGAAGCGTTCGAGACATTACTAGACATGACGGAAACAGCAATCGTCGCCTATCGTGATGGAGACGTCGAAAAGGCAAAAGCGTTGTCTGATCTTGATAACGTCATCGATGAGACGACATATAAGGCGCTTCGTCAGTATATGCGTCATATGTCCCTGCAACCGATCGTCGTTGATGAGGTCATGCAATTTACGAATATTTGCCGCTATATCGAACGGATGGGTGACCACTTGACGAACGTCGGTGAGCATCTGATTTATCTCGAAAAAGGAAAACATTATGATTTAAACGGGTGAACCAAGTAGGCAGGAGGAATTTCCTCTGCCTACTTTTTTTGTAAAGGAATTCGAAACACGTTTGTAGAATAGGAAAGAAGTGAATAATGACAGAGAGGTGATTGGGAATGCTTGAGCAAATCATTAAAATGAAAGAACAAGGGCTGACAACAAAACAAATCGCAGCTCAATTAGATACGACTGAAGGAAAGATCAAATATGCTTGGACTAAATACCGTAAATCACTAACAGAACAACCTTCTGCAGAAGCACCAAAAGTAAAATCAAAAACGGTCAAGCAGACGAAAAAATCGACGGCACCAGTACTTGATGTCGTACCGTCTGTACAAGTGATGCCATCACTAGAGCGCGACGCATTTGGAATGGCGACGCACTATGAAGATGATATTCTTCATGCTATCGTTCAGTCACCGACAGCTTTATACGTCTACTGGGAATTGTCTGAACTGTCGAAACAGTTACTCGAGACGCATTACCATACATCGTTCGATTCGTTCCGAAAAGAGTTACGCGTCATTGATGTCACTCTCGTTGATTACGAACAAGGACAAGCGAACCGAACGTACCAGTTTGAACTACCGGAGATGACGAACGCTTGGTTCGTACGACCGGTAACCCCGAATACTACATACATCATTGAATGGGGCATTCAAACGATTGATGGGGACTTCGTTCCAGTATTGCGTTCGAAACCCGTTGAGACACCGCGCGACGAAGCAGTCACAGATGGACGTTTCGCTGAAGTCGTCCAACATTGGCAATATGGAGAGGTCGAACAACCGGAATGGGTCGAAGTATTACGTCCGTATTCCTATTTCGATCGCGTCCGGTAATGGAATTAGAGAGAGGGAAAGGAAGAGAAGCTATGCGAAAAGGATATTTTTCACTCGTCTTACATGCACACTTACCATATATCCGTCACGAAGAGGCACATCGTCTAGAAGAACGATGGATGTACGAAGCGATATCAGAAACTTATATCCCGTTGCTCTGGGAAGTCGATCGTTTGTCACGTCCGCTCGGATGGACAGTCAGTATTTCACCACCTGTCATCGAGATGTTGGCAGACCCATTGATTCAAGAGCGTTATATTGAGCATATCGAGGATACATTGCGATTGATCAATCAAGAACTAGAGCGAGACCTCGATCAAAAAGAAAGAGATGCTCTTATGTTCTATCAAGATCGGTATCATGATCTATTAAATACGTTCCTTCACTGGGAAAAGGACTTGAATCGTGCCTTCCGTCATTACAAAGAACAAGGTTACCTTGACTTGATTACCTGTACAGCGACACACGGTTTCAGTCCACACATGTTATCTGAACAAGCGGCACGATCTGAAATTCAGACAGGGTTGAATTGTTTCGAACGCCATTACGGATTCCGTCCATCTGGTCTTTGGATGCCAGAGTGTGCGTATACGCCTGGCCTTGATCGTATTTTGTATGAGGAAGGTATTCGTTACACGTTTGTTGACGAACATTCGATTTTAAACGCGGATCCGTCACCAGCACACGGAATCGGAGCTCCCGTCTATTCTCCGCACGGCGTAGCACTTTTCCCTCGCGATCAAATCATCTCAGGAAAGATTTGGAGTTCCGTCATCGGATACCCAGGTCACCCGGATTACCGTGAATTTTATCGGGACCTTGCATATGATCGTGAATGGGATCAAATCGCCGAATTCATGCATCCGGAAGGATTACGATACGATACCGGGTTGAAGTTGCATCGTGTAACCGGTGAAACGGATCAAAAAGACTACTACGTTCGAGATTGGGCGTGGCAACGGACGAGTGAGCACGCAGCAGATTTCGCACAAGCACTCGGCGAACATTTAGATACGTATCAAGCACAAGATTTTCCACCGTTTCTTGTAACAGCACCATTCGATGCGGAACTGTTTGGTCACTGGTGGTTTGAAGGACCTGACTTCCTCGGTAAAGCGATGGAGCGTTTAGAAGATCAAGAAATTGAATCGATCTCACCTGCTACTTTCCTTGAACGTCACTTCCAAGATATCGATACTGTTCATGTTGCAATGGGAACATGGGGACGTAAAGGATATGCGGAAGTCTGGATTAATGAACGAAATGACTGGATGATTCGTCATCTTCATCAACTTGAAAAAAGATTGGCGGGCGTCGTGGCGCGAAATCGTCATCAAGATGCATTGACTGTCAAAGCAAAGCGTCAACTCATTCGAGAATATTTGCTTGCAGTCTCAAGCGACTGGCCGTTCATTTTAGACGGTCAGACGACGGCACAATATGCGGCAAATCGTTTCCGAGAACATGTTCTTCGTTTCGAAGAGACAGAGCGACGTCTCGATGCGGAAGAGCTGACGATGGAGTGGCTTGACGATCGCTATCGAGAATATCCATTCCTTCAAGATACAGATATCGAACCGGATGTCTTCTTGACGGCGCATGATTACTATGTAGCGGTCAAACGCGAAAAATCTTGGAATACAGACGCCATCTTATTGTTTGTGCGACAGTATGACACGTCAGAACGACCAGCTGAAAATCTCGCTAAACGACTCGCAGCTGCTGGAGAAAATGTCTACGTCGTTACAGAACACGCAGAGGCGTACCGCCTACAAGATGGTGTGCATGTTTACGGAGTTCAAGTAAGTGGATTACCACTCGTTCAGACGTACAATCAACTTGCGGCATTAAATCTAGCATTTTTACGTCAGGCTCAAGCATTAAGTAAAATCGTTGATTTCCAAGTCGTTCATAACTTCAATATGGATACTGCGTCAGCCGCGCAAGCTTTTTCGAAAGTAAAAAACATCCCTCTCGTCAGTAATGTCTATGATTTAGAGAGTGAGCGCTCACCAGATCGTTCGGGTGGTCTTGTCGTCGCCATTAAACGTCTTGAGGGAGATGCTTTACGTCATTCTTCCGTTGTTTATTTAGAACGAGAAGAGTCACGCCACGGGGTGGAACAAGAGTATCATGTCGAAAAGAAACCCCTTCGTTTTGAAGAGAACCTTGAAAAACCATATCAACACGTGACGAATCCGAAAAAGAACGGATGAACAGTTGCAATTCCTTTCCTTTCTTGGTACGATACTTGAGTATGCTTAACCTTATGTAAAGCAAAATCACTTGATACATCGAGAGCTAGATAGGAGGGAATCCCATGCGCGTTAAAATCACATTAGCTTGCACTGAAACTGGTGACCGTACTTATATCACTAAAAAGAACAAGCGTAACAACCCAGAGCGTCTTGAGTTGAAGAAATACAACCCACGTCTCCGTAAGCACACACTTCACCGTGAAGTGAAATAATTGAGATGGAAGCCGTCACTTCGTGTGATGGCTTTTTTTGTGGATTTTTAGAAAGGAAGACAGTCATGAATAAAAAAGAAATACGCCGTCTGATCAAAGAACGGCTCGATCAGATCGAGGATCGCGCGGAGAAGGAGCGATCTATCCACGAACATGTCTTATTGTTACCTGAATGGCAACAAGCGACGTGTGTGGCAATCACGTTAGCTTTTCGAAATGAATGTGATACGAGAATGTTGATTGAACAAGCATGGCAAGAGGACAAGATCGTCTTGATTCCGAAAGTAGTTGGAGATGAGATGGTCTTTTATGAATATAGACCAGAAGATCAATTACAACAAAATCAGATGGGGATTGCTGAACCGACTGACTCGGCACGTCGTGCTTCACTTGATCAAGCAGAATTTTGCCTTGTTCCGGGACGTGCCTATCGCCGGGATGGTTATCGATTAGGATGGGGCGGTGGCTATTACGATCGAGCACTCGTGACCTATACAGGGTGTAAAGTGTCAATGGCCTTCTCAGAACAGCTCCTTCCTGATTTTGAAGTGGAAGCTTTCGATATCCCAGTCAACCTCATCGTCACTGACCAAGAGGTCATTCGATGTTAAGCGTCACGATCTTATTTTGCCTCGCCCTTGCCTTGGTCGGACGATATTTTCGTTTATTGACGACAAGTGGTGCCGTCATGACGATGGTCGTCGGAACTGGTGTCTCATTTGGATTCGGTTGGAAGGGACTAGTGGTACTCTTGCTCTTTTTTGGGAGCTCGAGTCTTTTATCGAAGGTCGGACAATCTAAAAAACGATCCGTCGACTCAATCGTTGAAAAAGACGGTGCGCGTGACGGATGGCAAGTACTTGCGAATGGTGGGGTAGCCTTCGTCGCTGCACTAGCGTATGCGATAACGATGGACACGGCGTATCAGTTATTATTTTTATTCGTCATCGCGGCATCTAATTCCGATACGTGGGCTTCTGAAATTGGTCCACTTTCTAGGCGCGATCCATGGTCTTTAAAAACATTTCGACGGGTACCAGCGGGAACGAGTGGAGCGATGTCACTTATCGGAACGATCGGTACAATTGCTGGAGGTGCTTTCATCGCATTAGCGGCGCAGTGGATATTTTCTCTTACTGTGACACATGTCTTACTTGTGATCGGCATCGGTATACTAGGAAGTCTACTCGATACGATGTTTGGCGCCGTGTGGCAACGTGTTTATCGATGTCCGGTTTGTGGAGAACGCACCGAAAAAAGAGAGCATCATGGACAACCGACAACGTACGTCTCAGGTATTCGATTTCTTGGAAATGATGCCGTGAACGTCATGACGAGCGGTCTTGCAAGTGGAATCGGGTTTATCATCGTCCGATTCTGGTAACTGGAAGGTATACGAAGCTGTAATTCCTTATGTTAGGATATCAATGACACAAAATGGACAAATGTGATTAATTTCACATGTTACAAAGAATGTGAAAAATGTTACAATTTATTTGTGAGATAGTTAACAAACTCTTAGGACGAATGAAAGGGTGGACATAACGATATGGAATTACATGCGAAAGTGACACGGGTAGCACTTATTGGAGCCGGAGCAGTCGGTTCAAGCTTTGCCTATCAGATGTCAACAGCCGGACTTTGTGAGGAACTGGTCATCATTGATGTCAACAAAGCAAAGGCTGAAGGGGAAGCGATGGACTTGAACCATGGAACACCGTTTAGCTCTTCACCAATGCGCATCTGGGCTGGTGATTATACGGATTGCCGTGAAGCTGAGGTCGTCGTCATCACGGCGGGTGCTCCTCAAAAACCAGGCGAGACAAGACTCGATCTTGTCGCAAAGAATGCGTTGATCATGAAAGAAATGATTCGTCAAATCATGGATTCCGGGTTTGACGGGATCATCGTCGTGGCTTCCAATCCGGTTGATATCATGGCTCATCTAGCTTGGAAATATTCTGGTCTTCCAAAATCTCGCGTATTTGGATCAGGAACGGTGCTTGATACAGCACGTCTGCGCCAAATGCTAGGAGAATACTTTCACATTGACTCTCGCAATGCCCACGCCTACATTCTTGGCGAACATGGTGATACGGAATTTGCAGCCTGGAGCAATAGCCGAATCTATGGAAAGACGATTGACGAACTGCTTGCTGAAGACGATCGTTATTCTCAAGCAGATCTCGATCAAATCTACATCAACGTCCGAGATGCTGCGTATCATATCATCGAGCGTAAAGGGGCCACTTATTATGCGATTGGACTTGGACTCGTTCGCATCGTTCGAGCTATCCTTGGGAATGAAAACTGCTTGTTGACGGTCGGAGCGCATGTCGACGGACAATACGGAATCTCCGGCATTCACATTGGAGTACCGGCAATCATCAATCGTCAAGGTGTTCGTGAAATCATTGAAGTCTCATTGACGGAAGAAGAATTAAAAAAATTCCATCATTCTGCTGAGGTATTGCGTCAGACACTTGAACCCGTTTTGCAAGGATAACATCATATATCAAGACAAAGTTTTTTACGAAATAGAGGATTAAAAGCTCAAGTATTGGACGCATTTCTTAATGTCCGCACTTGAGTTTTTTTGATGAATGGAAAAGGTAAGGTCAAAATCAGATCCAATTTGTCTGAAATAAAAGAGAAAAAATCTAGGTTTTATTTTACTAGAAAAAGGTTAAGTAAAAGATAGAAGCGTTTTTCCGTTATTTTTTTGTACGTCATGAAACCCAAAAAAGGAGAGAACCGACAGTCATGTATACTTTTCGAAAATTAACTAAAGAGGATGCAGAACAATACTGGAATCTACGCCTTGAGGGATTAAAGAATCATCCAGATGCATTTGGTCATTCGTTTGATGATGAACAGCAAACCCCGCTCCGCGAAGTACAAGAAGGGCTTGAAGGAGAACCCGACTCCGATGAGGTTTGGCTGGGTATGTTCGATGGGGATACGTTGTTTGGGTTTGGTCAGGTCAAACCGTATGAACTATCACGTGAATCGCACAAAGCGATGATTTCCGGAGTATATGTATCGCCTGAATATCGTGGTGGTACAGGGCGTGCTCTAATGGAAGCATTAATCGACGAGGCGAAGAAGTTACCTGACGTTGAGCAAGTCATTCTTGCCGTATTATCAGGAAATGAAGCAGCGCAAAGCCTTTATGAATCGCTTGGCTTTGAGGTATATGCTGAAGATCCAGACTCTGTAAAATTAGAAGACGGCACATACCGCGATGATATTTGGATGAAAAAATACGTCTAAGTTCAGCATATGGTGTGGACGAAAAAGCTGTAGCAAAAAAGTGCTACAGCTTTTTCGTGTGGTACATGTAGGATAACAGTACCGACAAAGAATGAATATTTGTTATCATAAAAACAAAGCGGATAGCACGTTGTAGTCCGATTGAAAGGGAGCGAATGAATATGAAAGAAGTCATACGTACGATTGAAGAGCTGGTCTCGATTCCAAGTCCGACAGGTTCGACGAAAGAAGCGATTACATATGTAGAAAAGCGGTTGATCGGAGAAGGGATCACGTATCGAAAACTCGAGAAAGGGGCCATCTTAGCGACTTTGCCTGGCGCTTCAACTCGCACTCGGTTACTGACGGCACATGTCGATACACTTGGGGCAATGGTAAAGGAAATTTTGCCTACTGGGCGACTCAGTTTATCACAATTAGGTGGATATGCTTGGACAGCGATCGAAGGTGAGAACTGTCTCATTCATAAGATGGACGGTCAGACGATTTCTGGTACGATTGTCTTCCATCATTCAAGTGTGCATACATCGCGCGAGACGAATAAAACGGAACGATCTGCTGATAATATTGAAGTACGACTTGATATTCGTTCGACGACAGCAGAAGAGACACGTGTTGCGGGGATTGAAGTCGGAGATATCGTAACGTTTGATCCGCGTTTCCTATATACAGAAACAGGATTCGTAAAGTCTCGCCATCTTGATGATAAAGCATCAGTTGCTTTGTTGCTCGAATTGATCAAAGAATGGAAAAACATCGAACTACCTCATACGGTACAGCTTCTGATTTCAAATTACGAAGAGGTTGGCTTCGGTGGAAATGCTGGATTCACGGAAGAAGTCGCAGAATACATCGCGGTCGACATGGGTGCGTTAGGCGATGGTCAGCATTCCGACGAATTCACGGTCTCGATTTGTGCAAAAGATGGTTCTGGTCCATATGACTTGGCGTTACGTCACCAGTTAACGCGTTTAGCGCAACGCAATAGTATTCCTTATAAAGTTGATATCTATCCGTTCTATAGCTCGGACGCCTCGGCAGCAGTGCGTGCGGGACATGACGTTCGACATGGACTGTTTGGTCCAGGGATTGAATCGAGCCATTCTTACGAGCGAACACATGAGACGTCGTTACAAGCGACCTATGATTTGCTACATGCGTATGTAAAGGAGCCGATGGTTGATGAAGACACTGTATGACGTTCAACAGTTACTCAAGACGTACGGGACATTCATCTATCTTGGGGACCGGGCATCCGATATCGCAATGATGATGCTTGAACTCGATGAATTGCAAGAAGCAGGCGTTTTGGAGCAACGTCAGTATGATTCAGCAAAACTCATCTTACGTCATGAATTAAAACGTTCACAAAACAACGATATTTAAGATTGCGCAACCCTTTGCGCAATACGAGTGTGTCCGTTAAAATGAACAAGTAGATATTATATGAGCATAGGGGAGACAGAGCAATGAAATGGTTACTCGGTATTGATATCGGTGGAACGACAGTCAAGATGGCAATTTTGGATTTGCAGGGTATCATCGTCGAAAAATGGGAGATTGAAACAGTCATTTTGAATGACGGTGTACAGATTCCAGGGGATATCGCCAAATCATTCTTTGAGAAGTGTCAAGAAAGCAATAAACGTCCAGAAGATTTCGTCGGAGCGGGCATTGGCGCGCCAGGGTTTATTGATTTCAATACAGGTGTCGTCGAAAAAGCAGTTAATATCGGATGGAATAACTTCGAACTCGTCGGTGAATTCGAGCGCCTGACAGGTTTGCCAGCAGTGCTTGAGAATGATGCGAACGCTGCGGCAATCGGTGAGATGTGGAAAGGTGCCGGTAGTGGCGCAACAGAATTGCTGGCGGTCACACTTGGTACGGGTGTCGGTGGTGGTCTAATCACGAACGGACAAATCGTACACGGAACAGTCGGAATGGCTGGAGAAATCGGTCATATTACGATGTTGCCTGAAGGTGGCGTCATGTGTGGCTGCGGACGGAAAGGATGCCTTGAGACGATTGCGTCCGCAACAGGGATCGCTCGTCTTGGTCTTGAGAAGCGTAAAGGGCAAGAGACTTTACTTAACGACATCAAGGCAGTGACAGCAAAAGATGTATTCGAAGCGTATGAGAAAAGAGACCGGATTGCAACGGAAGTCGTGGAAGAGGTGACATTTCACCTCGGACTTGCCATTTCTAACCTAGCAAATAGTATTAATCCGGAAATCATCGTCATTGGTGGTGGTGTTTCGAAAGCGGGAGAGACGTTACTTGCTCCACTACGTCAACAATTCGAACGCTTTGCTTTACCACGGGTCTTCGGGTCGACGACGTTTAAAATTGCTGAACTTGGTAACGATGCAGGAGTCATCGGATGCGCATGGCTTGCTAAACAAATGTTCCTCACAAAATGATAATATTCAATTTCAGCAAAAGGTTCGCTTCGGCGAATCTTTTTTTTGTTTACAAACGTATAGTAAATATGTGATTGTTAAGTATCTTCCGGATTCCGGTTGCATTTTTGTAAAACTAAGCGTAAAATTTTCACGTGATATGGGTATATGTAAATTATGAGGTAAGTTGTGTGAACTGAAAACAGAAAGCACATGTAAATTAGGAGGCAGGTTTTTATGCAGCAAGACGCAAACATCTGGTCGCGAATGCGCCTAAAGATGGGTCAAGGCGTTCGCAGCACTTATAAAGAGCACAAACTCTTTTGGATTGCGACCTTATTGATTTGGTTAAAAACGTATTTAGCGTATACACTTTTCTTCAACGTTCCCGTAACGAACTCTGCGCAAGCATTCATTCTACTAATTAATCCAATTAGTTCAGCGCTCTTCATGTTCGGGTTCAGCTTCTTTTTCCGAGGAAATGTTCAAAAATGGTTCATCTACGGCACACTATTCGTCGCGACACTCGTTTTATATGCGGACATCATTTTCTTCCGCTTCTTCAATGACTATCTGACGTTGCCAGTACTGTTCCAAACTTCGAACGCGGAGACGGTCTCTGCTTCACTTGGATCCCTTTTAAGCTGGGCTGACTTACTAATCGTCGGCGATTTGATCATCTTACCGTTTTTCTTACGGAAAATGGACATGTCAAAAAACGTCGCGTCACGCGGACGTGCGATTCTCGCATTCGTTGCAGCAGTCGTCGTTTTCCTTGGAAACTTGACGCTTGCTGAGACAGAACGCCCAGAATTATTGACACGTGCTTTTGACCGGGAATTACTCGTTAAAAACATTGGAACATTTAACTTCCATATGTATGACGCACTCATCCAGTCGAAGACATCTGCGCAAAAAGCACTTGCAGATAGCTCTGAATTATCAGAAGTGCAGAACTTCATCGATTCGAAACATGCTGCACCGAACCCTGCTATGTTTGGGAAATACAAAGGTAAGAACGTTATCGTCGTATCTTTTGAATCGGCTCAATCGTTTGCAGTTGGCTTAAAAGCACCAAACGGTCAAGAGATTACACCGAACCTGAATAAATTGATCAAGCAATCTCATTCATGGGATAACTTCTATCATAATACAGGACAAGGGAAAACGTCAGATGCCGAATTTATTCTTGAGAACTCAATCTATCCACTTGGTCGAGGATCTGCATTCTTTACGAATGGGGAGAACGAATTCCGTGCAACACCTGAAATGTTGAAAGAAGATGGCTATTATTCAGCTGTTTTCCATGCGAATAATAAGTCATTCTGGAATCGAGACATCGTCTACAATAGCTTTGGCGTCGATCGTTTCTTCTCGGAGACGGATTATGATTTAGGGGACCCAGCAGATTTGACGGAGTGGGGCTTGCTCGATGACAAGTTCTTCGAACAGTCACTACCGATGTTAAAAGATTTACCACGTCCGTTCTATTCAAAGTTCATCACGTTAACGAACCACTATCCATTTGAGATGCCAAAACCAGAAGACGAACTTGTACCACCGCTTGAGACGAGTTCTACGACGCTCAATCATTACGTTCAGGCACTGGCATATCAAGATATGGCACTCGGTAAATTCATTGAAGGTCTGAAAAAAGATGGTACGTGGGATGATACGATCTTCATGGTCTATGGTGATCATTATGGTATTTCGACAAACCATAATGCTGCGATGGCAGAGCTTATGAAAAAAGATGAATTAACATCGTATGATGTTGCGCAACTTCAACGTGTGCCATTCGTGATCCATTTGCCGGGTCAATCGAAAGGTGTTAAACACGAAAATGTTGCGAGTCAAATCGATATCAAACCAACATTGCTTCACCTGTTAGGTCATGATTTCAAGAATGAGGTCTTGTTCGGTACCGATCTCTTCTCGAAACAACATAAAGATTATGCGTTGTTCCGTGACGGTTCTGTCGTAACAGACAAAACGGTCTACACGCAAGAAACATGTTATGACCGCAAGACAGGAGAAGAAGTAGATGGGGAACTAGCAGAGATGTGTAAACAGTCCACGAAACAATCTGAGAAAGAATTAGAACTCTCAGATAAAGTCATCTATGGTGACTTGCTCCGTTTCCTGCAAACTTCAAAATAAGACGATGAGAACGAATCTACTTTCGAGTGGATTCGTTTTTTTTTTGTAGAAAGACAAATAAAAAGAGAGATGCACGAGGCACCTCTCTTTTTAGCGTATGCTGATTACGATGGAATACCGCCGTAAATCAATGTCGCAATCCCGAACCAGCCGAATAAGACGACAGTTAGGCCTGCGAATACGAGTGGAAACATTTGGCGTTTCTTAAGTGAACGAACGACGGCCCAAACGCCGACGAGTGCGACGAAGAAGAAAAGCCAACCGATTGGTTGATCCAAATGCATGACGTACTCCCCCTTAAACAATCACGTTATGAATTTCACGAAGATTTCACTTAAATCTCACTTTTTAGTTTATCCGACTCGCGGGATAAAGTCGAGAGGGCGTTGCAGGAACTTTCGACAATTTCGTGTATAGTAGGGGAAGAGTCTATTGTAAAGGGGTTTTATAGAATGGAAATCGTAATGATCACTTCCGGTATGGCATCTGAAAATGGTTATTTATTGTTTAAGGACAAAGAATGTCTCGTTATTGATCCTGGGACAGAGGATATGCGTTTTTTCGATGAAATTGAAAGTCGAGGAGCATCTTTAAAAGGAATCTTGTTGACGCATGCCCATTTTGACCATATCGGAGGTGTCGATATGTTACGGCGTTTTACAAAAGCACCGGTTTATGTTCATACGGAAGAAGCAGGCTGGCTTGGTAATCCAGAATGGAATGGTTCAGCAAAATTCGGTATGCCACCAATGCGGATGAAACCAGCAGACCAAATGTTGCAACCAGGACGATTGACAATTGGTAGCTTTTCGATGCATGTATTAGAGACGCCTGGTCATTCACCAGGAAGTGTGACGTTCTACTTCAAAGGAGAGCGGATTGCGTTCGGTGGAGATCTCTTATTCCAGCAAGGAGTAGGGCGGACGGATCTTTATGGTGGGGATCAGGATGTGTTGATGCGTTCACTTGATCGAATCATTGCTGAACTACCGGCAGATACAACGGTTTATCCGGGGCACGGTCCGAGTACGACGATTCGTCAGGAAATGAAATCTAATCCATTCCTATAATAGAAAACTCGCCATCCAAAAGGATGACGAGTTTTTTTGATTACATCTGGAAATTCGACCAGTACGTAAAGACGATGAAAAATACAGTTAAGTAAGCTCCAAAGATGTAGACATACGTTTTTTCAGTTAAGCGCAAGTAACCAAGCGCTGCAAAAAAGACGGTTTGTGCCAAGAAGACAAAGCCCATGACTAAAAATGAATCCGTATGCTCACTTGAGCTTGCATCGCCACCCAATGCGCCGATAAATGCCATGACTGCGATAATACCAGTCCAGAAACCGAGTACGCGGTACATTCTCCCCATTCCTATAACCCCCTAAATCCGACAGATAGTCAATATACGTACTTATTTTACCAAGCAAACAATCATCCGTCTATCCTGTTCTAGTGATTGTTAAGGAATAACTGTGAACAAAAGATGAAGTTTCAAAAAAAGTTGTACAATAGTTGTACAAAAGGTGTACAAAGTCAAAATAGCATGCTATAGTAACTGTAATGAAACCCCACACTTTGAGAGGAGGAGCAAAAATGGCGAATGAACTAGTCTTTTTCACATATCCAAGTTGTACATCATGTCGTAAAACGAAATCATGGTTAAAAGAGGAACATGTTGATGTAGAGGAACGTCATCTGTTCAGAAATGCTCCAACAGTTGATGAACTCATGGAACTGTTGAAATTATCGACGGATGGGATTGAAAGTTTGCTCGCAACACGCAGCCAAGCTTTTAAAGACCTCGGTATTGATATTGAAGACATGAAACTTAGTGAGTTATTACGCCTCATGAGTGACAATCCGAAATTGTTACGCCGCCCGATCATCACTGATGGAAAACAACTCGTTATCGGTTACGATAAACCAGGTCTTGAGACATTGGCGAAGCGTAAACATCGGACAATTGCACACGTATCCTAAAGAAGCCGGTTTGGTCGGCTTCTTTTTTTTGTGTATTGTGTGCTGTAAGGAGGTGAATCGAAGTGAAGGAATGGACGACAGATCTCATGGAACGATTCGAAATGCTTGGTGCAACAGATGTTCATTTCGTACCGAACGAAGCGTGCGTCCGGATTGTTTGTCGAACGAACGACGGACTATGTGAACAAGAAGATGTCGAACTCACACTTTACCGAACGCTCGTCAGTCATGTTCGGTATGAAGCGAACTTAAAAGAACAAAATGAACGGATTCCGCAAAGTGGTTTGTATCCGCATGGGAAAAAGGGAATGCGCGTCTCTTTGTTGCCGAGTCGACAGGGAGATGCGATGTCGTGGCGTTTTTATCGATCGACGGTTTCGCGAGAGTTGGCATTACGGACGCTACATGACCAGCTCGACTTCGACTGGTTAGCAGACCAGCGACATGGCTGTATCATCATCTCGGGATCAACAGGAGCGGGGAAAACGACGATGTTATACTCCTTGATGCATGCAATGGATGAAAAACGAATCATCTCGATTGAAGATCCGGTGGAATGTACGGTACCGAACGTCTTACAACTGGAACTAAATGAAAAGGCTGGATTTACTGCTACGCGATGTTTTGAAGAGATATTACGGGCGGACCCGGACTGGATTGCTTTTGGTGAAATACGGACGAGGGAGGCAGCGCGTTTGACGATCAATGCCGCACTCAGTGGGCACGTCGTGTTGTTTACGTTACACGCCGGAAGTATTGACGAGGCACGATTGCGATTACGTAGCTTAGGTGTCGAAGAGTCAGAACTGGCTGTCTGTCAACGGATCATTCATCTCGAGCGAAAAGGAGAGGATGTACGCTGTACCGTCAGAAACTTACAAGCCGCGATCAAAGTCGGTTCTTAAAACGTTATCATCGACTGTTATCAAAAGGTATCTCAGCGAAGGAAACGCTGCTCATTCTGAAACGATTTGAGCGTCACCCGTTTTCTAAGGTGGTCGGGGAAATGGCGCGTCGCCTTGAAAATGGCGAATCCTTTTCAGCATCGCTTGAACCACTTGCTTTAACGAATGCATTAAAACGACTCCTGTTTGTCGGAGAGAAGACGGAAAGACCCTTACTCGTTCTGCGTCAAATCGTGAAACTACTTGATCTTGAAACAGAAATGCGGTCGAAATTTTGGAAGATGATCCGCTATCCCCTTGTTTTAGCGACTAGTCTATTCCTCCTGTTCTTCTTTTACGCCCTCTACGTATTCCCGTCTCTTCTCGAGATGTCGGATCCAAAAACCCTCCCATCTTTTCTTCAACTCCTTCTTCATCCCGCAGCGAAATATGTTCTCGCAAGTATTCCTGTCCTTTTGTTAATCTTTAGCTACCTCTTTTTCCGTCTCTTCCCGTTGACACGTATTTTACGACTCAAACCACTACAGCGCTTGATTCGTCTGTATTACAGCTATTTATTTACAATCGAAGTGGGCTCATTCATTGATGCTGGTTTCTCACTCGAAGAAACATTTCGTCACCTCGAGCAAGGACAAGCGAATAAAAAAGGTCATCTGTATGCGCGTTTGCATGCTAAACAGCAAGCAGGAGAGCCACTTGCAGAAGCGCTTGGTGAAGATGAAATCATCGAAGCTGAGACGATTGGGATCGTCCATTTGGCGCGAGAAAGTGGTGATCTTGGTCCATTGTTACTTGAACAAGCGACACTCTTACATGAAGCAATGGAAGAAGAACTGGAGAAGAAATTGCTGTGGATTGAGCCGATTTTATACGGCGGATTAACGATCATGACCGGAACGTTGTTTCTCATCTTGTATTATCCGATTCAGCTAGCGATTCAGCAGCTTCCATTTTAGACAGAGGAGACGATATGATGAAACAATTCTTAAAACGACAAGATGGATTCACCTTACTTGAAATGGCAGCTGTCTTACTGATCATCTCATTGTTACTGCTCGTCTTGATTCCGACGATGACGAGCGGGAAAGATCAAGCGAAAGGTGTCAGTTGCGAAGCGAACATTCGGGTCATTCGGTCGGAGGTAAACCTTTACTATGCCAAAGAGAAGAAGTATCCGGAATCGCTCCAGACGATCAATCGCGGAACCGCTGATAAACCAAATGCCCTTGTCTGTGATCAGGAGACGTACACCTATGATCCGAAGACCGGCGAACTTACGAAGTGAGAAAGGGTTTACGCTACTCGAGATGACGGCGGTGCTGACGATCATTGCTTGTTTACTTGTTTTATTGTTACCGGCACTGTTTGAGAAGCGTCCGGACTGGATCCCACTCGAACAAGAGGTACGTTTAATGGAACAAGATATTCAAACGCTCCGGCTCATGCAGTACTCGAAAGAGGATCAATCATTAATGCAGTTTCGAATTCGAGGTGATGGCACGGGTTACCTTGTCCTAGCGGATGATCGACTGTTATGGCAACGGACGTTTCAAAATGATCATACGTGTACAGTCCCACCTTCGAATCGGATCATCTATTTTAAAAGTTATCACTCAATCTATGCAGCAACCTGGTCTTGTCGTTCGGCGACAGCTGAATACGAGATTAAGTTTTTACTTGGGAACTATCAAATGGCGATTCGGAAAGTGAGGTAATGGTCGTGAACTTTACGCAAGAAGATGGATTTTCTTTGCTTGAGACGATTCTTTCCATCGTTGCAATCGGTACCTTCTTGATGGTAGCGATTGACCCTTATCTCGATTTACGAGCAAAACAGATGAAATGGGAACGCGAGACGGAGCAACTGGAACAGATGGCAACGGATCAAGTCGAAAATCGATCCGTGTCATATGTTCTGAAGCAAGGAGCGTGGTGTAATGAAACGATGTGTCTTGCGAGCGGAATCCGGAATGACCCTCCTCGAATTGTCATTCGTCCTCTGGCTCAGTCCACTTCTTCTGTTAGCGATTTTGACGTTGACACCACTCGTCCGTCCGCCGGAAGTCAATCGGATGAATGAAGAATTGTTCTTTCATACAGTAGAACGACTGATGTGGCGAAGTACGATGTGTGAGCGCGTTGGAGACGAAATCCGCGGGATGGACGTCAATCCAGGAGAGGCAGCTGAAAAATGGCGTCTCGTTCGCGTACAAGATCAATTACGCCTCAAGAAAGAACAGGGAGGTGAACTGACATACGCCCGCGACGTCAAACACTACATGGTGACAGGAAATGCCGAGATCATCTCGATTCAGTTAAACGACAACAGACGTTCTTTCCGGTGCGTCAAGAAGGATTCATCTTAATTCAAACCTTATTGTTGCTTTTAGGAATGGGTATCGTGATCTTGATTTCTTGTCAGCAGATCGATGAAGAGATACGTCACCATCAGTTAGAACAAGAAGCACTCCAACTTGAGTCACTCGTTCGTGCAGCGAAAGTAGATTGTACGAAGGAGGAGACTCTTCGCTATCCAATCGGGCAAGTCAGCTGTACAGTGACCGATAAAGGCTTTAAAATGGAAGCGAGATTAGAGAATGGTCAAAGAATTGAGGCGGTCGTTACACATGAGTAAGGTTTATTTGATTGGCTTTATGGGAACTGGTAAATCAGCCGTCGGACGTCGATTGTGTACGCAATATGAGGTCGACGAACTAGATGAACGATTTGAGCGGGAACAAGAAAAAACGATTGCTGCTTATTTCGTCGAGCACGGTGAAGCAGGATTCCGTACACGTGAAGGCGAATTGTTGAAGAATAGCAAAGCGGAACTCGTTGTCACAGGCGGCGGGATCGTTGAACGTCCGGAGAACCGATCGTTCATGAAAGATTCTGGAACAATCATTTGGATCGATACACCATTTGATTTGATTTGGGAGCGTATCGCTTCCGATCCGAATCGTCCGCTCGTGACAGAACGGGAACAGGTGAAACAATTGTTTGAACGTCGCTATTCTTTATATGCTGAGATAGCCACTGTTCGGCTCGAAGGAACGGCATCAATCGATGAACTCGCTCGTGCGATTGAAACTGTATTGGAGGAGAAGTCATGATTTGGATTACGTTAGGTATTATTTTATTGTCCATCGTAGGACTTGTGCTATTTGGATTTAGTCTCTACAAAAAGAAGTTGTCTCAGGACATTCGACAGTTAAAACAACTGATGGAACGCTTTACGATTCGTCAGCAAACACTTCAAACGAACATTGATCATACGACGCATCGCATCGATCAAATCAAAGGAAACATCAATCGAATTACGGAAGAAGGAAATCGCGTCAAGCAAGGAGCAAGTCAGTTGGTTACGGAAGGTCGACGACTTCAAGAGGAAATCAAACGAACTGCCGGGATTAAACAATTTTGAAATGGCTTTCATGGGAAGAATATGAAACAATAGGAGAGAAGGGACAGGATCCTTTCTCTCTTTTTCGTATGTTCCTTTTTCCGAATAATACTAGATAATTATGATTTTAATTGGTAAGATGGATTTGAAAATGGAACATTAAAGAGAAGAGAGAGTAAAAACGTTCGTGAATAGGGGGATTTGTATGAGTCAAACGACATTGAAAAGAACACCGTTATTCGAAACGGTTTCGCAAACCGGTAAGATGGTGGATTTTGCGGGATTTGAAATGCCAGTTTTGTTTTCCTCGATTAAAGAAGAGCACGTTGCAGTAAGGGAGAACGTCGGTATGTTCGACGTCTCGCACATGGGTGAACTGTTCGTTAGCGGACCAGATGCTCTTTCGTTTTTACAAGCCACGTTATCGAATGATATTTCGAAGATTGCGGTGGGGCAAGCGCAATATAACGTCTTATGTCAAGAAGACGGTGGTACGGTCGATGATTTACTCGTATATCGTTTAGCAGAAACGGACTATCTTCTCGTCGTCAATGCCTCGAACATTGAAAAAGATGAACAACATTTACGTCAGTATGTATCAGGGGACGTCACACTTGATAATCAATCAGATCAATACGGTCAAATCGCTGTCCAAGGACCTCGTGCGGAAGCGGTTCTCTCCGGCATGACGTCACTCGACTTATCAGAGATCGGTTTTTTCAAGTTTCAACGGGGAACGGTTGCTGGAGTAGAAATGATCGTCTCGCGTAGCGGTTATACAGGCGAAGACGGATTTGAACTTTATATGGCAGCCGGTGACGCACCTGCTGTCTGGCAAGCACTGCTTGAGCAAGATGTCGTACCGTGCGGACTCGGGGCACGCGATACATTGCGTTTTGAGGCATGTCTTCCGCTTTATGGACATGAGTTATCAGCGACGATTTCACCAATCGAAGCTGGCATGGGCTTTGCCGTCAAACCACAATTCAAAACGTTCGTTGGTTCTGAAGTCTTGTTACAACAAAAAGAACAAGGTGCACCACGTCGATTGATTGGTCTTGAACTACTCGATAAAGGGATTGCACGTCAAGATGCACCGGTTTGGCATGACGGAGAAGTCGTTGGTGTCGTGACGACGGGTACGTTACCACCGACAGTCGGAAAAGCGATCGCTTGGGCACTCGTTCCAGCAGAAGTAGCGGAACAAGAGCAATTTGAAGTGGAAGTACGCGGAAAACGTCTAGCAGCGAAACGAACAGCGACACCGTTTTATCGTCGCACGAAATAAGGGGGATATTTCTATGGATTTTCGTTATTTACCAATGACAGCAGAAGATGAGCAAGCGATGTTACAAACGATCGGTGCAGCGTCGATCGAAGATTTACTCGCTGATATCCCGGCATCCGTCCGTGATAACGGTACATTGGAAGAAGTTGGGATTCCACTTCCGGAAACAGACTTGATTCGGACGCTCTCGAAGCTTGCCGACCAAAATATGAATACGAAACAATATCCATCGTTCCTTGGCGCTGGCATCTACGATCACTATGCTCCAGCCGTCGTCAACCACATGTTACTTCGTTCAGAGTTCTACACGGCTTATACACCATATCAACCAGAGATTTCGCAAGGGGAATTACAAGCGATTTTTGAATTCCAATCGATGATTTGTGAATTGACAGGCATGGATGTCGCAAACTCGTCGATGTATGACGGTATCACGGCGTTAGCGGAAGCGGCGATGCTCGCTTGCGCTCATACGAAGAAAAAAACGATCGTTCTTTCAGATGGTGTCCATCCGGAAGCGCACGATGTCGTTCGGACGTATGCAAATGGTCCTGGACTAAACGTCGAGACGTTGTCGCTAGAGCAAGGTGTGACACGAATCGATCAACTGGATGCGATTGAAGACGTCGCTTGTGTCATCGTCCAGTATCCGAACTTCTATGGACGCGTCGAAGAATTACAAGCATTGGCAGATGCGACTCATGCACGCGGTGCGCTCTTCATCGTCTCTGCGAATCCACTTGCGCTCGGTATCTTAGAAGCTCCAGGTAAACTTGGTGCGGATATCACAATCGGAGATTGCCAGCCGTTCGGGATTCCACAAAGTTTTGGTGGTCCGACGTGTGGTTATTTCACGACGACAAAAGCGTTGATGCGTAAGATTCCAGGTCGTCTCGTTGGACAGACGGTCGATGAGAACGGAAAACGTGGCTTTGTTCTGACGTTACAAGCACGTGAACAACACATTCGTCGCGATAAGGCGACATCTAACATCTGCTCGAACCAAGCGTTGAACGCATTAGCGGCTTCGATTGCGATGAGTGCACTTGGTAAACGGGGAATGCGCGAACTTGCGACACGTAACTTACAAACAGCGCATGCGTTAAAACAAAAGCTCAAGCAAGCTGGATTCACGATCGTCGACGATGGACCGAGCTTCAATGAATTCGTCGTCACGTTACCAATCGATGCGACACGTGCGAGTCAGCAATTGCTCGAGCACGGGATCATCGGTGGTCTACCGCTAGGTGCTTATGACGCAACGCGTCAGAACGAAATGCTCGTTTGTGCAACGGAATTACGGACGAAAGAAGAGTTGGATCAATTCGTGACAGCGTTAGGGGGACTCACACATGAATGAGCAAACATTGATCTTTGAAATTTCGAAACCGGGACGCATCGCCTATAGCTTACCGCTACCGACTGTCGATGAAGTGGCAGTAGAAGAATTGTTACCGGCTTCGATGTTACGCCAAGAAGACGTGGCATTACCAGAAGTATCGGAACTCGATCTCGTCCGACACTATACGGCGCTTTCAAACCGTAACCATGGTGTGGATTCTGGATTCTATCCACTCGGCTCATGTACGATGAAATACAACCCGAAAATTAATGAAGATATGGCGCGCCTCCCTGGGTTTGCGCACATTCATCCGCTCCAACCGGTCGAGAGTGTTCAAGGTGCACTTGGTCTGATGTATGATCTTCAAGAAAAACTCGCTGTCATTACAGGTATGGATGAAGTAACACTTCAGCCGGCAGCGGGAGCGCACGGCGAGTGGACCGGTTTGATGTTAATTAAGGCCTACCACCATGCGCGTGGTGATTTCAAACGGACGAAAGTTCTCGTACCAGATTCGGCGCACGGAACGAACCCGGCATCGGCATCGGTCGCTGGTTTTGATACGGTGACGGTCTTATCGGACGAGCGTGGTCTTGTTGATCTTGCGGACTTAAAGAAAAAAGTCGGTGAAGATACGGCGGCACTCATGTTGACGAATCCGAACACACTAGGTCTGTTCGAATCCGATATCGTTGAAATCGCAAAAGCGGTTCACGAAGCGGGCGGAAAACTGTACTATGATGGTGCGAACTCGAACGCGATCATGGGTATCGCACGTCCGGGAGATATGGGCTTTGACGTCGTCCACTTGAACTTGCATAAGACGTTCACCGGACCACACGGTGGTGGTGGACCAGGATCAGGACCAGTCGGTGTCAAACAAGATTTGATCCCGTACTTGCCAAAACCAATCGTCCGCAAAGAGGAAGAACGTTATGTTCTTGATTACGATCGCCCAGAAGCAATCGGTCGCGTCAAACCGTTCTATGGGAACTTCGGCATCAACGTTCGTGCCTATAGCTACATTCGGACGATGGGCGGCGCGGGACTCGCTCGTGTATCCAAAGAAGCAGTCTTGAATGCGAACTATATGTTGGCTCGTCTCAAAGGTGCGTTTGACGCTCCGTACGATGTTTACTGTAAACACGAATTTGTCTTGTCGGGTAAACGTCAGAAGGCACTTGGGGTTCGGACGCTCGATATCGCAAAACGTCTGCTTGACTTCGGATACCATCCACCAACAATCTACTTCCCGTTGAACGTTGAGGAATGTATCATGATCGAACCGACGGAAACAGAGTCGAAAGAAACACTCGATGCCTTCTGTGATGCGATGCTCCAAATCGCAAAAGAGGTCGAAGAGACGCCAGACGTCGTCTTAAACGCACCGCACACGACGGTCGTTAAACGGATGGACGAGACACTTGCTGCGCGCAAGCCAGTCTTACGTTATCAACCAAAACAAGAAGTACACGCATAATCTTTTCCATGAAAAAGAGGATTTCTCCGAAGAAGGAGAAATCCTCTTTTTACGATGAACGAAGCGTCAGCTCCGTTTGATTTTTCCTGACCATTGCTTGAATCCGCCTTTTAACTGATACAGATTCGTATAGCCTGCTTTTTTCAAGACTTTTGCAGCCTGTGAAGAACGCATGCTTCCTTGGCAATACAAGTAAATCGGCATGTCTTTTCGTAATTCTTTCGAGCGCATCTTCATTTGGCTGACCGGGATGTTCCGAGCGCCGACGATGTGTCCACCTTTGAATTCTTGTGTCTCACGGACATCGACGATTTGTGCCTTACGGTAGTTTGCGCGGAATTCTTCTTGTGACAATTTCGTGATGCCTTTGACCGGCATGAAACGCCAAGCGATGTAGGCGATCAACGCGACCCATAATACGATCGTAACGATAGTTCCAGTTTCCATATTCAACTTCCAACCCCTTCGTTCGTTTAACCTCTGTTTCATTATAGTCAACGAAATCGATTTCGGCAATCGACTCGTGATTGCGCGACAGAGAATGGGTTTGATACACTAAGACGGAAACGTTTTGGGGGTGTTCAAGTGAACAGAGAGTGGCAAGTGTTGACGACGGCTGCAATGGAGCCGGCAATGAACATGGCAATTGATGAAGCATTGATTCAGTTCGTCGGGCGGGGAGAAATCGCACCGACGCTTCGTTTTTATTCATGGGAACCACGTGGATTAAGTGTTGGTCATTTTCAACGGGCCACGCGTGATATTGATCGCGAGCGAATTGCAGAACTCGGCATTCCGATCGTTCGCCGGATGACGGGAGGACGCGCTGTCTTGCATGCAGACGAGTTGACATATAGTGTCGTCATCCCGGAAAATACAGAAGGTTTACCACGGACGGTCATCGAAAGTTATCGGATGTTGACGGAAGGGATTCGAAAAGGATACCATCACCTCGGTATTCCGGTCGAGTTTTCCGTTCCCTTGACGGAAGAAGAAAAAGAAGAGTTGCGAAAACCGAAATCGGCAGTTTGTTTTGATGCGGCATCGTATTACGAACTAGCTGTTGGAAAACGGAAGGTCGCTGGCAGTGCACAAGTCCGTCATCAAGGAGTCGTCTTACAGCACGGTTCGGTCCCACTCTCTGTTGATGAAGGCGAATTGTTCGACTGTTTCTTGTATGAAGACGAGTCGACGCGCGAGCGGATGAAAGCCCGTTTTTCTGGAAAAGCCGTTGCCTTAAACGAGCTAGCGGGTCGTGCTGTTACGTTTGATGAAGTGCGAGAGGCATTCACGAAAGGGTTTAAGGATGCTCTTGACTTATCGTTCGCTCCGTTGACGTTCACGAGTGAACAGTGGCAGGAGATTGAGCGACTTGCCGAGAAATACCGTAGTGATGAGTGGAATTGGAAACGCTAATGAATGAAATGGGAAGGTGATGTCGTGCCAACTCCGAGTATGGAAGATTATTTGGAACAAATTTATAAATTGATCGAAGACAAAGGATATGCTCGTGTATCGGATATTGCGGAGTCGTTAGGAGTCCACCCGTCATCGGTAACGAAGATGGTACAAAAGCTCGATCGTGAGACGTACCTCGTGTATGAAAAGTATCGAGGTCTGATGCTGACCCCTAAGGGACGTAAAATCGGGAAGCGTCTCGTGGAGCGACACGCTTTACTTGAAGATTTTCTTCGTCTCGTTGGTGTCGATGAAGAACTGATCTATAAGGATGTCGAAGGGATCGAACACCACATTAGTATCGAAGCGTTGGATAAAATCAATGGTATGATTCAGTTCTTCGCTGAACGTCCTGGTTTGAAAGAGGAATTGCACCGCTATCAACAAGCCCATCCAGAGGATTGAGGCTTGTTTTTTAGTTGCTTTTATATAAAAAATATCTCAAACACGAACGTTCTATTACAATTTTATGATAAAGTGCGCATTTTAAGGGTGTTGTGCTATACTGAGCCTGAAAATGGACGAAGGGGGTGGCGGGTGTTCGCACCTAGTCATGGAGATTACGATAAAAGAAAAATTAGTGTCAGAGTCACAACTGAAAGAAAAGGTCCGTGAATTAGCGCAACAGATTGAAGTAGATGCTGCTGGACGTCAAATCGTTCTTGTCGTCGTATTGAAGGGGTCAATGGTCTTTGCAGCAGATTTGATGCGCGAAATCAAAGGGAGCGTCCAAATTGATACGGTCGCGTGTTCTTCTTACGGGACGAAGACCGTTTCTTCAGGTCGTGTTCAATTGAAGAAGGATCTCGATCTCGATGTTCAAGGAAAATATGTCGTTGTTGTTGAAGACATCATCGATACAGGACGGACACTTCATTTCTTATGCGATCATATGAAATTGCATCAGCCAGGCGTTCTGAAGGTATGTACGTTACTCGATAAACCGGCGCGTCGGGAAGTAGAGCTCGTCGCGGACTACGTCGGATTCGAGATTCCGGATTATTTCGTTGTCGGGTACGGGATTGATTGTGCCGAGGAATATCGTAATCTTCCTTACATCGGCTGGGTCGAAACGGAGTGAAAAAACAAGGAGGTTCGTCATATGCGACGAACCTCCTTGTTTAATATGCTTTTTATCATCAAAAAGCACGTTTTTTCTTTTTACCTTTTTTACCTTCGATGACCGTCAGATGAGGAGCTTTAGAACGATCACGTAACGGTCTGACTTTATTCGATGCGGGTGCTTTCGAAGACTTGACCGGTTTTTTCTTGAAGTCTGTCCGGCGAACAGAATTCGAAGTACCATGCATTTTTTTTGATTGAGCGACAGATTTACGATACTGCGCGTTCGTACCATTTCCGACGCTGCGATTACGAGTCAGGAACTTAAAGAGTAGGAAGATGATCCCGGCGGTAATCCCGAAGAACAGCAATTGTGAAAACAGACTACTTGGATTGTTGACGAGTTTATATCCAAAGCCGACAAAAGCGAACAGTAACACGACGAGTGCAAATGTAGAACCAATGCGTTGTCTGATCATAATATCACCCCTGTTATCGATTAACCCAGTGCATTCTCATGTAGGTTATGTTCCTGTTTTTCTAATGCTTCAAACGCATAAATCGCAACCTCAATTTGTGAATCATCCGGTTCTTTCGTCGTCAAGTACTGTAACCATAGACCAGGCAACGCAATGACACGAAGTCCTTTGATGTGCTGTGCCTTATTTGTTAGTTGCAATACTTCAAACGAAAGACCGATGACGACTGGTAATAAAGCAATTCGGCAGACGAGACGTAACCACAAAGGATCCGTTGGAACGATCAGGTAGACGAAAAAACCGACGATGACGGTGAAAATCAAGAAACTCGATCCACATCGATAATGAAGTCGACTACTGATACGGACGTTTTCGACTGTTAATGAACGTCCGGACTCGACACAGTTGATGACTTTATGCTCGGCACCATGGTATTGAAAAAGTCGTTTGACGAGCGGGGTCAACGAAATTACGTAGAGATAACTGAACAAAAGTGTTAACTTGATTGCTGCTTCGATGACATTCTGAATGACATGTCCAGATAAGGCAGGAAATACATCAAACAGTGATGCAAGGAAAGCAGGTAATAGTGTGAAGAGTAACTTACCGAAGAAAAATGATAGGATTCCGACAACGGCGACGCCGAGCCATTTCGTTAAGGGACTAGCAGTCGTTTCTTCTGGCTCTTCCTCCCCCGGTTTGACGCCGTATCGATCACTTGCGAAGTTCATATGACTGGCGCCATTCGCAGAAGACTCCATTAAAGCAAAGAGACCGCGTAGAAGTGGAATTCGTTTTCCTTTAGCGATTCGTGGGCGAATCGGTTTTTTCTGGGCAAAGGTCTCGATTGAATCGTCATTTCGACGAATCGCAGAGACTGCGTGGGTCGCATTTTGGAACATGACGCCTTCGACGATGGCTTGACCACCGACCGGCGGATTAGTCGTTTTCATAATAGAACGCATCCCGTCTTCATAAAATAAGGTGTATCGTCAGTGTACTTGATTTACGCTAAAAAAACTATGTTCGACTCGTCAAAACGAGGTAATCTTTAGGAGTCGGAAATCGGGTTATGATACAATAAAAAAGAATTCGAGGAGGTGTTTTTTTGCGTGTCTTGATTTTAAATGGACCAAACTTGAATTTGCTCGGAACACGCGAACCGGATACATATGGAACGGCGACGTTAGCCGACTTAGAACACGACCTTCGCGCTTATTTTCCGAACATTCAGTTTCGGTTCGAACAATCGAACCATGAAGGGCGTTTGATTGATGTTCTTCATGAGGAACGGGGGGCGGACGGCATCGTCTTGAATGCGGCTGCCTATACGCATACGAGTATCGCTCTCCGTGACGCAATCGCTGCGATCGAAGCACCCGTCATCGAGGTTCATCTATCGAACGTCCATGCACGCGAATCTTTTCGGCATCATTCGATGATTGCACCTGTCTGCAGAGGTGTGATCGCTGGACTCGGCATGACCGGATATCGCCTGGCAACGGAAGCGATCCAAGCTTTACAACAATCGGAATAAGGGGGAAATCAATCATGAAACAACGAATCGAAGCGTTACAAGCGGCATTAAAAGAACGGGATCTTCCAGGATTACTCGTCACGAAAGCAGAGAATATCCGTTATATTTCAGGCTTCACAGGTTCAAGCGGTGCATGTCTCGTAACAGAAGAGCAAGCATACTTCGTGACGGATTTCCGTTACACGGAGCAAGCGGCAGATCAAGTTAAAGGAATGGAGATAGTCCAAATCGAACGATCGATTCCAGAGACGATGGGCGAGTTGATGGCAGGGGCACGTGTTCGTGCGGTTGGCGTCGAAAAGGATGCGATGACACTTGGTGCTTTTGAAGCGTACGATCAAGCTTCGTCGATCGAACTCGTTCCAACGACGGGAATCATCGAAAACCTACGCTTGATTAAGGATTCATCAGAGATTAAGATGATTAAGGAAGCGGTGGAGCTCGCAGACGCGACCTTCCAACACATCTTGACGTACATTCAACCAGGACGGACGGAACTTGAAGTATCAAATGAACTAGAATTCTTCATGCGTAAGCATGGAGCGACGTCTTCTTCTTTCGATACGATCGTTGCATCGGGCTATCGTTCTGCCTTGCCGCACGGTGTTGCCAGTTCGAAGGTCATTGCGACGGGTGAACTCGTGACGCTTGATTTCGGGGCGCTCTTGAACGGTTACGTTTCAGATATCACACGGACTGTCGCAGTCGGTCCGATCAACGCTGAATTGCAGAAGATCTACGATACGGTCTTGCAAGCACAACTTGCGGGTGTCGATGGCTTAAAACCAGGCATCACAGGGATTGAAGCAGACGCGTTGACACGTGATATCATCAAAGAAGCAGGATATGGCGAGTACTTCGGTCACTCGACAGGACACGGCATCGGTCTTGAAGTACATGAAGGACCTGGCTTGTCTTTCCGTTCTGAGACGAAACTTGAACCGGGCATGATCGTTACGGTCGAACCGGGCATCTATGTGCCACAAGTCGGCGGATGCCGGATTGAAGATGACGTCTTGATCACGGAAACAGGTCGAGAAATTCTTTCGTCTTCACCAAAAGAACTGATCACTCTCTAAGTAGGGTGACGGGACATTTTAGGAGGAACCATTCATGGTATCAGTAAACGATTTAAAAACAGGATTAACGATTAAGACTTCAGACGGTATGATTTGGCAAGTACTTGAGTTCCAACATGTTAAACCGGGTAAAGGAGCAGCTTTCGTTCGGACGAAAATGCGTAACATTCGTAACGGAAACATCCAAGAGATGACGTTCCGTGGTGGTGAGCGTGTTGAACGTGCGCACATCGAGCGTAACAAGATGCAGTATCTCTACCCAATGGGTGAGACATACGTCTTCATGGATACAGAATCTTATGAGCAGTTGGAATTGACGACAGCACAAGTCGAAGCAGCTCTTCCATACTTGCTTGAAAACATGGAAGTTCAGATTGCAGTTTACAACGGCGAAATCCTCGGTCTTGAATTACCGAACACAGTCGTCATGACGATCGTTGAAGCAGAGCCTGGCGTCAAAGGTGATACAGCTTCGAACGTTAAGAAAAATGCGACTGTAGAAACAGGACACATCATTCAAGTGCCACTCTTCATCGAAGCAGGCGAAAAAGTAACGGTTGATACACGTACAGGTGATTTCACAGGTCGTTACAACGGATAATATTGAAACGACAAGACGTCTCTCACCTTCTATCAGGTCGAGAGGCGTCTTTTTTCATCCAGCATGACTTGCATCCAATGGTATGACCAGTTAATATAAGTATTTGAGTAGGCATTAGCACCTGGTATAATAATTGTGAATACAGCATAGATGGGGGAAGAATGACAGATGAAAATCGATCAGTTGAAACAAGTACTCGAAATGCTCGATCAGTCGAGTGTAAACGAACTCTCACTCGAGACGGATACGTATAAATTAAAGTTGAAGAAACAAGGAGAGACGGTGACGGTTTCGCATCAAGCGCCAGCTTCTTCAGTAGCAGCACCTGCTCCTGTAAAGCAAGTAGCAGCACCTGTTGAAGAAGAAGTCGTCGCAGACGACACAGTCACGATCAATGCGTTAATGGTCGGAACGTTCTATTCGCGTCCGAATCCAGATAAACCGGCATACGTCAAAGTCGGGGATCGGATCGAAGTCGGTCAAGTCATCTGTGTCCTTGAAGCAATGAAACTCTTCAACAACTTAAACTCGGAAGTATCTGGAACGGTCGTCGAGATTCTTGTCGCCGATGGAGATCTCGTTGAATTTGGTCAACCACTCTTCCGGATCCGTCCGTAAAATTGAGGTGAACAGCATGGAAAAATTATTGATTGCCAATCGTGGTGAAATTGCCGTCCGCATCATTCGAGCGGCAAAGGAACTTGGAATACAGACCGTTGCTGTCTACTCGACAGCAGATAAGGAAGCGCTACATGTTCGCCTAGCAGATGAGGCGTATTGTATCGGGGAAGCGAGTTCTGCGTCGTCTTACTTAAACGTTACGAATATCCTCGCGATTGCGACGAACCGTCAAGTCACGATGATTCACCCAGGATATGGTTTCTTAGCCGAGAACGTCGACTTTGCCGAAATGTGTGAAGCGTGTGGGATCAAATTCGTTGGTCCGACGTCGGATGCGATCCGTCAGATGGGGATAAAAGATGTCGCGAAGAAGACGATGATCGAGTGTGGAGTACCCGTCGTGCCGGGTTCAGATGGAACGGTCACGGACGAAGAAGCGGTCGCGCTCGCGCAAGAAATCGGTTATCCGGTCATCATCAAAGCGACAGCTGGTGGTGGCGGTAAAGGGATTCGTGTTGCCCGCTCGGAAGAAGAGTTGATCAATGGCTTGAGTGAGACACGCCGTGAAGCAAAACAAGCTTTCGGAAACGGTGATGTGTACTTAGAACGTTTCATCGAAGAATTCCGCCACGTCGAAGTACAAGTGCTTGCGGACCGGCACGGGAATGTCATTCACCTCGGTGAACGAGATTGTACGGTTCAGCGCCGGATGCAGAAGCTGATCGAGGAAGCGCCATCGCCTGCAGTCAGTGAAGCGACACGTCTGAAGATGGGTGAGGCTGCCGTTAAAGCCGCACAAGCGATTCAGTATACGGGAGCTGGAACGATTGAATTCATTTTCGTCGAAGAGACAGAAGAGTTCTTCTTCATGGAGATGAATACACGGATTCAAGTCGAGCACCCGGTAACGGAAATGATCACAGGCTTCGACCTTGTTCAAGCACAACTGCAAGTCGCGCTTGACCATCCACTTGCCGTCAAACAAAAGGATATCAAATTCCATGGTCATTCGATCGAATGCCGCATCAATGCCGAGGATCCAGACCATGACTTCCGTCCGTCTGCTGGACGCGTCACACAATACGTGACACCAGGTGGCATGGGCGTGCGAATCGATAGTGCGGTCTATCCAGGTTATATGATTCCGCCGTATTATGACTCGATGGTCGCAAAGTTGATCGTTCATGCGGAAACACGTGAAGAAGCATGTGCGAAGATGGAGCGGGCATTAGCTGAATTTTGGATCGAAGGTGTTAAAACAACGATTCCGTTCCATGAACGTGTCTTAAGTCACCCGGTATTCCGTCGTGGTACATTCACGACAAAATTCGCTGAGCGTGAGTTAAAAGGTACGATCGTAAACTGAATCAGGACGGGAGTTTGTGTGACGAACTCCCGTCTTTTTTTGGCGTTCTCTATGTTTTTTAAAAGAGGAATGTGCTAAACTAACTGATTGAGAACGACAAAAAAAGGAGCACGCAAAATCATGATGAAACGACACATGGCACGCGAACTCGCAGTCCAATCTTTGTTCCAAATGGAACTCTCGGATCTAACTGCACAAGAGGCCATTGAATTCGCGGTAGAAGGTAAGGAATACGACACATTCGTCGAGCAATTGGTGAACGGCGTCGAAACAAACAAAGCAACGATTGATCAACACATTCGCGAAGCACTCGTGAATTGGTCGTTCGAACGACTCGGAAACATCGAGCGGACGATTCTTCGTTTAGCCGTTTACGAATTATTGTTTGAAACGAACATTCCTGTTCGAGTGACGATTAACGAAGCTATCGAATTGACGAAAGCGTTCGCAGACGAAGAAGCAACGAAAATTGTCAACGGTGTTCTCGGTAAAGTTGCACAAGGCGTCGTCAAAGAAAACTCATAAACCGATGTAAAACCGAATAGAGACAAACAGACAGAAGAGTGAATCGAACTTTTTGGGGGAGTGGACAAATCATGGCAGTAGTAATCGATGGAAAACAGGTAGCCCATTCATATCGTATGAAGCTGAAAGAAGAAGTCGCACGTCTGAAAGAACAGCGGATTCAACCGCAATTGACTGTCATCCTGATTGGCGAAGATCCTGCTAGTCAATCTTATGTACGTGGTAAAGAAAAGGCGGCGAAGGAAATCGGCATGGATTCGGAGTTGATCCGGCTTCCGGCAGAAACAACGGAATCAGAGCTCCTTCACTTGATCGAACGTCTGAACGTTGATGCGAGTGTCCACGGGATTCTCGTTCAATTGCCGTTACCTAACCATATTGATGAAAGCAAAGTCATTTTTGCGATTTCTCCTGAAAAAGACGTCGATGGTTTCCATCCTGTCTCTGTTGGGAAAATGATGATTGGTGAACCGACGTTTTTACCATGTACACCAAACGGTATTCTCCATCTCGTCAAAGAGATGAACGTACCGATTGCAGGTCAACATGTCGTCGTTGTCGGACGTAGCCAAATCGTCGGTAAACCCGTCGGTATGTTGTTCTTGAATGAATCGGCTACCGTTTCCTATTGTCATTCAAAAACTAAAGACCTCGGTGCGATGACGCGCCAAGCGGATATCTTAATCGTGGCAGTCGGCGTACCAAAGCTGATTACTGCGGATATGGTGAAACCGGGCGCTGTCGTCATTGATGTTGGTGTAAACCGCGTCGATGGAAAACTCGTTGGTGATGTTGAATTTGATACGATTCAAGATGTTGCATCGATGATTACACCTGTTCCGGGTGGTGTTGGTCCGATGACGATTACGATGCTACTGCACAACACGATTGAGGCTGCGCGATGAGCGAACCTCTTCACGTTTCCGATTTAGTCCAATATGTCAAACGTGAACTAGAAGGCGACGCCCTTCTGCAACAAGTCCAGGTGGTGGGAGAAGTGTCGAACTTTAAACGACACTCTTCTGGTCACCTTTATTTTACGTTGAAGGATGAACAGTCGCGGATGAAAGCCGTCATGTTCGCCCGTGATGCGAGTCGCGTCAAGGCAGACGTTCGCGATGGCATGCGTGTCGTCGTCACGGCGCGCTTATCCGTATACGTATCATCTGGTGAGATGCAGCTCTATGTCGAACGGATGACGGAAGATGGGGTGGGGGCGCTATATGAGGCATTCTCACGCTTAAAAGTGGATCTCGAAGAGCGTGGGTGGTTTGATCCAGAAATCAAAAAACCGTTACCTGCTTTTCCGGAGCGCATCGGAATCATCACGTCTCCAAAAGGAGCAGCGCTTCATGATATCGCAACGACACTCCGTCGCCGTTATCCGCAAGCAGCCATCGTGTTCGCCCCGGTTCTTGTACAGGGAGCGGACGCGGCACCGCAAATCAGTCGTGCTATTCAGTTGATGAATGAGCATGCTGCCTGTGACGTCTTAATCATCGGTCGTGGTGGCGGTTCAATCGAAGAATTGTGGGCATTTAATGAAATGTCTGTTGTGACAGCTGTATTCGAATCACGCATTCCGATCGTCTCGGCCGTCGGTCACGAAACCGATTTTACGATCAGTGATTTCGTTGCGGACGTTCGCGCCGCTACACCAACGGCAGCGGCAGAACTCGTCACACCTGAAGCAGATGCACTCGTCCGTCGTGTCCAGGATGTACAACGACGTTTAGAACGGACGTATGCACAACTTCTCAAGAGTAAACAGGAGCAAGTGACGCGTCTTGCTACGAGTTACGGACTGAAATCACCACGTGTCCTACTTGGATTGAAGCAAGAGCAATTGGACCGAGCAGAGATGTCGCTCCAAAAAGAGATCCAGCATGTAGTAGCGCAAAACCAGCAACAGGTGGAGCGTCTTCACACACGTTTAATGAGGGTACCGGTACGTGATCGATTCGTGCAACAAAAGGCGACGATTGAACAATCGCGTCGTCGACTCGAAATTGTTCGTCGGATCTTACAATCGAAACAACAACAGGTGCGTCATGTGCTCGCGCGACTCGACTCCGTCAGTCCGACGCATGTCCTGATGCGCGGCTATACGTATGTCGAACAGGATGGACAAATTGTCCGTTCCGCGAAGGCATTGACAGCGTCTTCGTTCGATATCCGCTTCCATGATGGAACGATTCGTGCTAAACGAGAGGATGGGGAATAAGGATGGAGACCGAACAATCTTTTGAAGAAGCACTAGAACGACTAGAAGAAATCGTCACGTTACTAGAAGAGGGCGAAGCGCCTCTTGAACAAGCGATGGCTCTTTATGAAGAGGGCGTTAAGTTGACAGCTCTCTGCCAAGGAAAGTTATCCGTTGCTGAAAAAAAACTCGATCAAATCCTGGAGCAAGATGGTACGCTACGGGAAAAAGGAGGAGCGCAATGATTGCCTTGAATGAGTGGAAGACACAAGTCGAAAACAAGATGGAAGAATTCATGGAGCGACTCGATGCACCGGAGCGTTTACGCGACTCGATGCGGTATTCACTCGATGCGGGTGGGAAACGAATTCGTCCAGCCTTGATTTATGCGGTACTCGATGCCTTTTCAATCGATCGTTCAAAAGGTGATGCGACTGCTGCGGCGCTCGAGATGATTCATACATATTCGCTGATTCACGATGATCTTCCAGCAATGGACGACGACGATCTCCGTCGTGGACGTCCAACGAATCATATCGCTTTTGATGAAGCGACAGCGATTTTAGCAGGAGACGCCTTGCTCACGAACGCTTTTAGCTGTCTTCTTGAGACACCGGCTTCGCCAGAAGTGAAGCTTGCCCTTGTCGAACGGTTGGCAGCGGCAGCGGGTGCTACGGGTATGGTTGGTGGTCAACTCGACGATATGCTCGGAGAGCGTGGCGGTATTAACGATGTAGCAGAGCTTGAATCGATTCATCGCCGGAAAACGGGAGCACTTCTCGTCTTTGCTGTTGAAGCGGGTGGCTTGCTTGCAACAGTCAGTTCGACGGATCTTGAGCACTTACAACAATACGGTCGTCATCTCGGAATCGCCTTCCAAATCCAAGACGACATCTTGGATGTAACAGGAGATGCCGAAAAAATCGGGAAGCCGGTTGGGAGTGACGAAGGCAACGAAAAAGCAACGTATCCGAAATTACTTGGTCTTGAAGGGGCGAAACGTGCGCTGACAGCCCAAGTGGAAGCAGCGGAACAAGCGATTGATGCATTATCGGTCGAAGCGACGACACTTAAGGAACTGCTCGACTTCGTGGTCAAGCGCGACCATTAAGCAGGACGACGCATCTGCGTCGTCTTTTTCTATGCTGACAATGGCGCTCAATAGATTGTTCTAGTACAATGTAGGGTACAAACCCTATAAGATTGTAAGGAAAAGAGGCGGTAAGGTATGAAATTGACAGAAATACAGGATCCGTCATTTTTAAAGCGTATGTCGGTCTCCGAACTCGAAGTCCTCGCTGGCGACATTCGACGCTTTTTGATTGAAGAATTAGCTACGACAGGTGGCCACTTAGCACCGAACCTTGGTGTCGTCGAGTTGACGCTTGCGTTGCATCGTGAATTCAACAGTCCGAATGACAAGTTCGTCTGGGATGTCGGACACCAAGCATATGTGCACAAGATTCTCACAGGACGTGCGAGCCAGTTTGATACGCTTCGCAAGCATAAGGGACTCTGTGGATTCCCAAAACGTAATGAGAGTGTGCACGACGTTTGGGAGACAGGACACAGCTCGACGTCTCTGTCAGCAGCAATGGGGATTGCTGTCTCGAATGAACTGAGCGGTAAGGATGATCGTGCAGTCGCAATCATCGGTGACGGTGCTTTGACAGGTGGTATGGCACTTGAAGCATTGAATCACATCGGAGCAGAACAACAAAATGTCATCGTCATCTTGAACGATAACGAGATGTCGATTGCACCAAACGTTGGGGCGATGCATCAAATGCTCGGACGGATTCGTTCATCACGCAAAGTGCGTTATGCACAAGATGAGCTCGAAACGTTAATTAAAAAAATTCCGGTCATTGGCGGACGCCTTGAAAAAGGAAGCGAGAAATTGAAGGAAGCCGTCAAAGGAGCACTTGTGCCTGGTATGTTCTTCGAAGAGCTCGGCTTCAACTATTATGGTCCGGTCGATGGACACGATCTTAATGATTTGATCGAACAACTCAACTACGTAAAAAAAGAAGAAGGACCTGTCCTGCTTCACGTCATCACGAAAAAAGGGAAGGGCTATCGCCCGGCAGAGTTCGACGGAGTCGGCACGTGGCATGGTCTTGGACCATACAAGATGGAGTCTGGCGAAGTTATCAAAGGGAAATCAAAAGCACCAAGTTATTCCTTTACGGTAGCGGATACCTTAACGAAGATAGCACGCGATGATGAAAAGCTGACATTGATCACGCCAGCGATGAGTGTCGGTTCTAAACTCGATTGTTTTGAAAAAGAATTCCCAGAGCGGATGTTTGATGTTGGGATCGCGGAACAACACGCTGTCACGTTCGCTGCAGGTCAAGCGACGCAAGGCATGAAACCGGTTGTGTCGATCTACTCGACATTCTTCCAGCGCGCATACGATCAACTCGTCCATGATGTCGCGCGTCAAAATCTCGACGTGACGTTTACGATTGACCGATCAGGACTCGTCGGAGCAGATGGAGAGACACACCAAGGGGTCTTCGATATTGCCTTCATGCGCCATGTGCCGAATATTCGAATCGTCATGGCAAAAGATGAGAATGAACTGCAGCACTTACTCTATTCTGCTGTTAAATACGAAGGACCAATCGCCGTTCGTTTCCCGCGTGGCGAAGGAATTGGTGTACCAATGGATGAGACATTGCACGAAATTTCACTTGATACATGGGAAGTCGAACGCGAAGGAACGGATGTCGCGATTCTTGCGTTCGGACCACAAGTGCAGGATGCACTTAAGATTGCAAATCTCCTAGCGGACGAACTTTCGGTTCGTGTCATCAATGCTCGGACGATCAAACCGCTTGATGAGAAAATGCTGAATGCACTTTATGCAGAAGGCATCCCACTTGTGACGCTCGAAGAAGCTGTCCTAAAAGGTGGATTTGGATCAGCTGTTCTTGAGCATGCGAACGAGCAGGAAGCATTCCCACGTGTCAAGCGTTTCGGTATTCCGGATTGGTATATCGAGCATGGCGGTGTCAATGAGTTACTTGAAGAAATCGGATTATTACCTGGACAAATCGCAGAAGAAGTACGCGCTTTCGTCAATCAAGGAAAGAAACAGAGTGTGTGACGATTCATGGAAAATGTAAAAAAAATCCGCCTCGACGTTCTTCTCGTCGAGCGCGGTTTGTTTGAAACGCGTGAAAAAGCGAAGCGGTCGATCATGGCTGGACTCGTCTTTAGCGGGACGGAACGACTGGAGAAGGCCGGTGAAAAGGTCAAATCGGATATTGATCTGCATGTCAAAGGTCAATTGATGCCGTATGTTGGTCGTGGCGGCTTTAAGATGGAAAAGGCACTTCAAGTATTCGATTTTGATGTCACGGGCAAAACGGGTCTTGATATCGGATCTTCAACGGGTGGTTTTACGGACTGTTCCTTACAAAATGGAGCAGCGCATATGTACGCCCTCGATGTCGGTTCGAATCAGCTGGACTGGAAACTTCGTTCAGATGATCGCGTGACGGTAATGGAAAAAACGAATTTCCGGCATGCCACACCAGACATGTTCTCTGTCTCGCCACAGTTCGCGACGATTGATGTCTCATTCATCTCGTTACGGTTGATGCTTCCTCCACTGAAAACGATTCTCGTCGAAGGAGGAGATGTCATGGCGCTCGTTAAACCGCAATTCGAAGCAGGGCGCGATGATATTGGTAAAAAAGGGATCGTGCGGGACGAACGGATTCATATCCGAGTGCTCGATGAGATGATCGAATTCTTCATTCAACAAGGATTCTACGTCAAGCAACTCGATTACTCACCGATTACTGGTGGAGAGGGTAATATCGAGTTCTTGTTACATGCCCGTCTTGGTCAACCAGGACTCGATGCATCCGTTAATGCGGTAGAGACGGTCAAGCGAGCACACGCTAGTCTTTAAATGAACAGATGAAAACGAAGGCGGATCCGGTTCATGGGTCCGTCTTCGTTGTTGTTCAGTACGATGAAACCTCATAATAAAATGGCAAACGTGGACTTTTAATGATTTATTGGATTACAATAGTAACATCGAAAAATACTGTGAGGTGCAGGGATGACAAAGGGGCAACGATTGATTAAGATTCGGGAAATCATCACCCAATCGGAAGTAGAAACCCAGGATGAATTGGTAGAGGAATTACGAAATGCAGGATATAAGGTGACACAGGCAACGGTATCACGAGATATCAAGGAACTCCATCTCGTCAAAGTCCCGTTGAATGATGGACGTTATAAATATAGCTTACCTGCCGATCAACGCTTCAACCCACTCGGGAAATTGCGGCGTCTGCTCGGGGATAGCTTCATCTCGATTGATTCTGCTCAAAATCTGATTGTCATGCATGTCCTACCTGGAAATGCGAATGCAGTCGCTGTCTTATTGGATCATTTGAGCTGGAACGAACTGCTTGGAACGGTGTGTGGGGATGATACGATCCTGTTGATCGCACGGAGTGAGGAGCAGGCGAAAGAAGTGACGGAACGAATCTTAGAAATGCTGTAAGGAGTTGACAGGATGCTAGCTGAATTATCGATCAAACAATTTGCGATCATTGACGAGCTACAGATCGACTTTAAAAAAGGAATGACCGTCTTGACTGGGGAAACAGGTGCCGGTAAATCGATCGTTCTCGACGCAATCGGTTTGTTGATTGGTGGACGTGGTTCTTCGGAATTCGTTCGATACGGGGAAGATCGAGCGGAGTTAGAAGGACTATTTCTGATTGAAGACGACCATCTCGTCTATGATCTCGCAGAAGAATATGGCATCGATATCGAAGATGGATTGATCATCTTAAGACGTGATCTGTTCGCGACCGGGAAAAGTGTCTGTCGCGTCAACAACAAGCTGGTCACACTGACGATCTTACGTGAGTTCGGGCGCGTCCTCGTCGACATGCACGGGCAACATGAACATCAGCATTTAATGGACAGTACGTATCATCAAGCGATTCTCGATGACTTCGCGCAAGAGACGATTGCACCGTTACTACAAGCCTATCAATCGGGGTATCAAGCATACGAAGAAAAACGGGCGGCTTTGCAATCACTCGCACAAAGTGAGCAAGAGCTCGCACAACGCATCGATTTATTATCGTTTCAGACGGAAGAGATTGAAGGGGCAAAACTTCGGGCACATGAGGAAGATGAATTGCTCGTTGAACGAAATCGCCTCGCGAACTTCGAGAAATTATATGCATCGTTGAAAACTGCGTATGATGCTCTACATGATGAGATGCGCGGCATCGACTCTGTTGGAGACGCGATGCGTGAATTACAGCAAGCATCGAGCATCGATGAACAGTTTTCTCAGCAGAGTGACGCGATCGCGAGCGCCTTTTATGGACTAGAAGAAGTAGGTTATGCCATCCGGGATCAACTCGAAACACTCGAGTTTGATTCCAATCGACTTGATGAGATCGAACAACGTTTATCGGTCTTTCAACAGCTGAAACGAAAATATGGGGCGACGATCGAAGAAGTCATCGCGTACGGTGAGAAGATTCGAGTCGAACTCGATACGATGACGAATCGAGATGAACGGATTGAACGATTAAAAGCCGAAGTCGAACAGCTCGAAGGCGAATTGTTTGAGATTGGTGGTCGACTCTCACAACAACGACGTAAAGCAGCGATTCAATTAAGTGAAGCGATTCATTTGGAATTACGTGAGCTTTACATGGAAAAAGCACGATTCGAAATTCGTTTTCTTCAGGACGGGAAAACGCCGATGTTACGGAAGAACGGAATCGACCAAGTCGAGTTCTTTATCATGACGAATGCGGGAGAGCCGTTTAAGTCACTTGGAAAAGTCGCGTCAGGCGGAGAATTATCTCGAATCATGCTCGGACTGAAATCAATCTTCTCACGCTCGGTCGGAGTCTCTTCCATCATTTTTGATGAAGTCGATACGGGTGTCTCGGGTCGTGTCGCACAAGCGATGGCTGAAAAAATCTATCGTTTGTCAGTAGACGGACAAGTGCTCTGTATCACGCACTTACCACAAGTCGCTTCAATGGCTGATCAACATCTGTATATTCGAAAAATCGAAGAGACGGACCGTACGACGACTCAAGTTAACGTCTTGTCTCAGTCAGACCGAGGAAACGAGCTCGGACGGATGATTTCCGGTGCGCATATGACGGATTTGACGTTACGTCATGCCGAAGAATTGATGGATCAGGCGAAGACGATGAAAGAATCGCTTAAAAATGGGGTGTAAGGATTGATTAAAGTCGGGATAGCAGATGATAATCGCGAAATGGTTGAATTGATTCGCCAACATATCACTGCGCAAGAAGACATGGAAGTCGTTTGCGTCGCCTACAACGGCGAGAGTTGTCTCGAACGTATGAAAGAACATGAAGTCGATGTATTACTTCTCGACATCATCATGCCCCATTTAGATGGGCTCGGTGTGCTCGAAGAGTTGATGAAGAAAAAGAAGAATCCTGCTGTCATCATGCTGAGTGCTTTCGGTAAGGACGAAGTCTCACAACAGGCGGTTACCCTTGGGGCATCGTATTTCTTACTTAAACCGTTCAGTATGGACCAGCTTGTCCAAAAAATTCGTCTTGTGACGAATCAAGGACAAGCGCCGACGGTTGAAACGATTGACTTGAAAGTCGGTACGACACTCCGAGAAGTGGGGATTGCCCCGCACATCAAAGGGTTTACGTATTTAAAAGATGCTGTATTGATGGTGCTCGAACGCGAAGATTTACTCGGTTTGATCACAAAGGAACTATACCCGACAATCGCCAAAAAACATCAAACGACGGCTTCACGTGTCGAACGGGCAATGCGTCACGCCATCAAGTCGGCATGGAATGAAGGGATGCAACAGCACGAACTCTTTAATGGTCGCATCGAACAAGAGAAAAGTCCGAAGAACTCGGAATTCATCTCATATGTATCGAGCCATATGAATCAAGAACAATCTGGTTAAAGCAAACACACCGTCTAATGGATAGACGGTGTGTTTTTAATTCTTATTTCGTTCATAACAAACAATCAACACGCCGTTTTCAAACGTCTGTCGTTCCTGACGTTCCAAGTGAGGGGCGCCATTCCGTGGTCGGGAAACAGGCGTTTACCCGAACCAATGATGACGGGATAGATGATCAATCGAAGTTCATCTATCAGATCGGCTTGATAAAGCGCATGAACGAGTTGACTACTCCCCCAGACGTGAAGCGGTGGTCCGTCTTGTTGCTTCAAGCGTGTGAGTTCAGAAGTCGGTTGATTCAAATATGTCGTCGGCTGCCAAAGGACAGGTGGTGCATGACGCGTAGCGACATACTTCATAGCACGATCAGCTACTGGCCAGATATCGGCATGATGTGGCCAATAACTCGACCATTGCTCGTAAGTCGCGCGACCAAGCAACAGGGAGCAGTCCTCATGCATCCATCCTCGAATGACCTGACCGATCTCAGGGTGTTGAAATGGAGCAGTCCACCCACCGTGCTTGAAATCGTTGCTCACATCCTCATCTTTGCCGCTCGGTGCTTGAACGACACCGTCTAAAGATAGATGTTCGAATACGATGATTTTTCGCATACACGATCTCCTTTCGATTATGTTCTTCATCCAGCATACCGTACGTAGCCTTAAAAAAAAATAAAAGCGTTTACAAATAAATATTGCATAAACTGAAATGTTTGTTATAATAAAGATACCAAATGATTTGGCAAGACGTCAGATGAACGTCGAGTCGGCGAGGACTCCGGAAATCCCGTTGATGAACATCATCTCAGAACGCCAACTGTAAATGGCTCAAGAATGCCGGACGACATTCTCTTGGTAGAAGTCGTACCAAGGTATCTTGTTCATTCTAGATGGGAAATCTCGAATGAATGGGAGCTTCCATGATTTCGAAGCTAGGGAAAAGTGGAAGGTAACGGATCGTCTAAAATGAAAAAGTACAGTTCGTGAAAAGGAGTGTTGTCTAGCAGTGATTGTTAGCAACCGAATGTTTGACTGCTTCAAGCGGATGACATTACGCTCCACCTAGGTCCTGAGTACAGTCAGATGATGGAACTGAAATACCATTCTATCGTTAGCCCGATAGCCAGATCTGATTTCTTTCCACCTCTTCATTAAGAGGAACACCTAAGGTTTTGGAGTACACGAATAGTTCTAACTATGAGAGGAGTTCATCCGTAAGTGAAACCAATTTTATACGAGTAAAAGGTCCCGCGCTTGAAATGAGTTCAAGAGATGGGGACCTTTTTCTGTGTTCATTTTTTTTGATAGCGGTCGGAGACTTTACCACGCTTACGATCGCGATAAAAGACATATCCTGCGACAAAACCGATGCCACCCATCGCAAGAATCAAACCAACGAGGCCTTGTAAGACATATACATATCCTGCATCGCCTAAGTATTTAAAGGGGACTTGAGCAATTAGAAATACGCTGTCACGCATGAGTTTAATACCAATTGCACCGATGATGCCAGGAATCAATAACGAGAGCAAACCAATGATACGCATAGGACGCCACTCCTTTCCAAGCGTATTGTATCAAAAAATCGATCGTTCTGCGAATCGGGTTTGCTTCCCTATTTTATTCCGAGTACGATAGAAATGTAAGCAGTTTCAAAGGGGGAGATTCATATGCATCATCTACTTGTCATTGGGGCTGGTCAAGGGGGGACGGAAGTCCTGCATGCGTTCCAACGTTCACCATTATTAACGGTCATTGGCCTTGTCGATCCAAACATGGACGCACCTGGGGTAGCGCTTGCACGTCGCGCTGAGATTCGTATCGAAACGAACTGGTCTGCATTCGAAGGGACAGATGTTGATTTTATTATTGACGCTACGGGAGAAAATGGCGTACTGGAACAATTGATTCATGATTTTCCAGGAGCAGCGGTTTTGCCGGGAGAGTTCGTCAGAGTGTTACTCGAGCGTCTGACTGAAAAAGAAAAAATGCTCGAAGCCATCATTCATTGTACGAGTGAAGCGATTTCCGTCGCTGATCAAGACGGTCAAACGATGATGATCAATCCGGCATACACACGAATGACGGGTTTCACGGAACGGGATGTCGTTGGAAAACCGGCAAGTGCCGACATCGGAATGCAAGATTCGGTTCATTTAAAAGTCTTGAGTACAGGCGAGAATGTGCGAGATGTTCGTATGAAGATCGGGCAAGATCAACGGGACATCATCGTGAATGCTGCACCTGTTATCGTCGATGGACAAGTCCGTGGTTCTGTCGGTGTCATTCGAGATATATCAGAAATGAAAGCACTCGCCAAGGAATTAAAGGCAGCACGTCAAAAAATTCGGACACTCGAAGCGAAGTATACGTTTGACGATATCATTGCTGAGAGTGAGGCGATGCGCTTCGTCGTCGACCAAGCGAAACTTGCAGCAACAATGCCAGTTAACGTGTTGATTCGTGGTGAATCCGGAACCGGAAAAGAGTTGTTCGCACACGCGATCCATGCGGCGAGCGAACGTAAATATGAACAATTCGTCCGCGTCAACTGTGCGGCGATTGCACCGACGTTACTCGAAAGTGAACTATTCGGTTACGAGGATGGAGCGTTCTCAGGGGCACGGCGCGGCGGCAAGCGAGGTTACTTCGAAGAAGCACACGGTGGTTCATTGTTCTTAGATGAAATCGGAGAACTGCCGCTCGACGTCCAGGCCAAACTGTTACGCGTGTTGCAGGAAAATGAAGTCGTTCGTGTTGGTGGAACAAAGGCGATTCCGGTCGACGTTCGAATCATCGCAGCGACGAATGCCAATCTGGAACAAAAAATCATTATGAATGAGTTCCGAGAAGATCTCTATTATCGAATCAATCGTTTACCAATTCACATTCCATCACTCCGGGAGCGTCCGGATGATATTGCTCCTTTAACATTACATTTACTGCGTAAATTGAATCAGAGTTATGGACGATCGGTTGGGCGGATCTCGGATGATGTACTTGAAGCAATGAAGAAGCAACCGTGGAAAGGAAACGTTCGTGAACTCGAAAATGTCATTGGACGCGCCTTGATTTTTACTGATAAAACGGAAACGGTCTTACGGAAAGGACACCTTCAACTGGTCGTTCCACAAACAACAAAAGTTGCAACCAGACAGAAAAAGGAAATCAAGCATTTATCAGATGAGATGTCACACGTCGAAGAACGGTTGATTCGGGAAGCGCTTACTGCCTTTAATGGCAACAAAACAGAAGCGGCGAAGCAACTCGGGATTTCACTCCGCGCACTCTATTATAAAGTGGAACGATTTAACATCTATTCGTGAAACGCAAATTTTTGCGTGCAATATATTGCAAAAAATGCAAAAGCGTGCAAAATTAAAGACGTTCTTGCTTGTCCTACCGTCTCTTTTAATTTGGCACGAAAATTGCTATTACTATTTATGTATGACAGGTAAGGGGGGAATACGGTGAGATTCAGTGAAATGGTTGAGCTGGCAGCTCGACTCGAAGATTCCGTCGTTGCGATAGCAGCTGCAGATGACGAAGAAGTGATGGATGCTGTCGCATTAGCAATTGAGAACGACTTAGCGCGTTTTCATTTGTTCGGGGATGCGACGCGAATCCAGCATATGATTCAAAAACGGGCATTACGGGAGTCACAATTTGTGATTACCCATACCTCTACATCGCAAGAAGCGGCTGAACGCGCTGCTCATGCCGTTCGCAAAGGGGATGCGAGCGTGTTGATGAAAGGTCTCGTTCCGACAGCAACGTTCATGAAAGCTGTCTTGAATAAGGAAACAGGTCTACGTTCAGGAAATGTCTTGTCGCATGTCGCATTGTTTGAAGTACCGGGACGTGAATCGGCAATTGGATTGACCGATGCAGCGATTCATATCCAACCGTCACTCGAAGACAAAGTGAAAATCATCGAAAACGGTGTCTCCGCTTTAAGAGCGCTCGGTTACGGATTACCAAAAGTCGCAGTTTTAGCTGCAGTCGAAGTCGTCAATCCGACAATGCAGGCAACGATTGATGCTGCGCTTCTGACACAAATGAACCGACGTGGTCAAATCAAGGATTGCCTTGTGGACGGACCACTCGCGCTCGACAATGCCGTGAACCTTGTCGCAGCACAACAAAAAGGTTTAACAGGGGATGTAGCAGGTCAAGCGGACCTACTCGTTGTCCCACAAATTGAAGTCGGGAACGTCATCTACAAATCACTGATGTATTTCGCACATGCATCCGTTGCGGCGATTCTCGTCGGAGCACGGGCTCCAGTCGTATTGACAAGCCGTGCTGATACAGCAGAAGCAAAAATGTACTCATTAGCCTTTGCGCTATTAAATGCTCAACAGACGAAAAAAGTAAAACAAACAACTTGAGGAGGAACTTAAAATGGTCGAAACAAACGTAGAATCACGCTTCAGTATCTTTGAAACAATGGAGATGGAAGATTACGAACAAGTTGTTTTTTGTCACGATAAAGTATCTGGGTTAAAAGCGATCATCGCGATTCATGATACGACACTCGGTCCAGCACTCGGTGGACTTCGCATGTGGAACTATGCATCAGACGAGGAAGCATTGATTGATGCGCTCCGTTTATCAAAAGGAATGACGTATAAGAACGCAGCAGCTGGTTTAAACCTCGGAGGCGGTAAAGCTGTCATCATCGGTGATGCGAAAACACAAAAATCAGAAGCACTCTTCCGGGCATTCGGTCGCTACGTTCAGTCACTCAACGGTCGTTACATCACAGCAGAAGATGTCAACACAACAGTAGCAGACATGGATTACATCCATATGGAGACGGACTTCGTTACAGGTGTCAGCCCAGCATTCGGATCAAGTGGGAACCCCTCACCAGTCACAGCGTACGGTGTTTACCGTGGTATGAAAGCAGCGGCAAAAGAAGTGTACGGAACGGATTCACTCGGCGGCAAAACGATCGCAATCCAAGGTGTCGGTAACGTTGCTTTCAACCTGTGCCGTCATTTACATGAAGAAGGAGCGAAGTTGATCGTCACGGACATCAACCAAGAAGCGCTACAACGTGCAGAAGAAGCATTCGGTGCCTTGATCGTCGCACCAGAAGACATCTATAGCGTCGAAGCGGACATCTTTGCACCATGTGCCCTTGGTGCGACATTAAACGATGAAACGATTCCACAATTGAAAGTCAAAATCATCGCTGGTGCAGCAAATAACCAACTTAAAGAAGATCGCCATGGTGACATGCTCGAAGAGCGCGATATCTTATATGTACCAGACTTCGTCATCAATGCCGGTGGTGTCATCAACGTTGCCGATGAACTCGACGGATACAACCGCGACCGTGCTATGAAAAAAGTTGAACTCGTCTATGACGCTGTAACGAAAGTATTCGAAATTGCAAAACGTGATCATTTACCGACATACCGTGCTGCTGAAAAAATGGCAGAAGAGCGCATTGCAACGATGCGTAGTGCCCGCAGTCAGTTCTTGCGTCGTGATAAAAACATTCTAGGATCACGTGGCTGATCAGAGGAGGATATCCATGAGCGAACGTATTTTAACGATCAATCCCGGTTCGACGTCGACGAAGATTGGTATCTTCGAAGGGGCGAATCAGGTGTTCACGAAGACGTTACGCCATCCAGCGGAAGCGGTCGGAGGACCGCTTCCAGCGCAGCTGGAGATGCGTCGTCATGTGTTACTCGAAGTGTTAGCCGAAGAGCAGATTGATTTGAAAGCGCTTACTGCAGTTGTTGGACGTGGTGGGCTACTTCGACCACTCGTCAGTGGGACGTATGCCGTCAATCGGGAAATGCGAGAAGACTTACTCAGTGGTATTTTTGGCGTTCATGCATCGAACCTCGGTGGACTCCTTGCGGACGAAATCGCGCGGACACTCGACATCCCGTCGTTCATCGTCGATCCGGTCGTCGTTGACGAACTAGAGCCGATTGCACGGATTACAGGCTTACCTGAACTTGAACGAAAGAGTATTTTTCATGCCTTGAACCAAAAAGCTGTCGCGAAACGGTTTGCGAAGGAAATCGGACGTCCGTATGAGGAATTGCGCTTGATCATCGCACACATGGGTGGCGGCATTACGGTCGGTGTACACCAAGACGGACGTGTCATCGATGTGAATAATGGACTTGACGGAGAAGGTCCGTTTTCACCAGAGCGGAGCGGATCGCTACCTGTTGGTCAACTAGTAGAACTATGTTATAGTACCAAGTATAAACTTGAAGAGATGAAGCGTCTGGTCGTTGGGTCAGGCGGACTTGTCGCGCACTTGGGTACGTTCGACGCGATCGAAATCGAACGACGCATTGAAGCAGGAGACGAGCAAGCAGCCCTCTTATATGACGCAATGGCGTACCGGATTGCGAAAGAGATTGCCGGTCAAAGTGCCGTATTGTTCGGACAGGTCGATGCGATCATCTTAACGGGTGGACTTGCTTATAGTGATCGGTTGACGAGCGCGATCGAAGAACGTGTCGCACATCTTGGTCAAGTCGTACGTAGCCCAGGTGAGGATGAGTTACAGGCGCTCGCAGAAGGAGTGTTGCGTGTCTTACGTGGGGAAGAGGAAGTTAAGGAATATGGAGGCGAACCAACATGGCTAGAGAATTCGACGTCGTTGTCCTAGGTGGTGGACCCGGTGGATATGTCGCTGCGATTCGTGCAGCACAAGCCGGGAAGTCGGTAGCAATCGTAGAACAAGGGAAACTGGGTGGCACATGCCTACATCGTGGCTGTATCCCATCCAAAGCCTTTTTGAAATCAGCAGCAGTCTATCAGACGGTCAAACACGCTGCTACATATGGCGTGGACGTACCGGAATCGTTTTTACGATTCGAACAGGTCAAACAACGAAAGCAAGAGATCGTGGATGGGTTAGAAGCAGGCATTCAGCATCTGATGAAAAAAGGGAAAATTGAAGTATTCCATGGTCGGGGTTCGATTCTTGGACCAAGTATCTTTTCACCGATGCCAGGGACGATCAGTGTCGAGCCGGAAGAAGGCGAAGGCGAGTTGATCCTTCCGCGTCAATTGATCGTCGCGACAGGGTCGCGTCCACGTCCATTGAACGGACTCGCTTTTGATTCAGAGTATGTCCTCAGCTCGGATGATGCACTCGATATGGCAGATTTGCCAAAGTCGATCGTCATCATCGGTGGCGGCGTCATCGGTGTCGAATGGGCATCGATGTTGACGGATTTTGACGTCGCAGTAACGGTCGTCGAATTCAGCGACCGGATTTTACCGACGGAAGATGCGGCAGTCAGTCGTGAAGTCGCTCGTCAATTGAAAAAGCGGGGCGTCAAGATTCATACCGGCGCAGCTGCACAAAGTGACACGTTCCGGATGTCAGAAGACGGTGTCTCGATTGCGATCGACCGTAACGGAGAACAAACGACGCTTGAAGCGGATAAATTGCTTGTCGCAATCGGTCGAATGGCGAACGTCGAAGGCATCGGGATTGAAAACACGAATATCGTCGTCGAAAATGGCTTCATCCAAGTAGATGACCATTTCCGGACGAAGGATCAACATATCTATGCGATCGGGGATGTCATCGGTCGCTTACAACTGGCGCACGTTGCGTCAGCAGAAGGTGTCAAAGCGGTCGAGGCGATCGTAAACGGAACGACGACACCACTTGAGTATGCGTTCGTACCACGTTGTATCTACAGCGTACCGGAAGCGGCATCGGTCGGTTTGACGGAAGACGAAGCGAAACGTGCCGGAATGGACGTTAAGGTCGGAAGCTTCTCGTTCAACGGATTAGGGAAAGCGCGGATCGAAGGAGAGGCGGCAGGCTTCATCAAGCTCGTCTCCGATGCGAAGACAGATGATCTTGTCGGCGTTCACATCGTTGGACCAAAAGCAACGGAACTGATTAGTGAAGGTGGATTAGCACTCGTACTCAATGCAACGGCATGGGAAGTCGGACAACTCGTACATCCGCACCCAGCCTTGTCAGAAGCATTCGGAGAAGCAGCACTTGCTGTCGACGGACTTGCGGTTCACGCATAAGGAGGAATTACGGATGGAAAAAATAGAATTCAAAGAATTAGTAGAACTTGGATTAACGGAACAGGACGCGATTCACATGTTCGAAACGATGGTCCGTGCGCGGAAGATCGATGAACGGATGTGGAAGTTGAACCGTGCAGGTAAAATTCCATTCCTCGTCTCGTGCCAAGGGCAAGAAGCGGCTCAAGTCGGTGCGGCGTTCGCACTTGAAAAAGGAACGGATTATATTTTGCCGTATTACCGTGATTTAGGCGTCGTCTTGCACTTCGGTCAAACATCACGCGATATCATGCTGTCGGCATTCGCAAAAGCAGAAGATCCAAACTCAGGTGGTCGTCAAATGCCAGGACACTATGGTTCACGTGCTTTAAATATCGTGACAGGTTCAAGTCCAGTTACGACACAAGTACCTCATGCCGTTGGAATTGCACTGGCTGCGAAGATGCGCAAGGAACCACTCGTTGCTTACGTCTCGTTCGGAGAAGGTTCTTCAAACCAAGGTGATTTCCATGAAGGGGCAAACTTCGCTGGAATCCATAAGCTCCCTGTCATCTTGTTTTGTGAAAACAATAAGTATGCAATTTCGACACCACTTTCGAAGCAATTGTCGGCAAAACACGTTGCTGACCGTGCGATCGGGTATGGAATGCCGGGATATACGGTGGATGGCATTGATCCGCTCGCTGTCTACAAGGTCGTCAAGGAAGCACGCGAACGTGGATTACGGGGCGAAGGTCCAACATTGATCGAGGTTGAAGTTGAACGCCTCGTGCCACACTCATCGGATGATGACGATAAATCGTACCGTTCTGCTGAAGAACTCGATGCCTTAAAAGCACGTGACGGAATCAAACTCTTCCGTGCACGTCTAATCGAAATGGGTGTTTTGACAGAAGAAACAGCGACCGAAATCGAACAAACGATGGAGAAAGAAGTCGATGAAGCGACAGCTTATGCGGAAGCAGCAGCATACGATGCACCAGAAAATGCATTACGTTACGTGTACGACGAGGAGGAAACGAAATGACGACGTTAAGTTTAATCGAAGCGATCAACAGTGCAATCAAAGAAGAGATGGAACGGGACGAATCCGTCTTCATCCTCGGCGAAGATGTCGGTGTCCGAGGCGGTGTCTTCCGCGCGACACAAGGGTTGCTCGAACAATTCGGAGAAGAACGCGTCATTGATGCACCACTTGCTGAGAGTGCGATTGCCGGTGTTGGGATTGGAGCTGCAATGTACGGGATGCGCCCAATCGCTGAAATGCAATTCGCTGACTTCATCATGCCAGCGGTCAACCAAATCGTCAGTGAAGCAGCGAAGATTCGGTATCGTTCGAACAACGATTGGACGTGTCCGATCGTCATCCGCGCACCGTTCGGCGGCGGCATTCACGGAGCACTCTATCATTCCCAATCGGTCGAAGCGATGTTCAACTCGACACCAGGTCTAAAAATCGTCATCCCGTCTAATCCATACGATGCAAAAGGATTGCTGAAGGCAGCGATTCGTTCGAATGACCCAGTCTTGTTCTTTGAGCATAAACGTGGTTATCGCCTGTTGAAAGGCGATGTTCCGGAAGGCGACTATACAGTCGAAATTGGTAAAGCAGACGTAAAACGTGAGGGAGAAGATGTCACAATCATCACGTACGGTCTGTGTGTCCATATGGCACTCGAAGCGGCAACGCGCCTTGAAAAAGACGGGATTGATGTCCACATCCTTGATTTACGGACTGTTTATCCGATCGACCGCGAAGCAGTCGTCGAAGCGGCGAAAAAGACGGGGAAAGTCTTGCTTGTTACGGAAGATAATAAAGAAGGTAGCGTCATGAGTGAAGTGTCGGCAATCATTGCAGAAGAAGCATTGTTTGATCTTGATGCACCAATCGAACGACTCTGTGGTCCAGACGTACCAGCCATGCCATACGCTCCGACAATGGAGAAGTTCTTCAACATCTCAAGTGAGAAAATCGAAGATAAAATCCGGACGTTGCACGCATACTAAGGGGGAACTGATCGATGAAGACTGAAACACTTACGATGCCACAACTCGGAGAAAGCGTCACAGAAGGAACGATTTCAATGTGGCTCGTCAAACCGGGCGATACTGTCAAAAAATATGATCCGATTGCAGAAGTCATTACTGATAAGGTAACGGCAGAAGTCCCATCTTCGTTTGATGGTGTGATCGAGACACTCCTTGCAGAAGAAGGCGAGACGTTGCAAGTCGGTGACGCGATTGTCACGATGCAAGTCAGCGGTGGGTCAACGGAAGTCGCTGCGACAGAACAAGAAGTACCGGCTGTCGAAGAAACGACGTCGTCTGATACATCGATGAAAAAACGCTATTCACCAGCTGTCTTGAAACTATCGGGAGAACACGGTATTGATCTCGAACAAGTGACGGGTACGGGAGCTGGCGGACGGATTACTCGGAAAGATCTGTTGAAACTGATCGAATCCGGATCGAATCCGACACCACAAACCGCAGAACCAAAACCGGAAGCGCAAGCCACTCCGGTAGCGACTCCAGCGGTCGAAGCACCACCAGCACCGAAACGTCCAGTTAGTGCGCCACAACCGACAGAGACAGGTGACATTGAGATCCCGACTGCCGGTGTACGCCAAGCGATTGCTTCAAACATGGTACGTGCGAAACACGAAGCACCACATGCGTGGTTAATGATCGAAGTCGATGTGACGAACTTGGTCGAAGCACGTAACCGTCATAAAGATGCGTTCTTCAAACAAGAAGGCGTCAAATTGACGTTCTTGCCATTCTTCATGAAGGCGACGGTTGAAGGATTGAAGAAACATCCAATCATGAACTCGACATGGGCGGGGGATAAGATCATTCAAAAGAAAGCGATCAACCTGTCACTTGCTGTTGCGACGCAGGATGCTCTATTCGTACCGGTCGTTAAGAATGCGGATGAATTAAGCATCAAAGGCATCGCACGCGCGATCGATGACTTTGGTAAACGTGCACAAGCTGGTACGTTATCTTCTGCTGAGATGCAAGGTGGGACGTTTACCGTCAACAATACGGGCTCATTCGGTTCGATTCAATCGGCGCCGATCCTTAACTTCCCGCAAGCAGCGATACTATCTGTTGAATCAATCGTTAAACGTCCAGTTTGGGTGAACGGCATGTTTGCAGCACGCGACATGGTCAATCTTTGTATGTCGATCGACCACAGGGTACTTGACGGACTTGTTGCTGGACAGTTCCTCCAAACTGTCAAGCAATCGCTCGAATCGATTGATCCGAACCAACTTTCCTTATACTGAGAGTTTCCAGTTGACAGGGAAGAAGAAGCATCGTAATATAAGAATCAATTCAACACACGATAGCAAAGACGAAGAGAAGTAACTTGTGAAACGATTTAAGAGAGCTGATGGGTGGTGCGAATCAGTATCGGGCAACAAGCGAATGGCCTTCCGAGCTTCAGACCGAATCCTTTAAGTGGGTAGTAGGCTCTGACGGGTTCCTCCCGTTATTGGGGTCGACAAATCAGGACAATGGTCCGGTTTGTTTCAAAGGGGACGATGTCAGCATCGTCAACGAAGGTGGTACCGCGGGTCTTCCCGTCCTTCATGTTCTACATGAATGGGCGAGAAGACCCTTTTCGTATACAATTGAATCGAATAAATCGTAGAGTGAGTTAAGTAACGAAACAACATCGGCGTTTCAGAGAGCGGAAGAATGGTGCGACTTCCGTACGGCGAGGTTTCGTGAATGGTCTCATGAGAGCGTGGCTGAACGAAGAAGTAGGTCGCGACGGATGCCCCCGTTATCGTAGGCTATGATGTCTCTTATTTAGACGCATCAGACAGAGTGGGAACGGTCGAACCGTTCCAATCGAGAGGTGGCACCGCGAGATAATCGTCCTCCATACAGCATACGCTGTGTGGGGGACTTTTTTTATATTCCAGGAGGCGAACAGGGATGGTTCAGACAGACACACTTATCATTGAACAACTTGAACTAAATGGCGACGAGATGACGCCGATCATGATTTTCCAACAACTGAGTGGAACACAGAAATGTTTACTTGAAAGCTCTGCCCATACGGATCATGGACGGTATTCAATCATCGGTGTCGATCCGGTAGAAATGATCCGCGCAGAAGGGCGAACGGTAACGCGGGAGCAGTTAACGACAGGACAACAGACGCAGGAAACGGGTGATCCAGTGCGACTGATGCAACAGATGATCCTCCGCAAGGGTGTCGAAGAACACCTACCGTTTTTAGCAGGCGGGATCGGATATGTCGGATACGACATGATGCGGGCGTATGAGACGCTCGGAGCGGTGCCGGAGCGAACGCGCCAACTACCGGACGCGCTGCTCGCAGTCTACGACCAAATCATCCTGTTCGATCATCTCGAGCATCGTGTTCATTTGATTCAAACGTCACTTGGTGGCATCACCGATCGTGACGTCTTACGTCAACGTTTGGCAGAACGAAAAGCGCAACTCGAGCAACCGCGAGAACGAACGGATATCGAGCGACCACTCCGGGATGTCATCTATGAACCATTGATGGATCAAGAGACGTTTGAAGGGCTCGTTGAGCAAGCGAAGACACATATTCGGCAAGGAGACGTCTTCCAACTGGTTCTCTCGCAACGACTTGATGCGACGTTCTCAGGTGATCCGTTCCAATTTTATCGGAAGCTCCGTAAGGATAATCCGAGTCCCTATCTCTTTTATATCGACTTAGGCGAAGCAATCGTACTTGGGGCTTCTCCTGAAAGTCTCGTCAAAGTCAAAGGAGACCGGGTGACGACAAATCCGATTGCCGGTACACGTCGTCGTGGAAAGACGAAAGAGGAAGATGGACGGTTAGCAGAAGAGTTGCTGCACGACGAGAAGGAACGAGCTGAACATCGAATGCTTGTCGATCTTGGACGCAACGACTTAGGACGGATTTGTCAGATTGGTACAGTCGAGGTGACACGTTTCATGCAAATCGAACGATTCAAGAACGTTATGCATCTCGTCTCGGTCGTCGAAGGTACGTTAGCAGACGGTAAGACCGGAGCAGATGCACTTGTCTCTTGTCTCCCGGCAGGAACGGTCACCGGTGCTCCGAAAATCCGAGCGATGCAACTGATTGATCAGTATGAACAGGTCAAACGAGAAGTATATGCCGGAGCTGTTGGCTATTTCGACATTCGCGGGAATATGGATTTTGCCCTCGCCATTCGGACGATGGTCATCAAAGATGGCGTTGCCTCCGTTCAAGCAGGTGCTGGTATCGTCTATGACTCGATTCCACGCCTGGAGTATCAGGAGACATTACACAAAGCAAAATCACTACTGGAGGTTTGGAAATGATCGTCCTGATTGATAACTATGATTCCTTTACCTATAACCTATATCAATACGCATCGGTTTATACGGACGTCCACGTCATTCGAAACGATGCAATCAGCATAGAAGAACTACGTGAGATGAAGCCGGACGGCATCATTCTCTCACCCGGTCCTGGCCGTCCGGCTGACGCTGGCATCTGCATCGATCTGATTCGTCAACTATCCGGTCAAGTACCGATTCTTGGCGTCTGCCTCGGTCATCAAGCAATCGGGGAAGCCTTCGGTGGACGTGTCATCGAAGCACCGGTCATCATGCACGGGAAGACATCAATGATTCAACAAACCGGTCAACTCTTTCATGAGATGACGGAAACACTAGAGGTCATGCGCTACCATTCCCTGATCGTCGCGCGAAACGATTTACCAACGGAACTCGTCATCACGGCAGAAACGGAGGACCGGACGATCATGGCGCTCGAACACAAGTCACATCCGACATTCGGCATCCAGTTTCATCCAGAATCCGTCGGAACGCCTCAAGGGCAGCAGATGATTAAACGATTCATTGAATTGACGAAGGAGTGACAAACGATGAAAGAGACATTATTAAAATTAGCGGAAGCGAAGAATTTACGATATGAAGAGATGCAACAGGCAGCACGTGAACTATTTGCAGAAGACGTGACCGATAGCGAAATTGCCGCTTTTCTCGTTGCACTAAAAGCAAAAGGGGAGACAGCGGAAGAACTAGCGGGACTCGCTTCAATCATGCGTGAAGTCGCACTCGACATTCCGGTCACAGGTGATTTCATGGATAACTGTGGAACAGGTGGCGACGGTTCGCAATCGTTTAACATCAGTACGACAGCCGCCTTCGTTCTTGCAGGTGCAGGAATGAAAGTCGCGAAGCACGGTAACCGGAGTGTCTCAAGTAAGACGGGGAGTGCCGACGTGCTCGAAGCACTCGGTATTTCGCTTGATGCAACACCGGAACGCTTAGCAGAGCAACTCGAGACGAATGGAATCGCCTTCTTGTTTGCGCAACGGATGCATCCACGCGTCAAGCAAATTATGAAAGTCCGGCGCGATCTGCGGATTCCGACAATCTTTAACTTGATCGGTCCGTTAACGAATCCGGTTCCGCTCAAGACACAACTGTTAGGAATTTACCGGGAGGATATGCTCGAGACGATGGCGTTGACGCTGCACCGACTCGGACGGAAGCGGGCGATTGTCTTACACGGTGCGAACGGAATGGACGAGGCATCCCTTGCCGGAACGAACCAACTCGTCTTACTTGACGAAGGGGAACTGATTCGTTTCAGTCTTCACCCGGAGGAAGTCGGACTGAAGACAGCTCCACTTGAAGCAATCCGCGGTGGAAGTGCAAAAGAGAATGCCGCGATATTACTCCGTGTTCTGGGTGGAGAGAATGGTGCTTATCGCGACACCGTCCTACTGAACGCTGGGATCGCCCTCTTTGCAGCGAACCGGGCGAAGACGATCGAAGAAGGGATTGCTCTAGCAGCAGATAGCATCGACTCAGGACGAGCGATGGAACGATTAAATCAATTAAGACAAATGACTCGGGAGGAAGCAATCGGATGAATATCTTAGAGCGCATCATCGAAACGAAACGGACAGAAGTTCTACAATTGAAATTAAACGGGGTCGAACGAACTGAGCGAGAGGCATTGAAGCCGTCCATCGCACAGCGATTAGCAGGCACTGATTTATCCGTCATCGCGGAAATCAAACGGGCTTCACCCTCTAAAGGGGCAATCGCACTCGACATCGACGTCGTCGCACAGGCAAAACAGTATGAAGCGAGTGGGGCCACTGTCATCTCCGTCTTGACGGACGAGACGTATTTCAAAGGATCGATGGACGATTTAGCAGCAGTTGCTTCAGCAGTCGATATCCCCGTCCTCTGCAAAGATTTTATCATCGACCGGGTTCAAATTGACCGTGCCAAAGCACACGGTGCACGATTGATTCTCTTGATCGTCGCCGCTCTCGAACAGGAAACGCTTGCTGATCTACATGCGTATGCACAAGCGGAGGAGCTAGAAGTTCTTGTTGAAGTTCATAATGAAGAAGAGTTACGTCGAGCAGAGGCGATTGATGCGCAAATCATCGGTATCAACAATCGCAACTTAAAGAAATTCGAAGTCGATTTGCAGACATCGGTCGGATTACTGGAACAGAAACAACCGAATGTCCGGTACATCAGTGAAAGTGGGATTAAGACGGTCGAAGAAGCACAGCGGTTACACGCGGCTGGTGCAGACGGGATTCTCATCGGTGAGACATTGATGCGGGCAGATGATCCGCAAGTCTTCATCCGAGAAGTGAGTGGCGTGCGCGTATGACACGGATTAAGTTCTGTGGTCTCCGGGAAAGAGAACATGTCGAAGCAGCAGTTCGCTTCGCCGATTACATCGGCTTCGTCTTTGCCAAAAGTAAACGACAGGTCACGCTTGAAGAGGCAGCACGTCTCAGACGAGACATTCCGAGCACGATTCAAGCTGTCGGTGTGTTCGTCTCCCCGACCTATCAACAGGTGGTCGACGCCGTCGAACAAGTCGAACTGGATCTCATTCAAATTCATGGCATCATCCCGGACGGCAAGCTACCGGTCCCAATCATTCAAGCGGTCCCGGCGACGGATATCGCAGAAGCACAGCAACAGGCGGATTACCTGCTTGTCGACGCACCGGTTGCAGGAAGTGGCGAGACATTCGACTGGTCACGAGAGATTCAAACCAATCGTCCGCTGTTCATTGCTGGCGGTTTGACAGCAGGGAACGTAGGAGAAGCAATCAGACGTTATCAACCGTTCGCCGTCGATGTCTCAAGTGGTATCGAGACGGATGGACGGAAAGATCCTATAAAAATGCAGGCATTTGCAGATGCCGTAAAGGAGAGAGAAATATGAGCTACGCACAACCGGATACACTAGGTCAATACGGTAAATATGGTGGTCGTTATATCCCGGAAACATTGATGCACGCAGTGATTGAACTCGAGGAAGCATATGCAGAAGTGAAGGAGGATCCAGCGTTTCAAACACGGATGGACGAATTACTGAAAGAATACGTCGGGCGTGAGACACCGCTTTATTTCGCGGAACATTTGACGAAAACAGTGGGTGGCGCAAAAATCTACTTGAAACGAGAGGACTTGAATCATACGGGTGCGCACAAAATCAATAATACAATCGGACAAGCATTACTAGCTGAGCGAATGGGTAAACGGAAAATCGTTGCCGAGACCGGTGCAGGGCAACATGGTGTCGCAACAGCAACGGTTTGTGCTTTACTCGATCTCGAATGTGTCATCTTCATGGGTGAAGAGGACGTCCGGCGCCAGGAATTGAACGTCTTCCGGATGGAGTTGCTCGGAGCAACCGTTATCCCAGTTACACAAGGAAGCCGAACACTCAAAGATGCCGTCAACGAGGCACTTCGCTACTGGGTCAAACACGTTGACGATACACACTACTTGATGGGATCCGTTCTCGGACCACATCCGTTCCCGCAACTTGTTCGTGATTTCCAAGCGGTCATCGGAAAAGAGACGCGTCGTCAAATCATCGAAAAAGAAGGGCGTCTGCCAGAGGCAATCGTTGCTTGTGTTGGCGGTGGCAGTAATGCGATCGGGATGTTCCATCCGTTCATCGATGATACGGACGTGGAATTGTACGGCATCGAAGCAGCCGGAAGTGGTGTTGAGACGGATAAACACGCAGCGACGATGACAAAAGGAGAGGTCGGAGTCTTGCACGGATCGATGATGTATCTCTTACAGGATGCACACGGTCAAGTACAAGAAGCGCACTCAATCTCAGCAGGACTTGATTATCCAGGTGTCGGACCGGAACATAGTCTGCTCAAAGATATCGGTCGCGTCAAATACGAAGCTGTGACCGACGAACAAGCACTCGAAGCACTACAACTATTGAGCCGCAAGGAAGGAATTATCCCTGCACTCGAATCAGCACACGCGATTGCCTATGCGACACAACTCGCTGCTGAGATGAAGGAAGATGAAGTTCTGGTCATTTGTTTATCTGGACGCGGTGACAAAGATGTCGTCACTGTTCGAAACGCACTAAAGGGGGAAGCATGATGCGATTAGAAACAGCGATTCGTAGCGTTACAAGTAAGGGCGAAAAAGCCTTCATCCCGTACGTCATGGGGGGAGATGGGGGCATCGATCAACTCCCAGAAATACTGGCGTTCCTCGCTGAGTCTGGCGCGACAGCGATTGAAGTCGGCGTACCGTTTTCGGATCCCGTCGCCGATGGTCCGGTCATTCAAGAAGCAGGGCTTCGTGCTTTAGAAACGAACGTCGGACTAAAGGACGTGCTCGATGCAGTCCGGACCGCGCGTCAGAATGTCGATGTTCCGATCGTCTTGATGACGTACTTGAATCCGATTTTCCGGTATGGTTTAACGGCATTTCTTGCGACGTGCCGCGAAGTCGGTGTCGACGGATTGATCATTCCCGATCTTCCACTTGAGCAGAGCGAACAGTTCTTCGAACAAGAAGACAAGTCAGACATCGCGCTCGTCCAACTCGTCTCCTTGACGAGTCCGATGGAGCGGATCCAAAAGATTGCGGATAAAAGCGAAGGATTCCTTTATGCGGTCACAGTCAACGGGACAACAGGCGGACAAACGACGTTTGATACGACGCTCGAAGACCATTTAGCAAATGTCGCAGCCCATAGCCCGGTACCAGTACTTGCCGGATTCGGAATCAGTACACCGGAACACGTCAAACAATTGAGTCGACCGGTTTCTGGTGTCATCGTCGGCAGTAAAATCGTCGACTTGCTCCATCAGAACGATCGCGAGACAATCAAACAATTGATGGCAGCACGCCTTGCGACGACTCCTTCACATTAATAAAAAGAGCGGATGATCAAGTGATCATCCGCTGTTTCGTGTCTAGTTTAATATTATTTTTGAGTGAGTGGCTTTTGCAGACTCATATACAGTGGCTCAAACCCGAGTTCCTCATAAAACGTTGCGGCCCGGTCGTTGACCGCCCAAACGCTTAAGCGAACCGCATCAAACTTGCGTTCGAGCGCGACTTCTTCCGCAACCTGCATCAACTGGCGACCGATTCCCGACGAACGATGGGAATCCGTGACACCGACGTCAGTGATGTTCAAAATCCGAACGGGCGTAAACCGGTCGGATTTTGGTGCCGTCCACTTACCGAACAAGTAACCAACGATTGTTTCTCCGTCGAGCGCTGTCAGACAGAGGTGTTGTTCTGTTTCTACCATCTGACTTAAAGACTCCAGCGTGTATGGTGTCGTTACATCTGGGTGAAAGTGAGGCGACAACTGCTTATGATGCGCGAATGTCTCAGCCGTCATTGTAAGCAGGGCAGGGAGGTCTGAAGTGCGGCTTATTCGGATCATTACGGAATCACTCCGATCATCGATTTTGTTTGAGTACTTCGGCGACGAGTCCGGATACATACGGACTACCACGATCTTCTTTTTCGACTGACTCGATCATGATGGCAACAAGAAGATCTTTTTTGTCGTTATCATAGCCGACAAAGAAGCCATTCTCTTTGCCGTCGGTTTCTCCTGCTTTTTTCAATTCTGCGGTACCTGTCTTACCGGCAACATCAACTTCCTTGATGTCAGCCGGAAGCGTATAACCGTTATGAACGACATCATAGAGATCATCGCGAATCATCTTCGCATCGTCTGCATCGAGTAGATCCTTCTTAAAGACTTGCTTCGTTTTTTCTTCTTGTAAGAGTGTCGGACGATAGATTGTTCCATCCGTCAGGAAAATCTCATACATCGATGCCAAATGTAGAATATTCGTCAACATCTGACCTTGTCCGTAAGACGTGTCCATCAGCTGTCCATCAGAAGCAATCGTGCCGTCGTTTGAGATCTGTGAGGCACGTAACGGATACGTGAACGGTAGCTTTTCGCCGTACCCGAGTGCTTCGAGACCAGACGTAAACGCCTTTGTTCCGACTTGTTCGAGTGTCGAACGGGCGAAGTAGATGTTGTCGGAATAGACGAGTGCATTATGAAGATTGACCGGACCCGGTGTCTCATGGATGCGGGTGACGTTAAAGCCATCAATTTTATTCTTCAGTCCGTTGATCGTATAGGCTTTTTCGGGATCGAGTGTTCCACTCTTCAATCCGACAGCGGCTGTTAAAGGTTTTTGAGTCGAACCGGGTGCAAAGGCACTCGTGAATCGGTTCAACAATGGCTGATCCGGATCCTGCGTCAGTTCATCGAGTCGCGCTTGCGAGATTCCTGACATGAATTCAGAAGGATCAAAGCCAGGAGAACTGAGTAAGACACGCGTTTCACCGGTCCGCGGATCAATCGCTGATGCTGTTCCGGGATCATCCTGCATCGTGTCATAGGTTTTTTTCTGAAGAGCGGCATCAATCGTCAACGCGATATCTTCGCCATCCGTCGGTTTCGTTTCGGCAACGGTAACGCTTGAACCGTCTTTTTTCTGCAAGGTGATCGTCGCACCAGCTTTACCACGTAAGCGATCATCAAGTACTTGTTCAAGCCCACGTTTCCCGACTTGTTCGCCAGCTTTGATTTGATTTTTCGATTCTTTGATTTCGTCTGCTGTTGCAGAACCGATATATCCAATCAAATGAGACGCTGCCTTACCTAGCGGATACGTTCGGACTTCTGTCTCTTTGACGCTGATTCCAGAGATGTTACGCAATTTATCAATCGTTGCTTCGTCGGTCAGCGTTTTGAGCGGAACGAATTGTCCATCTTTGACCCAACTTGCCTTTAAGGAATCTTCGACCGAAGAGGTCGGGCGGTCGAGCAATTCAGCGACTTTTGCGACGTCTTTTAATTGCCCGGCTGTCGCACCGACTTCATATCCTTTACCAGAGGTCGCGAGTGGTTTATTGTTCGCATCGAGTACATCACCACGTTTGCCTTCAACAGTTTGTAGTTGGACTTTGTCCTCCTTTTTAAAATCTTTTAGGACAAAAGAAGTATCCCAGTCGATAAACCAGTTTTCGGTCTCACCTTGTTTTTCGAACGTCAATGGAACTTGTTTATCGTAAGCAACGGATCCTGCAATCGTATCAAATGAGATTTGGACGGGAAGAGACGCTTTTTTGTCATCCGTCGCTTCCTCTGCTTTTTTTCGCTCGACGGATAACTTTTTAATATCAAGCGATTTTGATAATTGTTTCGTTCGCTCGATGAATTCTTTTTTACCGTACTCCTTTTTAGTAGCCGTACTCGCATACGTATACATCTTATCGTAATCTTGTTTTTCCCAAAGTTTGATGTAGGCATCAAGCCGTTCTTCTGGTGTCGGTTGATCTTGACAACCGGCAAGTAAGGTCACGCCAAACGTTGCGGATAAAAGAAGGGGGATCGTTCGTTTCATGTGCTTCGCCTCCATTATGGATTAGACTCATAATCATACCGTACCACTCCTGTTAGGAGATTTCATCTGAAACACAAAACCGGACTTCTCATGACGAGAAGTCCGGTGAATCAAGCTTAGTTGAAGTAATTGAGTGGATTAACACTGTTTGCGGCAGATGTTCCGCTATAGACGTAAGATCCGCGATGCATCTCGAAGTGGAGGTGAGCACCGAACGCATTTCCTGTTGCGCCAATTGTACCGATTTTCGACCCCTTAGCAATCGTTTGTCCGACTGAGACAGAGCGACTGTTCAAGTGTGCATACACCGTCGTATATTGAATGCCGTTAACAGTGTGTGTCATCATGATATGATTGCCATATGCACCGTAATAGCGAGACGTAATGACTTTACCAGCAGCTGATGCGTAGACAGGTGTACCTGTTGGAGCACCGATATCGATGCCGTTGTGGAATGTATAGCCGTAAACACCGCTAGCTGCACCGTATCCTTGCGTGATTGGACCACTTGCTGGGCGCGAGAAACCAGTCGTTGCTTTTGACGAAGTCGTCGTACTGTATTTTTTTACATATGTAGAAGAAACATAGCGTGATGCGCCGCCATAAGAAATTTTCGTCCATGAACCGGAAACACCAAGATAATTGAAAGTTTGTCCTTTATTGACGCTACCGACGATTTTATAAGCCGTTGATGGACCTGTACGAACACGAAGCCCGTCTGCCGTGACCTTTACTTTATACGTCGTTGCAGCTTCAACTTTCGAAGCACTCGTTGTCGCAAAACCTGAAACTACCAAAGCTGTCATTGTCATTGTTGTAAGTAAACGTTTCATTGAGTGTATTTCCTCCTTAAAAATCTGAAGCGACAGAACTGATCATTACAAAATTGTAAGATTTTATGTATATTTATTTATTTTAGGGAATGATTTTTCGCCTGAGATGATTATAGCATCGTCAATAACACAAAAATATTTCAAATGTATTTCAAAATTACGCAATATTAACATATATTGTAATGGTAAAATAAGCAAAAGAGCTGACCGTAAGTCAGCTCTTGAGAGTAGTGAAATTTTAATTTGATGTGTCTGGCGAGAATACGCTTAAATGCTGCGGAAGTACTTCAACAGTTACGGGAACATGACCGGCTGTATCTCCATCGGCATTGATCGGTAATTCTTCTTTTGAACGAATCTCGACGCGTGTCGTCGTGAAGTGTTCGATTTGATCTGCCTTTGATAATCCACCAGTAATGAGTTTAGGTAACGCTTGAAGCGCATCAAAGAAGCCGAGCTTCGTAATAATGAAACCGTGCAAAAGTCCATCATCGACTTTCGCGTCTTCAGCAAACGATTCGAATCCGCCGACGGAATTTGTCAAAGCAATGATCAACAAGTGTGCTTCTCCGTCGAACTGCTTCTCAGCAGAATCGATTTCAATTGGATAAGGACTATGATCTTTAAAGGCTTTCAGACCTTCAATGAAATAGGCAACCGATCCGAGCGATGTCTTTTGTTCGACGCTAACCTCTTCGACAGCTTCTGCGATCAGACCAACGGCGATGACGTTCATGAAATAGTGGTCATCGTACTTACCGATATCGAGCGGCCGGGCAGGGGCTTCTGCTAGAATCTGAATGGCCTCTTCCGGATCAGTCGGAATGTGTAAAGCGCGTGATAAATCGTTCACTGTTCCGAGTGGTACGATGCCAAGAGTTGGGCGATGTGGTTGCTCAGCGATCCCAGTAATGACTTCATTAACTGTTCCGTCACCTCCCATGGCGATGACAGCGTCGTAATTAGACTGAGCGGCGTGACGTGCGAATTCTGTCGCGTCGTGTTCTTTTTCCGTGAACCGGACGTCGACGGTTTGAAAACGAGTAGCGAGTGTTTCTTCAGCGAGCGTCGCGTGTTTTTTTCCAAGTTCTTTACCGGAAGACGGGTTGATGATCAGCATGGCTTGAGACAAATTGAATTCCTCCTTCAGGACAATCTGTTGACTTTTTCCCTGTCCGGTGAAAACATAATCCAAATTCTTTTTGGCAAATAAAAAACACCGAGTAGGCACAAAAGGCATACTCGGTGCTAAAGAATAGGGTTCAATTTTTACTGTGACGGTGGAAGTTCACCAGCAGCAGGACGAGCTTCTTCTTCGACATCCCAACATTCCGTGTTTTCAATATCGAGTGCTTTGGCAGAGAAGACAGGATCGAGTCCCTGCTTTCGTTGGTCCTGGTAGTCTTTTATGACTTTGAGGGCAATACCGCTCAAGAGAAGGATTGACGTCATGTTGATTAATGTCATACCTGCCATGAATAAATCGGCAAAGCTCCATACCATACCTAGGCTGAGAACAGATCCGATGAAGACGAAGCCCATTGTCGCAATACGGAAACTGAAGACGGCTGCCGGACTTTGTTTGATGAACTCAATGTTCGTTTCACCATAGTAGTAACTACCTACAATCGAACTGAATGCGAACAAGAAGACACAGAGTGCGATGAACGGTGGGGCGATTGCGCCGAATTGTTCAGAGAGTGCGTTTTGTAACATGCCGATTCCTTCGCCGTTTCCAGCGGCATAACTATCACTAAGGAGAATGATCGTTGCTGTTGCTGTACAGACGATCAACGTATCAAGGAATACACCAAGTGTTTGCAAGAAACCTTGTTTTGCTGGGTGTGAGACTTCAGCAGCAGCAGCGGCGTTCGGAGCAGATCCCATACCAGCTTCGTTCGAGAACAATCCACGTCTAACACCGAGTGAAATCGCAGCACCGACCGAGCCACCGAATGCTTGCTCGATCCCGAAGGCACTCTTGAAAATCATTGCGAATACACCAGGAAGCTCAGTGAGATTCGTGACGACGACATAAAGGGCAGCAAGCAAGTAAAGTCCTGCCATGATGGGAACGACGATTGCAGAGAATTTCGCGACGCGGTGAACGCCACCAAAAATGACGAGTCCCGTCAAGACGACAAGTACAGCACCGACGACAGCTGTATTGATGCCAAACGCATTGTCAAAAGCAGCGGCGATCGTGTTTGATTGAACGGAGTTGAAAATAAGTCCGAATGTAACGGCAATCAAGACAGCAAAGACGATTCCGAGAGCCCGATTTTTTAAGCCCTTTTCGATGTAATAGGCAGGACCACCACGGTACGCATTTGATTTCGTATCGCGTACTTTATAGACTTGAGCAAGTGTACTTTCGATGAGCGCTGTCGCACCACCGAGAAGAGCGACCATCCACATCCAGAAGACAGCACCTGGTCCGCCAAGTGTGACGGCAATCGTGACACCAGCAAGGTTACCAGTACCGATCCGTGTCGCAGCACCGATGAAGAACGACTGGAGAGAAGTGATACTTTCCCCTTTATCGTCTGTTGTTTGTTCACTTTTATCGAGCGTGACCCGGAACATCTCTTTTAAGTACGTAAACTGGATAAATTTAGTTCGGATCGTGAAGTAGATCCCGCCGCCGATCAATACGGCAACTAGCACGTACGCACCTAAAATATTGTTGGCGTAATCGACACTTCCTTGAATGACTTGCTGAATGGCGTTCATGATGGTGTATTCCTCCCAAAGAATAATAAAAAGCTATACGCTAAATTATACGAATTTTCTGACAATATGCAATAAGAAATTAAAATAAAATTTTAAAACTTAATAAGGTTAACTAAAAAACAGGAGTCTCACATAGGGAAGATATACAAAAGACTGCCGTCCCTTAAATAAGGACGACAGTCAAGTGAAGCAAGATTATCCATATTGTAACAATTGTTCGTAAAGGTCATCGAGTTTCTCTTGAATGGTCTTAGAGACCATGTCAGTCAAGCACTCACGTTTGGCTAGTTTTCGTTCAAGTCGCTCGATCTGTACTTCTAACTCATGTTGTGCCAAGCGTTTTGGTTTTTGTGGGGTTACGTGGAGTGGGGAAGACGCAGCGAACTCAGTACGCTTCTGTTGGGCATACGTATACGTACCGTGATAACGCGTCAGACCATTTTCAAGCCAAAGGATCTGCGGAAAAAGACGATTCAAGAAATAGCGATCGTGCGAGACAGCAATCAGTGTTCCAGAAAAATTCTCGAGTGCTTCTTCAAGTGTCTCTCTTGATTCAATATCCAAATGATTCGTTGGCTCATCAAGAATCAATACGTTGATCGACGAATGAACGAGGACGGCGAGTTGCAATCGCACACGTTCGCCGCCGCTCAGTGAAAAAATAGACCGGAAGACAGTCGGTCCAAAGAACAAAAACCGAGCAAGAATATGGCGGGCTTCCGCTTCCGGGATGGCAATCCGTTGCCTGAACCAGTCAATCAATCGAGCGTCCTCTTCGAAATGGGCGTGTTGAGACAAGTAACCGACATGATTTGATGGTCCACGCGTGAGTGTGCCCGCGTCCGGTGATAATTCGTCAAGTAGTAGTGATAGTAATGTCGACTTTCCGCTTCCGTTCGTTCCAACGATCGCAATTCGATCCTGGGCCATGATTTCAAACGAAATCGCATCAAAAAGTTGTCGCGTCTTGTAAGCAAAAGACAGTGCTTCAGCACGAAAGACGACTTGGCTCGTGTGATCGGTAGAAGTGAAGGAGACGTCAGCGGTTTTAGCTTCGAGTTGCGGTCGTTTAATCCGTTCGATTCGCTCGAGCGCCCGCTCCATCGATTTTGCTTTACGGAATAATTTTTCACTCGGTGGAGACGCTTCGTTCGCCCATTGTCTAAGTCGACGAATCGCTTCTTTCATCTTCTTGATTTTTTTCTGCTGCTCTTGATAAGCATGGAACTGTTCGAGCAGACGACGTTCTCTCTCGACAACGAACGCACTGTAATTGCCCGTGTAAGATGTCAATTCACCATCCTCAAGTTCAACGATTGAGGTAACGACAGCATCTAAGAACACTCGGTCGTGAGAGACGAGTAGGACGGTTCCGGTATAATCGCGTAAAAATTGCTCGAGCCATTCAACGGCAGCTAAATCAAGATGGTTCGTGGGTTCGTCAAGAATGAGGAGACTCGGTTCCATCAGCAACATACGACCGAGACAAATCTTCGTCTGCTCACCGCCGCTTAACTGATGGAAGGGGCGAGTAAGTAAAGGACGGAGATGTAAACCGTTCACCATGCGCTCAATCTTCGAATCGAGTAGATACCCATCTTTTTGTTCGAATGCATTCGTCACGTCCGCATATCGGACGAGTAATGCCTCGAGGTCGGATGGTGCTGTTGCCATCAATTGTTCCAACTGTTGCATCCGAGAACGAATCGAGAGGATTTCGTCAAACGCTGTCCATAGGACGTCGAGTCCGGTCATCGTTTCGGCGTAAACTGGAAGTTGTTCCAGGTAGCCGATTGTCAAACCACTCTTTTGATAGATGACACCACCGTCCGGCTGGTCGAGTCGAGCAAGTAGGCGAAGTAGTGTCGTTTTGCCACTACCGTTTCGTCCGATCAAACCGACACGGTCGTGTTCGTTTAAGAAGAGGGAAACGTCTGTCAAGATCGTTTCGCCTCCAAATTGTTTTGTCAGGTGTTGAATGTCGCAAATCATCATAATCAATTGATCCTTTCGCGCGCATCAAAAAAAGGAGAGCGCAAATAGCACTCTCCTTGACGTGTGAAAGATGCGCTTTGCTGTATTTTTCGTTCATGAAGTTCTAAAAAGGGCAGACGGGTGCCTTAGAACGCCATTCCATGAAAAATCGCGCGCAACAGATATAATTGTTCCATTAACCAGTGTTTGCACGCGGCAAAGTCCATCTTTTCACACCACCTTTCGTTTCAGATACATGTAGTTTACCATTATTTTGTTAAATGGGAAAGTCTGAATTATTTGAATACCCCAGCAATCGAGCTAAAGAAGTCACTCAGACCATCAAATAATTTAGCGAAGAATCCTTTCGTCTCCTCAGACGTTGCAAACGCATGGATGTCTTGACCGGCATTTTTCAAGCCGCTCTCAATTTGTCCCCAGTTGATGTTCGCTTGCTCCATTTGATTGAACAAGTTCGTCAATCGATCCATCTGTGCATCAGATAATTGGATGTTGTTGTTTTGAATGACTTGGACGATCAGATTTTCAATCTCGACTTTAGTTTCCGGTTTTTGATTTGCAATCTCAGCCTTGATCTCATTCATCAAGTCAGCGACTTTATCCGTTCCAACGGTCTTCCCGACGTCAGATGTGACCGATAATTCTTGCTGTGCTAAATCCTTGCGTTCGTCACTCAGCTTGATTCCAGTCTCAGCAGAAGTTTGATCATAGGCTTTCATGATTCCTGTCAGGGCCGATGTCCCGGTCACCTTGTAGGGAGAAGTGATCGTGATGTCGGCATCTTTGACACCTGCTGTGACGAGAGCGTTGAGATACATATCCTTCGTCACCCACGTGATGTTCTCCGTCGAGACGGAAAGTCCATCGCCTTTTTCCGTCAGTTCAATCTTAGCCGACGAATACATGTTGCCACCTTTTTGCGACTGTGGAATGTTTTTCCCGAGGTATTTTTCTTCGTCGGCAGAGGTTGCGATAATCGGCGTGATGCCCTCCGGTGCATTGAGACGTGAAAGGACCCAAGCCTTATCTTTTGCGCCGAGCGACTCCCCGAGTGTGACGATCGTCTTATCGACGACTTGTTCGGCGGATGCGGCTGTCGGGAGTAATAAAGCAGAAGCGATGATGGCTGACGCCATGATTTTTGTTGGTGTATGCATGATGAAATCCTCCAATGTATAAGTAAGAGTATTGAATATAGTATCAGGTACTAAAATTAGTGTACGGGAACAAGATCCATTCGGAATCGGTCTGTAGAAGGAGACGGTATCCGCCTTCTGACACTCCATAGTATAGCGAAAAGAGGACAACTTGACTTCCATTTTCAGCATGCTATAGTGGATGGGAATCGAATAATGACCACTAGGGGAGTCGGTAGGCTGACTGAGACGAACGAAGACGTTCGGACCCTTTGAACCTGATTAAGTTCGTACTTACGGAGGGAAGTGGCGTCAAGTCTTGTTCTTCTTGCGCCATGCCCGTGTGTTTCGGGGTGGTGTTTTTTCGTTTCATAAAAAACGAGGAGGATGAGATCATGACATTCACACAAGAAATCAAACAAGCAGCACAAGCGTATTGGGAGAGTAGTTTTACGCACCCGTTCGTGCAAGGAATCGGGGAAGGGACATTACCACTCTCGAAATTTCGGCATTACGTGATGCAGGACGCTTACTACTTAAAACACTTTGCGAAGATTCAAGCGAAGGCAGCGTCAAAAGCAGACGACTTTGCGACAATCGCAACGCTTGCCGAGCATGCGACTTCGACATATGGGGCAGAACTGAGTCTACATCAATCGTTTTTTGAACCGCTTGGTATTACAAAAGCAGACCTTGAAGCATTCGAACCAGCACCAACAGCATATGCCTATGTGTCGCATATGCATCATGCGAGCGAGGGGACACTCGGTGAGACAATTGCTGCCATCTTGCCATGTTACTGGTTGTATTATGAAGTCGGTCAACAATTACTGACATGTACGCCAGAAGAAAAAATCTATCAGCAATGGATCGACACGTATAGTTCGGAGTGGTTCGAAAAGGTCGTCTTTGAACAGATTGCACGGCTCGATGCTTTGGCTGAACAAGCCAGTCCTACAGAACGCGAACGGATGAAACGTCATTTCGTGACGAGCTGTTATTATGAGTTGCTGTTTTGGCATATGGGATGGACAGAAGAAACATTCACGTCGGTGTACGAGACGATTCCGGCGCGAACAGTATCTTCCTAAACGGTTAGATGGTAGAATTAGGTATATCATTTAGCGGAAGTAGGGATAGGAATGGAAATCATCGTGATCGTACTTGCGATCAGCGCCGCGTATGCCGTGCAACGCATGCTGGGTAAAGTTAAAGTAAGATTTGTAGGACTCATCATTCCAGCGTTGATCGTATTATCTGGTATATCCGCATCGACTCGAAACTTCAAGGTAGCATATAGCATGGGGAGCTACATTTCTGCTGTTCTTGTCATTGTCGTCTATGCATTACTGACCTATTGGTTATACCGCGTCTACTATCGTGCGAAAGAAGAAGCGGAATATCCGTATCAATCGTTAAAAGACCGAGGCATCCTTTAAAGGAGTCTCGGTCTTTTGTGTATCATATTCTCATTTTTTCCAGTTTTTAAAGCCGTCACCGAATTCGAGATGCAGTTGATTGGTAAAGGCACCGTTCTTAAAGACCGGTACATCGACTGGTAAGGTGCCTTGCGGCTTAAACGTTCCGAAAATCGCACGGATACCAGCAGGCAGGTTAGGTCCTGCAGATTTCAGATTACCAGCTTCGGAGTCTGGTCCGTTCGGATCCCCTTTGAAGCCATAGACGAGGACGTGCGCCGGTGCGTCCGGTTGAACGGCGACATCGTATGGATTACGGAGGCTAAGTAAGACGGAGGGGGTGTCTGTTTGGTTCGCATAGCGGAAGATTGAAGCCGGAATCGCTTGTTCTGGTGCGGTTGATAGCAGTTTAGCACTCGTATTGACGTTTGAGCCGACAATGATATAGTCCGCTGCATCGAGTTGCGCCCGTAGTGTCGGGTTTTGGTCAAGTGGAAGCGTAGTAGCCGAATAATTCGCTGTCGTCACGTGCCAGTTCCGATTCTTCGGTAGTGAAGCGATCGTCTTTTTCATGCTGTCCGTTTGATCCGCCGCAGGAGCGATCACCAGTACGTTTGCATTCTTTTTCGGTTTGAATGGTAACGTCCGTTGATCATTTTTCACGAGTGTGACGGATGCTTCTGTCATCGCGCGTTCTTTTGCTTTATGGTCGGGACTACCGACGATTTGTTTTGCTTGCGCGAGTTTATCGGCTAACGATGTCGTATCCGTCGTACCGTTCCAGATTCCGCGTTCTGCTTTCAGCGTTAGGATCCGCTCGACTGATTGATTGATTCGTTTCTCTGATAGACGACCATTTTTGACTGCCTCAATCACGTCTTTGAAAATCCGGTCGAGTTTTGTGACATCCTGCTCGGAACGGAGGATCGTCGGCATGAGCGCAATGTCGACACCAGCTTCAAACGTCTTCAGAACGGCTTCTGATTCCGTAAAGTTATCAGCGATCGCCTGCATGTTCAGCGCGTCCGTGATGACGATGCCATCGTAGCCAAGTTTTTTACGAAGTACACCCGTGATGACGTCATCCGATAACGTCGCAGGTAAAGGGAAGGTACCGTTTTTCGAGGTGACGACTTCAGATTCGATTTGTGGCATTCCGATGTGTCCGGTCATAATCATATCGATGTCTTCAGCGATCGCTCGCTTGAAGGGAACGAGTTCGACTTGTTCTAGCTCTTGAAGGGAGCGATCAACGATCGGTAAGCCATAGTGGGAATCAGTCGCCGTATCGCCGTGACCCGGGAAGTGTTTGGCAGTCGCTGCGACGCCTTCAGACTGAATTCCCTTCATTAAAGCGGAACCGAGTGTGCCGACGAGTGCGGGGTCACTTGAGAACGAACGGACACCAATGACCGGATTTGAAGGGTTGCTGTTGACGTCAAGATCTGGACCGAAGTTGACATTGATGCCAAGCGCATGCAGTTCGGAACCGATGATATGACCCGCATCATTGGCATATGTGCTACTGCGGGTTGCACCTAACGCCATGTTGCCAGGTAAGTTCGTCCCTGTCCCCAGCCGAGTAACGATTCCACCTTCTTGGTCGATCGTGACGAAGAGCGGAATATCATTGCTAACGTCCTGCTTGACGACTTCTTGCAGATCGTGGACGAGTTTCGTCGTCTGTTCAGTTTCACTAACATTTTCAGCAAACAAGATGACGCCGCCTAAATCATAGCGGTCAATGATGTTTGCGACTTCTGGGGCAAGGGATGTATGATTGCTTCCATTCCACTGCCGGAAGTCCGGCATGATCATCTGTCCGATTTTTTGTTCGAGCGTCATCGCGTCAATCTTTTGACTGATCCGCTCTGTTGATGATTCTGTTGCTGCCATGACAGGCAAACTACTTGAGACAAGTGCTGCTGCAAGTCCGGCTGTTAACGTGAACTGACCGATTTTTTTCATGGTGTACGTCCTCCTCTAAGCAAATCACGACTGGAATTCTTTTCAATACGGACAGTATAGCAAGTGGATTATTTTAAAACAATATTTTATTTGTAAACGATTTCATATTGAAATAAATTTCTAATGATTTTTTAGTTATATCGAGTTGAACAAAAAAAGTGACTCCCCTGAAGAGGAATCACTTTCAAGTCATTCGATTAATCAGCTATAGCGCTCTACGATGTTTGTCAGCTGGCGTTCGACAAATGACTGATCCTGCAGTTCATTATTCGACAGGCGGAGTTTAATCATCGACTCATCCGCTCCAGCCATTTCACTGAACAATGAACCGAGACTGTGCGCACGACGGTCAACTTGGACGATTAAATCAATCCCTGAGCTGTCTTGAAGCATGATGATCTCGATCTCATCGAGTTTATGGGCATAGTGTGTATTGCGTGCTGAATATTCAAGTTCCTGAGCAATCGGTAAATCTTTGCGGAACCGTCCAGGTAATTTTTCCGTGTCGGCTTTCTTCAATCGGAAGCCAAGTGACTCCATCGCATTTAAGACCGTCGTTTGGTAACGGTTCGCTTCGACGATGACAGCGTCGCGGTCTGACGGATCAACGGCTTGTACGATGTCGAGACCTGTCTCGATCCACGATTTCGATTGGCTGACGGAGAGTGGCGTATTCAGCGGAACACGTAATGTAAAAGGAATTTCGCGTTCGACACCAGCTTCGATCGTGAATTTCGCTTCGTTAAGGGCAAATCGATCAAGCGTAAACGTCGTAAATGTTGTACTATCATTTACTTCTTGTTTGTACTGCGTGTTAAATTCAAGGTAAATCCGGTCAATCTCTTGATCGACGTTTCCGCCTTTGATGTGGACGACGCCGTTAATTTGACCACCTGGTTCGCACCGGTCGTCCGTTAAGCGTGTATCGACCGTTGCAGCACCGATTCCGATTTGTGAGAGAATTTTTTTAAACATGATGAATTCCTCCTTTTGATTACGTACGAATGATGAAGCGTGTACACTTGTCGAACGGGAACGAATTTGCTACAGTTTCGAAAGAACATTAGAAAAGGACGGGACGACTAGTGGAACTACATGAATTAAAAGCGAGCCTTGCCTCGCAAATCACGCAAGGAGCACTGATCCATGCGACGATGAGTAATCCGCGTCAAAAATCAAATGATCTCCGACGAATCAAGGTAAAACCGATTCTATTAAGAGATACGGTGCTGATGCAGGTTGAGTTTCAATTTGAACGCGTTATGAAGCATGAAAATATTTTAATTGACGATTTCATCGGTCGACTCGATGATTGGTTTGCAGAATTCCGACAATTCCTCTTCCGTTTTGAAGAAGAAGAGTGGCAATTCCAGCTCTCCAAAAAAATGAAGGTCGCGATCAAGACGTCCAAAAAAGAGCCGATGAAAGCTCTCTTGTCGCACGACCGAAAAAAAACCTATCTATTAGAAGATGGTGTACCGGTTCCATTTTTGATCCGCCTGGGCGTCATGACGGAAGCGGGGCAGGTCAAAAAGCAGAAGTACGATAAGTTTAAACAAATCAATCGGTTCCTTGAATTCGTCGAGGACAGCATCGCTGCCTTGCCGAAAGGAAAAAAACTTCGGATTCTAGACTTCGGATGTGGGAAGTCGTATTTGACGTTCGCCCTCTATCATTATTTAAAAGTCGTCAAAGGGTTCGACCTTGAAGTCACAGGTCTTGATTTAAAAAAGGAAGTCATCGAGGAATGTACGCAAATTGCGCGAGATCTTGATTATACCGATCTGACCTTCCGTGTCGGAGACGTTCACGATTACACGGGTGAGACAGAAGTCGACTTGATGGTGACGCTTCACGCCTGTGATGTCGCGACAGACGTTGCTCTCGCGCGAGCTGTCGACTGGAATGCATCGGTCATTCTGAGCGTACCGTGCTGCCAAAAGGAATTGAACCGTCAACTCGATTGTTCTCCACTTGACGTCATGTTGCAACATGGATTGATCAAAGAAAAATTTGCATCACTTGCTACGGATTCGTTACGAGCGGAATTACTGACACTTGTCGGTTATGAAGCACAATTACTCGAATTCATCGATCTTGAGCATACACCGAAAAACGTCTTGATTCGGGCATACAAACAAAACAAACGACCAATGGAAGAGAAAATCGACCGTTACATCGCTTTCCGTGATTTGTTACACGCGCGACCGTTTTTAGAAAATGAATTGAGCGACAGACTTGGACAGATTTCACCGAAACTCGTACAATAAGAAGGAGAACGAATCAAAGGAGGCAATACGATGGATTTCCAAATGTATTTTGAAGATGTCGTCCAAACAGCCCGCAAAGAAGCAAACGCTGCTGGATTTGAAGAATTAACGACGCCAGAGAGCGTTGATGAAGCAATGAAACGCGAAGGATTAACACTTGTTCTTGTCAACTCAGTGTGTGGATGTGCTGGCGGGATCGCCCGTCCTGCTGCAGCGTACGTCAACCGGAAAGAGGGCATTAAGCCTGATCATTTCGTTACAGTATTTGCTGGACAAGATCGCGAAGCAACAGACCGAGCACGAGAGTACTTCGAAGGATATCCACCTTCATCTCCATCATTCGCATTAATGCAAGATGGAAACATCCTCTCGATGGTCGAGCGGTTCGATATCGAGTCATTCACGGCAGAAGAAGTCGTCGAGAAACTCGAATCATTGATTGAAATTTACGCATAAGCGAAAAAGACTCCTGAAAAAGGGGTCTTTTTTGTACATTCATGAGATTAGCATAATAAATTTTATTTTTGAAAGCGTTTGCAAAAATGTATAAAAAGTCATTTATGCATGATTTATGAATAGAAAATAAAAAAATTTTATATATTTATGCTTTACAGTGAATAAATATTCGTATATCCTAAAAGCAATAGAACAGGTCAGGCTTTTCGGTATTGAATTGGACATACACATAAGTCATACTATTGTTAAAGTTCTGACAATTGAGCGTTGGAAGGGGAAAACTCGAATGAAAAAATTATTAGCAACGGCAATGGCAGGCATTCTGGCAGTCACGATGGCAGCATGTGGCGCGTCGGAAGAATCAACAGGTGGATCAAGTAACAGCGATAAAGTGTTGACGATGGGAACGTCAGCGGATTACTTCCCATTTGAATACATCGATACGAAAAAAGGAGAAGACATCGTCGGGTTCGACGTTGCGATCGCCAAGGAAGTCACAAAAAATCTTGGCTATGACTTAAAAATTGAAGACATGGAGTTCGGAAGCCTACTTGGTGCTCTTAGCTCAGGTCGTGTTGATTTCGTCATGGCAGGGATGACACCAACTGAAGAACGGAAGAAAAACGCCGACTTCACAGATATCTACTTCGAATCAAAGAACTTAGTCATGACAAAAGATAAGGCCATTAGTTCAGAAGATGAACTCAAAGGTAAAAAAATCGGTGTCCAGCTTGGTTCAATCCAAGAGGGACTTGCGAAGGATCGTTTCAAGGATAGTGAAGCCGTTCCATTAAACAAAATTCCAGAAATCATTCAAGAATTGAATACAGGACGGATCGATGCCCTCATCATCGAGGACGCGGTTGCTGTTAAATACATGGATCAAGATGCATCTCTGAAAACGTACCAGATTAAAGAAGATGGTCCAGCTGGTTCAGCAGTCGCCTTCAAAAAAGGGGACAAGATGCGTGACGACTTCAACAAAGAGCTGAAAAAGATGATCGACAGTGGTGAAATCGATAAATTAGCGGAAGAATGGTTCCAAAAAGAAGCAAAATAAGTCAAGTGCATGGGGGTGGGGGTAACCTCATCCCTTTTGTGCGACGTTAGGAGATTGATTATGATAGACTTTACAAAGATTCAAGATTCAATTCCATATATTCTCGAGGGGATTCCGGTCCTCTTCCAAGTTGTCATCGTAGCGGCTATCGCTGGGATGCTGATTGGAATCGTCGTCGCGGCACTAAAAATCACGAAGAGTCGTTTCCTCCGTTTCATCGGTCATGCGTATACAGCCATTTTCCGGGGAACACCATTGATCTTACAACTCGCGATCGTTCACTTTGGTTTACCGCAATTAACAGGGTATGTCACGACAGGGTACCAATCGGCGATCATCGCCTTCTCCTTGAACTCTGGAGCCTATATTTCGGAAATCATTCGGGCAGGGATTCAAGCTGTTGATCGTGGGCAATGGGAAGCAGCAGATGCACTTGGTATTTCGTATTTCAAACAACTACGTTCGATCATTTTGCCGCAAGCCTTTAAAAATATCCTTCCTGCGATCATGAACGAATTGATCACGTTGACGAAGGAGTCGGCACTCGTCTCGACGGTTGGTGTTCTCGATGTCATGCGTCGCGCTCAAATCGTCGGAGGAGAAAAGGCGATTTATTTTGAACCGTTATTGTTTGCCGGATTCGTGTATTTTGTTCTCGTCATGGGATTGAGCTTGATAGGCCAACAAGTCGAAAAAGCTATGAGAAAGAGTGGGTAATCAGATGGAACCTATGATCCAAGTCACCGATTTGCATAAGCAGTTCGGAAAATTAGAAGTATTAAAAGGTATCTCGACGACGGTTACGCGCGGAGAAGTCGTCGCTGTCATCGGACCGTCGGGGTCTGGTAAATCAACATTCTTACGTTGTATCAACTTACTTGAACAACCAACGAGTGGAACGATCATCGTTGATGGTTTCGAACTGACGAAACCAAAGGCGAATATCTCAAAAGCACGTCAGAACATCGGGATGGTATTCCAACAATTCAACTTATTCCCGCATAAGTCTGTCCTCGATAACCTGACGTATGCACCAATCAACGTCCTCGGTATCTCAAAGGACGAAGCAATCAAACGAGCGGAGACGTTACTGGATCGTGTCGGTCTAGCCGAAAAACGCGATAATTATCCGAACCAGTTGTCAGGTGGACAAAAACAACGGGTCGCGATTGCGCGCGCCCTTGCGATGGAACCGAACGTCATGCTATTCGATGAACCGACATCAGCCCTTGACCCAGAGATGGTCAACGAAGTGCTTGATGTCATGAAGCAGCTTGCTGAGAGTGGAATGACGATGGTAATCGTCACGCACGAGATGGGCTTTGCAAAAGAAGTCGCGGATCGTGTCCTCTTCCTCGATGAAGGAATTCTGATGGAAGAAGGTTCACCGGTTGAACTCTTCGACAATCCGAAAACAGACCGAGCGAAAAAGTTCCTCGAAAAAGTTTTATGATCACAGTGCGCTAACTCTGAAAAAGAGTTAGCGTTTTTCGGTTTTTAGTATAAAGGGGGAAAATCGATGAAAAAACTACTTGAAGGTCATCACACTCGTCTGACGCGCTTTCAATCGGAAGATACCGAAGTGATGCAACGGTTGCTTGACGATGCGACGTTTGCCCGCCAGTTCAGTGCGACACCATATCGTCATTTATCGACGGACAAGATTGAAAAGATGATGGCGACGGATGCACCGGAGACATTCCGATTTGCGATTCGTAATTTTGAAGATGAACGGATGATCGGCGTCGTTGCACTAGAAGATATTCTATTTACACATGGAACGGCCTGGCTGATGATTGGCATCGATCCGGATTGTGAAGGGCAAGGATATGCAACGGATGCGATGGAGACACTGCTTGATTATGCTTTCTTAGAGCTGAATCTGTACCGGATTCAATTGACGGTCTTTGAGTATAATACGCGTGCGATTGAATTATATGAACGGCTTGGATTCGTCCAAGAAGGGAGATACCGGTCTTTTTTACGACGAGACGGAGAGCGGCATGACATGTTACTGTATGGACTACTTGAACCAGAATGGAGGGGACGACAATGATTCAAGAAACGGAAGCGTTCGTCAAATCATTTCACGCGACAGACTTTTCAGGCCATGATTATGCCCACATTGAACGGGTTCGTCGTTTAGCGTTACATATTGCAAAACAAGAAGGTGGGAATACTCGGATCATCGAATTAGCAGCCTTACTTCATGACGTAGCAGATAGCAAACTCGGGGGAACGGTTGAAACGGTCGCAACCTTTTTACAAGGAAAAGTAACGGAGCAGGAACAGGAACAGATTCTAGCCATTATCACGAGTCTGTCGTATAAAGACGGTACACGTCCACCAATTGATACAATCGAAGGGCAAGTCGTTCAGGATGCCGACCGCCTTGATGCGATTGGGGCAATCGGAATTGCGCGAACGTTTCAGTTTGCTGGTCGGTTCGGGGAACCTATGCATGTACCTGGACTAGCACCGCGAGAGCCAGGTAACCGGACAGGGGAGACGAGTGCTTTGAATCATTTTGAAGAGAAGCTATTTCGACTCAAAGATTTAATGAATACGAAAACAGCACGTCAGTTAGCCGAGGAGCGCCACCGCTATATGCAGGAGTTCGTTGTTCGTTTTAAAGAGGAGTGGGACGGCGTTATATCCAGCTAAGACTTGTTTTCGAAGTAACTAAAAACAATGCGCGTTTCCGATGAAGCTTACGGAGAACGCGCATTCTTTTTGTCATTAACTAAGGATAATCGCTGTAATCAGACCGAGGGCGGCGAACAGACCAACGATCGCGCCACCTTCTTCATGGGCTTCCGGCATCATCGTCGAGGCGAGCATCGCAATGATTCCACCGCTTGCAAATCCACCAATCATCGCAAACTGCATGTCTGGTAGTTCGGCGAGGATCGTATAACCGGCAAGAGAGGCGAAAGCGGAGATTAACCAGACGATGCCCCACATCAGTAGGACTTTGTTCTTTGAGAATCCATCTTTTCGCAAGCCCGTCGTACTCGATAAGCCTTCCGGGATATTGCTGACGAAAATGGCTGCAACGAGTGCCGCGCTGACATTTCCGGATAACAGACTGGCACCGATCATGATGGATTCCGGAATCGCATCCAGAATCGTCCCGAAGAAAATCGCTGTTCCTGTGCCTTCATTCCCACCAGATGAGCGTTTCCGTTTACTCGCGCCGCGTGACGAAACGAATAGGTCGAAACCAGTGAAGACGAGTGCTCCGACGATAAAGGAGACCGCAACGACAAGCGTCGTTGACTTCTTTAAGGCTTCATCTAGTAATTCGAATGTCGCTGCTCCAATCAAGATTCCAGTCCCAAACGACATGATGTAACCGATTAGTCGTTGTTTTAGCGGTAAGTATAGTCCAAACAGAGCACCGATCACGACGGCACCACCTGCTAGTGCACCCCAACCGAACGCTTCCCACATACGATCACCTCCTTCTTGTCCTTTGTACCTGTTCTAGATAATTCATAAACATAGCAAAAGGAATGGAGCGATCAAAAGATTAGAAGGGTTGTTTATTTAACCAATGACCACCGTCAAGAGCGATACATTCTCCGTTTAAGTACCGTGCTTGATCCGATACCATCCAGGTAGCGAGTGTCGCGATCTCTTCGGGTGTACCAAATCGACCGAGCGGCACATTGCGACGAATCCGTTCTGCATGTTCCGGTGATAAAGCGAGTTTATCAGCACCACCCGTTCGTTCGATCGGTCCTGGACTGATTGCATTAACACGGGCTTGGTATTTATAACCCCACTCGACGGCTAGCGTACGCGTCAAGTTCAGGACGCCAGCTTTTGCAGCGGCACTCGGAGCGACACCAGCACCTGCCTGCCAGGCATAAGAGGCAACGATGTTGACGATTTGTCCGCCAACGACCTGATCTTCTTGCCAGCCTTTGACAAGCGCGTGACAGCAGTTGAATGTCCCGTTGAGGACGATGTCGATGACGGTCTTCCAACCATTCGGCGATAATTCATCCGTCGGACAGATGAAGTTCCCAGCAGCATTGTTGATTAATGCTTCAAGACGACCGAAACGTTCGCGTGCTTGATTAACTGCTGCGAGACAAGCATCTGCGTCACGGACATCCATCTGAATCGTCAAGTGTTCGCCTTTAATTTGTGCTAATGCTTCATCCATGAGTTGCAAACGTTCCGCGTCTCGTCCCGTGACGACAACATTCCAGCCGGCTTCCTTTAAGGCAAGCGCCATCGCTTTCCCCATACCGTTTGTTCCACCCGTTACCATGATTGTTTGTGTCATATTGCTTCCTCCTTTATGTAATGAATGAACAGCCATTCATATTCTTTATTCAAAAAAGAAGGAGCGAACTCCTTCTTTTTTTACTTATTGTGTTGCAAGAGCTGTATCTGTTAAAACAGGAACGACTTGTTTTTTACGTGAGACGACACCTTCGAGGTAGACAAGGTTATTCGTCGCTTCAAGACCGTAAGCACGCTCGACAAGGTTTGCTTCTTTACCGAGAACGAGTCCAACAGAGTTGTTCGTCAAGATATCTGTGACGATGAATACGAACAGATCAAGTCCTTTTGCAAGAATGACTTCGTTGATTGCGGTTTCGAGCTCTTCTTGACGAAGCAAGACTTCAGCCGTATCGACTGTGTTGACCTGAGCGATTTCGACTTTGAGTGTTCCCATCGTGAATTCTTTCGCGTCAAGAGAAATCAATTCCGGAACAGTTTTCTTCGAGAGGTCAGCTCCGGCTTTAAGCATCTCAAGACCGTAGACATTTGCATCGACACCAGCGATTTCTGCAAGTTCACGCGCAGCGATGATGTCTTGCTCCGTGCAAGTCGGTGATTTGAACAGGAGCGAGTCGGAAATGATTGCTGACAGCATCAGACCAGCAATTTCTGGTTTGATTGCAACACCATGCTCTTTGTAAAGCTTGTTAAGGATTGTTGCTGTACAACCGACTGGTTCTGCCCGATAGTAGACAGGATCTGATGTTTCGAAGTTTGCGATCCGGTGATGATCGATGACTTCCGTTACGGTAACGGCATCGATATCGTTCGCACTTTGTTGACGTTCGTTGTGGTCGACTAAGATGACGTGTGACGCTTCCGTCGCAACTTCTGTCACTAGACGTGGAGCTGTCACTTTGAACGTATCGAGCGCGAATAACGTTTCATCGTTCATCTCACCAAGGCGGATTGCTTCGGCATTGACACCGAGTGCTTTCTTTAATTCTGCATAAGCGATTGCCGATGTGATCGTATCGGTATCAGGATTTTTGTGACCAAATACTAAAACTTTTTCCATGACGTGTTCACTCCTCAATGATTGTTGTCTCGCCCTATAGTGTATCATATCTCTGATTTAGAAAGCGTTCATTTTCACCATGATACCAGCGATTTTTTCACTCCAGAAGGGGTCAGACGCGTAAAAGACGTTCATTCCTTTTTGTTTGTTTCCGAGGTATGCGCCACGGTAATAACGACCGTCCCGATTGAGATAGTCGTTTGCGATGAAGCGACCGGTTTGCTGGATCGAGTCCGTCAAGGATTTATAGACGGTCGCATCTTCTCCGGGTGCGGAATCGGTCGCATTGACGCCAAACAGGTTGTTTTTCTCGCGGGCAATCTCAGACCGTCCATAATCGGATTCGTGGATGGCGTGTGCAAGCAGATAAGCAGCGTTAACCCGATATTTCTTTTCAACGGATTTGAAAACTTTCCCTTTACCGATCAGAGGGCTATCCGGTGCTTGATCCTTGATGAATGCGTCGAGTTGTTTAGCGCTGAGCCGCGTCGGTTTCGTCAAATCACGCGTTAGTGTCTTCGATTCAACATATTTCGTCGTCCGAGACGTCGCGTTCGTCGCTTCACCAGCGACAATCAATCCACCGAGCCCACTGTCCGCAACGATATAGTGAAGGAGGCGATCACCCTTCGTCTGATAGTAGGATGCGTTCGAGACACGTTCTGCAGGGAACGGGCGTAAGCGATCTGTTGGTACATGACCCGTCACACCGGCAATGCTGACGCGACTCGTCTTTTCCCCGAACTCAAGCAACTGGACGCGTGTTCCGGAAGCGACGTAGGTGAGTCGTTTCTTCAAATCAGCATCGCGATGAATCGACAGAATACCGCGATCGTCGACGATTCCAGTCCCTTGTCCACCGAGGTAGACATAACGATCATCTGACGAACGTTTGACAGCACCGTTCTCTCCGGCGTGCGCCTTCGCTTCCGCAAACGTCTGGAAGTCTTGTTCGCTAATCTTACCCTTATCATATCGTTCTGCCGTGTACGGTGCCGGTGGTGTTAAGACGGTCTTCGGCTCATCACGGAGCCAAAAGAATAAGAGAACACCGATGAGGAAGAAGAAAAGTAATCCTTTTAGTGAACCGGTCCGGCGCACTGGGCGACCGGGACGGATAGTGCGTGTCGTCAAAGAAAATCACGTCCTTTAAAAAGCAATGGACATTCACGTCCAACGTAGGTAGTCTAACAAAGAAAAATAAAAGGGGGTGAACCTGATGCAAATCGGTTATCGTACACTGAAGACAGCGGTCGCTGCCGCGCTCGCGATGTGGATTGCGGAACGACTCAAACTTGATTATTACGTCTTCGCAGCTATCATCGCCATCTTGAGCATCCAGTCGACGCGAAAGAAGACGTTTCGGTCTTCTTACGAACGGATCATGGCATCGTTACTTGCCATCGTACTTGGATTCATTCTATTCGAAGTCATCGGCTACCGTCCGGTTACGTTATTGATCTATTTCATTTTATTCCTTCCATCCGTTCAACGCCTCCGACTTCAGGACGGTTTCATCACGAGTGTCGTCATTCTGACACATTTATACACGGAACGACAACTCAACGCACACATCTTGTTGAATGAATCCTTACTGCTTGGCATCGGTGTTGGTGTCGGAATGCTTGTCAACATGTATATGCCAAGTCTCGATTTATTGATCGATGATCGACGAGAAAAGATCGATCAACGGATCGCCGCCTTATTTTTTGAAGTCGCGGCTGCAATAGAGACAGGGCGGGTCAATCATCATGCGTTGACGCTTGACGAGACAGAACGTCTGCTACGTGAAGGAAAGGATGCTGCCTTAAAACGGATGGGGAACGCAATCGGTCGTCGCAATGACGATGAGGATTACGCCTATTTCCGGATGCGCGAGCAACAATTCGAACTTTTACGTGGCATCGTCCATCACGCTGAAGAACTTGTCCTTGTCGTCGAAGAAGGAAAAAAAGTCGCCGACTTCTTTCGGACGATTGGTGACAATGTCCGACCTGAAGCCGACGCAATGGTGTACATTTCAGAACTAGAAGCATTATTGACACGTTTTCGTGCCTCTGCCTTACCCGTCACGCGGGAGGAGTTCGAGGTCCGCTCCGCGTTGCTACACATGCTACAAGAAGCGGAACAATACTTGCGTCTCAAACAACGCTACGTCAATCAAAAGAAATAAAACATCGTCGAAGCGAACGTACCAATCAGAAAGATTGCTAAAATCCCGATTGTCGTCCATTTAATGATGCGTTGTTGTTTCGATGGTTTTGCCATATCCACTACTCCTCTCTTACATCAACTGATTACTGCCATTGTACAAACAACCTTTCAGAAGTGCAAATGACGATGGGGATGGTATACTAATAAAGCGCTAGTGGATTGATGAATATTAGAGGAGGGGTTTTGTCATGGTCAATGAACAACGAGTATTAGATACGTTTTTGGAGCTTGTCCAAATCGATTCGGAATCAAAAGAAGAAGCACGTATTTGTGCTCATCTGAAAAAAACGTTTGAGGATCTCGGATGTGACGTGTTTGAAGATGACGCTTCGTCGAAGACGGAACATAAAGGAAATAACTTGATCGTTACGCTTCCAGCAACAAAAGAAGGCGTCGACAAAATTTATTTCACTTCCCATATGGATACTGTTTTCCCGGGGCAAGGAATCAAACCAATCATCGAGAATGGTTACGTCAAGACGGACGGAACAACGATTCTTGGGGCAGATGATAAAACAGGGCTTGCATCCCTAATCGAACTCGTGCATGTATTGAATGAAACGAAACAACCACACGGGAAAATTCAGTTCGTCATCACAGTCGGTGAAGAATCAGGACTCGTTGGGGCGATGGTCCTTGATCCATCGAAAATCGATGCTGATTACGGCTTTGCACTCGATTCAGATGGAAAAGTGGGAGACATCATTACGGCTGCTCCAACGCAAGCAAAAGTCAATGCGAAGATTTTTGGGAAAACAGCACATGCTGGTGTAGCACCTGAAAAAGGCGTTTCAGCGATTACGATCGCGTCAAAAGCGATCGCGAAGATGCCGCTCGGTCGAATCGATGAAGAGACGACAGCGAACATCGGACGATTCAGCGGCGGTGGTCCGTCGACGAATATCGTTTGCGACTATGTAGAAATCTTTGCAGAAGCACGGTCGCTCGTCGCTCCGAAGATGGAAGCACAGACAGAGAAGATGAAAGCGGCGTTCGAAGAAGCGGCAGCAGAGCTTGGTGGTCGTGCTGAAGTCGAAGTCAAAGTCATGTACCCAGGCTTTAAGTTCGAGGATGGCGATCAAGTCGTTGAAGTCGCGAAAGCAGCGATCACTCAACTCGGGCGGACACCACGCCTCTTACATTCTGGTGGCGGATCAGATGCCAATGTCATCGCTGGTTTTGGTATCCCAACGGTCAACTTGGCTGTCGGATATGAAGATATCCACACGACGAATGAGAAGATGCCAATCGAAGAACTCGTCAAAACAGCGGAACTTTGCGTGACGTTAGTCGATTACATCACGAACAAATAAGCCGATGAAACACAAAAAAGAGTGTACCGCAACATTGCGGTACACTCTTTATCATTGTACGATTAAACTACTTGAGGACGATCAACATATTCCATAGACTCTAGAACGAGTTCTTCTGTACATAATAAGGTCGAAGCGATTTCATCAATTTGAATCGACTTTCCGTATTTTTGCCGGTAACTCTCGTTCAGTTTGCGGGCTTCCCGGACGATGCGGGCATAGGTCCGTTCAATCTTAGTCATGGAAAAAACCACCTTCCAAATCTGAATAGGTACAGTTTACCATGCTTCAACAGAAGAAAGGTGTATTTTGTGTATAAAAAATGCTAATTTTACGAAAAGGGGAAAAAGATGGAATTTTATTTTTTAGGGACAGGAGCCGGTATGCCGTCGAAACAACGGAACGTCACATCGATTGCCTTGTTACACCCCAAAATGACGTGGCTATTCGATTGTGGTGAGGCGACACAACATCAAATCTTACACAGTCCGATCAAACCACGCAAAGTCAACGCGATTTTCATTACCCACTTGCATGGGGATCATATCTTTGGGCTGCCAGGTTTCATCAGCACAAGGGCAGCGTTAGAAGGAACGACACCATTGACGATTTATGGACCGACAGGGATTAAGGAATGGATGGATGCAACATTGCGCATCACAGGAACGTATTTGCGATATCCACTGCGGATTGTTGAAGTCGAAGACGGTCAAACCTATGAACAAGATGGGTTCCGCGTGACGGCCCGATTACTTGAGCACCGTTTTCCGGCATTCGGATATCGACTAGAAGGACCAGAAGAGCGAGGCGCATTACGTGTCGATGCCTTGCAAGCGTTAGGAGTACCATCTGGTCCGCTCTATCGCCGAATCACACTCGAAGAAACATTTGAGTTCGATGGTATGACTTATGCATCATCCGACTTTTTAGAAGCACCAAAACCAGGGATCAAGCTAGCAGTTCTTGGTGATACGATGCCATGCGAAGCGGCGATTGAACTCGCGCGAGACGTCGATGTGTTAGTTCATGAAGCAACGTTTGCAGACAGTGAAGTCGAACACGCCGGACGCTTTGGTCATTCAACCGCCCGTCAGGCAGCCGAAATCGCGGATACGGCACAGGTGAAAAAACTTCTGTTGACGCATGTATCTGCCCGTTATGTCGACCAAGAAGAAGTACTCGAACAAGAGGCACGAGAACTATTCGCGAACAGTCATCTCATGTATGATCACCGGGTCGTCCCGGTCAAAGGATAGGCGATGGACTTTCTCATTTTATGGGCGCTCTTTTTACTGGCTGCTAGCGGCTTAGGCTTTTTACTCGAGCGTCGGACGGAAAAAGAAAAATATTTGTACATGAAGTTCGTTTTTTATGCGTGTCTTGGTGCCGTGTCGTTTCCCGTTTATGATATTCAGCTACCGCTCGGCATTATTATTTTCTTGATTGTCCTGCACCCCAAAAAGAACTCGCGTTATAAACGATATATGGCACTTTTTGGATTCTTGTTCTTCTTATTCCAACTCTTTCTCGGTCCGTTTGACGCTGGGATGTTGCGGGAAGAAACGCAACAGATTGGTCGCGTGACCATCACGGATGATTCATTTGACAGTTTTCTCGCACAAGTCGAACGACGTGTCGGAGAAGATGGTCTGCGTATGGAACAAAGTCAGTTGATGTTTGATCGCGGTGGAAATCTCCGGAATGCTTCGTTTGAGATGCTCGTTCAAACACCGAAACGTTTTATTCGATATGATGTCAGTTATCAAGAACTGACGGGAACGATCTCCTATCGACCGCGTGAAGAGTTGACGACAAAATCACTGACCTCGTACTATCAAAAGTTGATCGATGCTGAACAATCGTTTGAAATGTTACGAAAGCTCTCGATTCACGAAATCTTACATGATTCGAAAACACCGTACATCGAGATGGATCTCGATGGTCTATACGAAACGTTCAGTCTGCAAGATGCGACGGTCTTTTTGATTGATGACAAAGGGAAGTTGATTCCATACGTCAATACCGGAGACGATGTCTTAGCGAATGCAATCCGTCTGACATATTACCGTTCTGATGGTCAATCACTGCGAGATAAAACCATTCTTTTATACAATTACAGCTTTGAGACATCAAGGCGAAAAGGAGTCGTACGATGAAAAAATGGCTATTTGCCGCAAGTATCGTGTTACTTGCCGGTTGTGCAGAAGCAAAAGAGGAGCAACAAACAGCGTCATGTGATGCGGAAGTCAAAGTATCGGTCGTCGATCATGTTAAGGATAAGACGTTGTTTGATAAAGACGTTTGTCTTAATAAAGAAGACACGGCACTTGATGCGCTCGAAGATACGACACTCGATGTCGTCAAAACAGGTAAAGGTGAGATGGCATACGTCACGGCAGTCGATGGGATTCGTGAAAAGTCAGCCGGTGCAGGAAGTGGCTGGGTCTTCGGTGTCAATGGCAAACCGGGTGAAGTCGGTGCCGGAAGCTATGAACTGAAAAAAGGAGATCGTCTCGAATGGCGGTTTGAAAAAGATGCAATGGCTTATTTTGAGTAAACCAGAACGGGAGCGACTTCACCCAGTGAACGTCGCTCTCTTTTTCATCGGGATGATCATGATCCCGTTCGTCCTCACTCGTGACCAAACGACCATCGTCGTCTATCACTTCCTGTTATTTTTATTCGTTCAAGAACGAAGTGTGTTTCGTTACTTAGTGCTTCCAGCCCTTTATGCGGTCATGATGTGTGTACCACTTTTGTATGGAGCGAGTATCGATACAGTGGCGATTTATGAGACGACGATTCAGGTGACGCTATTCATCACCTCGAGTCAATGGATTTTCACATTGGTTCGACTCGATCAGATGGGACCGCTGTTTCGCTTCTTACCTCGACTGACACGATTGACAGGTATGGTACTAGCGTTAATTCCGTCTTTCTTACGAACTTGGCCGGAAGTCAAGATGAGTCATCCGGATGCGTCGCTTGCCGTTCGACTAGAGCGGATGGCAGCGTATCATATTTTACCGATTGAAGCAGCACCATCTCGCTTAAGACACGTCACGCGACGAGATGTGCAGACCGGAATGCTGCTTACAGTTGGTTTGGTGCTCTGTTTTACACCATGGGCAATCATTACAGCGGTTATTTTACCCGTATCGCTATTATTCACAAAAGGAGGAATCCGGGATGCCTATCATGTATACCGACACCGATCGAGAAGATCGATTGCGGAACCAAGCAAACGAACATGATCAAGCTGTTTTGACGCCTGAGCGACTACTACATGGACGTGTCCGGGATCTTCTTGCAACCGTCTCGTTATTTCGAGCTGGAGAACTCGCGACCTTACTTGGTCTAGAAGCTTTTTTTGAAGCGGAGTCGAGTGAACTCTCAGCCGGAGAGCAACAGCTCGTTGCGCTCGGTCATGCCTTGTCTTCGTCGCCGAGAACGCTTTTTTTGTCAGAACCGTTTCTTTTTCTTGATCATGTCCGGCGGAAGCGATTGATGGGGTTACTGGAAGAAATCGAACGACGGTTTGATTGTCAAATCCATTGTTCGATGACGAGACAATCCGACCTCACGTGTACAAGTGAGCCGGTCAAAACGACAGGACGTCTCCTAGACCAGATCGAAAACGTCCAGCATCGTTATCCGTTACAGGCGCGTTATGCGCTGGTGACAGGGAAATTATCGTTTCATCAAGGCGATCGGATTGCGATCGTTGGTGCAAATGGAAGTGGGAAATCGACGTTACTGCGACTTGTACTTGGAGTTGAGCGACCACTTTACGGCAAAGTCAGACGGTCGGGGGTCACGCAATATGTACCAGCTCATCCGATGCTCGCACCATTAAACGATCGAAGTGGTAGTTTTGCTATACAAAAAAAACGTCTTTTAGACGACATCGATTGGAGCAAGGATAGCTATTACTTTGATGAACCGACGGCTGGTCTTGAAGACACAGCGCGGATGGCTTTCATCGATTCGTGGAAGATGAATCCGGCGGCACTCATCGTCATGGCGACACATGATCCAGCCCTTATTCGCGCAGCGCGACGGATCATTTATCTCGTACACGGAGAAATTGCCTTTGACGGACCGACAGAGCAATTTTTACAGGAAAGTCGGCTATTTTTATGATCGTAACAACGATTCTGATTGTCTGTCTGCTCTTGATTCTCTTTGAGAAACTGCCGATGACGGATCAACGATTACGGTTCATCGCGATTGTTACGGCAGCGGCGATCGTCGGGCGGCTGTTGTTTTCTAGTTTGCCTAATATCCAGCCGGCAACGGCACTCATCTTATTATTGGCTGTCTTCGTCCATCCAATCGTCGGAGCGATCGCTGGAATGCTCGTCGTCGTGTTGACAAGTTTGTTCCTCGGAAGCGGTCCGTTCGTTCTTTTTCAGGCGCTAGCCTATGCGACGATTGCTAGTCTTGGCTTTGTACCGATTCTCCGCTACCGGATTTTATTGACGGGGTATGCCTTTTTTGCTGGTTTTTTATATGGTTGGGTGAGTAACCTAGGGTTCTTAGTGTTGACCGACTTTTCGTGGCAGGCTTTCTTCACCTTGCTAGTGACCGGAGGGACGTTTGATTTGCTTCACGGATTAAGTAACGCCATTTTCATTTGGATATTATTCCCGATTTTTTTGCGGATTTTGCATTCATTCGATGAAAAGAAGGGTACAGAATAATAACATACGAACAGGAGGGAAGGCATATGCTGGGATCATCGATTTCGCTTGCTTATGTCGTCATGTTGCTCATCGTCTCGAGTGTTGGTTTAGTATTCGGCAGTATTCTGTTGATGAAAGGTACGATTAGAGGACGTTATGCTGCTTGTTACTTACTCGCTGCCGCTATTTTTCCTAGTGCTATGTTGATTACCTCGTCAGAAGGATTGCTGTTTCAACATTTACGGTTCGAGAGCTCTTGGTTCCTTACGATTGTCTCCTGGTTACTCGTCTTATCGGCGGGTTACATCGTCTCGATTACGGGTGCACTGATCGTTCGTTATCTGTACCGGTATACGACGACGTTTGATCGCGTCAAACGTTACGCGACGCGACGATTCCGTCATCATGAAGCATAAACAAAAATCCGGAAGAACCAGGCATCTGGCTCTTCCGGATTTTTTTATGAGTTGGCGTACAGGAGATCTTCTTCGGTTGATCCTTCTTGTTGGCGAGTCGGGTCCTGGATCCGACCTGTCACTTCTGTTAGCAGGCGACGTGGTAAGAGACGAGACAAGGAAACCATTGCTCGGTTGCTTGCACCTGGAACGACGACGCGGCGACCTTTGAGCATGCCACGATATCCAGCAAAAGCTACGAGGTGAGACGGCATACTCTTGAACGGTAGCGTGATGTTCGCTCGATCGAAGAAGTTCGTATCAGTTGGTCCCGGACAGAGGCATGTCACGCTGACGCCAGAGCCGTCGACTTCCGTTGCAAGTGCTTCGGAGAATGAGAGGACATAGGCTTTTGTCGCATAGTACACACTCATGTAAGGTCCTGGCATGAAGGCGGCAACAGACGCGACATTCAAGATGCGTCCAAAACCACGTTCGACCATTCCCGGTAAGAGCCGTTTCGTCAAGTCCGTTAAGGCGACGACATTGACTTGGATTGAGTTGATATCTTCTGTTGGATCAATTTCTGCAAAGCGTCCCGATGTGGCGAAGCCGGCGTTATTGAACAGCAGATCAACCGTCAACTCTTGCTCCTCTAAGTACTGCACAAGGCGATCAACACTATCGTTTAGTGATAAATCAGCAGCAAATACATACACTTTAATCTGATAGCGTTTTTCGAGGACTTGTTGCAGTTCCTTCAACTTTTTTTCATTGCGGGCAACGAGGACACAATCAAAACCATCGCGCGCTGCAAGGACAGCGAGGTCGAGTCCGATTCCACCCGATGCACCGGTAATCAGGGCTGTTTTTCGTAACATAGGACATTCCTCCATTCGAAATCGTGAATCTGAGTCTAGTGTATACCATTCCATACCGTTCCCGCGAATCCTATCTCGTAAGCATTTACTTTTCTTATCACTGGTCCAACCAGTATGATAGAACAGGAGAGAGGAAGTGGAACAAATGAGGAAAAAAGTAACTGTCGCGCTGTTGCTCGCAACGTTTTTAGCCGCGATCGAGGGGACGATCGTCGCAACGGCAACACCTGTCATGGCGAGTGAGCTGAACGGGGCAAAATTAGTCAGTTGGATTTTTGCCGGCTTCTTGTTGTTCATGGCTGTCTCGACACCGATTTATGGAAAAATGGCCGATTTATATGGACGAAAACGCGTCCTGTTGTTCGGGATTGGTGTCTTTACGGTGGCTTCGTTAGCCTGTGGACTCGCTCAATCGATGGAGATGTTAATCGTCTTCCGTGCCGTTCAAGGGATTGGAGCAGGGGCCGTGTTACCGATTGCGATGACGATTATCGGTGATTTGTATACATATGAGGAACGCGGGAAAATCCAAGGGGTTCTCAGTGCAGTATGGGGGATTTCGGGTGTCGCCGGACCACTCGTCGGTGGGTTCCTTGTTGAATCACTCTCATGGCGCTATATCTTCTTGTTGAACGTGCCGTTTGCGTTATTGTCCTTTTTCATGATTGTCGTGTACTACAAAGAGACGGTCCGCGAAACGGAGCGGAAAATTGATTATCGGGGTGCGTTACTGTTTGCGCTCGGGATGAGTGCATTTCTGTATGGCTTATTATCAGGCAGTGAATCGGAGACATTCTTACGTCCAGTCATTCTAGCCAGCTTTTTCATTAGTTTCGTTTTACTGTTTACGTTTTATCGTGTTGAGAAAAAGGCAAGCGATCCGCTGTTGCCGCCAGCGGTCATTCGTCATCCTGTCATTCTTGTGATTAACTTGGCGGTCTTCTTTTCCGCCTGGGTGCTCGTCTCAATGTCGGCGTATATTCCGATCTTTGCCCAAGGCGTGCTCGGAAAGAGTCCGACCGAAGCCGGGTTCATGTTGATGCCACTGTCTCTTTTTTGGACGCTAACGGCAATCATTGGTGGACGCACGATTGGTGTCGCTTCACCCCGATACCGGACGATGACCGGGATGGGATTGCTGATCGTCGGTACGACGATTTTATCGTTGATTACGCGAGAGTCGAGTGATGTCTTCATCTATCTTGCCGTTTCACTAATCGGAATCGGCTTTGGTCTCTCGCAACCGGTCTTCATGGTTGTGCTCCAGACGTCCGTTGATTGGTCACTTCGTGGATCAGCAACAGCTGTTAACTCGTTCCTGAGTACGACAGGACAGACGCTTGGTGTAGCGATCTTTGGGACAATCTTTAACTTATCGATTCTCCGTTCGTTTGCAGCGTCGGATAAACTTTCCGATTACGCGATTGATCCCTTTTTCCAATCAAGTACGGCAAAAATGTTTGGACAAGACGTGCAGTATGCAGCAGAAATCGCATTGTCTCACGGTTTGCGTTACGTCTTCATCGGTGGAATCATTTGCGCTGTTCTCGCGTTCGCTATGACATGGCGTTTACCAAAAGTCCGACCTGAGGACCCACGATCATAATGAAAAGCGGACCAGGATTATGTTCATCCTGGTCCGCTTTTCATATTAGGAAGAGTGACTGCTCGCACTCTCGCGCTGAGCAATCTGTTCACGAATATCGCGTTCATTGCGTCGGAGGAACAATCCGATTCCGATCAACAGTAAAGCCGCACCTGTGATTTGAATCCATGTCAACTTTTCATCAAACAGATAATAACCAAAAATCATGCCCCAAACCGCTTCACCGAGGATCGTGATGCTGACGATACTGGCGCTGACGCGCGCGAGTGCCCAGTTGAACAAATTGTGACCGAGTAACGTCGGGAAGACGGCGAGAAGAATATAGAGCCACCAGTCCTGTTGGAACGAAGCAACAAGATTCGTCGATTGAATCAATGATAGTAAGAGCAAGACAATTGACGCGACGGCATAGACACCAAACGAATAGAGGTTCGTTGAGACACTCGTCCGAACGTGTTGTCCGAGCAGCCAGTAACCGGCGACGAGAATCGTTGCTAGTAAAGCAAGACCGTCTCCAATCAAGGCACGCATGCCGACAGCGATATCACCATAAGCGACTAGTCCGCCACCGAACAATGCGACGGCGACAAACAGAAGTGCTTTACGCGACGGATGTTGTTTGAAAAATAGCGCGTTACCAGCGAGGACGAAAATCGGACTTGCTGTCACGAAGAGCGTCGAGCTCGCAACTGTCGTATAATCAAGAGAGAGGAACCACAGCCAAAAATGACCGGCGAGCAAAACGCCACTTAGTAGCATGTGTCGAATCGTCGACGAACTGAGTTGCAAAAGTTCCTTCAATCGAATGAGCGGAAGCAACAACAAGGTCGAGAACAACATGCGGTAAAACGCGACAGCCTCAATCGGGGTCTCCGCCCACTTAACGAAGATTGCCGATGTTGAAATAAAGAATAAAGCCATGAATAACGTAAAATAGGGCATGGGTACCTCCACATGTCTGAAGTAAGGAAATGAGGGTGAAGCGTGTGCAATTGATTATTGCTGAAAAACCAAAACAAGCTGAAAAACTGGCGGCTCCGTACCCGTCCGTGAAACGAGACGGCTACATTGAAATCAAGCCCTGCGATCGGTTTCCGCAAGGTGCAAAACTCGCCTATGCGGTCGGACACTTGTGCGAACTCCAAGAGCCAGCGCATTACGACGCCAAATGGAAGCGCTGGAACTATGACCATTTGCCGATTATTCCGGAACGATTTGATTACCGACTAGCAAAGGGCAAGAGCAAACCGTATCAAGTCATCAAAAAATTATTAAACGAGCGGACGACGACTTCCATCATTATAGCATCGGATGCCGAACGAGAGGGAGAGGCAATCGTACGGTTGATTTTACGTCTTGCAAACAATGCGAAACCACTGCAACGACTTTGGATTTCCAGCCTAACGCCGCAAGCCGTCGATCATGGTTTTGCGAATCTACTTGATGGTAAGGAAACGGAAAACATTTTCCACGAGGCGATGAGTCGCGCTTGCGCTGACTGGTTGATTGGGATGAATGCGTCCCGTGCCTATACGACGTTACTGAAAAAGAAAGGCATTGCAGACGTCTTTTCGCTCGGACGGGTCCAAACACCGACGCTCGCTTTGATCGTCGAACGAGAAAAACAGATCGAGAATTTCCAACCGGAGACGTATTATGAAGTCGAAGCAGATTTTACTCGTTACAAAGGGAAATACATCAATGCGAAGAAACAGACGAAACTGAGTGATCGGGAGCTCGCCCAAGCGATTGTCGATCGGACGAAAGGAACAGGCATCGTCGCCTCAATCGAGAAAAAAAGGCAAACGGAACGTCCACCGTTTTGGTTCAGTTTGTCACTTTTACAAACGGAAGCGAGCCGACGCTTTGGACTCGGTGCCAAAGAGACGCTCGATATCGCACAAAAACTCTACATTCGCGGATGGATCAGTTATCCGCGAACAGACTCGTCTTTCGTGACGAAAGAGGAAGCAGGTCAGTTCCCGATCATACTCAATCGGTTACTAAAACAAGCCGAGTACAGCCCAATCAAAGATATCCTGACGAATAATCCGGCAAATGATAAACGCTACGTCAATCCGGCGAAAGTCAGCGACCACTATGCGATCATTCCGACAGAAGAGGCGGGTGCCGTCGCTAAGTTATCGGGTCGCGATGCCCAAGTCTACGATTTGATCGTTCGACGTTTTCTAGCAGCATTTGCACCAGACGCGGTCTCAGAGAAAACAGAAATCGTAACGACGCGTGAGATGGATCGTTTCCTGACACGCGGTAGTCGAACGATTGATCCGGGCTTTAAACAGGTCCTGCAAATCGAAGCGAAGGAAGTCGAATTGCCAGCTGTTGAACAAGGACAAGAGATGCCAATCAAAGGCTGTCGTCTGCTTGAGAAACAAACAGAACCGCCGAAACGCTATACGGAAGGGACACTGATCCTCGGTATGAAAACGGCAGGTAAACTGCTTGAGGACGATCTGCAAGCGATCATGAAGGAGATTGAAGGACTCGGGACGGAAGCGACCCGTGCTGGAATCATCGACGGACTAAAACGGCGAGAGTACATCAAACTCGTCAAAAAAGAGATTCATCCGACGCCAAAAGGTCGAATATTGATCGATGCCGTGACGGGAAGTATCCTTGCCTCACCGGAAATGACAGCGAAGTGGGAGAGCCGTCTTGAACAGATTGGGAAAGGCGAAGCATCTGCCGCCCAGTTCATTGAACAGGCGAAAAAATTGTCGGAGCATCTCGTCGTCGATGCGAAACAACGAATTGAACAACTCGCTGTTGATCCGACGCAAGTCAAAAGCAAATCACCGCGTGGAGCAACGAATCGCCCGGTCGGTCCATGTCCACTGTGCCAGTCAGCAGTCCTTGATCGTGGGAAGTTTTATGGGTGTAGTGGATATCAAAAGAACAACTGTGGTTTTACATTACCGAAAACGATTCTAGGTGCCCGACTGACGCAGACGGAAGTCAAAAAAGTACTCGCTGGTCAGAAGACAAAGCCGCTTGAGATGAAAAAGAATGCGCGTCAGTTTAAGGCGATGCTTTATCTCGAACGAGATCAATTAAAATTCGAATTTACGAAAGGAGAAGACTGATGCAATATGAATTGATTCAAAATCAAACGTTTCGTCCCGTCTTTGAACGACTTTTACAAGAGGGGCTTCGTTTGACGGTCTGGTTTCCGGACCACATCGAAGTGCAGTCGGCAGAAGGACTCGTCGAAGAAGCAGAAGAATTATTTGGTGTGACAGCGGAAGTAATTGACGATCCACAATCGTTCGGCAAGCACATTTTGCTTCCGTATTTGACGGAAGTCGAGCACCGAGAGGATGGATTCATCCGCTATGAAGCTGAATTGACGGAAGAGTTACGCCATCTCGTGCGGGAGTTGACGTTGCCGATGTTGACGGAAGGTGACTTCGAGGTGTTGTATTCGTACCAAATCGAGACAGATACAGAACGGTTCTTCGTCGAAGACTGGTTCCAAGCCGAATTACAAAAACTACCTAACTAGGTGAAACTTTCTTGAACAGGATGACGTAGTATGATTTATCGTTATCATCTTGTTCAAGGGGAGGATTCATTATGTTTACACTATCATTCATAGACGATGAGTTTGGAGGCGCAGGTTTTTTATCAGGCATACCGATTTTCATTGTCGGTTTTTTTGTTCTCATCATAGGTTTCATTCTGTTCGGAGTTATATCTGCTGCCTCAAAGGGGATCTCAACGAATTCTTTGACGACTCAACTGCGCGAACATGCAGCGCGTCTTGTCAGTCCAGTGGAATCAGATGCACTAAATTACGTCGCTTACTTAGAATCGTTAAGAAGTTTTCCGGTTGAAAAGTCGAATCTCGAACCGTTTCGGATTGCGACGGGTATTTTAAAGCTCGTTCAAGGAGCGGACGAGATTTCGGAAACGACAAAAAAACAAGTGTTAGCCCAGTATTTACGGCTTGGTATTTTGGATGCAGATCATTTAGCAGACGAACAGCCGGTCCGTAATCACAGTCATAGTCATCACCATCATCATTAAAAGAGTCCTGAGAGGCTCTTTTTTTATTGGAAACCGTCAAATCGTGACATCTAATTGTCATATACAACGATTTAGATTAAAGTTGTATGAAATTGAAATCTTTTTGAGCAGAATACTGTGTATCGATTGAAAAAAGTTTACAATGAATGGACGGGAATACCTTTATTGCTGGATATGGGTAAAGGGAAAGGAGTTGAATTCCTCCAATGAAAACATGGCTGAATCGAACGATTGGACGTCAAATCATGTCCGCGTTTTATGTGATTTTTTTGACACTGCTGTTAACGACTGGTGGTGTTTACCTATATACGAAACAACAGGTGGATGAATCACGACAAGAGTTGAAGATGCTAAATGAGCACCGGACACGGGCGACCGATTTATATGAGTCGTGGCAAAGCATGCAGTATGAAGTGCGTGGTTTCGTCTTACTAGGCGACGAAGAGATGCTAAAGGAAATCGAAGCGAAAAAGAACGGTATCAACCGGCAAACGACTTGGTTCGAGCGCAATGCACGTTTTAAAGAAGAACGACAATACGCAACGGACGCTCGGGAACTTTATACCGCCTATACACAACGTGTCATGCCAAGTCTCATCAACTATGTCGCGGCGAAAAAAGACGGTAAGGTGACGGAACCATTCTTACAGATGCCGACACTCGGGAAAGTTACGAAATCAAAAACACTCGATCCACAGCGGAAGTTCAATATCAAAACGAAAAGTGCAGCTGATATGAGTTCGAGTATCGTCGATATGGAGACGGTCTTTACGAAGTATCGCAATTCCTTAAATGATCAAGAGACGGTAGCACAAGAACGACTCGGCAAACAAGTCAACTCGTCACAAATCCTCGGAGCGGTCAATATCGCGATTTTATTATTGATCACACTCGTCTTCGTGCGACCGTTCGTTCGTCGCTTGACACGTCAGTTGCGTCAATTGAACCGCGAAAGTGGACGACTCGCGAATGGTGAGGATGCGACACCAATCGTCATCACGAACCGTCAAGATGAGATTGGTGAATTGACGACGACGTTTAACCAGATGGCAGCCGCTATCTCGGGTCAAAAATACCAACTCGTCTCAAGTAATGATGAACTGCAAAGTCAGCAGGAAGAGTTGATTGCGCAACAAGAAGAACTGCAATCGCAACAGGAAGAACTCGAAGAAGCGCTTGATATCACGTTACGTAACGAGACGCATTTGCGTTATCGAAACGAGTTGACGGAGACGCTTGCTTCGCGTGAAACGTTGACGGCGTACCCAGCGATCATCGAAAAGTTGATTACGATCACTGATGCTGAACTTGGCGCGATTGTTTTCTTAGAGCAAGACCGTTATACGGATATCGTCTCGTACGGGATGACGACAGCACAAGAGCATCAGTTACTGCATGCTTCGACATCGTTAATCGAACGCGCACGCTTGAACAAACGCGCCGTTCGCTCAAGTAAACAAGTCGCAAGTCATCATCCACTTCCATATCCGTACACAATGTATGAAATTGTCGTACCGGTCATGGACCCAGCAACGAATACGATGATTGCGAGTATCTATCTCGTTCGTTACCGAGATGCCTTCACGGAAGATCAGACGAACGAAATTTGGTCGTTCTCGCGTCAATTGGCACTCTCCTTGCTCCGGATGCGTGTCTTTGAGGAAGTCGAACGAGAACGCGAAAAAACGTCGAAACTCCTTCACTCGATTCGAGAGGCTGTCATTTATATCGAAGGGGAAACGATCTTTGCGAACAAACCGTTGCTCGCGTTGTTCCATCACCCTGCACATGATCAAGTCGCGGATGAAGGGTTGATGACGCTTGATGTTAAAATCGAAGAGCTAGCGGTACAGGTCGATCAACACGAGGCGTTCTTAACCTATATGGATCACGTCTGTAGCCAGGAAATTCCGACAGAAAGCTTATCGTTGTCCTTGAATAAAGAAGAACGATTCATCACGTTGTATGCAGAAGAAATTCATTATGGCGGTTGTTTCCGCGGCACAATGCTTGTCTTACGTGACGTGACGGCAGAGACAGCAATCGATCGGATGAAATCGGAGTTCGTCTCAACCGTATCACATGAATTGCGGACACCACTTGCGTCAATTTACGGTTATACAGAATTGATGCTTGCGCGAGACGTCAATGAATCCAAACGTCAGCGGTATCTCGAGACGATTCATGCTGAAACCGAACGGTTAACGAATCTCGTCAATGACTTCTTAGACGTACAACGAATGGAGTCGAGTCAGCAACAGTATGAATTCAAACCGCTCGATTTGATAAAAGTCATTCAGGAGACGGTCGAGTTCCATACGGCTTCGGCGAAAGATCATGAACTCGTCCTTGATTTCGAAGAATCAACGACAGGACGGATTCATGCTGATGAGCAAAAGATGCGTCAACTATTTACGAATCTCATTAATAATGCGATTAAGTATTCACCGGATGGTGGTCAGATTACGATCACGATGCGTCAAGTCGAAGATCGCGTTCAGTTAAAAATTGAAGACGAAGGAATCGGTATTCCCCGTCATGCGTTGCCACAACTATTCAGTAAGTTTTATCGCGTTGATAATTCCGATAGTCGGAAAATCGGCGGTACGGGTCTCGGGCTCGCGATTTGTCAGGAAATCGTTCGTTCACACGAAGGGATGATTCATGTCGAATCAACAGAAGGTGTCGGTTCGGTGTTCATCGTCGAATTGCCGATCGTTCAGTCCGTTGTCCCGGTTACAGAATCAGTTGACGAGTGTTAAAATCCAAAACGTCCGTTTGACTGTTCATGAAATCAAACGGACGTTTTTTGTTGATTTTACCTACGAAACGGGAATCGAGTTATATAAAAAAGAAAGGAAGTGAGGAGATGCGGCGTAGTAGATGGCCTTGTTAAGTCCGGCGATCGATCATTCTTTGGGCACTCATGGAAGGGAGTAGTGCGTTCATTCCGGCTTATGTGATTGAACGATTCTACTGGGAAGCACGCGGTATGAGTATTGCTGATGTCGTCATCGCTGAGGTTGTCTTTGCTTGGGTGATGTTGATTTGTGAGGTGCCGTTTGGTCTATTATCGGATCGATGGGGTAGAAAGCCATTCATTCTGGCTGGTTTTGTATGCGAGTGGTTATCGTTCACGGTGTTGCTTGAAGCCTATTCACTATCTGCATTCCTCTTAGCGATGGTATTTGCTGGTATCGGTAGCGCAGCACTTAGTGGAGCGCTTGAAGCACACGTCTATGAAACATTGCATATGCATGGGATAGCGGTGCGATTTGAAGTGATTTGGCGGATGATATCGATTTGTGGTTTGCTCACGGCAGGACTTGCAGCGCTCATAGGTAGTTATGCGGTCCGATTCGTCGACTTGATCTGGCATTATCAAGTATCTTGGTGGGTCTTACTCGGAACGGTGCTGTTATCGTGTTTCCTGAAGGAAGCACCTCGGATAACAGAGGAGAAGTCTCATTCATTTTTGGCATTGCTCAAAGCGTTTTCGATCCGGTGTGTTTATGTTCGAATCCTTTGCCTTGTCTTGTTATACGCAGCAACAATTGATTTCGTTGATGAGTTTTGGCAACTTTATTTACGTGACCAGTCGATACCGATGATCTATATGGGTCTCGTCTTCGTGTTGCTTCAACTCATGCAGGCAATCGGTGCGTCCTTGTCACGGGTTCGATCGCCCGTCGGGTGGGCGATGATCTACATCGTCTGCCTTGCTGGATTGTCAGTGGCGTCACCGCTGATCAGTATCGGGTTACTCGGTCTGTTGTACTTGTGTTACGGCTGGGTAGAGCCGTATGTGACGACAATTATTCAAGAAGTAGCACCAGAAAACGGACGCGCGACATTTACGTCGCTGATCTCGGTCATCGAACGTGTGTCAGTTCTTGGGACCGGAATGTTGTTCATCCTGATCGAACATACTTTCTCGCTTCAGATGACGTATGCTGCACTTGGTTTCGTCGCACTTGTGTTACTCCTATTGTATGGTATGACGCGAACGCGTCGGAACTGAATCAAAAAGAAGGACAAAGGTGCGATGACCTTTGTCCTTCTGCGTGATAATTACGATACTTGTTTTTGTGTTGGCATCGAACGATTTAATAACTGACGAGCTGGTTGCCACATCAATAGGGAGAGAACGCCTGCGAGTGCATAGACGAACTCAATCGCAAACAGATCAGCGAGCCAGCCGAATAATAAACTGCCGAGACAGAAACAGAGTGCGTAAACGGTTTGCTGAATGCTGTAGACATATGGTAACCGTTCGAGTGGTGTCGTCGTTTGCAACAACGTATTTAGCTCAATTGCCCGGACTTGACTGGCGAAGCCTTGAAATAGGCAGGCGATCACGGCAAGCGTGACGACCGGAGCGAAGGCGAACAAGAAAGTCGCCCCAATGGATAAGCCGATGCTGCGATAAAGCAAAGAACGCGTCCCGCGACGACGTAACATCATATAACTACCGGCAATCATACTGAGTAGATAAAAGGCGTTTAGAATACCCCACCAGCGTTCTGATAACTGGAAGTGGGTGTCGATGTAGACGAGGAACAATGCAGAAATCCAAGCCGTACTGACGAACGCATCGATTCCGACGAGGTACGTGTTGGCTTTCGCGTAAGGGTGTGCTCGTGTATAGCGAATGCTTGACCGGAAGGAAATATCTTCACCATCCATTGCTGGATCAGCTAAAGTACGGACGCTCCGGTAAAACAGATAACTGATGACACTTGCACTTAAAAAGAGACCCGCTGAGACGGACAAGACGGAAAGCGGCGATAACAGACTGACGAGAATGGCACCGAGCGGCCACATGACGAGCTGAATCACTTGATTCGAACCTTGTACGAGACTGTTTGCCTTTTGAACGTCTTGGCATAGTCGAGGGATGAAAGCACTCTCGATCGGACGAGCAAATCCGTCGAAGAAGGCGATACAACCAACGAGCCCAAGAACGAGTGGCAGTGATAAATCAAGTCCCCAGATGATGCCTAAAAGAATCGTCTTGAGGAGCTGGCTACTAAATAATAAAGATGCATGTGGGACTCGTTGTGCGACTTTAGCGAATAAAAAGCCACTTCCTGTCATCCCTGCTGTGACGAGAACAGGAAACAGGGCAGCGAGACTCGCTTGCCCTGTCGTTTGATAAATCATTGCGATCAGGGAGACGATATAGAGCGCATCTCCCGCATTCGCAATCCATTGACTGACCAATAAAAGCGTAAACCGGTTCATTCTGAATGACCTCCATATCGTACGTATTTAGTTAGGAGTGAGAATTCAGAATGATTTACATCGGACGCCCTCATTTCATGTTTTTTTCTAGTGTAAGAGGAAAAAAATGGATTGTCAATCAGAATCGTGATGGGATTTCAGTGCAACGGGTGTAAAGGGATCAACGATCGACGTTGCGGCTGCCTCGTCTTGGGCTCGAGATGCCGATAGCGTGATTGGTTTTAGTTGCTGGCGGAAGCGGAAAGCTCGTTCGAGTCGACTCATGAATAGATTGCTGAAAAAGACGACTAATGCTAGTCCAATGAGCGGAACGAGGAACATATGGTTGAGCCACGATGTTGCGGAAAACTGGTTGTAGTAATAGCCAAACATCGACGACCATTCAAAGATTGTTGGCATAACACCCTCATATAAAGCAACTGTTCCAGCGAAGAAAATACCTAAGAGTGATAAATGAATCAGTAACATCAACGTTTGAATGAACTGTTGCATGAAGACGATCGTCAACGTTGGAACAAGATGCGGCCAAATGTGACGTCTGAATCGATACCATGGACTGCCACCGAGTGTCTGAGCGACAATCATGAACTCTTGACTAAGCAACTGACGGGTCTCAGCAATCAGATAAAGCGATAAAGAGGGTAGACCGAGTAAAATCAAGATAGTTAATTCAAAGGATACGCGATTAAGTAATGGTGGAACCACAGTTGAGTCCGTAAAAAAAAGAGATGAAAATAGCAGCAATAAGGCAACGAGAGAGAGTGGTAAAACTAAAAAACCATCAAGAATAAGTTTCAAGTATCGATTGACACGAGCATTTCGAAAAGCCAATGGAATCGCAATGACTAATGAGAGAGTCATTCGACTTATAGCAACAATCATACAAATACCGATCGTCCATTTAAACCCTTCAATCATCAATTGAAAGAGATCATACCCGGAGCGATCCGTACCGAGCCATTGATCGCTCGATGGTTTTAGTGGAGATGTCGCAAGGAATGTACCGTCCTCAGCATAACGATTCGAGATTTGGTCAACTTGACCATCGCGGAAAATTGTATTACCGAAACTAAGGAGTAATAAGCCAATAAGAAGTGAGGCGCAGAGCCAAAAAATAGGATCTCGTATAAGTGTGCGACGCATCAAATCCCTCCTTTCCAAGCCTGAGGAATCAGCCATTCCGCCAGTAAATCAATGATAAAAATCGGCAGATAGATTAAAAATAAGATGACCATCAAAACCGGCATTTGTCCAAAATGAAGGACGAAGCGAAATAGACCCTGTACCTGGAAGGTATACTCAATGATCAGTAGACTCGACAATACTGTAATAATATTCGCTCGAAAAAATAGATAAAATCGATAAATCATCGTTGGTAGTAAATGTTTCCAGAAAAGAGCGGCAGGATGAATGCCTTTTGCCCGTGCTAGTTCTAGGAATGGGGCTGATTCTTGTTCAAGTACTTGAGTTGTCAACCATTTGATGAAGAAGAACAGTGTTGTCAACGTAAGCGTGAGAATTGGTAAAAAGCGAATCGAATCAGCATAAGTTCCTGCAATCTCAATTTTGCTATAACCCGTCATCTTAAATAAATAAATGACAAGGAATTGAGAAAGAATGATCCAGAACAAATCTGGAACCATCTCGAGAGTCCGTGTGATTTGTTTTAAGGTTGTCCGCATCCTTCTACCGCTTCGATAAAACAAATAGGCGTAGAAAATGGCACATACCGCGGAAACCACCATAGCTGTCGTGAAAATAATTAATGTTTCTTGAATAAAAGGATGCAAAGAAGAAAGTAATGGCACTTGTTTTTGAGCAGCTACGTTGAAATAGGTAATCTCATCGAGTTTCGTTAATTGCGCAAATTGCTGCTTGAGACCTTCCCAGTAGCTTGCTGGATGGAACTTCATTTGTGCGACAAGAGCCGGAAGGGCACTGATTGCAATCAAGACAAAAAATGCCACGATGAGCTGAATCGATTTTCGGGCGATAAAAGCCATGAATTGAGAAACTCCTTTCTTTGGATCCTCAGCCGATGGCGAGGATCCGGTCATTACCAATCTGGATCAACTGACTGTTCATATGCTTACGGCGAAGCACGTATCGTTCGAACTGTTGTGTCGCGATGAACGAATCACGCGTCGAGACCGTCGAGAGAGTCATTAAGACATGTTTTAATTGTGGTTGTCCTTCTTGTAACGAAAGATGCGTCATCCGGTTCGCTCCGTCGAGTCGATTGAGAAATAGTTCGATTTTGCAGCCTTCCTTGATTAATTCACTGATCAAGAACGCTGCTTGTTCGATGAATGTCTCGAATTGTTGATGGAGCCCGTAACCGCTTGGTGCTGATAAATTCAAAGCGATCGTAAACGTGTCCTGATTGCTCGTTTCGAACACTTTTGCCTGCAACCGACCGGTCTTAGCCGTCGCATACCAATCGATCTCTTTTGAGGGTTCTGCTGTATATGGTTTTGCACCAAGCTGAACGAGTTTGTTTTTGAGTGGCGAATAGCGGTCTGGTCGGTCGCCGATTCGTAAACGTTGTAAAAGCAAGGGTGTTGCTTGTGCCGTCAAGGATGGTAAGACCGTAAACGACGGATAAGTATCGAACGTAAAGAGATAGACACCCATCTTCCAAGGCAGGCGAATTGTCAAGATGATCTCATCGAACTCGGCCGGTCCACGTCGAACGGTCTGAATCGGGATCGTCACGTCATCTTCCGAGTCGATCACCGCATGAAATGTTGCTGGGTGAAGCGGGTCCATCTCTGGAAAGATGACACCACCATCCGTATGCAAACGAAGTGTCGCTTCGAGTCCGAGCTGACTTAAAGATTCGACGCCGAAGACTTGTAAGTGGAGCGATGTCTGTTCTTGATTAAACATTAACGATTCATAGTGTTTCCATTCGATTGCCACGTCCCGACGGAGCTGTTTCTCTGTTCGACCGACGACGAAATGAATCGTCGCCAAAGCTGCGAACAAAAAACCGAGGACGGAAAGACTTGGAATGAATAAGAAGATGAACGTCATTGTGACGTACAGTGGAAATAACCGACGCTCTAGCCAAAATGGAACGGAACGTTCAATCTGCATGACGTATCACCCCATTTCGACCGGAACTGGAACGTCATCGAGAATATGTGTTAACACACCGGCTTTCGTCGTTTTGATTCCGCCTTCGAGTGTCAGTGTCAGGCGGTGGGAGAGGACGTGTTTCGCAAGATGTTTGATGTCTTCTGGGATGATGAAATCACGTTGATTCAAGAAAGCATAACTTTGGGAAGCACGGAGTAACGCAATTGCGCCACGCGGACTAACCCCAACTTCAACGAGTTCATGGTTCCGTGTCGCTTGGACGATGTGTAATAGATAATCGAGTACGTCTTGTGATGCGTGGACACGACGTGCTTCTTCCTGCCAGGAAATCAAGTCTCCACCTGACGCGATCCCAACAGCTGAACGACGAACATTCGTTAGAATCTCAGACAACAAGCGGCGTTCGTTCTCGAAGTCCGGATAACCAACTTCGATTGCGACCATGAACCGGTCGAGTTGTGCATCTGGTAGCGGGAACGTTCCGGCTGACTCGATTGGGTTTTGTGTCGCGATGACGAAGAATGGGGCTGGCATCTGATAGGTTGTACCGCCGATTGAGACTTGGCGTTCTTCCATCGCTTCAAGCAATGCCGATTGTGTCCGAGGAACGGCACGGTTGATCTCATCAATCAAGACGACATTCGCGAACAGCGGACCACGTTTATTTTCGAACTCTTGGGTCTTTAAGTTGAAGAAGTCCGAACCGATGACATCTGACGGGAGAAGGTCCGCCGTGAATTGAATCCGGGAAAAGGCACTCTCGAAGCTTTGAGCGAGTGCTTTCGCAAGCATCGTTTTACCGGTTCCTGGTACATCTTCAAGAAGAATGTGTCCTTCAGCGATAAGTGCCGTCAGACAGAGATCGATGACGTCTGGTTTACCGAGATAGATGGAATTGAGTTGGTCTTTTAATTGTTGTAGTTTCACAGGAAATCCCTCCAAGGTTAAAGTGATGAGTAGCGTGCTAATTGTTGTTCAAAGCGTAGAATCTCATCGTCCGTGACGATTGTTTCCGACATGTCGCCGTAACGGATATTCCGGTACAACTGAAAATCGACAGGGATCTTAATCCGACGTAACCAGTCTTCAAGTGTCTCGTTCGGGCGTCGTTGTTGACCGCGAGGTAAACGTTTCTCAAAGTGGATGACGAGATCACGGACACGCGAAGATGAATACGATGTATAAAGATGATAAGGTGATTTTTTTAAAGAAGCAGGACGAAAGATCGATTGAGCTATTGGAACGTCATCCGTTACTTCTTCTGTAAGATTGCGTCGTTTTTTCACGCGATGTGACTGAGTAAGTTTCCAGACCATGAGACTAAATAAGGTGATTAAAATGATGTATTGCAGATAAGAAAGTGGAGAGTCAGATACATCTGCTTTGAGTGACGTCCATACTTCTTTCGAACGAGGAATACGTTCGATGTTGTCTAATTTCTTTCGAGTAATTCTTTGCGACATGATGATCCCGTCATTTTTATATACAGGAACCCCTTCAGAATGATTTTTGTCTGAAACGGGCTTAACAGGATCCGGCATGATGTAATGCGTATAGACGTAAGTCGTGACGGTTTGAAACAAGAATAGACCAATCAGAATGACACCAAGCGACATGATAAAGCGTTGCCGTAACACAAGCAATTCTCCTTCCTGTCTTTTTAAGGAAAAAATATCCATATGTACTTAGGAAGATTTTAGCATACACACTTAACAAATAAAAACAATTTTCTGAAAATAAAGACAAAGTGGGACGATTCATTTTCAAGCACTGAGGGTATGATTGAATCAGTGGATCTTAAAAGGGGAAGGGTGTTTTGTATGAAGTTAATTATTTTTGGAGCAACTGGTCAAACGGGACAAGAACTCGTCAAACAGGCGATCGATCACGGACATGAGGTCACGGCATTCGTCCGGAGTCCGGAAAAATTAACGCTACGCGACGAACGGCTACATGTTGTCAAAGGAGATGTTCTCAATCAAGAAGCGGTAACGGCTGCTGTTGCTGGACAAGATGCTGTATTGACGGCGCTTGGTACGGAGAGTCTTGCCTATAGTGGTTTTTTAGAGCGGAGTCTCGTCCGAATCGTAACAGCGATGAAAAAACAGGGAGTGGAACGGATTGGTTACGTCGCCTCTGCCGGTGTCGATGATGAGTTACCGGGCTTGCAAGGGATGCTTGCCCAACGTATTTTGAAAAATCCACTGAAAGATCACCGTCAAGCGATTGCGCTCCTTCAGCAAGCAGACGTCAACTATACAGTGGCGCGACCACTTCGTTTACTGAACGGTCCATTGACTGGACTTTATCGTCAAGCTGACGTAGGCGTACCGGAAGATGCGAAACAAATCAATCGAGCGGATGTAGCGCATTTCCTCTTACAGGCGATTGAGACGGAAGAGCATATCAAATCGAGTATTGGATTAGCTGAATGATAGATAAAGGTCTCTCCCGTATCATGCGGAAGAGACCTTTTTACGTGATTATTGTTGACGGTAGACGGAAACCGAACCACCGTTGACGAAGAATTGACCGTAGCCATCTTGGTTGATCGTGACGGATGCTGTATTGTTACCAGTGATGTCCGTCCAGACTTCTCCTTTGTTCTGAAGACCGACGTACATCCACTTGCTACCGCCTGGACCGTCTGAGAGGATTGTCGCAAGCCCGGATTTCGCACGATCTGAAACACCTTCTCGTGTCCAACCGATGACGTCTTGGTTATCGAGGTAATCATTTTGTTTTCCGAACGCGAAGTCTTTCCGTGCTTTGAGCAACGGATCAATTTTCGAAGCGAGTGCTGGAATTTCGCGGGTCGACGTGCCTTTTGTTCCATAGTAATCACCATAGAAGACCGATGGATATCCTTGTTCACGTGTCAGGATCATCGCGTAAGCGAGTGGTTTGAACCATGATTGAACTGTTGATTCAAGCGATTGTCCAGGTTGCGAGTCATGGTTTTCGACGAGTGTCACGGCTTGGACTGGATTACTCTTGACGAGTGTTCCGTCAAAGATCGTCCGCATATCGTAGTATCCGCCACCTTTACTTGCCTGTTCGAATTTATAATGAAGCGGGGCATCAAAGACGGATTGTTGATAATTCGTCCGGCTTAAGTAGTTTTGTAACGTTCCGAGATCGTTCTGCCAGTACTCGGCGACCGTGAATAGCGGTTTGCCCGTCGCCTGACGAACGCTCGCGAGCCAGTCCGCTAAATATCCATGTTTGATATGTTTGACGGCATCGAGGCGGAACCCATCAAGACCGAGTTCATTGACGTACCACTTGCCCCAGTTCTTCATTTCTTGTTGGACTTCTGGGTGATCGAAATCGAGATCGGCATACATTAAGTAATCGTAGTTGCCGTTTTCAGTTGAGACATCCGTATCCCATGCCTTACCAGTTCCACGGAATTTATAGATAGCACTTTTTGAGCGAGACTGATCCCAGTCTGTACCGTCAAAGTGATACCATTTCCATTTAAAGTTTGAGTAGAGATTATTCCGTGCTGCAAAGTTGAAGCCTGTCCACGCCTGGATTTGATAGTCACCAGAGACTTCTTGGTTGCGGTTGCCTGGATTGACTTCGACTGCCGTCACGGCTTCCGTGAAATCAGCGCCGCCCTTATGATTCATGACGACGTCACCATAGACGTCGATACCTGCAGTATGCAATTGACCGATCGCTGTCTTTAACTGTGCCTTTGTGCCATACTTCGTGCGAACCGTTCCTTTTTGGTTGAATTCACCTAAATCGTACAGATCGTAGGCACCGTACCCGACGTCATTTTGCGAGGTACCTTTGTAGGCAGGCGGAATCCAGACCGATGTGATTCCGAGTTGATCGAGTTTTGTCGCATCACTGCCGAGACGATTCCAATGATTGCCGTCATTTGGTGCGTACCATTCGAAGTACTGCATCATCGTACCATTGTCAGCTGTTGCACCGACTGCAATCGGTTGCGCAAGTGGCGCTAAAAAAGCAGCAGATGCGACAGTTGCTAAAATCCATCCTTTTTGTTTCACGTAAAGACCTCCTTATGATTTGTGAAAGCGCTTGCATAGTTTATTATAGTGAAGTCTTGAAGAGAAGGAATATCGTCCCGGATTCTTATTTGTCAGTCTCTTTTGTTCATGACTTTTGACCCTAGAATATTTCGTTAGCGGAAATATTCTAATGATATTGACGTATTAAATGAAAAAAATCAGGACCATCTAACCGTTGCCTTTCGACGAATAATCTGAATGACTGCTCAGTATCAAAAAAGCGGGTCTATCGTCCATCTTCCACCATGAATGGATTCGATGTGAAAATGAGCGTGTAACAACTGCTTTCATACATACCATTCGAGGGGGAACACACATGAACTGGAAGTCAAAGGTCACAGGTGCGCTTGCCGCTACACTTGCGCTCGGGTCAATCGTCTTTACACCGGTCACAGCAAAAACAGTCGATCCGAAACAAGTTTCGGCAGGTCCACAGATGGTCACTTCGCAATCGACAATCGATGCGTACTATCTACCAGCAGCAGGGAAAACAGGGGCAGCGTTGAAGGCATCGCTGCACGATATCATCGACAACCATACACAAGTGTCATACGACACGGTATGGACAGCACTGAAAGAAACCGATCAAGATCCAAACAATGCGAACAACGTTATCGAGTTATACACGGGGAAATCGATTTCGAAGAGTAGTAATGGTGGGAACGTTGGACAATGGAATCGGGAACACGTCTGGGCGAAGTCGCACGGTGATTTTGGTACGACAAACGGTCCAGGAACAGACTTGCATCACTTGCGACCAGAAGATGTCGTCGTCAACAGTGCACGGGGGAACCTTGATTTCGATAATGGTGGTACGAAGTACAGTGGTTGCGATTGCTACCGCGATGGCGATTCGTGGGAACCACCGAACCGCGTCAAAGGTGACATCGCGCGGATGATCTTCTACATGGCAGTTCGTTACGAAGGCGGCGGGGAAATCGATCTCGAGGCTTCAGAAAACGTCAATAATGGTACGAATCCACTCCACGGAAAATTATCAACGCTAAAAGCATGGAACAAACTCGACCCAGTCGATAGCTTCGAAATGCGTCGCAATGATGTCATCTTCGAGAAGTGGCAAAAGAACCGGAATCCATTCATCGATCATCCGGAATACGTAACATCAATTTGGGGAAATTGATGTCTGAACAGTAAATAGGAAAATGCGATGTTCTCAAATAAGAGAAGATCGCATTTTTTCATGATTCCGAGTGACTGGAATACCGGTAAAACGAAACCTTTTAAAAAGATTAGCCGTAGACTATACGGTAAGCCATTTTTATCAGAAAGGTCGTACGGTATGATCAAACGCATATTTAACAAACGAAATATCAAATGGGTAGTTGGAAGTGGAATCGTCGCTTGCGTCGCATTCTGGTATAGCGTTGGAATTTTCGTCAATAGAGGAGAACGACCACTTGCTGATGGCACGTCACCGTATGTCATTGTCCTCGGTGCTGGTGTCAAAGGAGAGAAACCGTCGCAAATCTTACATAACCGTATTCAGGCGGCAGCGACATATGGGAAACAACATCCTGAAGTCCGCTTTATTTTGAGCGGTGGACAAGGAGCGGATGAAGACATCTCTGAAGCAGAAGCGATGCGACGGGGGATGGTGGCATCTGGTATTGAAGAGGAACGCTTGATACTTGAGTCGAGCTCGACGTCAACGACAGAAAATCTGCAGTTCTCAAAAGACTTGTTACCAAAGGACGTTCGTCGCGTCTCCATCGTCACTTCAGACTTTCACCTGTATCGTGCGCGACAAGAGGCGAAACAACTTGGGTTGCAGACGGATGCAATTCCGGCTGAGACACCACTTTCAGGAGTCCTCCGCTTCGGGATGCGCGAACGCGTCGCAATCGTTGTACAGTTTTTACGCTAAAAACCCCGACGTGTTGAACACGTCAGGGTGATTTAAGAAGTGCACCGGAGTGATTAGATGCCTTCGCCTTTATGCTTTTCCTCAGAGTTTTGAGAAGAACTTGCTTGGTGATCAGAAGCATCATGCTCAGCGGGTGGTTCTTCTTTGCCGAGTGCAACGTCCTTCGCTTCGACGACTTTATTGCTGATCGCACTCAAGTCACCTTTCGTCTCATTGACAGTGTCTTTCACTGTCGAAGCATCTGATTTCACTGTTTCTAGTTCTGTGTTCACTTTGTCATAGACATTTTGAACGTCAGATGCAACTTCTTGAATGATACTTGAAGCACTTTTCACTTGATTGATGACTTGTGATGCTTTTCCTGACGGGTCTTCCTTGATGGAAGACGCGAGTGTGGAAACGGAATCCTTCGCACCACGTAAGCTCTGTTTTGTGTTTTGGCGGGACGAAGAGCTAAGTAGCGTCAATAGTCCACCGACAAGGGCACCGAGCAACATCCCTGTGACGAGATTGACTTGACGACCTGATGATTCTTCTTGATCAAACTGACGATTCGGATGTTCTGCGTGCGCTGCGTGTGGATCATGTTGAAGTTTCGGTTCCATGATGAACACTCCCTTGAGATAATATTTAACCATGATATGCATATACCCTTGTGAGTGAATCAAAAACATCTAAAAATAACATGTATTTGAAATGAATAAAAAAAGACCATCGTGATATGATGGTCTAAGAGGTTCATTTGTTGGATGAATCATCATCATTTTCGTGACGAAGTTTTCGGTTGATTTCATCATAATCGATTTCGATATCATCTTTGTTGCCCTTGTAGCCATATCCTTTCGAAATGACGATGATCGAGGCGACCAAGACGAATACGATGATGAGAATGGAGACGACATATAACCACATAGTCCACTCCTCCTTTCGTTCACTTTCTAGTATGACGGAAAACGCAGCTTCCGTCTAAACGAAATTGTAGGTTGTGTGCTAAACTGATGTCAGATAAACATGTTAAACGGAACGAGGTGACGGCGCATGAGTATTTTGGTCGTAGATGACGAATTAACGAATTTGATGCTCCTAGAGCGATTGTTAGAAAATGAAGGATATGACGTCGTCAAAGCGATGAGTGGGGAAGAAGCAATTGAGTTGATGGAGGATCCGTTATTCATTGAACAATTGGACGTCGTTCTCCTCGATGTTGAAATGCCGGGGATCAGCGGAATCGAGGCGACTCGTTTGATTCGAAAGCGATTCGGTCTCGATGAGTTGCCGATTCTAATTGTCTCCGGGCGATCAAATGAAGAAGATATCGTTGATGGACTTGATGCAGGAGCATCAGATTATACGACGAAACCAATCCGTAAAACGGAATTGCTCGCACGAGTTCGCAATGCAGTCGGCTTGAAGCAGGCAATCGATGCGCGGAAGCGATACGAAAAAGTCTTGCAAGAAGATTTTGATTTAGCGCAAAAATTACAACAAAGTGTGCTTAGTGCCAATATCGAGGATGATGAGATCCGGATCATGGCGACGTATATCCCGTCTAAGAAATTAGCGGGGGATATGTATGCGTGGTATCGCATCTCTCAGAATAAATACGGCATCATCTTGTTCGATGTTATGGGGCATGGTGTCTCTTCTGCCTTAATCACGATGGGAATGAGTTCGATTTTGTTCGAACTCGTACACCGAATCGGTGATCCGGCTCAAGTCCTTGAAGAGTTGAATCAACAGATGAGTCGATTGTTCCCAGGGGACGAGACAGAAATCTATTTCACAGCCGTCTACCTGTATATCGACTTAGATGAGATGAAACTCAGCTATGCGAACGCAGGGCATCCACCTGGTTTACTACGAATGAATGATCAAATCATTCCGCTTGAGAATACGGGACTTCCAGTCGGTATGTTCGAAGACTCCACATATTCGAGTAAGACAATCGATATCGTCTCGCCAGGATGTGTTTATCTCTATACGGACGGCTTCATGGAACTCTATAGTAAAGGCATTGATGAAGGGATCCACGCGATCCAGAACTTGATTGAACAACAAGGACCAAACATTCACCAGTTGATCCAACCGGATCAGAGCGATGAAGCGGATGATCTTTGTCTCGTGACAGTCGAGATTAACTAAAGTACACAAAAAGACCAAGCGACGGATCTTACCGTTGCTTGGTCTTTTGTTTCGTTTCGAATGAATGCTCTCTAGAAGAACCTTCTCCGCCATAAAATAAACGCAGCAAGACCAGAGAAAAAAATCATCATTCCGAAGACAATCCAGAAACCAATGACTTCACCTTCCCACGGAACGTGAACGTTCATCCCGAACATTCCGGAAATCATCGTTGGAATCGAGATGACGATCGTAATCGAGGCAAGGAACTTCATGACGAAGTTGACATTATTCGAGATGACGGAACCGAATGTATCCATCGTCGAGCTGATGATATCTTTATAGATTTGTGCCATTTCCATTGCTTGTCGGTGTTCGACGAAGACGTCTTCGAGTAAGTCCTCATCGTCTTCGTGTTTCTCAAGACTTGGTGTCTTGATGATCCGGTCGAGTACACCATCGTTCGATTTCAAGGATGTCATGAAATAGACTAATGATTTCTGGAGGTTCATTAATTGAAAGATTTCTTGATTTCGCATTGAACGTTGTAGCTCTTCCTCGAGTTCATCCATGCGACGATCGATTTGACGCAAGAAACGTAAATACGAGGAACTGACTTTGTAGAGAATCTGAAATACGAATCGCGATCGATAATTCGTTCGGAATCCACGCAACTTACCACTTGAGAATAACGTCAGCACGTCGAGCTGTTGCGAACAGACCGTGATGAAATGACGAGATGTCACGATGATACCGAGCGGAATCGTATTATAACGGCGTCCTGATGATTCTTCCTCGATGTAGGGAACGTCGACGATCATCAGTAAGCCTTCTTCATCTTTTTCAAAACGTGGCTTTTCTTCCACGTCCAAAGGGTCATAAATGAAATCCTCTGGAATTTTCGTAGCAGCGATGACTTGGTCGGCTTCATCCTTTGTCGGATTGACAAGATGGATCCAGGAACCTTTCGTGAACTCCTGTATCTCGTTGACTGCCCCGGTGACATCGCTTCGATAAATCGTCAACATATTGTCTATCCCTCCTGCTCTTCACTGTCTCATTATAGAAATAGAAGCGATGGTGTGTAAATGATTCTCCGATTTTTTTTTACGAAGATTAGTGATAAAATGAAAATAGAGGAGGGAAAGACATGCCTTTTTTTAATGCTAAAAAGCTCGAAGAACTTCAATCGATCGCAGGTGGGGACCATGCGTTTCTCCAAAAAATCGGAGAGACGTACATCGCACAATTCGATCGAAAGTTTCCTGAACTAAAAGATGCCGTTGCTAAACAAGACGCTGAGCAAACTGAAAAGTTAGCTCACTTGTTAAAAGGTGCTTCCTATTCCGTCGCTGCCGATGATTTAGCTGATGAATTCGAACTGCTTGAAAAAGAAGCAGAATCTGGTTCGATGACTGGAACCCAAGGAATCGTTGATCGGATTGAACAGGATATGGTCGAATTCCGAGTTGTCTGGCTCGATGTTTTTACTGGAAAAAATCTTGACGCATTGCGTTGAGGAATCGCATACATCAAAAAAGCCGACATCTCGTCGGCTTTTTTATTTTTATAAAACGAATGAATCAACTGTCTCGATCAGGCGACCGATTTCCGGTTTTGTGATTTGAGCGTTAACACCGACAGATTCACCTTTATGTCGTAAATCGTCGGAAATCAATGACGAGAAGACAATGATTGGTAACTCACCATAACGATCGTCTTCACGAAGCCGTTTTGTCAGATGAAGTCCATCCATCTTCGGCATTTCAATATCCGTGATGAGGAGATCACAATTACTTCCTTGTTCGAAGGCATCAAAGGCGTCTTTTCCGTTGATGAACCATTTCAGTCCGTGATAGCCGGCCTCTTCGAGTGTTTCGATGATTAATGTCCGCAGCATTTCCGAGTCTTCGGCAATCCAGATGACTTTATCAGTCCGATCACGAGACTGGACGCGACGTCCTTCTTCGCGGGCGAAGATATCTTTGCGTGAGAGCTCAAGGGCGATTTTTTCATAATCAAGTAAGATGATCATTTTGTCGCCCGTTTTGACGACTCCGTTCGTTAGTCCCTCGATCCCACGAGCGAGTTCGTTTGGTGTATCGATCTGCTCCCACGAAATTCGACGAATTTCTGTTACCGAATCGACACGTAGGACGCTCTTTTCTCCATTAAATTCACAGATAATCAGTCGATCCTCGGTTGCTTCGTCATGAGGAACACCAATAACTGTTGGCAAATCGATCACTGTCATGACCTCGCCGCGGAGTTCAATTAATCCTTTGACAGCATCCGGTGTACCCGGGAGTGGTGTCATCGGGAGCGGAACGATGATTTCCCGGACCTTCATAACGTTGATACCAAACGTATACGGACCGCAATGGAAGATGACGATCTCGAGTTCGTTCGTGCCGGCTTCTAATAAAATATCGTGCTGATTGTACATGTAGTTATGCCCCTTTCCATTACCTTCACTTCACTTCTGACTAGTTATCGGCATGCTACGCTGAAAATTCTAGTTCTGAATTGACAAAAAAAGTGTTGTAATCGCTTTCATAATATGTTAAGCAAAAAGTTTGGCATTTGTCTGACCAATTGATTACAATAAGCTATGCAGCCACACACTGAAATGAGAGAGATAAAAATAAATGGAGGTAGAGTGGAATGACTACAGCAACAACCTACACATTTTTACTAGATGGACAATGGCATGAAAGTGAATCAAAAGAGACGATTGAAATCTCTTCACCATATAAAGAGGAACTTGTCGGTCGCGTTCAAGCGATGATAAAACCAGAAGTCGACCGTGCCATCGCTTCAGCGAAAGCGGCGCAAGCAGAGTGGGCGAAACAACCAGCGAACAAGCGGGCTGAATTGCTTCATGCTTGGGCAACGGAACTTGAGAAACGTGCAGACGAAATCGGTGAAGTCATCATGCGCGAAGTTGGTAAAGGACGCGCGGATGGCGTTAAAGAAGTCAAACGGACAGCTGAAATCATCCGTTATACAGCGGAAGAAGGTCTTCGTTTTGACGGTCAGATGATGCAAGGGGACTCGTTCCCAGGCGGTAGTGCGAAAAAAATCGCGGTCATTAAAAAAGCACCGCTCGGCGTCGTACTTGCAATCTCACCATTTAACTACCCAGTCAACTTGGCAGCAGCAAAACTTGCACCTGCACTCATGACAGGGAACGCGGTCGTCTTCAAACCAGCAACACAAGGTTCAATCAGCGGAATCTTGATGGTCGAAGCGCTCGTCGCAGCAGGTCTTCCAGCTGGACTCGTCAACATCGTCACAGGTCGTGGATCAGTCATCGGTGACTATTTGACGGCTCACCCAGGGATCAACATGATCACATTCACAGGTGGCACAGGAACAGGACAACACTTGTCGCGTCAATCCGCAATGATTCCACTCGTCCTTGAGCTTGGCGGAAAAGACCCAGCACTCGTCCTTGAAGATGCAAACTTGTCGCTCGCGGCAGATCATATCATCAGTGGGGCGTTCTCGTACTCGGGTCAACGTTGTACAGCAATCAAACGTGTCTTCGTCCTTGATCATCAAGCAGATGCGTTGATTGAAGAACTCAACACGCGTATTGCGAAATTGACAGTCGGTTCACCTGAACAAGACAGTGTCGTCGTTCCACTCATCGATACGAAATCTGCTGATTTCGTCGAAGGATTGATTACGGATGCAACTGAAAAAGGCGCAACGCTCGTCACAGGTGGCGGTCGTACATCGAACTTGATCGAGCCAACACTTCTTGATAATGTGACGCGCGACATGCGTGTTGCGTGGGAAGAACCGTTCGGACCAGTCCTTCCGATTATCCGCGTCAACTCGGTTGACGAAATGATCGCGTACGCAAACGAATCAGAGTATGGTCTTCAAGCAAGTGTCTTCACAGAAAACATTGATGCAGCGTTTGCTGTAGCGGATGCGCTTGAAACAGGTTCTGTGCAAATCAATGGTCGGACGGAACGTGGTCCTGACCACTTCCCATTCATCGGTGTTAAATCATCGGGTCTCGGTGTACAAGGTGTCGGACGAAGCCTCGCTTCGATGACACGCGATAAATTAACAGTTCTTAACTTAAAATAAGTTCTTAACCGACCTTTCAATCTGCGGAAAGGTCGGTTTTTTGTGCATCCGTTTTTGAAGTGCTAACGTAAGCTAGACAACAAATATTATCCGTTGACGCACAAAGTTTGGCGCTATAGCTTCATTCTCTCTATAATGAAAGAAAATGGACGAGAGAAAAGAGGCGTGTAGGCATGATTGTATCAGACGAAATCATTTCGATTCCGATTCCGACACCATTTCCAGTAGGAGACGTGAATTGCTACGTATTACGAACAGAAGGGGAGAACATCCTTATTGATTGTGGACCCGATACACTTGAAGCGTGGCAAGCGATGCAACAAACATTGACACGACATGATCTTCAAGTCGAGGATTTAGATCGTGTCATCGTGACGCATCACCATGCGGATCACGCTGGGATGGCACATCGCTTTTCAGAGAAAGGCATTCCTGTCTATGGACATGCGCGTTTACGCCCATACTTGGAGCAAGATGAGTCCTTCTTAAACAATGGAGATGCGTTCTTGCAGCGATTGGCGACCTCGTTTGGTGTTCCGTCAGCCATTCAAGCAATGTTACCGAGCTATCAATCTGCCTTAAAATGGCTTGGAAAAGGTCAGCTCGATTTCACATTACAAGAAGGCGATGCCATCACACCGTCTGGGCGATACCGTGTCATCGAACTACCGGGACATGCAAGTGACCAAATCGGTATTTTAAGTGACGATGGCGTGTTGTTCGCGGCCGATCATCTACTCGACCGGGTCGAGCCGAACCCGTTGCTTGAACAACCGCAACCAGGGGATGATGCGCTCGTGAAACGACCTGTCCTTGCGTACCTTGACTCCTTAGAAAAACTACAAGGCGAACACATTCGAATCGCCTACACCGGACATGGTGCTCCGATTCGCGATGTTGCGACGCTCGTCGAAGAACGGTTGATGCAACGTAAGGCGCGTGGCGATCAACTACTCAAATATTTTTCAGGAGAGCATACGTTATTCGAATTAGCACAAGAGACGTACGGCAATCGATTAAAAAAATCATTCCCGCTCGTCATGAGTGAAATGAAGGCACGTCTTGATACGCTTGTCGCACGGGGTGCGATTACGGTCGAAAAACGATTAGGGATCCTCTACTATTCGAAAACGGAGGACATCTAATGCAACTTATCAATCGGACGATTGTCATCACAGGAGCTTCAAGTGGACTCGGGGAAGCGTTAGCCCGTACTTTACACAAGGAAGGGGCAAACTTGATCTTAGTCGCACGACGCGAGGAACGATTACAAACGCTCGCGTCTGAACTTCAAGCAGACTATCTTGTCTACGACTTAGAACAAGCACCGGAAGTACTTGCGCAAACATTGTCTGATCGCTACAAGCAAATTGATGTACTAGTTAACAATGCGGGGTTCGGGGAATTCAGTTTCCTAGACGATACCTCGATTGAGACGATCGAGTCGATGCACCGAATCAATGTCTTAAGTCCGGTCCGTTTGACGAAAGCCTGTCTGCCTTTACTGAAAGAGGGGGGTATGATCGTCAATGTCGCGAGTCAGGCGGGAAAGTTACCGACACCGAAGTCGACGATCTACTGCATGACGAAAGCGGCAATGTTGCAGTTTTCGAATGCACTACGTCTCGAGTTACGCCCCAAAGGCATCCACGTCATGACAGTCAATCCTGGACCGATTGCGACGGAATTCTTTGTTCGAGCCGATATCAGTCGGAAATACGAAAAAAACGTCGCATCAATTGTCTTATCAAAAGAACAACTATCACAGACCGTCGTTCGGGCGATGAGACACCGGAAACGAGAGGTCAATGCACCGTGGTGGATGGAGCTATCAGCAAAAGGGTACGGCGTCATGCCACGACTCATCGAGTGGTTAGGCAAATCGGGTTTCGATAAAAAGTGATGACGGAGGAGAACGACGAATGAAAACAAAAGTAATCAGCTTTCTTGCCTTAAGTACGCTGCTCGCAGGGTGCGGCACGCCGGCTACGACACCGCAACCGAAAAGTGTCTTAGGAACGAGCTATCAATCAATTGAAAAAGAAGCAGAAAAATCGACGGTCCGGATGTATATGTGGGGCGGCGATGACGGAATCAACGCCTATATCGATGAGTACGTGGCACCTCGCCTTAAAAAGGAACACAATATTACACTAGAACGCGTACCAATCGAGACGGCGGATATCATCCAAAAATTACGTGCTGAGAAGCAGGCGAATAAAGAGAAAGGTGTCATCGATGTCGTTTGGATCAATGGCGATAACTTCCTGAATGCTAAAAAAGATGACTTACTGTATGGCGAAATCACAAAAGTCCTACCGAACATGAAGTATGTCGATGCTGCCGCGCAAAGTTCAGATAGTGGTACAAAAACAGAAGATCTCGAAGCGGCTTGGGGAAAAGTTCAATACACGTTGCATTATGACGCAGCCGACGTGAAGTCGCCACCGACCGACTTGAAAGCGTTGAAGTCTTGGGTCAAGGAAAATCCGGGACGCTTCACTTATCCGGAAGTGACGGACTTTACGGGCAATGCCTTCGTCCGCCACGTCATGTATGGGGTCGAATCGAATGAAACGTTAAAGGATCCAAAAGCAGACTTTAAGAAGACGTGGGCTTATTTGAACGAAATCAAACCGTATCTTTGGAAACAAGGAAAGACGTATCCGAAAACATTGGCACAACTCGATCAGCTGTATGCAAAAGGAGACGTCGACTTCACGATGGGCTTCAATGAACGACGGGCAGAACAAGAAGTAACATCCGGAACGTTTCCGAAACAAACGCGACCGATCGTTCTAAAAGATGGTTCGATCGCGTCGACGCATTTCCTGTCCGTACCGTTCAACGCGCCGAACCCGAAAGGTGCCCTCGTTACAATCAATACGTTGTTGTCACCAGAAGCGCAACTAAAAAAATATGATGCGACATACTGGGGAGACGGAACGAGTCTTGATTTATCGACACTGAATACATCAGAACAAAAGCAGTTCGCTGACGTACCGGCTGCACCGTCGACACCGAAGCCAAGTGTCTTTGAAGGAAAGGTCCGAACGGAACTTGATCCATCTATCTTCGAGATGATTCGTAAGGAATGGCCGTCTCGTGTGGCGCGGTAACGCGTATCCTGCTGCCATCTTGATGGCAGGAATGGTTTTATACGGGGTATGGGTAAGTATCTCAATGACGTCACTTGCCGATTACCACGAGCTACTGACGGATGACGTTTTTTTAGAAAGTCTAGCTGTTAGTAGTTACGTGGCGATTGTCAGTACGGTGCTCGCGCTGATCATTGGAGTAGTGCTCGCACGACTCTTGAGTAGAACACGATTAGCAGCGTTACTTGCGATTCCTTTATTCATTCCTCATTTAGGAGCGGCGTATCTCGCGATCCTCTATTTGAGCGATGTGCCTGTCATTGGACCGCATGAAGGAAATTATTTTAGTGTCATCCTGACCTATCTATATAAAGAGATTCCGTTCGTCTTTTTTTATCTCTTACCGGTGGTCCGGCGTCTTGATCCACGTTACCAAGAGCTCGGTATGATGCTCGGTTTGTCGCCTGTGCGCCGCTTTTGGCATGCGCGAGGTGTATTTCTACTTGTACCGATACTTGAAGCAGCCTTTATCTTACTTGCCTTCATCTTGTTCGCGTATGAAATACCGGCGTTGCTTGGTGTGACCTATCCGAAGTTACTTGGAGTCTATGCGTTTGATTTGTATACACAAGGCGATTTATCAGAGCAACCACTCGCTTTTGCAATGAGTGTCGTCTTGACGGGAGGACTTTTTGTCCTGTTGTTGCTCATGACTGGTTTGACGCGCCCGCTTGCAGCGAAGATTAGTAGGGGGCGAAGTGAATGAAAAAAATCAGTGTGATCGTATTCGTTGTCCTTCTCTTCATCCTTCCTTTGATTGGATTGATTCCGGGAGAATGGAGCTGGAATCCGCGTCTTGAAGCAACGCTTGGCACGACCGTCACAATGATTTGTGTTGTCGTGTTGTTGAATCATCTATTCGGGTACATGGCAGGAAAAGCAATCGCCTTTCAAACGGGGAAACGTGTACGTGTAGCGGAGTTCTTGATTAGTTTACCGCTGTTCGTCCCTATCTTGTTGCTATCTTTTGGTCTTTATTTGACGTGGATTCGTCTTGGTCTAGCAGATCAGTTTTTGGGTGTCCTCCTCGTCTTGCTTCTGCCGACCTTACCGTATACGGTTCGCTTGTACACGAACGGATTTCAGGCGCTTGGAGAACGGATGCTCGAACAGATGGTCTTGATCGAGGGAAATCGTTTTAAACGTTGGTTTTATTTGACGGGACCGATGCTTCGATCGACACTACAATCGGTCACATTACTGGTCACGGTGATCACGATCAGTCAGTATGCGCTCGTTGCGTTAATCGGTGGCGGAATCGTCCGTATGATCGCACTGGAAGTGTTTCCGGCGTATTCCGGTAATTCTCAGGAGGCGGCTCGACTGGCAACACTTTGGTTAATCGGTTTGCCCGTTTTCTTTTATGCTCTACAAGCCGTTATTTTTTCTAGTTGGATACGAATCGTACGGAGGCGTTTAAATGGAAGTCACGATACAACAGGTCAATAAACGATTTGGAACGAAGCATGTATTATCTGATATCGATTTAAAGATCGCGTCTGGACAATGTGTAGCTTTAGTCGGACCGAGCGGTAGTGGGAAAACGACACTACTTCGCCTGATTGCGGGCCTTGAACGTGTAACGAGTGGAACGATTCAGTTCGGTGACCGAGACGTCACCGCCCTTTCACCGAATCAGCGAGGGGTGACGATGATGTTTCAGCGTTCATTATTATTTCCGCATTTGAACGTCGAACAAAACATCCGTCTCGGTGCGAAACAATTAACACCGATCGAGCTTGAGTCTTGGTTATATCGCGTTGGACTTGAGGGGAGAGGGAAAAGTGCGATCGACGAACTCTCAGGTGGTGAACAACAGCGGGCAAGCCTAGCTCGTGCGTTGGCAAGTCAACCGGACTTCTTGTTGCTCGATGAACCGTTCTCGAGTCTAGATGTACCGAGACGACGGGAACTTCGGACACTAATCCGAAAGTTGACCGAGGAACAAGATGTCACGACACTCCTTGTCACGCATGACCGGGAAGAGGCAATGGCGATGGCAGATATCGTGTATGTCTTAGAACAGGGGCAAATCGTCGATCATGGTCCACCGATCACGCTTAGTCAGACTAGCCCCTTTTTTGGTGAAGGCATTCAAATAGACGTCACATGGTATCCGTTGACGGCAGTCAACTTGGTCTCAAGACCGACGAAGGAAACAGATGAACGTGTTACGATTACGAAAGAACTCATTCAATACGGCGTTCGTTTCTACGAAGTAGAACGAGCGTCCGGAGAACGAATCGTGCTCTCTTCAGATGAGACGATTCATGAGAAAGAAGGCTATATCGTTAGAAAGGAGGGGTGACATGTTAGATACGCGTGCGCGTAAAATCGTTCAACCCCTATTCGACCAAGGGGCGACTTTATTTAAAAAAATTGGATTATCAGCAACACAGGTGACCATCATTTCCGGTATCATCGGTGGTTCGACGGGATTTTTCGTCTATAACGACATGATGGGAACAGCAATCATCTTGTTGTGGATTTCGGGGATGCTCGATGTCATTGACGGAACGATGGCGCGAAAAGAGAAGACGACTCCAATCGGCACAATCCTTGATCTGGTCCTCGATCGAATCGTAGAATTATCAGTTTTAATTGGTATAGCGCTTCGCTTTCCGGAAACGCAGGTCGTCATTCTTTTACTCGTTGCGTCATTCGTCATCGGAATGACAATGTTTCTTGCGATTGGAGCTGTCAGTGAAAACTACGGCTACAAGTCGTTTCAATATCAACCAGGACTCGTTGAACGGACAGAAGGATTCTTATTCCTGACAGCGATGATTTTATTCCCGAACGCCATCATCTGGATTGCAAGTGTTTTCTTGATCGCTGAACTCTATACGGTCGGAGAACGATTCCATCAAGCTTCGAAGGTGTTACGATGAGCGAACAAGAAATGATCATGACGGTGGACCGAACCGGGAATCCACTTGGTGCGCGTCCACGGTCGGAAGTCCACGCACAAGGTTTGTGGCATGAAACATTTCATTGCTTCGTCTATGATCCTACGCGAGACGTCGTGTTACTTCAGCAGCGATCCGAGCAGAAAAAGGATTTTCCGGGAATGCTCGATATCACGGCAGCCGGTCATTTGCTTGCGAATGAGTCTGTCGAAGATGGTCTTCGGGAACTTGAGGAAGAAATTGGACTAACGTGTACATTTGATCAATTGATACCGCTTGGCGTCCAAGAAGAGGAGTTTCGAGATGCGACACTCTGGGACTGTGAACGATGCCACGTCTTTCTCGTACAGAGCAATCAAGCGATCGAGTCATACGTACTTCAGAAAACAGAAGTCAAACGATTGATTGCTTTTTCGATCGAGCAATTTGAGAAAATCGCTGACGATTCCATAGAGCGGATTCAAGATACGGCAGGAGAATGGTTCGATCGTCGACAATTCGTCCCGCATCTTCCTTCTTACTGGATACATGTACGACAAGGCATCGAACGATTACGTGAACAGAGACAACAGTGAGGACATGACACACAAAGACTTGCGATCGAACATGATGTCGATCGCAAGTCTTTTTTCAATTCGTACATCCGTTCGACGCGAGAGTAGCGAAATTCAGGTATATTTGAGATAATTAAGTATATATACAAAAGAAGGAAAGAAGGTGCAGCCAGTGGCATTACGATTTGCACTACTCGGGCTGCTGACCCAAGGGGAAGCGACCGGTTATGATTTAAGCGCGACTTTTAAAAAACAGATGATCCACTTCTGGACCGCACATCATACACAAATATACCGAGAGTTGTTAAAAATGGAAGAGGCAGAGCTCGTGACGAGCGTTCATATCGTCCAAGAAGATTTGCCGGATAAAAAAGTCTATTCGATTACGGATAAAGGACGGACAGAGCTCGTTGAGTGGTTACGGACACCAAATGAGTTCAAACCGAAGATGAAGGATGAGAACTTGATGCGAGTTTCGCTCTTGCATCTACTACCTCTAGAGGAAGCCGTTGCTTATTTGGAAGAATCAAAACGGCACCATCAATTCGCTGTTGAGATGATGCAAAGCTGGCGTCACGATCATCTCGAAAATGGTGCGACACTTGGTGAAACATTGACGAGTGAGTACGGATTGCGTATGATGTTGAATTACTTGGATTGGTGCGACTGGGCAATCGCAGAAATCAAAAAGAACGAAGCAAACGTCTAACGAAACTGGCTCGACTGTCATGGAGATGGCGGATGCGAGCCGGTTTTATTTTGCGACGAGATGGAGTAAGGAGCGAACTAATGTACTTTAATGATTATGAAGACTGGATCGAAGAAGAAGCAGAAGCGTTATTTCAATTACACGAGGAATCGCTGATACGAGAAGCGACATCGTATTCGCAATTTACAGCGTACGTAGAAGAGGCACTTCTTGAACCATTGTTACTCAAACTACGCTGGCTTGGAGAAACAGAAGAAGAAGAGATTCTAGAACACGCAGATGCCGTCGTTTGGGAGAATGCGACAGGCAATTCGGAAGCAGCACTTCGTCGAGATGTTTTACGACGGGTCGTCCAAAGAGATTTTACTGTGCATATCCTTGAGCACCTCACACCGATACTTGAGGCAAAACAAACTGCTTATGAGTCAGAGTTAGAACAGCTTCAATTGGCGCATGCCGAACAAATGGACGAAGTGCAACAACATGAACAACAAATTGAACTTGGACCTCCACCTGAGAAAATCAAAAAATGGTGGTACCTCAAAGAAAAGGAAGTCTCACGTTCCTTTACGGAAGAAGAACGATCTACGTTGCAAGCGCAACAACAGCAACTCGAGGACGAATTAAAACGGCTTGAACAAAAAAAACGTGAGACAGAAGACCATCTTGAACAATTGGATTCACTTCACCATCTGTAAGTCACGACAAAAAAATGGAGCATGCGACATGACGTCGCGTGCTCCATTTTGTATAAAGACTGTCGTTTTAAGCTTGTGTAGCGAGTTTCGCAAGGACAAGTTTCGCGACCGCTTCACTTGAAGCCGGGTTTTGTCCAGTGACGACATTTCCATCAATGACAGCAAATTCTTTACCAGCATCTGAAGTGAGGAAAGTAGCGCCTTCGCCGCGAAGCGTCGTCTCGAGCAAGAACGGTACTTTATCTTCAAGACCCGTTGATTTTTCCTCTTCGTCCGTAAAGCCGTTAATTTGACGACCCGATACGAATGGTTTGCCATCAATCATGACATGCGCGAAGGCTGCAGGACCGTGGCAGACCGATGCGACGATTCCGTCTTTTTTAATGACAGCTTCAATAGCGCCTGCCACTTGTGGGTTGTTCGGGAAGTCGACGACCGCACCGTGACCACCTGGGAAGTAGACGGCGTCAAATGATGATGGATCCACTTCAGCGAGTGCTTTCGTGTCATGCAATGCACGACGGGCATCTTGGAATTTTGGCAAGATTTCTTTGACGATTGATGCTTTATCGATTGGAACATCGCCACCCTTGATCGACGTAACCGTCACCTCATGCCCTGCATCCTTGAACAGGTTGTAAGGTGCTGCGAACTCTTCGAACCATAATCCTGTTTTGTGCCCATTCATGTCGTCTGCGCTAGTTGATACGATTAAAATACGTGCCATAATAAAACTCCTCCTCTGTATGAACGTTACAAAGAAGGAGATTCCCGGAGAGGTGAAGAGTTAAACCTCACCGGTGTTCGGTATAGTGATGAACGGGCAATGAAGCAAGCGCTTGATCGATTTGTGCTTGCGAGATTGGCTCCTTCATCGCCTGGACGTTTGCTTGAAGTTGTGACACGCTTGACGCACCAGGAAGAACGATAGCTACCTGTTGATCAACCGCTTGTAGGGCAAGCGCCGGAAGCGGGAAGTCTTGTAACTGCTGCAGACTAGCTTCGAGCGTCTCCTTATCGAATTGTTCGAACCGGTCAACCGACTGCAGACGAGAAGCACTCTCGTGTGTCAAAAGTCCTTTCGCAAGCGGACCACGGGCGACGACTTGAACGTTTTTTTCCTTTAATCGCGGTAATAATTCTTCAATCCGCCGATCGAGTAATGAATAAGGTGTCATCAAGTAAGAGAAATTACTATGTTCGAGCCAGTATTCGATGACGTTCGGTCGAAGTGAAGAGAGACCATATTCTTTAATCTTACCTTCTGCTTTTAAGTCTTCCATCGCACGAATCGATGCGTCGATATCATCATCGATCGTACCACCGTGAACGTAATACAGATCGAGGTAAGGAGTTTCAAGACGATTCAAACTTTCAAGGCAAGCTTGTTTCAGATAGTCATAACTTGGGTCCCATGTCCAACCGGTTCCCGTCGCGTTCATCCGATTACCACCTTTTGAGGCAAGAAACAACCGACTGCGATCCTCTTGTGCAAAAGTTTGACCGATGATCGATTCGACTGCTCCATTTGCGTAGACGTCCGCTGTATCGAAGTGTGTGATCCCAGCATCAAGTGCCGTTCGCAGGATCGCTGTTGCTTCTTCTTGTCCGCGTTTTAAGATCGTCATCGTACCTAATCCTAATGACATGTTCAATTCCCTCTTTTCTTATATGAACTGTAAGTTTGGAACTTCTGCATTCTAGTGTATCATATCTGATGAAAAAGACGGTTTCGAAGTCTTGCGGCAATACGTCGGAAACGGCATACTAATCATGACAGAGAACGTAAACTAGGATAGAAGAGGGGCCACACATGATGGAAGAAAAAACGATTGAACGTGAAGTGATCTATGAAGGGAAAGTCTTTGATGTCGAGAAACATGTCGTCACGTTACCAAACGGCAATACGTCCGTCCGTGAACTGGTCTATCATAATGGGGCCGTCGCGATCATCGCTTTTGATGAACAAGGCGATCTGATCGTCGTTGAACAGTACCGAAAAGCATTCGAAAGTCTATCGATTGAGATACCAGCAGGCAAACTTGAGAAAGGTGAAGATCCACTCGATTGTGCCGGACGGGAATTAAAGGAAGAAACAGGATACGTAGCGAAAGAGTTACGACATGTCTTTGATTTTTACGGAGCGCCCGGTTTTTGTAGTGAACGCGTACATATTTATGAAGCGATTGATCTCACTGCCGGCGATCGTCAACTCGATGAAGATGAGTTTCTTGAGAATAAGACATTAAAGCTTGAAGAGGCGCTCGAACTTGTTGCAGATGGGACGATTGTTGACGCGAAGACGATCATGGCGATTCAGCATTGGCAAATCCGTACTTTAAAATAATTCTCATTTAAATGATTTTCAGTTGATAATCATTTTAATTTGAAAAAAGACTGATTATCAGCTATGATAATAGCATCAGTTCGAACAAAGGGGGCGTTATGATGGAAAGTCGTGTAGAACGCATCAAAAAACAGCTAAGCGGTAAAGGATATAAGCTGACTCCCCAACGTGAAGCGACTGTGCGTGTCCTGCTCGAACATGAGTCGGATCACCTCAGTGCCGAAAATGTCTTTCTCCTTGTAAAAGAAAAGAACTCCGACATCGGACTTGCGACGGTTTACCGGACGCTCGAATTATTGACGGAGCTCGAAGTCGTCGACAAGGTCAACTTCGGAGATGGCGTATCCCGGTTTGATTTACGACAAGAAGGTGCGAGTCATTCGCATCACCATCTCGTCTGTATCGAATGCGGATCCGTCGAAGAGATTTTAGACGATATGCTTGAAGAAGTAGAGAAAGAAATCGTGTCCCGATTCCACTTTAAAATTAAGGATCATCGCTTGACATTCCATGGCGTCTGCCGTGTCTGCCAAGAGCGTCACGCTCGGGAAGCGTTGGAACAATCACAAACACAAACAGTCTGACCGTCCGACAAAATTCGGATGGTTTTTCTTTTTCAATTTTTATAGGTCAGACCTCTTCACAACGGTTTACACCTTTGATATGATGGGAAAGTAAGCGATTTCGTAAACGAAGAGGATGAGTTCAGTGCGTGAACAACTGGAAGCATTTATCAACTATTTAGTGATTGAACGGCAAATGTCCGCGAATACGGCAGCTGCGTATCGAAATGATTTAAATCAATACTTACAGACGCTTGAAACAGCGGAGGTTTCCTCGTTCGAACAGGTTCACCGACATCATATCGTCGACCATATTGAACGATTGCTTGAAGCACGAAAGTCACGATCGACGGTTCGTCGGGCGACAAGCTCAATTCGTTCGTTCCATCAATATTTGGTCGAAGAGAGACTTGCGACGCATGATCCGTCTCGTCATCTTGATTTACCGAAACCGGAGAAAAAATTGCCCGTCGTCTGGAGTCAAACGGACGTCGAACGCTTGCTTGATTCGGTCGTCGGTGTCGATCCGCTTACGCGACGAGATGCAGCAATGCTTGAGCTTCTTTATGGAACAGGGATGCGCGTCAGCGAACTCCTCCAATTGAAGTTAAACGATTTGCAACTCGAACTAGGGTACCTGTCATGTCTCGGGAAAGGGAACAAGTCCCGTATCATCCCGATGAGTACGACAGCGATTGAAAACGTACGGGTATATCTCGATCTCGCGCGCAACAGTATCGGTGGTCAACAGACGGACGACGTCTTCTTGAACAGTCGCGGCGATCGTTTGTCACGACAAGGTTTTTGGAAGATGATCAAGCGACGGGCAAAGGAAGCCGGTATCGAGAAAGACATCACGCCGCACGTCCTGCGTCATTCGTTCGCGACACATCTGCTTGAGAACGGTGCAGACTTACGTGTCGTGCAAGAGATGCTTGGGCACGCCGATTTGTCGACGACACAAATGTATACACACGTCAACAAGGCACGACTCCATGACGTGTATAAGAAGCATCATCCACGGGCATGATGGTTCTATCTTTTAAAGGTCTGACTTCAGACAAATGATGCGTTTTGTCTAGTCCCTTTACGGGAAAAATCGTAACGGGAATCGCACAACTACAGCTCGTAATAGGAGGAACTGCAAATGGCTCAATCATTTAAACGTGTATTTTTAGTTGTCATGGACTCCGTAGGAATCGGAGAAGCACCGGACGCTGAACAATTCGGAGATCTTGGTTCACATACGCTCGGTCACATCGCGCGAGAGCGTAACGGATTACAGATGCCGAATATGGCAAAACTCGGTCTATCGCATATCGAACCGATCGAAGGCGTTTCGGCTGAAGAAGCACCGCTTGCGGCATACGGAAAAATGCAGGAAGTATCTGCAGGGAAAGATACGATGACAGGACACTGGGAGATCATGGGACTGCGGATCGATACACCATTCCGTGTCTTTGAGAAATTCCCGGATGATTTGATTCATCGTTTAGAAGAGTTCTCAGGACGGAAGATCATCGGGAATAAGCCGGCTTCTGGTACGGAAATCTTAGACGAACTTGGACAAGAACATGTCGAGACGGGCGCATTGATCGTCTATACGTCGGCAGACTCCGTCCTTCAGATTGCAGCACACGAAGAAGTCGTTCCACTAGAGGAACTGTACCGGATTTGTGAATATGCACGCGACATCACGCGAGATGACCCGTACATGCTCGGACGCATCATTGCACGCCCATTCCTTGGTGAAGCAGGTGCGTGGGTACGGACAGCGAACCGTCACGACTATGCACTCAAACCATTCGACCGGACGGTCATGAATGAGCTCGAGACAGCAGGACTTGATGTTATCTCGCTCGGTAAGATCGCTGATATCTATGATGGAGAAGGTGTCACGGATGCGATTCGGACGAAATCGAACATGGACGGGATGGATCAACTCGTGACGCAACTCGATCGTGAGTTCAACGGACTCTGCTTCTTGAATCTCGTCGATTTCGATGCGTTGTTCGGACACCGTCGTGATCCACAAGGATACGGACAAGCGCTCGAAGAGTTCGATGCCCGTCTACCGGAAGTATTTGATCGTTTAAACGAAGACGATCTCTTGATCATCACGGCTGACCACGGAAACGATCCGGTTCACGCTGGAACGGACCATACGCGGGAATACGTACCGTTGCTTGCTTATCACAAGAACGGTGTCGCAAAATCGCTTGGTATCCGTGAGACGTTCGCTGATCTTGGGGCAACGGTTGCAGAAAACTTCGGCGTCAAAATGCCGGCACATGGAACAAGCTTTTTAACAGAACTATAATTCGAGGGAGCGATTCAGATGACAGTCAACTGGAATGAAACACGTTCATTTTTAGAAAGCAAAATGCAGGCAAAACCGGAAATCGGATTGATTCTCGGTTCAGGACTTGGTGTCCTCGCGGATGAGATTGAAAACCCAATCGCGATTCCATACCATGAAATCCCGAACTTCCCGGTTTCAACAGTCGAAGGACACGCTGGACAACTCGTCTTCGGAACACTCGAAGGAAAACAAGTCGTTGCGATGCAAGGACGATTCCACTTCTATGAAGGATACTCGATGGATATGGTGACGTTCCCAGTACGCGTCATGAAAGCGATTGGTGTTGAAACGTTGATCGTCACGAACGCAGCCGGTGCATGTAACGAAGCATTCGAACCAGGTGATTTGATGTTGATCACGGATCACATCAACTTCTTCGGTACGAATCCGTTGATTGGTAAGAACGTCGACGAGATGGGACCACGTTTCCCTGACATGTCGAAGCCGTACGATGCGGAATTACTTCGTCTCGCACAAGAAACAGCGGACGAACTCGGTATTCGTGTCCGCCAAGGTGTCTACTTCGGAAACACAGGTCCAACGTATGAGACACCAGCAGAAGTCAAGATGGCGCGGATGCTTGGAGGAGACGTCGTCGGTATGTCGACGGTCCCTGAAGTCATCGTTGCCCGTCATTCAGATATGCGCGTCCTTGGGATTTCGTGTGTCTCGAACATGGCAGCAGGTATTCTCGATCAACCGTTACATCATGATGAAGTCATCGAAACGACAGAACGTGTCCGGGCACACTTCCTATCACTCGTTCGCGGTTCGATTAAAAAAATGTAACGACTGTTTTTAAAACTCACAAACCATTCCTGAGGAGGAACTAGATTATGCGTATGGTAGATTTGATTGCAACAAAACGAGACGGTGGCGAACTCGCAACAGCTGATATTCAAGCAATGGTAGAAGGATTCACGAATGGTGAAATTCCAGATTATCAAATGTCAGCGATGTCGATGGCGATTTTCTATCAAGGAATGTCAGATCGTGAAATCGCTGATTTGACGATGGCGATGGTCAACTCGGGTGACGTGATCGACCTTTCACGTATCCACGGGAAAAAAGTCGACAAACACTCAACAGGCGGTGTTGGTGATAAAATCAGTCTGATTGTTGCACCACTCGTTGCGTCAATCGGCATTCCGGTGGCGAAGATGAGCGGTCGTGGACTCGGTCACACTGGTGGAACAATCGACAAACTTGAAGCGTTCCCTGGTTTTGACGTTGAACTTTCAGAAGAAGCATTCGTCTCACAAGTCAACGACATCAAGATGGCGATCATCGGTCAAACAGGTAACTTGACGCCTGCAGACAAAAAACTCTACGCGCTTCGTGATGTTACGGCGACAGTAAACTCGATCCCATTGATTGCAAGTTCAATCATGTCGAAAAAAATCGCAGCAGGAGCAGATAGTATCGTACTCGACGTTAAGACGGGTTCTGGTGCTTTCATGAAATCGTTTGAAGATGCAAAAGCACTCGCGACAGAGATGGTCTCAATCGGTAAGAGTGTCAATCGTAAGACAGTTGCTGTCATTACGGACATGGATCAGCCGCTCGGCTTTGAAATCGGAAACGCAAATGAAGTCAAGGAAGCGATTGAAGTCCTTCAAGGGAAAGATGTCCGTGACTTGAAAGTCATCGCATTGACGATTGCTTCACACATGGCAGTCCTCGGTGAGTTCTACCCGACGTTCGATGAAGCATATGCGGATCTCGAAACACGTCTCGGTAACGGCGCAGCACTTGACGTCTTCAAGAAGTTCATCGCAGCTCAAGGTGGCGACGCTTCACTCGTTGACGACATGACAAAAGCACTTGAAACAAAATACGAAAAAACATTCGTCGCTTCAAAAGCGGGTTACGTCTCTGAAATCATCGCTGACGAAGTCGGTGTTGCAGCAATGATCCTCGGTGCAGGACGCGCGACGAAAGCAGATGAGATCGATCACGCAGCAAGCGTCACGTTACACAAAAAAGTCGGCGATCGTGTCGAAATCGGCGATGTCATCGCTACGCTTCGTTCAAACAAAGAAACGCTCGACCAAGCAATCGAAAAAATGGATCACGCGTATCACATCAGTGAAACGAAACCGGAAGCACGTCCGCTCGTTCACGCTGTCATCCAGTAATCCATCCGATAAGTAATATCTGAGTAGTGGACTTCGTCCGCTACTCTTTTTTTGTGATAAAATCAAAAGTGTAAAAATATGGATATGAGCAGAGGGGCGATCGTATGAAACGTTGGTTCATCGTAATTGCTAGTCTAGTTGGAGTCATCGGATGTGGAATGGTCATACTGGTCTTTGCCTTTTGGCAAAGTACGAATCCAGACGCAGAAAAAGAGACGAAAATAAAAAACGAAGCTAATATTTACTTAAAAAAGCAGAAGTACCTTTCAGAAGCGCAAGTGACCGGTAGTGTTTACGATAGTATGGGGAATTTTTCATTTGACTATGCAGCACAAGCTGTTGACAAGAAAACGAATACAGAGTTTTTAATCTATCAGACTGAAGAGTCGGGTACATTCGTTGATTCGTATCATGCGTCACTTTGGGAAGATCAGTTAGAACAACGTATCATGCCGCCTACGCTTGAAAATACTGATGATGAATTAGACGTACACGTTTTATATGATAACGAAGAGGTCCAGCAACTTGGTGACGCGCGTTTTGATCCGAACGCTTATTTACGTGCTGAAGTGGCACCGACAATCTTAATTGATGTCCATCGTAAACGACATGAACAGGACAAAACACGAATTAAAGAGTGGGTGAAGTCGTTGCGTGAACAAAAAATCCTTCGGCATATGACGGTCAAGGTAGACTATGTTTCAAAAAAGGGTGAATTACTGGAGAACGGAAATTCGTTATTCGTGACGTTATAAAGTGAACTGAAAAAGCGGGAGTGTGCGCTTTTTGTTCGATTTGTTATACTGGAAATACTTGTAATGAAAAAGGGGGAACTTTCATGAAACCACCACGTCTACGAAAAGGGGATAAGATTGCTATCGTCTCACCTGCGTCTGCAGTTGCGGCATACGTGCCACGTCGTCTCGCACGCGGTATCGCGACACTTGAAAAAATGGGGTTCGAGGTCGTCTTGATGCCGAATGCAACAGCTGTCCATAGTCATACGGCAGGAACGATCGGCGAACGTCTGCAGGACTTACATATGGCGTTTGCCGACCCAACAATCAAGGCAATCATCTCAACGATCGGTGGGTTTAACTCGCACCAGTTGCTCGACGAACTTGATTATGAGTTGATTCGGAACAACCCGAAGATTTTCGTCGGATTCAGTGACATCACAGCGCTGTTTGCTGGCATCTATCAGAAGACGGGACTGACAACTTTCGTTGGACCAGCGCTACTGACACAGTTCGGTCAATTCGATGGTCTTGATCCGTATACGGAAGAGTCGTTTAATCGTACGTTCATGCAGACGGAACCAATCGGTCGGATCGAAGCGTCTGAAGAGTGGACGGACGAAATCTTACGCTGGGATGTCGCGGACGACCGAAGACGAGAGCATCACCCGAATGCAGGATACACGATCGTCAAGACGGGCGTCGCAGAAGGACCGATTTTAACGGGGAACACGGGAACACTTTTGCTGCTTGCTGGAACACCATACTTGCCATCATTTGATGGTGTCGTCTTGATGCTTGAGGATGACGAGAGTGAGACGCCGGAAACAATCGACCGGTATTTCACGCAATTACGACACATGGGTGCATATGACAAGATTGCAGCACTTGTCGTTGGACGTTTCCCGCGCAAAGTCGATTTTGATCCCGATTTTCCGCTCAAAGACATTATTCTGCGCGCAACGCGTGGCTATGATTTCCCAATCATTCTTGATGCAGACTTCGGACATACGGATCCTGTTGCGACACTTGCGAATGGAGTACGGATTCATGTCGAAGCGACGGATTCGGTCACACTCGATATTTTAGAAGCGGCCGTCGAGTAAAAAGGTCTGCACGACGTCCTGAAATTTGGTACACTGTACCATGGAATCACGATCTTGAATCGTGACGAATCTCTTGCTGAAAAGCACGAAAGGTTGGTCAAACATGCAAAAAACTGGTCATATCTTATTAGAAGATGGAAATAAAATCGAATTCGAATTGTTCAACAATGAAGCACCGATCACGACTGAAAACTTCGAAAGCCTTGCAAACTCGAACTTCTACGATGGATTAAACTTCCACCGTGTCATCCCAGGCTTCGTCTCACAAGGCGGATGCCCAATCGGAAACGGTACAGGCGGTTCAGGAAAAACAATTCCTTGCGAAACGTCAACATCGTACCCACACAAACACAAAGCCGGTTCACTCTCGATGGCACACGCTGGTCGCGATACAGGATCAAGCCAGTTCTTCATCGTACATGAGCCACAACCGCATCTCGATGGCGTACACACGGTCTTCGGACAAGTGACTTCAGGTCTCGAACATGCACAAAAAATGAAGCAAGGCGCTGGCATCAAAGAAATCCGCGTCGAAGCGTAAGTTCTTGCTCCTCTTCGAACGTTCGAAGAGGAGTTTTTCTTTTTTTAGATCCGGGTACAATCAGTAAGGGAAGTTAACTCGAAAAGGAGTGTTCGTCATGCGTTTAGAAGGAAAACGAATCATCCAAGTCGTCAGCAATGACTTCGAGGATTTGGAATTATGGTATCCTGTCCATCGCTTACGTGAAGAAGGGGCAATCGTCGACATCGTCGGTGAGAAGGCGGATGAGACATATATTGGGAAGTACGGTGTTCCGATCAAATCGAATAAGACGTTTGACGAGATCAATCCAGCCGAATACGATGCGATCCTTGTTCCGGGTGGTTGGTCGCCCGATCTATTACGTCGCTTTGACTCTGTCCTGAATATGGTCCGGCATTTTAATCAGAACAAACAACCGATCGGTCAAATTTGTCATGCTGGTTGGGTGCTGATCTCTGCAGGCATCTTAAAAGGTGTCAACGTCACGAGTACGCCAGGGATCAAAGATGATATGACGAATGCTGGCGCTATTTGGCATGACGAGGCAGTCGTCGTTGACGGACATATCGTCTCGAGCCGTCGTCCGCCCGATTTACCGGACTACATGCGTGCCTTCATCCAAGTGATGGAAGAACAAGCATGATTCAGATGCAGGGGGACGTCAGGTGACGGACTCCTGCATTTTGGGTGGATTATGAAAAAAATGCAGTAATTCTGTGTGAGAAGGTGTAGAATGAATGAGTCTCAGTCGTTCATACTCCTGAGAGTTGTTGAAATTAGGAAGGTGTAGAATCACATGCTAGTAAAATATAAGAAGTTGAATGAACGGACCGCGATGGGGCTGATTGCCTTCTCGTGCGAAGTGAAGGATCCGAAGTATTTGCTTGAAACGGTTCAAGCCTATGAACAGGAAGAAGACCAACGCTTGTATTTGTACAAACAAGATGAGGATTTCGTTGGTGTCATCGGGTTTCAATTGATGGATGGCCATGCTGAATTGAAACATATCGCATTATCACCGTCTTTCCGAGGAGAACGCATGTCGTATCTCTTACTCGATGAAGCAGCAAAGTTGCTTCGAACGGATATTACAGGTGCGACCGAAGAGACGCAACGCCTCGTCGACAAATGGAAAAATCAATAAAAAGACCGGTCCATGGCTTAGATGGACCGGTCTCTTCGGTTTTGTAGCGCTTCTTGTCGTGCCGTAACGACGTCCGTCCGGTCACGCAAGCGGTGTTTATGTGTTACGTAGTCGAGATCAGGTGCTGTCGCTTCAAGGGCAACGTTCCGAACGATATCTGGAAAAACCGGCAACGGAATATGACGGTAGACCGGATCTGTGAAGCGATCGCGATGATCGAGCAAGCGCGTGGCATCGATACCAGAAGCAATTAGTGCTGCTCGGTGGCGTTCAATTTTATCGAATGCCTTACTGTACGTCCGCTGTGCACCTGCTTGGTTACCACGTCGATGATGATAGCGGGCAACGGCGAGCTGGATTAGACCGACAAGTGCTTCATCCTGGCGTTGTCCTTCCTGCCAAACTTCTTCTAAGATTTCATGGCACTCGAAGTAATCGTGCCGGATGTTGAATTCAAATACGAATCGCTCAATCGGATTCATGGAATCACCTCTTACTTGGAATATAACATAGTCGAACCTATCAGTTGTATGGTATACTAAGGCGCAAAAAACGTTGATGGGCAGGGAGAATCATGGAATCATACAGTGTAAAGATGGATGCGTTTGAAGGCCCGCTGGACTTGCTGTTACACTTGGTTGGTAAATTAGAAATCGATATTTATGATATATCCGTTTCCATGGTGACGGATCAATATGTGTCCTATATCCGTGCAATGCAACATCTTGAATTAGATGTTGCTAGTGAATATCTTGTCATGGCAGCGACGCTGTTGCAACTCAAAAGCAAACAACTCTTGCCGATTGAACAGACGGAATACGATGAGATTCCCGATTTCGAAGAAGAACCGACACGAGAAGGTCTGATCCAACAGTTGATCGAGTATAAAGCGTATAAGGAAGCAGCCCTCGTCCTAAAAGAAAAGGAAGAGGCGCGGCTTGAACTGTTCTCGAAACAACCGGAGGATTTGATGCGTTATCTCGATACGGATGCGCAAGAGTATAATGGTACGTTATCATTAAGTGATTTATTACGCGCCTATGAAAAAATGCGCCAACGGGAAGCTTGGAAGGTACGTCGCTCGAAGACGGTCAAACGAGAAGAACGGTCGCTTGAACAACAAATGGAGTCCGTCGCTCGTTACGTCGCGACCCGGGAACGTACGACATTCTTCGGCTTTTTTGCGGAGCAACCGACAGTCGAAGAGCTGGTCGTCAGCTTCCTCGCCGTCCTAGAACTCGTGAAGCAACGTGTCATTGATTGTGAACAGATGACCGATGACATTTTGTTGCGGAGCATGGTGAAGGAGGAGAGTCAGATTGGCGTATGAACATATCATTGAGAGCCTGTTATTCGTCGTTGGTGATGATGGCATCGATCCACGTGGTCTCAGTCAAGCGTTAGAGATCAGTGAAGCGGCAGCGCGTGAGCAGTTGCTGGCTCTTCAGTCGACGTTCGAAGCAGAGCAACGTGTGCTCCAAATCGTGGAATCAGGTGGTGTCTTTAAGATGGTGACACGAAAAGAAATGTCACCGTACATTCAGGCATATGCCGGTTCGCTGGCAGAAGACTCCTTGTCTCGAGCGGCGATGGAGACACTCGTCATCATCGCCTATAAACAACCCGTCACGCGTGCCGACATCGAGGTCGTCCGTGGCGTCAAGACGGAACGCGTCATCCATACGTTAAGTGCAAAAGGTTTGATTGAAGAAGCGGGACGTGCCAAAGGCGTCGGTCGCGCAAAATTGTATAAAACGACGGATCATTTCTTGGACCATTTTGGTCTGAACAGTATTGAAGAGTTACCACCACTCGAGTTTGAAGAAACGTTTGAGTCGGATGGGGATCTCTTCTTCCGAAATGATCCTTCATTAGAGGAGAGAGTGAATTAATGGAACGGTTACAAAAAATTATCGCACAAGCAGGTGTCGCTTCGCGGCGTAAAGCAGAGGAATTGATCACAGAAGGTCGCGTCAAGGTCAATGGAAAAGTCATCACGGAGCTCGGAACGAAAGTTGGAGCGCGTGCTGAAGTGGAAGTAGACGGCGTCAAGCTTGAGCGTGAAGAGCATGTTTACTACATGCTCTATAAACCAACAGGTGTTGTTTCAACGGTTGACGACGATAAAGGACGTAAGACGGTCGTCGATCTCGTACCACCTGGACACCGTGTTTTCCCGGTCGGTCGTCTGGATTACAATACGAGCGGTCTTCTATTAATGACGAACGACGGAGAATTCTCAAATCTCTTGCTTCATCCGAAGTATAAGGTTCCAAAACGTTATATCGTCAAGATTAAAGGCGTACCGGAATACTATCACGTCAAAGGTCTAGAAAAAGGCGTCGTCCTACCGGATGGTTTTAAAACAGGTAAGGCACGTGTCGAGATGCGTGACATCGATAAGAAGAAAAACACAGCCATTCTTGAAATGGTCATTTACGAAGGGCATAACCGTCAAGTGCGTCAGATGGTCGAGACACTCGGTTCGGAAGTCTTGAAGTTGAAACGTGAACAGTTCGGCTTCTTGACACTTGCAGGTCTTACTTCTGGTGAGTGGCGTGAACTTTCAAAAAAAGAAGTCAATCAATTGCGTGAGCTAGCGGATCCAGCCGCTCCGCCTACGAAAAGACGTAAGAACACAAAAAAACGTTAATTTGTAAAGCGAGAAGCTCATCCTCCGGGTTGAGTTTTCTTTTTTTGTGACAAAACGATTAACGAATTTCACATTTTGTCAACGTTTAAGCGATTTCAAGTACAATATGGGTGGAGGCGGTAAAATATGAAAAAAACGAAACAAAATCCGGAAGAACGCTTAGCAGCGGCCCAGCAGAAAAAGAAGAAACGCTCTTTCTGGCGTCTGATGATCATGACGATGGTCTTGTTCGCCGGCGCTGTCGTCATCATGCAATTCGTCGATCAAGCGACACGTGATAAAAACGGTCGTGTCATGGCAGGCGATGATGCCCCTGGTTTCGCACTCGTCGATTTATATGGTGAGAAACAGCACTCAATGGACGAGTATAAAGGAAAAGGACTTTTACTCAATTTCTGGGGAACATTCTGTGAACCATGTAAGAAAGAGATGCCTTTGATCAATGATAACTACAAAATGATGCAAGACCAAGGTGTCAATTTCGTAGCAGTCAATGTCGGTGAAACACCAGTTCGTGTCTCAAGCTTTATTAAGGATATCGGCGGAACGGACTATCCGATCCTCATGGATACGAACAGTTCTGTTGAGAAGGCTTACGGGATATACAACTTGCCTGTGACATTCATCATCAATAAAAAAGGTGAGGTCGTCGAGAAATACGAAGGTGAGATTGATCAAGCGAAGCTCGAAGAGATGGTGAAGAAGGCGAACGAGTAACGCATCGAAGGGGGATTTAAGGATGCAGGAGCAAGAAAATTTCAAACAACTGGATATGCGTTACGAGGAAGCAGAGCTTCGGTCGAAACGTAAAAATCCATCTTGGATTGACCGGGCATGGACGTTCTTCTCGTCCGTCAAAGTTGGACTCTGGTTAATTGGTTTGATCATCATCGCGAGTGGAGTCGGAACGATTTTCCCGCAAGAGATGTATATTCCACAGGCGACACCACCGGAAGAGTTTTATCAAAAAGAGTATGGCACAGCAGGTGATATCTACTACACGTTAGGATTCCACAATCTCTTTGAATCTTGGTGGTATATCGGACTGATTACACTCTTACTCTTATCAATCATCATTGTTTCAATCGACCGCTTCTTCCCGCTCTATCGAGCATTGAAGAAACAGCCGGTCATCCAGTCGGACCGTTTCATGAACGGTCAGCGATTTGGCGCGGAAGCGACTGGAGATGTCAAAACAATTGATGCGATTGCACCATTGCTTGAGAAAAAAGGGTACAAGGTACGTCGACAAGACGGAGCACTCTTAGCTGAAAAACAACGGTTTGGACGTTGGGGTCCATACATCAATCATATTGGTCTCGTACTATTCTTTGGTGGTGCAATGTTACGAATCGTTCCAGGCATGCATGAAGATGAGCTGCTCTGGTTGCGAGAAGGAGAGACATTACCAATCGAAGCAACAGACAACACATATTACTTGAAAAACGAAGCGTTCAACATCGAGTTCTACGACCCTGAAAAGGTCGATGCGAAGTTTAAGAAATCACTTGAAGCAGCGGGCGGAAACGTGCCGAAAAACTATGACACGAAGATGACGCTGTATAAAAAAGTCGGGGAGACATCTAATTTCAAACCGAAACTCGAAGAAGTCAAAACGGGTGAGACAGCAGTCAACAAACCGTTTGAATTTGATGATTTCCAAGTCTTCCAAGAGCAATATGCAGCAGATCCGGAATTCAAGACGATGTCATTTAACATCGTCAACCAAAAGACGGATAAAGTCGTCGATACGATCAAAGTCGACTTACGTGAACCAAAAGAGACATATGCGTTAAAAGATGGTTATGAAGTCGAACTGAAAGATTTCCTTCCTGACTTCGTTGTCAAGGATGGACAACCGACGACGAACTCGGGACGTCCGGTTAATCCGGCATTCGTCTTCAGTATTAAATCACCAGAACATCCAAAAGGTGAACGTAGCTTGATTGGGATTAAACTGAACGTCGGTGGAGATGAGAACCAGTACAAGATGGCATTTGCTGGTACGGAACTCTCGAACATCTCAGGTGTCCGAATCAAGAAGGACTTGACGCTCCCGTTCTTATTTGCGGGTGGCATGATCTTTATGGTCGGTCTCTTAATTGGTATGTACTGGCCGCACCGTCGTCTCTGGTTACGAGAGAAAAATGGTCGCATTCAGATTGCTGGATTTACGAACAAAAATGCATTAGGGCTTCAAAAAGAAGCCAATCTCGCGCTGACGGAAGTTGGTCTACCAGAACTTGAGGACCGACAAAAGTTGCGGGAAGAGGGGGAAGCTAAATGAACATGCTTCAGTTGAGCAGTAATCTGCTCCTAACGTCATTCATCGTCTACCTCGTCAGTACAGGATTTTTTGCTGTGGCGACGAGTGGTAAAAAAGGACCGACACGTTCTGGTAAGATCGCTTATACGCTAGCGATCATTGGCTTCCTGGCACAGCTTGGATATTTCTTTACACGCTGGGCAGGAGCTGGACATGTTCCGGTCTCGAACTTATATGAATACACGACATTCTTTGGCATGATGATGGTTCTAGGGTTCTTGATCGTCTATGCAATTTACAAAAACAATGTCCTCGGCTTAATTGCAATGCCAGTTGCATTGCTCGTCATCGCCTATGCGTCGATGTTCCCGGATGAAGTCCAACCATTGATTCCGGCACTTCAAAGTGTCTGGCTCAAAATCCACGTTACGACAGCTGCACTCGGTGAAGGAATCCTTGCCGTCAGTTTCGCGACAGGATTGTTGTACTTGATTCACGCAACGGATTTCAGCAAAGAATCGAAAACACGGACGTGGCTTGAAGTCGTTATGTTCTCACTCGCTTGTGTCGTCGGTTATATCTTAGTCGGTCTGTTGTTCAAAGCGACGGGATCGGCTTCGACGATTGAATACGTGGCGAAAAATGGTGCAACGATGACGCACGACTATACGATGCCTGTCTTGACAGGTCCTGAAGGTGGAAAAGTACTATCGGGTTCAGGTGCCGTCATCGAATTACCGAACTTCTTGAACGCGAACAAAGTCAATACGGTTCTATGGTCAATCATTGGTGGTGTTGTCTTATACGTCCTGCTTCGTTTCGTCATCTTACGGAAACGTCTTGCTGAGAGCTTAAAGCCGATTGCACGTAAAATTGACCTTGAAACAGCAGATGAGATTAGCTACCGTTCGATTGCAATCGGTCTTCCGATTTTCATTCTTGGCGGTCTGATCTTCGCGATGATTTGGGCTCAAATGGCATGGAGTCGTTATTGGGGCTGGGACCCGAAAGAGGTTTGGGCACTCATCACGATGCTCTTCTATGTATTCTATCTCCATATGCGCATCCAGCGTGGTTGGATTGGTAAAAAATCAGCGTGGTTATGTGTCGGTGGATTTGCCGTCATCATGTTCAACCTCGTTTTCGTTAACCTTGTCGTAGCAGGATTACACTCTTACGCATAAGAAAAAGAAAGCAGCGGCTCTGAAAACAGTCCGCTGCTTTTTCGTATTTGTTTCATCAATATGCCTCTTTTCGGAGAAATCAGCCAGAGCAAGCCATTCTTTTCGTTTCATAGTATACTAAAAGAGTAGTAGGATAGAGGAGTAGAGTTTAGTTCATAGGAGGAGACAGCATGTCAGAAGAAGCACGTATTTTAGTCGTCGACGATGAAGAACGGATTCGTCGCCTGTTGAAGATGTATCTGGAGCGGGAAAATTTCACGATCGAGGAAGCAGACAATGGAGAGACGGCGCTTGAAATGGCGCTTGAGACAGAATACGATGTCATTCTCCTCGACTTGATGATGCCAAAGATGGACGGGATGCAAGTTTGTGAAGAACTGCGGAAAACAAAAGCAACGCCTGTCGTTATGTTGACGGCAAAAGGCGAAGAGACGAACCGTGTTCACGGGTTTGAGATGGGGGCAGATGATTATATCGTCAAACCATTCAGTCCACGTGAAGTCGTTTTGCGCGTCAAAGCGATCCTTCGTCGAGCAAGTGCGACGAAATTCCTCCATACGGATGCGAAGACAAAAGATGTCATCGTCTTCCCGCACTTAACAATTGATAATGATGCACACCGCGTGACGGTCGAGTCCCAAGAAGTCAACTTAACACCAAAGGAATACGAACTGCTGTATTTCTTGGCGAAACAGACGGATAAGGTATTCTCGCGCGAACAACTACTCAAGGAAGTCTGGAACTATGAATTTTTCGGAGATCTTCGGACGGTCGATACGCACGTCAAACGTCTGCGTGAAAAATTGAATCGTTTGTCACCGAACGCTGCTCAAATGATCACGACGGTCTGGGGTGTCGGATATAAGTTCGAGAATAGTCCATCCTGACGATGAAATGGTTGCAAAGTGTTGTCATCAAATTATGGGGAACGATTTTGTTACTCGTTTCAGTCGTCTTGATCGCCTTGACGATCTTGTTGCTTGAATTTTTTAACTCGTTTCATATCGAGCAAGAGCGAGGGCACCTCGCAAAGCTTGGGCAACAAGTCGAGACCGTCTTTCAAGCGCACTCCGGAATCGAGGAAGGATCGAGTACCGCTGTTGAAATCACCGATATTTACGGCGCGACACTGATCGCGAAGACCCAAGACGATTCTGTCGAAGCAAACATCTCACAAGCGAAAGCCAACCGGATCATCAAGGAACTTGAACGGCAGAACTGGAAAGCAATTGATGGTGAAGAGGGCGAGACGGCCATCGGGAACTATGAGACTTTTGATGGAAAGGCGGCACTCGCGTACCGGGCACCGCTCATTACGGATAGTGGCAATGGAACGATCTACCTGATCGAACAATTGACGAACATCGAACAAGCGAATGAAGGCGCACGTCAAATTATTCAACTCTGTGTTCTATTAGCGATCATTGGGACGACAGTCTTCGCCTTCTTCCTCTCGACACGGATCACGGCACCACTGCGGACGATTCGACAAGCTGTCGTTGAGGCGGGTGAGGGGAAATTCGATCAAAGTCTGACGCAGCGATCACGCGATGAGATTGGTGACTTGGCACTTGCTTTTAACGAGATGAGTAGCCAACTCAATCAATACGTCACGGATCTTGATAAGGAACGGCATTTACTTTCCTCGATTCTGCGCTGTATGGCAGACGGGGTGTTGACGTTCTCGAAATCAGGTGAGCTCCTCGCGACGAATCCACCGGCAGAGGCATTCCTTGCAGGTTCTCCGGTTCCAGACGAACTGATCGAACTATTCCAGACGGTCATGCAGGAAGAGACGGAGATGACGGTATCCTTCGAGCGTGAAGGACGCTTTTACATCATCATCGTCAGTCCGTTGCTTGAACAAGAAGAACAAATCGGAGCAGTCGCAGTCTTACGTGATATGACGGAAGCACAACAACTCGAAAAGATGCGTGCCGATTTCGTTGCGAATGTCAGTCATGAATTGCGGACGCCACTTGTCATGTTGCAAGGGTATTCGGAAGCGATTGTCGACGGAATGACCGAGAGTGATGAGGCGACGAAGGAATTCGCTTCGATCATTTACGATGAATCACAACGGCTGTCACGTCTTGTCAATGATTTACTCGATCTTGCGCGGATGGAAGCGGGATATCAAGAGTTACGGATTGAAGCCGTTGAAGCTGTCTCTTTCGCACAGCGAGTCATCAAGAAATTCAAACAGATGGGACGAGACAAGCAGGTTACGTTCTCTGTTGCTGGTCCGAACGTTGAGTTTGACGCCGATCCGGATCAGATGGAACAAGTCATGACGAATCTTCTCGGTAACGCCCTTCGTTATACGGAGAACGGTGAAATCAAGATTAAGATTGACGAAGATAGGGAAAACATTACATTATCCGTCATTGATTCGGGTGACGGGATTCCGGAAGAAGACTTACCATTTGTCTTTGATCGTTTCTATAAGGCGGACAAGGCGCGGACGCGCGGAAAGACCGGTACAGGAATCGGTTTAGCGATCGTTGCGAACGTCGTCCGTGCTCACGGCGGAGAAGTCGAAGTCGACAGCCGCTTAGGAGAAGGAGCGACTTTCCGAATCCGATTACCAAAAAAACAAAGGAAGCGAACATTATGAGTCGCTTCCTTTCGCTATAGGAGTGAATGAAAAATGAAAATTTACACGAAATCTGGCGATGAAGGAGAAACATCTCTCGTTGGTGGAAGGGTCAAAAAAAATGATCGTTTGATCAGTTTGATGGGAGAACTCGACGAATTGAATAGCTTCGTCGGACTTGCTCGGACGAAAGCATCATCGATCGAGGTGCGAGAGCAATTGACGGTCATTCAACATGCCTTATTCGACTGTGGTAGTGATTTGATGTATGTCGAACCACGACCATCACGATTAAGCCAAGAAGCGACAGTCGATTTAGAAAGTTGGATCGACAGTTTGACAGAGTTATCGCCACCACTCGATAAATTCATCTTACCAGGCGGAACGGAAGCAGCTGCAACGTTGCATGTGGCACGGACGGTCTGTCGTCGCGTCGAACGTTCGATGATCGACGTTCCTCAGGCGGCACACTTATTGCCGTTCATCAACCGACTCAGTGATTTCTTCTTTACAGCAGCCCGCTATGAAAATGCGGTTAAACAAAAAGCAGATATTGAATACGTCCGCAGTGCGCATGTGTTCAAACGAAAGGATGGAGAGTAATGAGCCAGTCATTTAGCACATGGAAAAAAGAAGGAACGAGCTTCCACCTCGTTCCGACCGATAAATTCAAGACAACGACGATCCTTGTCACGTTTTCAGCACCGCTCGAAGCGAAGACATTAACAAGCCGTGCGATTTTACCGTACATCATGGAAAAATCGACAGCTGCTTATCCGTCGATGAAAGCGTTACGTGAACCACTTGAAACACTATATGATGCCGGTCTTTATGCGGACGCATCGAAGTTCGGAGAAGAGCACGTCATTTCATTCCAACTTGATGTCGTACGGGGAGAGCTCGTCCATCATCCGTCGTTATTAAAAGAAGCACTCGAGTTGTTAGAGCAGATGGTGCTTTATCCGGACTTGACGGAAGGTGGCTTCCGCGAACAGTTCGTCAAACAAGAAAAGCGACTCCATGCGTTACGGATCAGTTCACTGTATGACGATAAGATGCGCTACGCCCAACAGCGTCTTCTCGAATTGATGGCGCCAGGTGAAGCCGTATCACTGCCATCTCTTGGAACACTCGAAGAGCTAGAGCGCATCACCCCATCATCTTTGCGTGATACATACCGTTCGATGATTGAGGATGATCGGATTGATGTCTTCGTCGTCGGACAGGTGACGCAAGACGAAATGGAAGATGCGCTATCTTTCTTGCCGTCGCACTCGGAAAAAATCAGTCATTATATTCCTGCACAAAAAACAGTCAATGGCGTGAAACGATCAAGTGAAACGCAACCGATCAAACAAGGCAAATTACATCTCGGGTATCGAGTAGCGGTCGATCCAACATCTGCCGATTCAATCCGTATGCAAATCGTTAACGGTCTGTTCGGTGGTTTCCCGCACTCGAAGTTGTTCATGAATGTCCGTGAAAAAGAGAGTCTCGCCTATTACGCCGCTTCACGTTATGCGGCATTGAATAGTGCACTCTACGTCTATGCCGGGGTCGACACGAAAGAAGCGGAACGTGCTGAAAAAATCATCTTAGAGCAACTTGTTGATTTGAAGGCAGGACAGTTCACGGATGAAGAATTGACACAAACGAAAGCAATGTTAATTAATGCGCGTCGTCAAATCCTTGATCAACCAGGCCAGTTGATTGGTTGGTTGAATGGTTCGAAGATGCGTGGACTGACACTTGAAGATGAGATCCAGATCATCGAGACGGCGACGCGTGAAGACGTCGTTCGATTGGCAGCGGCAATCGATCTTGATGCCGTATATCTATTGCGAGGTGAAGCATGATGGAACAACTGACTTATCACGATACAGACGAAACGGTATATCACGAGCAGCTCGATAACGGGCTGTCCGTCTACTTGTTGCAAAAAAAAGGCTACGAAAAGACGTATGCGACGTTTACGACCCGTTATGGTTCAATTGATCAGCGATTCAAAAAAGGAGAAGAATGGGTCACGGTACCGGATGGAATCGCCCATTTCCTTGAGCATAAAATGTTCGAATCAGAAAAAGGAGACGTCTTCCAAGAGTTCGGTCGCCTCGGTGCCTCAGCAAACGCCTTTACATCGTTCTCACGGACAGCGTATCTATTCTCAGCGACGTCATTGATCGAACAAAATCTTGAGACGTTGATTGATTTCGTACAAGATCCGTACTTCACGCCGGAAAGCGTTGAGAAAGAGAAGGGAATTATTACGCAGGAAATCCAGATGTATCAAGATAATCCAGGCTGGCGTTTGTTCTTTGGTTTGATTGAATCGATGTATGCATCGCATCCAGTCCGGATTGATATCGCGGGAACACCGGAATCAATCAATCAAATCACAGCCGATGATCTCTACACATGCTACCGTACGTTCTATCATCCATCGAACATGGTGTTGTTCGTCGTCGGAAACATCGACCCGGAAGAGACACTTGCATTGATCAAAGCGAATCAAGCAAAGAAAGACTACACGGATCGTCCAGCAATCGAGCGAGATTATGGTCAAGAACCGCATGGGGTGCATCGTCCACGTTTTGAACTTGAACTCGACGTCAAGACACCTAAAGTATTGATTGGCTATAAAGACGAATCACTTCGCGGTGAAGCACAAGTCCGCCGGGAGTTGACGAGTGAATTGCTATTGCACTTGCTGTTCGATCAGACATCATCGACCTATTTAGAGCTGTATGAAGATGGGCTGATTGATGATACATTCAGCTTTGATTACTCGAGTGAAGAAGAGTTTGCATTTGCAACGTTCGGGATGGAGACGGAAGATCCAAATAAATTCATTAACGCCTATGAGACACTTCTTCAAACACGTCCTGACTTTACGGAAGACGAAGTCACACGTAAGCGGAACATGATGCAAGGGAAATTCCTCCGCGCCTTGAATTCGCCAGAGTTCATCGCGAACCAGTTCTCGCGTCACGCGCTTGCTGGTACGAATCTATTCACGCTTCCGACAATGATTGCGTCGATTACGAAAGAAGAGATTGAAGCCCGTTTCGACGAGTTGTTCGCCATTGAAAATCGAGCGATTTCCATCGTCAAACCGTACGCGTGATGCGAATCCTCATTACTGGTGCGAGTGGCGCCATTGGTCTTGCAGCAGCGAAACAACTCGCTGTCGCCGGACATGATTTGGTGCTTCAGACGTATCGACAGCAAGCGGTTTTGGAACGGATGATAGAGGAGTGGCCGGGGGAACATCGAATTTTAGTTGCGAACTTAGCAGATGAAAATGACTTGCAGGCATTCTGTACGATGTTACCCGTCGTTGATGCTTTCGTCCATTGTGCTGGTACGAGTTACAGTGGTTTGTTACTTGATCAATCGGCAACGTCGATGCAGGAGCTTTGGAAAATCCATGTCGATGCCTTGATGCGGATCAGCCAAACGGTGACACGGACGAAACCTTTCACGTCGCAGCTAGCGATCGTCGTCATCAGTAGTGTGTTAGGCGAACAAGGTGTCGCGGGTGAAGTTGCCTATTCAACCTGTAAGGCGGCACAACTTGGATTCGTCAAAGCATACAGTAAGGAACTTGGACCGATGCATGGACGTATCAATGCGATCACACCGGGATGGATCGATACCCCGATGAACGCAATTTTTTCTGATGAAGAAAAGGTAGAGGCGATCGCCGAAATTCCTGCCGGACGATTTGGCAAAGCGGAGGAAGTTGCTTCTGCAATCCATTACTTAGTGCAACCAGAATCGAGTTATGTGTCGGGAGCCATCCTCAAAATAGATGGTGCATGGATGTAAGCATTGGAATTTCAGTTCAGGAATGCTTTTCATTTTTCAAAAAATCATTTAACATGAGGAATGGATAATCGTATCGATAGAGGAGGATGGGCGCGTGAGTGAGTTCGAGCAATGGTATCTCGAATATGAATTAAAGGTCAACCGTCCCGGTATACTCGGGGACATTGCTTCGTTGATGGGAATGTTGCATATTTCGATTGTGACGATCAATGGTGTCGATCATCAACGACGTGGTATGTTACTGCAAACGAAACAACCGGATCAAATTCCACGACTCGCCGCTATTCTCAAGACGATGTCAACCATCGATGTCATCAAACTACGAAAACCAAAACTCCGTGATCGGATCGCGATTCGACACGGTCGTTATATCGATCAAAGTAGTGATGAACGAAAGACGTTCCGATTCGTTCGAGAAGACTTAGGGATTCTCGTCGATTTCATGGCAGAGCTGTGCAAACAGGATGGTCACTTGTTAATTGGTGTCCGTGGTATGCCGCGCGTAGGGAAGACCGAATCAATCGTCGCAGCAAGCGTCAGTGCGAATAAGAAATGGCTGTTCCTTTCATCGACGTTAATCAAACAGACGGTTCGAACATCGTTGTTCGACGACGAGCGGACCGGTGATTATGTCTATATCATCGATGCGTTAGTATCGCAACGAAATTTCGATGAACGGCACTGGCAAATTCTGCGCGAAGTTATGCGACTACCGGCGACGAAGATCGTCGAGCATCCGGACGCTTTCGTTAAATCAAGTGAGTATACGTGGGATGATTTTGATTACATCATTGAATTACGCAACACGACTGAAGAAATCATTGTGACTGAACTGCCTCGTTCCCATGGTGGAAATGATTGGTTCAACTTTGAATAAGTATGAAAAATGGAAGGTGTGTTACCGATGACCGAGCTCGGAACCTACTTAAAAGAACAACGGGAGGCACTTGGTGTCTCTCTCGAACAAATTCAAACGACGACGAAGATTCAAAAGCGTTACATCGTCGCGATTGAAGAAGGCAATTACGATCAATTACCGGGTGCGTTCTATGCCCGGGCCTTCATCAAGACATATGCGGAAGCACTCGGTCTTGACGTTGATGAAGTGTTTACGACCTACAAGCGTGACCTTCCGGAACCGGAAGCGCAGCCGGTCGTCGAACTATCTAGACGAGCAACGTATTCGAAATCTAGTGCTCCTAAAAAAAGTGTTGCGAAACGTTGGATTCCGAACATCATCATTATCGTGCTGATCTTTGCAATCGGTGCTGCTCTGTATTATGGTTTGCAGACGTTCCTCGACGGTAACGAAGAGGCGAAAACGTCCGAGCCGAAGCAAAATGATGTGACGATTGATCAAGGAGACGCACCGAGTAAAGAAACGGATGCGCCTGCGAAGACTGAGGAAGAGCCAAAGGAAGAACCGGCGAAGCAGGAAGAAACAAAAGAAGAACCTAAAAAAGAGGCACTCGCTGTGAAGTCGACATCTGGTCAAGATGTCACTTATGAAGTCGCGACGAAGGATACGATGAATGTCTCGATTCAAATCAAGAAGAACGCATCTCCATCCCCATTCGTTGGTGTACGTGATACATCACTTGAAGGAAAAGCACTTGCGCCAGATCACATCAACGCTTCGGATCCAAATCCGATCGTCGTGAAGGACGCGAAGACGGACTTGATCCGGATCCGGATCGGTTCGATTAAAGGGATTGATAAAATTGTCGTCAATGACCAAGAACTAAAACTGAACCGTTCGCTTCTCGTCCAAAACATCTATTTGAAGAAAGTTGACACGCCGTAATTCGGCGTGCCTTCTTTTAGATGACATGATCATCTACATATGAAATGAAGGAGGAGGGCGTTACATGAACTTACCGAATCAATTGACAGTATTACGCGTTTTATTAATTCCCGTGTTCGTCATCGTACTTGCGATTGATCCGAACTGGGGACAGTGGGACGTGTTGGGAGCTGAACTTCCTGTCTCACACTTCGTTGCTGCTATTATCTTTTTGATTGCGTCTTTAACGGACTGGCTTGATGGCTATATCGCTCGTAAACAAAAATTAGTAACGAACTTTGGAAAATTCATGGATCCACTAGCGGATAAGATGTTGGTCGCTGCTGCGCTCGTCTATCTTGTAGAACTTGGATTCGTTGCAGCATGGATCGTCGTCATCATTCTCTGTCGAGAGTTTGCTGTCACAGGTCTTCGTCTCGTCGCTTCTGACGAGGGAATCGTTCTTGCTGCCGGAAACTCTGGGAAAGCAAAGACATGGGTCCAGTTAACATCGATCACAGCCTACTTGTTACATGATATTATCTTTGCAATGTGGAATATTCCATTTGCAGATATTACGATGTGGCTTGCTCTGATCCTGACGATCTACTCAGGTGTTGAATATTTCTCGAAAAACATTAAGTTAATTACAAAATCCATGTAAGTTGGATCAATTTAGACTGTTCGTCATACCGAACAGTCTTTTCTTATACTTCAAGAAGGTGAGGCATCAACATGAAAGCAGAAATCATCGCAGTCGGAAGCGAACTCCTCCTTGGAGAAATCGCGAATACAAATGCACAGTATCTTTCCGAATGGTTAGCCAGTGCTGGGATTGACGTTCATTACCATACAGTCGTCGGTGACAATCGCGAGCGGATGCAAGAAACATTCCGTCAAGCGCAACAACGAGCGGATCTTCTCGTTATCACAGGAGGTCTTGGACCGACTGAGGACGATTTGACGAAGGAAGTACTCGCCGATCTCCTTGGTCGCGATCTCGTTTTGGATCAAGCAGCGTACGAGCGGATCGAAGGATTCTTAAAAACGCGCCAACGGGAGATGACGACCAACGAACGAAAACAAGCGTTAGTCATCGATGGTGCAACGGTTTTGCGCAATGATGCTGGGCTCGCTCCCGGTATGTCAGTGCAGACCGAACACCATCAATACATCGTCTTACCAGGTGTACCACGCGAGATGAAGCAAATCTTAAAAGATCATTTCGGTCATCTTTTCGGTCAAGAGACGATTCGTTCGCGAACACTCCGTTTCTTTGGAATCGGCGAGTCCGCTTTAAATGACAGGCTCGAAACGTTAATCAAAGAAGCGACGAATCCATCGGTCGCACCTTATGCTGAACTCGCTGAAGTTCGGTTGCGTCTAACAGCCAAGGCACTCGATCAACAAGAAGCTGATCGTATGCTCGACGAACTCGAACAACATGTCCTCGCTGAAGTCGGCATGCACTTTTATGGATATGGCGAGACGAGTTTGCCGGAAGTCGTTTTGAAACGGTATCAAGAAGCTGGATTGACACTGTCGCTTGCTGAGTCACTGACAGGAGGAGCCGTTGCAAGTGGTCTCGTCGATGTGAGCGGTGCGAGTCAAGTGTTGCGCGGGAGCGCTGTCGTCTATGATGACGCTGCGAAGCAAGCCGTACTATCAGTATCGGAAGAACTTCTAAAAGAACATACGGCAGTCAGTAAAGAGGTAGCGATTGCGATGGCAGAAGGAGCACGAAGCCTTTATCAATCTGATATTGCCATCGCCTTGACAGGGGAAGCGGGTCCGACAAGTAATAGCGGGAAAGAAGTTGGAACGGTCTATTGTGCTGTTGCAGATACAAACGGAACACGAATCGTCGAATGGCAATATCCGTCGTTCGACCGAGGAATGATTCGCTTGCGTGCTGTTAAAGATACCTATTTCCTTCTACTGAAACATCTCGAAAAAGCACCAAAGTGATAAAAATGGTCAAAGTGCAAGTATGCGAATAAATGTTCGTAAAATGCTTGTCATTCGGTCTCAAAAGAAGTACAATAATCTCAGTAAGATAATTAGAAGGAGGCCTGCTACGTGAGTGATCGTAAAGCAGCACTTGAGATGGCATTACGCCAGATAGAGAAACAGTTCGGTAAAGGTTCCATCATGAAACTCGGAGAAAATGCGGATCAGAAGGTATCAGTAATCTCTTCTGGATCGATTACATTAGACATTGCCCTAGGTGCAGGTGGATATCCACGTGGACGGGTCATCGAAGTATACGGACCTGAATCGTCAGGTAAAACGACGGTTGCGCTTCACGCAATCGCAGAAGTTCAAAAACAAGGTGGACAAGCAGCTTTCATCGATGCAGAGCACGCGCTTGATCCAGCATATGCAAATAAACTCGGTGTCAACATCGATGAGCTCCTCTTGTCACAACCCGATACAGGGGAACAAGCACTTGAAATCGCGGAAGCACTCGTTCGTTCTGGTGCGGTCGATGTTCTCGTCGTCGACTCTGTTGCGGCACTCGTACCAAAAGCTGAAATCGAAGGTGAGATGGGTGATTCACATGTGGGTCTTCAAGCTCGTTTAATGAGTCAGGCGCTCCGGAAATTGTCCGGTGCAACGAATAAGTCGAAGACAATCGTTATCTTCATCAACCAAATCCGTGAAAAAATCGGTGTCATGTTCGGTAACCCGGAAACAACTCCTGGTGGTCGTGCGTTGAAGTTCTACTCATCTGTTCGTCTAGAAGTACGTCGTGCGGAAGCGTTGAAGAACGGTACGGACATCGTCGGTAACAAAACGAAGATTAAGGTCGTCAAAAATAAGATTGCACCTCCGTTCAAACAAGCGGAAGTTGACATCATGTATGGTCTCGGGATTTCAAAAGTCGGTGAGTTAATCGATATCGGAACAGACCTTGATATCGTTCAAAAGAGTGGTGCATGGTATTCGTATAACTCAGAACGTCTTGGTCAAGGACGTGAGAATGCGAAACAATACATGGTCGAGCATCCGGAAGTCGCAGCAGAGGTCGAACGCTTGATTCGTGAACATCATGGTCTCGTTGATCGCGCAGAGCCGGTTGATTTCGAAGCGGAACAACCAGAAGATTTATTTGCTGAATAAGCTGTTTGAGAGAGGATTCGTATGCGAATCCTCTCTTTTTTAGTGTAAAAGAGGAAAACAGTGGAATTCTTTCCCGTCCGTTCGTTGACAATGAACGAGTGCTATCCTTACAATATAGATGTACGTTTTTTAGACAGCTTCGATGAAATACCGAAATGAACTAAGAAACACCTTGCAAAGGGGAGGTGAACCCATGAGTACACTGACTTGGATTGTCATACTTCTCCTCACTTTGCTGATCGCATTCATCGTAGGCTACTTCTTGCGAAAATCGATTGCAGAAGCGAAAATTCAAGGCGCAGAAACGGAAGCGAACAAAATCGTTGAACGTGCGCGTGAATCAGCTGAGGCAACGAAAAAAGAAGCAGTACTCGAAGCGAAAGATGAAGCATTCAAACTTCGTAACGAAGTGGAAAAAGAATTGCGTGAACGTCGCCAAGAGCTAGCGAAACAAGAAGCCCGGTTGCTCCAGAAAGAAGAGACACTCGATCGCCGTGTTGACGCTATCGACCGTAAGGAAGATCAAATCAATACACGTGATGCAGAGATCGCGAAACGGAAGCATCAAGCTGAAGAACTAGAGCGCAAAGTAGAGGACCTGTATGAACAGGGACGTCAAGAGCTTGTCCGCGTCGCGAATTTATCGCAAGACGAGGCAAGAACGATCATCATGGATGAGACGAAACAGGCTGCTTTACATGACGCAGCCATTCTTCAAAAAGAAATCGAACAAAAAGCAAAAGAAGAAGCCGACAAGAAAGCACGTAACATCTTGTCACTTGCGATTCAACGGTTCGCCGCTGAACATATCGCAGAGACGACTGTATCGGTCGTCAACTTACCGAACGATGAGATGAAAGGTCGGATCATCGGACGGGAAGGCCGCAACATCCGTACGCTCGAGACCTTGACTGGGATCGACTTGATCATCGATGATACGCCTGAAGCCGTCATTTTGTCTGGTTTTGACCCAATTCGACGCGAAGTCGCTAAAATGGCGCTCGAGAAATTGGTTCAAGATGGTCGGATTCACCCGGCCCGTATTGAAGAGATGGTCGACAAGTCCCGTCGTGAAGTCGACGAGCGGATTCGAGAAATTGGGGAAGAAGCGACGTATGATGTCGGGATTCACGGCATTCATCCGGACCTTGTCAAAATTCTCGGTCGCTTGAAGTACCGTACGAGTTACGGACAGAACGTCCTGTATCACTCACTTGAGGTTGCCCACCTTGCGGGTATGATGGCAGCTGAACTTGGAGAAGATGTCACGCTTGCGAAGCGTGCGGGTCTTCTACATGATATCGGGAAAGCGATCGACCACGAAGTCGAAGGCAGTCACGTTGAAATTGGTGTCGAGCTCGGTACGAAGTACAAAGAGCATCCGACTGTCATCAACGCGATTGCATCCCACCACGGGGATACGGAAGCGACATCTGTCATTTCCGTCTTGGTTGCAGCAGCGGATGCCTTATCTGCCGCTCGTCCAGGTGCACGTCAAGAGACACTCGAAAGTTATATCCGCCGTCTCGAACGTCTCGAGGAAATCTCGGAATCGTTCGACGGTGTCGAAAAATCATTTGCGATCCAAGCGGGTCGTGAAGTCCGTATCATCGTTCGACCTGATGTCGTCGATGATGTACTGGCTCACAAGATGGCGAGTGACATCCGGAAAAAAATCGAAGAAGAACTCGATTATCCGGGACATATCAAGGTCACGGTCATTCGGGAAACACGAGCAGTCGAATACGCGAAATAAGTGGAGTGGCGGGCGACCGCCACTTTTTTTAATGAACGGAGGAACAACAAATGAAGATTTTATTCATCGGAGACGTCGTCGGTGCACCCGGTCGGCATATCCTTCAACAATTCACAGCACGCTTGAAAGCAAAATATAACCCGAACGTCATGATTGTCAACGGCGAAAACGCGGCACATGGACGCGGGATCACGAAGTCGATCTATCATCAATTCCTCGAACTCGGATTCCACGGCATCACGATGGGGAACCATACGTTTGATAATCGTGACATCTTTGACTGGATTGACGACGCAGATCGGATTGTCCGTCCTGCAAACTATCCAGAAGGAACTCCAGGACGCGGGATGATGATCGTCAAGGCAGGCAATAAAAAGATTGCCGTCATCAACGTGCAAGGAACCGTCTTCTTACCACCGCTCGGAGACCCGTTCCGAACGGTCGATGCATTGATTGCGGAAGTCGAAGGAAAAGTTGATGCGATCTTCGTCGATGTTCATGCGGAAGCAACGAGTGAGAAAATCGCGATGGGCTATCACCTCGACGGTCGAGTACAAGCCGTCGTTGGCACACATACGCACGTCCAAACAGCAGATGAACGTGTCCTTGACGGAGGAACGGCTTATATCACGGATGTCGGGATGACAGGTCCATTGAATGGTGTCCTCGGTATGCGCCAAGAAGATGTCTTACGAAAATTTAAAACACAGCTCCCAACACGGTTTGAAGTTGCCGAAGGACGGGAACAACTTAATGGAGTCTTGATTCATATCGATGACACAACGAAAAAAGCAACGAAGATTGAACGGATTCATCTGACGGATCAGTCAGTATTCTTCGACTGATTGCCACTTCTGGATGGGGAGGTACACGCATGGACGTCCTGAAAGTATCAGCTAAGTCGAATCCAAACGCGGTAGCAGGTGCACTCGCGGGTGTCATTCGAGAGAGAGGTTCCGTCGAGATTCAGGCCATTGGTGCGGGAGCACTCAATCAGTCTGTCAAAGCCGTCGCCATCGCACGTGGATTCGTGGCTCCTTCTGGCATTGACTTGATTTGTATCCCAGCCTTCACAGACATTTTAATTGATGGAGAAGAGAGAACCGCCATCAAACTGATCATTGAACCACGATGACGAATTGGACATAGGTCCTATTTGCAAGTAGACCATTTACTCGACTGGAGTAGATGGTCTTTTTGCTGCGTCTGCGAATTTTTCTTACCTTTCCATCGAGGGAGCATTGTACTACTTCCGGTAAATCGGTATCATGAGGGAGGATAGAGAGAACTATCATTTCAGGGGACAGAGAAGGAGCGAACGTCGATGTATAATCAGTTATCATGGAAAGTTGGCGGTCAGCAAGGAGAAGGGATCGAATCAACAGGCGAAATCTTTGCGATTGCCTTGAATCGACTCGGCTATTACTTATATGGCTACCGTCACTTTTCGTCACGTATCAAGGGAGGGCATACGAATAACAAGATTCGTGTCGCCACACAGGAAGTCCGAACGATTTCCGATGATCTCGATATTTTGGTCGCGTTCGATCAAGAGACGATCGACGTCAACTTCCATGAGTTACGTCAAGGAGCCATCATCATCGCAGATGCGAAATTCAATCCGACGAATCCAGATGAAGCACGTGCCTCATTGTATGCGATCCCATTTACGGAAATCGCGGCTGATCTCGGTACGGCTTTAATGAAGAACATGGTCGCAATCGGTGCATCAAGTGCGATTCTCGGGATTGCACCGGAGCGTTTCCAAGCCGTCGTCGAACAGATTTTCGGACGAAAAGGTCCAGAAATGGTCGAGAAAAACTTAGCGGCGATTCGCGAAGGCGCAGCGGCATTTGAAGCTCTTGCAGGAGATGGTGAGCGATTCGTCTTAGATCCAGCAGACGGGAAACAGCGGATGTTCATGATCGGAAACGATGCGATTGCTCTTGGTGCAATTGCTGGTGGAGCACGTTTGATGGCGGCTTACCCAATCACACCATCATCTGAAATCATGGAATACTTAATTAAGAAATTACCGCAGTTCGGCGGAACCGTCGTCCAGACAGAAGACGAACTAGCAGCGGTGACGATGGCAATCGGTGCCAACTATGCGGGTGTCCGTGCCTTGACAGCATCTGCTGGTCCAGGACTATCGCTGATGGCGGAAGCAATCGGCTTATCTGGAATGACAGAAACACCGCTCGTCATCGTCGATACACAACGGGGTGGTCCGTCAACAGGTCTACCAACGAAACAAGAGCAGTCGGACTTGATGGCGATGATCTACAGCACGCACGGAGAGATTCCAAAAGTCGTTCTTGCGCCGTCAACAGTTGAAGAAGCGTTCTACGATGCAGCAGAAGCCTTCAACATCGCGGAAGAATATCAGTGCCCCGTCATTCTATTGACGGATTTGATGTTGTCGTTAGGTAAACAATCCGTCGAAACGCCGGATATGTCACGGGTTGAGATTCGTCGTGGAAAATTGATTCAAGAGGACTTGCCGGAGCTTGAAGGAAAAGCGTACTTCAAACGCTACGAAGTGACAGAAGATGGGGTTAGTCCACGTGTCATTCCTGGTATGAAGCACGGAATCCATCACGTGACAGGTGTCGAGCACAATGAGGAAGGGCGTCCGTCAGAAGCGACAAAGAACCGTGTCGATCAGATGACGAAACGACTCCGTAAGCTGAATACGTTCCGTCTACCCAATGCTGTTCTCGTAACGGAGCATCACGAAGACCCGGATATCTTATTCGTCGGTTTCAACTCGACGCGTGGAACGATCGAAGAAATCATGCCACGTCTCGAAGCACAAGGGTTAAAGGTTGATCACTTGCACATCCGTCAAGTCCATCCATTCCCAAGCGAACTCGTCACGCCACATTTAGAACGAGCAAAACGTGTCATCGTCGTCGAGTACAACGCAACGGGACAACTGGCGAAACTGATCCAGATGAACTGTGGATATGCACCGAAGATCGAGCATATCCTGAAATTCAATGGCGATCCGTTCTACCCAGCAGAGGTCGTCGAGCAGGTCGTAGGAGGGGTATATCATGGCAACCTTTAAAGATTTTAGAAATGATGTTAAACCAAACTGGTGTCCGGGATGTGGGGACTTCTCGATTCAAGCAGCGATTCAGCGTGCTGTCGCGAACGTCGGTCTCGAACCAGAAGAGTTAGCACTGATTTCCGGGATTGGCTGTTCTGGTCGGATTTCTGGTTATATCAATACGTATGGCTTCCATGGCGTTCATGGACGTTCCCTACCAATCGCCCAAGGTGTCAAGATGGCGAACCGTGAATTGACGGTCATCGCGTCAGGTGGCGATGGGGATGGCTTCGCGATCGGAATGGGACATACGATCCATGCCTTTAAGCGAAATGTCGACATGACGTATATCGTCATGGACAATCAGATTTACGGCTTGACTAAGGGTCAGACGTCACCAACTTCTGCACCAGGATTTAAGACGAAGTCGACACCAAAAGGATCAATCGAAAAAAGTGTTTCACCGGTTGAACTTGCTTTGACAGCAGGCGCGACATTCGTTGCCCAAAGCTTTTCGAATGACTTAAAAGGATTGACGCAATTGATCGAGCAAGCAACAGCACATAAAGGATTTGCGTTCATCAACGTCTTCAGTCCATGTGTCACATTTAACAAGGTTAATACGTATGATTGGTTCAAACAAAATTTGACGAAGTTGTCCGATATCGAAGGATATGATCCGTCGAATTTGGATCTTGCGAAACAGACGGTTCATGCACATGACGGACTCGTCATGGGACTGATCTATCAGGATGAGACACGTCCTGATTACCAGTCACAAATCGACGGCTATCAAGAATCTGGTCTCGCCTATGCGGATCTTGAGTTAAATGAAGAAACATTCGGTAAACTGGCAGCAGAATTCATGTAAGATAGAGGAAAGATGTGTTTGGTTTTTTGGGGATGCTAAACATTTGGAAGTTCACAACATATAAATAAATGTGAACTTCCGTGAAGGAGTCGGGGAAAGATGACGAAATTAGTAACGACGGTAGAAGAGACAGCAACGACGAAAACGATGCGTGCGCTCGTCAAAGAAGAGCGCGGGTTCGGTGCAACACTGAAAGAAGTACCGGTACCCGTTCCGAGTCGTGGGGAAGTCTTGATTCGTGTTGAGGCAACATCGATTTGTGGTACGGACGTGCATATCTATGAGTGGGACGCGTGGGCAGCATCACGTGTCAATCCACCATACGTCTTCGGTCACGAGTTCTCAGGAGAAGTCGTCGAGCTCGGAGAAGGTACAAAACGTTTGAAACTCGGTGACCGTGTCTCGGCTGAGACGCATATCGTTTGTCATCAATGTAAACAGTGTCTACGTGGTCAATACCATATCTGTAAGAACACGAAGATCATCGGTGTCGACACACAAGGCTGTTTTGCAGAATACGTCGTCATGCCGGAAGAAAACCTCTGGGTCAACCCGGAAGACATGCCAGCAGGGATTGCTTCGATTCAAGAGCCGATGGGTAATGCCGTTCATACAGTCCTTGCGAGTGATGTCAGTGCCAAAACGGTCGCAATCGTCGGTTGTGGTCCAATTGGTTTGATGGCAGTCTCAGTCGCTAAAGCAGCCGGTGCTGCGGAAGTCGTCGCGATCGACGTCAATCCATATCGTCTCGAGCTAGCACGGACGATGGGGGCGGATGTCGTCATCGATTCACGTCATGACGATGTCTTAGAGCGGATCGAGCGTATGACGGACGGAGACGGGATTGATGTCGTCTGTGAGATGAGTGGTCATCCAGTTGCAATCCGTCAAGCGTTCGAGATGGTGACTGCAGGTGGAGACGTCAACATCCTCAGTCTACCGGTCAAACCGGTCGAAATCGATTTGACGAATCATGTCGTCTTTAAAGGCGTGCGTGTCCAAGGCATCACAGGTCGGAAGATGTATGAGACATGGAGTCAAGTCTCTGCTTTCTTATCGAGCGGAAAAGTCGATGTCCGACCGTTGATCACACACACATTGCCGCTCGAGCGGTTCGAAGAAGGATTTGAATTGATGCGTCAAGGGAAATGCGGGAAAGTCGTATTACAACCAAGGGGGACGAATTAATGGGATTTGAACACTTACGAACAGAACTAGAAGAGATGAAACAAGCGGGCACGTTCCGCAACCTTGTAGCACTCGAAAGCGCGCAACATAACCGCGTGACGATCGACGGGAAGGAACTGATTCAACTCTCATCGAATAACTATCTCGGACTAGCAGCACATCCGCGTCTTGCTGAACAAGCAGCAGAAGCGGCGCGGACGTTCGGTGCCGGAACAGGATCGGTTCGAACGATTGCCGGAACGCTCGAGATGCACCAAGCGTTTGAGCGGGAACTCGCGACATTCAAGCATACGGAAGCGGCACTCGTCTTCCAGTCTGGTTTTGCGACGAATCTCGGTGTCTTATCGGCATTGCTCGGTCCTGAAGACGTCGTCATCTCGGACGCGTTGAACCATGCGTCGATCATCGACGGAATCCGTCTGACGAAAGCAAAACGTCGGATTTACAACCACGTTGACTTAGCGGATCTCGAAGCGGCATTACAAGAAACACAAGACGCACGGACGCGCCTCGTCGTCACGGACGGTGTCTTCTCGATGGATGGGAACATCGCACCACTTCCAGAAATCGTTGAATTAGCCGAGCGGTATGACGCGCTCGTCATGGTCGATGATGCGCACGCTTCAGGTGTTCTTGGGAAAGCAGGACGCGGTACGGTCAATCATTTCGGTCTTGACGGTCGTGTTGCCTTGCAAGTCGGTACACTCTCAAAAGCAATCGGAGTTCTCGGTGGATACGTTGCGTGTGAACAACACGTCAAAGATTACTTGATCCATAAAGGGCGTCCGTTCTTATTCTCGACATCACATCCACCAGCAGTCGTTGAAGCAAACCGGGAAGCACTTCGTGTCATGGAAGAAGAAACGGTCCTCTTTGATCGTCTGTGGGAAAACACGGAATTCTTCAAACAAGGATTACGGGATCTTGGATTCGATATCGGGACGTCTACGACACCGATCACACCGGTCATCGTCGGTGATGAGGCGCGTTGTCACGAATTATCCGATCGCCTCCGTCAAGAAGGTGTCTTTGCTCAAGGAATCGCCTTCCCGACCGTTGCAAAAGGAAAAGCACGTGTTCGGACAATCGTGACGGCTGAACATACACGCGAAGACTTAACGACAGCTCTTGCAGCATTCGAAAAAGTCGGTCGTGAATTAAACTTGATTGGTTAATGCTAATCACGAACGAACGTCGTTCGCATACTTTCAGGCAGTGGGTCGTCGACCCGCTGCCTGCTGTGCGTCCTGACAGCAGAATCAAAGTTGACCGTTTTTACTTTTGCGAGATAGGGAATAATAAGTGCGGAAAGGATGTGACCTAATGAGTACAAAGAAAAAAGGGATATTGCTCTCATTTTTGATGCTGACACTGCTCCTTGGGGGTTGTATTCGCATCCAATACGACGCGACGATTCATACCGATCAGAGTGTCACCTTAAAGACGACATATGCCGCAAAGGAACATCCGGTTGCGCGTTTATTGAATCTGAATCCCAATTGGAATAGTTATGTCAAACAGGCAGAGAAGAATGGTTATTCGGCGAAGACGTTCAAGACGAAGGATGACTACGAAGGCATCCGGATGCAGAAGACATTTGCGAACTTCAAGGACATGACGTCGATCAAGGACGAATGGAAGACGGGAATCGGAGGAATTCTCATTCCACCTGATACGAAGTTCGACATGAAAAAATCAGACGGGTTTTGGTTTGATACGTACCGATTAGACACGAACATCGACCTCAGTATCGATCGCCTGAACATCAAAGGCTATCAACCGACGGGTCAAGTCAAGAAACTCGCCGATCGTTATATTCGTCAGGCGGATATTGAGATTAAGCTCCACGGTCCAAAAGTGATTGGACTCCAAAACGGTGAAAAAATTGATTGGTCGAATTATCATGATGTGTCATGGAAATTATACGGGACAAAAGCGAACCAGCTACAATTGATTGCTTATGTGCCGAACCCGACTGGTTGGATCATTACCGGCATCGTATTGTTGATTGGTGTCGGATTATTCCTCTACTGGGTCTTCCATCGTGTCCGTAAACTCCGACGACAACAGTTGAAGACGATCAGCATCTCACTTCTTGTCTGTTTGATTGTCGGTGGAGGAGCGTGGTGGCTGTTTGCAGAAGATACATCGAGTGCTCCACCACCCACCCGTCAAATCATCACGCAAGGAAAGAGCGAAATCGTGCCGACATTTCTCGTTCATGGATTGTTTGGGACAGAGCGGACGTTCGTTCCGATGATTCAGAACTTCACGAATAAGAAAGTTGCGGATGACGGGGGGCGATGCGACGTGACGCGTTCAGGGAAAGCGACCTGTATCGTGAAACCTTCACCGACCGGTTACCCACTCGTCCGAATCGTCTTTGCGGATGATGAGGCAAGTCTTGCCGACCAACAGAAATGGTTAAATGCGGCGATTGCCGCTTATGATGTGAAGCAAAAAGCGACCTTTGCTGATATCCAGCTTGTTGGACATAGTATGGGTGGTGTCGATGTTGTCGCCTATACGGTGCAAGAGGAAATGCCATATCATGTCCGGAAAGTCGTGACGCTCGACTCACCGATTGCTGGATCTGATTATGCGAAGCTCGGATTGACGCTCGCGCCACTTGGAACGAACACAAACAGTCCTGCGCTTCGCGATCTTGCAAAAGGATCGGCAGCGATGAACAATTTAACACAACGTCTTGAGACGTGGCCCCGTGACGTACTCGTCTATTCGTTTGGTGCTAAAGGGGGCGACTTCAATCTGATTTCCTTAAATAGTTCGTTTGCACTCGAGAACTATACCGACAACATTCAGACGAAATCCTATAAGTATGATCACTTTACGATTCATCGCCGGGAGCCGGTCTTCCGCGAAATCCGCAATTTCCTGTTTAAAGAAAATCGGGTCACGGAGGAGGAGTCACCTTGAAACATATCGTCATCATCGGAGGAGGAATCGCTGGTCTAACGGCTGCTGCACTGATCGCACAAGAAGGGCATGCCGTCACGGTACTTGAGGGAAGCCGCGAATGGGGAGGTTCAGCTGGAAAGTTCACACGCCGAGAGCTGACCTACCCAGTAGGGGCGACGCTCGGAATGGGATTCGAGCCAGGTGGGATTCATGCCCGCGTTCTCGACCATCTCGGAGTGACGCATCGCGTCGAATCGCTCGACGTCGTCATGACGATTCGGGTTGGAGAACATACAATTCATTATTATCAGGATCGTCATACTTTTCTGACTGAGTTGATGTCACATTTTCCAGAGCAGGCACCATCCATTCATGCCTTCTTCGCTGAGATCGAGCAGATTCATGAGGCAATTCGTCCCTTGATGGCAGAACTGCCGGCATTGCCACTCCAAGATTTCTCTGACGTACGACGATTAATCCGTCATGCGAAAAGTGCGGTCCTCTTACCGTATTTCCCGATGACGATTGGTCATCTCTTACGGAAGCATCAACTAGCAGATACGTTGTTCGCACAAGTGATTGACGGAATCTTGCTCGACAGCATGCAGACAGGTCAGGAAGCTTCTGCCTTACTCGGAGCAGTCGCCTTATCGATTTATCATGAAGGTGCCTATTACGTTCCGGGTGGCTTATACCGACTTGCTGAACAATTGAAAGAGACAGCTGAGGAAAATGGTGCGGCATGTTTACTTGGACGAAAAGTCACCTCGATTCGCAAAACGCCGGATGGTTTTTTGATTGAAGACCGTCGAGGACGACTAATGATTGCAGACGACGTCATCTGTGCAGTTCCACTTGAAGGTATCCGGGAAGTCGTCAGTACGGATATGCAACAGACATTACAGCGGACGTATCGACGTCAAGAAAAATTACAGCAGTGGGCAACCTTTACGTATTACGCGGCGATTCCAGAATCAATCATCGTTTCGGACGAAGCGTTTCGACAAGTCCATGATCCATCCTTGCCTTCCGGTCATGCCTTCATCTCTCTTTCTCGATCCGATGATCGGTTACGCGCACCGGTCGGTCAACGGACGCTGACGATGTCATGTCATGTTTCGATTGGTGCCTTTGATAAGACGGATCGGGAACGGTACGCGGAACAAGTCGAGACGATGTCCGCGATTTTCGAAGTCATTCTTGAACAACAATTTCCTGGCTTTAAGCAGCAGGCAATCGAACGGCATCCGGGTGGACCGGGGGCGTGGGTTCGTTATACGTTCCGTCCGGACGGTGGAGTTGGCGGCTATCCTCAGCGCCCGAGTACGAGTCTGCTGTTCGCAGCACCGTTTCGAACAGGGATCAACGGATTGTTTGCGATTGGTGACACAATCTTCCCTGGTGCAGGGACGATTGGAGCGACGACGTCAGCGATTCATGTTGCTCGACAGTTTGGCGTCAGAATATGAGAAATCGTTGTAAAATGATGAAAGAAGCGACGCAGCTGTCGCTTTTTTCACATTTGAGGATTATGATGAGGAAGAGTCGGGAACATGATATCCATGAAGAGAAAGAGAGAAGGAGTGAAAGACCATGGAGACGTTCGAGCAAAAATGTCAGTCGTTCATTCAGGAACGACGACCTGAAGTTGGTCCGATTCAATTCGAGTCGGCGCGGACATTCCTCAATGCACGCGGTTTAAGTGTCTATGAACGGATTTATCAAGGGAAAGAAGAAGTACGATTAGCGTTCGTCGAGCAAACGAACGGGCAACAACTCGTTTCATTAATGGAAAATACATTCGGCAACGGACTAGTTTATTTTGTCTCAACGGCAACCGCGACATGGGATGGCGACCGTTTTGGTGAATACACGTTTTAAGTACATAGAGAGTCCCAGTCGATGACTGGGGCTCTTTCGTGTCGAAACCTAATCTGATTTCGATTCGTAAGGTAGATAAGTGACTCAGTTGAAGGAGGAAACGATGTGTCATCACTTGAACAACCTAAAACATCGACTCGGCGGCTTGCGACCGTCTCGTTGATTTTCATGGCGGTCGGATTCGTCGTCTCATTGCCATTTAAAGAAAATGCCTGGGTCTTCTGGCTCCAGAGTGGCTTTGAAGCAGGACTCGTCGGTGGGATTGCCGACTGGTTCGCGATCACGGCGCTCTTTCGCCATCCACTCGGCTTAAAGATTCCCCACACGAATTTGTTACCGAAAAATCGGGAACGGGTCATTGAATCAATCGTTCACATGCTCGAGACGGATTTGCTCAATAAAGAGAGCATCGTCGCGAAACTACAGCATATGACGCTTGCCGATCGTGTCATCAAAATCTTACGCTCGATTCTTGTTCTGCCTGCTTTTCGTGCGACCGTCACCGAACTCATGATCGGTCTGATTCGGAAGTTGCCGAAAGATGCAATTCTTGAGTTCGCGAATACACGCGTGACGGAGACGATTAAAGATTATCCATCAAAACGGCTGGCTATCCGCGCGATGGAGTTGAATGAGGAACGTCGACTCGACGAGTGGTTGATGGATCAGTTACTCGGTTATGGACAACGATTGCTTGAAGATCCGATCATCCGCGAACAAATCGGACGTCTCGCTTATACAGCGATGATTGATCAAGAAAAGAATACGTTCTTGCGGGTGACGGCACGCACTGTGCAAAAAGTTTACTCAGAAGAAAAACTCAGTCTTGTCATTCAAGGCGTTTTGTTGACGGTCATTCAAGATATGCGACAAGTCCATCACCCGAATCGTTTAGCGATTCTCGATCATCTGCGTCGTAATCTGGCACAGTTGTCGATTGATGAAGAGCGCCTTGCAAAAATCGATGCCTGGAAGGCAAGCGAAGTCGACCGGTTTGACTTTACTCCAGTCATTGAACGTGCGTATGACGCCGGATTACTTGAACTCGAGCGCTACTTGACGTCAGATGCCTTCTGGACGGAACGGGCGATGCCAATGTTATCGCGTGCTTTAGACGACTGGGAACAGCATCCAACGTTTAAAGATAGCAGTGATCAGTGGATGAAGGAACAACTCGTTCGCTTTGTCGAACAAAATCATCAAAAAATCGGTGGACTGGTCCGTGAGAACTTAAACCGCTTTGATACCGAAACGTTGATTCATATGATTGAAGATAAGGTCGGCAGTGACTTACAGTGGATCCGGGTTAACGGAGCTTTGTGTGGATTCATCATTGGTCTGATTCTCGGTGCGATTAAGGTGTTCGTCGGATGAGTCGGTGGACGTATGATCTGATATTGCCGGAAGCATTTGATTTTAAAGGAGTCGTCTCTCGTTTGACAGAAGATCCATTGCAAGTTGAGCGCGCAGGACGTCTCGTCGTTCCGGTGTTCATCGAAGAACAGGCGTATCTAACGACAGTCGAAGCGGTTGACGCCTGGACGTTGCGGGTCGACGGGACAGGACCACAAGCGGCGGTATTAGCGCAATTAAAGCGGCGCTTTCGACTCAGTGAACCGAATCCGGCGAAAGGTCTTAAGGCAACGTCGTTACACGCGATCGTTGAACGATTCGGGAACGAACGACTCGTGCTTGACCATTCGCCCTTCACGGCGCTGATCCGTTCAATCATTCATCAACAAATTAATCTATCGTTTGCCCATACGTTGACGGAACGCGTTTTTCGAACGTTCGGGACGGTTCAGGACGGGATCATCTTACCGCCGACGCCGCGCCAATTAGCGGTAGCGCGGCGAGAAGATTTGCTGGCCTTACAACTATCAGGACGTAAAGTCGATTATCTACTGGGTGTAGCAAAGGCAGACATCGATTATGACGCCTTAGCGGCAGCGGTCGACGCAGAAATCGCCGAGACATTGATTGCATTAAAAGGAGTAGGACCATGGACGGTTCAAAACGTCTTAATGTTTGGGTACGGTCGTCCGGATTTATTTCCGGCATCAGACATCGGGATTTTACGTGCTTTCGAACAGTTACTTGGGTATCGACCAACGGTAGAGGAAGCAACACGCTTAGCTGAAGAATTTGCTCCTGTCCGCAGTCACGCGGCCTATCTGTTATGGCGTTCAATCGAATAAGGAACTATTCTTGTCACTCTATCGCGAGAACGGTATAATGAATGCGACAGAACGAGGAATCGTTCAAAATGCTAAGGGAAGCGACGTGTTCGCTAACGATAGAGGGGACGAATGTGGATGTATACAGATGAACAAATCATCGAAAAAGCCAATGAAATCGCCAAAATGATTTCTGAGACACAGGAAGTAGAACGATTTAAAGCGGCAGAAGCTAACATCAATGGAAATGAAAAAGTCCAAAAGATGATGAAACAAATCAAGTTCCTTCAAAAAGAGGCAGTGAACTGCCAACATTACGGCAAAACAGAAGCACTCGCACGTGTTGAAGCGAAACTCGATAAATTGTTCGCTGAGCTCGATGAGATGCCTGTCGTCCAACAGTTCCAGGAAACGCAAGAAGAAGTGAACGGGCTTCTCCAATACATCACGGTGACGATCTCGAACGGGATTACGGATCAAATCATCGAAGCAACGGACGGAGATGTTCTCGCTGGTAAGACAGGTAGCGGCATGGAAGCAGAAAACAAAAGCGGCGGTTGCGGCTACTAATCACGAAATGAACGAAAAGCCGACGGACATCCGTCGGCTTTTTCTACGAATGAGGTGGAAGAATGGAAGCAGTACACAACACTCCGATGATGAAACAATACTTCTCGATCAAGGCGGATTATCCGGACGCTTTTCTGTTTTATCGGCTCGGAGATTTTTATGAATTATTCTTTGATGACGCCAAAAAGGTCGCCCATGAGCTGGAATTGACACTGACGGCAAAAAACGGGAAGAACGCCGAGCATCCGATTCCAATGTGCGGTGTACCGCATCACGCAGCGAACAGCTACATCGAACAGCTGATTGAACGCGGCTATAAAGTAGCACTGTGCGATCAAGTAGAAGACCCGAAGTTGACGAAAGGGCTCGTCAAACGCGAGGTCATTCAAGTCATCACACCGGGAACGTTGATGTCCGCCCTGACGGAAAAAGAGAATCGGTACTTAGTCGTGGTCGTCGAACAGGACGGTCGTTTTGGGATTGCTCGTGGTGATGTCTCGACAGGTGAGAGTGCCTTAACAAGCGTTGCGACACTCGATGGTGTGGTTAAGGAACTGAGTATCATCCTGCCACGCGAGATCATCGTCACGACAGAGGAACACGAGACGGCGCTTGCGCACTTACGGATTCCACTGACGCGCAGTTCGCGGCGCGAATCGCATCCGCACGGGGATCGCGCAATTGATACAGCGCAAGCGGAAGCTTTTGCAGTACTCTATGCCTACATGCACGATACACAGAAACGAGCATTGACGCATCTGCAGCCCGCTGTTGTCTATGAAGCGAGTGATTTCATGCAGCTCGAGCCGAATACCGTCAAGAACCTTGAACTCGTCCGCTCGGCACGGACAGGGGACAAAAAAGGTTCGTTGCTCGGTTTACTTGACGTGACGGGAACAGCGATGGGTGGACGAATGCTAAAACGTTGGCTAGAAAAACCGTTGTTATCGGAACGCGTTATCACGGAACGACTCGACGCTGTTGAGGAACTGTTGCAACACTATTTCGAACGTCAGCAATTAAAAGATACATTACGCGAGGTCTATGATCTCGAGCGACTCGTCGCAAAAGTCGGTTACGGAACAGCATCCGCTCGCGATCTTGTTCAATTGAAGTCGACGTTACGGCTGATTCCGCGTATCCAATCAGCGCTTGAGGAGATGATGAGCGAACGTCTTGGTCAACTCAGCCTCGGACTCAATCCGCACGATGAATTGAGCGATTTACTCGATCGTGCCTTCGTCGAAGCACCACCGATCTCAACAAAAGAGGGTGGCATGATCAAGTCCGGTTATTCACCAGACCTCGACGAGTTGCTCGTTGCCTCAAAAGACGGGAAGACATGGCTTGCGACGCTTGAAGCAAGCGAGAGGGCAGCTACAGGGATCAAGACGTTGAAGATTGGCTACAACCGCGTCTTCGGCTATTACATCGAGGTATCGCGTGCGAATGCGAAACTCTTACCGGAAGGACGGTATGAACGGAAGCAGACGCTCGCCAATGCTGAACGTTATATCACACCGGAGTTAAAAGAAAAAGAAGCGCTGATCTTAGGTGCGGAAGAAAAAAGTGTCACACTCGAATACGATCTCTTCTGCGGAGTGCGTGACGAAGTCAAAACACATATCGAAAGCTTACAACGGGTTAGTCGTCGTATTGCAGAACTCGACGTCCTCGTTGCACTCGCGGAGATCGCTGAGACACACGACTACGTCCGACCAACCACGACGTCGGGACGAACGGTCAATATTCAGCAAGGACGTCACCCAGTTATTGAGACAGTCTTACCGCGCGGTGAATACGTCGCGAACGGAATCACATTAAACGAAGGACGCGAGATGCTGTTGATCACTGGACCGAACATGTCCGGTAAATCGACCTATATGCGACAATTCGCTTTGATCGCTTTACTGCATCAAATCGGCTCGTTCGTACCAGCCGCTCAAGCGGAACTCCCGATTTTCGATCAAATTTTTACGCGGATTGGGGCAGCGGATGACCTAGTCAGTGGGCAGTCGACATTCATGGTCGAGATGGTCGAAACACAAGAAGCGTTGACGCGCGCAACAGACCGGTCGTTGATCTTGCTTGATGAAATCGGGCGAGGGACGTCGACGTATGACGGAATGGCACTCGCGCAAGCAATCGTTGAATACATTGCAAGTCATGTTGGAGCGAAAACGTTGTTCTCGACGCATTATCATGAATTGACGGTGCTCGAGGAATCGATTGATCGACTAGCAAACGTTCACGTCCGTGCTGTCGAACAAGATGGACGCGTCGTCTTCTTGCATGAAGTACGCGATGGAAAAGCCGATCAATCGTACGGGATTCACGTCGCGCGACTTGCTGATTTACCAGACAGTTTGATTGAGCGGGCGCAAGTCCTCTTGTCTGAGTTCGAGCAGGCAGAGCCTGTTCCGGTCACGGCACCTGTTAAAGCCCCTGTTCAGGAGGAGCAAATCGATCAACTCAGTCTGTTCTCAGAAGCGGATCCGTTACGTGAGACGATGGCTAGTCTTGATTTGATCAACATGACGCCACTTGAAGCACTGAATACGCTATATCGTCTACAATCTGAAGCGAGAAAGTGAGGAGAATGCAGTGGGAATCATTCGCGAATTATCCGATAGTTTAGCGAACCGGATCGCGGCTGGAGAAGTCGTTGAACGTCCCGCATCAGTCGTTAAGGAATTGGTCGAGAATGCGCTTGATGCTGGTGCGACGCAAATTGATGTCGAGCTTGAAGAAGCGGGAATGAAGCGGATGACGATTCGCGATAACGGACATGGATTTTATCCGGATGACGCCGAACTGGCTTTCGTCCGTCACGCGACGAGTAAGATCAAGGACGAGCATGATTTGTTCCGGATCAAAACACTTGGTTTTCGCGGAGAGGCACTTGCCTCGATTGCATCCGTCAGTAAAGTGACGTTGAAGACAAAACGCGAGGACTCGGAAGGGATTCAAGTGACACTTGAGTACGGTACGGTCATTAACCGGACACCGGCAGCGATGAATCGTGGAACGGAACTGTCGGTTGAAAATCTATTCTTCAATACACCGGCCCGTCTGAAATACTTGAAGACGACACATACGGAGCTTGCCGCGATTACGGACGTCTTGAACCGAATGGCGTTTGCCCATCCAGAGGTCAAACTCCGGGCAACGCATGAAGGAAAAACACTAATCCAGACGAATGGATCAGGAGACGTCCGGCAAGCACTTGCGAGTGTCTACGGTCATCAAACGATCCAAGGGACATTGATTGCGAAAGGATCAAACGCCGACTATCAATTGACATGTCATCTCGTCAAACCGGAAGTGACCCGTGCCTCGAAGAATTACATCACGTTGATTCTCAATGGACGTTCGGTCAAAAACTTTGCCCTGACGCAAGCCGTTTTGAACGGTTACCATACGTTGTTGCCAATCGGGCGTTATCCGATTGCCGTCATCGAGGTGGAGATGGACCCGCTCCTGATTGATGTCAACGTCCACCCGGCGAAACGGGAAGTCCGTCTCTCAAAAGAGATGGAACTGTGCCAACTGATCCAGGAGACGATCAAGATGACGCTCAGCCGAGAGACGTTGATTCCGAAAGTGACACCATCAAAACCAAAAAAAGATCCGAGTAGTCAAGAAAAGCTCGATTTTTCTTACGTCGCGGAGCCAGTTGAAGAAACATCTTCACGAGCAGTCTGGAATTATCCGATACCGAAAAAAACGCAAGACGAGCGACCTCCTGAGGAAAAGACGTTACCGTTCGGAGAAGAGGAATTCGAACCAACGGAGTTCGCACCGAACGAACCGAGTGTTTCAGTAGAAGAGGAACCTGTCCATCAAGAGCAGCCTGCACGTCCACGTTTCCCACATTTAGACGTCATCGGTCAACTTCATTCGTCGTATATCGTCTGTGCCGGAGAAGACGGGATGTATATGATTGATCAACACGCGGCGCAGGAGCGAATCAAATACGAGACGTATAAAGTCATGTTCGGTCGACCACCGGAGCAACGTCAGCAATTATTGCTTCCTTACACATTTGAAATTTCGTCGGACGACATGAAACGAATGGATGAAGTCCTTCCGTTACTGAAGGACGTCGGGATCGAGTTCGAAGCGTTTGGTCCACAAAGTTTTATCGTCCGAGAAGTTCCGACGTGGTTCCCGTCCCATCGCCAGGAAGAGACAATTCAGGAGTTACTCGATGAAGCGTTGATGAAACGAAAAATCGATCTTGAGACGTACCGGGAAGACGCTGCCATCATGATGGCGTGTAAGAAATCGATCAAAGCGAATCATCCACTGAACGAGGAGATGATGCGCAGATTGATTGCCGATTTGGCTCAAACACAGATGCCATTCACATGTCCACACGGACGTCCGGTCATCATCGAATGGACGACGTATGAACTTGAGAAGCTATTCAAACGAGTCATGTAATAGAAATAGACGATACCGTTCAGTTGTCTTAGATTACAGAAAAGGGAGCTGACTCAAAAGTCAGCTTCTACAAAGAATGACGCGTCACACGCGACTCCTACAGGAAAAGCGCATTTATGCGCTTCAGAGACAAACAAGACCCGCTTTCCTGCTTGAATAAAGCAGGAAAAACCGGCTTGTGTCTCGCCTGAGGAAAGTGCGTGAAAAGACGCGTCATTCTTTTTTTGGAGTCAGACTTTTTTCATTCGTCTCGACTCATTTATTGTACTGATACACGACTGACTAGTTTTTGTTTGTGCTAATACAAAAAAGGTATAGATTTTCATGAGAACGGTTACTTCACTTGATTAACTAGATTTCATTGATTGTTGAGGAAAAGAGGCGGATAATAAAGCCTGAAACTGTTAACAAGGGGACCTTTATCATGCTTTCACGCGTTATGCGTATTATTCAAATCATTGCTCAAATCGCACTCATTTTTTGTTTTTCGCTCAGTGGGGACTGGGTGAGTAAAACTTTCGAGTTACCATTACCCGGTAACATCATCGGCTTGATTCTTTTATATGTGGCGTTAAAAAGTCGCCTGATTCCGCTCTTTGCCGTTGAACGGGGCGGGACATTTCTTCTGTTCGTCATGCCACTATTCTTTGTTCCAGCATTGTCCGGAATCATGGATTATACGGCATTTCTCCGGGCGTCCGGTTTACAGGTCGTATTGATCGTCGTCGTTAGTAGTCTGCTGACGTTAGTTGGATCAGCCTATATCGTTGATCGACTAGCACACCGGAAAGAGGCGGTGACACGACATGAATGAGGCACTGTTTTGGATCATCCTGTCCATTGCATTGTTTAGTATCGCAATGTTCATCTATCAACGTCATCCTCGTGTCTGGACGTTACCAATCCTGACGGTAACGGCAGTTCTGATTTTAATTCTCGTCTATTCTGGGGTCTCACACGCAGAATACATGCAAGGTGGTCAGTATCTATCGAAGATGCTTGGACCAGCGATTACGGCATTTGCGATTCCGCTCTACCGAGTCCGGCATCACGTTCGGCGCTTTTTACCAGAAATCGGACTGGGTGTCTTGCTTGGAACATGTATTGCCATGAGCTCTGATTTATTACTTGGTCTATTGCTTCATCTGGAGCGGACGACGAACCTCGCATTATTACCGAAATCGGTCACCTTACCCGTCGCCTTAGCGATCTCTCAAAAAGCAGGTGGTACGACGACGCTGACGGCAGCATTCGTTTTACTAACCGGATTGACGGGATCGATCGTCGGTCCTAAATTAATGACGAGCTTAAAGATTCGGCATTTCGTCAGTCGCGGAGTTGGACTCGCATCGATTGCTCACGTCATGGGTGCGACGAAATCGATGAGTCTCGATCAACGCGAGGGGGCGGTCGGACTGTTGACGATGGTCTTGACGGCAGTTTGTGCTAGTGTGCTCGCACCGTTTTTAATTACATGGTTATATGGTTGATCACTCTGTTTAAAAGCAGAGTGGTTTTTTTTGTAACCGATTGAAACTTGTCTTCTTGTTTTTCAGTATAGTAAAACAGAAAACAGAGTGGAGGAAACTATAATGATCATCTGGATTAACGGTACGTTTGGCGTCGGTAAGACGACAGCAGCAACTGGGTTACAACAACGCTGGAGTGGCTCATATATCTTTGACCCGGAAGAGACGGGTTATTTTTTACGAGCGCAACTGCCGGAAAATAAAGACGATTTTCAGGATGAACCGCTTTGGCGAACATTCAATCGACAACTACTCGAACAGCTCAATACAGAGGATGCCCGGATCATCGTGCCGATGACCTTGACGAATCCGGAGTATTTTCAGGAAATCATCGGAACGTTACGCGATAGTGGTCATGATGTCCGTCATATCGCACTGATGGCAAAGGAGGCGACCGTCAAACGTCGACTCATCAGTCGTCTTGAGAGTCCGAATTCTTGGGGTGGAAAACAAGCGGAGCAACGATTGCGCCAACTGTCCGATCCACTGTTCAGTCAGCAGATTAAGACGGACGATCTGACAAAAGGACAAATTGTCGATGCCATCGCCCTTGTGACCGGAATTGAACTCTCGCCCGCCTGAGCAGACAGGATTCAAGATAGGTGTTTCCGGGAATCACTAGGTGATAGAGAAAGAGGAGGAAACAATCTTGAACGAAGGGCAACTTATTGCTAGGAGGATTTATGAATATGAAACACTGGATGACTGAGAAATTAGGCAGACAATTGATGGCGATTTTCTATAGTGTCTTTGCACTAAGTGTCATCACATCGGTTGCCAGTTATTTATATGTAGATAACGCCGCAGGACGAACGAAAGAACAAGTACTTGACCAGTTGCAAAAGACACAATGGTTCTGGTCGTTGAACTTGCTGATTTTTTTATTTTGTCTATTGTTCATCGTACGCCCGTTGATTCACAAGGTGACGTCACAGCTTCAAGAACTGAACGTCAAAAGTCGGCGTCTTGCGGAAGGAAAGTCGATTTCGCTCGAACATGACGTCGATAGTCATAATGAAGTCGGTCAATTGACGGCATCATTTTACCGCATGGCGCGTTCGATCTCCTCCCAACACGCTGAACTATCAGCGAAGAATCAAGAGATGGAACACAATCAAGAGGTACTACAACAAAAACAAAATGAACTTGAACGAGCGCTTGAAGTGACGCGGACGAATGAGCTTCATTTACAAGATCGGAATGAATTAATCGAGACACTTGCTTCAAAAGAAAGTTTATTTGATTACTCATCCGTCATTAGTACAATCGTCCGTCTGACGAAAACAGAGTTCGGGGCATTGTTATTGATCAAGAATAACGAAATCGCCCAAGTCGTTCCAAAAGAGATGACAGAAGATCAGCAAGAAAGCTTAAAGACTGAATCACTGCTTCTCAAACGCGTCATGATTTCAAAGGAAACGGCTCACTCCTCGAAAAAGGTCGCAAATGATGATCTCATCAAGTATCCGTATCACGTTTACGAAGGTGTCATTCCAATCATGGATCCGGCGAAGGAAGAACTGATTGCGTGTCTCTATCTGGCTCGTTTTGACGCACCATTCAATCAAAAAGATTTAGCAGAACTCGAATCGTTTTCAAAACAAATTGCGATTTCATTAATGCGGATGTCCCTTTATGAACAGATGGAATACGAACGAAAAGAGACAGCACAACTGTTGAATTCCGTTCGGGAGGCGATTCTTTATATCAAACATGAAGAGAAGACGATTTTAGGAAACCAAGCTCTGTTTGATATCTTCCAGTCGTTACAAGTCGAAGAGGATAATGATTCGATGACCTTCCTTGAAGTTCGACCGGAGACGATGTTTGAGCAAATGGATCAGAAGGAAGCCTTTGAAGCATACTTTGAAGAAGTCTTATCCGGTGAGATTCCAGAGGGAATGTTCTCCTTGTCGATTGATCAAGGCGAGTATTTTATTCAGGTTTATGCCGAAGCCATTGCTCACGGAGAACATTCAAAAGGAACGATTCTTGTCTTCCGCGATGTTACAGCTGAAACAGAGGTCGACCGTGTGAAGTCTGAACTCGTCTCGACCGTCTCGCATGAACTCAGAACACCCCTTTCATCCATCTATGGCTTTACAGAGCTGATGTTGAAACGTGATCTGGACCCAGAGCGAAACAAACGGTACTTGCAGACGATTCACGATGAATCAAAACGCCTGACGGATCTCGTCAGTGACTTCTTGAACGTCCAGCGGATGGAATCAGGAAAACAAGAGTACGACAAGCAGATTTTTGATCTCAAAGAAGTTGTTAAAGAACAAATTCAATTTTATCAAGCGGCAACGGAGCAACACAGTCTGCAACTTGATTTAAATGACGAACAGGACTTCATGGTCGAAGCAGATGCGAACAGCATGAAGCAATTACTGGGAAACCTGTTGAACAACGCGGTCAAATATTCACCAGACGGTGGCGATGTCGTCGTCACGATGACCCATCAGCATAATCAAATCGAGCTGAGTGTTCGTGATTTTGGGATCGGAATTCCAAGTCACTCGATGCCACATTTGTTCAGTAAATTTTACCGAGTCGATAACTCAGATAGCCGAAAGATTGGTGGAACGGGTCTCGGTTTATCAATCTGTAAAGAAATCGTTCGTGCTCATGATGGAAACATCGAAGTCGAGTCGATTCTTGGAGAAGGAACAGTTTTCCGGGTTAAATTACCAAGTGCAGCAGACGCGTTACTCGAAGCGGAATGAAGAGAGGAAGAAGAGGCGACATCAGGTGCCTCTTCTTTTTGTCGTACTTCGTGTGAGATTCGTCCAAAGAAACGACATTGCATAAATGGTGGTAGGAACGGACTTTTACGAAATAAATCAGACAGATTCATGACAGAATGGCTAAAACGGTTGAAAAAATCGTAAATTATGCAGGGATTGCGAACGTTTCTGGACCCTCGATATAGTGAACAAAAAAGCGAGAGAGGAAGAAGGATCATGGAGAGTTTAGAAACGTTACTGACACCAACTCGGGATATCGAACAGGAGAATGCAAACATTGATGGCAAAACGCCACTTGCGAAATTACAACGAATTGCTGGAGAAGCTGCGCGACAGATGATGCGACGACAACTCGAACCGGAGGTTTTACAGGCAATTGACGATAACATCTTATATATTCATGATGCAGATTATTACGTCACCGGAACTACGACTTGCGCTCAAATTCCACTCGGTCAGCTTCTCTCAAACGGGTTTCAGACGACACATGGATCGATTCGACCAGTGCAAGACATCCGCTCTGCTCTTGCCCTCGCGGCAATCATCGTCCAAGCGAATCAGAACATGCAACATGGTGGACAAGCATTTGCGACGTTTGATGATGATGTAGCACTCTTCGTTGAAAAAACATATCAACGAGAATTAATTAAACTAAAGGAACTCGTCCCGCAATGGAAGCGACAAAAGCGGGAACAACGTGCGTGGCAAGAAACGTATGAAAAGACATTTCAGGCGTGTGAGGCATTCATCCATAATATGAACTCGATGCATTCGCGTGGCGGCGGACAAGTCCCATTTTTGTCTGTCAATTACGGAACGAATACAACGCGAGCGGGACGTCTCTTCCAGCGTGCTTTGCTGATAGCGACAGAGCGGGGACTCGGTAAGGGAGAAACACCAATCTTTCCGATTCAAATCTTTAAAGTCAAACAAGGAATCAATCTAGCGTCAACCGACCCGAACTACGACCTGTTTCAACTAGCAACGCGCGTGACAGGAAAACGATTGTTTCCGAACTTTGCCTTTCTCGATGCACCATTCAATCGACAAACAGAAGTAGGAGGACCGGAAGTTGCGTATATGGGATGCCGGACACGGGTGTTCGAGGATCGTGGGGACGCACCTTCCGTTACGGGTCGAGGAAATTTATCGTTTACGAGCATCAATCTCGTTCGCTTGGCACTTCAAAGTAAAACGGTCGACCAAATGTTTGAAGCTGTCCAAGAGACAACCAAAATTGCCTGCAGACAGTTGCTCACACGTTATGAGCTACAGGCAAGTCGAACCGCTGACGAGTTTCCATTTTTATATCAGCATGTCTGGAAAGAGGGGGAAACATTGCGTGGTGAGGATAACGTTGGTCCTGTTTTGCGACACGGGACGCTAGCAGTTGGGTTTATCGGTCTCGCTGAATGCTTGACTGTCTTAACAGGAAGCCATCACGGTCATTCCGAACTCGCGCACCGAATAGGCGTTGCCTTAATTCAAGCGATGCGAACTGTCGTCGACAATTATGGCGAACGGACAGGATTGAATTTTAGTTTGCTGGCAACTCCAGCTGAAGGGTTATCGGGTAAATTTACGCGTCGCGATCTCATCGACTATGGTGAGATTGAAGGAGTGACGGACCAGCTTTATTATACGAATTCTTTCCATATTCCCGTCGATGCTCCCGTCACGATTCGAGAGAAGATTCAGCTCGAAGCTCCGTTTCATGCATTGTGTAATGGTGGACATATCACCTATGTTGAGACGGATGGTGCGCTTGCCGGAAATCCACAAGCGATTGAAGATATCGTTCGGATGATGGCGAAAGCTGGAATTGGTTATGGATCGATCAATCATCCGGTTGACCGTTGTCTCGATTGCCGAACAGAGCAGACGATCGAGGAGCAATGTCCAGTTTGCGGAAGTACATCAATCGAGCGAATTCGGCGCATCACAGGCTATCTCGTCGGTACGCTAGATCGTTGGAATGAAGCGAAACGAGCAGAAGAGCAGAATCGGGTGAAGCATGATGTTACGCGTCCTCTCCCTTCTACCTGATTCTGTCGTGGATGGACCAGGATTACGAACAGTGCTGTTTCTCGCCGGTTGTCCGCATCACTGCATTGGTTGTCATAATCCAAGTTCCTGGGATCCGGCAGGGGGTGTGGAATGGACAATCGAAGAAACAGCGGAACGAATTCGAAAGGTCGGAAATCGTCGTTTGACTTTGTCCGGAGGGGAACCATTGTTACAGACGTCAGCACTCATGCAACTTCTCGAACAACTTGGATCAGACTATGATGTGATTTTATATACCGGTTATCTACTAGAAGAGATACTACAGCGCCGACGATGGCATCCGCTTATACTGCGAGTAGATGGACTAATCGATGGTCCTTTCATTCAATCAAAACTCGATCAAACGACCAGCTTTCGGGGGAGTACGAATCAACGGATTTATAATCGAAAGCAATTGGAAGAAGCAGTCTATAGCATAGACAAAAACTCCCCGTCTCATTAGACAGGGGAGAATCCAATCATGCATATTTTTGTTCTTGATCGACGGACTCAACGACAGCCAATGTCGTCGTCCGTCGTTTTTTGATGAAGAACGATAGGATCAATGCTGCGAGTGCAAGTAACGTCGCAATGAAGAACGTATCATTGATCCCTTCAATCATCGCTTGCATTTGCAACCATTCCGGATTAGCAGCTTCAGGTTGTGAAGCGAATTCCGGGACGTGTTGTTTCGTCCGTGATGTCATGATTGTTACGAGTAGACCTGATCCGATGGCACCGGATACTTGTGACAACGTATTGTTCAATGCCGTACCGTGTGGCGTCAAGTGTTGCGGAATATGGTTCAAACCGTTCGTCATGACCGGCATCATGACCATTGAGATTCCGAGGAAACGCAACGTATACATGATGACGAGGTAGGCATAGGATGTATCTGCAGCTAACTGACTAAACGAGAATGTCGTCAACACAGTCAGTGATAAGCCGATGATAGCAAGGATTCGGGCACCAAAGCGATCAAAGAGTCGACCGGTGATGGGTGACATGATTGCCATAACGATGGCACCCGGTAACATCAACAGACCAGAATGGAATGGTGAGATTCCGCGAATTGTTTGGATGTAGATTGGCATCAGAATCATTGCTGAGAACATCGACATGTTCAGGACCATCGAAATCCCTTGTGATAAGGCAAACATTGGGTAACGGAAGATTCCGAACTCTAGCATCGGTTCTTCGAGCAAGAATTGACGTATAATGAAAGAAGTCAAACTGATCACACCAATGATCAATGAACCAATGACCGTCCATGAACCCCATCCTGCTGAACCAGCAGAGCTAAATCCATACAGCAAACCACCGAAACCGAAGCTTGAGAGAACGAGTGAGAACAAATCGAGTTTGAGTGTGCTGCGGACTGTTTCTTTTTTCAATAAGAAAGCACCTGTGAACAGGACGAGTAATGCGATTGGTGTGACGAGATGGAACAACATCCGCCATTCGTAATGTTCGAGAATCCAACCAGACAATGTCGGTCCGATGGCTGGGGCGAACGTAATGACGAGTCCGAAAATCCCCATTGCTTGTCCGCGTTTCTCAATCGGGAAACCAGTCAAGAGAACGTTCATTAAAAGCGGCATCATGATCGCAGAACCAGATGCCTGCATCATACGAGCGCCGAGTAGAAGCGGGAAGACGTGTGCTTGACCGGCAATGATCGTACCGAGTGAAAACAGTGTCATTGCCGTCAAGAAAAGTTGACGCGTCGAGAACTTTTGGACGAGAAACGCCGACGTCGGAATCATGATTCCGTTGACGAGCATATAACCCGTCGTTAGCCATTGGGCGGTGCTTGCCTGGATACCAAATGATCCCATGATCGAGGGTAAGGCAATATTAAGTAACGTTGAGTTCAGGACCGCAACGAACGCACCTGCCATGAGGACAGTTAAAATTAAATAAAGTCGTGATGATTGCTTGCTTGATTGCATTTCGTTATGCTCCTTTTGTACTACGAGTCTAAAATGTTAGACTTGAATTCTATAACTGACTTGGCTATCTTACCAGTCGAAGTCGAATGATTTCAAATTATTTGCTTCATACACTAAAATAAGTGATTGCTAAACCATTCTTATCATTTGAACAGAAAAGGACAAGACCATGAATCCAAAAAAGAAACAACTATTAGATGCTGCCTATCAGCTATTCGTCGAAAAAGGCTATCAATCAACATCCATCCAGGATATTCTTGAGCACAGCAATGTCTCAAAAGGAACGTTCTATAACTATTTTTCATCCAAAAATGAATTGTTTATCGATGTTTTCAATACTGTCTTTGAAAAAATGCGGACGGCGCGTAAAGAAATCTTAGTTGGACGAGATGTCTCAGACTATGAAACGTTCATCCAACAAGGAAACTGCTATTTGGAACTGATGCAAAAATATAAATTGTATACGTTATTCGAAGAGGCGATTGCGTCGAACGAAAAAGAACTCAAAGCATTTATGGAAAACAATCGTCTCCTTGAAATCGAATGGACGTTTGAGCGACTGCGAGATCTATTTGGTCAGACAAAGGAACCATACCTCTTGGATCTAGCTGTCATTTATACCGGGATGTTGCAGTATGCCATGTACTTCTTCCGCCAATCCGAACGAAATACGCAGCCCGAGCGGGTCGTCCGTTATGTATTCAATCGATTGACGCACCTCGTTGAAGATGTCAGTCGAACGGAGGAACAGTTAATTCCACCACGCTTTTTATCCGTCTGGCTGGATCGCCCGCAAGATGAAGTCGTCATTCGGAAGGATTTATTTGAAAAGACGAGTGCGCATATGAAGCGGTTGATCACGTTGTCTTCGATTTCCGATGAATCCAAGGAAGCACATGAAGAGGTGCTTGACTTCATTTATGAGGAACTACTCGAACGTAAGAAACCTAAAATTCATCTCCTTCGCCGTGCGCTTGAGACGATGGATGAAGATCCAGTCTTTGCGGGTCAGGAAATCATGGCAACCTATAAGGCAATGGTCGATGAGATTGCACGCATTCGGACCAAAAATTCCTAAAAGGGTTGCTTTTTGAAACTGATGCCAGTACACTGAGACCATTCATGTTAGAAAAGGGGTCTCGGTTATCATATGTTTACTCAATGGAAAAAAGAGTGGTTCCTGCAACCAAAAGCGGATCTATTGTCCGGCATCGTCGTTGCTTTGGCACTTGTTCCAGAAGCGATTGCGTTTTCACTGATCGCTGGTGTCAATCCGATGGTCGGTTTATACGCTTCGGTCATCATTGCAATCGTCATCTCAATTGCCGGTGGTCGTCCTGGAATGATCTCGGCTGCAACTGGTGCGATGGCACTCGTCGTCGTTCAACTCGTTAAGGATCATGGCGTCGACTATTTACTTGCTGCTGGTATTCTTGCCGGTCTTCTACAAATCACATTTGGCTTTTTAGGGATCGCTAAATTATTGCGATTCATTCCTCGAGCAGTCATGGTTGGATTCGTCAATGCACTGGCCATCCTGATTTTCTCGGCGCAACTCCCTCAATTCGAAGGGCAAAACTGGATCATGTATGCGATGGTTGCTGCATCTCTTGCCATCATCTTGTTATTCCCACGCGTGACGAAAGCCATTCCGGCACCACTCGTTGCGATTACAATCATGACGGTGTTAACGGTCGTCTTTTCACTCGATACGCGAGTCATCGGGGATATGGGACAAATCGAAGCGGCTTTACCGAGCTTCTTCTTACCGAATGTCCCATTTTCGATTGAGACATTACAGATCATTTTCCCGTATGCCTTATCCCTTGCTTTTGTTGGATTGATCGAATCATTGCTGACAGCACGAATCGTTGATGAGATGACGGATACGACATCAAACAAAGCGATGGAATCACGCGGTCAAGGGATTGCAAACATCATTGCCGGTATGTTCGGTGGTATGCCAGGTTGTGCGATGATTGGTCAATCCGTCATCAATGTCACTTCCGGTGGTCGTGGTCGATTGTCGACGTTGACAGCAGGTGTTTTCTTGATGCTGTTGATGTTTACGATGAACGATTTACTGATGACGATTCCAATGGGAGCACTCGTTGGTGTCATGTTCTTCGTTTCGTATGCGACGTTCGACTGGGGTTCATTCAAGATGCTCAAGACATCACCAAAGAGTGACTCGGCTATCATGTTAGCGACCGTTCTCGTCACTGTATTGACGAATGATTTATCGATGGGCGTTCTTGTCGGAATCTTACTTGCTGCGTTATTGTTCGCTTCAAAAATTTCTCGTATTCAAGTAGAGCGAGAAGAGCAAACGGAGCGGGTATATTATATGATTCGTGGACCGTTGTTCTTTGCGTCAACGACGGCATTTATGGAACAGTTCCGACTAGAGGCTGATCCATCGTCCTTCATCACACTCGACTTCTCAGCCTGTCATTTATTTGATGACTCAGCCATTGAAGCGATTGAAAACGTCGTGTTGAAATATGAACGACTTGGGAAAAAAGTTGAACTCACTGGATTAAATGAAGAGTCGCAGGCTCTCGTTGATCGACTAGCGCAACGGATTGCGTAACTAGTGTTGTAATTGAAATGAGGTAAAGTTCCTAGACTCAGTTGGGGATTTTACCTCATTTTTCGTTATATATACTATAATAAAGTACGATATATCCAATAAATGTAATAGTGTGATAAGGTTCACGTTAGTAATAATCAAACTCATAATATTTAGGGGAAATGAGGTGTAATAAATGAGAAACTTTCATTTGAATAGGATTATCAACTTGCGCACGATTGAAGCATATTTTTTGAGAGATAGTTATTTAATACCACCTACCTATTGTCTAATACTGATTGACTATCAACGTCCTAGCACAATTGACGATTTCCCCTATTTAAAGAATATTGATGGAATCTCGGAAGACGAATTTGGAAATGATAATTTTATCAAGGCAATTATTATTTCATCGGAGGAGTTCACTCAAGAAACTTATGATGAATTGTGTATAGTGGCGGGTGGTTTTTTAGAGGATAAAGAAGAATGTCGCTGGAATTTTGACATAGAAGTTAATAGTGATTTCAAATATAAAAATAATTTGAATGATATTTTTCCTTTACTCCAAAATGTATTAGAAAAATATAAGTGTCCTATCAACGTTAATCATATTCCTACAGAAAAATTTAACTTCTTATCACAACAATAAAAATGAGAGATGATGTTTTAACATTCAAACTTACTACTCGTTCGATACGAACTATAGGATATCTATATGATCTTCAAATATTGGAATCAACAATAAAATCAAGGGATGATTGAATATCATATATGATTTATGTGCTATCACTGAAAATAACAGTAAAATGATTTAAAGAATGAACATGTGATTAAGAGGATAAGTGCGACGTTCTGTCAGTTTCGTTATACTGAAACAAAAGGGGGCATTTAGGATGAAATGGTTTCGATTTGAGCAAGAAGGAAAAGTAGGTATCGGGGTTGAACAGGATGGGTCTACATATGATGTGACAGCACAAGTTTATACGGATTCGCTACTCGAAGTGATCTCACGTGAGTTCGAAGTCGATCTCGATCTCGATATCGCGCCATTACTAAAAGGGGATGTTCGTAAGCTAGTTCCATATGTTCCGGCACGAAACGTCATTTGTGTCGGTAAGAACTATGCTGATCATATTAAAGAGATGGATACGGCGGGAGCAGGTAAATTCGTCTTATTTACAAAAGCCCCGACATCGATCGTCGGCCCGTTCGAACCGATTGAACGGCATGCAGATTTGACGCAACAACTGGATTACGAAGGGGAACTCGCTATCATCATCGGGACGACGGGTCGTGATCTAACACCAGAGAATGCACTTGATCATGTGTTTGGCTACAGTATCGTCAATGACGTGACCGCACGGGACTTACAAAAAGAACACGTCCAGTTCTTCCGTGGCAAATCACTTGATGGGTTCTGTCCATTCGGTCCAGTTATCGTCTCAGCGGATAGCTTTGATCCGAGTGACGTTCTCGTCGAGACACGCGTGAACGGGGAACTCCGTCAGTCGGGATCAACTGCCTTAATGTTGCGTGACGTCGTGACGATTTTGGTTGAAGTGTCACGTGGGATGACGCTAGAATCGGGTGATGTCATCGCGACAGGAACTCCTGCTGGCGTAGGTCATGGGATGAAACCGCCCGTCTATCTACAGACAGGTGATGTTGTTGAAGTATCGATTGCTGGGATCGGTCGCCTACAAAATGAAGTACAGTAAACGTTCATGACTGAATGACGTTATTTTCAATCAACCGCTTTCCGAATTTGATTCGGAGAGCGGTTTTTCTATGGAACAAGTTTGAAAATAAAAAAATGATTGATTTCATTCAATAAAACAGTCATTTTATGACCGTTTTTGATGTATAATGAAACTATAAGAACGGTTTCATGTCGAAAAAAGTCGCTTTTTGAACGTTTTATAAAGAATTTATATAAAATTTGAACGTTTTTGATTGATTTTTAGATGTAAACGCTTTATATTAAAGATGCGGAGGGAAACCTTATGTTAACGAAAAAACGCCATCAACTCATCCTCGAGCTTCTTGCTCGAGAAGAAGTCGTCAAGATGCAAAAAATCGTCGAACAAACCGGTGCCAGTGAATCCACGATTCGTCGTGATTTATCACAACTCGAGACAGCAGGTCATTTGCGTCGAGTGCACGGGGGAGCGACAGCGAACCATTTGCAAATTGAAGAACCGAGTTATTTCGAGAAGAGCGACCAACATGTCGAAGAGAAGGAACGGATCGCGCGAGCGGCTGCTGACCTGATCGAGGATGGCATGTATGTCTATCTGGATGCCGGAACGACGACGCTTGCCATCGTTCCGTATCTCGAAGAGAAGGTGATTACGGTCGTGACGAACAGTCTTCCTCTAGCGAACACGTTACTCTATCACCGTATCCCGACGTTCGTCGTCGGAGGTCAACTCAAGCATTCAACGCAAGCACTCGTCGGTTACAACGCACGTGAAGGAATGTTGATTTACCATTTTGATGTCGCATTCCTTGGGATGAACGGTGTTCATCCGACACAAGGCTTCACGACACCAGATCCGGAAGAGGCACTCGTAAAGAAGACAGCGATCGAATTAGCAAAACAATCGTATGTACTCGTCGATGAGACGAAGCTGGATGCGATCAGCTTCAGTCGGGTGGCGTCCTTGCAAGCGGCGACGATCATCACGACGACATCCAGTGAGCAAGAAGCGAAATACAGTCAATACACAGAGGTGGTGAACGCGAAATGATTTATACACTGACACTCAACCCATCAATCGACTATTATGTCACGTTACCGGTATTTGAGGCAGGACAAGTCAATCGTGTCGAACAGGCGGAAAAAGTGGCCGGAGGGAAAGGAATCAACGTCTCTCTCGTCCTAAAAAACTATGAGGTAGAAACACAAGCACTCGGATTCCTTGGAGGAAGTACCGGACAATTCATCCGGACAGAACTTGAGAAGCGAGGCGTGTTAACCGACTTCACACCAATTCAAGATGAGACGCGAATTAACGTGAAAATTCGTGCCGATCAAGAATCTGAGTTGAATGCAGCGGGACCGAAGATTCAACCGGAAGAGCTAGAGCATTTATTATCCCGATTCAAGACGATGCAAGCCGGTGATATCGTCGTCTTCGCAGGCAGTATCCCAAGCAGTCTACCTCATGATCTCTATCGTCATATCGCGACGATCTTGAACGAGCGGAATGTTCGCTTCGCCGTCGATACGACGAAGGAAGCGATGCTTGAAGTCTTACCACTCGGTCCATTTTTAATTAAGCCGAATCACCATGAACTCGGTGAAATCTTCGACGTCGAGATTACGTCGAAGGAGATGGCCGTTCCGTACGCCCAACAACTTGTTGAACGTGGTGCTGAGAACGTCGTCATCTCATTTGCAGGAGACGGAGCACTGCTCGTTAATCGTCAAGGCGCCTATACAGCAAACACACCGGCAGGAAAGCTCGTCAACTCCGTCGGTGCCGGAGACTCACTCGTCGCCGGATTCGTCGCCAGCCACGCGCTCGGCAAATCACCAGAAGAAGCGTTCCGTTATGCGGTAACAACTGGTAGTGCGTCTGCTTATTCCTTCGGTCTTTGTACGAAGGAAGATATCGATCGTCTCCTCGTAGACGTCAACGTCGTTGAACTCATTCAATCCTAAAAGGAGTGTGACTACTCATGAAAATTACTGATCTCTTGACACGCGATACGATTCAACTCGATTTACAAGCGTCATCTAAAGCCGCTGTCATCGATGAACTCGTCAACGTCCTCGATCGGGCAGGAAAACTGAACGATCGCTCGGCATATAAAGAAGCGATTCTCGCACGGGAAGCGCAAAGTACGACAGGTTTAGGGGAAGGCATTGCCATTCCACACGCAAAAACGGCAGCAGTCAAAACACCAGCGATCGCCTTTGGTCGTTCGGCAGGCGTTGACTACGAAGCACTCGACGGTCAACCAAGTCGTTTGTTCTTTATGATTGCAGCAGGTGAGAACGCTGATAACGCACACCTTGAAACACTTTCGAAACTCTCCGTTTATCTGATGGATATGAACTTCCGCGATACGATTCTTGCGGCTAAAACGAAAGACGAAGTCATCGCAGCAATCGAAGCGAAAGAACGTGAAGAAGAAGGTCCAGTTGACGTCTCGAGCGACAATGTTGATCAAGACGCACCGTATATCCTTGCTGTCACAGCTTGTCCGACAGGAATCGCACACACGTATATGGCAGCTGATGCGCTTCGTCAAAAAGCAGAAGAAATGGGTGTCCGCATCAAAGTCGAGACGAACGGATCGACAGGCGTCAAGAACGGTTTAACACAACAAGACATCAATGATGCAACAGCGATCATCGTCGCAGCGGATAAAGCAGTTGAGATGGATCGTTTCAATGGTAAACACGTCGTTGAAGTACCCGTTGCACAAGGAATTCGTAAACCGCAAGAATTGATCAACCGCGCTGTTAAACAGGACGCACCTGTCTATAAAGCGAGCGGTTCAAGCGAAAGTTCAAAACCAGCTCGTGGTGGATTCTACAAACATTTAATGAGTGGTGTATCCGCGATGTTGCCACTCGTCGTCGCTGGTGGTCTCTTGATCGCGATCAGCTTCTTCTGGGGGATCAACTCAGCGAACCCGAAAGATCCATCGTACAATGAGTTTGCAGCACAATTGATGACGATCGGGAAAGCAGCGTTTGGTCTCTTGATTCCAATCCTCGCTGGATTTATCGCGATGTCGATCGCTGATAAACCAGGTCTTGCTCCTGGTCTGATTGCTGGTTTCCTTGCAAGTAGCGGTAACGCAGGTTTCCTCGGTGGATTGATTGCCGGTTTCCTTGCTGGTTACGTTGTTCTTCTGCTCGTCAAAGTCTTCAAAGGTCTCCCAGCAGCTCTTGAAGGAATCAAACCAGTCTTGCTCTATCCACTGTTTGGTTCATTCATCACAGGGATGATCATGTTGCTCGTCATCAATGAGCCGATCGCGAAGTTCATGACATGGCTCACAGATTCATTGAACGGACTCAGCGGTGGTAACGCGATTCTTCTCGGTATGCTCGTCGCAGGTATGATGGCAATCGATATGGGTGGTCCAATCAACAAAACAGCATATGTTTTCGGTACAGCTGCTCTTACAGCAGGTAACACGGAAGTCATGGCAGCCGTCATGGCAGGTGGGATGGTTCCACCACTCATCGTTGCACTCTCATCTACATTGTTCGCACGTAAAAAATTCACACCGCAAGAACGTGAAGCAGGTATCGCTGCATACGCTATGGGAGCATCGTTCGTCACTGAAGGTGCGATTCCATTCGCTGCAGCCGATCCACTCCGCGTCATTCCGTCAAGCGTCATCGGTTCAGCGATCGCTGGTGCGTTGACAATCGTCTTCGGTGTCTTGCTTCCTGCACCACACGGTGGTATCTTCGTCTTCCCGCTACTTGATGGTCCATCAGGTACGGTCATGGCGATCGTCGGTTATGCTGGCGCGATCCTCATTGGTTCACTTGTTGGTGCAGCAATCCTATCCTTCCTCAAAAAGCCGCTCGTTGACCAATCGGTCGCGAAAGCGGAAATGACAGAAGGAACAGGTACAAAAGCATCATAAGTCGACTAAATCCTCTCCGTTTTCAAACGGAGAGGATTTTTTGTTGAATTTTAACGGCTAACGGTAAAGAATAGAGGGCATACTGAATAAGAAGGAGGGATGGACATGGGTGGACAATCCTTACAAATCGGACCACGGACCATCAAGACAGGTCTTGCGGTCATCTTGGCGCTGTTGATCAGTAATCTGTTCAACCTCAGCCCGATCCTACCTGCGATCTCGGCAGCGACGACACTCCTGCCCTCGGTCTATCAGACATGGAAACAATTTCTCGAGGAGGCGGAAGCCAACTTGATTGGTGCCTTTCTGACATTACTCGCGTTATGGATTTTAGGGGATAACCCGGCCAATCCGCTTGCCATCGGTATCGTCATCATGGCAGCAATCTCGATTTTGCTAGCTTTTGGTTTCGGGCGGACGATTCCACACGTTGTTTTGATGATCATCGTCATTCTCGAAAGTGTCGCGACTGCGACGGAACCACTTTGGCAAGTCGTCTTGATTCGTTACTTGCTCGTCATGCTCGGGATCGGCTGTGCGCTCGGCATCAACGCACTAATCTTCCCGCCACGCTATGGCAATGTCTATTATCAAAAAGCAACGAAACTCTTCGAAAAGCTACTCGTCGTCACACGGGCGATCGCCTTTGAAGGAAAGGTCGTCCCATATCGTGCGGCAATCGATAAGATGGGACGTTCGCTCCTTGAGACACAAAATCTGTTCAACCTACACAAGGAAGAGATCCGAGGAACACGTCAGAAGCACGCCTCGCTCTTACGGAACCTGTTGATCCTCAAACATATGCAATCGTGTCTTGAACGTGGTGTCGCGACAGCAGAACGCTTCAGAGAGCGAGAGAAGGCACTCGACTCAATTGCTGACGATCTTCGAAGTGAATTGTTCTACCACTTGATGCACATCGCCCAGCGCCAAGAGAAGGTCTTGCTGACATATGATCTCTTGTTGACGGAAGAACCGCTCGCGATGGAGGATCTCGTCAAAGAGAACATCGCTTTCGTCAAGCATTCGTTTCTTGACCGAGATGAGCTCGAGGAAGAAGTCATCATGGAAATTCTACCGATCGTCGTCTCGATGAACGAGTGGATCCAAGAACTTGAATCTTTCGAAAAACGGCTCAATGGTGCGCTTCGTCGTCATATCACGTCGCTGACGATCGAGCAAAAATCGGTCCGGGACAAAACATTTAATCGATTTAAACGCAAAAAAGCCATTGACGAAAGTAAAAAGTAAGCGTATAGTCCTCCTTAACGATACTTTACTTGCTAAAAGCATAACAGTATAACAGCATAACAGAACGAAAGATTAAGCGATGATGAAACCGAAGTAAAGACCATCTCCCTGTTTCAGAGAGCACGTGGCGCTGCGAACGTGTACACAGATGGTGTTGAATTACAGTTTCTGAGCTTCTTGCGTAAGCGAGCGGAGCACACCGTTATCCCAATCAAGTGACTCAGTCGATGACTGGGTAATCAGGGTGGTACCGCGGCTTTCGTCGCCCCTGTCGAACAATACGTTCGGCAGGGGCTTTTTTGTTATCTCACATTCATTCAAGGGGGAACTTATATGTCTACACCAATCATTCCAAGTCACTTACGTCCACACGTCGCACCACAGCACTACGAAGATTACACACCAACGGATCATGCCGTTTGGAGATACGTCATGCGACTGAACTTAAATACGTTACAAGATACGGCGCATCCGGCATACCTCGAAGGACTTGCCGCTTCAGGAATCAGCCCGGAACGGATTCCGGACGTGCGCGAGATGACAGCGAACCTAAGCCGTGGTGGCTGGGGAACAGTCGCTGTTGATGGTCTCATTCCCGGCGTCGCGTTCTTTGATTTCCAAGGTCACGGTCTATTGCCAATCGCGACTGATATCCGAAAAGTCGATAACATTCTCTACACACCAGCGCCTGATATCTTGCACGAAGCAGCGGGACACGCGCCGATCTTAATGAATCCGGTCTACGCGGAATTCGTTCGTCGCTTTGGTGAAATCGGGGCACATGCCTTTAACCATAAAGCAGAGCATGACGTCTTCAAAGCACTCAAGAAGTTGACGATCGTCAAAGAGAGTCCTTTCTCGACGCCAGCCGATATCGAGCAAGCTGAAATCGAGCTCGCTGAGACACGGACACATGTCAAAGGCATTTCTGAAGCCAATGAAATCTCACGTCTATTCTGGTGGACGGTTGAATTCGGTCTGATTGGTGACATCGACAATCCGCAAATCTACGGTGCAGGTCTTCTCTCATCAGTCGGTGAAAGTCGCCACTGTTTGACGGACGCTGTCGTCAAACATCCGTTCTCGCTTGAGAAAGCACTTGCGACGAAACATGACGTGACGAGCATGCAAAAAGAGCTCTTCGTCTGTGAATCGTTTGAACAGCTTCGCGATGCACTTGAAGAATTCGCCCAATCGATGTCGTACATCCGCGGTGGTATCCACGGACTGACGAAAGCAGTCGAATCAGGTAACCTGTCGACGCTCGTCTTCGAGAGTGGTCTCTCGCTCGTCGGTGTTCCTGAAACGCAAGAAATTCACGATTCGTTGCACCTTGTCAAACTGACAGGACCGACAGCGCTTGCTGCAAACGGTGAAGTATTAACAGGTCAAGGTCTTGCTGATCATCCCGAAGGCTTTACACTCCTTCATGGCAAGGAATTAAATGAAGTATTGATGCAAGTCAAAGTCGGTGAGCGTCTGGACTGGACGGAAGGCAATGTCCAAGTTACAGGTGATATCACGGCGATTCAAAACGTCAATGGTCACCGCGCACTCGTCATCTTAGAGACAGCGACACTAACGAACGATGGAAAAACGATGACGATGGATCGGATGGAATTGATTGTCGGCGACATCACGTCAGCGTTCCCAGGAACAGAAGTCGAAGCGCTAAAGCCGATTCCGGAAACAGTCGAGTTCGAACGGATCGAACGTCCGTTGACAGCTGCTGATCCAATCTTCGAAGTCGTCCGCGAGATTCGCGAAGGACGTACTGGTCGCGAACGATTGCCACAACTCATCGATCAGACACTCGTCCAGTTACCAGATGCTTGGTTGCTTCGTCTCGAATTACTCGAGTTAGCGGACGAAGTCGATCAACCGCGTCTCATCGCTGATCTCGAGCGTTTAAAAGCAACATCTGAGCAACGAGATGAATTGATTACACGCGGGATGGCTTTACTCGACGTCGTTCGTCAATGAGTCGAACTCCGGTTCTGAACCTGTTAGAATGGAGACATTCGGTAAAAGGGGATGATCGGTTATGACAAATTATTATCAAGACGTAAAGGAATTCCACCGTGTGTTTTCACACCCTGGTGCAACGACGCCAACACCTATGACAGTCGATCGTGGGATCAAACGCTCGACTTGGACGGCGGAAGAAGCGGTCGTTGAGTTCCTGCATCAATCGGCGACGAATGAAGCAGAATTTCTCGAAGCGATCGAGCGTTTCAAGTCAGGGCTTGATACAGCGGTCGAAAAATCGCTTCAGATGAAACAACCCGAAACAGACGTCGAACGGCTCGTCGGACAAGGCGATGCCTTGACGGACGCTCTCTATTTCATCATGGGAAGTTTCGTTGAAATCGGACTTGATCCGGCTCCATTGTTCGAAATCGTGCAGCGTGCCAACATGGCGAAGCTTGGACCGGACGGCAAACCGATCTTCCGGGAATCAGACCAAAAAGTCATGAAACCGGAAGGCTGGCAACCACCGGAACCGCAACTTGAAGCAGAAGTGCGTCGGCAAATTGCTACGGCTTCGAGTACGTCGAAAGCTTAATTCAAAACAACAAAAAAGGGATGATTGGTATACATACCGGTCATCCCTTTTTTTATTTATTCACTTTTTACTTGATAACGCGATAAATCGAGTTGGCGATCATTTAGGAACTCGATCCCTTCTGCTTCAAGCGCAAGTCGTTGTTCGTCACCTTCAAGCGACAGTTTGCCACCAGCAGCAAGGACACGGTGCCATGGTAGACGTTCCGTCTTACTCATGCTGTGGAGAATCCGTGCGACTTGTCGTGCACTCCGTGGATGCCCGGCGAGCCGAGCGACTTGCCCGTAAGTCATGACGCGACCAGCTGGAATCGAGCGAATGATTGTTAGGACATCTTGCGTGAACGGGTTCATGACTCGTCAGAAGCAACGATGTATTGTTGAATTTTATCGTCTTCATCAAAACCAATTGTCACGTCGATGATGCCTTGTTGCAATCGAATCTGGAGTTCGAGACGATCTTTGATGTCGTCTGCTTGCGCAATCGTCAACGCCGGATCGACTTCAATTTCGACTTCGACGTGGAAATGGTCGCCTTCCTTGATAACTTCGAGCTTACTAATATCTTTGACGTCAGGATCTTTCATGATCAGTCCGCCGAGGCGAGCAGCCATTGTCTCATCGGCTTCACCAAGCGCACCGGCTGCGTTTTGCAAAAAGACGTTCCCGACGACATAAAACATCATCAGTCCGATTAGAATCGAAGCGATTCCTTCTGCCTGATGGAACGGTGTTACATGCGAGATAATAACGGCGATCATCGCGACGACTCCACCAGCGGTTGCGACTAAGTCTTCGAGGAACACAAGACGTGTGGCGGGTTTTGCTTGTTTGAGTGAACGAAAGCTATCAAGAATGAGACGTGGTCCTTTTGAATCCAGTTTTGCATCATGTGCAATTTCCTGCATCGCTTTAACAAATACACCACTCTCTAAAACGACACCAACGAACAAGACAGATAGCGTGATCCAAAAACCTGTCGATTCTGTCGGTTCGATAATGTGGGCAATGCCCTCATGAATCGTTTCATAAGCCATGATGCCGACGAAAAGAATCGCACCGAGCAACACGAGATTGACGAGACGACCGAAGCCGTTCGGGAATCGTTTTGTGGGTGCCTTTTTACTAAGGGCAGAGCCGATGAAGACGAAAAATTGGTTGGCAGCGTCACCGAGCGTATGCATCATCTCAGCGAACATCGCAACATTTCCCGTCAAGACATAAGCGATTGCCTTAATGATGGCGATGACGGAGTTGACGATCCCTGCCGTCAAAGCCGACCGGTTACCCCGGCGTAATAACGTAATGAATTCTCCCATGATTGTACTCCTTTTAGTTAAGTCACGTATTAGTTCACTTTATTATGTTACATCATTTTGAGAAAAACGACTATCTTCGCACAAAAAAACCCACGCTAGTCGCGTGGGCTTCACTTGTTAAGACAAGTCGACTGTTTTGTTAATTTCGTTCTCATCATCTTTACCGACGACTTTTTTCAATACTTGTTTAACGGACTTCGTCGTGTTTCCTGTTTCCCAGTACTCCGCTGCTTCCGTGTTGACCTTGATCAAGACGACTTTCGGATCTTCATAGGTCGTTCCGAGATAAGCTTCATAGCGTGGGCTCCAGAGCTCTTTCTTCCGTTCGATGTCTTCAACGAGTTCCGCTGTTCCGCGGATCGAGACGTATGATTTATCGACATAAGATACGTTGACACTTGGGTTTTTAAGTAGTTCTTGATATTTGTCTGTTTCTTTTGAAGTGAGGAACCAGAGGTCGCCATCAAATTCGATATCTTGTGTTTGCATCGGACGGGATACGAGTCCCTCTGCTGAAATCGTTGTCAGCATGGCTGTTTCGATTTTATCAATCAGTTTCTTGACCGTTTCGACTGCTTCTTGATTCGTAGTATGCGTTGACATGTAGCTCCACCTCATTCGTTAGATTTTTATACTCACTTAGGCAATGTTCCCTGAATTTCAAAATGAAAACGTCCTCACGACCGAAAGAAGCAGTTTCGTTGCACGGTACAACGAGGAGGCGTACAGTGTAGGTACGCATTCGAAAGAAAAAGGAGAGACATACATGAAACTTAGTATTTTAGACCAATCCCCGGTCTCTAAAGGACAATCCCCATCTGATGCCTTACACGAAACGGTCGAGCTCGCGAAAATCGCGGACGAACTTGGCTACCATCGCCTGTGGGTATCCGAGCACCACTTTGCGAAAACACTAGCGGGTTCAAGCCCGGAAGTCTTGATCGCTTATATGGCAGCTGTGACGAAACAGATTCGTCTCGGTTCAGGTGGTGTCATGTTACCCCATTACAGTGCTTATAAAGTTGCAGAGAACTTCCGTGTTCTTGAAGGACTTGCACCAAACCGGATCGACCTTGGACTCGGTCGAGCACCGGGCGGTATGCCGCTTGCGACACGTGCGTTACAGGAAGGATCGTCGCCACGTTTTGGTGGAGCCGATTACGGTGAACAACTCGATGATCTCGTCGATTACTTGAAAGACGGAGCACCTGCCGGACACCGGTTCGCGGGACTCGTTGCAACACCAGAAGTCGATACGACTCCAGAAGGCTGGTTGCTCGGATCAAGTGGTGGGAGTGCCTTGAACGCAGCGCAACGCGGATTCGGATTTGCATTTGCTCACTTCATCAATGGACAAGGTGGTCAAGAAGTGATGGATTACTACCGTCATAACTTCATGGCAACGTCGTTCAATGAGACACCACAAACGCTTGTTTCGATCTTCGTGACGTGTGCTGAAACGACGGAAGAAGCAGAACGTCTAGCGTCAAGCCTGGACCTGTCACTGCTCTTACTTGAAAAAGGCGTCTCGTCAACAGGAACGCCAACTCCTGAAGAGGCAGCGGCGTATCCGTATACGTTCCAAGATCAGTTCCGGATTGCTGAAAACCGGAAGCGGATGATCGTCGGTAACCCGGAATCCGTTGCAAAACAATTGCAAGAGCTTGCCGATTCATATGGAACGGACGAAGTGATGATCGCTTCGATGATCGCTGACAAAGAAGCAAAACAACAATCATTGAAATTCATCATGGACGCTGTCAAAGCGACGGTCTGATTATACGCACGTCCTTTCTCACGAAGTGAGGGAGGACGTGTTTTTTGCGTCTGCTACAGGAATGTTCTCGGATAAGATGTCGTTACGCAGTCGGAGGAAGCCGAATAACGCTGCACCGAATAAGCCAACCGTACCGACTCCAAGTAGCACGATGATAGACACATGATCACTGAGTAAACCAAACAATAGGGTACCGATTGGCATCATCGCCATGGCGACCGATTCTAGAACACCGATGACACGTCCGAGGTAAGCCGGATCGGTCTGTTTTTGAACGATGAGCTGTAGTGGAATGTTCATGCGTAAGACGAGCATGCCGTCGATGAACAATAGAACCATGAAAAAAGGTAGTAGTAGAGTAGATGGAACGTAGCCGAGTAGAGCAAGTGCAGGAAGTGCGTAACATGAGGCGATGAAAAAGAGCGACTCGAATATTGTTCGTAATGGACGTTTCACCGTAAAGCGAGGTAAGGCAAGAAGCAACGAAGCGACAAGAAGACCGGCACCCAGTGCAGACTCGACCAGTCCAAACCGAAATGGCGTGAATTGCAGTCGATCGAGCAAAATGATCGGTAACAAGATTTCGAAAGCGACAAAAAAGAAGTTTAGGACGATCGCCATCAGGACGAGTGTCGTCAATACCGGTTGACGGAATAGATAGCGGTAGCCTTCTTTAAACTCCGTGACAAAAGACGGAGTATCGGTAGTAGCTAGAGGAGAAGTATCCACTGCAAGAAAGCGGAGGCGGCTATTCCACCAGGCAGCAGAGGCAAACAGAAGAAACGGTAAAACCAAGAATTGCGTGATCGAGACAGAGGCGACGAGCAATCCCGCAACGAGTGGAGCGGTAATCGTTGAGGTCGATTGAATCGTCGAGAAGAGGGCATTCCCACGTTGTAACTCCTTTTCTTGTACGAGTCGCGGTAACGAGCTTGATAAGGTGACCGACAAGAACGTCGACAGGCTCGTCAAGAGCACACTAGCAAAGATGTAATGGACGGTATGTAGCGGAGCTTGTAGCGAATAAAGCAAGAGTCCAAATAAAACGAGTGCACTTAGACTTTCGGTCGTGACGATGATGCGTTTCCGGTTCCAGCGATCAGCAAGCACACCAGCAATCGGTGAGAGCAAAATCCGTGGTACGGATCCTGCGAGTAACACGAGCGCGAACTGAAAACCAGACGACGTTTCCCGTAAGACGGTCAGTCCGGCAACAAACGTAAAGAGACTAGCCGCAAACAACGAACAAAATTTTCCGAATAAGACACGTTTCAAATTAAATGACATCATGTTCACTCCTTCAGAGTTAAATTTTATTGAACTTTAGTGTAGAATAAAGGAGTGGAAGAAAAATGTAAAGAAAAAGTTCAATTTAATTTAACTTTTGTGATAAAAGGAGTGACCAGTGTGTTAGGGGAACGTATCAAACAGATCCGAAAACAGAAAAAAATGACACAAACGGACGTTGCGACCGGCATCATCACGAAGTCAATGCTCAGTATGGTCGAGAATGGGAAAGCGACCCCGTCTTTACCAGCATTACAAGCGATTGCTCGACGATTACAGGTGACAGTTGAAGAATTAATGCTCGATCCGCGGGATGTTCAGATGCGGGAACTCATTGAAATGATTCGTTCGCGTGATACTCCGTATCATTCGGACGAAAAAGTTCAGGAAATCCTACGACCGTATTTAGTTCCAGAGACAAATTCCTACTGGCAAGGACAGGTCTTTCATGAATATGGCGATGCCCTCCGAATGTCTGACCCGGAGCTTGGTTTGACGTATTTCGAGAAGGCAGAGCGAGTATTTCAACAGCTCGGTCGTTCAGATGAACAATTACTTGCCCAAATCGCAAAAGTCTACTTTTTATTTAATTTAAAACGAACAAAGGAAGGCTATGAACTGATTGAAATCATGGACGTCCCACGTGAGATTCCTCTTGCGCCGAAAACCTATTTAAAATTTCAAATCCTTCGTGCCCTACGAGCAAGTTTGTTCGATGATCACTACGCAGAAGCAATTGCGCTATTGCGTGAAGGTGTTCAATACATGCAGGAACAAGATGTTTACTATCACGTCATTTCGTTTCAACGTTTTCTCGGTCTATTCTTGTATCTAGAAGGAGAGGTCGAACAATCACGGCGAGAGTTTGATCGCCTGGAACAATTTTTTGCATTTAGTGGAACGAATGGCGTTGGACGCATCGAAGTCGATCTGACAAAAGGACTCATCGCGATTTTTGAAAACGATACGAAAGGAATGCAAATGGCGTGGGAAAATCTCGTCGTTGTCGCGATCGATGACGCGAAGCATTACATCGGACAACTGGAAGTCCATCTCCTTATGAACGGTATCGAATTACCAAATCAGACTCTTCAGCAGAGTATTGATAAGATATGGGAGATGCAAGATGCGTGGCTTGCAGCAAGTGGGTTTGACCAAGCGATGATGTTGCGGACACTCGTCTTAGCGATGAAACGAGGCGTTGGTAAGGAACGTTTGGAGGACGTGCAGCGATTGAAGGATGAACTTCAAAGTGAACGTCTAAAAGGTGATCTCGAGCAGGAGATACAAGCGTTGGTTAATGTTCAATAACGAAAAAACAAGCATGAAGCGAGTGCGCTTCATGCTTGTTTGTGTGGTGATGTCGTTCGTTTAACAATAAGTAAGACGCATGCAAGGACGGAAACGATCAAGTGCCCGATATATATGTCTCCCGTCTGGATGTAATGAATGAGCATGGAGCCACCGAAAATCAATAAAGCAAGAAAGAGTAGCCGGACATAGAGTGTTGCGTAAGACATACAGACACATCCTTTCTATATCCAGTATATCCCAAAGTGAAACACGAGACAAAAAAACATCCATCCTTAAGGATGGATGAGGAACTGATTAGAGTGATTTAAAGCCTAACAGTTTTTGCGTCCAGTAACGTTCCGAAAGACGGCTGATGCCTAAAGCTGGTTCATTCGCATGGATGAACTGATCATTGTTCAACATAATCCCGATATGTGTTGGACCAGCAGCATATGTGTTTTCGAAGAAGATGATATCTCCGCGCATTGGTTGACGTAATTTTGATAACTTCGCTCCGAGGTACCGATCATCGTTCCAGTAACCGTTGACGTTTGTTCGTCCGACAGCATAGCCAGCGGCATTCAACGTATAATTGATGAATCCAGAACAGTCAAAGCCACCGTTAGCTGGGTTGCTTGAACTCCAAACATACGGTGTTCCAAGATACTGTTGTCCGATTGAAATAGCACGCTCCATCAATGTCGAACCCGGAACGGATGTCACGGGTGGTGGAGGAGTGACTGGAGGTGTCGTCGTGACGGAACCTGTCGTGATATAACTTTTTGCGACGAAATAAAAACCTGTTCCGATTTTGATTTGATACCAGCCACTATCTTTTCCTGTCGTTTCTCCTGTTACATTGACGATTGAAGCATGCGCGACTTGTGTGAAAATACTTGAGGATGTCGAAGGAAGCGTACGCACATTCAGTCCTGTCGGTGCATTGACACGATATGTCTTCGAGGCATCGACAGGTGTCAGAGAAACACCAGGAGTTGTCGGAATCGTTGGTGGAGAAGTTTTCGTCGATGCTTTGACATAACTTGATGCCACGTAGGCTTCTTTTCCATCAAGTTTCACTTGATACCATGAATCGACGGCACCTGTCACATCAAGAACCGTCTGATGGGGCAATGTCTTATAGATTTTTGCGCTTGTTGCTGCAGCAGTCCGTGCGTTCAACCCTTCTTTTGCGTTGACCGTATAGACTTTTGATCGATCGACTGCTTTAATGACGTTCTTGACTGGTGTCGTCGTAGAAGGCTTTGATGTAGTCGTTACTTTCGCTGTCTTTTTATCGACTAACGATGCATGGATATAAGCGGTTTGTTTCTTGTACGTGATTTGATACCAGTCACCGGATTTTTTCTTGACGGATAAAATCGTGTTCTTTGCGAGTTTTCCTAATGATGTTGAGCTAGTCGTCGCTTGTTGGCGGATATTAACAGCATCGGTATTCGTTATGTAGGTCGTTGTTGTCGTAGGTTTTACTGTCGTCGCCTTGACGTATGCTGAAGTGATAAAGGCAGGTTTTGACTGGTAGCGAATTTCGTACCAGCTGTTGACTTTCTTGACAGCTGTCAGCTTCGTACCTTTTTTTAGAGTCGTGATGACCTTCGCGGAAGTCGAGGCAGCCGTGCGAATGTTGACGTTATCCGTCAATGTTAAGGTCGGTGATGCAGCAGAGACCGGTCCGGTTGAACTGATCAAGGCTATCGTCGTGAGAGCGAGAAAAGTCTTCTTCACGTGACATAGCTCCTTCCAAGTCGAGATAGATAAAAAATCGTTGTTACCATTTTGTCATAAAAAGTGACGATTCCCCTGATTTTAAAATATATTTTTGGTCTAAAAAACTGCATTAGTCTTTTAAAACAAAATGAATAGCTCGATACAGTATTTTCAAAAAAGTTCGAGTACACTAGGAGTATTGAAAGGAGGCTACACATGTTACGCCGTTTTTATCAGTATTATATCCCGCATAAACGTTTATTTTGGCTGGATTTCACATCTGCCTTATTCGTTGGGATTTTAGAACTTGCCTTTCCGCTCGCGGTTAAGTGGTTCATCGACTCATTGTTACCGAATGAAGAGATGAACTGGATCATCCTTGTCAGCGTCGGATTATTAGTGTTATATGTCATCAGTACGTTGATGCAATTCGTCGTCAACTATTTCGGACATAAGCTTGGGATTAATATCGAGACCGATATGCGCCGTCAGTTGTTTAGTCATGTTCAGAAACAGTCGTTCCGTTTCTTTGATAATACGAAGACGGGTCATATTATGAGTCGAATCACGAATGATCTGTTTGACATCGGAGAACTTGCGCACCATGGTCCGGAAGATGCCTTCATTGCCGTCATGACATTGCTTGGTGCGTTCTCGATCATGCTGACGATCAACGTGCCGCTTGCTCTCGTAACGATCATTGCCGTACCGTTTTTGATTTGGTTGATTAGTTATGCGAACGTTCGGATGAATAAGTCGTGGGACCGGATGTATGGAAACATCGCGGAAGTCAATTCACGCGTTGAGGATAGTGTTTCCGGTGTCCGTGTCGTTCAATCGTTCACGAACGAAGCTTACGAAATCGAGCGTTTTGAAAAAGACAACGCGACGTTTCGTCAGTCGAAGATCAATGCCTACAAGGTCATGAGTAAGAGTCTATCCGGCATCTACTTGACGACTCGTTTGATGACGCTTGCCGTCTTGGTCGTCGGTGCGTACTTAACGTATCGAGGCACTTTAACGGCAGGAGAACTTGTCGGGTTCATACTCTATATGAACATCCTGCTGAAACCGATCGATAAGATAACGGCATTACTCGAGATGTACCCAAAAGGGATGGCTGGCTTTAAGCGATTCCTCTCAATGATTGATGAGGATGCATCGATTCCGGATGCACCAGACGCACTAGTCCTTGATCGATTGAACGGTGGCATCACGTTCAAGGATGTGGCGTTCGGATATGAAGCAGACCGTCTGATTTTAGAAAACATCAATCTGACGGTCGAACCAGGACAAACCGTGGCCTTCGTCGGAACATCCGGCGCAGGAAAGACGACGATTTGCTCATTGATTCCACGCTTTTATGATGTCTTAGACGGAGCAATCACGATTGACGGAATCGATATCCGGCAGATGACGAAGGAGTCCTTGCGACAACAAATCGGTATCGTCCAACAAGATGTCTTCTTGTTCTCAGGAACGATTGCTGAAAACATCGCCTACGGTGACTTGAACGCGACGCATGATCAAATCGTGCAAGCAGCAGAACGGGCGCATCTCGGACCAATGATCGCAGATCTTCCGGATGGATACGCCACACAAATCGGGGAACGCGGACTAAAACTGTCGGGGGGACAAAAGCAACGACTTGCCATTGCGCGGATGTTCCTGAAGAATCCGCCGATTTTGATTCTTGATGAAGCGACGTCAGCGCTTGATACGGAAACGGAAGCACTAATTCAAGAATCGCTTGCCGAGCTGTCTGAGAACCGGACGACGCTCGTTATTGCGCACCGTTTAGCAACGATCCGGAATGCTGATAAGATTTTTGTCGTTACGAAGGAAGGAATCGTTGAAGAAGGCTCACACGATGAACTGATGAATCAAGGAGGTTACTTCTCCCGTTTGTTAGAGAGACAGCGCGTTTAAATGAATGAAAGGCAACGGACCTGGTCCGATGCCTTTTTTTGTTCGTTTAAAAATAAGATTGTGCAAGTCAATTTTAGGGAAAACGATTGATAGAAAAGAAGGAGAGGTGGAAGGATGTACGGTCAATTCTGTGAGAACTATGATGAGAGTTATCCCGTCTTGCGGGAAGAGACGTCGCATGATTTCCATCGTTTTTTTGCGCTGTCTTATACGATTCACGATACCGTCTTTGAGCAGACTGTCTACGAACGTCTGATGCGAACGATCAAACAAAAGACATCGCGCTTTTCAGCACTCCGAAGTCGTTATACACCATTGCTCGTTGCTCATGTTCAGCTAAATAGTACAGATCCCGATCTCTTGATTGAAGAGATCATCGTCGCAGAAAAAAAGATTAAACATCGCCTGATTCGTGATAAAGGTGTTCGTCCATTTTTTGCACTCAACGAGGTACTAAATCGTCGGCAAGGCATCGATGCGTTTCCCTACATGGAACGCCTACATGCGACACGACCTCATCTGAATGCCGCGAAACAGTACGTCGTGACATCGACTTTGCTTGAACAGCAGCCATTACCAGAAGAATTTCTAGAGCGGGTCGATACATCGGAAGAGTGGCTCGCGCAATATATGGAACGGACGAGTGAACGTGTCATTACGGCGCAAATCTTAGCGGCGCATCCAGATCCTTCAGCGCAACAGGAACGAATCATTGCGTGGCGGGAATTGTTAGAACGACGAGAAATCATCATTTGGGATCGTTTAATGCCGCTTCTTGCGTTGTTACCGACGATGGAACGTGTCGACTGGATCTACGTGACACGGATCGTCGATCGGGAGCGAGCACGGAATCGTTTTTCAGACGAGGTCAACTGGTTGATTGCCTTTCATCTCTTACTGGCTAAATCAGGAGTGACACGAGTTCAGGCTACGTTATTGTTACTGGCTGCACTAGAACTGACGAAAAAGCCTTGAAATGAAATAGACAAAACAAAACGGACGACCAATGATGTATGCCATCGGTCGTCCGTTTTGCTATGTCATCCTTTCATTTATTCGAATGTCGTAAACGTCGCATGTCGTTCGACCGGATAAAGTTCCGTACCAGCGACCGCATTTAAGATTAATTGGTTTCGTGAGACGGACATTCCGAGATTATCAGCAGCAGGTCCGTGTGACAATTCTAAATTAGCCGTTGCATAAAGATGATGGGGGGTATCGACCGAGCGTTCAATTTGATAGTTCGCATCGACTTTCCAAGCATTCGGTGCTTCAAACACGATGTCGAGGCGATCGATGAAGCTCGGAAGGGATGGTGAAAAACCAGTTGCTGCGATGACAGCATCTGTTACGGATACACGGTCATCCCCGCGTTCTTGATGTTGCATCGAAATCGTGAAGCGCTCATCGTACGTGATCTTCTTTACTTCGAGATTCGCGCGAATCGCGACCTGTTGCTGTTCCTCTTCTGTCAAATCATAGAGGTGGGCATAGATCGATTGTAGAGTCTCAGGACTGATGCCATTTTGTGAACGGGCAAACTTTTTGACGGATTCTTGTCGTACTTCGAGTGGTAATTGATTAAAGTACGTGACGTAACTCGGGGAAAAAATTTCTTCGCCAAGCTTACCTGTCTCGAGTGTTTCAAAAAGTGTCGATCGCGCAATCCATTCGAGCTCAGGTCGCTCTGGAGCAGACGTCGTCAAAAGATCGAGAAAAATCTCGGCAGCACTTTGACCGGATCCGACAATGCTGATTTTTTCGCGTTGAAGGAGTTCTGGCTTATTCATGACATATTGCGTATTGTGAATGACACGGTCGTCAAACGATTCAGGAATCGCAGGTTTTGAACCAGTACCAATGACGACGTTTCGTGCTTCGAACGTTTCGCGTTTTCCAGTCGAGATATCTTCGACGAGGACTTCAAAACTATCTCCGGTATCTTGGACATCGATGACTCGCGTTGAAAATCGTAAATCGTCCAGTTGCGTCGCAACCCAGCGTAAGTAATCGTTATAGCCTTGTCTTGAAATCAGAAGTTTTTCATAAAAATAAAAGGTGTGGAGACGATGAATTGATCGTAAGTAATTGAGGTAAGAAAACGAACTTGTCGGATCAGCCAACGTGACGAGGTCGGAGATAAAACTCGTCTGCATCATCGAGTCTTGAATCATCATGCCAGGATGCCATGAAAATTGTTCACTTTCGTCAAAAAATAATGTCTTTAACTCAGTTGGATGCGCCAGTGCGCTTAATCCTAAATTCATCGGTCCAATACCGATGCCGATTAAATCATACATAGAAAAAGCCTCCCAATTCGATATTGTTCTAAAACAATACCCGAAAAGGAAGGCGGATGAAACGTGAGGTGGAAGGTTTACAGCTGATCCGTTGTCGTTGTTTTGGTTTCGACCGTCATCTGCTTCCCGTCGCGAATGATCGTTAGTGAGAGTGGACCATCTGATTTGATTAATGCTGTTTTGATATCAACGAATCCTTTAATATCAGAATCATTGATTTTCGTGATGACATCACCTGTTTTCAGTTTAGCCGCAGCAGCGGGGCTGTTTGGTTCGACCGACATGACGACGACACCTGTTTTCTGGCTGTCTGGTAGTTTGACTTGATCTTTTAGATAACCAGCAGGGAACGCCGCGACGTCTTGCAAGGAGACACCAAGTGTTGGATGCTCGACTTTACCGTTTGTCTCCAGTTGTTTGAGGATTGGCAACGCATCATCAATTGGAATGCTAAAGCCTACACCTTCGACGCCAGACTCGGCAATCTTCATCGAGTTGATTCCGACGAGTTGTCCTTGTTCGTTGATTAAAGCACCGCCTGAGTTGCCGGGGTTGATAGCAGCATCTGTCTGGATGACCGTCGTATTGAAGTCGTCTTGTCCATCATTATTCGTATCAACTGGTACGGTCCGGTCTTTGGAACTGACGATTCCGCGTGTGACGGAGTTTTGGAATTCGCCGAGTGGGTTACCGATCGCAAGAACAGTCTGTCCAGCTTTTAAGTCAGCTGATTTTCCAAGCGTGATGACACCGGGAGCGTCACTTGCGTCAACTTCCAGTACGGCTAAATCATATGTTTCGTCGCTACCGAGTAGTTTGGCTTGAAGTGTTTTGCCGTTGTTTAAGGTGACATCAAGTTTCGATGCGCCATCAACGACATGGTGGTTCGTGATGATGTATGCTTTTCCGTTCTCTTTCTTATAGATGACACCAGATCCTGAACCGGCAGCTGCTTCTTGTTGCGACATCGAATTACCAGCTTGATAGTTCGTCACGGTCACGACGGATTTCTGAGCGGTAGCGACTGCGTTCGTTACAGGGTCACTTGTCGTCGTTGAGACTTGTTTTGGCATGCCGTTTGATAACGGTGTATCTGCGACTTGCTGTTCTTGATCGAGTAGAATCGGGAAGGCAACTGTAGCCGTTAAGACCGCGCCGATGATGCCTCCAGTCAATCCAGGTAAAAGTGCTTTTGTTTTTCCAGCCATAAGTCATCATTCCTCTCTGTGTGATTTCTGACTTCATCATAGCAAATGAAGCGATCTCTTCCCTGATTACGGGAGACATTCCGAAATGACTCATCATTCCCCATAATTCGACGACAATTTCTAAAAGTTGAGATAATCATGTCGTTTCGATACACTGAAGCTGTCTCGAACATATACTTCATGAACAGAAAGAGAGTGTGAAACATAATGATATTACGCCTAGTGTATGGAGCAGGATTGTTGTTTGCGGGAGTTGGTCATTTCCGCAATGAAAAAGGATTCGTCAGTATCATGCCGTCGTTCATTCCATTCAAGCGCTTTTTCGTCCAAGTAACAGGTGTCGTCGAAATCGCTTACGGGATCATGTTGCTGACAGGAAAAGGAGTGCATCTCGTTCGCAAGACACTTCCTGCTTTCTTATATGCTGTCTTACCCGCAAACGTCAACATGGCAGTCAATCCGAAACCGATTAACGGAAAACGTCTCCCGTCTTGGTTACTGTGGACACGTCTGCCACTTCAATGGGGACTGGTCTCTCTTGCGAAACGCTTGAAATGAATCGGAACAAAAAGCCGCCAATTTGGCGGCTTTTATTGTTAGAAACGTTTGTTGACAGCGAGTAAAGAAGCTTTCGCAATCTCTTCATAGGTAGAGTCGTTCGGATGGAATTGGTCACTCGACAAATCACGTTTGACGTCGCGGACAAGATTGAATGTGTCGATGATTTCGACATCGTATTCGATACCGAGTGTCCGTGATTTTGCGTTCCAATCTTGGACGATTGCGTCGAACGCTTCACCGTTTTCCGTCGCACGGAAAGGATTATAGAGCCCGACGTAGAAGATGACAGCATCCGGATTTTGCTCTCGTAGGATACTGAATGTTTTTTTCAAGTTCGTTTGTGCCGTCGTGAGTGTTTCGGCTGTCTTCTTCGCATTGAAGTTCGCGACGCCTTCACCACGGTTGAACAAGTCGTTTCCACCAATCGTCACCGAGATGACTTTTGCTTGATCGATGGAGCGCAACACTTCTTTTTGTTTTAGTTGTTTCAGTAAATCTTCCGTCCGGGCACCACTGACGGCAAGATTTTGGAAACGCTCGACGGTATTATCTTTAACAAGATCGCGTCCAACGAGTGCAGCATAACTATTACCGTTTGATGCTCCGACACCACGTGTCAATGAGTCGCCAAGCGCGACATAGGTTCCGCCTTTTTTGACAGGCTCTTCCTTCGTTGGTGTCAGGACGGCACGTTTTGGTGGATTGACGACGTCACTATAGGCACTAACGAAGCCGTATCCAAAGATTGCCGTCAAAACGAGTGAGACGGTTAAAAACAGGGGCCAGCGTAATCGCTTCATGAACGTTCCTCCTTCTAGGTTCTAACCTGATTGTAGCAAATGTTGAAAGAATGTGCGGAAATGAAGTGTTCTGACAAGTCAAATGATTCATTATTCCGCTAGAATAGACAATAAGAGGTGAGAGACGTGAAACCAACAGTGAAATTAGAAGGTGTAACAAAGGTGATCGGAAAAAAGACGATCATTGATAATATCTCGTTTGAAATTCAGCCAGGTGAAGTCTTTGGCTTCCTCGGACCGAACGGGGCAGGAAAAACGACGACGATCCGGATGCTCGTTGGTTTGATTAAACCGACGTCCGGTAAAATCACGGTCTGTGACTTTGACGTCCGGAAACAGTTCGTCCAAGCAATGGAACGGATCGGTTCGATCGTCGAAAACCCGGAATTGTATAAGTATTTGACAGGTCGAGAAAATTTACAAGTCTTTGCCCGGATGTTACCGAATGTCGATGATGCTCGGATTCAAGAAGTCATTGACCTCGTCGATTTGACGGCACGTGTTGACGATCAAGTCCGGACATACTCGCTCGGGATGCGTCAACGTCTCGGCATCGCCCAGGCATTACTCGGACGACCAAGCGTCTTGATTCTCGACGAACCGACGAATGGTCTCGATCCGATGGGGATTCGGGATTTGCGCCAATTCATCCGCCGGCTCGTCGAGGAAACGGGACTGTCGGTCCTCGTCTCGAGTCATATCTTAGCTGAGATTGAAATGCTTGCTGATCGTGTTGCCATCATGAGTTATGGAAAAATCGTTCAAGTCGGAACGGTCAAGGAATTGGTCGAGTCGCTTGCACCAGGCGTTGACTGGCGTGTTGACGATGCCTTTAAGGCGAATGAGATTTTATCAGCATCGGATCAAGTTCAAGTATCAGAAGTCGTCGATGCAAATACGGTCCATACTTTGATGGATGCAAGTAAGACACCAGCGCTTAATAAGCAGCTGCTTGAAGCAGGTGTCGAAGTCTGGACAATTGAACGAAAAGTTCAGACGCTCGAAGATCTGTTCATCACATTAACGGGAGGCGATCACATTGCGTAATCCGAACATGATCGGTCTCGTTCGAAATGAAGTCACGAAAATCGCTTCTAAGCGTCGATTTGCTGTCGTTGCGATCATCTTGATCGTCCTCGTCTCGATGTTTACGTATGCGCAGTACCGAGACATTCAAGAGCAAATCAAAAAGCAGGGAACACTCGACTGGCGTGTTGAGTTACAACAAGACATCGTCGATACGCAGAACCGTCTTGCTTCTAGCAGTATTCAAGATGAGTTCCGTCAGTTCCTGGAGTTTGATCTAAAACAAAATCAATACTATCTCGATAATGATATCAATCCGAACTATCCGGGAGCACCGACGTTCATCCGGATTTTCTTCTCGCAAGGGTTGACGTTGATTTTACCGCTATTCATCATCGTCATCATGGCGGATATCGTCAGTGGGGAACAAAATGATGGAACAATCAAGACGTTGCTGTCACGACCGGTCCGGCGCTGGAAAATCCTCATGGCGAAATGGTTGACTGTCTTGCTCTATACGTCGATGCTGATGGCATTGACCGTCGCCGTCTGTTACGCGATATCCGGGATTGTCCTCGGCTATGACGGCTGGACCGCACCGATCTTGACTGGATTCCAAGCCTCACCGAGTGGTACGTTCTCAACCGAATTCGTACACACATTACCGATGTGGGAATACCTCTTAATGGCTGTTGGTCTAGCCTGGATCGTCACGGCTGTCGTCGGAACGATCGCCTTGATGGTGTCCGTCCTCGTTAAAAACACAGCAACAGGAATCGGGATCATGATGGCTGTCTTGATCTCGGGTACGTTGTTGACGACACTCGGTTCAAGTTGGACGAGTTCGAAGTATCTCGTCAACGTCAACTTCGGACTGATCAACTACCTCGACGGACAAGCACCACCGATCGAAGGTATGACACTACCGTTCTCACTAGCTGTTCTCGGCTGTTGGACGGTCGCGGCATTAGTCGTTGCGTTCTGGAACTTCACACAAAAAGATATGTATTAAGACGAACGGGTCCACCTGAAGAGGGGGACCCGTTTTTTATTGCTAAAGCGACAATCGATTGTATGTCTCGATTATTTTTTGATAGTGGAGCTCTGTCGATAGCGAAGCATCTAGTATGAGAACCGGCGAAAGCGAACGATCCATTTGGTGTTTGTGTTCTGCGAACGTACCGATCATCGAAGGGTCCGTTGCTGTGTGATAAGTCCTACACCAGTCGAGGAATTCATTGGAGCCTGTAAAATCTGAGTAGCGTGCTTTTTCTCGCGCGATCAGTCGTTCCATCCGAACTGTTTCGTCGAGCGATAAAAACACGAGTAAGTCCCGACCGATGAAGCCGTCCGGATGCCAAGCAAAGACGGAACCGGAGACGATATAGTCGTTATGAGACGCAAGGTCTGCTTCATACAGGGCGAACCGTTCAGCGACAGTACGTTTTTCAGTGAACGTCGTATCTTTCCATAAATAGTGATCCGTATCAATCCAGGGAATCTGCTCGGCTTGTCCGATGAAGGCACCAAGCGTACTTTTTCCGGTACCTGATCCACCAATGATTTGAATGCGCACGCAGTATCACTCCTTTTAAAATAGGTAACGGCACGCAGAACAGGCCCGGGCATGATGCCGGACCTGTCGCTTGGAAGAACGAATTCTCCCTATGTTGTCTTATGCAAGCATAAGACATGGAATCGAGAGGCAGTGCCTCTAATAGGAAGCCGATGCAGGTCAGCCTCCGCGCTACGTACCAATCGTACTTTTATCATACTGATTCCAAGAATTGGTGTCAAACCTGCTCGGAAGGGTTTACATTCTGCTTAAACCGTCAAAAGACAGAATAACGATGAGTAGAGGAGGAACGACCATGGCAGATTGGGGCATCATGCTGACAGGCGTCGTCATTTGCGGATGGTGTATCTTTAGTGCCATCTATGACGATTTCATCCGTCGCGTATAAGACTTGTATTTGTGGGACCGTCCGAGAGGGACGGTTTTTTTATGGATTTTTTTAATCCGAGTAAGTGGCTATGGTACACTCGAATCAGAATGAAACGATAGAGAATGGGTGAAGAAAAATGAAGAAACAACCAGTCATCGTCATCGTCGGACCAACAGCAGTCGGAAAAACGAAGACAGGCATTGAACTAGCAAAACAACTAAACGGAGAGGTGTTATCCGGAGATTCGGTTCAAGTCTATCAAGGGATGGATATCGGATCGGCAAAAGTGACGACCGAAGAGATGGAAGGGGTGCCGCATCATCTGCTTGATCTCGTGACACCGGACGACGAGATGAGTGTAGCCCGTTTCCAAACGATTGCTCGGGCGACGATCGATGAGATTGCGAGTCGTGGCAAGTTACCGATCATCGTTGGTGGAACAGGGCTTTATATCCGGTCGATTTTATATGATTACCAGTTTACCGAACAGGCCGAAGACCCAGCTTTGCGTGCTGAGCTTGAAGCGTACGCGGCGGCGCACGGTGCGAATGCGTTGCATGACCAGTTAAAAGAACTTGATCCGACGCGTGCAGAAGCAATTCATCCGAATAACATCCAGCGCGTCGTTCGGGCAATCGAGGTCGCACGGACCGGTCAGACACAAACGACCGGTAGCAAGCCAGCGCTCTACGACAGTCTATTGTTCGTCTTACACATGGAAGACCGAGATCGGTTATATGACCGAATCGATCAGCGGGTAGACTTGATGGTCGACAGTGGGCTTCTTGAAGAGGTGGCACGTCTTGACGCTGCCGGATACCGACAGACGAAGGCGTTGCAAGCAATTGGCTACAAAGAGATGTTACCCGTCCTTGACGGGGCACCACTCGACCCTGCTGTTGACATGCTAAAACGGAATACACGACGCTTCGCGAAACGTCAATTGACATGGTTCCGTCATCAATTTGATGGCGTTTGGGTAGATATGGGAAAGTTTTCATTTGAAGAAACGTTCAAAATTATCTATGATAGAACTGTAGAGTTTCTGAAAGCGGTTAAATAAGAGTTGCCCGAAGACAGAAACAGATAAAAAGAGGGGGCACGGGGAATCATGAAAGCGACATACAACATTCAGGACGTCTTTTTAAATCAATTACGGAAAGATGCAGTCCCAACGACGGTTTTCTTAATCAGTGGGTATCAATTACGGGGGCTGATCAAGTCATTCGATAACTTCACGGTCATCTTGGAGTCGGAAGGCAAGCAGCAATTGATCTACAAACACGCAATCTCGACGTTCGCACCAGCGCGCAACGTGACGTTATATGAGCAAGAAGAGACACAAGAAGTCTCTCGCTAAGTAAAAAAAGACGACCGGGGGGTCGTCTTTTTTTTATTTCATTCATAATATATGGCGTATTAAAACTTGGAGAAAAGGAAGACGATTCGAAACGAAAAAAGAAAGTGTAACGGTGTAACGCTCCTTAGTTAAGAAAAATACCTCTTATTTAACTCCAACTGTAAACCTGTCATTAAAGTAATGGTGTCAATTCTTCAACCGCCTCTTCGTAACGCCGGAGCGAGACATCCTTATAGAGACACGTCTTTTGCAGACGTTCTTCTTTCGTCATCTCATCCTGATACGTTTTTAAGATGAAGCTGTTACGTAACATCGACGGGGTTAAGATCCGTTTGTTATCCGACCGCTCATTTAGCTGCCGCATCATCTTCGTGATCATGACGATCGACAATTGCTTCGGTGCATTCTTACTGTAGACCCAGCGGAACGTCATCCGGGCGAAGTCGAAGGCGACGAAAAAGGGATCGGTGCTGTGATAACGGGGGCGGACTGGCTCTGGGATCGTCTTCAAGTAACGCAACATGATGTCTTGATCTTCCCGCTCAAGATGAAGCAGGAAGCGGTTACCAAGGCGATCGTGGACAGCCATCTCTTGCTGGGCGAAATTGAGGTCGTGCATTTTTAAGCCGATAATGTGATGGACACGTAAGCCATAACGGTAAAATAGCCGAAGAATCAGTTCGTTTCGATCAATCAAAAACGGACGTGCCTTCAATTGATGTTCTGTCAAACCGCGATCGGATTGATTCGTCCGTACCAATTGCTCATATTCCTTGAAGGAAGCGACATGTTTTGCCGTCAGTTCGTGTGTCGGTTGTGCGTATTCGATCAGCTTCGCTTTTGTTTGCCGAATCTGGTAATTGACTTGATTGATGACGGTGACGATTCGGGCGACCGTTGCTTGCTGGTAGAGCTTCTCTTCGATCAAGTACTCATTGATGAACGTCTTCCACGTCTCGATCGAAATTGCTTTGAAATCGTCAATCGTCTCGAGCGGTTGGTCGACATCCGTCATATAACGATGGACTTCGATTAAATCATACCGATAGCGCCGGACGGTCGAAAGTTGCCGTCCACTTGTCGTTAAATAAAACAGGTAGCGTTCAATGAACTCTGGAAGCGTATACGACTGCTCGCGTGCCATGGTTTTCCTCCCCTTCCTTGTGGTGTTTCTTCCATCATAAACCGAACGGATGTTTCCTGTCCAAAAAAGTTCAGACGAACCGGTGCCTGTGGTATGATAAGGGGCGCAGTACGTCTTTACTCGTGAAAGGAATGATATTATGTCAGAACGCGTTATCGTCGTTGGTTGCCAGCTCCCCGGTGTCCCGGACCATGTCTATGAAGAATCGGTCGCGGAGCTCGAAGCACTCGTAACGACTGCGCATGGTGTCGTCGTCGGTCGTCTGGATCAGAAACGACAAGCGATTGATCGCCGTACGTTCATCGGAAAAGGAAAGGTTGAAGAACTCGTTGCGTTAGCGGACGAACTTGAACCTGATTTAATCATATTCAATGCTGAGGTCACGCCTGGTCAGATGAAAAATATCCGGATTGCCTTATCGGACCCGGAAGCGATCAAATTGATCGACCGGACACAGTTGATCCTCGATATCTTCGCCGGACGCGCCCAGTCACGCGAAGGGAAATTGCAGGTGGAACTGGCACAAATGAGTTATCTATTGCCACGTCTTGCCGGACAGGGAACACAACTGTCGCGTCTTGGTGGTGGAATCGGAACACGTGGACCAGGTGAGTCGAAACTTGAGACGGATCGTCGTCATATCCGTCGCCGAGTCGATGAGATTTCGAAACAACTCGAGACATCCGTCGCGCACCGTGCCCGTTACCGGGAACGTCGCAAAGAAAACCAGACGTTCCAAATCGCACTCGTCGGCTATACGAACGCTGGTAAGTCAACGATCTTCAACCGGTTGACGCAAGCCGACACATACGAAAAGGATGAGTTGTTCGCGACGCTCGATCCGTTGACGCGTCAAGTTGATTTGCCGGAAGGTGGTCAAATCCTTCTGACGGATACGGTCGGTTTCATTCAAGATCTTCCGACGAAGTTGATCGCGGCGTTCCGCTCGACCCTCGAGGAAGTGCTTGAAGCAGACTTGATTCTTCACGTCGTTGATGCATCAAGTGAGCATTACTTGAATCAGATGCAGACGACGAACGATGTCCTCGATGAACTCGGTGCCGGTGACATCCCGCAACTGGAAGTCTACAACAAGAAAGACCAACTGAACCGCTTGTTCACAGGCGGGAAGCTGTTGATTTCTGCGCTAGATCCGCAAGACATCGAGCGCTTGATTGAAGAAATCGAACGTTCGATCAGTGAAATTCTCGAGTATCTCGAGATTCGCATTCCGGTGGATGGTTTTGCCCATTATAATCCAGCGAAGGAAGTCATGATGAACTTGAAGGAATCGTTCGAAGAAGATGGTTCCGTCATTCTAAAAGGTTACTTGCGTAAAGATACGCGTCTCTACGCGACATTGAAACAATACGAGGTGTAAGCATGTTTTCAGAATTAACCCATTACGAAACCCTCCGTCCACTTATTGACCGGGCGGAGGAACAGATCGCACCGTACGTCAAGAAGGCACAAGAGGTCGCGGAATATAATCAATTCCGTGTCCTCGATGCGTTCCGACGTCACAAGGTCAGTGATTTTCATTTCATGCCGTCAACAGGCTACGGCTACAACGATGAAGGGCGCGATACGCTCGAACGGATCTATGCCGATGTCTTCGGTGCAGAAGCCGGTCTTTGTCGTCCGCAAATCATTAGCGGAACGCACGCAATCGGTATCGCGTTGTTCGGGTTGCTGTTACCGGGCGATGAATTGCTATATATTACAGGAAAACCATACGACACGCTCGAAGAGATCGTCGGAATTCGTGGTGACGGACGTGGTTCATTAAAGGAGCTCGGCGTCCACTATGATGTCGTCGAGATGAAAAACGCCGAGACGATTGACGTATCGGCTGTTCTCGAACGGATCACACCACAGACGAAAGTCATCGGGATCCAGCGCTCAAAAGGATATGCGACGCGTCGTAGTCTACCGGTTAGCGAAATCGGTGAGGCGATTGCCGCCATTAAAGCCGTCCATCCACACGTCTTGATTTTCGTCGACAACTGCTACGGTGAGTTCGTCGAGACGATCGAACCGACGCATGTCGGGGCAGACTTGATGGCAGGATCGTTGATCAAGAACCCGGGTGGTGGTCTTGCGAAGACTGGTGGTTATCTCGTCGGGCGGACCGACTTAATTGAACGGGCATCGTTCCGGATGACGACACCAGGAATCGGAGCAGAAGCCGGTCCATCGTTATCAGCACTTCCAGATATGTATCAAGGATTCTACATGGCACCACATACGGTCAGTCAAGCATTGATGGGGGCAATGTTCACGTCGAGCATGCTCGGACAGTTCGGTTTTGACACGGCACCGCATCATACAGCAGAACGGACGGATTTGATTCAATCGGTTTCGTTCCATGCGCCGGAGCCGATGATTGCGTTCTGTCAGGCGATTCAAGCAGCTTCGCCTGTTAATGCGCATGCGTTGCCGATTCCGGATTATATGCCAGGATATGCGGATGACGTCATCATGGCAGCAGGGACGTTCGTACAAGGTTCATCGATTGAGTTGTCAGCAGACGGTCCGATCCGTGCGCCCTATACCGCGTACGTTCAAGGTGGTTTGACGTATAGTCACGTCAAAATCGCTATCATTTCAGCCGTCAATCATTTGATGAAAAAACAATTAATTCCAGAAAAAAACGTTTAATACTAGAATATCTCGTGAAAAGACCTCTGAACGACTTCATGTAAAGTGATTAAAAAAGTTGTGTTAACTTTTCTTACATCGCTTGACAAGTTGCCTGACAGAGGTTTATTCTCATGGAGTAAGGAAAAAGGAGGAACCACATGGCAGACTCATCACGCCAGTCCAAGCCACTATTTCCCATCGGAGTCGTTCAAGAGTTGACCGCGTTATCTGCCCGCCAGATCCGATACTACGAAGAACAGGGACTGATCAAGCCGGAGCGGACAGAGACGAAGCGTCGCCTCTATTCGTTCAACGATGTCGATCGCCTGTTGTCGATCAAGGAATACCTGGATCAAGGACTGAATATCGCAGGGATCAAATTGATTTTTGAAAACGATCTCGTCAAACGCGAACGCGTTGCGGAGAGCGTCGTCGAGACGCGCCCGGAACTATCTGACGGCGAATTGTATAAACTCCTGAAAAATGAATTGAAGGAAGCAGGACGACATGGAAAGACGTCGCTCATCCAAGGTGAGCTCGGGCGTTTCTTCAAGTAAGAACCTGTTACCATATAAAAACGAATCGGAGAGGGGATTTGTCACATGACACGTCGCAACATTACACGAGAAGACATTTTGAAAATCGCTAAAGCTGAGGATGTACGCTTTATTCGCTTACAGTTCACAGATATCCTCGGAACGATCAAGAACGTTGAAATTCCAGTAAGCCAATTGGAAAAAGCACTTGATAACAAAATGATGTTCGATGGTTCATCGATCGAAGGATTCGTCCGAATCGAAGAATCAGATATGTATCTCTTCCCAGACTTAAACACATGGGTCGTCTTCCCATGGACAGAAGATGGAACAGGGAAAGTTGCACGTTTAATCTGTGACATCCACAATCCGGATGGCACGCCGTTCGCAGGAGACCCACGTGGTCAGCTCAAACGGGTACTTAAAGAGATGGAAGAACTCGGTTTCACTTCGTTCAACGTTGGACCAGAACCAGAATTCTTCCTCTTCAAGAAAGATGAAAAAGGGCGTCCGACACTTGAGTTGAATGACCAAGGTGGATACTTCGACCTCGCACCAGTCGATCTCGGAGAGAACTGCCGTAAAGAGATCGTCATCGAGCTTGAGAACATGGGCTTTGAAATCGAAGCATCACACCACGAAGTCGCACCAGGTCAACACGAAATCGACTTTAAATACGCTGATGCGATCACAACAGCGGATAACATCCAAACGTTCAAACTCGTCGTTAAGACGATTGCTGCGAAGCACAACTTGCACGCGACATTCATGCCAAAACCACTCTTCGGTGTTAACGGATCAGGAATGCACGCGAACATGTCGCTCTTCAAAGGCAACGAGAACGTCTTCTTCGACGAAGGCAACGAAGACATGCAATTGTCGGACGATGCACGTGCTTTTACAGCGGGTATCCTCAAACACGCTCGTGCGTTCACAGCGGTTTGTAACCCGACAGTCAACTCATACAAACGTCTTGTTCCTGGCTACGAAGCACCTTGCTACGTTGCATGGTCAGCACGTAACCGTTCACCACTCGTCCGTGTTCCTGCAGCACGTGGACTCTCGACGCGTATCGAAGTGCGTTCAGTCGACCCAGCAGCAAACCCGTACCTCGCACTTGCAACATTGCTTGCTTCAGGTCTCGACGGAATCAAGAACAACTTGAAAGCACCGGCGCCAATCGACCGCAACATCTACGTCATGGACAAACCGGAACGCGTCGCAAACGGAATTGATGATCTTCCATCAACACTCAGCCACGCACTCGAAGTCTTGAAAGCGGATGACGTCGTCATGCACGCTCTCGGTGATCACATCGCAGAACACTTCGTTGAATTAAAAGAAATCGAATGGGATATGTTCCGGACACAAGTTACGGAATGGGAACGCGATCAGTACATGGTCTTGTTCTAATCCAACTCAAGCACTTTCGGACTTCTGTCCGGAAGTGCTTTTTTATTTGTAATGGAAAAACAGGGATTGACGAAAGGACGTGGAAAAGAAACAACAGCAAGAAATTAGGGAGGCGAGACGTAGTGAAGAAGGGATATGAAGGCAAAGAGATCACGGTTTATTTTGATTCGGAAGTTTGCATTCACTCTGGTCATTGTGTACGAAGTCTACCAACTGTCTTTGATGTCAAACGACGTCCTTGGATTGAAGCGGACGGAGCGCCAGTCGAGGATGTCATGCGGGTCGTTGACGGTTGTCCGAGTGGCGCCTTATCTTATGAACGGAGGGAAGCAAATGGAGCTGAAACGAGCGGAACGTAAAATCGAAGCCCATCATGAGGACAGAGTGATCGGGGAAATCACCTACAGCGATACAAACAACGGGATGTGGATCATCGATCACACGTATGTTGATCCCGCGCACCGGAATCAACAGATCGGGGAACAACTCGTTGCTGAGATCGTCAACTGGGCACGCGAGGCAAACGTCAAGCTATTGCCGTTATGTCCGTTTGCGAAAAAAGAGTTTGAACAACAATCCACTTATCAGGATGTACAAGCGAATATGTGAATTCAAAAAATCTCCTCAAGTCTTTCAAGACTTGAGGAGATTTTTTCGAGTCATTGTTTTTGAGGTCTGGTCGTCTTTTTCCGAGAAATAACCACCGCGACGAAATAAGCGATGACATAGAGCACGATCAGTCCTTGTTTTAACATGTAAGGTAGATCCATTTGATTCATAAGCAGAAAGCTGGCACATAACAATATCAGAAGGGACATCAACCGCTTATTCAACATATTAAAACCTCCTTTACTATCCATTAATTTAAATTTTAAGGATAACACAAGCGGCTCACCGAAATATGGTAAAGATGGATGAGGGAGTTACAGATACAATCGTAGAAACGCCATGGTAACGACACCGGTGATGACCGTCCAGGATAGACTTTTACTGAAGATCGCGATGGCCATCGTCGGTAGTGCTGCGAAAACATGAAGCGTCGAAATAGTCGGGAACGCATCGTTTTGCACGATAAGTAGATTTTGAAAGAAGAGCGCACCGAGTAAGCAAACCGGAATGAAGGAGAGCCATTCCGTTACGAGGCGAGGTAACGTCAGTCCGTGAAGGACTAGAAAGGGTAAAACGCGTGGAATCCAAGTAACAAGTCCACAAGCTAAAAAGAGAGCAATTAATTCTGGGCGGATTTCCATCGTGTGATCACGACTCCTATACTTGCGCCACCAAGCGTCGCGCAAAGAACGGCGACTTCTGGAGAAAAGTAGCGCATGGTTATGTAAAGCAAAAGCATGACGATCAGTAAGAGGCAACTATTCACAGCAATACGGGAACGTTCTCCTTCGAACTGTAAGTACAATAAGCCAATGAACATCGCAGTCAAGGCGAAATCGAGACCAAAGCGCTCAGGATCAGGAAACCAACTGCCGACGAGTGCTCCAAGAACAGTTGCGACGATCCAGCTAAAGTAAGCGGTCAGATTCAAGCCATGCATGAAAGAAGGTGAGATCTTCCCTTTTTGCGCAGTATTCATTGCGACCGCAAACGATTCATCTGTCAGTAGTGTCCCGGTACCGAGTCGATCACGAAGGTGCCGTGTCTCGACATGTGGTGCAAGTGTCAGACTCATTAACAAGTGTCTCAAATTGACGATGAATGTTGTCAGGATAATGGCAGAGGCAGGACTATTTAATAGTAAGAGACTCGTGATGATGAACTGGGCAGCACCTGCATAGATGAAGATTGACATGAATCCGACTTCAAGGGGAGATAAACCTGAAGCACGACCGACGATTCCGGCTGAAAAGCCGATGCCGATATAGCCAAGGACGGTTGGAAGACAGGCACGTACACCTGCTTGAAAGGCTGATGACATTCGATTCCTCCTCTTTTTAAAAGAGCATAGCATTCATGTGGAATATCGTCACTAACTGGTCAATATTTTCATCGTTTTTTTCGACATACTCGACTTGATTTGGTGGTAAAGAGTAAGTGGTACGGCAAAAATCAGTTAGGTAAAGGAGCGTTTTTCATGCACAAATTAATGAAAGATTCAAACCGGTTCGTTTCAGACATGGTCGACGGACTCGTACTTGCTCACCCTGATTTGTATAAAAAAGTCGAAGGTGTCAATGTCGTTGCGCGGAAAGTCCCACTCGATGGAAAAGTTGGTCTTGTCTCTGGTGGGGGAAGTGGTCACGAACCGGCACACGCTGGATTCGTCGGGGACGGTATGCTTGCTGCAGCTGTATGTGGGGAAGTCTTCACGTCCCCAACGCCTGATATGGTGCTTGAAGGGATTAAGGCTGCGCATGGTGGTAAGGGCGTATTGCTCGTCGTCAAAAATTATTCGGGTGACGTCATGAACTTCGATATGGCGAAGGAACTCGCTGAACTTGAGGATATCGAAGTTGATACGGTCATCGTCAACGATGACATTGCCATCAAAAAAGAAGAGGACCGTCGTGGAGTTGCAGGGACTGTTTTCGTTCATAAGATTGCTGGCGCTGCTGCTGCAGAAGGGAAATCACTAAGTGAAGTCAAAGCAGTCGCTGAAAAGGTCATTCATGGCGTTCGCTCAATCGGAATGGCGCTCTCGCCATGCTATATGCCAGAGAGCGGGAAACCAGGGTTTGAACTTCATGATGACGAGATGGAGATTGGAATCGGGATTCATGGCGAAAAAGGACTCGAACGAAAAGCGGTCGCTTCCGTTGATGCAATCGTCAAAGAGTTGCTCGATCGTCTGACGAAAGAAGTGCCAGATAAAAAAGTTGCGGTCATGGTGAACGGGATGGGCGGAACGCCAGAATCCGAGCTGTATATCACGTATAAATACGTCGCAGAAGAACTTCAGGCGCATGGTTACGAGATTGCCCGTTCGTTCGTCGGAAACTATATGACGTCGCTCGAGATGCACGGTTTCTCGATTACGCTTCTACCAGTGGATGATGAACTGCTTGGCTATCTCGACGCAGAAACGAAAGCGATTGGATTCTAATTTAGATAAACGGGGTGTACTAAGATGAAGTTGACGACGGAACAGTTGCGAAGCGCACTTATTAAAGCAGCAGAACAGATTGAACAGCACAAGGATGAATTGACGGATCTTGACCGAGAAATCGGCGATGGGGATCACGGAATTAATATGTCACGAGGGTTCCAAGCCGTTCAAAAGACGCTTGAGGAACATGGAGAGTACGAAGATTTAGGCGCATTATCCAAGGAAGTCGGAATGACGCTGATCAAAACAGTCGGTGGAGCATCCGGCCCTTTATATGGAACAGCATTCGTTAAGTTTGCCGGTGCATTTAAAGGAAAAACAGAAATCGAAGGAACAGAGCTTGCCGATGCTTTCCACGAGGCGACTGAAGGCATTAAATCGCGCGGGAAATCAGAATTCGGTCAAAAAACGATGGTTGACATTTGGACGCCATTCCAAGAAGCACTTTCGCAAGAAGGGGACTTGAAAGCAGCAATCGACCAAGCGCTTGCTGATACAAAAGCACGTGTCGCAACGAAAGGTCGCGCGTCGTACTTCGGTGAAGCGACGGAAGGTGTTCAGGACCCAGGCAGTCTATCAAGTGCTCTGTTACTAAGCGAAATCGCGGAGGTGCTCCATGGTTAATCTTGTACTTGTTTCCCATAGTGAAAAACTCGCGACGGGATTAAAGGAACTGTTAGCAGAAATGGCACCGGATACTCCGGTCTTGCTCGCAGCAGGTCTTGAGGATGGTAGTATTGGAACGGACGCTACTCGCATCGAAGAGACACTGAATACGTTAGACGACGATGGAGTCGTCTTAACGGATATCGGTTCTGCGACGATGAATACGGAACTAGCCCTTGAATTATACAGTGGGGAACGGACGATTCGGTTTATCGACGCACCGCTCGTCGAAGGTGCGTTTTTAGCGGCAGTCCTAAGCGGTCAGTCCAAATCCGTTGACGAGATTGAAGACGGGCTGAAAAAAGAGTTTAGCAAATAAGTAATAAAATCCCCTTTGCAAGTAGGCGATGGGGATTTTATTTCAATTACTTTTATTTGTATTAAAACGTAGATGAGTGTTTCATGAATCAAAACGACTGGAGCCATTTTTCTAACCACTCTCTAGGCAAACAAATTGTAGCTAAATCAATGGTCTGTAATTCATTTAGAGAATAACTGTTAGCAAGATAAAGATCCCATTGTGCATCGATATCGTTTACTACTTCAGCCGCTTGCTTACCTAACGGATAGCTCCCACGTCCGTCGGTTGCGATATAGTAATGATCGTTGTGGTACACGTCTGTCATATAGCGATAACACCAATCTGCTAGTTCTTCATGCGTGATGTTGCCATCAAGCGCAAACTGAATGTGTTCTTTTAACTGTTGATCAGAATAAGTAGAATGCATGATACACCTCTCGCTCAATTTTCTACAAGATATCAAAAACCCGGTCCCTCTGCAAAAGGGACCGGGTTAATTGTTTTATTTCGATGGTTTGAAGACCATTGTCGCTTCAACTGCTTTTTGCCATCCAGCATAGCGTTGTTCACGATCGTCTTCTTTCATCTCTGGTTTGAACTGGTGATCGAGCTTCCATTGTTGCTTGATTTCCGCTTTATCTTTCCAGTAACCAACGGCTAATCCAGCAAGATATGCTGCACCGAGTGCTGTCGTTTCGTTGATTTGCGGACGATCGACAGGAACGCCGAGGATGTCCGATTGGAACTGCATCAAGAAGTTATTCGCTACAGCACCACCGTCGACACGAAGTGTCTTCAGTTCGATACCAGAATCTTGTTCCATTGCTGTCAAGACGTCGCGTGTTTGGTATGCAAGTGACTCAAGCGTTGCGCGAACGAAATGTTCTTTATCCGTTCCGCGTGTTAAGCCGAAGATCGCACCACGAACATCTGAATCCCAGTATGGTGCGCCAAGACCAACGAAGGCAGGAACGACGTAAACGCCATCTGTTGAGTCGACTTTCGCTGCGTAACCTTCTGAGTCTTTCGCATGTTTTAGCATGCGTAGACCGTCACGGAGCCACTGGATTGCAGAACCAGCGACGAAGATCGAACCTTCAAGCGCATATTCAACTTTCCCATCAACACCCCAAGCGATTGTTGTCAAAAGGCCATGATCAGAAGAAACGGCTTTTTCACCCGTGTTCATGAGCATGAAGCAACCTGTTCCGTATGTGTTTTTTCCTTCACCGGCTTCGAAGCACGTTTGACCGAAGAGTGCTGCTTGTTGGTCACCAGCAATACCAGCAATCGGCACTTCGTAACCGAAGAAGTGATACGGTACCGTTTTGTCATAAACTTCACTCGACTGACGAACTTCTGGCAACATTGAAGCCGGAACACCGAGAATATCGAGTAACTCTTCATCCCATTTTTGTTCGTAGATGTTGTACATCAACGTCCGTGAAGCATTCGTATAGTCTGTAATGTGTGTTTTTCCACCAGACAGTTTCCATACGAGCCACGTATCAATCGTACCGAAGAGTAATTCACCATTTTCTGCTTGCTCACGTGCACCTTCGACATTGTCAAGGATCCATTTAACTTTTGTGCCGGAGAAGTAGGCATCAATCAGGAGTCCTGTTTTATCACGGAACTTCTGGTTCAAACCTTGTTCTTTTAAGTCGTCACAAATACCAGACGTTTGACGCGATTGCCAAACGAGTGCGTGATAGACTGGTTTGCCTGTTTCTTTATTCCAGACAACTGTCGTTTCACGTTGGTTCGTGATTCCGATTCCGGCGATTTGCTCAGGTTTGATATCTGCAGTTCCGAGTGCTTCTGCCATGACAGCAAGAATCGACCCCCAGATTTCGTTGGCATCATGCTCGACCCAACCTGGTTGCGGGAAGTATTGTTTGAATTCCCGTTGTGCCGAGTTGACGATTTTCCCATCGTGGTCGAAGATGATCGCACGTGAGCTTGTCGTACCTTGGTCGAGTGCTAGGATATACTTGTTTTCCATTTCGAAATCCCCCTTGAGCATTATGTGTTAGTGGAATGTGGTCTTAGTAAATCAATTGATAAATGAGCACGGCAATTGCTCCACCGATGATTGGACCAACAACTGGAATCCATGAGTATCCCCAGTCAGAAGAACCTTTGTTTGGAATCGGTAGGATGGCGTGTGCGATACGCGGTCCAAGGTCACGGGCCGGGTTGATAGCGTATCCTGTTGTACCACCGAGTGATAGACCGATAACGACGACGAGTAAACCAACGATGAGTGGTTTTAATCCGTCACCGAATGTTGTTAAACCGAGTGCCAAGATACCGAAGACAAGAACGAATGTCCCGATGATCTCAGAAATCAAGTTCGATGGCGTATGACGAATCGCTGGGCCTGTTGCAAACACACCGAGTTTTGCAGCTTGATCATCAGTCGCTTCAAAATGTTTCATGTAATGAAGCCAAACGAGAATGGCGCCGATGAAAGCTCCGACAAGTTGTCCAGCAATGTAGATCGGAACGTCTGCCCACGGTAAATCAGAGTTCAAAGCAAGTGCAATTGTTAATGCGGGGTTCAAGTGTGCTCCGCTCTCAGCAGCAACGAATGCTGCTGTCATGACGGCAAGACCCCAAGCGAACGTGATGACGATCCACCCACTGTTTTCCGATTTCGTCTTTTTCAAGACGACACCGGCGACGACACCATCCCCGAGTAGGATGAGGATCATCGTACCGATCATTTCTAGTACAAAGTTATTCATGCAAAAACCCTCCCTTTGGATTAAAGCAGATAATGGCCTTTCTACTTTAAATTACTCCGAATTGAGAACGTTTTCAATACAAATAATTGAAATATAGGAATGGAAATTTTTTATTTTGATGTTTAAAGATACGGTAAAATGGATAAGAAAACACCTCTTCCTACCTGTAAACAGGTAATAAGAGGTGTTAACGGCGACGCTTCTTTCTTTTTTTAGGTCGAAACCAGCTACTGGAATAATCTAGTAGGATATGAATCGTACTCGCTACCATGATGCCGATGATAAAAGCAGGCAGAGAAGCGAACCATGAATCAATCGTTGCCGAATCAAGAATTTGAAAATACAGACTTAGAAATAGTAGTGGAATCAAAATAGCAGCACTATATAGAAGTCGGATGATATCTCCGATGATCAGTCCATGTGACCAAATCGAGCGATGGGGCATGATTTTCACATAAGGCATCCATAGGACTCGAAACGGTCCAAAGCGATAATACGGTTCTGATTTTAAATCAAGGTCGGGCGACAGCCAAAGTGTACCGACAGCGATACCAATGGCGGTCGGTAACCAATCGGTTTGTTGCGTTGCGACCGAATACGCAACGTAACCCGTCAGCGCGATGGTATTGACGGTATCATGTACATTTCCTGAAGGCATGAAAAAAGACCAGTCGTAACTGGTCCCTCCGTCAATGAATCGTCCGATACACGCCGATTACCTTACCAAGAATGGAGACATTATCGAAATACATCGGATCCATCGAGTCATTTTCTGGTTGTAGACGTACCTGTTGATCTTCTAAGAAGAACCGTTTCACCGTCGCTTCGCTATCTTCGGTCATAGCTACGACGATTTCTCCGTTTTCTGCTGTGTTTTGTTGGCGCACGATGACACGATCGCCGTCAAGAATACCTGCATTAATCATCGATTCACCATCGATCGTTAACATGAAGACTGTCTCGTTACCTACATAATGTGCAGGGAGCGGGAATTGTTCTTCGATATTTTCAATCGCTGTAATCGGAAGACCAGCTGTGACTTTCCCAATGACGGGAACATGGACGATGGCTTCCGTGATTTCTTCAGGCTTATCAAGCAATATCTCAATCGCACGTGGTTTCGTCGGGTCACGGCGAATCATTCCCCGTTTCTCGAGTCGATCCAAATGACCGTGTACCGTCGAGCTAGACGCGAGTCCGACTGCTTCTCCGATTTCACGAACTGATGGTGGATACCCCTTCAGTTTCACTTCAGAGACGATGTAGTCGAGAATCTCTTGTTGGCGCTTAGACATTTTCCGCATACGAATTGCCACCTCTTTCTGGATTGAAGTTTGAAATGTAAGAATATATGTTTCTAGATTCACTATAACATAGAACAAATGAGCGTACAAACAATTGTTCGACATTTTGTGTTGACCGAACACGGGTTCTGTGTTTATTATGAGTTATGCGAACAATTGTTCCGCGAACATTTATTCTAACTCATTCATTTCATATTTGGAGGGATTCATGATGATTCATACGATTCGTACTCATGCTTTTTCTATTCTCTTCTATGCTTTAAGTGTTGCTTTCGTGATTTTTTTACTCATACCACGTCCGGATGAAAAGGTCGCGCAACTGATGACAGCGTCCGTAACGGTCGATGAGAACGCTACGGTCGAACAAATTGCTGAAGTCTATAACGACGGTTCAATGTCAGACGAAGAATATGTCAACTGGTTGATCAAAAATAATGATGTCGAGACAAAACATGTCATCTCAAAAAGCAAAATCGTTGTACCAATCGCACAACAATGACAGAATGGAAAAGTTGTGAAAGAACGAACAGGGATGTGAGGTACGATGAAGGTCGTGATTTATTGTCGGGTGTCGACTGAAAAAGAAGCACAAGATAGTTCGATTGAACGTCAACGGATGGAACTTTCGAAGGTGGCATCTCAAAAAGGATTTGATGTCGTAGATGTCGTCTCTGAAAAAGAGAGTGGATACGATGTTGATCGTGAAGGGATGCTAACTGTTCTTGATCATGTGACACGTGATGCGATAGATGCGGTTCTCGTGACGGATGACACACGAATTGGGCGAGGGAATGCGAAAATTGCTATTTTGCATACATTTAAAAAGCATGGTGTTCGACTGATGACGCTTGATTCCGATGGCGAATATCAGCTTGCTGATGCAGAGGCGATGGTGCTTGAGATTGTCTCACTCGTTGAAGAATATCAACGCAAATTGCATAATGCAAAAATCGCTCGTGGCATGCGCCGAGCTGTGGAACAAGGGTTTCGACCAGAACGTAATCTCAATCGCCAAGGAGACAACGCTGGACGTAGTCGAAAAGACGTACCAATCGAAGAAATCGTTCGTCTTCGAGAACTTGGTTTGACGTTCTCTGATATTGCAATCACCTTAAGAGGTATGGGGCATGATATTTCAAAAGCCACCGTCAATCGTCGGTACCTCGAATACCGTGAACTGACACCTAGCTCGGAATGAGAAGCAAGTAACCCGTCGACTGACGCGGTTAACTTGCTTTTTTTTATGGGCTCTTTTAAAGTAAGGATACAATTGAACAACTCAATTTTGAGTCGTACAGAAAGAGGGATTCCATGTTATCACAAGAACAATTAGATCGAATCAACGCTTTAGCGAATAAATCAAAAGTCGAGCCATTAACAGAAGCGGAAACGGCAGAGCAAAAAGAACTACGTGCGGCCTATCTCGCAGCGTTCCGTGGATCGTTTAAAAATCAACTCATGGGCATGAAGATCGTCGACGAAGAGGGTACAGACGTTACACCAGAGAAGTTGAAACAAGCACAAGAAGAAGAACGAAACAAGCAATAATCGTTTGTTTCTTCTATAAAAGAGAGGTCTCGCGCAAGCGGACCCTCTTTTTTTATGGAGTATTTGGATTAGGAAACATTGTACGATAGCAATACATCTTAATAGGGAGCTTTCATCGATTCAGACATCCTGTATGAGTCGATAGAACGGCTATAGATAGCGCATTCATTTTAATGTGACATACTATTTAGAAAAGTTGTATCACATTTGAGAGTATGCTAAAATAAGTAGGAATTTGTGAAAAAGAGAGAGGATGATTGTTTTGACGAACATGACGACAGTAGAACAATTAGCAATTAATACGATTCGTACCTTATCGATTGATGCCGTACAAAAGGCGAACTCGGGTCACCCAGGTATGCCAATGGGAGCAGCGCCGATGGCATTCTCACTTTGGGCGGATCATATGAACCACAACCCTAAAAATCCAGAATGGTTTAACCGCGACCGTTTTGTACTTTCAGCCGGACACGGTTCGATGCTTCTCTACTCACTCCTCCACCTATCGGGATATGATCTATCAATGGAAGATCTAAAATCATTCCGTCAATGGGGATCTAAAACGCCAGGTCACCCAGAATATCGCCACACGGCTGGTGTAGATGCGACGACTGGTCCACTTGGTCAAGGGATCGCGATGGCAGTTGGTATGGCAATGGCAGAGCGTCATCTTGAAGCAAAATATAACCGTGACGACCTTAACGTCGTTGATCACTTCACATACGGAATTTGTGGAGACGGGGACTTGATGGAAGGCGTTTCAGCTGAAGCCGCTTCACTTGCAGGTCACCTTGGTCTTGGGAAATTGGTCGTATTGTACGATTCAAACGATATCTCACTTGACGGAGATCTCGATAAATCATTCTCTGAAAACGTCCAGAAACGCTTCGAAGCGTACAACTGGCAAGTCATTCGCGTAGAAGACGGAACGGATATCGATTCGATTTCGAAAGCAATCGCGGCGGCACAAGCAGAGACGACAAAACCAACATTGATCGAAGTTAAGACAGTCATCGGCTTCGGTTCACCGAACAAATCAGGGAAGTCCGCTTCTCACGGTGCACCACTTGGTGAGGCAGAAATCAAGTTGACGAAAGCTAGCTACATTTGGGATCATGAAGAGTTCTACGTCCCTGAAGAAGTCAAATCATTGTTTGACGAGCGCATCGTTCAACGTGGTGCTTCTGCAGAAGACGCATGGAACGAGACGATGAAACAATACGAAGCAGCTCACCCAGAATTGCATGCTGAACTCGTTCGCGCGATCGCAAACGAATTGCCAAGCAACTGGGAAGCAGACCTTCCGACATACGACTTGTCGTCGAAAAAAGCAACGCGTCAAACGAGCGGTGAAGTCTTGAATGGCCTTGCGAAGAACGTTCCGACATTGTTCGGTGGTTCAGCTGACCTTGCGGGATCAAACAACACGATGCTCAAAGGCGAAGCAGACTTCGATATCGACCCAAGTGGTCGCAACATCTGGTTCGGTGTACGTGAATTCGCAATGGCAGCAGCTGTCAACGGTATGGCACTTCACGGTGGCGTCATTCCTTACGGTGCGACATTCTTCGTCTTCTCGGATTACCTTCGTCCAGCGGTCCGTCTCGCTGCATTAATGGGTCTTCCATCAATCTTCGTCTTGACGCATGACTCGATTGCTGTCGGTGAAGATGGTCCAACACACGAGCCAGTCGAACACTTGATGAGCTTCCGTGCAATGCCGAACGTCACGATCTACCGTCCAGCAGACGGAAAAGAGACAATCGCAGCATGGAAAACAGCGGTTCAAGCAAAAGACAAACCGACACTTCTCGTCTTGACTCGTCAGGGTCTTCCTGAACTTGAAGGTACGACGACAGAAGGCGCTGAAAAAGGTGGTTATGTCATCGCTGGTGACGTCACGAAAGCCGATACACTCTTACTCGGTACAGGTTCAGAAGTTCACCTTCTTGTCGAAGCGCAAAAAGAACTTGGTGAATCAGCAGCTGTCGTTTCTCTTCCATCATGGGAAGTATTCGAAGCACAATCAGCAGAGTACAAAGAATCGGTTCTTCCAAAACACATCACGAAACGTGTAGCGATCGAAGCAGGTGCTTCACTCGGTTGGTACAAATATGTAGGAACAGAAGGACAAGTTATCGGAATCGATCGTTTCGGCGCATCTGCTCCTGGAGACTTCCTCTTGAAAGAATACGGTATGTCTGTTGAGAACGTTTTAGCGACAGTCAAGCAACTCGGATAATCATTTCTGGAAAAACGGGTCCGTTCTTACGTCGGGCTCGTTTTTCATCTATTATCATCTATGCAAACAATTGGAATTATAGTATAGTAAAAAGCGACGTTTTAAGTTAGAGGAGGAAGCAACTTGGCTACATGGATTTGGATTTTAATTGCCCTTCTTTGCTTGGTAGCAGGTGTCGCCCTTGGTTTCTATATCGCTCGTCGATACATGATGAACTACTTGGAGCAAAACCCACCAATCAACGAAGATATGATTAAGACATTGATGATGCAAATGGGTCAAAAGCCATCACAAAAGAAAGTCAACCAAGTGATGCGTTCAATGAGTGGTTCAATGAAATCACCTAAAAAATAAGCTGTATGAAAGGGGACCAAATGGTCTCCTTTTTGTTTGCTATTTTTTAGAAAGAGAACTAATCTAAAATGTGAGACTATTTCAAATAATCATAGGATTTAAAAAGGGGGGAGACTTGAATGGGAGTCTTCAGGAAACTCGGTTGGTTTTTCCGACGAGAATGGAAAGCGTATAGTCTTGGGGTCATCTGTTTGATTTTTGTGGCAGGGTTAGAACTGATTCCACCGAAAGTCATCGGGACTACAGTCAATGGTCTGAGTGAAGGGAGCTTGACGAAGAATGATTTGATTCGTCTAGCAGGTACATTGTTGCTTATCGGAGTCGCGACGTATTTCATTCGTTATTTTTGGCGTTTTCATATCTTCGGTGCCTCGATTCGTCTCGGTCGATTGTTGCGCAGTCAACTGTATGGTCATTTTTCAGATTTAGATCAATCGTTCTATAAGAAATATCGTAGCGGAGATTTGATGGCACATGCAACGAACGATGTACAAGCCGTCTCGATGACAGCGGGTGCCGGTATTCTAACGCTCGTTGACTCAGTGACGATGGGGAGCTTCGTCATCATCACGATGGTCACGACAATCAGTTGGAAGTTGACGCTCGTGTCGCTTCTGCCGATGCCACTCATGGTCTATTTGACGTCACGCTACGGTAAGATGCTACATTCGCGTTTTCATGACGCGCAGGAAGCCTTCTCCGATTTAAATGATAAGGTCGCGGAAAGTATTAGTGGTGTCCGTGTTTTAAAAGCGACAGGCGAAGTTGAGTCTGACGTACAGACGTTCACCGATCTATCCGACGACGTTGTCCAAAAGAACCGTCGCGTGGCAAAAATTGATGCTCTGTTTGATCCGACGATCTTTGGGTTAGTCGGTCTATCGTACATCATCGCAGTCGGCTATGGTGCCTACTTATTGCAACAAGGTGAAATTCGGATTGGTGACATCGTCTCATTCACTACATATCTTGGTTTATTGACATGGCCGATGCTCGCTTTCGGTTGGTTGTTTAACATCGTCGAACGTGGTCGTGCTTCTTACGATCGGATCGAGCGGATGCTTGCGATCGAACCGGAAATTAAAGACGCGAAGGAAGCGGCGACGATTGTTTCGTCACCGGAACTTCATGTCGGGATTAAACGATTCATCTATGACACGCAACCGGTCCTACAAGACATCGATGTGACGTTGAAACCGGGTAAATCGCTTGGGATCGTCGGGAAGACGGGTGCTGGTAAATCGACATTCGTTCGTTTATTATCACGTGAATATGACGTCAAACAAGGAGCGATCATGATTGGTGGACGAGACATCAAACAATTGACACGAGATACCGTTCGTCGTCAAGTAGCGATTGTCCCGCAGGATCATTTCCTGTTCTCCGCTTCGATTGCGGATAATATTGCTTTTGCGAAACCCGACGCGTCAATGGAAGACATCATGGAAGCGGCGCGTATTGCAGCGGTTCATGACGATATTCTTGGCTTTAAGGAAGGATATGCGACGATGGTCGGCGAGCGTGGTGTCACGTTGTCTGGTGGTCAAAAGCAACGGATTTCGATTGCCCGGGCGTTACTAGCCGACTGCCCGATTTTAGTGCTCGATGATGCACTATCTGCGGTCGATGCTAAGACTGAGGAAGCGATTATCCATCACTTCCGGACGGCTGATCACGATCAAGCGCAAATCATCGTTGCTCATCGCCTGTCGGCTGTGTCGCATACCGATGAGATCATCGTCCTTGAAGACGGTCGAATCATCGAGCGAGGAACGCATGAGCAGTTACTCGCTCACGACGGTTGGTACAAAGAGACATACGACCGCCAGCAACTAGAATCACTCGTCGAACAAGGAGGGCGTTCTAATGAATCATGATATCAATGAAAAAGCCGTCCTGAAACGATTGCTCGATTTCGTCAAACCGTTCAAGAAGCAAGTCAGTATCGCCTTCGTTCTCCTGTTCATTACGACAGCAGCAAAACTCGGAGGACCGTATCTCGTTAAGATTTTCATTGATGAGTATGTCGCACCAGGAACCTATCCAGTTCAAGAAGTCGCACTTCTGTTTACGGCATATTTGTTATTGCATACGACAGGGATCATCGTCGATTATTTACAGGCATTTGAGTTCCAAAAGATTGCTTTGCAAGTCATTCAACGTTTACGGATCGATGTGTTCCGGCACGTCATGCATTTACGGCTCGCTTATTTCGACCGGACGCCTGCCGGAGTGCTCGTTTCCCGGATCACGAACGATACGGAAGCGATTAAGGAACTCTATATCGGTGTCCTGTCGACATTCGTTCAAAGTGGTGTCCAGTTGATTGGGACGTATATCTTCCTCTATCTCCTAGAACCACGACTCGCAACGCTTGCGCTGTTGTTGTTACCGCTGTTTTATTTCATTATCTGGATCTACCGAAAGTACTCGACGAAATATTACGCGGAAGTTCGCGATCTACTGTCGAAAATCAATGCGCAACTGAACGAATCGATCAATGGGATGGCGATCATTCAACAATTCCGCCAAGAAAAGCGCTTGATGGCAGAATTCGAAGAAACGAATGTCGCTCACCAGAACGGTCGCTATAAGAACCTGAAGCTCGATAGCTGGTTACTACGACCAATCATTGAATTGTTACTAGCGATTTCGATTGCGACACTTGTGACGTATTTCGGTGTCTTATCGTTCTCACAAACAGTTCAAGTCGGTGTCGTCTATGCCTTCATCAGTTACATGGAGCGGATCTTCCAACCGGTTCAGCAAATCATGCAACGGTTATCCGAGTTCCAACAAGCTGTCGTCTCAGCGGACCGCGTGTTCAAGGTGCTTGATACGGATGAGCCAGAACCGACGAAACAACTCGAAGGAGATGCACGTGTATCAGAAGGACATATCGTCTTTGAAGACGTTCGCTTTAGTTATGACGGTGAGAAGGATGTCTTGAAAGGCATTTCGTTCGAGGCGAAAAAAGGACAGACGATTGCCCTTGTCGGTCATACCGGAAGTGGAAAGAGTTCAATCATCAATATCTTGATGCGCTTTTACGCTTATCAATCAGGTCGGATTTTGATTGATGGTCAACCGCTCGAGCAGTTATCGGAAGAAGAGCTACGACAACACGTTGGACTCGTTTTACAAGATTCATTCTTGTTCACGGGAACAGTCGCTGACAATATTCGATTATTCGATAGCTCGATCTCTTTTGATCGTGTCGAAGCGGCAGCAAAATTCGTCCAAGCCGACGGATTCATCAATCAACTCGATCATCAATATGACAGTCCCGTTGCTGAACGGGGTGCGACATTCTCCGCTGGAGAACGTCAGTTGATTTCCTTCGCACGCACGATGGCGCGAGACCCGAAAATCCTGATTCTCGATGAAGCGACCAGTTCGATTGATACGGAGACAGAGGAAAAAGTGCAAGTCGCACTTGAACGGATGCGTCAAGGACGGACAACGATTGCCATAGCGCACCGTCTATCGACGATTCAAGATGCTGATTTGATTCTTGTATTGCATCAAGGAGAAGTCATTGAACAAGGAAATCACCAGGAATTGATTGCGCAAGATGGACTGTATAAGAAGATGTATCAGCTACAATCCGGTCATGTTACCGTTTCCTAAAAGAATTAGACATAAAAAAAGCCTGCCAGGCGATCTCGCCCGGCAGGTTGTTTGTTTTGATTAGTAGACTGTAACTGTGACGTTTTGGCGACCCCAGTTGAGTGCTTCTTGTTGTGAACCAACGAGAAGATCAAGGCGGTTACCTTGGATTGCGCCACCACGGTCGAGTACGATTGCTTCACCAATGCCTTCGATGTGCATCCGTGTACCAATCGGGTATTGTGAAGAAGCTGCTACGATACGCATACCATTGTACGTGATCGTATTCGTGACATCATAACCGCTTGCTGTCAACGCGCGACCATTGTAGAGTTGGCTACCATTGTTAGATGGGTCGTTCGTGTAAGCACTGACGTTCATCGTCACTTTTGTACCTGATTTTGCAGGTGTTGATTGTTTTGTTGCAGTTGCTGGTTGAGCTGCTGCTTTTGGTGCTGGTTTTGCAGCCGGTTTAGCCGCTGGTGCTTTCGCTACGCTACCGAGTGTTGTATATGCACTGTGTACATAGCGTGTTTTACCGTCGATTGTTGTTTTGATCCATGCACCGACTTTACCTTCTACGTTGACTTTTTCGCCTTTGTAGAGATTACCGACATCTTTCGAGCTTGTCGTTGGTTGTGTGCGGACGTTTAGTACTGCCGTAGTAACTGTAGCTTTTTTAAAGTCGAATGAGCCTGCTGCAGACGTATACGCGCCATGGACATAACGTTTTTGACCGTTAATGTGAGTTTGGATCCATGCGCCAGAACGTCCTTCGACATTTAATGTTTGACCTTTATATACATTGCCTACGTCTGCTGATGCAGTTGTAGGTGCTGTGCGTACGTTGAGTACTGCTGTATTTACTGTTACCGTTTCTGAGGCAGCCTCTGTCTCTTGGGCAAATCCTACTGATAGAGCTGTTGCTGCAAGACCGGCAGCGAAAACTGCTTTTTTCATTATTGATGTCCTCCTGACATATGCTGTGTTTACTGTTCCTACTTTACACGGCAAATCTGACTTGTGCGTTTACAGGTCAATGTCATTCGAGTTACAAACCGAGCTTGTGTGACAACGAGATTGCAAAAGGACGGTTTTTGTCATCGATAGGACATACTGATTATGAAAAACGGACGTTTATAGGTCTTTTGACTTAATAAAACTGAAAAATTCGCACAATTCAACAGAAAAAAGACTTGAATATAGAAACTATGTAATCCTTCTATCGTCTTAATGATGAAAAAGTGAAACGGATGATGTATAGATCAATAGTTAACGATTGTCGTCACGCCGAACGCTGTCACGTAAGAACGGTGATACAATTCCTGCATCCAATCGTTAGCGGAAAGTTGGAACATACCATGAATCGTTTGGTAGGTTCGCTGTCGAATATTGATTTTAATCGGTTCTACTAGCGGAACAGACGGTAGATGGTCATGCATACTGTCATTTTGATTTTCGATGTATAAGAGCTCGAAAACATCTCCTTCTTCCATATAACGCTGTAGATAAATCATAAACTCCCATTGGTCAGCACCTTCGATCGTATACAAGTAAGGCATCGTGAATCGGTCTCGCTTTAATGGGACATATTCAAGTGGTTCGATTTCATGTACGAATAACTGTGGTAGGTCATCAGGTATATAGAAGGGACGAGAACTAGCTAAGAACGTCAGAGCAGACATATGGAACCTCCATTAGAATTAAGAAGTAATGTAAAACATCAAAAAGGTCAGCACTCGTATTCGAATGCTGACCGGATAGGTGATCATGATAAGAGCGGTTCATTCGAACCGTGAAGCGTATAGTTTTGAACCATACGTGAATATTCTAAAAGTAAGACGTCGAGTTCATGACTAAGTTGTAAAACACGCGGGGAGGTGAAGCTGGACTGGTCAGCTTGATGATATAGTTCGCTACGTTTGGCTTCGATGGCTAACGTCAATAGTTGTTGTGTCGTCATAGCAGTCTCCCTTACATTGGTGTCGTATCCATATTCTAGCAAGTCCATTTACTAGGTGCAACGAGATTTCAGTAAAATCGATGAAATGTAATTTTTTTGTAATTTTGGCGGACACGAATCTTTTGCAACTTTCTGTGAGATAATAGGTGCTAAATGCAGAGGAGTTTGGCAAAATAGAGAAGGAACTTCTTCTATAGTAGTAAAGAAAGGGGATGCTCATGATGGAGCTCTCATTATGGTTAGCGTTCGGAGCCGGTTTATTATCATTCGTCTCTCCGTGTACGCTACCGTTGTACCCTGTGTTTCTCTCGTATATCACAGGCGTGTCGGTAACGGATTTAAAAGAACGGGGCGTACGGGAAAAACGATCCTTGTTTCATACGTTAGCCTTCCTTGTTGGTTTTGCGATGGTCTTTGCGGTCCTTGGACTCTCGACGTCCTTGTTCGCGGATGTCTTCATCACCTATCGAGATACATTACGAATGGTTGGGGCACTCGTCATCTTCGTGTTTGGTGTCGTTCTCGTCGGGTTATGGCAACCGACATTCTTAATGCGTGAAAAGAAACTGAACCTCGGGGAACGAAAAGGGGGATACGTCGGAACTGTCCTAGTCGGTATCGGTTTTGCGGCCGGTTGGACACCGTGTACGGGTCCGATTCTCGCAGGAGTCATTGGATTAGCTGCGACCAATCCGAGTCAAGGTATGTTCTATATGCTGGCTTACGTACTTGGGTTTTCGATTCCTTTCTTATTAATGGCGTTTTTCGTTGGTCGTTCACGTTTGTTCGTGCAGTATAGTCTGAAATTAACGAAATTCGGGGGAGCCTTGATGATGGTGTTCGGAGTCATGCTGTATTTTGATGGCTTGAGTAAATTCGCAGCATGGATGAGTGACATCGTCGGATTCACTGGATTTTAATCAAGGAAGTGATCGGATGATTTGGATATCAACTGGGGTAGCGCTCGTCATGGGATTGCTGATTAGCTTCATTCGTGTGAAGGCGTCAGCAAAGCCAACGAACGCTAAAAAAATCTTGATCCCGCCCTTTGCGATGTCGACGGGGATGCTACAGTTTTTGTATCCGGCCTCCCGCCTGACATGGACGGAAGTAGCAGAAGCTTTGCTTGTTGGAGCAATCTTCAGCATCTTCTTGATCAAGACATCCAATTTTTATGAAGCAGAAGGACAGATTTACCTGCAACGCTCGAAAGCATTTTTCATCGTTTTATTCGGTATCTTATTCGTACGAACCGTTGCGAAATTTTTTATCGGAGGTCAAATCGATATTTTCGAAACGGGTGGAATCTTTTATCTCGTTGCCTTCGGTATGATCGCTCCGTGGCGCTTCGCGATGTATATGAAATACAAACGGGTGAAATCGGGCACCGTGCCTGTAGCGCATTTACCTCAATAAAAAAACCGCTGAAGGTGACTTCGGCGGTTTTTTCGTGCATTCTTCAATTTTGGAAATATAATGCGTAGTCTCGCCAGTCGATGGCGTGCTCCGTCAGTGCTTTTTTCAAGAATTTATGATCGCGTTTCGGCGTAGCGGAAATGTACCCTTTGACGACCAGTTCAGATGTCATCTGCGTCGCTTGTTCCTCGAGTGCAAATTGCCCGATCCGTCCGGCAATCTTACGACGTGCGACATCTCGAAACGCCGATGGTACTGGCATGACGAGGGCGTTTAATAATTCCATCGTCTCATCTGTCCAAAGATGTCGTGTCTGGTCGATGTATTCATCTTCCCAGTCCATCATCGATTTACCGTCTTCTTTCGGTAACTTCTTGAGGAACTTCCGGAACATGAAAAACCCGCCAATCGCCATGAGTGTAATCATGATAAAGCCCCAGAGCAGAATCCCGTTCATGAACCATTCCATGCGCGACTCATCCCCCTTTCACATCAAATATAGATTAGCATAAATCAAGTGTACGTGCTATGATGAATGACGGAGAAAGTGAGGCGAAAAAATGCTGCAACCATACGTACAATTGGACGAGACCGGACAGCCCCGTAAAGGTATCTTACCTGAAACAGCGGACGGTCGGATCGTTGAATTCTATTATGATACGAAGGGTGAGGAAATCACGGTTATCTTCGTCACAGTTCCGGCAGAAGATGCAAGCCGGAAGCGTGCGTTTACGGTCGGGAAGACGTTCAAGACGGTCTCGACACTTGAAGACTTCACGCTACTTCATTATGAATGGGCAAACGACCAGATTTTCGCGACACTCGAGATGTTCGCGGATGGGTCGAAACGTCAAATCGACGCTTCGAGATTGCTCGACTATTAAAGAAGAAGGAGATGCGGATTGCCGCGTCTCCTTCTTTTGATGTTCAGGAAATATGAAGTCGAATGACCTCGTCATGCAGTTCAACCTGTCCACCGATCGGGAACGTAAACAGGGGACTCGTATGTCCAAAATCAACATTCGCAAGGACTGGAACCTGCTCTAGGAATGGATAGAGCGAGATCAGATAACGCAAATGCTCTTCCGTCATCTTCGTTGCGAGTTGGAACCGTCCGAAGACGATACCACGAATTGTTTCGGCACCTGGTTGCGCCATCAACGAGGCGAAATCACGGGCAAACGTCGCTGGGTGGACTTCGTAATCGTCTTCAAGGAACAGGATTGCATCCCGTAAATCGGGGAAATGGGGCGTGCCTTGAAGTAGATTCAATGTACAAAGGTTTCCGCCAAGTAGACGCCCACTTGCTTGTCCTGCTGATAAGAGAATCGGTCCTTTGTTCGGTAATGTAATGACGTGTCCGCGATCTGTATCACGCCAATGAATCGACGGCTTGATCGTAACGGGGTCCATTCCGAACAAGACTTGTTTGAAGTAATCGATCGTATAGGCATCACGATCACGGAAAGCGCGTAACATGGGACCAGAGTATGTCACTAATCCGGTATTCGTCAGAATGGCATGACTGAGTGCTGTGATATCGGAGAAACCACACAGAACCTTCGGATGCGTCCGAATCAGTTCGTAATCGAGTAAGTCGACGAGTTCATTCGTACTGAATCCACCACGAACGCATAGGATTGCATCAACGTTCGGATCAGCGAACGCAGCATGAAGGTCGGCAACCCGTAACTCTGGATCACTTGAACCGAATGGATTGGTAGCACGCGCATGTTGGCTAATCGAGACACGTAAGCCGAACGATTCGAGCGTCTGGATTGCCACGTCAATGATCTTCATCTCAACCGTCGAAAGGCTCGAAGCAGGTGCGACTAGTCGTACATGAGAGCCGTCCGTCAGCTTTTTTGGCGTTAACGGTGGCAAGTGAGCAGCGATGATTTCAATACGGTTACCGAATGGATCGGCTGTGAAGAATCGACGACGTGGCGCAAGGCGGGCGTCGTGTTCGACTGGATATCCGGCTGTTTGGAGCCGATCACTTAACGCTTCAAACGCAGCGACGGTTAATCCGGGATGTGCTTTTTTAGCAGGAGAGAACGGATCCTCGATACCAAGGTGAATCGCTGCACCGTGATCTTCGAACCATACACCCCCACTCGCTTGAACGCCAGCAGGCTTTTCGACTTCCTTCATATGTAAAAGCCCGGCATAAAATGCACGGGCGCGATCTTCTTCGTTTTTCGGCATAACGAGCTGGACATGATCTAACATGAAGACACTTCCTTTACGAATTAGATTCAAGCAACGAATTGCGTGATGCGTTTCAGTTCCCGTTCGACAAGGTTCAAGTAGAAGACACCTTCAATTCGACGATCGAGTGACTGCGCAATCTCGTATAAGTTCGTTCGAAGCGCTGCAAGATAAGACGCTTCCTCACCAAGAGATTGGCGATGGGCGAACGCATAGTGAGCGAGTAGGAACTGGAGATACCCACGGTCAGTCAAGAATGGAATCAACTGTTTTTTCTCTTCCATCGACCACGTATAGTTCGTGTCGTAATACATCTTCGCATACAAGTGATACGGTTCGTCTCCACCCGTAAAGAGGGTTTCGCCACGTTTGACTTCTTCGATCAAGCGTTCACTCCAGTCAAAGCGTTCTTTTTTTCGACTGAGAAACAGTGGGAGGATATAAGGATGTGCCTGATCCGGCATCCGTGAACAACCGCGTTCATGTCGAAGTGCCGCGTACAGCAACAAAGCACGATCTTCGAACCCGCGCTCAATTGCATACGTCATCCGACTGAAGGCTTCGCAAGATGGGCAATCACTCAGTTCGTCACTTGGAGCGTCGACCCATTCTGATAGGTAATGATCCGCCTGTTCTTCGTCACCGAGTTTGCTATAGACCATGAAGCTGATATAGTCGCGTGTCCGGATAAAACCGTGTGCGTCACAAAAATCGATGAAACGATCGAGATCTTCTTCGAGGAGCGAAACCGTCACATCTTCTTGTTCTGCCATATAGATTAAATAAGACTTGTAATTCCAGTACAAATCAAGTTCTTGTTTTGGAGTCAGTGTCATCTCGTCTTTTCGAATGCATTCCATCAAAAGCGTAAAGGACACGAGAAACGACCGAAAGTGCCCTAAGTCAAATTGGTTTTGTGAAAACGTCCATAAGGAGAGGAAGCGGAGTGAATCATCAGCTGTTTCCTCAAAGATGGCCCATAAGGCCTCACCGCGTGCAACGGAGGGTTCTTCTTCTTTCAGGCGAAGATATAAGAGATGGAGTTCTTCTTGAGGGTTCATCTGTACCCCTCCTTTCTTATATAAGTATACCACGAGCGTTTCGAGAAATCGCAATTGAGCGAGGGGGAGATATAAAAAAGATTCCGAGCCCGCTCAATCGCGGCTCGGAATCATTTCAAGTATTTGTGGATGAGTGTCAGCTGTCGGATGTAGCAAATCATGTACTGTGTAACTATTGAGTACTTGATGGAACGCCGCAATGGCATCATCGAAAGCATCACGTGCCGGATTAAGCGAAGGGACCTCGTGAATGCCTTCTTGCGGATCGAGAAAATGAACGGTTGGTTCAAACAGTTGTACGACGTCACCGATATGAATTGCATCTGGAGGACCTGCTAATCGGAATCCACCTCCACGACCACGAACAGAATCAATCAAACCACTCTGTCCTAAACGATAGACTACTTTCATCAAATGATTTTTAGAAATGTCGTAACAATCCGCTACTTCCTGGATTCGGACTAAACGATCGGGATGGGCTGCTGCGAACAGCAGGGACCGGATCGCATAATCCGTATAACGTGTCATGCGCATTTTCATCACCTACTTAACACACATACTAGGGGGGTACGCAAGCTTTTACAACTCTCAATGTGCAAAAAATAAGATGCATTTTAGAGATTGTTTTTATGAGTAGATTAACGCATAATGAACGGTGAAAGGTAGGTTAAATTATGCATTTCGATCAGGCATTACACCTTTTGCAACAGCTCGGTCCATCGATGGAGCAAAAGGGATTGCGGATCGCGACGCGCTTCTATGACTCGCTTGAGGCGACGTACGAAGAAGAACTGCGCGCGCTTCGGGAAGCGGGGGCTCAGGAAGGGACTCGCGCATTACGGATTTTACGCCTGAGTCAATTATTGAACCAGATTACAAACCAGCATGAATCGAGTGAACTGTTTAAATTGATTTTACTGAATGAAATCGATCAAACAAAATCGTTTCTGTTGACGTACCCGGATATTATCAGTCGTGAAATCCTTCAAGCCATCCAGATTGAATATGCTCTTGAAGAAAGTTCCCCTTTGTTACAAGCCTGGGCGATTGTGCACCATCAACTTGTTGATACGTGCCGTCATTTTTGTAAGTATAGACATACGGAAAATTGGCGCCAACAAGATATTTTGTTGATTGCGGAAGAACATCATCTTGGAGCTGTCATCGATGAAGCACGACATGCGCTACTTAGTGGTCGAAAAACGACCTTATTGCATGTGTCTGCTGAGGAACTAGCGGAACGCATGTTAGCAAATGTTCTATCGTTGACGACGAAAGGAATGGTTGTGCATCATATCCGTCAGGAAGGTTGGGAACAACAGATGCACGAGTTTTTAACGATGATCACCGTCAATGATCCGATCGTCTTTGTCAGCGGATCAACGAATTTTATTGAAGAAATTCAGCAACGACTGGATCCGTTACCGGTCCTGTTCGGTCCGTTCGTAGCGGCAAATCAATTACCATCTTAACGAGAAAAGCGACGTGTAACGCTCTGACAGAAGTCGGGGCGCTACACATCGCTTTTTTTACTTTAAGCAGATTTTGTTAACCGTTTCGCTCGTTGAATTGAACGATCAAGCGCAAGATAGACCCCACCCGACACACAGCAGAGCAATCCGATGAACGCTAAAGCGAAGTCACCTTTTCCTGAATCGAGGAACAGGGACCCGAGAAGTGGTGCGGTGACACCACCGATCAACCACTGCAGACTCGCAGCACCGTTATACGTACCTCGTAGATGTTCCGGTGCAATCAAAGCGATGAATGTCATCTGGACAGGTGACATGATCATCTCACCAAGCGTATAGAATGCATAGATTGCAAGTAAGATCGTCACGAGCACGACATAGTCAGTTCCAAGTGAGAACAGATAAGACGGCACGAACGCGAGGAAAATCATGCCGATGCCGAAGATCGAGGCGCCGAGCAACATGACTTTTCCGAATGCCTTACCTGACAAACGAGCCGCAATCGGGAATTGGAATAAGACGACCATGATCCCGTTCAGTGCCATCAAATAAGGGAACGGATTTTGCTTCGTTGGTAAACCTGGCAATGCTTCCTTCAAGAAGACCGGTAACATGCTCTCAACAAGAGCGAAGCCCATTGAAATGAAGACACCCGCACCGATAAAGATCAGGAAGACGTGGTCCTTCCGTAATACGGTGAGTGGAGAGACTTTGACTTCGTCTGTTTTTTCGATATAGTCCGGTTTCGTCTCCTCGATGAAGAAATAGAGAACGAGTCCGTATAGGAAAAAGACGAAAGCAGCAGAGTAGAAGATGAGTGAACGATCGACGAATAGGACGGCACTTCCGAGAAGTGGACCGAATGCTGCTCCGACGTTATGACCCATCCGAAGCAGACCGAACGATTCGTTCAACCGCTCCGGTGGTGTGACGTCAGCGACCATCGCGCTTGCCGCTGGGTGGAACAGTGAACTCGATAAACCGAGCAGTGCATTCAAAGCAAGCAGCGGTCCGAATGAATCGGCGAACGAGAAACCAATCAAAGCGATGACGTCACCGATGATCGAGATGACCATCAGTGGTTTTCGACCGAACTTATCGGCGAAGTGACCACCAAGGACAGCTCCGACGAGTGACATGATCGGTCCGGTCGCCATGATGACACCGACTAAGAAGTAGGAATCGAGTCGATCCGCGTAATAGAGAACTAAAAATGGTGCAATCATGAACATCATGATTCCGGTGATCGTTTCCCCGACGAACCGGATCCAGATGTTGCGATCAAGCTGTTTGAGTGCGTTAAACATAGTGAAAACCCCTTATATTCCGTTTTTAGACAATAGAAAAGACGGATACGCACAAATATGGGCATACCCGTCCAAATATAAGAGGGCAGCATGTACGTATACGCATACGCACACCCTGCTTAATTAAAAATTAAACGATTGGGTGACGTACAGTTGTAGCCGATACAAAGACAGTGTGGACAGATGTCCGGGCTTGATGGAATACCATTGTACGTCTCCTCCTTCTGTAATAGTGAACTTCCTAGTCATCGTAATGAAGAAAGTGTCAAATTGTCAACTTTTAATCTGAAAATTGAGTCAATGAAGTGAAATGGACGAGACCTTGAAAATTCGGTATGATAGACTAGTTGCGAAAAAAGATTGATCGGACATTTGAATATATCGGTGAAAGGAACTACCATACATGACAAACATTCTACAAACGGAAGTCGAAAAACGTCGGATTTTCGGCATCATTTCCCACCCGGATGCGGGTAAGACGACATTAACTGAAAAATTCCTCCTGCACGGAGGAGCAATCCGTGAGGCAGGTTCTGTCAAAGCACGGAAAAACTCGAAATTCGCGAAATCCGACTGGATGGAAATCGAAAAACAACGCGGAATCTCCGTAACATCTTCGGTCATGCAATTCGAATACGATAAAAAAATCGTTTCCATCATGGATACACCAGGTCACTCAGACTTCGGTGAAGATACGTACCGGATCCTGACAGCTGTTGACTCAGCAATCATGGTCATCGATGCGGCGAAAGGGATCGAGTCGCAAACGAAAAAACTTTTCCAAGTTTGTCGGATGCGCGGTATTCCAATCTTTACGTTCATCAACAAGATGGATCGTCAAGCGCGTGACCCACTCGAATTGATGGAAGAACTCGAAGAAGTTCTTGGCATCCCATCGGTTGCTGTGACGTGGCCAGCTGGATCAGGTCAACAGTTCGAAGGTGTCTACGACCGTGTCAAAGGACAATTCCATTGCTTCAAGAACGATCGTAAGACGATCGAACTCGGGGAAGAAGGTCTAGCGAACGAAGAACTCGCGACAACAATCAACTCGGAAATGTACGAGACATTGATGGACGAAGTCGACTTACTCGACGGCGCAGGTAACGAATACAATGAAGAATTGATTGCAAAAGGCGAACTGACTCCGGTCTTCTTCGGATCAGCCCTCGTCGATTTCGGTGTTACACCGCTCCTCGAGCATTACTTGAACCTGTCTCCTTCACCGACACCACGTGAGTCGAACAAAGGGAAGGTCGAACCTGCTCAAGAATTCTTCAGTGGTTTCGTCTTCAAAATTCAAGCGAACATGAACCCGAACCACCGCGACCGGATTGCTTTCGTCCGGATTTGTACGGGTAAGTTTGATCGTGGGATGGACGTCGTCTTGACACGGACAGGTAAGAAAATGAAACTGTCACAGTCAACTCAATTCATGGCGGATGAGCGTGAAACGGTCAACGAAGCGTTTGCAGGAGACGTCATTGGATTATACGATTCAGGTAACTATCAAATCGGTGATACGATCACGAACGGTGATCCATCACTGCAATACGAAGAACTCCCAACATTCGCACCGGAGCTCTTCTTAAAGGTCTATACGAAAAACGCCTTGAAGTCGAAACAGTTCCAAAAAGGTGTCGAGCAGCTCGCGCAAGAAGGAGCGATCCAAGTCTACAAGACGGAATACAACGAAATCATTCTCGGAGCCATCGGGCAACTCCAATTCGAAGTCTTCGAGCACCGGCTCAAAGGTGAGTATGGCGTTGATATCTTGAAGGATGCTGCGAACTTCCAAGTCGCAAAATGGATTAAACCGGCAGAAGTCGCTGCTGTCAAACAATTGACGGATTCACGGACAGTTCTTGTGTATGACCGCTGGGAAAATGCTGTATTGCTATTTGCGAACGATTTCGTCTACGAGCGATTCGTTCAGAAAAACGAGGGAACGATCACATTGGTCGATTCACCACAACAACTTTAATTTTTTCACGGACTACTTTTCGAAGTGGTCCGTTTTTTCGTTCTTGAAATCTCGTTTGATGACAATCGAACAAGGGTAAAAATAGAGCGTGTTTGAATTCATATGAAAAAGGAAGGTGTCATGTGATGGCGAAACGGTTTGTTGGAATCTATCAGGATCAATCGAGTCTAGAACGAAAAATTGAGGATTTGAAACAACAGGGGCATCATGATTCGGACTTTTCTGTAGTGGGTCGAGATGACGCAGCAGACGAAGCATCAGGTGCAAGCTGGATCGATCAAGTCAAATCAAAGTTCTCTAAAGAACCACCGCTTCGTGAGACGTTAAAACGTGTCGGGCATTCAGATGATGAGGCAGAACGGCATTACGCGGAAGTTGAGCGCGGCGGTCTTGCATTGTTCGTCAAGGATCGAAATCACGACCATGATCATGACCATGAGCATCATCATAACCATGACCACGATCATCGGCACGATGACAATAAAGTCGAAAATCCAGGGAACAACGCCTATGAATCCAATCATCGTGAGGACGGTGAGAAGAGCGACCGGGCGAAATGGAAAGCCGACGATATCGACTAATACCTAGAAGTGAAGACACCGCTTTCGGTGAACTTCACTTTTTTTCGCACCTTGAGTCGTAGGGCGAGATGTGTGAGGAATCGAGGTGCTATACTGAGAGCATCGAAGAGGTGATAAGACATGAAAAAAGTAGTGACAGCTTTAGCAGGAATCGGTCTTGCAAGTGCGTGGTTCATCAACCGGTATCCTGTGTTCGGTAAACGCCCAAGCCGAGCGGATCGACGTAGTTTTGAACGGTCAGATCGTTTTATCGACGGGAAATTCAAAAATGAGACGGATTTCCAGTTGAAGATGGAATGGGAATCGATGAAAAGTATTTTAAAGGACTACGGAAGAAACATTCCGAATCTACGTCCTGTCAAAGCATTGCCAACGCTTCCGTATCAACGACGGCAAGACGATAGCGAAGCACCACGTGTCACATGGTTTGGACATTCAGCGTTTTTACTCGAACTTGACGGGCAAACGATTTTCTTTGACCCGATGCTCGGTCGCGCCCCGTCACCATTCCCAAAACTAGGTGGGGGACGTTTTCAAACGACGCAAACGGTTGACCTCGAACGTCTTCCATTGATCGATGTTGTCGTCTATTCACATGATCATTATGATCATCTTGACTATCCGTCGCTCCTCGCCTTGAAAAATCGAGTCGGTCGCTTCATCGTGCCGCTCGGTGTTGGTAGTCGTCTGCGTGGATGGGGCGTATCAGCAGATCGGATCACGGAACTCGACTGGCATGAGTCGACGCAAGTTGGCGGTATTACACTGACGGCAGCTCCGTCACGTCATTATTCCGGTCGAAATGGTCTCGATCAGTTTTCAACACTTTGGGCGTCATGGGTCATCGAAGGTTCACAAAAAGTCTTCTTTAGTGGCGACAGCGGATACGGTCCGCACTTCAAAGCGATTGGTGAACAATATGGTCCGTTTGATCTGACGATGATGGAATGTGGTCAGTATGATGTTCGGTGGTCGAATTCGCATATGTTACCGGAACAAACGGTTCAAGCGCACCGCGATGTCAAAGGACGGGTCTTGATGCCGATTCACTGGTCCGCTTTTATCCTCGCGTTTCACGCTTGGTTCGAACCGGTCGAACGGTTATTGAAAGAAGCAAAACGCGATGAGATTCCTGTTTTGACACCGATGATTGGGGAGAGTGTGACACCAGGGAGCACGACACGGAAATGGTGGCGCGAGGTGCGTTGAGGGAGTTTTTTGTTTTTAATTGAAGATGAGGATATAAAAATAGCCTTTCCGACATGCTCCGGAAAGGCTATTTTTTAGTTCAATTTAATTCAAATGATTAGCTCGCTAATCGATCCGCTTGTTTTGCGCGACGGGAACGCACTTTTTCGATGATTTCGAAACCGAGCACAAGCATTGTTCCGACGAGTAGTCCATTACTGAGGAACGGACGAAGCGTCAACGGCAGGACTTCTGCGATGACGGTTGATTGTAACAAGATACTGATGCCGATGACGGCACTGATCGCAAACGCGTGACGGCGTCGACTATTTTCCATGTTACTTTCCGCTGACTGCCAGGCAATCAGGAACATGTGCGGCAATGTCGCAAGCAACGCGGCACTCGCGACGCTACGTGGTAATGTCGCAATGATCCCGATCAAGCTTGGGAAGAAACCGATCAGCGCGATGACGAGTGAGGCAATCAAGAACGGACGACGTTTCCGGCTACCGGTTTGCGCGATGAATCCACTCGTGATCGGTAAAGGAACCGGTACGAGCGTCGAGAACGTAGCAGCAAGTAGGTGAATGACACCTTCGATCGATAACCCTTGGTGCAAGCGTCCTTGTTTTTGAAGCGTCGCTTCGACGGCACTTAAGGCAGCAATCAAGTTGACAACGAGTAAGATCGCGAACGGAATCGCGACAAGAAATGCACTGCCGTCAAACTGCGGCCACCCGAATGGTAACGCTTGTGGTGGTGCGAATAAATTAGACGACGCAGGAAGCGATGGACGGCTAACGAGCCAACCGACGAGAATTCCGATCATTAAGGCAAATGGGCGCAAGCGACTCGGACCAAATTGGCTGAGTCCGAGAACGAGCAAGAACGTGATGATCCCGGCGAGACGTGTTGCTTCAACAGCAAGTACGGCACCGAGCATGACACCTGTTAATTGAATACATAATAAGAGCAAAAATGTTCCGCTGACGAGCGGTGTGAAGACAGGTAATAAGTATTTCGTCCATCCTGTTAAACCAAGGATGATGAGGACAACACCAGCAATGACGACAGCTGCCATTGCAATCGTAAAGGCTGTTTTTGAATCGACCGGTAAGGCGGCGATGACGACGAAAATACTGACCCATGATCCGGCAGGTCCCGATACGATCGGAAGCCGGTGGCCGAAAGCGCCATGTAGGAAACAGGCAATCCCGCCTACAAAGAACGACCGTTGTACAAGGGCAGCTGTTTCGACTGAGGAGAGGTCGAACAGACTGGCGACGACGATTGGTAACGCAATCGTGTTCGCGAGTAAAAAGACGATCCACTGGAAGGTAGAAGTCGTTTGTTTCATGAAAAAGCTCCTTTCGTTAACTTCAGATATTCCTGCATCATAGCATATGATTGATGTTATGATTCATATATCTTTATACACGAAAACATATGAAAGAGATGATGAATATGGATTTACGGCAGTATCGCTATTTTTGTGCGGTCTTTGAGGAACAGTCCGTTACGCGAGCAGCAGAGCGCTTACGGATGGCACAACCTGCCTTAACCCAGCAGATTCGACGAATGGAAGAAGAGCTCGGGGTTCGCCTCGTCGAACGAGCAGGGCGCGGGATCCGGATTACACCAAGCGGCAGTCGTTTGTATGAGCGGGCGGTCTCCTTGCTACAGTTTGAGCAGGAGACACGGATGGAGGTGAGTGACATTGAAGCCGGGCGGACAGGAATTTTGCGGATTGGTGTTAACACGTTATCAGCTAGTCGTTTAGTCGAATGGATTGAACTGATGAAGCGGCGACATCCCGGTATCATCTTACAAGTTCACCAAGGAGAATCCAGTGCACTCATCGAACGGTTGAAGGAGCGGTCACTTGATGCAGCATTTGTTCGTCTCCCGATTGATGCGCAAGGGATCTCGATCGAATGGATGGAGGAAGAACCATTTCATCAAGTGTGGCACCCTGATCATCCGACCGCAGATATCATCATTCCAAGTCAAGAAGGGCTCGGTGTCTTTCAGACATTAAGTCAACGGTTAGGCGTCGTGTCGCAAGAGACATGTTCCGACGTTTTGACGCTGATCGGACTCGTACGCAGTGGACAAGCTGTAACCGTCTTACCGGAAAGTACATTGCGGGAACTAGATATGACAGGACTACACCAGACATACCTGTCAGGTGCATCAAGTACGACGGCTTTCGTCTGGTTAACGGAGACGGGACCGACGACACTGACGAAACAATTCATTGAAATCATGCAAGAAACAGCAGAATGATCAATGGATAGGAAAGAAAGGATAAATCACATGAAAACAATTCAAGGTACTTACGGAGAAGCCAAAATCTTCACAGATAACGTTGACGATCTGACGATTAAGCAAGTCTCCACCATGTTAAACGAACAATTCGCGACAGACAGTCATGTCCGGATCATGCCGGATTGTCACGCTGGAAAAGGGTCCGTCATCGGAACGACGATGCATGTGACGGACGAGGTCGTACCGAACCTCGTCGGTGTCGACATTGGTTGTGGCATGTTATGTACACGACTCGTTGAACAGGGACCGATCGACTATGCGAAACTGGATGCAACGATTCAGCGTCTTGTTCCAAGTGGCATGTCAGTGCGGCAGCAAGCCCATCCATTGTCTGAACAGGTACTGTTTAATGAAGTACTTGCACCGTTCAACGAGACACGCGCACGATTGTCGATCGGTACGCTCGGTGGAGGGAATCATTTTATCGAATTGAATCAGGATGGAGCAGGATACTTGTATCTCGTGATTCATTCTGGCAGTCGCAATCTTGGTAAGACAATTGCTGAACATTATCAAGCAGAAGCGGAAACGACGCGTTTCCAGTTTGATGCGGACCAAGTGATTGCGGAATTAAAGCAACAGGGGCTCGAGTCAGATATTCAGGAGACTTTACAACAACTGAAGGAACAACGATCTTCGTTTAATAAAAACTTAGCATCTGTTTCCGGTGAAGCGATGGAACGTTATCTACATGATTTACAGATTGCGCAACGCTACGCGGCACTGAATCGGCAAGCGATGACTGAGGTCATTTTCGAGGCGATGGGATGGACGGTAGCAGATCAGTTCGATACGATTCACAACTATATTGATCTCGAGGCGATGATTCTACGAAAAGGTGCCATCTCTGCGAAAGCAGGCGAGCGAGCAATCATTCCGATGAACATGCGCGATGGCTCCTTGATCGTCGTCGGAAAAGGAAATCCCGATTGGAACTACTCCGCGCCACACGGTGCAGGGCGTATCATGTCGCGATCAAAAGCATTTAAAACGGTTGAACTAGAGGCGTTCGAAAAGACAATGACCGATGTCTGGTCGAGTTCTGTCGTCGCATCGACACGTGACGAGTCACCGTTCGTCTACAAACCGATGGACGAAATCATTCGCAACACGAAAGAGACAGTCGACGTCGTCGACATCATTAAACCACTATACAATTTTAAGGCGAAGTGAAGTAGTTCGTCATAGGAGGATGTTCGATGAAACGGAGAGGAAGAATGTTGATTCTGGTTTCGAGTGTGATTTTATTCGCTGGGTGCACAGATGAGGCAGCCACGACAAAGTCGAAAGCAGAGATCAAAACAGCTACTCATACGAGTCAAAAGATAGACGAGAAGCGACATCGAGTGTTGACGCATGAGCAGTATGAAAAATTGTTTGAACACATGAATCAGCACGTAAAGATACATCATTTCCAATTGAAAGCGAGCACGGTAGGAGACGATTTCACGGTTGTAGATCGAGCATTAAGTTTCGGTAAGAGACGCTGGTTAACTGTTGATGGAACAATCGACAGTGGATCAACACAAGAGTCACTTTATTTTGAAAACAAGAACCAAGACACACAAGTATCGGTTCACTTCGCTTATACAGATCAATACATAGGAAATGATATGCTTCAGTATCAATCAAATGACGAAAATAAGGAACTCAATCAAGAGCTGTCAAATCGATCCGATCTCATCATGATCAGCTTTAAGAACATCATCATAACCGTACAACAACATTCTTTAAATAAAGTCGATCCTGATACGACGCAACGAGTAGCTCAACAGATGATTGATGAATTAGAGAACTATCATCACTAATACTTCTGAGGACGTTTTGATCTTAGAGTATTTAATGGCACAAAAAAACGTTCTCGTATAGAACGAGAACGCGAAGCTGATAAATCTACTTTTATTAGACGGCACCATCCGGCAACGTCTCACCTGACCGGCGAATCGTCGCGCCGAGTTCAGCGGCAATGGCATTGACAGCTTCCGAATCTTCATTAACTTCACTGATGAGGATAACACCGTAATGGTCGGGATTGATCTGATTCAGCGTTCGGTTGAACAAATCAAACGATTCCCGTTCGTTTTTCTCATCTCGATTCGCACCAATCAAATAGCCAGCGACAGAACCGACGAGCATACCGAACGGACCACCGACGACACCAATCGCCATACCGATAAGAGAACCTTTAAAGGATTGATCTTGTTGCGTGAAGTCGATTGCATCGATGAAAGAGAAGCCTTCCGCTTCGTCCCGTTTCGCAAGAACCATCTGATCCATTTCGATTTCCTTGATCGCCTCAAGGTCTTTAATCATTGCAAAGCCAGTTTTTGCTTGTTCTAAATCGCTAAAAATGATTGTCGTAATGACGTGCGTTGCATCGCTTTTATATTTCGCCATAATAAACGCCTCCACAAGAATCGGATATCGTACTACACTTTTTAAGTACCCTGAACATTCTAAATGGAAACGCCTGACTGTAAATATGAGAAAATCTGCACAACAGAATAATTTTCTAATATTGGCAATAAGTAAAACTTATCGAAAGTCTTTTGTTCTTTCAAATTGTAACCGAATCCATATTATACTATGATAGAACTGTACAAGTAAGCGGTATCAGGGGCTTGATGTCGTGAACACTTAAAGGGGGAATCACCATGAAGCAAACAGATGTGTCGCAAGATGTCTTTGGCGCACGCCGTTCGTTTGAAGCAAACGGTAAGAATTATCAGTACTACAGTCTTGAAAAATTGGAAGAACTCGGATTGACGGAAGTCAAACGTCTTCCATATTCGATTCGTGTCCTACTCGAGTCAGTACTTCGTCAACAAGATGGTCGTTCGATTACACGTGAACACGTCGAGAACTTGGCGAAATGGGGAACAGCTCAAGTTTCGAACGATGTCGATGTTCCGTTCAAACCGTCACGCGTTATCCTTCAAGACTTCACAGGTGTTCCAACGGTCGTTGACCTCGCATCACTTCGTAAAGCCATGCAAGATCTCGGTGGAGACCCATCGGTCATCAACCCAGAAGTACCAGTCGACCTCGTCGTTGACCACTCGGTTCAAGTCGATGCATACGGTTTTGCTGGTGCACTTGCAGAAAACATGGATCTCGAATTTGAGCGTAACGAAGAGCGTTACAAATTACTTCGCTGGGCGACTTCGGCATTCGATAACTACCGTGCCGTACCACCTGCAACAGGAATCGTCCACCAAGTTAACCTCGAGTACTTGGCATCTGTCGTCCTTGAAAAGGAAACAGCAGACGGTACAGTTGATGTGTATCCAGATACACTCGTCGGAACGGATTCACATACGACGATGATCAACGGTCTCGGCGTCCTCGGTTGGGGTGTCGGTGGAATCGAAGCGGAAGCGGGCATGCTCGGACAGCCATCGTTCTTCCCAGTACCAGAAGTCATCGGTGTACGCATCACAGGTGAGATGCACCCAGGAACGACAGCAACAGACGTCGCCCTTCGCGTGACAGAAATGCTCCGTCAAGAGAACGTCGTCGGTAAATTCGTCGAGTTCTTCGGTCCATCACTCCATTTGATGTCACTATCTGACCGGGCAACAATCGCAAACATGGCGCCAGAATACGGTGCAACATGTGGATTCTTCCCAGTTGATACAGAAACATTGACGTACCTTCGTTTGACAGGTCGCGATGAAGAATTAATCGAAAAAGTCGAGAACTACTCGAAAGCAAACGGTTTGTTCTACACGCCACAAAACGAAGATCCAACATTCACGAAAACAGTCGAACTTGATCTTTCAACGATCGTTCCTGCCCTTGCTGGACCAAAACGTCCACAAGACCGGATCGATTTGACGGATGTGCATACATCATTCAAAAAAGCGTTAACGGCTCCACAAGGAAACGCTGGATTCGGATTAGCGGAAGAAGAAGCGAACAAAGTCGCAGTCGTTCAGTTCGAAGACGAAGCGGTTGAGATGCGTACAGGGGATGTGGCAATCGCTGCGATCACAAGCTGTACGAATACATCAAACCCTTACGTCATGATCGGTGCGGGACTCGTCGCGAAAAAAGCGATCGAACTCGGTCTTTCGGTTCCGAAATACGTCAAGACATCACTTGCGCCAGGATCGAAAGTCGTTACGGATTACCTCGAGAAATCAGGACTCCAAACGTACCTTGACGAACTCGGCTTCAACACGGTCGGTTACGGCTGTACGACATGTATCGGTAACTCCGGTCCACTTGACCGTGCTGTCGAAGATGCAATCCTCGGCTCAGACTTACTCGTTTCGTCTGTCCTCTCAGGAAACCGTAATTTCGAAGGTCGTGTACACCCGCTCGTCAAAGCGAACTACTTGGCTTCACCGCCACTCGTCGTCGCTTATGCGCTTGCAGGAACGGTCGACGTCGATATCATGAACGCATCACTCGGAACAGGCAAAGACGGACAAGAAGTCTTCTTCGCTGACATCTGGCCTTCGCGTGATGAGATCCAAACGATCATCAACACAGTCGTCACACCAGAAAGCTTCCGTGCAGAATACGATTCAGTCTTCACAGGAAACGAACGTTGGAACAACCTTGACGTGCCAACAGGAGATCAGTATGACTTCGACGGTGAGTCGACATACATCCAAAACCCACCGTTCTTCGAGAACCTCGCGAAGGAAGCGGGTCAAGTCGAAGCACTCAACGGACTCCGTGTCTTCGGTAAGTTCGCTGATTCGGTCACGACTGACCATATCTCACCAGCTGGTTCATTCTCGAAAACGACGCCAGCCGGTCAATATCTCGTCAACAAAGGGGTTGCACCAAAAGACTTCAACTCATACGGCTCACGTCGTGGTAACCACGAAATCATGATGCGCGGAACGTTCGCGAACATCCGAATCCGTAACCAAGTCGCTCCAGGTACTGAAGGTGGCTTCACGACGTACTGGCCAACAGGCGAAACGATGGCGATGTACGATGCTGCGATGAAGTACAAAGAAGATGGCACAGGTCTCGTCATCCTCGCTGGTAAAGATTACGGGATGGGTTCTTCACGTGACTGGGCAGCAAAAGGAACGAACTTACTCGGCGTTAAAGCCGTCATCGCGGAGAGCTTCGAGCGGATTCACCGTTCAAACCTCGTCATGATGGGTGTTCTTCCACTTCAATACGTGGCAGGCACGACAGCTGAAACACTTGGTCTAACAGGTGAAGAAGCAATCAGTATCGCAATCGATGAGTCTGTTCGTCCACGTGACATCGTCAAAGTCACAGCAACTGCGGCAGACGGAAAAGTCACTGAATTCGAAGCAATCGCTCGTTTTGATTCAGAAGTCGACATCGATTACTACCGTCACGGCGGGATCTTACCAATGGTCCTTCGTGAGCGTCTCCAACAAGCATAAGATGATGAATCAAAGGTGGGGGAAACCCCACCTTTTTTGACGAGAGGAGAATACGATGAATCGATTCAAGAAGTGGTTCCAACCGAAGAGTGAAAATCTTTTACCGATGCGTGACGTGACGCTTGAAGAAGTCAAACGAGCAACCCATGCCTTTGAATCCGAACTACCAAAAGGAACGAATCGGACGGTTCTCCTAGATGCAGAACAGCGAATCGATTTGACCCAACTGGAACATCAGTTGAAAGCACGCTCGACACAAGAGTTTTATATGTCACGTGAGACGTTTGCCATTATGGAGGCAAAGGACCGAGAACTGGTTTATGAAATGGATCATGTCCAGATCGCTGTCGATCAGTACTTGCACCATGTCAAAAAGTTGCCGCTCAAAGCACATACAAAGACGATGCAAGTCGATTGTGCCAAACTTTTTCAAGAAGGCTATTTACGCGAAATGCCACATCATAGTTATTACTTAGTCGATGATTCACTGATCGTCTCACTGACACCTAAAGCACCACGACCATGATAGCAGACGGACCGAATCCAATCGGTTCGTCTTTTTTTGTCGTCACGACGATCTTTTCATTTGTTCAAAAGTCTGACGAATTTACTCAGAAATCGTGAAATCTTGGACAAACCCTTTGTATTTCCCCCTTAAAACCGATACGATGATAGGGAATAGAGACTTGAGCTAGGAAGGTGTACATGGCATGACGAAACGAACGAGCACGTGGATTGCAGTAGCAATCGTGGCAATGGCGATCCTCCTTGCCTACAATTTTTATCTCTTGAATAAGACGCAGACTGCAAGCGATGAAAAGGCCGCAACAGTCAAACCGTTCTATACGATGACACGCATTCAATATGTTGAGAAGAAACTCGCGACGAAAAAGGATGAACTTGAATCTCGGACGTATGAAGTTGTCTTTAATGACAAAGGACACTTCCGGACAGAAGTCGTAGACGGTCCGTCAAAAGGGTCGCTTGCGATCTGGAACGGGACGATGTTCCGTGAGTATGATGCGACAGGCAAATTAGTCAATGAGACGAAAGCGGGCAAAAGTGTCAGTGCGCCACGCCCATTCCTCTCACGTGGGTTCAATGAACAAATCCTCGCCTTCATCAACAAAGGTGACTTTGGACAAGTCGAAGGGGAAGCGGACATTGCCGGAATGGCAGCAGACGTGTATGTGAAAAAAGAACCATCGAGTACAGTACCGGAAGACTGGATCAAACAATATCCATCAATTTTCGATAAAGAAAACAATCAAGAACAAGCGACGTATTATGTAGCATCCGACCGTTCGAAAGTACTCGGTGCGGAATCACGGAATAACGGTAAGTTGTTCTACTCTGTCAAAATGAAGAGTTTTGAAACGATCGATACGTTCGATCCGGATTGGTTAAAAGCAAAATAATCAAGAAACGACCGGCGATGACGCTACGAAACGGTAGCGGACAAAGTCGGTTTTTTCGAGACGCAGGAGGTTCAACATGGAAGCATTCTCGAAAGAGGAGATGTTCAATCAAATCAAGGTGTGGGAAGAGGGCGCAAAAGTCGAGGAGGTGCTAGCGTTACGATATGCCCAAAGTAGTCGGCTACTTGGCGAAACGGAAGCACTCGTCCGAATATTAGCGTTACTCGTCGAGCATCGTTACATCATGACAGGACGACTCGATGCACTTGCTGAAAGCTGGATGCAAGAGATTCGTCAGCACGATCGCTTGCCAGCACGTCTCGAACAGTTATTAACGGAACAACAATTACAAAGTACGTATCAACGTCTCGTCGCGCATACGTTCCCGACGATTCGCGAGACGGATAATGCGAACGCCAAACGATCGGCGACGAAGGAACTGATCCTCCAAGCCAGCCAAATCGTCGAGGAGACGGATCAAATCGTCGAACTGACAGAACGACTGCGTCGCTTAGATGCTGAACGCTGGACGGAACTGTTTGAGGCTGGAACAGCATTACTTCGTTCGAGTGCGACGCTTGAACAGACCGCGCAAACGTTCGTCGATAGCTTACAAGAACGTTTCTATTCCCGAGAAGCGTTCCGTGAGATGACGGAACTGAAGGCGACGACAATCCAGGATCTCAAGCGTGTCGTTGCCTTGTTACCCGTTGAAAGTAAACAAGTCGAACGATCGGCACTCGAGGAACTCGACGCGATGATTGGTCTTGAAGACATCAAACAACGCGTTCACCATATGTATCGGTTCTTGAAGTATCAACAAAAACGATCGGAAGATGGCTATCGTTCGAGCGACCAGCCATCTTTACACATGATTTTCATGGGCAATCCCGGAACTGGGAAGACGACACTTGCTCGCTTGATGGCGAAAATTTACCACGAACTCGGACTTCTTGAACGACCGGAAGTCGTTGAGACAGATCGTTCATCGCTCGTCGGCGCGTTCGTCGGTCAAACGGAAGAACAAGTCATGAGTAAGGTCCGTGAAGCCGTAGGAGGTGTGCTCTTCATTGATGAGGCCTACGCCTTAAAACGGGCCGGGCAAAGTGGGAACGATTATGGACAAGCAGCCATTGATACGCTCGTCGCCGCAATGACGAGTGGTGAGTATGCAGGACGGTTTGCAGTCGTTCTTGCCGGTTATCCGGAAGAGATGCGCGATTTTCTCAAGGCGAACCCGGGACTTCGGAGTCGTTTCCCGGAATCGAATCATTATTTGCTCGCCGACTATACGGATCAGGAACTGCTTGCGATCGGACGGTCGATCGCGACAGCGAACGATTACGTCTTGACGGAACAAGCAGAACGAGCATTACTCGGTCGCCTAGAGCGAGAACGTGTTGACGCGAGCTTCGGAAACGGTCGGGCCGTCCGAAACATCGTGCTTGATGCCATCTTCAAAAAAGGGGCGAGCCTTGGAGAAAGTGCGAGTCACGAGGATTTTGCCTTACTCGAACAAACGGATTTTGAGATGGTGCAGGAACCGGATGCTACAGTTGAGGAACGGATTGCTTCGCTCGTCGGATTGTCTGATCTTAAAGATGAACTGAAGCAAATTGAAGCGTTGTTATCGATGCAAAAACGCCGTCGTGAAGCGGGCTATAAAGTGTTGCCAGTCGAATTGCACGCGGTCTTTAGCGGCAATAGCGGGACAGGTAAGACGACCGTCGCCCAACTCTATGCTGATGTCTTACGACAATGCGGTTATTTGAAACGCGGACATTTAAAAGTCGTCAGTCGTGCGGATCTCGTCTCTGGTTACGTCGGACAAACGGCGCAAAAAACGCGCGATGCGATCCGAGACGCGCTTGGTGGTGTTTTATTCATCGACGAGGCATATGCTTTAAATGGGGGAGCGAATGACTTCGGAAAGGAAGCGATCGATACGCTCGTTGACGAGATGACGAAACATCAAGATAATCTCGTCGTCGTTCTTGCCGGTTACGAGCAACAGATGAACGCGTTGCTTGCTAGTAATCCAGGATTGAAATCACGCTTTAAGCGTTCATTTCACTTCCCGAATTATACGCCAGAAGAGTTGATTCAAATCATCGAAGGATATGCTGCACGGTTTGGGTATGAACTGACGGAGGACGCACGACAAACGCTGACAGAGAAGATTGACGTCGTTCCGAACGGAAACGCCCGGGCAGCGATCACGATTGTCGAACAGGCGATTGCGAAGCAATCGATGCGATTAATTGACAAAGTTAGCTTATCGGGTTCAGAATGGTCCTATCTTGAAAAAGAGGATTTTTAAGGGGGAAGCTACATGCACACGATTGAAATACCTGTCCGATACGCCGAGACGGACATGATGGGCATCGTCTATCATTCGAACTATCTCGTCTATTTGGAACTGGCACGGACAGAATTAATCCAATCCTTGGGTCTTGACTATAAGGAAATGGAAGATGCGGGATATGTCTCTCCGGTTACGAATGTCAATCTCGATTATAAACGTTCGTTGACGTACGGTGATACGGCAGTCGTCACGGTCTGGATTGATCATTACGATGGACTGCGGACGATTTATGGGTATACCGTCAAGCATCCGGACGGGAAGCTTGCGGTATCTGCGAAGACGACACATGTCGTCGTCAAAAAGGAAAACTTCCGTCCGATTCGTTTGCCGAAGGTGTTCCCGAACTGGCACGACATCTATGAGAAGATGAGCGAAACGGATGCAGCCCTGTTGACGGAGGCGTGAGATACAATACAAGCGGGATCGATTTGTTGAATCGGTTCCGCTTTTTCATTTTATTATGAGGTCAATCGATAATTTTTAGTACTTGGTACTAAGGACCGATGACAAATCGAATATCATTTGCGAAAATGAAGTAGCTAGAGTAGGATGTGGTCTAATCCATTCGTCTGAAGAAGGGTCGACGGATACAGCGATTAGCGGTAACATAGAGAAGCATAAAAAGAAGAGGGGTCTTACTCATGAAAAAAATCGTAACCGTTAGTACATTAGCGCTTCTCCTTGCAGGATGTAATCCTGGGGATCAACAAGCGGATGATACGACGAAAACTGAACAGAAATCAGATGAGACAACACAATCAAACGAAGAAACGAAAAAAGAAGACACAGCAAAAGACACGAACAAAGAAGAAACAAACAAAACAGACGAAACAACAAAAGACGAAACAACAAAAGACGAAACAACAAAAGACGATGCGTCTGATGAGGCAACACAAGAAGATCAAGATTCTTCGGATGAAGCAACGAAGGATGAAACAGAAAAGAAAGATGATACAACTATTTCAGATAATAATTCAACAGACAAACAAAAAGGAACGACTAGCAACAAGAACAAGTCTTCGCAGGATCCAAACCAAGAAAAACAATCAAAATCGAAAGGTGAAACGCAAGTTGACGATAAGTCAGCAGAAGCGAAGGCTGACTTATCGCTTGGTAATCTCGTCGTCGTCAACAAGAAATACAGCTTACCGATCGACTACAAACCATCGGATCTCGTCGTACCAAACGTCAGCTTCTCTTACTCGGGTGTACTTGAGCAAAGCTACATGCGAGCGCCGGCAGCGAAACAGATGGAAAAGATGTTTGCTGCTGCAAAAAGTGAAGGCGTGACATTGAACGCTGTCAGTGGATTCCGTTCCGGCGCACGTCAAAAAGTATTGTATAATAATTATGTCGCACGTGATGGTAAGGCAGCTGCTGATCAATATTCAGCTCGTCCTGGCCATAGTGAACACCAGACAGGTCTCACTTTCGATATCTCATCACCAAGCGTAGGTAACGGATTAACAGCTGCTCTTGGTGATACGAAAGAAGGAAAATGGATCGCGAATAATGCAGCGAAGTATGGTTTCATCGTTCGTTACGACCGTGGATTCCAGTCGCGGACAGGTTATACGTATGAGCCATGGCACATTCGTTATGTCGGTGTCGATGTCGCGACACAAATTAAAAACAACGGACAGACTCTTGAGGAATATATGAAAGTCGGTCACTAAGAGGTTGGAGGTTAACTATGATTGAAATCATAGGGATTTTGGTTCTTGGCTATCTGCTTGGTTCGATTCCGTTCGCACTACTCGTTGGGAAGTGGGGGCATGGAATCGATATCCGTCAACACGGTAGCGGGAATCTCGGAACGACGAATACGTTCCGTGTCTTGGGGAAAAAAGCGGGGATCATCGTCTTGATTGGTGATCTTGGAAAAGGAGCTGTCGCGAGTCTCGTTCCGATTTTGATGGCGGCAGATGTTCACCCATTGTTTGCTGGACTAGCAGCAGTCGTCGGTCATATTTATCCGATCTTCGCGAAGTTCAAAGGTGGCAAAGCTGTCGCAACGTCTGGTGGGATGTTGCTCGTGACGAGCCCGATCCTATTCTTCTTTCTGCTCGTCTCCTTTTTGACGACGCTTCGTCTGAGCCGGATGGTTTCGCTCAGTTCGATCGTCGCAGCAAGTATCGGAATCGTCGTGTCGATCACGATTGGTGTCTTGACGAATGACTGGATCGTTCCAACGTTCTTTACAGTCCTTGCCTTGTTCGTCATCTTCAAGCACCGCGATAATATCCAACGGATTCGCCAAGGAACAGAGTCTAAGATTCCACTCTTTGCAAAGAAACCGTCTGAATGAACGTTCTTGACGCTCTAGCATCTAAATTGAGATGTTAGGGCGTCTTTTTGTTTAGAAAAAGTCGGATAACGGACGAATTCAACGACATTTCATAGGAACTACACGTTTATTTACACCTGATTTACAAGACCTTTACAGACATTCGATACACTAGAACTAGAACTTGTCTGTAAAGGGGGAAGCGCACGTGTCGTTGTTAGGAGAAGAGCGGAAATCACGCATCATGGAATGGCTGGAAGAGGAAGGAAAAGTCATGACGAAGGATTTGATCGAACGTCTCGATGTCTCGGGAGAAACGGTACGACGCTACTTAGAGGAGCTAGAACGGGAACGTCAGCTAAAACGCGTATATGGGGGAGCGATTTATCAAGGCGGGAAACGAGAGACGTCGATTTCGCGCCGGACAGATCAACTGTCTCGCCGCTTAGCGCGTTATGCAAAAGGCTGGCTCAGTGATTATTCCTGTATCTTTTTAGGACGAGGTGAGCCAGTCGAGCATCTCTTGCCCTATCTGACGGGTAACGCGACGATCGTCACGAACTCACTAGTAGTTGCCAGTCACTTGGAGCAGTGCCGTAAGACGGGACCGTTCAAGGGAGAGATTCGGCTACTTGGCGGAACGGTCGATGCCTACGGGCAGACGGTCGGTGTCGAAGTATTGCAAGCACTGGATGCTTACGCTTTTGATGCCTGTTTCCTATCGTTTGATGGTGCTGAGATTGAGCGAGGCTTCGTCAGTGATGATATCGAATCGTCACTCATCCAAAAAGCGGTCATTAGTTGCACGAAAGATGTCTACGCCTTCTTAGCCAATGACGAATTCCAAGGAAATCGAAAATACAAGGTGGCGGAGTTCCGTCGTGCAAAAATTGTTCTCAGTCCAGCCTCTTATCCACCATCTTGGGAGATGAAACTGTTCAACGAACGCGTGAACTGGATGGTCGTCTCATGATACACTGATGCGGGAGGGATGTATCATGTTAGAAATCATCGCATCGACCGTAGAAGAAGCGGTCGCAGCAGAACAAGCCGGAGCGGACCGGATCGAGCTCGTTTCCGCATTATCCGAAGGGGGATTGACACCGAGTTATGGTTTGATCCGTCAAGTCGTCTCGACGGTTGAGATTCCAGTTCACGTCCTCGTTCGACCGCATAGTAAGTCGTTCGTCTATTCGAAAGCCGACGAAGAGACGATCATCACTGATATTGACTTGATCCGTGAACTCGGTGCTGCCGGGATTGTCGTCGGTTCCTTAACGGCTGACGGACGAGTCGACGAAGGATTCCTTGGTCGGATCATCAAACATAAAGGGGAGCTGTCATTGACGTTCCACCGGGCAATCGACAGTAGCCGTGATATTCTCGAAGCAGCAGAAGTGCTCGCTGATTTTCCAGAAGTTGATCGGATTTTGACATCAGGTGGTCAAGCGACGGCACTTGAAGGGAAAGAGACGATTGCGCGATTGATCAAGGACTATCCGGATTTGATCATCTTACCGGGATCCGGGATTACGCTTGAGAATGCAGAAGCTCTTCTTGAGGCAACGAATGCATCTGAACTACACGTGGGTTCAGCTGTTTTGCAAGACGGTGTCATCCAGAAAGAGCGTGTCGAGGCATTAACACGTCTGCTTGGTTGAGCATGTCATGAATCAGTCCATTTTTCTTGTCTTACGAGGTGAGAGAAATGGATTTTTTTGTATATGTTCGTGACGGATTTTCGACGATTCGCTTGATGCAGGTGGAAAGAAGAGTAGGATAACTAGGTTTTTCAACGAGACTAGGCTAAAATCAAAGATGGAAATAGTGGAAATGAAGGGGTATGACATGAATTCTAAACAATTAAAACAAGCCGCTCTCGGCTCATTAAAGGGACGTTGGTTGGTCGGATTAAGCATCTCGATCATCTACTTCCTCATCTTTGCGCTCGCTGCGAGTCGGATGTCATTTGATCAAGACGACATTGATAGTATGGTGCGCTTCATCGCCCTGAACATGGTCGTGACGATCGTCCTGGCTCCGGTGACAGTCGGTCGAACGGTTGCTTACTTACGCTTCACACGCGGAGAGTCTGCAGGAATCGGAACGTTGTTCGAAGGATTCTCGTCGTTTCGTCGTGCTTTCCGGACGATTGCCGCTTATGCGATCGTAACGGTTTTGGTGTATGTCGGGTCATTCTTGATCTTACCGGCACTCTACTTTTACTTAGCGTATCGCCTCGTACCGTACATTCTGGTCGACCGACCTGAATTGTCGTTTTGGCAAGTCCTCGGTGAGAGCCGCCGGATGATGAAAGGGCACAAACGTGAATTGATCATGCTTTACCTGAGTTTCATCGGCTGGGGGATCCTCGCACTACTTAGTACGGTCGGGGTCATCTTCTTGACGCCGTACTTCGACACGACGATGGCACACTTCTATGAACGCTTGAAACCAACCCGTCAATCATCCGTCGAAGGATGAACGAAAAAGCCTGTACATGATGTCATGTACAGGCTTTTGCTCATTCTACCGAAGCACGTGAGCGTTCGGCGAGTAAGAGATAAAGTGCTTGTGTGCCGGAATCAGCGTGTCCCATCTCAGCAAGTTCTTCATATAAATCCTTGACGAGTGCGAGACCAGGTGTCGCGATACCCATCTCGGCTCCTCGTTCGAGCGCAAGACGCATATCCTTGATGAAATGTTTAACGAAGAAACCAGGTGAGTAGTTTTCAGCGATGACACGTGGAATCAAGTTTTCAAGACTCCAGCTACCAGCAGATCCGGACTTGATCGTCTCGATGAATTGCGTCGGATCGATGCCGGACCGCGTGACGAACAGTAGCATCTCCGCTGTCCCAATCATCGAGCCGGCGATCGCGATTTGGTTCGCGAGTTTCGCCGATTGTCCTTTACCGGGACCACCGAAGAGCGAAATCGATTTGCCCATCGCTTCAAACAACGGCTTCGCTTGCGTAAAAGCGTCTTCTTCACCACCGACGAGAATCGCAAGTGTTCCGTTCTTCGCACCGAGGTCGCCGCCTGTGACGGGTGCGTCAAGTGCCTGTAACCCACGAGTCGTTGCTTCCTTCGCAATCCGTTCAGCAAGTGCAGGACTTGATGTCGTCATATCTATCACGATCGTTCCAGGTGCAGCATGATCGAGAATCCCATTCTCTAAGTAAATCTGTTCGACGTCCTGCGGATAACCAACGATCGAGATGACGACGTCGACATCCGTGACGACCTCTTGAATCGTGTCGACGATTTCGACACCATCCGCTTCGAGGGCAAGTCCTTTCTCTTTCGTACGATTGTAGCCTTTGACTGCAAAACCTGCCTTACGCAGATTGCGGACCATTCCTTGTCCCATGACACCTAATCCGATGAAACCGACTGTCTTCATACGTGATTCCCCCTTGCACGTTCCGTGCCGATGAATTGTTGCGTTACGAGCTTATTATACAATGGATTGTCGACGACAAGACTCTCATGTGTCCCAATCCCAGAAATTCGACCTCTTTCAAGGACGATGATTTGATCGGCATGACGGACCGTCGCAAGACGATGGGCGATGACGAACGTCGTCCGTCCGACCATCAAGCGCTCCAGCGCTTCTTGAACGACACGTTCCGATTCTGAGTCGAGACTAGACGTTGCTTCATCCAGTAATAGTATTTCTGGATTGCGCAAGAGCGCACGTGCAATGGCAATCCGCTGGCGTTGACCACCGGACAACTTGACGCCTCGTTCGCCAATCTCCGTTTCATATCCTTCGGAAAACTCTTCGATGAACGTATCGGCATTCGCCATACGGGCAGCATCACGAATCCGTTCCTCACTGACATCTTCAGCAAGACCGTAGACGAGATTATCGCGAATCGTCCCGGATAAGACGGGGGAGTCCTGCGCGACGTAACCAATCGCTTGACGCCAAGACGACAATGTCAAATCAGAAATCAGGTGGTGACCAAGTCGAATCTGCCCGGACGTCGGTTGATAAAAGCGTTCGAGCAAAGCAAACAACGTTGTTTTACCGGAACCACTCGGACCGACGATGGCGGTCGTTTTACCGCGTGGTAACGTAAAGCTGACGTCTTGTAAGATGGGTGTTTCATTATAACCGAACGATAACCGTTCGACGGTGACGTCTGTGAAGGGACGAGGTGCGTCAAGTTGTCCTGGTGACTCTGGTGTCTCATCAAGGAGTTCGATGATCCGCTCCGTTGCCCCACGTGCCTTCTGTAATTTCGTGATGAATTCAGTCATCGTCACGAGCGGCGTCATGATTTGGAACAAATAGAGCGAAAAGGCGACGAGTTCGCCAGCGGTGATTTGGTTCGTCGCGACCCGGTACGCACCAAAGCCGATGATTAAAATCAACATCGTCGTCAAGGTGACGTTAAAGATTGGTAACAGAAGGGCTTGGATTCGTCCTTCTTTGACGCCGTATCCGTACAAATTCTCAATCCGCGTTTTTCCTCGTCCCAGCTCATAGTCTTCTGTCGCTTGTGATTTGACGAGCCGGACTTCACCCAGCATCTCAGCAAAAAAGCCAGATAATCCAGCAAGTTCTTTTTGCGTCTCGCGAGAAATCTTATGCAGCTTCCGAACGAGTGGAATGATGATCAATAGCGTCACGGGCACAGCGATGACCATGACAAGTGTCATCTGCCAGTCGAGGAAGAATAAGATCGTAATCGCACCGATGATCGAAACGAGTGACGTCAGTAGGCGAACGAGTTGTTCCGACAGCAATTGTTGGAGCGTCGTCGCGTCACTATTAAGTCGTGAGACGAGCTCACCGGACTTCGTCTCATCGTAGAACGGAATCGACAGTGTCAATAAATGTTTCCATAGAAGCGTCCGTAAATTAGCGACGATCCGTTGACCGACAATCTGCAACCAATAGATCGACAGAGCGTTCGCGACGACTTGGACGACGAAGACGATCACGAACAGACTGATCAACTGCGGTGTCAGTCGGTCGACCGTAAAGCCGTCGATTAATGTTTTTAAGAACCAAGGAATCGCGAGTGCAGCTAGCGCTTGGATGACGGAGACGGAGACTGCGGCGGATAATAAACCGACCGGGGGTTTCGTTTTTTTCAATAACAGGTAAAAAGATTGGAACGTCGCAGCGTTCATTTCAACACATCCTCTCTCTTTCATTGTCCGAAAGAACGAAGGAAGGGTCAAATGGGAAGCGCGACTTGACAAGAAATCTTTCTGTTTGTGACACTGATAGTGGAAACAATAAGGGAGGATTCAGATGTCTATTTTCGTAGATGCGGACGGATGTCCCGTTGTCGATCTCGTCATTCGACACCGACAGGGACATGACGTCTTTTTAGTGTGTGATACAGCGCATCAAATGGTGCGGGATGGAGCGGCGACGATCACAGTCGGACAAGGACCGGATGCCGTCGACTATGCGATCGTCAATCGGATGAAACGCGGGGATCTCGTCGTCACTCAAGATTATGGATTAGCAGCACTTGTCTTAGCACGCGGAGGACTTGCGATCGATCAAAACGGTCGTCAGTTCACGAACGATAATATCGATCTATTGCTTCACACGCGTCATGTCGGGCAACAAATCCGGCGAGCAGGTGGGCGGACGAAGGGTCCGAAAAAGCGGACACGTGACGCCGATCGAGCCTTTGAAGAGGCATTTCGTGCATTAGTGCAAACAAGCATATGAGTGATGTAGTACTCGAACTGTCGATTGAATAGGGACCATGCTATAATTTGAAACAGGAATAATATCAGAAAGGAGGATACACGTTGAAACGAATTTTACGCGACCATTCGAAGGATCGTCCATACCGATTGCGCCAAGGGACGCTTCCGGCAACAGCTGAAGCACCACTCACGACACTCGATCAACGTGAAATCGACCGCTTGCAACAGAATTTACGGGAAGTGGAATTAAAATTGAAGCAGCGCAATGAAATCATGGAAGCGTTAGCGACACAAAATGTCGAAGCGGCTTGTGAGACGGTCCTCACAATCTTGTTACAACTCCTTGGGATCGAAGAGGGGGCGATTCTCTTGTATCGTCGCGAGCAGTTGAATCATTTCGTTGCACAAGGCATCGATGAGATGGAGCTGATTGAAAAAGACCTCGATCAATATTCGGTCTTACGTCGTGCGTTCGTCATGCGTAAATCCGTCCAGTTGCCGGTAGATGATCAGTATGAGTCCGCGATTCCAGTCCAGTCACCAAGTAATGGACAAGTCGTCGGATTACTCTACATCCGTCATGCTTTTCCTCAATTCAATCTCGAACAAGTCGGAGACTTACTAGATTTATCTCGAAAACTCGGGATGACACTTGAACGCCATCTGTTGTTCCATCAAATGGAGCATGAAAAAATCAAGACGTATCAGCTCCTTGATTCGATTCGGGAAGCTGTCCTCTACATTGAGAGTAGCGGCGAACAGATTTATGCGAACCAAGCCTTGTTGAACATGTTTCCTCCAAAACTCGTCAATCAAGCGCAAGGATTCCGGCATGCTTATGAACGGGCAACATCATTGTTCGAACACGTCGATCAGCCAGAAGCGCTTCATGACTACATCGGTCAACTGATGAACGGGGATATACCAGGAGAAACGATCGAACTTTCCGCATTTCGGGGGAACTTATTGCTGAGTGCCTATGCTGAACGGATTGCGATTGCAAACGTCGAATGGGGAATGATGCTCGTCTTACGTGACGTGACGAAGGATAAAGAACTTGACCTCAAGCAGGCAGAGTTCGTTTCGATCGTATCACACGAGTTACGGACACCCCTCTCTTCGATCATGGGCTTTACAGAGCTACTGATGAAACGAGAAGTGGATCCGAAGCGTCAGCAACGTTATCTCCAGACGATTCACTCGGAAACGGTCCGGTTGGCGGAATTAATCAATGATATCTTAGAAATTCAAAAAGGTGAGGACTCGACGCATGGCACACAAAAAGAGCCGCTCGATCTGAAGCAGCTGATGTTCGAGATGAAACCGATGTTTGATCTCGCAAGTCGGGCGCATCGGATCAGTGTGCAGTTCGAGCCCGGTTCCTATACGATTCCTGCAAGCAATGAAAAAATGAAGCAACTGTTTACGAACTTGATCATGAACGCGATTAAATACTCACCCGAAGGCGGTGCGATTCGAATCAAAGGTATGATTCAATCTGACATGCTGCGGATTGAAATTTCCGATGAAGGACTTGGGATACCAGAAAAGGCACTCCCGTATATCTTTGATAAGTTTTACCGAGCCGACAATTCGGATACACGTAAAATCGGTGGGACCGGCTTAGGGCTCGCGATTTGTCGAATGATCGTCCTTGATCATGGAGGAGCAATCTCCGTTCAATCAACAGAAGGAGAAGGTAGTACCTTCATCATTCAACTTCCAGTTGACGAATGATCGACGACAGAACAAGAAAGGGGGAAGACGCGGTGAAGAATAACGCACATATCCGCTACGAAGCGCTCCATCCGCTCGTCGAAGAGATTCTGGAAAAGCTTAGTGAACGGATTGGCGTCAACACGTTGTTTTTTGCATTAAATGATTCATATAGTAACTTTGTCGTCAAGGCAATCAATCAAGAGCGACAGTTGATCGAAGAAGGATCGACCCATGTCTTCCAACACGTCCTCTGTAAGCTAGTCGTCGATGAAACGGATGGAAAGGTGTCAATCAGCGAATTGCTGAATGATCCGTTGACGGTCAATCATCCGGTTACCAAAGCACTGGGGAACGGGAGTTTCATGGGAGTGGCAATCAAGAATGCTGAGAATGAAAAAATCGGAACATTGTGCGCTTTTGACGACCAACCATTCGACTTCAAGGAGCAGGATATTGCACTTGTGGAACGGTATGCTGACATCATTAGTAAATCAATCAATGTCGAAACGTATGTCATCAAAGATGCTTTAACGGATGTCTATAACGAACGCTATATGAATCGCTTGATTTCCAGTGTGACGATTCATCCAGCTTTCTTGATGGTCTTGAATCTCGACCGTTTTCATGCGATCAATGCTACGCATGGTTATCGGGTAGGGAATGAAGTATTACGGGAAATCGCGAGCCGCTTGAAGTATGTGCCGTTACCGAATCATGTTGTTGGACGGATGGATGGTAATGAGTTCGTTGTTCTAGCAGCACTTGAGCAGGAACAGGAATTTGAACAGCATGCAATAGATTATGCCCGTATGATTACGGAAGCGATCGAGAAACCAATCGTTGGTGTCGCAGACGAACCGATTCATGTGACGGCATCATCTGGTGTCAGTCTCTTGACCGGTGACATGACGAGTCGTCAGACGCAGATTTATGCGGCGGAAGCCTTGATGCAACAAGTCAAACATGACGGCAAGCATCGGACATCGTTCGTTAATCCGGATCGAAGCGCGGAACAACATCCCTTTGCATCCGTTCTCGAGACCGAATTATCCCATGCCCTTGAACGCGGGCAGTTCGAACTCTACTACCAGTGGATCGTGGATGCGAAACAAGAACGTTTCGTTGCCGTTGAAGCATTACTACGTTGGAATCACCCAGTGCTTGGTTTCGTTAGTCCAACGGATTTCATTCCGATTGCCGAGAAGATGGATATTTTCCCTGACATTGGTCGTTTTACGATTTGTCAGGCCATTCTAGATCAACGTCGGCTAGAGGAAACGTTTGGTCGGAAGATTTCGGTTGCCGTCAATCTATCAGCGAGTCAGTTCGAGTCAGATCAACTGTTTGCAGAGTTACTTCGATTAACGGAAGAGTCTTATTTTCCAGAAGAACGACTCATTCTTGAAATCCGAGAAGAAGTATTGCAAACACGTCGTCGTTTTGCCATCAAACGCTTGGAACAACTGCGTCAAGCGGGCTATCGTCTGACCGTTGATCATTTCGGCAGTCATTACGCGTCACTCAACTCGTTGTTGCGTTTACCTGTCCAGGCGGTCAAACTCGATCCGATCTTTACGCGGCGTCTCGTTCAGAATCAATTGGAGCGCTCGATGATTCGGTCAGTTCAATCTTTAACGTCTGCTCTAAACATCGCGTTAGTCATTCAAGAAGTCGAAACACCGTCTCAACTGCAACACATTCAATCACTCGATGAATCATTATATGTGCAAGGGTACGAGGTCCATCATCCACAGCCGGTCGAATCCTTACTCGTCGAAGACATCGCGCGGGGACGAACAGAGGTTTAACGGGACGATAGTCGGGAATACCTTAAAATGTGGAACAAGTACATTTTAAGGGGGATGCCGAATGGCTGATCAACACGAAAAAGAAACGGATCCGATTACTTCTGGGAACCGCATGACGAAGGATGAGATTGCTGGACGTGATCCGCAGAACCATACGGATGTACCGGAGAAATCGAAGGATGAAAAAGAATCGAAGCATCAAGACCACGATGCTGAGAAAACAGAACAACCAGATGGTAAAGCTTCAAGTGAAGAAGCGCCTGATTTATCGCATGCTTCAGATGAAGACGGCGATGTCGAGCCATCTGATGAAGAGAATCAGCAAGATAAGGAATGACCAATACTAAGAGCAATCGCGGTTCGGTGGAAATGCCAAACCGCGATTGCTCTTTTTGTGTGGTGTTCTTGAAAATTACTCGCCACCACTACCGCCACCACCACCGCCATCCCCTCCGCCATCAAATCCACCGTCGATTCCACCATCCGTCGCATGAGATGTATCAGTTAAATCGACTGGGAAGAGTAAGAAGGGAATCGTGTCGGCGCCATCCGGTGGTAGGATGGAGGACGGGAAGAGTTGCTGCAGGATCGTTTGTTGACTCAAGTACAACCGGATGGCTGTCAAATAGATTAAATCTTTTCGATATTTAAAGTGCAGATCAGGACGTAACGTCTCTGCCATCCGTTGGAGTGATGTAGCGTGTTCGCTCGGGTCGCCTAGTAAAGCGAGCATGCCATGAAACGATAAAGGAACGTGATGTTTGCGATGCAGCTTTTTAGACGACTCCAGCTGAGCGATATAGCGATCCCAATCGTCCTCTGGTAGTAAAGCGAATAACAAGGCGACGACGTATGTCTGTTGCGCTCGACCGAACCGTCGTTTCAGTCGTTGGTAGACCGTTTCGATGCGGGAGGCTAAGTCAGCTAAATCACCGCGTGTCGTAGCATGAAAGAAAACGAAAGAGGTAAGTAAAGGCGTCACGATAAAACGATGCTGTTTCTTAAGAAGTGCATATAGTTGAACCGTCCGTTCGAGTAACACGTCTTGCGGAGAAAGGCGGCTAATAAATAGGGCGGTGGAGTAGGCATTTAAGGGATGTGATAAACGGTGAGATTTAAAATAGCCGTGAATCGACATCATTTCAGCGATGCGGCTCGGTGCATGGGCGTCAAACGCATGGATTTTCGAAGCGAGTAGCAGTGCCTGAGTAGTTTGTGTGCGTAGCCGTGCCGTTAAATCATCGGCTGTTTCAAGCAACACACTTGCAGGGACCTGCTCTGTTCCAATCGTTCGGTCGAATGCCAGTTCAATCAAAATACCATCCTGGTACGTTCTCAGTTCTGGTCCGATGTCATCCAAATGTCGCAAGAAAATCGTCGCTAATTCCATGACCGTTCCTCCTCTGCCTTTTCTTCTAGTGTATCACGCAGTGAAGCCGTTCTCTCATTTTTTCAGATGGGTATCAATCAACTGTTCCGCCGCTCGTCGGTACAGATTACTTATATGAGCCAGAGCGAGAATCTGCTCTAGTGGGTCAGTCGTTAAAGCAGTCAAAGCCTCTTGTTCCGTTACGAAGCGGGCTGTATTTTGTTCGGTCAGCTCAAGGTAATTCCGGTAAAAGTCTGCGAGGTTGAGTTGGTCTTGTTCGATCCCTTCGTTTAAGGGCGCAAGAATCGTCTTGATATCATTGATTGAAAACGAACTTTTCAGCTGATAAATCAAGCTGATCAGGATCAAATGCTCTTTCGTATACTTTTTATTCGTCACCGGAAAGAATAATTTCTTTTTAGCATAGTTGTTGATCATCGTCTTCGTCAAAATCGTCTCATCCGCATTGCGTGTCGTGTCCTCGAATGTCCGCTCGAACAGTTGGATGACTTGATCCATATAGAGATCGATATTCGGTATATCTTCGAGCTGTAATTGACGATCGTATCTCGTGTCGTCAGAACGTGTCATAAAAAAACCTCCAAAATCGTTAAAATAGGACTTTCTACTTCTCCATCATATGATAGAATATGTATATAACGCCATGTAGTATTCGAAACTACATATCAGGGGAGGAACAACAGTGAAAGCTTATATGAGAGAACCAATCAATGGACTAACGCATCTTGGAGGGGCAGTTTTTGCTTTTGTCGGGTTACTCGCACTCGTCATCAAAGCATCGTTAGAACGAGGGGCGTCGCTCGCAATCGTCGCAGCGATTATTTTTGGGGTCAGTATGATGGCGCTCTATGCCGTCTCGGCGACGTATCATATGGTGCTTGCCAGCGACCGGGCGATTGCGATCTGGCGTCGGTTGGATCACTCGATGATTTATCTATTGATTGCTGGATCGTATGCACCGTTTTGTCTCGTCAGTCTGAATGGTCCGACCGGTTGGGTCTTGTTCAGCATCGTCATGTTGATTGCCGTTTCCGGAATCACGTTTAAATTGGTCTGGTTCAACAGTCCACGCTGGTTATCGACGACGCTTTACATCGGAATGGGCTGGATCATGGTGTTTGCGATTACGCCACTCGCACAAGTCCTCTCGCCACTTGGTATCGGTTTATTGTTCCTTGGTGGTATCTTCTATACGATCGGTGGCATCATCTATGGTCTGAAGCCGCGTGTTCTATCGTTCAAACATCTTGGATTCCATGAGATTTTCCATATTTTCGTTCTTCTCGGAAGTCTAGCACACTTCCTCTGTGTCTACTTCTTCGTTTTATGATGACAATGTCCTCCTTTGGTCAATGACCGAAGGAGGTTTTTTAATGAAAGATGGAAAAAACAGGAGAAGTCGAATGTTCTCACGAATGAAAGAACGAATAGATCACGCATAGGGGGAAATAGAATGCAACAGACACGATGGCAGCTAGAAGAACTGTATACAATCGATGACGTCAAAGCGGGAATCGCTTCGATACAAGCGGCGTTGACAAAACGTCCGGTTACATTAACGGAACAAGTCGAACGCTACCAGCAAGTCGCGCGAGACGTCGAGGAATGGAGTGACTTCATTTACTGCTTATACGCAGAGGACGTTACACGATCGGAGGTCCACGTGTTGCTCGAAGAAATCGAAGTCGTTCAAGCAACAGTTCGTAGTTTGGCAGCAGAGCTTGATACGCAGATTGCAGCGGTATCACAAGAAGACTGGGAAACGTTTGTTGCTGATTCACCGTATACCTTTTTCTTGAATGAACGTCGCGATATCCAGTCGCGTCGTGCACCGCTTGTTCAGGAACAATTGTTACAAGATCTTGGTGTTGACGGATTCCAAGGCTGGGGGCAGCTTTACAAACAGCGCTTCATGGCATTACGCGTTGACTTAGACGGAAAACAAGTCACGATTGGTCAAGGGCTACACGAAGCGATGTTTGCGTCCGACCGCTTAGCGCGTCAAGCGGCAGCAAAAGTAGTAGACGCCGCGTGTGCAGAAGAAGCTGACCTGTTTGCGACGATTCTGAACCGGATTGCTGGCTTCAGACTACAGTCGTATAAGATGCGTGACTGGGAGCAACCATTAACCGAGTTGCTCGAGCAGAACCGGATCACGGAAGCGAGCTTACAAGCAATGATGGACGCACTCGAACATCACCGGCAACTTTTCCAAGCCTATTACGCTCGCAAGATTGCCCAGGCGGAGCGGGCAACGGGCGAATGGCATGATTTTGAGACGAATACGTATCGCTCCGCGCGGCATGTTCCGTTTGAGACGGCACAGACAATCGTCACGAAACAATTCAAACAGTTGAATCCAAAACTCGGTGCTTTTGCTGAAAACGTGTTTAGTAAGGGATGGGTCGATGCAGAGAATCGTCCCGGAAAAGCAGAAGGTGGATTCTGTGCTGCATTCCCGATTGCAAAAGAGAGTCGAATTTTCATGACGTATCGCGACAGTTATCCGGACGTCGCGACGCTCGCGCACGAATTTGGTCATGCCTATCATAATTATTTACTACAAGACGAACCGTATTTAAATCAAGTCAAAGGAACGAGCATCGCGGAGACGGCTTCGACGTTCATGGAAAATCTCGTTCTCGATGCGGCGATCAAAGAGACGACGAAACGGGAGGAAGTGCTCGCTCTCCTAGAGGTCAAGATCCGGGAAGGGCTGAAGTATGCTAGCATCGTTCCCGGGATGTTCCGTTTCGAGCAACGGTTTTACGCAGAACGTCAGCAAGGTACGGTCAGTGCCGACCGGTTAAGTGAACTTCTACAAGACGAAGAACGCTTAGCCTACGGTCCAGTCTTACCTGAACCAGCGCGTTATAAGTGGATGTACATCAGTCACTTGTTCAATCCGAATCTTGCCTTCTACAATATTCCCTACACGATCGGTTATCTGCTCAGTAATAGCCTGTATCAAACGGTTCAAGCGGATTCAAGTCAATTTTCGACAGTCTTTGAAGCGGTCATGCACGATTCGGGACAAGCGACAATCGATGAAATCGTTAAACGTCATCTCAACGCCGATCCGACCTCCGTTGCCTTTTGGATTGAGGCACAAGAACCACTTGTAGAGGCGATTGAGCAGTACCTTACTTTGACGGAATCATCTCTCCCAGTCGATTGAAGACGAATCGAAACGGGAACAGAATCAGTGAGGAGGGATGCGGATGTATGAACAGGAGAAACAATTAGTCGCCGAAGCAGCACTGGCTTATGTGAAGGATGGAATGATAGTGGGGCTTGGGACCGGTTCAACGACGGAACGGTTCATCGAGGCGCTTGGTCCACTCGTACAGGCGGGACTACAGATTCAAGGCGTAGCGACATCGCTTGCGACGGTAGAGCTTGCTGAACGTTTACAGATTCCGTTGATCGATCTGGAAGAGGGAATGGAAATCGATGTGACGATTGACGGAATCGACCAAATCGACGGTCAGTTCCAAACGATCAAAGGCGGCGGCGGTGCGTTATTTCGCGAAAAAATCGTCGCACTGATGAGTCGCGAATTACTCTATCTGACCGATTCTTCGAAGTTCGTTCATCATTTAAGTGGACCGTTACCGGTTGAACTCGATTCGTTTGCCTTACCGTATGTGCTCGAGCGGTTGTGTGATAAGCATGTCTCAGCAACACTACGCGTGAAAGACGACCGTCCCTTTGTTACGGATGGAGGGCACATGATTTTGGATGTTGATTTATCAGCTGTCTCGGACGTCCGATTGTTCGCAAAAGAAGTCAAGAGCTGGTCTGGGGTGCTTGAGACCGGTTACTTCGAGCGTCAACCCGATCATGTTCTGACGGTCGAAGAGGGAAAGGTCAAACGCATCGCGCATCCTCGACTGCGTGACGGCGGTGGGTTGGTTTAAGGGAAGAAAGAAGGAAACCGTATGGGCTTAAAAAAACGGTATTTGTTCGGTGCCGGTATCATTGCGGGGACAAGTCTACTCCTGTTAAGGAAGCGGGATCAGGGCACCCAGACGGATGCGTTACGTGACTATTTAGCACATCTTGATCAGGATCCGAGTCCAGATGCTGCGAAGGATCCGGATGAGGTCGGATTGACGAAACTCGATTCCATCTATCGAGCTGAGTGGCAAGCGAATGGTTTTCCGCGTTCGCGTAAAGAGCTGGAAGAGCTTGAAAAATAATAATATTAATAAAATATTTCTTTACTAATAAACCAGATAACTTAATGATTCTTTAAACGGCTTAAGTTCGTTCTTTATACGGACTTAAGCCGTTTTTGTGTCTTCTGCGCTATATTTGTGAATTCAAACGTTAATAAGAAAATCGGATGCGACTACTATACGGAAATTCATTTCTAAATTATTTAATATTTAATTCGCTATTCCATCATTCATGTTTTATAACCTACATTTTGTAAAAAACATGATAAGGTGGATGTATATTTTCAATGGATAATTCATCCAAGAAGGGGGAACTAGTGTGACTCTATTTGTGAATGAGCTTAATTACATAGATCAGAAAGATAAAACAACAATACTCGAAAAACTCACGTTTTCTGTTTCTCCAGGAAAGTCATTGGCGATTAGTTCTAATATTACCCATCGTCAGCTACTCATAAAGATACTTGAAGGTCGTATACGAAGTACAAATAAACATGTTCAAGTAAACAATCATCACCCAGGAAATACTGTACATTATCGCTCGTCAATCAGTTTCTATTATGAGCAACCGTATACATACGATAGATTAACCATCTTAGATCATCTTTCTTTTTATAAAAAATTGTATAACAGCTCAAAATCGATTCCAGAGACACTCGAAGTTACACAATTGAATGAGATAGCAAAGAAAAAAACTAACAAATTAGATCATTCTCAAAAAAAACGACTCCAACTCGCAATTCTTATTTTACAAGATACACCGGTGGTCGTTTTCGATGAGCCGGATCAAAACATTGATCAATATACCAAAAACATTCTATTCAAAGTTATTGAATTGTTACTGCAGGAAGAAAAATGTCTCCTAATGCTTACAGGTAGTACGGAAAGTGCAATTACTTTGTCCGAAGAATCTTATGTATTAAGTAGTATTGGGCTTACACGCATCAATACAGAAATTGAGGAAGAAGAAGAGAAAGCAATCCGAGAAAATGATGAAGAGATCAATGGACTTGAAAAATCCGCGCCCTTTTCGTCTCTCGAACTGGACAAGGTCGTTGCCAAACTTGAACGTAACCTTATTTTACTGGATATAGATGAAGTCAAATTTTTCGAGAGCGCATCGGGAAATGTTCAAATTCATGTGGCAGATACGATGTTACAGGGCCTATATACAATGAATGAGTATGAAACGACTCTTCAGGACCGGCATTTTTTCCGATGTCACCGTTCCTATCTCGTTAATCTGAAAAAAGTACGAGAAATCGTCACGTGGACACGGAACAGTTTTAGTCTGGTTCTCGACGATCGAACCGAGGTGCCTTTATCTAAGAATAAAATACACGTTCTTAAAGAAATGCTAGGCATTAAATGACGATCTTTTAGCAAGCTAATTACTCTTTTCATAAGCTTAATAACTCCTTTCATCGTTAACTTAGTGCGGTGTATAGCGCTTTCTACTATTCTAAGGCTAGAAAACGAGAGGAGAACTACATTATGGAAAAGATAATCGAAATTGAATCATTGACGAAACACTTTTCAGATAAGACGGCTCTTGACGATTTAAATTTCTATATCAAGCAAAAAGAGATTTTCGGGCTACTTGGACCCAGTGGTTCTGGTAAAACTACCATAATTAAAATTTTAACTGGTCAAATGAAACCATCTATGGGTTCAACTAGGCTACTTGGAATTCCCTCTGAAAAATTCAAACAAAGGAATATCTTTCAGAAAGTAGGTATTATGACTGACAATAGTGGTCTCTACGATCGCTTGACTGTAAAAGACAATTTAAAGTTATTTTGCAAAATTTTTTCTGTCACTGAAAACCGTATACATCGTGTGTTGGAGTTAGTCAATTTAAGTGATGAGCAGAATAAGAAAGTTGCTCTACTGTCGAAAGGGATGAAACAGCGAGTTCTACTTGCTCGAACTTTTTTACATCAACCCGAAATCTTATTTTTAGATGAACCTACTTCTGCACTAGATCCTGTCAATACTCAGGCCATCTACGCTGTCCTTAAAGATATGAATCGAGATGGTGCAACGATTTTCTTAACGACTCACGATATGGTAGAAGCGGATACCCTTTGCGATCGTGTCGCCTTCCTAAATCGTGGTCATATTCAATTGTTAGGATCACCGAAATCGATTAAGCAGCGTTTTGCTGATCAGACGTTGACACTTGAATCATTAGACGGCTTAGAGCATGTTTTCGAATCGAATGAAAAAGATGCTCGTCATATCTATGAAATGTTACGGACTAATCAGGTTGTATCTATACATTCTAACGAGCCGACTTTAGAGGATGTGTTCGTAAAAGTAACAGGGAGTGAACTCAGATGATCTTTTCAATCAATCGTGCAATGGCCATTTTTCAAAAGGATGTAAAAGACGTGTCAAGAAACGTATTTGTTGGCACGACACTGTTAGTTCCTGTCTTGATGGCGATTGTCTATAAGAATATTGGCGAAGTGACATTAGAAATTCACTACACTGTCATCAATTTGACATTCTCTTCAGTAGCAGCATTCGTTCAATGTACATTGATCGCAGAAGAAAAAGAGAAGAACACGTTGCGTAGTTTGATGCTGTCACCTGCCTCCACTCTAGAGATTCTAGGTGGCAAAAGTATATTGACTGCTCTGATCACACTCTTCACCATAGTCGTTAGTGCCGTCATTACGGATTATGCTCCGTCACATCCTTTCATCATAATAATTGGACTTCTCGTCTCTTGCTTGTTCTACCTTGCTTTAGGGACGCTTCTAGGGCTGATGACTTCTTCTGTAATGGAAGCTTCTGTCGCTGTATTACCTGTCATGTTTTTATTTGGATTCGGAACATTGCTCCAGCAGATTTCTGATAAATATCCGTTACTTTCGATTGTCGATTATTTGCCGAACTTACAACTATTGGAGCTAGCTAAAAAGGTTGAGAATGGTACCTCTTTCTCTTCGCTATCCATTAATCTGATCGTTATTTTGATGGCTGGTATATTATCCAGTGCTTTAGTCTTCATGATCTATCAAAAGAGAACATTAAAAGATTAAAAACCTGTACATCACGGATTATATGTATTGCTAGGAGGAATAATGATGAAAAAAGTACTATTAACAATTATGGGAACGCTCTTTGGCTTACTTATCATTTATGTTATTCAGAACGGTATATAAAAACGATTGATGTTTTTCACTTGAATTAAATTCGACTTTCGTATTCGATTTGAAAATATATAAATTCAACTTTTTTATTTGAAATATTTTGATGCATTATCGAAATTAGAATTTATACAGTGTATTCATACAATGTTATACCTTTTCTTATTAATTACATTCTTTTTTTGTATTACTTAAATAAGTGCTGAATTTTCACAAATATGTTATCTATTTAGAACTCAGAAATAGCTTGAGTTGCTTTCAATTATTAAACATGAAAGATAATAAAAAATCGTGTAGTCGTAGTTGTCTTAGCATTAGCTGAGTCTTATAAATATGAACTTCCAAAAGTACGTAGGCATATTTGAAAGATTGAGTAGTTTTCTACACAAAGAAAACAAGTTCGCCTAACGTTTCCTGTAAGGATTTCGGAGTATACATCGGATCATTAGACATCAAGCGAAACGTGCCATGCACATCTTCTGAAATAAGTAATGTAATACGTTCCTCTTTAATGTTATCCGATATAAAGAATCTACCATATGTAATCATCGATTCTTCACTCGGAACCTCTAGATGATCGTTTACCGAAAATAAAGTGACATCGTCCATGCGTTCAGTGATTATATCGATTAAGTAAAAACATTTTTAAAATTTTTGAATGCTATCAATATCTATTCTAGTGAATTTATAGCTATCTCCTTCACCTAGCCAATGGATAGGTAATCCTTGACCTTGGCAGTACCTTGTGACATTTTCCTCGATAAAATAATGAAATCTCGTGTAGAAGTACAACGTATTGATTTGCAATTTTTTCGAAATGAACTGTAGTTATGTTTCATCCATATCGCCTAAAATATCGGCATAATAGGCTTCAGGAAAAGAGATAGTACATTTGATCGGGATGTATTGATTGGTTTCAATATCATTTAATTTTTGCGGCTTAATTTTCATTCTTTTCTCCTTGCATATATTTAGTTGAAATGGTGATACGTCATATTATGTTGTGACTTTTTATTCGAAAAGAATCATACACATGGAATATGTAGTGTATAGTATGAAAATGGAAATAATCATGTTGATATTTAAGGTGTGTATATGAATAAAGGACTATTAATACGATGTTATATTTCCTGTTTTATACTGTTTGTCATGTGATTCGCGTGGCAGGTATAAAGACTGTCTCATGTTAGTAAATGTATTTAAAATGATTCGTTGAGTCCTTTTAAAGAGCGCAAAAGATCAACGCTATTGTCTACATAAGTTTGAAGATTTTAACGAACTTCTGCACGAATTTAAAGTATATTCACTTCTACAATGGAGAGCTATATCACTAACGATAAAACGGCTTAGCTCCGTTAAAATACAGAGCTCAAGCCGTTTAAAAGATTTTTATTAACACAGATGGCATAACGTGGTTGATGAAGAAATCAATATGATTAATAGCCAACCGGTTTCATTAGATTAAACACTATGTTATGGTTATATCAAGAAAAGGAGGGTTTAAATTGGAAAATAAGAAATATCAAAAAAACCTTATTACCATTCGATTGGTAGCAACACTTCTGATACTTCTATCTCTAATTTTACCATACTTTGAGATGATGAAGTACAGTACAGCTCCATTTGTTATTCTTATAATATTTTTTGTATTTTACGTTATGGAAAACAAATATGGTAAAAATACTGTAAGTAAATAGGTTTTACAGAACCATTATCAACTTATTGTTTCTAACACTACATTTAGTAGAATCATATCCAAATTTTAATAGGAGGGGTTTTAGTTGAAATTTAAAGGATTTTTCCTGTTGTTGTCTATCTTGTTAGTTTTCAGTAGTTTTGCTGCAGGTGGAAACAACGTAAGTGCAGATGATTCACCATCAAATATAAATGAGCTAAATCAAAAAACGATTGATTTAGTGGATAATTTTATAGTTTTTAAAGATAATAATTTTGTGATTGAAGATGCTGAGGGTCTAATCACTAAAATTGGTGAAGATGAGTTTGCTAAAGTTAATGCAGAGATTGCTGATAAAAATGCTTTATTAAATGAACTTACAGCAGAAGAACGTGACAGCATAGCTATAGTTGATAATCATGTTCAGTTTTTAGATCAAAATGTATCGGCAAAAGCTAGTAGTAAAGGTAAAAATACTCTTGAAGTTCACTGGTGGGGGTATAAAGTGTATTTAAATGACAATTTAACAAATACTACAGCTCAGGCTTTGACTGGTGGATCTGGTACAGCTGCACTTGTATCTATTTGGTCGCCTTGGTTCTCAGCTCCTACAGCTATTGTAAAAGCTGTAGCTGCAAGTGCGGTAGTTATTTTGGGTGGTTCTGCTGCTATGTTTTATAAAACGAATAAAGGTAAAGGTGTATATTTACGATTTACTGGGATTTTGCCTGCTAATGTAATTTATACTGGCATGTTTTCTCAATAAGTAAAATATATAAACCAGATAATTATATTGTTTTTGAAGAAGAATAAATAACATTTAAAAATCTAATCTCTCAGTCAATCCAGATTTTAGATAAGAGGTTTGACTCAAAAGAGAGGATATCTTTTGATTAAACTAAACGAAAGGAGGAAGATGATGGGATTAAACCTGATCATCTTCCTCTCTTTTTCTTTTTCAATGGAACTTTCTGCTGACCGACGGTAAAAACACTCTTTTATGAGGAGACAATTAGCACACTCATGTGGAATGAAATGATTTATGCCATCCAACCTGTTATCCATACGTATGAACGTCATCACGGCGAAGTTAACTTTGTGATCGTCTTGAATCATTCGAATGAAAATGTGGCACTTCTATTGTCTATAGATATTCGAAACACAGCCTTACAAAACGTATTGAATGACACAGTTAGGATGCGACCTCATGAAGCTAGAACCTATAAAATGAATGAAACAATTTATAATCTAAACAGCCCTAGATCCTAATGATCCAGGGCTGTTTTACCGCGTCTTAATATGTAAGCGATCCTGCAATGATCAAACCGATCGAAATCGATAAGAAGAGAAGCAGCAAGCCGACTGCTTCGTTGTTCGCATCAATCTCTTTCGTCATGCTCAAACGTGGGATTAGTAAATCCGCGAGATAGAACAAGACGATTTGTAAGACGATCGCGAGTGCACCCCACAACACCATATCGAGAATGCTGACGGAGTTCGAGATACTCGAATAGAGGACGATGGCAAGACCAAGAATACGTCCACCGAAGGCGTAGACGGCCGCTTTCTTCCCGTTACGAATAAGTTCGAGCTCCTTTGATTTCGTCGTCACTTCGAATAGGACGACACCAATCGCAAGGAGTACAGTTGCGACACCGATATACGAGAGTGTCGAAAGGAATAGATCACTGAATGTCATGCTGGTACCTCCATCATGATTTTTTATTTTTCTTGCGTTGTTCGTATGCAACATATAACTCGAGCAGTGCTCCGACAAGAATACCTGCTGATACATACAAATAGAAGTTGTCACCAATGAATCCGAACAAGAGACCTAAAATGAGGCCGATCAGGATATAGGGACCTTTTGCTAACTTCATGCCAATCACCTACCTCTTCTTTAAAGGTAGCGGATTTCCGTAGTGACGTCCATCGTTATTCTTGAAAGCTAACGGCAGATTCCGCATTAGGAGAAAACAAGACGACTTGATTCCGTCCTTGCTGTTTGGCCTGATAGAGTGCTGCGTCGGCATCCGGCAGGAGGAGTTCAATCTGATACGTCGTCTCATCATACGCAGCTATACCAAACGATGCCGTGAGCGATAGATCCGTCGTAGCTAATCGGAAGGGACTAGTGGCGATGCGTTCGCGCAATTGCTCTGCTAATGGAAGCACTTCAGTAAGCGGTATGCCTTCAAACAGGACCGAAAATTCTTCACCGCCATTACGTGATAAGTATCCACTCTCGGCGACACCGTCTCGCAGTCGCGAAGCAAACTGTCGCAACACCTCGTCACCTGATTCATGTCCATACGTATCGTTGACATGCTTAAAATGATCGATATCAATCGTCAATAATACGACTGATTGTTTGTTTAGGATCAATCGTTGTTTGACATCCGTAAAGTACTCGTTGAAGGCACGTGAATTATTCAGACCTGTCAGAAAGTCGAGTTGTGCTTTTTGATGGAGCATCCGTAAAGATTGTTTCGTTAACCGAATATCACGGATGATCAGTAGGGCGAGCCAACTGCTGACGAACGATGCAGGCACGACGACCGACATCACCTCAAGTAAAAGGATTTGTTTCGGCAAGACGATCCATAAGACGAGAGCGTGCAAAGCAGTCGCATAGATTGTTACGAGTGTAAACGTCCGTTTCGCGTATGGCGGCATCTCGCGCACAATCAAGCTCGTCCCGAGCGCAATGGCAACGATGAAACCGAATGCGGTAAAAGCAGCTAAGTTCGTTCCTAAACTGAATCGATAGATGATGATCGCGATTGTTACGATCGTCGTCGGGATAGCACCACCGAAGTAGGCGGCGACGATGACTGGAATATGGCGTAAATCGACCATGACACCTGGAGCCGCTTCGATCGTCATCTGCATGAGTAGTAATGAGATGACGCTTAAGGCAAGACCATAATACACGCGGGTCATACGCGGAGATTCTCGGGTAATCGGTAGTGGAGATAATTTCCCAAGGAGATAGAAACCAGCCATTAATAGCGTCACGTTATGCAAGACGTCAAAAAGGATGCTTTTCATAAATCGTCCATCCTTTCAAAAAATAAGCGTTATTTAAAATAGATACGCCACAAAAGGAAAATCTCCTGTTTTCTAAAAAAATATTCTCTAGTCATGAAATGTGTCTATAATGTGAAATTATGCATTCTATAAGCTGTACTTATAGATATTGCGATTTTAATTGACCTTACTAGACACGACATTGTTAAATGAGGAAGAAGCGATATTGAAAGCGCTTACTAAAAATTGAAGGAGATCTATTTATGGAACTAGTCATCATTCTTCTTGCCTTATCCTTATTGATGTTCGTTGCCTATCGTGGTTTTTCGGTCATCCTATTTGCACCGATTTGTGCCTTATTCGCCGTCTTACTGACGAACCCGGACTGGGTATTACCCTTCTTCTCGAATATCTTCATGGAAAAGATGGTCGGGTTCATTAAAGCGTACTTCCCGGTCTTCCTACTCGGAGCGATTTTCGGGAAAGTCGTCGAGATGTCCGGTATCGCGGAATCAATCGCGAAAACGATCATCCGGATGATTGGTGCAAAACGCGCCATCCTCGCTATCGTCTTACTTGGCGCCATTCTTACATATAGCGGTGTCAGCTTATTCGTTGTCGTCTTCGCTGTTTATCCGTTCGCGGCAAACCTGTTCCGTGAAGCGAATATCCCGAAACGTCTCATTCCAGGAACGATTGCCCTTGGTGCGTTCACGTTCACGATGGACGCGTTACCAGGAACACCACAGATTCAAAACGTCATTCCTACGACGTTCTTTAAAACAGATATCTACGCTGCCCCAATCATGGGTTCAGTCGGTGGGTTATTCATCTTAGTCGTCGGGATGTGGTATCTCGAGTCACGCAAGAAAAAAGCCCATCAAGCGGGTGAAGGCTATGCTGGATTCGAAGCGACGGCTGCGAGTGCCGCACCACAGATGGAATTGAAGAACGAACCGGAAATGACGCTCGAAACGGATCGTCAACCGGTCTATCGTCAAGTCCTAGCTTTCGTCCCACTCGTCCTCGTTGCTGTCATGAACAAAGTCTTCACCCTGTCGATTCCGAAATGGTATCCAGAAGGGTTCGACTTCTCAGCAATCGGTCTAGAAGCATTCGGAAAGATTGAGACACCAGCTGTTCTTGCCATCTGGTCCGTCCAAATGGCATTGTTGATCGGAATTCTCGCAGCGATGCTGTATGACTTCCCGAAGATCAAGACGAACTTCCAAGCGGGTCTAAACGTCAGTATCGGCGGCGCACTCTTAGCCGTCATGAATACCGGTGCTGAGTATGGCTTCGGTGGTGTCATCGCCGCACTTCCAGGATTCAAGTCCGTCTCAAGCGGGATCTCGGAAACATTCACGAATCCGCTCGTCAACGGAGCAGTCACGACGACGACGCTTGCTGGTGTTACTGGTTCAGCATCCGGCGGGATGGGGATCGCGTTAAGTGCGATGTCTGATAAATATACGCAGGCAATCACGTCAGGTGGTGTGCCGCCAGAAGTCATGCACCGCGTCATCTCGATGGCGTCCGGCGGAATGGATACGTTACCGCATAACGGTGCCGTCATCACGTTGCTAGCGGTCACGGGACTCACGCACCGTCAGTCTTATAAAGATATCTTCATGATCACGATCCTCAAGACAGTGACGGTCTTCTTGATGATTGGATTGTATAGCTTAACTGGTTTGTATTAAAGACTTCAAAGGGGGCATCATCAGATGAAACAGGGGAAAGTATATGCATCATTCGCGGAAGCGACAGCAGACATCTTTGACGGGGCGACGCTAGTCGTAGGGGGCTTCGGACTCTGCGGAATCCCGGAAAAATCAATCACGGCGCTACAAGAGAAGGGCGTCAAGGATTTGACGGTCGTCAGTAACAACTGTGGCGTCGATGATTTTGGACTCGGTCTACTCTTGCAGACGCGACAAATTAAGAAGATGATCTCGTCGTACGTCGGAGAAAACAAGACGTTCGAACAACAGTACCTCAGTGGCGAGATTGAAGTCGATCTCGTTCCCCAAGGTACGCTTGCGGAACGAATCCGGGCCGGTGGTGCTGGCATTCCTGGTTTTTATACACCGACTGGCGTCGGGACACCGGTTGCCGAAGGAAAAGAACAAAAGGAGTTCGACGGAAAAACGTATCTGCTCGAAGAAGGGATCGTCGGTGATTTTGCGATCGTCAAAGCCTGGAAAGCAGATCGTCTCGGGAATCTCGTCTTCCGAAAGACGTCACGCAACTTTAATCCGATTGTCGCAACAGCGGGAAAGGTAACGATCGTCGAAGTCGAAGAACTCGTCGAAGTTGGCGAACTGGATCCGAACGAGATCCATACACCTGCTGTTTACGTCCAGCGTATCGTCGTCGGGACGGATTATGAAAAACGCATCGAACGCCGGACTGTCCGGGAAGCTTGAGGAGGAGATCGATATGAAAACGACACGAGATATCATCATTGAACGCGCACTTCAGGAAATTGAAGACGGGATGTACGTTAACCTCGGAATCGGGATTCCGACATTGATCGCCAATGCGATTCCGGACGACATGCATGTCATGTTGCAATCTGAAAATGGCTTGCTTGGGATCGGACCGTATCCACTCGATCATGAAGTCGATGCCGACGAGATCAATGCCGGCAAAGAGACGGTAACGGCACAATCAGGAGCTTCTTACTTCGATAGTGCTGAGTCGTTCGCAATGATTCGCGGCGGGCATATCGATCTCGCGATTCTCGGCGGGATGGAAGTCGATCAGAACGGTGATCTCGCGAACTGGATGATTCCAGGGAAGATGGTCAAAGGAATGGGTGGGGCGATGGACCTCGTCAACGGAGCAAAACGCGTCGTCATCATCATGGAACATGTCAACAAACACGGTGAATCAAAAGTCAAACAGGCGTGTACCTTGCCGTTGACAGGACGCACCGTCGTCAACCGTCTCATCACGGACCGGGCCGTCTTTGATTTCACACCGGACGGGATGGTCTTGATCGAGACGCTGAATGGTCAAACGGTCGAGGACGTCAAACAAGTCACGGAAGCACGGTTCACGGTCAGTCCGGAACTCGAGCGTGTGACGGTAGGGGAGTGAAACTGATGGTACAAGGAGATATCGTACTCGTTACAGGTGCAGGGAGTGGGATTGGTCTTGAAATCTCAAAGGCGTTCGCAGCAGCAGGAGCGAAAGTCGTCGTCACGGATGTCCGTGCGGAAGCAGCAGAGGAAGCTGCAGCATCGATTCGTTCGGCCGGTCATGAAGCAGTCGGGATGACGTTAAACGTCACCGATGAAGCACAAGTCGAAGCGGTCTTGAAGCAAACGGTCGAACAGTTCGGTCGACTCGACGTCTTGATCAACAACGCCGGTCTTCAACATGTCTCACCGATCGAAGAGTTTCCGACGGAGAAGTTCGAATTGATGATTAAGATCATGTTGACGGCACCGTTCATGGCCATCAAACATGCCTTTCCGATCATGAAGGAACAAGGCTACGGTCGCATCCTTAACATGGCATCGATCAACGGCTTGATCGGCTTTGCCGGTAAAGCAGCATATAATTCAGCGAAACATGGGTTGCTCGGTCTAACGAAGGTCGCAGCCCTTGAAGGTGCGGAGCACGGGATCACCGTCAACGCGATTTGTCCGGGTTACGTTGATACACCACTCGTTCGTAATCAAATGGAAGACTTAGCGAAAACACGACACGTCGAGCTTGAGAAGGTACTTGAAGAAGTCATCTATCCGCTCGTCCCGCAAAAACGTCTGCTCGCCGTCGAGGAAATCGCAGATTATGCGTTGTTCCTTGCGAGCCACAAAGCAAAAGGCATCACCGGACAAGCGAACGTACTTGATGGTGGATACACGATTCAATAAGGAGATGGAGCAGATGAGTGAAGCAGTCGTCATCGTCAGTGCGACGCGCACGGCGATCGGGAATTTCAATGGAAGTTTGAAGGATGTCAAAGCAACGGAACTTGGAGCGACCGTCATCCGCGCAGCACTCGAGAAAGCTGGTGTCGCAGGAAGTCAAGTCGATGAAGTCTTTTTCGGCAACGTTCTCTCAGCAGGACTTGGTCAAAATCCAGCACGTCAGGCGGCACTGGCTGCTGGGTTACCAGAGACGTGTCCCGCGATGACCGTCAACAAGGTCTGTGGATCCGGGCTCTCTGCCGTCCATCTCGCGTATCAGGCAATCAAGTCAGGCGAAGCCGACGTCATCGTTGCCGGTGGCATGGAGAACATGAGCCAAGCACCGTATGTCCTCGCGGGCGCACGGTCTGGACTGAAGATGGGTGACCAACCACTCGTCGATACGATCATCCAAGATGGACTCGAGTGTGCCTTTAACGACTATCACATGGGCATCACAGCAGAGAATTTAGCCGATGCGTATGAACTCTCCCGCGAAGCGCAGGATCAGTTTGCCGCGACGAGTCAGCAAAAAGCACAGACAGCATTAGCAGAAGGACGGTTCATCTCGGAAATCACACCGGTTCTGATTCCACAACGAAAAGGCGATCCGATTCGTTTTGATCAGGATGAGTTCCCGCGCGCCGGAACGTCTGTTGAAACACTCAGTCGTTTGCGCCCGGCATTCAAGAAGGACGGAACGGTCACGGCAGGTAATGCATCTGGTATCAATGACGGTGCTGCCGCGCTCGTCATCATGTCAGAGGAGAAGGCAAAAGAACTTGGCGTGACACCACTCGTTGAGATCGTCGCGAACGGAACGTCTGGTGTTGATCCGAGCATCATGGGGATCGGTCCAGTTCAAGCGGTTCAGAAGGCACTCGGTAAAGCGAAACTCTCGCTTGACGATATCGATGTCATTGAAGCGAATGAAGCGTTCGCAGCGCAATCCCTTGCGGTCGATGCGGAGCTTCAGTTCCCGCATGAGAAACTCAACCGGAACGGCGGAGCAATTGCTCTCGGTCATCCAATCGGCGCGAGTGGGGCGCGGATTCTCGTGACATTGATTCATGAACTTGAGCGGACAGGTGAGACGCATGGTCTTGCGACGTTATGTGTCGGTGGCGGTCAAGGGGTGGCGACGATCGTAAAGTCTGTAAGAGGATAATTGAATTAGCATGAATGAAAACACTACCTCAGTTCACTATAACTTAAAGGAGTGTGTGACATTTAAGCTGTCTTCGTTTGATGAGAAGACGGCTTTTTCGTTTGCTAACACATATAGAATTATTGTTCACTACTTTTCTTTGAAACTGCTACCCATACTTCACTGTACACCTGTTCAGGGTCGTCACCGTGAATCGTAAAGGAGATGGCAGGCAAGTTAATCAATTCATAACCAGAGGAAGGTAACCATTCAGAATATGAGCGAGCCATCGTCTCTTGTAAAGTTGCTGGGAAAGATCCACGATTCGGGAAAATGACCCATGTCGATGCAGCGATGTACAACTGTTCAAGTCCTATACTGGAATCAGTTAATTTTTGTGTTGTAGCATATCCTAACATATGAGTAAGTGAACCGGTTTCTTCCTGGAATTGCTCCTCATGGTCAAATGATACATTCAATACATGATGAGGGTAAAGATCAGCCACTGCCTTCATTTGTTGTCTTTGCTCCGCAGTGATGGATTGGGCAAGCTCAAGGATGGATTCATTAACCCCTTCAAATTGAATTGAGACACGTTTAGAGACACCTGTTATAAAAAATGAACTTTTTTCTTCGATTTTAAACTCCATTGAAGTTCCTCCTTTAATTTCTAAATAAAATGTGAAAGGAGGAAAGGTTTTTTGAATCTGATGTTTTATGGCAAATGACGGTAAATAACCTGACCAGTTACGAAAAGCTCTCGAAAAACCTTCTACAGAACGGAAGCCATACTGGAAGGCGACCGTAGTGACAGAAGCACCTTGAATCAAGTCGCGATTCGCTTCTGATAAACGCCGTTGTTTAATATACTCCGTTAATGTTACTCCGGACATATAAGAAAACATTCTTCGAAAATGATAATCGGATAGTCCTGTCAGTCGAGTAATGTCTTGAGGTGATAGTTCTTCCGTCAAATGTTCATCGATATAACGCATTAATTGATTTAATTGATCGAGCAACATTCATTCCCCTCCTTTCTCTATTCACTATACGTGCCGCTGACAAAGGAAACTTGATTCTTTACATACGAATTAAGTCGATTGGTGAGAGTCATCATTGTGAACAATTTATATTATCTTCTTTTTTAGAAAGAAGTGAAAGCTCCTACTCCGTCAGATGAACTTATGAATCCGGTTTCACGCTTCGACGCACAGACGTAACAAATTATGTAGAAACAAGATATATCAAACTTTCTGCATAATTTTCAGAATATTCTCCAGATAAACTCCTAGCACGAGCTCTTAAACGTATGTTATTCTTTCGAACGAAGTACTTCATCAGCTTAGGGAGCGGATGAAGTCGGAAATCATCAGTGGGGGTTTATTATGTCTAAAACAGTTCCAACATCATTCATCATCGTCATCGGCATGATGCTCTTCGCCTTATTCTTCGGGGCAGGAAATCTCATCTTTCCGCCGATGCTCGGGCAGCTCGCAGGGGAGCATGTCTGGGTCGCCAATGCCGGCTTCCTCGTTACCGGTGTCGGTCTACCATTGCTAGCGATTCTTGCCTTCGCGTACTCAGGGGAACGCGATCTACAAGCGATGGCGTCACGAGTCCATCCTATTTTCGGAATCGGCTTCTCAGTCATCTTGTATCTGGCAATTGGACCATTCTTTGCGATTCCACGTGCCGGAACGGTCTCATACGAGATCGGAATCAAGCCATTCTTCAGCGAGTCGACGAGCCACTGGCCATTACTCATCTTCACGGTCTTGTTCTACACGGTTGCTTGTCTTTTATCGTTGAACCCGACAAAGATTGTCGATGTCGTTGGTAAAGTTCTGACACCGATCAAGATTACGTTCATTGGACTCTTGATTATCGTTGCTGTTCTTCATCCAATCGGAAGTTTTCAGAATCCTTTGAAGACATATCAGTCGAATGCCTTCTTTAATGGTTTCCAAGAAGGATACATGACACTTGATGCGCTAGGTGCCTTCGTCTTCGGCATCATCATCATCGCAGCAATCAAGGAAAAAGGTGTCACATCGAAACGACAATTGTTGCTGATTTGTACGAAAGCTTCTTTGATCGCAGCCGCTTTACTTGCGATTACCTATACAGCGCTTGCGTTCATGGGTGCGTCGAGTGTCTCGGAGATTGGTCAACTCGCAAACGGAGCCGAGATTTTGTCTGCCGTGTCGGATCATTACTTCGGTGAGTATGGCGCAATCTTACTCGGTCTGATGATTACAGTCGCCTGTATGACGACAAGTGTCGGTTTGATTACGGCATGTGCGTCGTTCTTCTCGGCACTCGTGCCAAAAATCTCATACGTCAAATGGACGATTGGTCTATCAGTCTTCAGCGCACTCGTCGCGAACATCGGTCTGAACCAATTGCTCGCCGTTTCTAAACCAGTCTTGATGACGCTTTATCCACTGGCGATTTGTCTGATTTTCTTGACGTTCTTGCATCCACTCTTCAAAGGAAAACCAGCCGTTTACCAAGGGGCGCTATGGATGACATTCGTCGTCAGCTTGTTTGATGGATTACAGACAGCAGGGCTCAATGTCTCGGTCGTCACAAAAGTGTTCAATGCGGTGTTACCTTTTGCTTCCGTCAGTCTCGGATGGGTTGTTCCAGCTATCATCGGCGGGGTGATCGGGGCAATCGTTGGGAATAAAACAGCGGAGACACAATCGTCGTCGCGAGTTGCTTAATATCTCTGAAAAAAACCTGAATGATGGATTCCTGCTTTAAGAATCCCATTCAGGTTTTTTTGTATGAAGATGTTTTTAAATGAAGCATCATTAGACATCAATTCAGAGGAATGAACCTTGTTCGGTTCCAAGATAGGTGTTAGGTAGAGGAAAGTACTCTGGTTCCTTGATGGAAATGCATTTTCCATTCGTCATCAATCCATTTCCATATCGAGCTGCGTAATGAAGATTGATCATTTAATACGTCATAGATCCTGTAAGTCGTTAAAACAATTTCCTTTGAAAGCGGATGGATTTCAAAATCACTCAGCTGCATGTGGACAGTGCTTAGCTGAATTTGGTCTGTCCTTTCACCTCTATACATCATCTTGCCCGAACTACCAATTTCAAAAAAAGTTGGGGCTAATAATTTATGTAATTCTTCTGCGTTTCTTCGAATTTCGGATTCTAATAATTTTTGCTCTCGTTCGAGAAGTAACCTCTTTATTGAGTCGCTGTTGTCCATTGTTATCTCTCCTATCTTCCTTTTTTCTATTTTATCAAATTGAAAGAAAGAATAGCCTGTGACTTATGATTCATGATATTTCACTAAGTCTGTCGAAATCTAGCCAATTTCTACATGTTTGACTCTCAGACGTCTAAGTGGGGGTTTAACGATCAGTCGAAACGGCAATTGCTCTACTGTATGTCATTGATCATCGTGCCCCTTACAGAAAGGATGTTGAAACATGTCAGAACGTGTCTTCATTAGTCCCTCGAAGTATGTCCAAGGAAAGGATGTCATTGACCGGCTCGGTACATATGTGAGCCCGTTCGGTGAAAAAGCGCTCGTCATCGCGGATGATGTCGTTTGGAAAATCGTCAAGGAACGTGTTGAGCAGTCGTTGTCGAGCGAAAACGTCGGCATCGAGAAAGCAGATTTTAGTGGCGAAGCTTCGCGCCATGAAGTGAAACGAATCGCTGAGCAGGCAAAAGCGGCAAATGTCCGATTCGTCATGGGTGTTGGTGGCGGGAAAACGCTCGATACAGCAAAAGCCGTTTCAGATGAACTGAACGTTTCCGTCGTCATCGTGCCGACACTGGCTTCAACTGACGCGCCAACGAGTGCTCTGTCTGTCATTTATTCCGACGAAGGAATTTTTGAAAGTTATCGCTTCTATAAGAAGAATCCGGATCTCGTCCTTGTCGATACGAAGCTGATTGCGCAAGCACCAGCGCGGTTCTTCGCGTCCGGCATCGCTGATGCGCTGGCAACATGGGTCGAGGTCCGAAGCGTCGTCGCCTTTGGTGGACAGACGATGGCAGGCGGTAGACCGACGATTGCCGCGCAAGCCATCGCAAAACGGTGCGAAGAAGTCTTGTTCGAGCACGGGCGTCTAGCCTATGAATCCGTTCAGGCACAAGTCGTCACGCCGGCACTCGAAGCTGTCGTCGAAGCCAATACGCTCTTAAGTGGACTTGGCTTTGAGAGTGGCGGACTAGCTGCAGCGCATGCGATTCACAATGGATTCACGGCACTTGATGGGGACATCCATCACTTGACGCATGGAGAGAAGGTTGCTTTCGGTACACTCGTTCAGCTGGCGCTCGAAGAACATCCACAAGAAGAAATCGAGCGGTATATCGCGCTCTACATGGATCTTGGCTTACCGGTGACGCTCGAAGACGTCAAGCTAAAGGATGCGTCACGTGAGGATATCGTCAAAGTCGGCGAGGCAGCGACAGCTGAAGGCGAGACGATTCACAGTGGATTCAACGTCACAGCTGACGAAGTCGCTGATGCGATCATCGCAGCCGATCGCTATTCGAAAGCGTACCAAACGAAACGTATTTCTTCTTGATTAGGTATTTTAAAATCACTTTTTCTTTTTAGAAGAAGTGATTTTTTTGTGCCCCTATTTAAAAATGATACAAGTATAAAATTGACAGTATTAGATAGTGTTGGATATGATGAATTGCCATATACATATAAAAAGGTACCTCCATTGAGGTACCTTAAACGTGCTTGTTTACAAGAAGGCGAGTGGGTTAACACTGCTTGCTGCAGATGAACCGCTGTAGACATAATTACCACGATGGATCTCGAAATGTAAGTGAGATCCGAATGAGTTACCAGTGCTACCGACAGCTCCGATGTTTGCGCCTTTAGGAATCGATTGACCGACGAAGACAGAACGTTTGCTAAGGTGAGCATACACTGTTGTGTACGAAATACCGTTCACTTTATGTTCGACCATGACATGGTTTCCATATGCTCCTTGATATGACGACTTGATGACTTTTCCGGCAGCAGCTGCTTTAACGGGTGCTCCTGTAGGTGCTCCGAAGTCAATTCCGTTGTGGAACGTGTAGCCGTACTTGCCGCTAGCATTTCCGTAACCTTGCGTAATTGGTCCGCTTGTCGGACGAATGAATCCAGTTGACGAAGAAAACGATGCTTTTTTCGCTGATTTACTAGAAGTACTGTACTTCTTGACATAACCGGAATAAACGAAGCGCTTTTCACCTTTATGCATGATCTTCGTCCAGTTTCCTGTCTGACCGAGGTATTTGAACGTTTGACCCGCATTGACGCCGTCGACGATGCGGTGTTTCAACGATGGACCAGTCCGGACACGGAGTCCGTCTGCTTTAATTTTTACTTTATACGATGAGCCAGAAGCGGCTTCAACCTTACCATTACCCGTAGCTGCAAAACCTGAAACAACGAGGGCGCTCATTGCTAACGTCGTGATTGTTCGTTTCATGAATGTTCCTCCTAAGTTGAATATCTTGTGTTGTCGTCGGAATGACATCTATAGAAGTGGATGCGTTTAGTGTGTATTGAAGTGAGTGATGCGGTCATTTGACTAACGAGAGTATAGCATTCAAACATCAGACCTTTGTGTTTCAATTCGATTGCTTAAATATATTCTAATAACAATTGTTGTAATATTGAATAGTTATTCAATGTGAAAATGCCTTAAAATCAAGATGAATTTATATTACAACGAGATGAAGTTGATGACAAAATACAATCATGGGAAATGATGAAAAAGTATGGGGAAACTAAAATTAGAGAGTGGGAAATGAGATGGATTTAACGTTTACAGTAAATCAAAAAAAGCTTAACATTCGCGCAGTGGCGCTGTTGATTCAAGATGGACATCTTTTGATTCATCGTCAAGGAGAAGATGATTTTTGGTCATTACCGGGAGGGCGTGTCCAGTTCGGTGAATGTGGTGCCAAAGCGATTGAACGTGAATTAGTAGAAGAACTCGGTCAGTTGATTGAGCCACCGGTCTTCCGTTTCCTGCATGAAAATTTCTTTGAGTATGCCGATCACCAATTTCATGAACTGGGGATGTTTTATGATGTGACGTGCCGAGAGCCGCTGCCTTTATTAACAGAAGATTTTTATGGTCCAGAAGGTGAAGGGTTGACGTATCGCTTTGTTCCGTTTGACAAACTGGATCAGTATACAGTGTACCCAAGTGAACTCGTGCACATGCTCCGAACGAATACATTCCCAACGCTGTTGACGAATGACATCTGACTTTTCCAGAAAAACGTTTATAGATGTATCGCAAGGGAATGGTTAATCATGTAGTTCATTCAACAGTGATAAGGGAGCTGATCGTTCATGAGAGAAGAACAGTTCGAAGCGATGCATCAAGAAGCACGAGGGCAGACACAGGAACAACAACCCGGTGTCGAGTACGCCATGAAACCAGAACCCATCTACGATGATCCAGATTATGTCGGTTCAGGAAAACTGACAGGAAAAGTCGCGCTGATCACGGGTGGGGATAGTGGAATCGGTCGTGCTGTCGCTGTCGCTTTCGCAAAAGAAGGGGCGAACGTCGCGATCGTTTACTTAAATGAGGGGAAAGACGCTGAAAAGACGAAATCGTTGATTGAAGGTTACGGAGTTAAAGCCTTAAAAATCGCAAAAGATGTCAGTCAACCGGAAAATGCTCAAGAGATTATCGATCTGGTCATTGCAGAATTCGGTCAATTGAACATTGTCGTCAATAATGCCGGGAAACAATTCCCGCAGGATGATTTCCTCGCTATTACACCAGAACAATTGAAGGAAACGTTCGAGACGAATGTCTTTTCGATGTTTTATTTGATTCAGGCTGCGCTCCCACATTTGCATAAAGAAGATACGATCATTAATACTTCATCGGTGACGGCTTATCGTGGAGCACCGACGTTGATCGATTACTCAGCGACGAAAGGGGCAATCACGACATTGACACGCTCACTTGCCTCGAGCTTGATCGAGAAGGGAATCCGCGTTAATGCGGTCGCACCCGGTCCGATCTGGACACCGCTCATTCCAGCGACGTTCTCGAAGGAAAAAGTTGAGGCGCATGGGGAAGATACGTTAATGAAACGCCGGGGACAACCGTCAGAAAACGCACCGGCCTATGTCTATCTCGCCTCCCGCGATTCAAGTTACGTCACGGGTCAGACGATTCATATCAACGGCGGCGATTACATCACGTCGTAAGGGGGAGATCAAGATGAAGAAGAATCCGAATGAAGTGCCTGAACGCGAACCGGATCATCAACCGGACGAGATACCGCAGACACCACCGAGCGAGGTGCCAGATACGCCACAGGAAGACCCGGTCCGTCAGCCGGAACCGGATACGTTCCCAGAACCAACCGAGATTCCGGATACACCGCAGGAAGATCCGAATCCGTACTGATTGAATTGATCAGAGCCACCATCCCAATCGAGGATGGTGGCTTTTTCGTGACAGAAACAAAAAACCGGCTTGACAGTCAAACTGTATGGTGAGTATGATACAGAGGAGAAGTGTATTATTGTTTTAATACATTAAACAGGAAAGGGAGGTCTACCGATGCAGTTCGACCAAAGAAGCCCGGTGTACCTGCAGGTCGTCCGTTGGTTTAAACAACGAATCGCGACCGAGGAATTGCAAAGCGGGCAAGAGATCCCGTCCCGCCGCGAAATCGCCGCACAGCTCGGAATTAATCCGAATACCGCACAAAAAGCATATAAAGAGATGGAGGAGCAGCAATTGATTACGACAGAACGGAATGTCCCGAGTAAGATTACACGCGATCCACAAGTCGTCCAAAAAGTACGTGCCGAGATGCTCGAAGAAGCAGTTTCTGAATTTATCGATGCCGTCAAGGCGATTCAAATCCCACTCGATGAGGTCGTCTCGAAGGTCGAGACCGTCTATCAGGAAACGGAACGGAGGAAGATTGATGCTTGAAGTCCATGGCTTACAAAAAAAATACGGTAAAAAACCAGTCCTTCAAGGTGTCTCGTTCTCGGTTCCGATGGATCAACTGACGTGTTTAATCGGACTGAACGGTGAGGGGAAATCAACAATCTTGAAGGCAATCGCAGGTCTCGTCCCAGTCAACGCGGGAACGGTTCTCGTCGATGGCGAGATCAACCGAAATAAGATCGCCTTCGTTCCGGATATCCAGACGATGCCTGGCTACATGACGGTTGGTGATGCCCTGACCTATATGGCGGATTATTATTCAGACTGGAACCAAGCGACAGCCGATGAATTGATGCGGATCTTCCAGCTACTTTCGACGGACAAGATCACAGACTTATCAAAAGGGAACCAGGCAAAGGTCAGCTTGATCCTTGGATTTGCCCTCGATCGTCCGTACTTATTGCTCGACGAACCGTTCGCTGGAATCGATTTGTTTACGAAAGAACAGATTGCTGGACTATTCTCGAGTCATTTCATGGAAGGACGTGGCATCTTGATGACGACACACGAAATTCAGGAAATCGAGCACTTGATTGATCGAGTCGTCTTCTTACAGGACGGTCGGATCATCGATGAACATGAGACGGAAGAGATGCGAGAACTGTACGGGAAATCGGTTCAGGACCGGATGCGGGAGGTCTATCAACGATGAAACAATACATACAATTGACGAATGAAGAGATTAAACGGAGTTTTAAGCTTTATGTGATCGTTGTACTAGCAATGGTAGCGATTGAGTTAGCATCAATCGTTGCGCAAGTCATGTATCACGAACGAAAAGTCGAGAATTTCATAGAACTTAACCGAGTTTCCGTCGCAGAAGCACTTAAACAAATTGATACACTCGGATACTCTGAGGCGTCCTCTTTCTTTAGTTATATGACTCTGATCGGAATGGCGATTGTTGTCATCTATGCGATTCAAATTTGGTACCGGGATTGGTTAGGAGAAACAAAGTATATTTATCGTTTACTAATGCTTCCTGGAAGTCGAGCAAGCATCTTCTTCTCGAAATTGACGACAGTCTTTTTGATCATCATAAGTTTTATTGGAATTCAGTGGTGTGTATTGCAATCAAGTTTTTATCTATTTGATTGGTTGATTCAACCGGAATACAAAAACCAGAGTGGCTTAAGTCCAGTTCGAAACGTGATGAACGATTTTTATACGATGAATCTGATCGACTTGGGAATCATTCTCGCCATTTCACTATTCATTGTCAGTATTATTTTCTTGTTGGTTTTAATCGAACGTTCATTTCGTAAAGGTAAAGCAATCATCAGAATTGGACTTGAAATTTTTGTTCCTGTTGCCTTAACCATTGGTATATTAGTGCTTTTAGATGAAACACGTCTCTTACTAGAGACAGAGGCAATGTTTCTTCTGATTGGGTTAGGTCTGTGTTACTTCACGTATATTATCTGGAAAAGTCTTCGATTACTGCAACGAAAAATCACGGTGTGAGGAGTATACTATGCGAACCTATAAATATATGTTATGTCTTGGAGTCATTTGTATTTTGACACTTGGAGTGTATGTCGTGTACTCTTCTTCAACAGAAGAACCTACATTTACGGTTCAAACGATACAGGGAACTCCAAATGATCGATTGGTGAAACAACTTCAATTCGAGTTCAATGATCCTGAAAGTTATAAAACAGATTACGAAGTCACGTTAAAAGGAGAAGTTGAAAAAAAGCGAACGAATTATTTGTCTGAGTTCGCTAGAGATTACTCCGACGTGACGGATGCTCCACGCAGTTTCCGGCATTTCATGAGCCAAATCGAATTATCACGATATGAGCAAGACAAAGAGGTATTTGGATTACACGTCAATGAAGATGGATCATGGGAACTACAATCGTGGAAACGTGGCACGGAAAAGGTGCAGACTGTTTCTTTACCAAAACCGGCAAAGACTAAAGGGATCTACTATCGACCATTTCAACGAACGAAACAGAAGTTATATGTTAAACGAATTGGCGATGTTGTACAAAAACCAGGTACAAACAATATCTACGTAATTGATTTAAAGAAAAAAACAGTCCAACTCATGGATTTACCATTTCAACTAACAGAAGATGATGAGGTACTTGCCATTTATCAGAATCGTGTCTTATACCGACAGATGCCTGACGACGCCAAGACAAGAGTTTATCTGAGAGACAATTCAACATCGACACGATTGAAGTTCCTTGAAGTTGAAGACATGTGGGACACACGTGTGATAGACGAAGGTGCCGTCGTAGGGATGACAGAGAACATGACTGAAACGAAAATCAATTGGTCGACGTACGACTTACGAACAAAGCAATTCACGCAGCATCGTTTTGATTTACCAAAACGAGATGCCAATGAAGTGCAACGACACACATCGGCAATCCTTGAGAACGATTTAGTGTATTCCTTCATCGAGACAAAGAAAAATGGCACATCTATCCTTGTTTTAGATGCACGGACTGAAGAAGTTCGATATGAGGGAACAATTAAATATGACATGCCTAAGAGTGACCTTCAACTCAACGGGATGACAATTAACTGAACTACAAAAAAGTGAAATATTTGAAACCTCCTGTTTTCTTCCAACGTATAAAGACTATACAAAGGGGGAGCTCACATGCAATTCTTGATTTTTGTCATCTTCGCAGGTGCCATGTACTGGTTCTACTACAATTTCCTACTCGGATATCGTAAGAAAAACATCACGTTGACGTTTGACGATCGGTTTTATTCACTCGACGAACATGTCGCAGCAATCGAACAAAAGCTCGCAACGGATGGGCACTCGGCACGTTATCTCGGTGACCGTCGTTTTGAAGTCGATGGTAAACCTTATTTGTTCCTCGAGCGGACGGTCTCTGTCGGTGGAACTCCGACACAGCAGACGATTCTCGAACAACAAAAAAAATAACTCTCCCGCGTGCGGGAGAGTTTTTCGTTAGACCGGAATTCGGTCAAGGGGATGTGGTTGCTTCGACGAGCGATACCAGCGCATGATCCAGTGATCGATGCCGATGTAATACGCAAAGCGTCCTGCAGCAAGTAAGACGACAGCTGCTGCTAGGAAGACCGGGTTCAACGCAATCGTCCCTGCAAGTAAGTAATTGAGATTCATGATGCTCCCGACGACGAGTGCAGGAACCGTCAACAGACTAAGAATCAACAAAATGCCGACGACGAGTTCCGCGAACGGAATCAGGGCGTTGATCACCCCGACGTTCGGTAAGGCGAGTTGCTCGATCCACGTCGCATACCACGAACTGACGAGTGCATCTTCGCCTGTCGCTTTTGCGAGCGCTCCTTCGAGAAACGGTTTTGCATCGAAGCCATTGATGTACTTGCCGATTCCGGCGATGAACCACTGAATTCCGAGCCAGAGTCGGATGATTGTCAACAGACCAAGACCGATCATGTGTAATGCTTTCACTTTCAGACACTCCTCTACTACAACATAGTCCCCATCATACTGAAAAATCGTCAGTCAGATGGGGACTATCATCATAACGTCATCGAACCGTCATCGACCTGTTACAAAAAAGCATAAGGTAACGGTTTCACGACCGTTGATCAAGGCGATGACTGATCGCGGTCAATAACGCAGCAACGAGCGCGACTAGTCCACCGACGAGTGCCGTGTTCATCATCGGACCGTTCGCATAGACGATTCCACCGAGTGCGGAACCGAAGGCGATCCCGACGTTACTTGCGACAGGCATCAATGAAGCAGCGAGTCCTTTTGCTTCCGGATTGAACTTTTCAGCGAGATCAATCAAGTAGATCTGTGTCGAAGTCGTCAGTAAAATTGACATCAGCGACATCAAAGCGATATTAAACAGACCAAGTGAAAGGGATGCTGTTGTGAAGTATAACGCAGCAAGGACGATCGCTTGCACGACGAAGACGAATCGTAAGCGACCCATCGGATTTTTGCTGGCGATTTTACCGGCAAGGATGTTACTGAAGATCGAGACGACACCGTAAGCGAGCAAGATCGGACTGATCCATGTCTTCGCGATGCCGAGTTCCGTTTGGAGGATTGGTACAAGGTACGTGTAGACGACGTACGTTGCCCCGAAGCCGAACGACGGAATAAAGAAGGCAATCAAGATCCGTGGGTTGGCTAACAATCCGAGCTGCTCTTTAATCGAACCAGAACCGGTCGATTGCTGGACGGGAACGATCTTCCATACGGCGAGGAACGCGATTAATCCCATGAATGTCGTCAGCCAGAACGTGGCTTCGAATCCAGCGTGTTGACCGATGAACGTACCAATCGGAACACCAAGGACGTTTGCGAGTGTAAAACCACCGAAAATGAACGAGACGGCAACACCGCGCTTCGCGACCGGAACACCGTCACTTGCGACGACCATCGCGAGTGAAATCAAGACGCCGGTCAAGATGGCTGTCAGGATCCGGGTTGCGAGCAATACTTCATAACTTGGTGCAAAACTACTGGCAAGATTCAGTAAGACCCAGGCAAGTAACAGACGTAGGATCAGGCGACGCCGTTCCAGATGACCGGTCATCGACATGACGATTGGTGTACCAATCGCAAAGGAGATGGCAAAGGCTGAGACGAGCGTACCCGCTGTTGCGATCGTGATATCAAGGGCTGAGGAGATTTCAGCGAGGATTCCGACGATGACGAATTCGCTCGTTCCGAGAACGAACGTCAGGAGCGACAACGTGGCAATCAAGAGCCAATCGCGTCGACTTAAACGAGTAGTAGGTGACATGGATGATTCCTCAATTCTAGCGCTTGCGCGCGAAACTATGAGTAACAGGATAGCACGAAACGATTTCGTCGGGTATCGCAAAGCGTGATTCCGAGAAAAGAACCATTATTCAAAATAGCGCGTGAATTTCCAAGGTTTCTGTTTTTTGCGTATACTACAGGAGAAGACTACTGATAAAGGAGTGGAAACGATGCAAGCGACAGTGACATGGAACAAACAGATGGGGTTTAGTGGACAAACGGAATCAGGTCATCATCTCGCGATGGACGCAGCACCCGAAAACGGCGGTGAAAACCAAGCGCCACGACCGACCGAGCTCCTGCTACATGCCGTTGCCGGCTGTACTGGGATTGATATCGTCTCGATTTTAGAGAAGATGCGCTTGACGATCACTCATTTCGAGATGGATATTGAAGGAGAACGGGCAGAGGATCATCCACGGCGTTTCACATCGATCTCGATTCATTACCGACTCGAAGGTGATTTGCCGGAAGATAAGGTCCGTCGTGCCATTTCGTTATCAAAAGATAAATATTGTTCGGTCTCACAATCCCTGAACGCTGAGATTTCCGTCTGTTATTCCATCAATGGTGTCCGGAGCGAGGATCCTTTGTGAAGAAGACTGTACTGATCGGCTGCCTGTTGCTTGCAGGGTGTGCGCAGGAGACGACGGAATCAACGAAACCATCACAACCAGAAGCGAAGCAACCGACTGAAGCGAAGAAGCCAAAGCCTGAGCCGACGAAGGAAGAACGACAACACGCACAACTAAAACAACAACTGGCAGCGATGTCGACGTCTGAAAAAATCGATCAGCTCCTCTATATCGGAGTCGCTGGTACGGAACTTTCAGCGGCAGACCGGCAGTTGTTGCGGACGCATGCGATTGGTGGCGTCTTACTGCTCGGCGGAAACATCACGTCAGAAGAACAATTGTTAACGTTCACGCGTGCGATTCAAGAGACGAACCAAAAGCCATATGCGTTCGTCGGGATTGACGAGGAAGGCGGACGGGTCAGTCGGGTACCTGATCAACGATTACGTCTGCCGACGAGTCAACGTATGGCGCAAGGCGCAAATATGGCGAAAATGGAAGACGTCGGACGCACGCTCGGTCATGTATCGCGGTACTATGGATTCAACATGGACTTTGCACCAGTCCTTGACGTTAACAGTAATCCGAACAATCCGATCATCGGTGATCGTGCCTTAAGTGCAGAGCCGAAGACCGTCGCGACGTTCGGTACAGCACTGATGCACGGGATGCAAGAGACTGGCACGATTCCGGTCGTCAAACATTTTCCTGGTCACGGTAATACGAGTGTCGATTCCCATGTTGGACTGCCGAAAGTGACGGCATCAAAGGAAGAACTGAAGCGAACGGAACTGTTACCGTTCCAAGAAGCGATTCAAGAGGGGGCCGAGATGATAATGGTCGCCCATATTCTGTATCCCGCGTATGACGATCAAAATCCATCCTCGCTCTCGAAGCCGATCCTGACTGATCTCTTGCGTCAGAAACTCGGATTCAACGGCGTCATCATCACAGATGATCTCGTCATGGGAGCGATCACGCAACAATACGGTCTTGCGGAAGCGGCGCGGCAATCACTCGTCAATGGAGCTGACATGGCAATGTTTTCAGAGGCAGGTGCTTATGCGAAAGTTCATGCTGAAGTGATGCAAGCCGTCAAAGATGAAACGCTGACGACCGAGATGCTCGATGCGAAAGTGATGCGAATCCTGAAGCTGAAGCAGACGTATGCCAACAGCCAGAAGCAACAGCGACCGACGAAATCGGAGCTCGTTCAGCAAGTGGAAGCGCTCAACTAGGACTAGCGAAGGAAAGCGACTCATGCTAGACTAATGGGGCAAGCCAATTAAACACGAAAAGACACTAGGGGAGTCTCCCAGCAGACTGAGACGGAAGTATCCGGACCCTTTGAACCTGATCTAGTTCGTACTAGCGGAGGGAAGTGGCTCGAAACCTTAGATATCCTTAGCGCTGCAGCGCATTTTCGGACCACTCCTTTCAACATCGGGAGTGGTCCTTTTTCGTCTAGAAAGGAAGATATGATGCGTTTACATCTGATTTCAACAGGTTCGATCGATTTGCGAGATGGGGCCGAAATCTTTCAATTCCTTCAACCCTATACCAATCAATTGCATCTGCGGGAACCGAACTTATCAGCGGCAGAATTACTTGATCTAATTGAAACACTCCTTCGGCAAGGATATTTGCCTGATCAATTAACGGTCCATGACCGCGTCGACGTTGCGCATGTCGCTGGCATCGGTGTGCAGTTGACCCGACGATCCTTACGCGTCGGTGATGTCCGAAGACACTTTCCAGATCTGACAATCGGTAAATCCGTCCATTCACTGGCAGAGGCGCTCGCGGCTGAGGCAGAAGGAGCTGATCAATTGCTCTACGGTCATATTTATCCGACGGCGTCGAAGCCGGATCTTCCGCCACGTGGTGTTGATGCTCTCAAACAAGTCGTTACCTTCACGACAAAACCAGTCATCGCAATCGGCGGCATCACACCAGATCGTATTCCTGAGATCGCAGCGACCGGTGCAACCGGAATCGCCGTCTTATCCGGCATCCTCGGTCAAACGGACCCACTTGCTGCGATCAAGCGTTATCAGGGGGTACGGGTATGACGGATCACATCATCATTGGTGGTGGAGTCATTGGTTTGACGCTTGCTTACAGTCTCGCCTGTCAGAACGAATCCGTTCTTGTCCTTGAGCGCGAAACATGCGGTCAAGGGACGAGTCGCGCAGCTGCCGGAATGCTTGCGACGGATATTGAGCTACGTGATGAACTGCATGCGCTAGCCGCTCGAAGTCGCCGTCTGTATCCGTTACTCGCACGTCGACTTGAACGGGAGACTGGCATCGATTGCGGCTACCTGGAACAACCGTTTTTGTTAAAACGAGACGGACAAGAATACTTATTTCCATCGGCCGGTCAAATCGACCCGCGACGAATGACCAATGCATTGATGTGTGCCTTACACGCACGTGGCGTATCGATTGAAGAACAGGTGGATGTCACGCGTCTCGAGGAGAGTGATGATGTCGTGAAGATCGAGTCGAATACTGGAATATGGACGGGACGTACGGTGACGGTGGCTGCTGGGCGCGGATCACAAGCAATACTTGCGACAGCCGGCATTTCGATTGCGACATATGGCGTCAAAGGCGAGTGTTTGGCGGTCCGTCTCGCGGGACGACCGTTAAGCTCGATTCTGTTCAATGATTCTGTCTATCTTGTACCGAAAGCGGACGGACGGATTTTGATCGGTGCGACCGAATTACCGCACGATGAGACGGTCGGCGTCAGTGTCGCGGGGGTTACGTCACTGCTTCATGCAGCAGTGCGGCTTTATCCACCGATTCGTGATGCAGTCATCGAAGAAGTCTGGTCCGGCGTACGACCACAAACGATATCCGGCTTACCGTACATCGGAGTCGCTTCGTCATCGCGTCGCATCTTCCTAGCGACCGGTCATCACCGGCATGGGATTTTACTCGCACCGGCGACAGCGGAGGTCTTGGCAAATACATTACGGTTGATCCAGAAGGAGGAAGTCCGATGAACATTACGATTAACGGAAACGACCATAAGATCGAACAGATTGAAACAATCGAGGATATGCTCGTGCAACTCGGCTTGGGGGAAAAGCTCGTCATCGTCGAACAGAACCGAGTGATCATCGATCGCGGGGCTTACGGTCAGACGGTCGTTCGGGATCATGACACATTTGAAATCGTTCATTTCGTAGGAGGAGGATAAACATGCTGAAAATTGGAGAAAAGACATTTGACTCACGGTTATTACTCGGTACAGGAAAATATACGAATGCTACGGTACAGCAGGAGGCGATTGACGCTTCGGCTTCACAAATCTTGACGTTCGCTATCCGGAGACTCGACATCTTTGATAAACAACAATCGAATTTCTTAGAGTCGCTTGATTTAACGAAGTACGATTTACTGCCGAACACAGCTGGTGCGAAGACAGCAGAGGAAGCCGTCCGGTTAGCGAAGCTCGCACGAGCATCCGGGATGTGTGACATGGTAAAAGTTGAAGTGATCGGTTGCGACAAGACCTTGTTACCGGACCCAATCGAGACATTACGCGCCTCTGAAGAGTTGCTTAAAGAAGGATTCATCGTCTTACCATATACTTCGGACGACGTCGTCCTTGCACGACGCCTCGAAGAACTCGGCTGTCACGCGATCATGCCAGCAGCATCACCAATCGGCTCCGGGCAAGGTATTCTCAACCCACTTCATCTGCAATTCATTATCGAACAGACAACGGTCCCGGTCATCGTCGACGCCGGCATTGGTTCACCGACTGATGTTGCCTATGCGATGGAACTTGGAGCGGACGGTGTCTTATTGAACTCAGCGGTCGCCCATGCTCAAGACCCGGTCAAGATGGCGCGCGCGATGCGACTAGCAGTTGAAGCGGGACGTTTAGGATACGAAGCGGGACGGATTGAGAAGAAACAATATGCGATCGCGAGTAGTCCAACGAGTGGATTGATTCGATGAACCGCTACTCACGCCAAACTCGGTTTCAACCGATCGGGGAATCGGGACAAGAGCGCTTTTCAGCAGCAAAGGTGCTGATCATCGGGATGGGGGCGCTCGGAACCGCATCGGCAGAACAACTCGTTCGTGCCGGTGTCGGCGTCGTCCGAATCGTCGATCGGGATTACGTCGAGTGGAGTAATCTACAACGGCAACAGCTTTATACCGAGGACGATGCGCGTCACATCGTACCGAAGGCGATTGCTGCGAAAGCGCGTCTTGAGGCAATCAATTCGACGGTGACGATCGAAGCACACGTATTAGACGTCGACCGGGCGTCACTGACGTGGCTGTTAGACGACATCGATTTGATCATCGACGCGACGGATAATTTCGATATTCGTTTACTGATGAACGACATGGCATTGATGCGATCGATTCCGTGGATTTACGGTGGATGTGTCGGTAGTTATGGGATTACTTTCACTGTTCGTCCGGGGGAGACACCGTGTCTCCATTGTTTACTCGATCAATTACCACGTGATCAGGAGACGTGTGATACGGCAGGAATCATCAGTCCAGCTGTTCAGATGGTCGCCTCTCTACAAGTGACAGAAGCGCTGAAGTGGTTAAGTGGAAAGACGGATGCCATGCGGACACGTTTACTTGCCTTTGATGTGTGGTCGAATACATTCCAACAAATCAACGTTCAATCGTTGAAGCAAAAGGAATGTCCCTCATGTGGTACTCAACCGACGTATCCTTATTTATCGGATCAGACGGTCCGTTTTACAGCACTTTGCGGTCGCGACGCTGTCCAAATTCGGGGGGACGGTAAGCGGGATCTCGAACAGTTGAAGCGACGCCTTCAGCCGGTCGCAGCAATTTCTGCTCACAATCCGTATTTACTTGCTTTTACAATAGAAGAACATCGAATGGTCGCCTTTCAAGATGGGCGCGTCTTAATTCATGGTGAATCCGATCTCGTCAAAGCCAAACGACTCTATCATGCCTATTTCGGGTAAACGTTCAAAAAACAGTAAACTAATTTTTGATATACGTGTTTTAAATGTTTGAAAAACAGGTAAATAAGACTTCAGACGTAAAACGGTCTATAGGTTTTGAACGTGAAGAGGAGTGATTCAGATGAAACAAGAATTCGATCCGATGAAGGATCAGGCACAGACGGAAGAGAAACAGGCAGTTGTCCAACAAGCCAACTGGAATCCGGATCGGTACCGGACGAACTTGAACCCATTCTATCTGTCACCTTGTAGTGTCGAACGTAGAGAAGATGTGCATCAGGATGCATCGAAGATTCTCGAAGTCGAGACGTCGTCGCCCCTCCAACAACTTTTTGAACACAATCAAGCAACGCATACATCCGAACCAACGGGCAAAAAATTCAAAACAGGCATCGTCGTCGGCGTCGGCGCGATCATTGGCGGATCGGTTTCCGTGATTCGTTCTGTCCAACGTTTTAGAAAGCAACGGACGAAATAATACGCTCGTTGTGAAAGCACAGAAAGCAGGAGGCATTCGCCTCCTGCTTAGTTTGTAAATCCCCTCATTTCAAAAGTAGAATGAGGGGATTTTGCATGTGTTTATTTTCTTACTTAAATAAAAAAATCATGAACTAGTTACATTATCAAATGCAGTAGATTTCCCGTTTAAATAGACATCGATGATTTCATGTTCAGGATCTAACGTTAATTTATAGACATGTTGTTTCGCATTCTTACTAGTATCGTTAGATTCATCTAATTTTATCTTTACCGTATTTTCTTGCGATTCAAGATCAGTATCAACTGATTTTTTTGTGCGATACACAACATAAGCGGTATCGCCCTTCGTATTGATTAATTGCAGACTAAAGTCGGGATCAATTTTCGTTTGTATATCGTTAGGTACTGTCTGTAACTCGCTAAAACTGAGATTAGACTCGTTGACGTTACAGGCCGATAACGAAGTACATAACAGAGCTAACAGGATAATTTTTTTCATGTTGTACCTCCTCATATTCGATGGATGATTCGTAGCGATTAACGTTTACGAAAGTTCTAACATGATTCAATTATTACTTAAGATGTGACGTTACTAGCTTAACACGAAATACATTTATTGGATATTGGGAGCGGTCTAAAATAGGATTTCTCAAAAAAACAAAATGTTTGTCGGATTTGTCTGAACATCGTATAAATCATTTATGGAATTCAGTCTAAAGATAACGAGTAGTATTTCTCTTAAACAAGAGGAAGTACACCTTGTTATTTCTGCAGTATTTATGGTTGAGTCGCTAAGCAGCATAATCATTTCTGCTTTTGGTATTCCAAACGGATGTTCGTCGCAGAACGAACGCTCGCATGCTACACTTAAGCTACTATATTTAAAAAGTGAGTGTGATGAAGATGAAATGGATACATACTGCCGATTGGCATCTTGGAAAAATCGTTCATGGTGAATCAATGCTCGAGAACCAACGGGCGGTTTTGGCGAATTTTTTAGCACTCGTCGACCGAGAAAAACCGGATGCGATCGTCATTGCAGGAGACTTATACGACCGTGCCGTGCCGCCGACGGAAGCCGTCGAACTGCTTGACGAGACATTAGCTGCTTTGATTCTCGACCGAGACATCCCGGTCGTTGCAATTAGTGGGAATCATGATTCGGCCGAACGCTTGAGTTTCGGTACGACCTTGTTGCAACGGGCAGGTCTGCATCTCGTTGGAAAACTAACACCGGTCATTACACCCGTCATGATCAAAGGGGTTTCATTTTATCCGGTGCCTTTCGCAGATCCAGCGACAGTCCGGTACGTGCATCAAGACGAGACAATCAAGACACATGATGACGCGATGCGAACGATTCTTTCGAGTTGTTCACCGGAGGGACCGAGTGTCCTCGTTGGACATGCCTTTGTCATCGGTGGACTCGAGACGGATTCAGAGCGGCAATTGTCGGTCGGTACGGCAGGACAAGTCAGTGCGAGTCAGTTTGCACCGTTTACCTATACGGCGCTCGGTCATCTGCATAATCCGCTGGCGATTAAATCGGAGACGGTTCGCTACAGTGGATCACTCTTGAAATATTCGTTTTCAGAAGCACATCATATTAAAGGGGTCGATGTGTTGACGTTGAACGATGCGGGTACGTTCGATCGTCGATTCGAACCGCTTGCGCCAAAACGTGACTTGCGAGAGGTGACCGGTAGTCTCAGTGAATTGACAGACCCGGCGTTCGTCGCGACGCAAGCGACGGACGATTACTTAAAAATCAATCTAACGGACGGCGAAGCCTTGATGGATCCGATGGGAAAGCTGAAAAAGATCTATCCGAACATCTTGCACCTCGAGCGAATCGGTTTCGTCCGCGAGAGTACACGGGCGGTCAAAGCGTCGCGGGAACAGGTCAAAGATGCGTCCGTTGCGGATCTGTTTAGTGAGTTTTATGAAGCAGTCCGTGAGAAGAAACCGACGGAAGCGATGCAAGCCGTCTTGAAGGAGGAAGCGACATGCGCCCAGAACGACTGACATTACGCGCCTTTGGACCGTTTGCTGGCGAAGAGACGATTGATTTCACAGCACTTGCTGGGCGGACGATGTTCGTCATTTCCGGGAATACGGGGGCAGGGAAAACGACGATTTTCGATGCGCTAACATTCGCTCTGTACGGTGAGACGTCTGGTGGCGAACGGGAAATGAGCGAACTGCGAAGTCATTTCGCTGTGCCTGAGCAAAAGACGGAAGTCGAACTGGAGTTTACCCTTAAAGGGGAACGGTACCGGATCATCCGCCAACCGAGTCAACCGCATCCGGTCAACAAAACCGGTTATTCGCATGAAGCCGAGTTCTCACGGTTCGACGGGACGACGTGGAAACCGCTTGCGGTCAAGATTCCGGAAATCAAACAACGCGTTCAAGAGTTGATCCAGCTCGATCATAAACAGTTTTCGCAAATCCTGTTGTTGCCGCAAAATAAGTTCCGTGAACTGTTGATGGCAGAGTCGAAAGATAAGCTACAGATTCTCAAGCAACTGTTCAAGACGGAGCACTACGGTGAGTTCCAGCAACGCTTGCACCGGCAAGCGCTCGATCTTGCGGCACGGATTAAGGAAACGAAGACGAAACAGTGGGCAAAACTCGAGGAATTACCACTGCAAGCGAACTGGAGTGAACTGACAGAAGCAGATATTCGTCTCCGGACGGACGCCTTGACGACAGAACACGACGAATGGTTAGCGGCTGCACGTCAAGCTGAAGTAGAGACTCGTGCGATCGTTGAGAAGAAAACGACGCAATTGCAACAAGGCGAGCAACTCGAAGCGGCTTTCCAAGAGCAAGAAAAGCTTCAACAGACGGAACAGTTGCTACTAGACTGCCTACCGGAAATCGAGCGGATGCAAGAAGAAACAACAGCGGCTGAACGCGCTCAAATCGTTGCACCGATCCATGATCAGTGGCAACAAGATCAGGAACAACTGACGCAACTTAAGCAACGGAAGCAGGAAACGGAGCAACAGGTCAACCGCTTAACGGAGCGACAAGGGATTGTTCAAGAACAAGTGAATCGTTTGCTAGCAGAAGAACCAAGCATTGAACAATTAAGTCGTCGCCTCGAAAAAATTCAGGAAGAACGTGAACGCTTAGAAGCGGAAACACGTTTACGACAACAGCAACAACAATTAGCAGAGCGGTTGAAGCAACTCGATCCGGAAACGTTACGAAAACAACTGGAACAAGTACGGGTGGATCGTAAGACGGTTCAAGAACAACTTCGGCCGCTGCAAAACGTTGGAGCGGAACGCTTACAGGCGCAAGAACGTCGCTTTACCTTACAACAGTTGGCGACGAAGTACGCTGAACATGACAAGTTGGAAGCAGAACGACAACAATTGATCGTTCGCGGGACGAGCGTTCGAGATCAAAAAGAAACAGCTGCTCGCCAGTACGAAGAAGCGCGTAAACGTGAACGGGAGCAACTGGCTGCTGAACTTGCGAAAGGATTGACGGACGGAACGGCTTGTCCTGTTTGTGGTAGCACGACCCATCCGCGACACGCTGTCGCTGTCGCGCAGGAACTATCCGTCGATATAGCTCAACAGAAGTTCTTAGAAGCACAACAGGCGCATCAAGAGTTACAGGCATCTTACCGGACGATTGCTGAGCGTCTGCAACAACTGACGACCGAGATTCAACAGACCAGTGAAAACGAGTCAGGACACGCCGATATTGCATTACAGCTTCGAGAAGTCGAGCAGACGGAAGCGCGGTTGGTGTCAGCGCAGACGGAAAAAGGACGTCTTGAGATACGCCTGCAACAGCTCGAGCAATCTATGGAGCAGCTACAACTGAACATCGATAGGGTAGTGAAAGATCGGACTGGTATCGAATCGGAATTGGCGCATCTGACGGGACGTTTGAGTCAATCCGGAGAAACCGCGAAATCGTTACCAGAACTGCGTGAGGAACAACAACAGGCAGAAACACGTATCAAACAGTTCGAGCAAGACAAACAGCAACAGCTGCGCGAGAAGGAACAGCTCGATCGCGACTTAGCGGAACAACAAGGACGATTCCGTCAATTGACCGAAGCGCTTTCGGAGCAGAGCGAACGCCTAACGAAACGCGAACAAGCACTACATGTCGCCTTGACCGAAGAAGCGTTTCCGACGATTGAAGCATTCCGCGAAGCGCGAAGATCGCGCGAAGACCTTCGTCATCTCCATGACCGCTTGGAGCAGGATCGCTTAGAGCGACAGGAACTGAAGTTAAAACAGGAACAAGTTCGCTTGAAGACGGACGGACAGGTTCGTCCGAATCTTGAAGTGCTGCGGACGGTAGTGAAAGAGACGACGAATACACTGTCGGAGCAAACGGATCGGCGTGTCGGGCTGGAGAAGGAACGGGCACACATCGACCAATTGATGGCAGCTTGGGAAAGTTTACAACGACAAATCGAGGATGAGGACGCGAGATACGGGATCATCGGAGAACTCGCCCGCGTGGGTGTCGGGGAAAATGCACAACGGATGACATTTGAGACGTATGTCCAGACGGCGTACTTCGATGAGATCTTGTTTGCTGCGAACCGGCATCTGCATGAGATGACATCTGGTCGTTTTCAGCTGGAGCGGAAGACCGAAGCCGGAAAAGGTCTCAAGAAATATGGACTTGATTTAAACGTCTTTGATGCCTATACGTCACAAACACGGCACGTCAAAACGTTGTCCGGTGGGGAGAGCTTCAAGGCGTCGCTTGCCCTCGCACTCGGACTGTCCGAAGTCGTTCAGGAAGCGAGCGGTGGAGTATCACTCGAGACGATGTTCATCGATGAAGGATTCGGAACGCTTGATCCAGAATCACTTGAACAAGCGATCGAAACGTTGCTTTCGATTCAAGAGAGTGGTCGAATGGTCGGGATTATCAGTCACGTCCAGGAACTAAAATCTCGTGTTGATGCCAAAATCGAAGTCAAACAAGGAAAAACGGGGTCGACGATTGCATTAGTCGTCGAGTAAGGAGCTAAGATTGATGGAAACACGAAATATGGTCACGAAATCACAAATCAAAGAAGCATTACGCGAGTTAGGTGTGACACCTGGGATGAAACTTTTTGTCCATACGTCTCTCAAGCAAATCGGCTGGATTCCAGGTGGGGTGCAAGCCTTGATTGAAGCATTACAAGAAGTCGTTACAGCAGAAGGTTTAATCATGATGCCCGCGCAAAGTACGGATAACTCGGATCCAAAGAACTGGAGTCAACCGGCTGTTCCCGAGGAATGGTGGGAAACGATCCGCCGGGAGATGCCAGCCTATGATCCGGCAAAAACGGTCACGCGCGGTATCGGGCGCGTACCGGAAGTCTTCCGGACCTATCCAGGTGTCGTCCGAAGCGATCATCCGATGTGGTCGGTTACCGCGTGGGGTAAGAATGCAACAGCGTTTGTTGCTGATCATACAGTAGAAAACGGCTTCGGACCTGGCTCACCAATCGAACGCTTCATTGAAGCGGACGGTCAAATTCTGCATATCGGCTCACCATGGGACACGACGACGGTCTGGCATTACGCGGAGTATGGTTTGAGCCGTCCAGATGTCGAGGATGGTTGCAAAGTAAAAGAGGGGACGACAGAACGGTTCATCCATTACCGACACCGTCAAATAGATAGTGATGCGTTCGGACCGATTGGCGAAGGGTTAGAAAATGCCGAATTCGTCACGTCGGGTTTGATTGGGCAGGCAAAATCGTACCGAATCGATGCTAAAGCATCGATCCCTGTCGTCATGTTGCAATTAAAAGCGCTTGATCAATGGTTATTCTGAAACTTTTTCGGGAAAGAATCGTATTAGAAAAACAGATACAATAAAAGGAGTGAATGCAATGGCTTCACGTTTTAAAGTTAACCCGGCCTTGCGTCGCGGATTCGATACGGCACGTGTCGGAGAACGACCAATGACCAAAAGCGGGACGATGAGCAAGATTTTCTTGATGCTCGCTCTCGTCACGGCAGCAGCAGGAGGAAGCTGGTTCTTCCTCGCAGAGAATCAAGCGTTCTTATTTCCTGCATTAATCGGTGGATTCGTCATCGGTCTGATTCTTGCCCTGATCATCACCTTCAAACCGGCAACAGCGCCTGTTCTTTCGCCAGTCTACGCACTAGCAGAAGGTGTCGCCGTCGGAGCATTATCGCTCGTCTTTGAAAGCATGTATCCAGGAATCGTCGGAAAAGCAGTCGTTGCGACATTCGTCGTCGCGTTCGCGATGTGGTTCGTCTACTCGACGGGCATGATTAAAGTAACGCAACGTTTCCGTTCTGCGGTCACAGCGGCGATTCTCTCAATCTTCGTCTTGTATGCAGTCAACTTGATCCTAGCGCTATTCGGTGTCGATCTCCCATTCATGACAGGTAGCTCACCGCTTGCGATCGGTATTCAGTTCGTCATCGTCATCGTGGCATCCCTGTCACTCGTGATGGATTTTGATTTCATTTCGCAACAAGTTCGCGCAGGTGCTCCAAAATCAATGGAGTGGGTCGCGGCATTCGGATTGATCGTGACAATCATCTGGCTTTATATTGAATTACTTGATCTCTTATATCGCCTCGCGGCTCGAGATTAACAGCAACAGACGACGGAATCTCCGTCGTCTGTTTTTTGTCGAAAACAGGGATGACCTTGGGAAATGCGAAGTAGTTAGTGAGAAGGGGGATATCACATGAAAGAACGCATCGTTATTGGGGCGGGACCGTATCATAATAATCCAGGATGGTTTCATACACAGGAAGAGGAGCTGAATCTGCTCAATCGGTCCGATTGGGAGAGATTGTATTCGAGCGACACGTTGCAAGCAATTCTTGCCGAGCATGTTTGGGAGCATTTGACGCTCGAAGAAGGAAAGGAAGCAGCACGACACTGTTACGCTTATCTTGCGCAAGGGGGATACGTCCGTTGTGCAGTACCAGACGGTTATTTTCGGGATGAGGCCTACCAAACAATCGTTCAAGTCGGTGGTCCGGGTCCTGCTGACCATCCAGCAGCGAGTCACAAAATCGTTTATACGTCTGAAACGTTACAGCATGTATTTCAAGAAGCTGGGTTTCAAGTGCGACTCCTCGAATATTTTGATCAAGATGGAGTCTTTCATCAAGCGGACTGGGATGGTGCGGACGGTATTATATTTCGGTCGAAACGATACGATCCGCGAAATGCAGAAAAATTGAGTTTTCCATCGTTAATTTTGGATGCAATCAAGTTAAATGTGTAATTGTTAAAGACCATCTGACGTATACTTGTCAGATGGTCTTTTTATTCATAGTCCATGTTCAGTTTTTAGTTGATCGACATATTGTTTCGCTTCGAGTAACGATAAACCGAGTGATTCCCTAACCCGTTTGACGGCTTCGACCATTTTGCCTTCTTTAAGTAACTGAACCAGTTCGACTTGTAAGGCTGCCTCTTCTAAAGACACCTCATTTAGACCGAGATGCTCCTCGATTCTTTGTAATTTCTTTAAAATGGTTTGTTGACGGCGTTTCGCTTCGTCCGCTTTTTGCGATAAAGACATCCAGATGAAGAACAATACGATGAGTGGTGCGAATGTGACGACAGAATCCATAGTGAACACCTTCCTTTGTTCCACCGTACCATAGGAAATGAAGCATAACAAATAGTGGAAAATGATATGGAAATTGATTATGCTGATATAGTGGAAAATAAAGGGTTAATATGGAAAGGAGATAAATGTAGTGGACAATGTGTTAGTGACATTTTTGCCGTTCTTGATTCAAGTCGGACTGCTCATGGTGCTGTTCTTCTTCGGAACGTTCGGTCTGTTTTTCTTCGTCAAGCGCAATTCGTATCACAGCAGTCGTTATTATCGGTTAACACGAGAGCCGTTTTTGCGAATCGTCCGTGATAAAGGAAAATGGGGAGAGTACTTGACGACACGTCAACTCGATCAAGTATCGGGATATGGGACTTATGTGTTTAATACATACTTACCGCGTGCGCGGGGTGAAGGCACGACAGAGATTGACGTAACATTCATTCATGAAAGTGGCATTTATGTGCTCGAATCTAAAAACTATAGTGGGTGGATTTTCGGGCGTGAGCAGGATCGTCAATGGACGCAGCAGTTCCAGAATCGCTTTAAACAACGCTTCTATAATCCGATCAAACAGAATGAAGGACATCTTAAGAGTATGCAACGCTTTTTAGAGGGAACAGATCCTGCGCTTTTCCATTCATTGATCGTCTTTAGCGAACGATGTGAACTGAAAAAAATCACGGTCGATTCGGCACATGTTCGTGTCTTGAAACGAAACGTCTTACGCAAAACGATTGAACGGCTCGCGACTGAAAAAACATTGACGCCGAGTCAGGTGGATACGATTGCAGGAAAACTTGGTGTGCATTCTCAGGTCGATCGTGCTACACAGCAGGCGCATATCGAAGGAATCCGTCAACGTCAGTCCAAATGAAGTCGTTGACTTGACACCTCTCATTCCGGTATAGTGAATAAATAATAAGTAGTGCAACTATATGGAGATGATGGGATGAAGGAATCGGAATGGTCGCTTGGGATGCAACTGTCCCGCAGTTATTACGCGTTCAAACGTGCCGCTGCTAAACGGATGGAAGCGTTCGGTCTAACACCGGAACAGTTTTCTGTCCTGAGTGAACTTGCTAAACAAGATGGTGTTTCGCAAAAACAACTGGCACTCGTGACAGAACGTGATCAGACGACGATTGGTAAGATTCTCGATAAACTTGGTAAAAAGGAATTAATCGTTCGGACACCAGATCCACGGGACCGGCGAGCCGTTCTCCTTTTGATGACGCGTGAAGGACGCGACATCGTCGATCGTCTCGGTCCAGAGCTTGATCAGTTACAACTCGAAGCGTTCCGTGGACTATCGCGACAGCAAATCGAACAACTAAAGGAAACACTCGAGACCATTCACCGGAATGTGACGTGAATGGTTTTCCTTCGGATATATAGTTGCACATGATATTATAAGTAATGCATATAAAAAGGAGATAGAAAGATGAAAGCATGGAAAGATGTCTGGTCAATGACACAAACGAAAGTTGGACTCGTCTTCGCAATCGTCGTCCCGCTCTTGTTCCTCGTCGTCTGGATGACCGGTTACCAAGGCACGACGGAACGGCTTGATCAATTAAATGTCGGGGTCGTCGGCGAAGCGAATGATCCGTTCGTCAAATCATTAAAGGAAGCGCCATTTACGGTCCAAGCACTCGCGACGGAAGAGAAAGGATTGGAAGCACTCGATGCCAATGAAGTTGATCTCGTCCTACAAAAAGATGATGCAACGCGTCAACTGACGGCACACGTTAGTCAGACGAATGCTGAGTTCGCGAATGCGATTCTCGAGCGGGCGACAGAATCAATCGGCAAACAGTTGAATGGCGAACCGACGTTCACGACGTCGATCGTCACGGAACATGCTGTTTCGGATTTTGCCTTATCGATGCTGCCACTCATCCTCGGTTTTGTCATCTACATCGCGACGATGACGATGGGGATTCAGTTCAATCTCGTTAGTACGATATTAAGTAGTCGTCATACGCAACGGGATCTCTTTTGGAGTCGGCAACTGCTACACGGCATCGTTCTTCTAATCGTGCCGCTGCTCCTCGTCTCAGTGGCACATCTATTGACGGATATTACGACACCATTCATGAAGTTGTGGGCGTTCGAGCTCCTCGTCGTCGCAACTTGTATCGCTGTCACGCAGATGAACTTTGCGATATTTGGACCGATTGCGCCACTCGTTAACGTCGCATTGATTCCGTTTCAATTGATGACTGCCGGAAACATTGTGCCGGCAAAGATGTTGGCACCGTTTTATCAATCGCTCGGAACGTTTCTCCCAGTGCCGAACGCCGTTTCCGGGTTCAGCCGTTTATTGTTCATGAACGGGGACATCGGTTCTCAAGTAATGTCCTTATCACTGATTGCTCTTGGTAGTTTTATCGTGACATATGTGATGATGGTTTGGAGAGAGCGACGGCAAGCGCAACGTCTTGTTGCATAAGGGAAGCTGAAAAGAAGGTTTTAAAGACAGAATCGTCATCGAGTGAGATGGCGGTTTTTCTTTTTGAGACAAGTTTGTTTGACACTCCCACGATTAAAACCGTGGGATTCTGAAGTGCTTGTGCGAGCGCAGTCCATTTCTGTTTTGCTCAAGCCTTCAGATGAGGGTGTGCCACCACCCCTCCTGAGACAGACCGTATAGGTTCTCAGGCTGATTGACTGTTACCGTCAACCACAGGTCGTTGCAGGTGTGTCCACCTGATGTGTTAGCGTCTTTTGCGTGACGACAGGCATCGTTTTACCGGTCACATGTTTTCGTGACCGAACCGTATACGATTTTCAAGGTGCGATGGACACAGGCGTTTTAGAGACTTGTACTTGTCTATGCGGTAGATGTACCCGAATGTCGGATGTGAAAACATCCGAACTCACTTTCAACCCATGCCTTAAGGCGGGCTATGCCCTATATGGGATTTCCCGTTCGTAAATTCTGTAAAAAATCATTGCATAACGAAATCGTTATATAATAATATGGTTATGTAAAAGAAATAGAAAATTAAAATTCTGTTGTTCAAACATCTTGTGTCTCTTATGGACCATATAGAGAGGAGGAGTTTTCATTGATCGAGACAGCCAAACGGGTGGAAGAGATGAGTCAGTTCTTGAAGTTGCTCAGCGACGCAACACGACTTGAAATTTTACGAAGATTACATGTCCGGGAACATTGCGTCTGTGATTTTGTCGAACTGTTTGATATTTCGCAACCGGCAGTCAGTCGTCATCTAAAATTATTGCGTCAGTCCCAGATCATCTTGGAACGACGGGAACGACAATGGATATATTTTCGAATCAATCCAGATCACCCGCAACATCAGTTGTTATTGACGATTCTAGGAACGATGGACATTCCAGACATTCCGCAAAAAAGCTGCTAAAACGTCATGTGACTAAAGAAGGATCAAGATTACTACGAGCGATGGATGGGAATTGAAGTCATATCGCTGTAACGCTAGATCACATACATTAAGGACTATGAATCATTAACAGAACGACCGAAATTTAATACAGAAATGAAGTGAACGCATTGACCGGTACACATTTACTAGCGATTGGAATCTTTCTGATTACCTTATTCTTAATTATCAAACAACCTAAAGGACTCGGCATCGGTTACTCAGCGATGGGCATGGCGCTCGTTGCGTTAGTAACGGGAGTCGTAAACCTCGATGATGTCTCGACGGTCTGGGGGATCATCTGGAATGCCACCTTTACCTTCATTGCCCTCATCATCATCTCGTTGATTCTCGATGAGATCGGATTCTTCGAATGGGCAGCTCTGCATATGGCACGGATCGCAAAAGGGGGCGGTGTCAAACTATTCGTGTATATGACATTGCTCGGTGCAGTCGTTTCGGCGTTATTTGCTAACGATGGGGCGGCATTGATCCTGACGCCAATCGTCCTTGCAATGGTACGTCACTTAAAACTACCGGATTATGTCGTGTTAGCGTATGTATTTGCTTCCGGCTTCATCGCTGATACAGCAAGCTTACCATTCGTTGTCTCGAACCTCGTCAACATCGTCTCAGCGGATTTCTTTGACATCGGCTTTACAGAGTATGCATCACGAATGGTATTCGTCAATTTCTTTTCTGTCATCGGTAGTCTAATCGTCTTATATCTGTATTTCCGTAAAAGTATTCCGAAGAATTATGATGTCGCGCAGCTCGTCGCACCGGCGACAGCGATCAAGGACCAGCGGATGTTCAAGTTATCTTGGTTCGTCCTCATTTTGCTTGTCGTCGGATATTTCACGAGTGACGTCATCGGTATCCCGGTCAGTCTTGTCGCTGGAGTCATCGCTTTGTTCTTCTTATTGATGGCACGCCGATCGCCGAGCGTACCGACGAAAAAGGTCATCGGTGGTGCTCCATGGGCGATCGTTTTCTTCTCGCTTGGGATGTATATCGTCGTATATGGTCTGCAAAACGCCGGATTAACACAAGTACTTGCTGACATCATTGATGGCTTTGCGACGAATTTAGCAGCTGCGACATTTGGCATGGGCTTCTTGGCAGCCATCTTGTCGTCGATCATGAATAACATGCCGACTGTCATGATCGATGCTCTTGCCATTGATTTAAGTCAGGCAACCGGAACGATGCGAGAGGCACTCATCTATGCGAATGTCATTGGTTCCGATCTTGGACCGAAGATTACGCCGATTGGTAGTCTAGCGACATTGCTCTGGCTACACGTACTTCGGACGAAAGGCGTGAAGATCGGTTGGGGACAATACTTTAAGATTGGAACGATCCTGACGATTCCGACACTTGCCATCACATTGCTTGGCTTATATATCAGCTTGATACTTTATTGATTTTGGGGAGGAACTAGATATGAAATTAATGATTATTGGTTCGGTTGCTGCCGGGACATCAGTTGGAGCAAAAGCACGTCGTAACAGTGAAGATATGCAAATCACGATTTATGACCGCGATCAAGATATCTCGTATTCGGGTTGTGGAATTCCTTACTTCGTTGGTGGAGAAATCGCTGATATCGATGAATTGACACCACGAGATGCTACTTTCTTTAAAAAGCGGTATAACATTGATATTCATACACAACACGAAGTCGAATCAATTGATCATGCGACAAAAACGGCGACGATCGTGAATCTTCTGACAGGGGATTGTTTCACGGACACGTATGACACGTTAGTGCTGGCAACAGGTGCTTCAAGCATCGTTCCGCCACTACCAGGTGTCGAGCAGGAGAATGTCTTTACTGTTCGAAATGTCCGCAATGCCGACGCGATTCGGTCCTACATTGACGCCCATGATCCGAAGACGGCAACGATCGTCGGCGGAGGATTCATCGGTCTTGAGATGGCTGAGCAATTGACGTATCGGGGCATTCAAGTCACGCTCGTCGAACGCTTGCCGCAAGTGATGCCGCCGCTTGATCGCGATATGGCAGAACGGGTAGCCGATCATTTGAAAGATAAAGGGGTATCCCTTTTGCTCGGTGAATCAGTGACGGCGTTCAACGGAAAGGAAGGTGTTTCTGAGGTCGCGCTTGAGAGTGGAAAAACGATCGAGACGGATCTCGTCATTCTGTCCGTTGGTGTCAAGCCGAACACAGGTCTTGCGAAGCAGATCGGCGTAGCGCTTGGTAAAACAGGTGCGATTGCAGTCAACCGTAAGATGCAGACGAATGTAGCGGATGTCTACGCAGTCGGCGACGTCGCGGAGAGTTTCTCCGTCATCACGGGTGAAGCGATCTACCGTCCGCTTGGGTCAACCGCGAACAAGATGGGACGGATTGCTGGCATGGTCATTACCGGAGAAGAAGCGGAGCACCGTGGTATTTTAGGAACGGGTATCTTCAAAGCCTTCGATTTGACTGTCGCTCAAACGGGTTTGACGGAAAAAGAAGCGCGTGAATCAGGGTATGACATTGAAGTACTGCATAATATCAAACCAGATCGTCCGGAATACATGGGCGGTAAAGAGATGACAATTAAAGCGATTGCCGATCGAGCAACAGGACGAGTCCTCGGAGCCCAGATCGTTGGTCCGCAAGGTGTTGATAAACGGATTGATGTCCTAGCGACAGCGATTACTTTTAAAGCGAAAGCGGAAGACTTGTTCCATCTCGATTTAGCTTACGCTCCACCGTTCGCGACGACGAAGGATCCAGTTCTTTATACGGGAATGGCGCTCGATAATGCAATTAAAAAAACAGCACGTTTGATGACGCCAAATGAATTGATTGATCAAGTCGCAGGTGGAAAGGCGTTCCAAATCATCGATACACGTTCAAAAGCACAATTCGAGAAAAATCATGTCGATGGAGCGATTCATATGCCACTCGGTGAGCTACGGACACGGGCGAAGGAATTAGATCCGACATTGCCGACGATCGTCTATTGTAATAAAGGGGTAACGGGTAATGCTGCACAAAATGTCTTGAAAAACCTTGGATTTACGGATGTATGTAACTTATCAGGTGGTAACAAGAACTATCAACATATCAAAAAATGTTTGTCATAATCTTGCTCTATGTAGCGTGCCGATCCTATCGATTTTGGATTCGGCACGTTTTTTTTTGTTGCTAATTCAGTTAAAATAGGATATTTTTAGTATATCGGTAGACGATATAACGGAAGACGTAGTAAGGAGTGTGGAAATGGCACGTACGGATCAAGCGACAGCATTGACAGAAGCCGTCTATTATATTTTGCTTTCGCTCCAACAACCTCGTCATGGTTATGGCATCATGCAATTCGTGCAGGAGTTAAGCAATGACCGTGTCAAGTTAGCAGCCGGTACCTTGTATGGGGCACTTAGTAGCTTAGTGGATAAGGGATGGATTGAAGCAAGCGACCAAGAGACGGGTCGAAAGAAAGAGTACATCATGACGAATCAGGGACGAGAGCGACTGCTAATAGAGCTGAATCGACTTAAAGAACTTGTGCGACATGGTCAAGAAACGATGGGAGTGAGTCAAGATGAACAGTAAAACGGTCTATCGCTTTTACGCTGATTATGCGAAAGAAGAAGTTTGGTTAAACGAGATGGCAAACAAAGGCTGGTACTTACAGAAGTTTCGACTCGGACGTTATGTATTTGTTGAAGGCGAACCTAACATGTATACGTATCGAATCGAATTGTTAGAAAACATGCCAAACCATCCGAAGTCGCAGGATTACTTTGAGTTTTTAGAAGAGATGGACATTGAAGTCGTCGATACATCGTTCCGCTGGGTCTTCTTAAGAAAACGGACCTCAGATGAACCGTTTCATTTGTACTCTGACTTTGATTCACAGATCCATCACGAGCATCGGATTTTAAAGCTTTATAAAGTCGTTTTTTTTATTAATATTATCGCAGTACTCATTAACTTGTTTAATCCGATCACAGACACGATGATCTGGTTCAATCTCGCAATCGTGACGGGTCTATCATTCGTGATGCAACGCCATGAACGTAAAATTCAAACGTTACGCGGATTGCGTACAGTCGCGGAGCAAGATTAAACATCGGAATCTAAGCAAGCGAGGAAGCTTCAAGTTCTTTTATTACTGATGACTACTAATAATCAATTTTATCGAAAAAGCTCACGTCTCGGAGATTGAGACGTGAGCTTTTGTATTAGAACAACTCGTTAATTGGTGTGTCACCTTCGAGCAGCGTGACAACTTGCTTCGAGGCGTTGTCGTGACCGATCGCAGCTAAAATGACACGGGCGACGTCCTCGCGTGGAATTTTTTTAGTCGCTTGCTCGGACGGATCCGTCGTGACGTTGCCTGTTCCGGCTTCATCCGATAGTCCGCCTGGGCGAAGAATCGTATAGTTAAGTGATGATTCCTTCAGGACACGATCGGCATAACGTTTCGCGATGTAATACGGCTTCATGCTGTCAGACCATGTTTCCGGCGAATCGGCATTTAAAGCACTGACCATGATGAACTGTTTCGCATTGATTGCTTCGGCCGCTTCAATCGATTTGACGGCACCGTCGAAATCAATCAGCATCGTCTTGTCGGCTCCAGTATGACCGCCTGATCCTGCCGTAAAGATGACGACATCTGAGCCTTGTAATGCTTCCGTGATTGTTGCGACGTCGGCTTCAAGATCGAGATGGACCGGTGTATGACCGAGTTTCTCAAAATCACTGAACTGGTCCTTGGAACGTAATCCTACTTTGACATCGTGCTCCGAATCCTGCAGTAAGCGAGCAGCGTGACGACCTACTTTTCCATTTGCACCAATGATGAAAATCTGACTCATGTTCCATTCCTCCATTTCACGATTTGATGATTCTGTATCAGTATGGAAAAGACGAGGCAATTCTGTAAAGGGAGACGACTTATAGAACTGTAACCGTCATCAAAACATCTTTTTAATGCTTTTATGCATAAAATCGTCAAATTATCTTGAAATCACGTGTAAGTGTGGTAGGATAATGACTATTACCCACACCGAAAATCATTTGGGTTAAATTGTAGCAATATTCGGTGAATGGGCAACGACAAAACAGAAAGGAGAGATACGATGAGAAAGAAACCATGGCTACTGGCAGGACTTGTTTTGACAGGCGTTGCCGCTTGGATGATCTGGAATCAACAGACGGATGCCAAAGCACATGACATCTTCGAAGACCACAAGCTGGTCGTCGGGACAACGGGGGATTATAAGCCCTTTACATACTGGAACGAGGAACGGAATCGTTATCAAGGCTTTGATATTGATGTCATCCAAGCGTTCGCAAAAGCAGCAAATCTTGATGTGACGTTCGTCAAGACGACATGGCCGACATTATCGGAGGATACGAAATCAGGCAAGTTTGATATCGCTGTCGGTGGCATCACGAAGAAAGTCGAGCGAGAGGTCGTCGGAGACTTTACATCGTCGTATTTCTCCTTTCAAAAAGCACCGCTTGTAAAAAAAGAAGATGTCAAACGCTTGAATTCGCTCGCTGCAATCAATGATCCATCAGTCAAAATTGGTGTCAATCCGGGTGGGACGAACGAGGCGTTCGTGAAGAAGCATTTTCCAAAGGCGGATGTGACCGTCTTTGAAAACAATTTAGACATTCCAAAAGCTGTCCAAAGCGGTCAAGTCGACGTCATGGTAACAGACGATATCGAGGCATTGCACTACGCAACAGAACTCGATCTTGCAGTTCCAAAACTGACAGAAGCATGGGAACCAGCTGAGATGGCGTATTTGATGAAACCGGGACAAAAGCAGCTCGGAGACGTCTTCCGCGTCTGGATTGAAAGTGCGGAAGGACAAGAGCAGGTACAAAAACTGAAGAAAAAATGGAACATCGTCTCGACACGTGAGACGGTCGGAGCGAAAGGAGCGGGAGCACATGAGTAAGTTAGGATGGATGATTGTTGGAGGTGGCGTCTTATTTGCCAGCTTACTGACGTTATGGCAAACCGAACAACCACGACGTGTACAAGCGAAGAATGTCTTTGCGACGAAAAAAATCGTCGTCGGGACGACCGGAGATTACAAACCATTCACCTACTTGAACCGGAAGACGAACGAGTACGAAGGATTCGATATCGAAGTCATCCGCTCTTTCGCGAAAACGACCGGTATCGACGTCGAATTCGTTCCAACGACATGGCCGACGTTATCTGCTGATCTCGCAAGTGGCAAATTCGATATGGTCGTCGGTGGTGTGACGAAGAATATCGAGCGTGAGATCATCGGTGACTTCACGTCGAGTTACCTATCGTTCCAGAAGACGCCGCTCGTCCGTAAAGAAGATGCTGAACGCTTTGCTTCGATTGAACAGATCAATCGTCCGAACGTCACGATCGGTCTAAACCCAGGCGGAACGAATGAACAATTCGTCCGCAAGACGTTCACGAAAGCGAAGATCGTCATGTATGAGCAAAATCTCGACATCCCGCTTGCTGTCGCCTCAGGCGAAGTCGATGTCATGATCACTGATACGGTCGAGGCGATTCATTATGAAGCACTCGATCAACGACTCGCAGCACCAAGGATTCAGGAGAAATGGATTCCGGCGGAGAAGAGTTACCTTGTTCGGGAGTCAGAAGGGGACGTCGTCGATGTCTTTAACCTCTGGATGCAGTCATACGAAGGACAGGAAGAGATGGAGCAATTAAAAGAGAAATGGCAAGTAGCGTCGTAAGTGCATCGTGTCTCCTAACAACAGGAGGCACGATTTTTTAATGACAGGAATTTGACTGGAAAAGGCGAACAAGTATTAATAGAAGCAAATCAGGAGGAAACCGATATGTTGAAAAATGGAACATCGAAACAATGGCTCATCATGACCGCTCTTTTAGCCAGCTTCACCTATGCGTGGATCGTCATCGGAGATGGATGGATCAACTCTACGTTGTTATTCGCAGGGGCGATTGTACTTGCGAGTGGTGCAGTGCTTTCGTTTAGTCTTTCGTTAGCACGAGCCGTTCGTTTGAAAGGACTTGGATTTACTATGATGATGGTGTCAATCGGTACGACGCTCGTAGCGTCTGCTGGTGTCGTGTATGGTATTTTTATTTGGTCATAAAGGATCTAAACAAAGTAAGAACTCTTTTCTGAAAAGGAAGAGTTCTTACTTTTGTTCTTTTTATCGAAACGTTTCGAAAGAAAGGTTGAAGAATTTTATGAAAGCGCTTATAATTTTGAGTAACAGGTGAAACGTTTCGATAAAATATAGTTGATATGAGGTGCTGAGAGATGAATATTGAATCTTTGTTAGAGCAAATGACACTTCAGGAAAAAATCGGACAACTCGTTCAAATCCTCCCATCTGTCTATGATCCACAGACATCCGATACAGTGACGGGACCAGTAGCACAACTTATGGAAGAAAGTGGTTTGACGGAGGAAAATCGATTTGAATTAGGGTCTGTCATCGGGATTAATCAAGCAGAGCAGGCACTTCGCATTCAACAAAACTACTTAAAACATAATCGATTAGGAATCCCACTCTTGTTCATGGCGGATATCGTTCACGGTCATCGAACGATTTATCCGGTCCCTTTGGCGCTTGCCTCTATGTGGGATATTAGTGAAATGGAATTAATGGCTCGTCAATCGGCTATCGAAGCGGCAGCTTCAGGACTACACGTTACCTTTTCGCCGATGGTAGATCTTGTACGTGATGCACGCTGGGGGCGTGTCATGGAGTCAACAGGTGAGGATGTTTGGCTCAATGGAGAATATGCCAAAGCCTTCGTTCGCGGATATCAAACAGATGATTTAACGCGGTCCGATTCTTTAGCCGCTTGTGTGAAACATTTTGCGGCGTACGGTGCTGCTGAAGGTGGTCGTGACTATAATACGGTCGATATGTCGGATCGTGAATTACGAGAATTTTATTTACCCGCCTACTTAAAGGCAATCGAAGCCGGTGCTCGACTTATCATGACAAGCTTCAACGTTGTTGATGGTGTACCCGCTACAGCTAGTACGTATCTGTTACGGCAAATTCTTCGAAATGAGTGGCAATTTGATGGGGTCACGATTTCGGATTGGTCATCTATTAAAGAATTAATCCAGCATGGTGTTGCGGGTTCTCTTGCTGAAGCTGGAGAGAAAGGAATCAAAGCGGGTGTCGATATCGATATGATGTCAGGTGCTTATTTAAATCATTTGGAACAGCAGATTGAAGAGCATGTTGTTTCGATTGATTTAGTAGACGAAGCAGTACGCCGGATTCTTATTTTAAAGCGAGATCTTGGATTATTTGAAAATCCCTACCGTGGTATTGATCCTGAGCTTGAAAAGAGAATCCACCTTTCGAAAGAACATCGGGATACAGCACGGCGTTTAGCTGAAAAAAGTTGTGTCTTACTTAAAAATGATCACATTCTTCCGTTAGCGGAAAGTCAGCGGATTGCCTTGATCGGACCTTTTGCGACATCAACAGACGTACTCGGTCCATGGGCAGGTAGTGGGAAGCAAGAAGAAGCAATTACCGTTCGAGATGCGTTAGATGAAGCGAACATTGAGTATGTTTTTGCAGAAGGATCAACGGTTGATGCGGAAATCGACTGGGATCAGGCGATGGAAGTAGCGAAGCAGGCAGAAGTGATTCTTTTAGCGTTGGGAGAAGCGTCTTGGATGAGTGGAGAAGCTGGAAGTCGAACGGACATCCGATTGCCGAAAACACAACGTGAAGGATTAGCACGACTTGCGACTCTTGGAAAACCGATTGTAACCGTACTATTTAACGGTCGACCACTAGACCTTCGTGATGTCGTTGAACACTCCGATGCAGTGCTCGAAGCGTGGTATCCGGGAACAGAAGCAGGTCGAGCGATCCATCGTTTACTATATGGTCACGCAATTCCTTCTGGAAAACTGACCATATCATTTCCGTATCATGTTGGGCAATTGCCGATACGGTATGATGCTTTGCCGACAGGTCGCCCGATGACGATCGAAGGTGCGGATCCGCGCTATACAAGTAAATACTTGGACGCTCCAAACGAAGCTTTATTTCCATTTGGTTATGGATTAAGCTATACCCATTTTTCTTACTCACAGTTAACACTATGTGAACAGTCGAAAGAAAGTATATGGGAAGCATCTGTTCTGGTTACTAACGAAGGCACATTAGATGCGGAGGAAATCGTTCAATGGTACGTGCAAGATCCAGTTGCTGACGTGTCACGTCCCTTACGTCAATTAAAAGGATATGAACGTGTTTTTGTAAAAGCTGGTTCCAATCGAGAAGTAACATTCCGAATCGATGCTTCGATGCTGATGTATCAGCATCCGGACGGTTCAGTCAAAGCGGATGCGGGTGAATTCATTCTTTACGCTGGTTCAGATAGTGCATGTACATTGCATGAAACATTCTGGTTGAAACAGACCGTTGAAAAGGAGCAATTTGATGAACACATTAACGACCGTTCCACATCTACGACACGATGAATTTAGTGTGACACTGACTGAAGGCGGCGATATTCGTCAAATCCGTTATCAAGATATCATGATAAATCAATTGATTCACCATCCGTTTGATGAGTCCTTGATGAATCTATATGTTCGCCATGACGCTAGTGCAGCCTTGCCGTTACTTGGTATCCATTCACCTAGTCGACTAGCGTTATCTGAGCATACGATCAGCTGGAAAGGTGAGTATGAGAAATTTGGATACGAAGTCGTCGCAAGTCTTCACACGACTGGCATGCATTTTAAGGTCTCATTCATTGGAGAAGGAGAATTTGATGTCACCTATGCACAGGATTTAGGCCTTGCTGATGAAGCGGGTGTACGTACGAATGAGGCATACATGGCACAGTACATTGACTACGTTGCGATCGAACATGGGGTATTGGCTCGACAAAATCAGCGGCAGTCAACGGGGTTTCCGAGCGTTGCGATCCTCTCACATGAGCGTATCGAAGAGTTTGCGACAGACGGTTTTGATGTATACGGTACTTCGTATCGCGCAACTAATATGGCGAAGGGGTTGAATGCAACATTACCCTCACGCGTTCTTCAGTATGAATTCGCATTACCGACGATTCGGACAGCCGTTAAAGAATCGGATGGAGAGATAGCGTTCCAATTTGAGTTGCGCTTCATTCCTTCCATGGAAGAAGCACTTGATGAACAATCGATTCATCAATTCATGCCGCTATTCGAGCGTGAGGAGGAACGGAAGGAACACCATCGTACGACTTTCCTTCAAACACCCAAAACGCTTGTTGGAAAGACCGCAACGACACAACAACTCGACGACTTATATCCGGAACGGTTGCTTGAAGAGTGGGAAGGGTCACAATTATTGTCTTTCTTTACACCAAACGGTCATCATGTCGTTTTAAAAGAAAAAGAACTACTCGTCGATCGAAGCCATGCCACTATTCTATTAAATGGAGGTAGTTTAGCACCGATAGACAAGAAATTGGCGACGACCGTCCATATGAATGGTGTATTCAACTCGCATATCGTGCACGGGAACACGAATTATAATAAATGGACATCCAACGTCAGAAATCCGTTGAACATTCCTAAGACTTCTGGACAACGTATCTACATCGCGCGAAATGAAGAATATCAATTGTTGACCCTGCCGTCGATCTTTGAAATGGGATGGAACGAAGTAGTCTGGTATTACTTCGTAGATGAGGAGACAATCGAAGTCCGAACGTCAATCGGTGCTGATCGACCTGTACTTGAAACGACGGTAAAGACTTTGCATCCACACGCAATGAAAATCAGTCACCAGGTAACGATGCACACACAAGAATACGACATGCCGTTTCAAATGGAACAGGACGCAAATCGCCTTCACTTTAGAGCGACGGACGATACGTTGAGCAAACGTGTCCTACCACATTTGACATATACGATTGAAATGGATCAGCCGTATTCCATCGCCCAAACGTCTGACTGGTTGACACAGCCAATTGTAGATGACTTAGTTTGGTTATCCGTCGAGGCGACGAATCATCTCGTCATGCGAATGGGAACAGAGGAACAGTTATTCTTTGAAGCAGAAGAAGAGAAGCTTTTATTCAAGAAATGGCAATCTCATTACCGAAAAAACTTACAGTTTGAAGACGTCTGGCAAGATGCGGACGCACTGCAATTTCAAGTAGATTGGTACATCCAAAATATGCGCATTCATTACCAATCGCCACACGGTTTGGAGCAATATGGTGGCGCTGCGTGGGGAACACGCGATGTATCTCAGGGACCGATGGAATTTTTACTGGCGTTTGGTCACTTTGAAGAAGCTCGCGCATTACTGCTTCGGATCTTTTCCCATCAATTCGAAACAGGGCACTGGCCACAATGGTTCATGTTTGATGAGTATGCCGGTATCCAGCAAGAGGATAGTCACGGTGACGTGATCGTTTGGCCGTTAAAGGCATGTGCAGATTATCTTCAGCGAACGCATGACTGGGCATGTCTCGAGGAACTACTTCCCTATCGAACAGAAACAGGTCAAGAAACACTGAAGCACTCGCTCATGAATCATCTGGAACGAGCGTGTGAACGGATTGAAAAGGATTTTGTCCCGAATAGTGTCTTTTCTGCATACGGCGGTGGAGATTGGGATGATACGCTACAACCAGCAGATGATGTGTTAAAGAAAAAATTAATCAGTACATGGACAGTAGCTTTGACGTTCCAAGCATTCCGTAACTTAGCAATCGAACTGCCAGAATCGACAATCAGCATGCGATTAACGAAGCTTGCTTTACGCATGGAACAGTCCTTTCAGTCAGAAATGATTTTAGATGGCGTCATTCCTGGTTTTTTACGGGTCGAGGAAGATGGATATCATCCGATGATCCATCCCTCAGATGATGGACTACCGATGAAGTATCGATTGTTACCATTGACGCGCAGTATCATCGGAGAACTGGTTACACGAGAACAAGCGATGCAGAATTTACGGATCATCGAAGAGCATTTAAAGTTCCCGGATGGTGTGCGTTTGATGGATCGACCGGCACAATATCGTGGTGGTGTAAGTCGGCATTTCATGCGGGCAGAACAAGCGGCTAATGTCGGTCGCGAAATTGGGTTGCAGTATGTACATGCCCATATTCGTTACATTGAAGCACTTGCAAAATTCGGAGCAGATGAAAAAACGATAACAGAAGCGTTTGATGTCATTAATCCTGTGGATCTAAAAGTTCCAAAAGCAGTCCGCCGTCAGAGAAATGCATATTTCAGCAGCTCGGATGCGGCCTTTACGACGCGGTACGAAGCGCAAGAACGTTGGAGCGAATTAAAAGCAGGGAAGGTTCCGGTCAAAGGAGGATGGCGAATCTACTCGAGTGGACCAGGGATCTGGTTGAATCAATTAATGACGAACGTCTTAGGGATTCAAGAGCGTTCAGACGGACTTCTTCTTGATCCAGTCATAACGGGCACGTTCCAGATGGACATTTTCGATATCCCTTGTCGTATTCGAATCTCACGAGGTGAACAACGACGTGTCTTATGGAATGGCGAACTGATCAAGCTTTCAAGTCAGTCCAATCGTTATCGTCAAGGCGGTCATCTAGTGCAACGTGAGGCATTAAAAACGATACTTCCGACTGGAAATGAACTGCAAATCGAACTTCCGCACTAAAGTAGGGCAGGGTGACTTCGGGGAAGTCATCCTGTCCTTTAGCATAGGAGGAATGGAGTGAACGACATGCTACTAAAACATCGGAATCAAGTAGTCTATCATCTGTACCCGAAAAGTTTTCAAGATACGAATGGAGACGGAATCGGAGATCTTAATGGGATTCGTACACGATTGGATTATCTGCACTGGTTAGGTGTAGATATGATTTGGTTATGCCCTGTGTACACGTCGCCTGGATATGATCACGGGTATGACGTAGCGGATTATACGTCCATCGATCCAGTATATGGGTCGATGGACGAGATGGAAGCCTTGATTGACGAAGCGAATCACTATGGTATGACGATCATGATGGATATTGTCGCGAATCATACTTCGCACTGCCACGAATGGTTCATCGCATCCGAGAGTGATCCAGGAGGTCCGCACGGAGACACGTATATCTGGCGTAACGAACCGACGGAAGTAGAGTCTTTTTTTGGAGGTTCTGCTTGGACGTTCTCAAGTGTACGTCAGCAATACTATTTTCATTCCTTCGCAAAGGAACAACCGGATCTCAATTGGAAACAGCCGATCGTCGCAAAAGAATTTGCACATGTTTTATCGTTTTGGACAGAAAAAGGAGTTCGTGGATTTCGGTTTGATGTCATCGATTTAATTGGAAAACAGTTTCATCCGCACCGCTGGTTAGATTTTGAACGTGTTCAAAAGGGGTTACGCGAGATGATGGTGTCGATTGATCGTTCAAATCTGCTTTTAGTCGGTGAAGCGGGTGGACTTTCACCTTCTGAAATTCGTCGACTTCAAGAAGAAGGATTACTTGATGTGGTGTTTAATTTTGAGAATTGTGCGCTAGATGAGCAAGTCGGAAAAGGGAAGTGGCACCTTCGGTCGTTTAATCCAAGGGAATTAAAACGAACGATCAGAAAATGGCAAGATGAGATGAAAGAAGAAGGGTGGAACAGCTTATTTTGGAACAATCATGATCAACCGCGCGTCATTACGAGGTGGTATGACAATGATCTAAACGCAGCAAAAATGCTTGCCTTGCTTCAGCTGACATTACGAGGAACACCGTTCATTTATCAAGGAGATGAGATCGGGATGACGAATGGAAACATACAACGATCTGAGTATCAGGATATCGAAACACTCCGTTATTTAGAGCAAGGTGGGTCGATACAGTCTGTTCAATTGAAAGGTCGTGATCATGCCCGTCTCCCGATGATGTGGACGCGAGACGGTGGATTTTCGGTGGAGACTCCATGGATACGAGGAATGAATACACATGACCGAAATGTTCATGATCAACAAGGGAATGCTAATAGTTTACTTCAGTTATATCGCCAATTACTTTCGATACGGAAAGCAACGCCCGCTTTATTAGAAGGAGAAATGAGGTGGCATGAGACGCCGTCAACGATGATTGCCTTTGATCGTGTATTTGGGGAAAACGCTGTTCGAATACTTGTAAATCTGTCGAATCATTCGGTCCAGCATCATATCAAGATGGGGAAGATACTAACTGGAGTAGGGGACTATCATGACGGAGAACTCGGTCCTTATGCGGCGGTCCTATGCTATACTTTTTAGGGAAGGAAGTGAAGTGAAATGACAGGAATTAAGGATATTGCAAAAGCAGCGGGCGTCTCGATTTCGACCGTTTCCTACGCGTTGAATGGGAGTACGAAAGTAACAGAGAAAACACGGCAACGAATCATGAAAATCGCGGAAGAGTTGAATTACATTCCGAATGCTGCTGCTAGAACATTAAAGACACGAAAGACCCATATCATCGGCGCCTTTCTTGGTGACTATTCAGGATCATTTTATGGTGAACTGTTAAAAGGAATCAATCACGAGTTATCGGAAACAGGATATGAGTTAATCGTCTGTAATGGACCGGAATCCCACCGCTTAATGACAGAACGCATCGTTGATGGCGGAATTATTTTAGGTCATCGTTTCACACAAGAACAAATTCTTGGGTTTGCTGATCGGGGACACCCGTTGACGATTCTTGATCGAAACATTGATCATCCGAACATTAGTTGTGTCTTGCTTGATAATGAGATGGGCATGCGACAAGCGATGCAAACGATCCTCGCAACAAAGCCGGGCTGTATTCATCTCGTCGATGGACCGGAAGATAACCATGATGCTTTCGAGCGTCGCGCTGTCGTTTTAGAACAGGCTGATCTAGCGGGTATTACAGTTCGTAAATGGGAGGGTGGATTTACGAAACGTTCTGGTATTCGGGCTGCAAGCGAAATTCTTGAAGAGTTACAGGACGGAGATGCCATCATTTGTTTGAATGATGATATGGCACTTGGAGTGTATGACGTGTTACAAAATACATCATTTCGAATCGGTCTTGATGTATCGCTTACGGGGTTCGATAAGCTTGAGGTCACGAATTATACACAACCGAAAATCGCAAGTGTCAGCTATTCGAAATTAGATTGGGGAAAATCTGCTGCCCGTGCATTACTTCAATTAATTGATAAACGAGAACGAACGAATGCAAAAATTGACTCGAAGTTCATCGTGGCAGGATCTGTCCTCCAAAAGAAATAAAAAAATATGTTGTAAGCGCATACATGAATGCTTATAATGTTTATAGAAACGTTTAACCTGTTGCTTTAAGGAAAAGCCTTTGTATAAACATTATTTTTTTAGAAAACAATCGAAACGTTTCGATTAATACGAGATGGAGGAATGGAACCATGAAAAAACTCGGACTAGCACTTGCAGTCGGCGCATTATCGGTATCAACATTAGCAGCTTGTTCATCAGGGTCTGGAGATGATGAGAAGACGTTAACGATTTGGGCTATGGGTGAAGAAGGAAAGGCATTACCGAAGCTCGTGAAAGAATATGAGAAAGCAAACAAAGGTGTCACAGTAAAGGTTCAAGCAATACCATGGGATACGGCACACGATAAATTATTAACGGCAGTAGCTTCGAAAAACGGACCAGATGTCGTCCAAATGGGAACATCTTGGATGCCGGAATTCGTTGAAGCCGGTGCTCTTTCAGACATGAAAAAATATGTGGAGAAATATCCTTCTCTTGCAAAAGATAATTTTTATGAGGGATCCTATCAAACGGTTGAACTAAAAGATGGTGTTTACGGTGCGCCTTGGTATACCGATACTCGCGTTCTCTACTATCGCAAAGATGCGTTAGCTGATGTCGGGTATAAAAAAGCACCAGAGACATGGGAAGAACTCGAGGATGCTTCGGCGAAGCTTGCGAAACGTCCAGGCGAGAACATGTACGGAATTACCTTGGATACGAATGATCAAATGTTGAACTTCATGTTTGCGCGTCAAAATGGATCGGATTTATTGACGCAAGATAACAAACCGTTATTTAATCAGCCTGAATTTATCGAGAGTGCTGAATACTTAACGAGTTACTTCAAACAAAAGTATGCTCCGATTGATTTAGGAATGGATATCGTACAAGCCTTTGGGGCAAAAGAACCGAATGTACCGATGTTCATCAGCGGACCGTGGATGATCAATCTGATTAACGATCAGATGCCAGGGATTGAATCGAAGTGGGGAACTGCAGTCCTTCCGAAAAAAGAAAATAATATTTCATTCCTCGGTGGAGCAAACCTGAGTATCTTTGAAAGCAGTTCTAAAAAAGATCAAGCTGCGAAGTTTATCGCGTATATGAGTGAACCGGAAACGCAGACAAAATGGATGGAAATGACGAAATCACTTCCTTCAACAAAAGAAGCATGGGAAAATGACACACTTCAAAATGATGAAAAACTCAAGACGTTCGGTGAACAAATGCAAGCTGCTCAACCAATGCCACTTATCTCTTCGTGGGAGAAAGTGTCACAAACCTACTTACAGAGTTTTGAGAAAATGTACCGTGGAGATGCTGCTGTCGACAAAGAAGTTGAAGTGTTCCAAAAGAAAGCAGAAACCATCTTAAAATAAGCGGAGCGGAAGCTTCAAGGAAGGAGTCTTCTGAATGAGACGGTTGCTCAACCATCAGGCGCCTTATCTGTTCATTGCACCGACCATCATTTTACTGTTTCTGTTTTCGATCACACCGCTTTTCGTTGCCGTAGTGATGAGTTTTACGAACATGGATTTAGCGGGGATTGCCAACTATGCAAACATCGAATGGATCGGTATTACAAATTATCTAGAAATTTTTAAGGATGAGGTTTTCTTAAAAGCTTTAACGAACACCGTTTTTTATGTCATCTTGGGTGTGCCACTTGTCATTACACTTTCGCTCTCCATTGCTATTGCGATTAACTTTGGTCGGGGAAAAGTATTTGAATGGTTTCGCGTCGTTTTTTATATGCCATCTATTACGAACGTTGTTGCCGTTGCCGTTGTCTGGGGATTCTTATTCAATCCCCAGTACGGACTCTTTAATTTTATCTTGAACGCGATTCATTTACCGGATGTGCCGTGGTTACAAGATCCACTCGTCGCAAAATTATCGTTGATTCTATTAGCATTATGGCGGGCTGTCGGAATCAACATGATTATCTTCCTTGCGGCATTGCAGGGGATTCCACGAACGTACTATGAAGCAGCTGCACTCGACGGAGCGAGTACGTTTCAACAAATGTTTAAAATCACAATTCCTCTTTTACGTTATGCTATTTTCTTCGTCACGGTGACGACGTTGATCGGCTGGATTCAATTTTTCGAGGAACCGTTCATTATGACAGAAGGTGGACCGTTGAATTCAACGACATCATTGGCGCTGTTCATTTATCAAAACGGGTTCCAACTGAGTAACTTCGGATACGCTGCCGCGGGTTCCGTTGTACTATTCGTTTTAATCATTACGGTCACATTAATCCAGTTCCGTGTTCAAAAAAATGATAATCCTTACTAAGGGAAGGGGGACAAATCGATGATTCCGAAAGAAAAACCTGTAGTTGTAACAGGCAGGGAAGCTCGATTTTCACCAATAGCACGTCCGGAAAAAAGACGACGAAAGTCTACTTTCCAATGGGGTCTTGCAACGGTATTGACGTTACTAGGTCTTTGTTTTCTCTTACCGTTTTTTTGGATGGTTCTTTCTTCTGTTAAAACGGATGCGGAAATTTTAGCACTTCCGCTGACGATCTGGCCAAAGGAGTTAACTTTTGAGCATTACGTCAATTTATTCGTGAACTTAAACTTTTTGACCTATTTGAAAAATACACTTTTAATTGTGTTGGCCTCGTTTTTTGGTCTACTCTTAACAGCAATGGCTGGTTATGGATTTGCTAAATTTCGTTTTAAAGGGAGTAAGTTGCTATTCGTTGGTGTACTCGCCACGATGATGATCCCGGGGCAAGTAACGATGATTCCAGTCTATTTAATGCTTAACCAAATGGGATTGACAAACACGATGACGGGAATCGTTTTACCCGGATTAGTTGGTGCGTTCGGCGTGTTTCTGTTTCGACAATTCATGACGACGATTCCAGACGAGCTGTTAGAGGCATCTCGATTGGATGGAGCAAGTGAATGGCGTATTTTCTTCTCGATCGTTCTTCCGATGTCAAAACCTATCTTAGCAGTTCAAGGAATATTAACGTTTATTGGGGCATGGAATAGTTTCTTATGGCCCCTCATCATTGCGAATGATGAGTCACTATATACTTTATCTGTTGGTTTAGCGTTACTTCAAGGGCAACACGGTGGAAATTATGGACTGCAAATGGCGGGAGCTACGTTCATGGTCATCCCGATTATCATTATCTTCATGATTTTCCAAAAGTACATCATTGAAGGGTATAATATTTCAGGTATGAAATGAGTATACGTTTTGATTTCGCGTTCTCTATTGAGAGCGCGTTTTTGTATGCAAAAATATCGATGAATCGTTAGTATAAAAAGATTGTGAGGTACGCCATCTGTATAAAAGTTTTTTTGATTCGATAACAGGAAAAACGGGAAAATCTTGGACATGACTTTGATTTCGAGGAAAGAAGGAATGAAGATGATTCATGTCGAGAACTTGACGAAGACGTACGACGGAAAGGATGTCGTCAAAGGGATTTCGTTTGACGTGCAAGCAGGGGAGATCTTTGCCTTTCTTGGACCGAACGGTGCCGGGAAATCGACGACCGTTCAGATGCTAACGACGTTGATTCCGATTTCCGGAGGTCGGGCGACGATACAAGAATTCGATGTCGTCAAACAGGAAAAACAAGTCCGCTTGCAAATTGGAGTCGCCCTTCAAGATACTGGCATCGACGAGGATTTGACCGGTCTTGAGTTACTTGTCTTACAGGGGAAGTTATTCGGATTAAGTCAGACGGAAGCTAAGAAGCGGGCAGAAGAATTGTTACAACTCGTCGGACTCGATCAAGACGGGCAACGACGGTCCGGCACTTACTCCGGTGGGATGAAACGACGCCTCGATCTCGCCTTGACACTCGTCCATCAACCAACTGTTCTGTTTCTCGATGAACCAACGACCGGACTCGATCCAGCAAGTCGTGTGCAAATCTGGAACGAGGTCCGGCGATTAAATGAGGAGTTCGGCACGACGATCTTCTTGACGACACAATACTTGGAAGAAGCCGATCAGTTAGCAGACCGGATTGCAATCATCAACGAGGGGCAATTGATTGCCGAAGGAACGGCAGCAGAACTGAAGGCAGCAAACGGAGAGGAACGGATCGAGTTGACACTTGCTGAAAAAGCAGATGAACGGTTGGTCTTAGAAGTATTCGCTGGTCGTCAGGAAAAAGATCGTTTGATTATTCCATCACACGGTACGGAAACATTACGTGCGGTCGTCCGCTTCCTTGACGAACGGAAGATGGTTGCTACGTCACTTGTCGTCAAACAACCGTCACTTGATGATGTATTCATCCGTTTAACAGGGCAAGCCTATAAGGAGGAATCGTGAGATGATACGAGAAACATGGTTTTTGATGCGGCGGAGTCTACTCGTGACGTTACGCAATCCGTTCTCCTTTATCCCGAACTTGATCATCAGTGTGTTTTTCCTGCTCGTCTATACGAGCGGTCTCTCCGGTATCTCGAATTTACCTCAATTCGATGGCGTCGATTATTTGAACTTCATTCTTCCTGTCTCAATCGTCTCGGGTGCTGTTGGAGGAGCAGGGGGCGCTGGTCAAGCACTCGTCAAGGATATCGAAAGCGGTTATTTTGCTCGGCTCTTATTGACACCGGTCTCACGAACCGCAATTGTTCTCGGACCGATGTTAGCTGGTATGTTGCAATTATTCGTTCAAACGTTATTGATCTTTGGGATGGCATTTTTGCTCGGTCTATCGATTCCAGTGGGGATCAGTGGCTTTTTCTTAACGATTTTACTTGCGCTCGGATTCGGACTCGCCTTTGCGGGTTATTCGGTCGGTGTAGCCTTAAAGACACGCAACGCACAAGCGGCACAAGCTGGAACGCTCTTGTTCTTTCCGTTGATTTTCTTGTCGACGACGTTCGTACCAAAAGACTTGATTGAAGCTGAGTGGCTTAAGATTGCTGCGACAATCAATCCGACGACCTATATCATGGAAGGGATGCGTAGTGTGTTAACCCGTCCGGACATCGATTGGTCCGTTTACTGGCAAGGGTTGATTGTAGCTGCCGTTCTTAGTATCGCGATGGTCATCTTTGCTGCCTTAAACGCGCGAGGAGCATTGAAAAAATAGGATACTCCTATCCATTTTAAGGGTATACATTTAGAATTCAACAATTGAAGAGGAGGGGTTCAATGAGGCGATATGCGCTTTCACTTTTATTATTAGTAGGTCTCTTGGCTACTGTCCTTGTCTTGTATCAAGTGACGTTCGATATTACGACGTCAATCCTGCATTTCTTATTGGTTCCAGTATTGATCGTCATGACTCTTTTGAATGGAAGAAAAAATTTCTTGATATTGATCAGTTATGTTCTCGTCATGGGTTTTCTCTATTTGATTTTATCGTGGTATAACGAGGCTTCGAACGAACTGCAATTGTCCTACATCGGACAACATCTCTTATCCTCAGTCGGAGTCTTTTTATACTGGTTATTCCTACGTCAGTTACGAAGTGTATTTGAAGAGAATGAATCTCTTCAAAAGCGAGTTGCTTTGCTTGAGGGGTTCTCCGCTTCACCCCAATTGCTTTCCTACAGCGAATTTTTAGATCGAACGGATTTTTTAATTGCGGGAGCAAATCGTCGACAGGAACAAAATATGTTACTTCATATTCAAATTCCATACGCTAGTTTGAATAAGAAAACAATCATGCAACAATTGACAGATGCCGGGCTAAAGGTATTTCGGGCACATTATGACGTCATGTCACAACGAAATCGTCAGGAATTCATCATCTTTCTTCAAAACACAGATCATCATGGTGCGGAGATTGCGTGGCAACGTTACGAGGATGAACTTCGTCAACGCTTTACGGTGCTAGCGTTGCCCTTTCAAGTCGAAATTCTTCCTGTACGATCATCTGTGGAAGAGACGCTGAAGCAACGGAAGGTGGTGGAGCAATGAATCTCGTCTTGAATGTCATCATGGCGATCTTTTGGTTACTTTTACTGTATTATTCTTATCTGACGATTGCCGGTATTCTCGATCGGTACGGAAAAAAAGACGTAGTTACTTTAAATGAATATCCGTCTGTCGCTGTTTTGATTCCAGCACATAATGAAGGCATCGTCATGCGTCAAACACTCGAGGCGATGATGGGAATCAAATATCCAGGGAATCTTGATGTGTTTTTACTCGATGATCAGTCGCAAGATGAGACGCAAGAGATTGCCAGGGAATTTACGACGATGTTCAGTCGAGTCCATTACATTCATGTCCCAAAAGGTGAACCAATCGGAAAATCACGTGTTCTGAACTATGGGCTATCGATCACGGATTCCGAATATTTCTTAATCTTTGATGCAGACAATCAGCCGAAGGCGGATACAGTGACACGACTCGTCGAACAAGCAATGACTCAAAAGAATGCTTGCGGAGCGGTTGGAATCGTCAAGACGATCAATGCAACGACGAACCTGCTGACGCGGATGATTGCAATTGAATTTCAGGTGTTTCAGTTGATCATGCAAAGTGGTCGCTGGAAAGCATTTAAGACTGGATCTTTAGCAGGAACAAACATGCTGTTGAAACGAGATGTCATCGAAGAATTAGGCGGATACGATCCATATGCACTGGCAGAGGATGCGGAATTGACGATGCGCATCACGGCACTCGGTTATACACTTCCTGTCGTATACGAGGCGGAGACGTGGGAACAAGAGCCGGAAACGATGAAAGTATACATGAAGCAACGGACGCGTTGGATGCTTGGAAATATTTATCTATTAGAAAAATCACTTCGGACACGAGATTTTTGGAAAGGAAGTACGCTCGTCCATTCTTTGCAGCATATCATGACGTACCTGCTCTTTATTTTCTTGTTGTTAATTTCTGATATCGTCTTGATTCTAGGGTTGTTCGGTTATGCATTTGATGAGGCGACGACGCCACTCATCATGTTTTGGTTCATGACCTATCTTGTCTATACAATCCAAATCTTAGCTGCGCAAGAACTTGAGGGAACCGCTACCCCGAAAAATATCCTCGTCGGATTAATTATGTACTTTACCTATGCACAATTATTCGTCATTCTTTTATTTCGCGGAATGTATGCTTATATCAAAAGTAAGGTACGCAAAGAGGTCATCGTCTGGGATAAGACGAAGCGCGTCAAGATCGAGTCATGAAGAAAGGATTAGGGATTGGTCTACTCATGTTTTTGCTAGCGGGAGGAGTCTGGTATTTCGTGCAGAAACAAGAGGACGATATCGTGCAACAAGTAGAAGAGGACTATATGCAAAACGGTATCATTCGTGCCTATGATCGTTCGAATGCCCAACGCCTGTCGGAGAGTCTAGGTCAGTATATGCAATATGTATTACTACTCGATGATGAAGTACGGTTCAAGGAACAGGTGAAAATATTAAAAAATCATTTTTTAGTCGAACGCGGATCAGAGGTATATATCAAATGGGAGTTAGGTGAGAAAACGGCAACAAATGCTTGGATTGACGATATACGAATTTCGGAAACGTTACTACAAGCCGGAAAGCAATTCAGTGAACCGTCATATTTAAAGCTTGCGAGTCGAATCGAGACCACCTTACTCAAGCGACAGCAAATTGATGGTAATATCGTTGATTTTTACGATTGGGATTTGCAACAGGCAACAGATGTACTGCATTTGAACTATTTAGAACCGCCGGCACTTAAACGATTGCAGTTACTCGATTTTGCAAAAGAAAGAGTGGCTCAAGCGAAACGAGAGGGACCGTTCACGGCAGAACTATACTATGCGAATCAAGATGAATCGAAGTGGGCAGATGACAAAGTCGTGAATATGATTGATCAAGTCTTGATTGAACGATTACGAGTAGGAGTGATCGGTAAAGCGGACGAGACTTTCCAGGCGTTCATCTCTAAAGAACTGAAGAACGGGAAAATATATGCGCGCTACGACCGTTTATCAGCGACGCCGACGATGAAAGACGAGTCAAGCTCCGTCTATGCCATACTCGCAACTCTTTTGACAGGCGAAGAACGTTCTTTCGTACTCAATCGTCTGCGTGAGATTGAGACGACGAATGCCAAAGTGACGCACGTGTTTGACGTGCTAAATAAAGCGGTTATCTTAAAAGAACTTGAATAAGAAAAAAACTGGAACGGATTTATTCCGATTCCAGTTTTTACTTTGATTGTGATTACTTAATCTCGCGTTTTTCTTCCTCTTCTTTTGCTGATTTACTTTTCGCATCGAACTCAGAGCGTGTCATGACATCTTCGACATGCATGTTGATTTCAATGACATCGAGTCCTGTCATGTCGTGAACTGATTTTTTGATTTTCGAGACTGCGTCTTGGAAAATTGACGGGATGTTTTTGCCGTATTCGACGATGACTTTTAAGTCGAGTGCGACTTGTCGTTCGCCGACTTCTGCGTCGATTCCTTTCGTGATGTCTTCTGTGCTACGGAAGCGGTCTGTCAACCCACTCATGAAACCACCACTCATTGAAAGGATCCCTTTGACATCATTTGATGCGATACCAGCAATCTTTTTGATGACTTGATCTTCAAATGTTAGTTTGTTTTCGCGTGCGACTTCGTTTTCGTTTTGTTTAGTGTTGATTTCGTTAGCCATGAGAAATCTCTCCTTTTAATGTTAGTTAACTGTTTTTTTGCTACTCTTTACGTTACGTTCAGTCCCGTTGAAAGAACTGAATCCATCCCTCGACATCAAGGGCATTGTCTCGCCATTGACCAATCAAGTAACCAATTGCTGCGAATACGATGATCAGCAATGTTGGCCCGAAACCGATCGTCAAGAACAAGATGGCGAGGATTAATCCGATTAGTCCACCGAGTAGGCGATAGCGATACGGACGAAGTGCTTCGCTCGTTTTCATGATCTTCCTCCTCTTTCGTCTTAGACGACACGTTCAGACGTTTTTGTTTTCGTGTCACTAATCCGGACACGTGTTTTCGTGACTGGTAGTTCAAGTAATGATTCGACTGCATGTTTGGCGCGTTCTTGAATGTCTTTCCCGATCGTCGGTAATCCTTCTTGACCGAAGACGGAACAGTCAACTTCGAGAGCGACGGTTTCTTTTTTCGAGTGGATGTCAGCGTTCACGCGCGGGGAGCGAACTCCATTCATACCGCGAATTGACTCAAGCGCTGTCCGTTCGATTGTCTGTTTTGAGATGGTGATGTTACCGTCACCGGTTTGAATCAGAAGACGTTGTCCTTTTGATCGGCTGAGCAGTCCAGTGAATAATAGAATGACAAATACGAATGCTAGGAAGCCACCAAGAGAGAGAATCGTGTAGCTATACCATTGTTGATCTTGCCACTGTTCAATCAGAGGACTGAGGCGTGGAACATCATAGACGCCGAGTACAAGAAGGCCGACGCTGATCAAGCCAAGAATGCCGATCAGAACGAGTAGGAAACGATTGAATCCGTTCATGTTACATCTCTCCTTTCTTTCGTAAAAATATTTTAGTTAGGATGTTCTACACATGAAATATTATGTGTATGGTGAGTTTATTCCCGTTCAAAAGACCTTAAAACATAAAAATACACTTTCGATAAAAAGACTATATTTTCTGATTTTTTAACGATTTATTAGAAAAATAGTAAATGAAATATGAGTTATCGTATAAAAATCGTGAATGATTTGCTGTTCTAAGAAGTAGATGTTCGGAATAAATTCTCTAACACTAATGATAAATAATGTCAATATATAAAAAACAGAACAAAAAAATTCCTCCCATGATGCCATGAGAGGAAAGAAATATTGTTATTTTTCGATTTTTGGTACTTTTACGATGTAATAGATCGTACTTAAAATCAAGAAGGCGATACCGATTAAGATGGACACGCGTGTCTCGTCGTTGAACAGCATCCCGACAAGCACCGTCAAGAGGGCAACGATCGATAGGTAGTTTGTTACCGGCGCTCCTGGCATCTTAAATGGATGTGAAGGTGTTCGTTCACTTTCGAGTTTGCGATAACGAATGTGACTAATCAAAATAGCGAACCACGGTACCATCCCTGGTAGTACTGAAGCGCTATAAACATACACAAAGATATTCGTATCCTTTCCAAGAACGAGCGGTAGGACGATATCCAAAATGACACCGAAGAAAATACCTACAGAAATAGCGAGGACTGTGTAGAATGGAATCCCACGTTTGTTGACCTTCAAGAAGAAGGAAGGCACTTGTCCTTTTTCTGCTAACGTATAAATCATTCGGCTAGCACTGAAGATCCCTGAATTACAGCCGGATAATGCTGCTGTAATGACGACGAAGTTGATAATACCGGCAGCAATCGTCACACCGACTTTCGCAAATGTCGCAACGAACGGACTACCGAGATCCGACAACTCATTCCACGGATAGACCGTGACGATGATGAAGATGGATCCGACGTAGAAAATCAAAATTCGCCAGACGACACCATTGATAGCCTTCGTAATATTTTTCTCTGGATCTTTTGTTTCTCCAGCTGTCACGCCGATCAACTCAACACCGATGTAAGAGGCGAAGACGATTGAGAGCGCAAAGAAGAAGCCGGTGAAACCATTCGTGAAGAAGCCGCCGTTCTCCCACAGATTTGAGAAACCGACCGGATTTCCATCATTCCCTAATCCGAAGAAGATGATACCGAAACCAGCGACGATCATCAGAAGAATCGTTATTACCTTGATTGAGGCGAACCAGAATTCGAGTTCGCCGAACATTTTAACCGAAGCCAGGTTCGCAAGAGTCAAGAGAATGATGACGACGACACCTGGAATCCAAGTCGGTAGTTCCGGCCACCAGAAGCGTAGATAGGTACCGACGGCAATGACTTCACTCATCCCGACGACGACCCAGTTAAAGATGTTGCTGCTCGCTGTCAAAAAGCCAGCGGCCGGATGGATATAATCGTTTGCGAACTTTGCGTACGAACCACTGTGAGGATGGGTGTAGACCATCTCACCAAGTGCACGCATGATAAAAAAGATAAAGACTCCTGCTAGCATGTACGCAAGTAAGACGGATGGACCTGTCCAAGCAATCGTACTCGATGCTCCAAGGAACAGACCAACCCCGATCGTTCCTCCAAGTGCAATCATTTGTACTTGTCGTGCTGTTAAATCGCGTTTCAAATTCGAACTCATCATTTCCCCCAAAAAAACTGTGACGTCATAATGTTCAGACAACTTGCCCGAATAACTATAACGCTGAGTATACTATCCTCGGATAGGACTCGGCTAGTCTTTTTGAAAATTTGAAATAGAGGTTTCAAAAATCAGAAATTCATGAAACAAACATGTAACAGCTTTCATTCGTTGGCAAGTAAAGCGGAGAGGTGTCGATCGAGCTTACCGAAATATAACTGATTTGGTGTCGATAAAACAATCAAATCATGTCGCATTGTAAGTTCACCTGACAGGGTTTCACCTTGTTCTGTCATGAAGCGAATCGAGCGGATTGGCTGAAAGACCGTTCCGTTTTGTTGAAGTAACTGGACATCATCGTGATCGGCAGCAAGGAGATACGTATCATGACGAGCAAACTGCGAGAACGCAATCGTTGGTGCCTCACAGACTAAATCGTCCTGACCGATGCGAACAAACCGGAAATCGGAATAATAGAAAAACCAGACTTCTTTAGAAGAACAGACATTCAATGCATAGCAGTCATCGATTGGATACTGACGATTCTTGTACTGGACCTGTCCTCGATCATTAAAGGCAACAAGACCAAACGCTCCATTTGAGCTCGTCATCGCATCAGCATAGACTCCTTCATCAAAATAACTGACCCAAATCTGACTTTGTTCATCAATCTGGACATTCTGAATTCCATCGTCGAGACAATAGCTATCGAGTAAGTGTCCTTGGTTATCATATATAAATGCATTTGGCATCCATGACCCATCGATGTCGTCATCACATCGCGAGGCGACGAGCAGAAGACGACCATCGGGAAAACGATCGACGAATGAAAAATCTGTCTCCGATTGAGCAACGATTGTTGTTTTCCGCCACTCATCTTTTAATTGATGGATGGACAAAACGGTACGACCACGCGCTTCATCTAACGTCTTTTCGACGAATAGGATGTGACCGTCGACAGTGATGCCAGTCGCGACTGGACTGCCATTTCGATAGGACGCGGTCAAGCGACGTAATGGAAAATGAGCAAGTGGGGATGTGAGCATGGCAGGACCTCCTGTTTGTTTAAAAAAGCAGTCCGTCGTAAGACAGACTGCTAGTTGTTCAGACCGTTCGTTGACGGCGCTTAAAGATGACGTAAAGGATGATCAAGACGACAGCAGCAATTAAGACACCGTTCGTGTAAGGAGCTGCGACTTCCTTAATCGAGCGCCAATTCGTTCCAAGTGTTTCCCCGAGATAGAGGAAGAGGATTGACCATGGAATGATCGCGAGAACCGTATAGAGAGAAAACTTCGTTTGATCCATCTTCGCAAGACCAGCCGGAATCGAGATGGCGTGACGGACAACTGGAATGAAACGAGCGCCAAAGATGACGCCTTGACCGTATTTCAAGAACCAGCGCTCTGCTAAATCGAGATGGTGTTCTGAAATTAGGACATATTTCCCGTATTTCAGAATCAAGGGACGGCCACCGTAACGCGCAAACCAGTATAAGAATAATTGCGACAATAATCCACCGATGACGGCAGCGACGACGGCGAGCGGCCAGCCGATCGTTCCTTGAGAGATCATGAATCCACCGTATGAGAGGACGATTTCGCTCGGTATGATTTCAATCATCAACCCGAGGGCGATGCCGAAATATCCGAGATCGGCAAGCGAAAGCAAGATTTGGTTGACGACTTGAGATAACACGTAAGACAACTCCTTTGTATTCAATACATTCTTTTATTTTAGAGAACCAACGATGAAATGAAAAGCAAAAAATTGGAGACAATATAAAAGACGGATTCGCTGTAACCGCGAATCCGTCTCACAATTTATAATACAACCGCAGCGATCGTACCAAAAATGAGGAGTGGGATGTTGTAATGAAGGAACGTCGGAATGACTGTTTCCCGCATGTGATCATGTTGACCATCTGCATTTAGACCACTTGTCGGTCCGAGTGTCGAGTCAGATGCCGGACTACCCGCGTCACCGAGTGCGCCGGATGTACCGATGATGGCGATCGTCGCTTCTAAACTGAATCCGTATTGGATACAAAGTGGAACGAAGATTGCTGCAATGATTGGAACAGTTGAGAAACTTGAGCCGATCCCCATCGTGACGAGAAGACCAATCAAGAGCATGACGAATGCTGCAACGAGTTGGGAATCGCCCATCAACGACTTCGAGTTCTCGACGAGTGGCTCGATATCTCCCGTCTTACGCAAGACGTTTGAGAATCCATTTGCTGAAATCATGACGAAACCGATGAATGACATCATGCGCATACCGCGTGTTATGACGTCATCTGCTTCACTGAAGCGAACAAGACGAAGCAACAAAAAGAGGATGAGTCCTGTTGTCGCAGCAAGAATCATCGATTCCGTTTGCAGTTGGACGATCAAGGTCGCGATGACGACGATACCACTTAAGACAAGTTTCGTTTTCGTGATGACCGGAATTTCATAATCGTCCGGGGCGATGTCACGCATCTCATACGTCCGTTCTTTTCGGTACGAATACAATCCGATCAAGAGACCGACGACCATACCGAGTGCTGGAATCGCCATCGCTTCGATGACGGATGCTCCTGCTGTATCGAGACCATTTGCCTTCAGATTCTTCAGCAGAATCTGGTTGAGATAAATGTCTCCGAAACCAACGGGTAAGAACATGTACGGTGTTACAAGGCCAAATGTCATGATGATTGCAATCCGACGACGATCCATCTTCAACTGATTGAAGAGACCAAGAAGCGGCGGAATGATGATTGGAATGAACGCGATGTGAATCGGTAGAACGTTTTGTGAACTGATCGCAAGCAAGAGAATCGCGAACAAGATGAATCCTTTTAATTTTTTGACGGAAGCGGCACTTGCGTTACCACGTGAACGCACAATCAACGCGTGCGCCAGAGCGTCCGGTAAGCCTGTTTTCGAAAGGGCGACGGCAAACGCACCGAGCATTGCGTAACTGAGGGCGATTTCTGCCCCGTCACCAAGACCATCGGAGAACGCTTTTGTTGTCTCAGTCAGGTCGAGACCACCGACGAGACCGCCGGCAAACGCACTGATGACCATCGCGACTACGATGTGGACGCGGAAGATCGCTAAAATAAATAGTAAAAAGACGGCAAACAATACGGCGTTTATCATTCAGTAAAACCACACTTTCTTTTGTTATCACTGCACTATACTAAAGTATCTTACAGCCATGTTGGAACACTGTCAAGAGTAAAAGTCTGACCTCGTAATAAAGGGTTTCATGATACGCTTTCTAGCGTTCTGTAAGAGTCACCTTCTTTTATACCCTGAAGAATGAAATGAGAAGCGTTTCGATCACTGAAAATTGCTCATGTAAAAACGTGCCATCCTTCTCCGTTACGAGAAAAATGACACGTTGTCACCAAGCTGAGACCTATGAAGATATCTAAATCTGTTTGCGTTTCTTCTATAAGAGAGTGCTTTAGCAATCGACGACGTCGAGTTTACCAGTTCCCGGGTCGATGACGAGACCATGGACGTTCGTACCAGGCGGCAATAACGGATGGTTCTTCACAAGGCTGACCGAGTGGGCAACGCTCTCTTGAACCGACGTGAAACCACGCAACCATTGATTTAAATCCACACCAGATACTTCGAGTGTATGAAGAATTTGTTGGTCGATCCCTCGATCCTTCATCTCGCTGATCATGTGTTTAGGATCAATCGTGCTCATGCCACAGTCATGGTGACCAATGACGACGACTTCTTCTGCCCCCAGTGCGTACAACGCGACGAGAATCGAGCGCATGACGGAGCCGAATGGGTGCGATAGGATAGCGCCGGCATTTTTAATGATTTTTGCATCTCCGTTTTTCAGACCAAGGGCGTGAGGAAGAAGTTCCGTCAAACGGGCATCCATACACGTCAAGATGACGACCTTTTTGTCCGGGAATTTATCCGAAACGAATTGCTCATACTGTTTTTCAGCGACGAATCGCTCGTTGAAGGCTAGCATTTCCTGTACGACTGACATTCAAGTGTCCTCCTTTAGTGGTAGCTCTTAATATGTACCCCATATCAGAATACAAGATGATGAAACGGCTATCAAGTCAGGAAAATGCGAGGTGTGATAAATCGCACACGTCATCGTACATGACGCTAAATGATGAAAAAGAAGAAGTGACAATAGATGTAAACGCTACCAATGGTGTGAGGGAATTCACAGGATGGTCATGCACAAAATAGGAAAAAGGGGTTATGATTGATTTGTGAAGGAAAGCACAAACTATTGAAAAACAGCTTGGCATTCCTAACATAATGGTTGGCAAATCAAACTCAGATTCGTTCCACGACAGGGAGGAAACCACTCATGGCTGTGAAAGAAAAAACAAAATCGACGGCAACACCGATCGAGCAAGCAATCGGACAAATTGTTGAAAGAGGGCAACTTGCGATACAGGAATTAATGACATTCGATCAAGAAACAATCGATACGATTGTTCGGGATATGGCACTTGCCGGACTGGAACGGCACGTCGAACTCGCGCGTCTCGCTACGGAAGAGACAGGACGCGGAGTTTTTGAAGATAAGATGATTAAAAACATGTTTGCGACAGAATACATCTATAACAGTCTACGTCACGAAAAAACAGTCGGGATTCTAGAAGAAGATGTCCAAAATGGCATCACATACATTGCTGAACCAGTCGGTGTCGTCTGTGGTGTCACACCCGTCACGAACCCAACGTCAACGACGATGTTCAAAGCATTGATTGCGATTAAGACACGCAACCCGATCGTCTTCGCGTTCCATCCATCGGCACAACGGTGTTCCGTCGAAGCAGCGAAAACACTCCGCGACGCAGCCATCAAGGCAGGCGCACCAAAAGACTGCATTCAATGGGTCGAAGAACCATCACTTGAAGCAACGAAAGTCTTGATGAACCATGAAAAAATCGCGATGGTCCTTGCGACAGGTGGAGCAGGAATGGTCAAATCAGCGTACTCAACGGGGAAACCAGCACTCGGTGTTGGACCAGGGAACGTTCCATGCTACATCGAACAATCTGCGAAAGTAAAACGGGCAGTCAGCGATCTCGTTCTCTCAAAAACGTTTGATAACGGGATGATTTGTGCGTCTGAGCAAGCCGTCATCGTCGACCAAGAGATTTATGCAACGGTCCGTGCGGAAATGGAAGCACTCGGTTGTTACTTCTGTACACCAGAAGAAAAACAACGCCTTGAAGCACTCGTCATCAAGACCGATACATGTGCCGTCAACGCGGACATTGTCGGTAAACCTGCGACATGGATTGCTGAAAAAGCCGGAATCAACGTTCCGGAAACAACCGTCATGCTCGTCGCGGAACTCGAGCACGTCGGAGCAGCAGAACCACTGTCTCATGAAAAACTCAGTCCCGTCCTCGGTGCGTACCGTGTCGCTTCAACTGAAGAAGCGTTCATGATTGCTGAACAGATGCTTGAAATCGGTGGTCTCGGTCATACAGCCGTCATTCATACGACGAACGATGATTTGATGACAGCGTTCGGACTCCGGATGAAAGCTTGCCGAATCCTCGTCAACAGTCCATCTGCTCATGGTGGGATTGGTGATCTGTATAACGAGTTGACACCATCACTGACACTTGGTTGCGGATCATACGGTAAAAACTCTGTTTCTGAGAACGTAACGGCGAAACACTTACTCAACGTCAAAAAGGTGGCGAAACGACGCGTGAACATGCAATGGTTCAAGGTGCCTGAAAAAATCTATTTCGAAAAGAACTCTGTTCAGTACTTGCAGTCGATGACTGATGTCTCACGCGTCATGATCGTCACTGATCCAACAATGGTGCAATTCGGATATGCCGATAAAGTAATTCAAAACTTGCCACAGTCCGTCAGTTACCGGATCTTCGACCAAGTCGAACCAGATCCATCTGCGACGACTGTTCAGACGGGTGCCCAAGCAATGCGTGACTTCAAACCCGACTTGATCATCGCCTTAGGTGGTGGTTCGGCGATGGATGCTGCGAAAGGAATGTGGCTCTTCTACGAACAACCGAACGAAACGTTCTCAAACTTGCGTCAAAAATTCCTTGATATCCGTAAGCGTGCCTATAAATTCCCGACACTCGGTCGTCAAGCGAAGTTCGTCGCGATTCCGACGACGTCTGGTACGGGTTCAGAAGTGACACCGTTCACCGTCATCACGGATAAAGAGAAAAACGTCAAATACCCGATTGCTGACTATGCGTTGACACCAGACGTCGCAATCGTTGATCCAGAATTCGTCATGACGGTACCTGCTTCAATTACAGCTGATACCGGAATGGATGTCTTGACGCATGCAACAGAAGCATACGTCTCAGTTCTTGCGAACGACTACACGGATGGATTAGCGCTGAAAGCAATCAAGATGATCTTCGAGTACTTGCCACGAGCATATGCTAACGGGTCCGACGCCGAAGCACGCGAAAAAGTGCACAATGCGTCAACGATGGCAGGGATGGCATTCGCGAACGCGTTCCTTGGAATCAACCACTCGATCGCGCACAAAATCGGTGGGGAGTTCCACACACCACACGGACGGACGAACGCGATCCTGATGCCACACGTCATTCGCTATAACGCGTCACGTCCAACGAAACTAGCAGCATTCCCGAAATACGAATCGTTCGTCGCTGATGAACGGTATGCGGACATCGCTCGCTACCTCGGTCTTCCGGCAGCAACGACGGAACAAGGGGTCGAATCCCTCATCCAAGCCATTGCTGATCTTGGACAACGTCTCAACATCAAGATGTCATTTAAGGCGCAAGGCATTCAAAAAGCAGACTTCGAGTCAAAACTCGACAAGATGGCAGTCGATGCTTTCGAAGATCAATGTACGACAGCAAATCCAAAGATGCCGCTTGTCGCTGAGTTACGGACAATCATGGAACAAGCGTACGAAGGTATCTAATAGAGAAAAATACCATGGCACCAGATCGTTCAACCGGCTTCTCACTTTGAGAGGTCGGTTTTTATTATGGAAATCAGTGGAGACAGTCAGAGAAATGGTGGGATATAATGGCTGTTGAATGAATTTGATGTTTTTGGTTTCGCTGAAGCAGGAATATTCAAACATCAGACATAAAAAGGAGGAACTAGGATGGAGTCAAGGCAAGAAAGGAAACAAAGACGGTTTTCCGTCTGGGATGTCCTGTTTGGCGTCCTCATCGGTCTCATCTTTTTCGGTGTCATCTATAGCGCGATGACATTTTTGACTTCACAGATTACTTCGTCCTCAGACTATCAAGATCTGGTAATGCAGATGCAACAGGCAGACGTCTCATGGAATGATACAGATATCACGGTTTCACTCATGCTCTTGTTCGTCGGTGGACTGTCGATCACGATGCCGAGTGCAGTCCGGGAAGGGATCATCAATCAGGTGCTCGATGCGAGTTCTGCCGGTGACGTCTTGTCATTGTTCGGAATCGACTTGAAGCAGGTTCTTGCACCACTTACGTTTGATGTCTCTTACGGCACGTTACTTTATTCCGTTTTTGGAATTGGTTTGACCGTCTTGCTATTTTTAGTGTTACGGATTAAAGCAAGTCGTCTCGGTTGGACGATTCGCTCGGTCAGTTTCTTTTTAACGGTCGGTATCATTTGGTTTGTACTTACCGGTCGAGGAAATGATGTACCGTTCCTTGCGCTACAAGATGGCTACGCGATGAGTGGAATCTTACCACTCCTCGTCGTCAGTCTACTTGGTTGGATGGCGTTCTTCCCGCAGAAGTTATCCGGTTTAACGGCAGCCGGACGCGCCAGCTTGCTGATCTTGATGTTTGCGAGCACACTGCAACTCGTCTTTACGGTACAGGATGAAGCGGAGTATGACGGAGATTCTTCACTACGGACAGCATTGACTGTCGCGAGTCTGAACGCCGGAAGTGGTGGGATGTACGACTGGATCCACGGTGGTCAAGTCGTCTATCAAGCAGACGTCCTTGGAGCAAACGTAGAAGTTCCTGTCTCGATGTTGAATGGGGAAACATCGACGGATCAGCTCAATGACTCGATTCAAAAAGTCGTCGACGGGATTGATACGGACCGGGTGACGGAACAGTTGTTGACGCTCCTCGGTGGAGAACGCCCTGACTTGTCAGCGACACAATTGAAGCTCGACCCTGTTGATTACGGTGTCGCACGGCAGACGATCCAAGCGATCGATGCGGAATCAGCTGGAACGACGGCACCAAACGTCTCAAGTGAGAGTGCGTACTGGGTGTTGTTGCTCGTGTCGTTTGCGATCTACTTCGTTTGTAGTATTCGAAGCTTCAAGTCGATTATCGATCCGTTCATCTTTGCGATCGCGATTGGTGTCATTAGCTTCATCGTCAGTCAAGCTTCATATGTTCAATTCGCGATGAAGTGGCGCAGTGACGTCTTATTCGAATTCGCTCAACAGACAGCAGGATGGACGGTACTTTACGCCGCAGGACTTGCGTTACTTGCTGGTATTCTCGGTTATGTCGTCCGTCGGAAACCGGAGAAAACGGTGTAAGGGAACATGGAGTAGCGAAAATTCTGTGCCATGAATCCAGACGATGAACGTTGCTCTCATTCTCGCTTTCCACAAGCGGATGATAAGTAGCGGAATCACCGGGTCTTACCTGATCCTGACGAAAGCGAAGAGCGTGCTTTCTTTTTCTGTAGGAGTCGAGAATGAACAGATACATTCTACATTAATTAAAACGATACTTTTGCAGGACTAGATCCTGAAAAAGTATCGTTTTTTTGTATGAATCATAATAACGATGTAAAACACCTTTTTTTACCATTAACACATGAATTGTAAAGGGAAAATCAACAATGTAAAGCCAGTATTTGGAATTAGTTAAGTAGGTTAAATAAGACGGATGTCCGACCTATTTGAAAGGACTATTAGCTATAATCGAACCATGCTAAATTAATGAAGCAGTCAAAACATCCTGGGGGGAAAACCATATGAAAAAAGCTACCAAACTTGTCATCGCGTCGACGTTGATCGCACCGATGCTCGTACCAGTCGTTCAAGTTAAGACACTTGCTGCCGACAACAGTGTCGTCAAGTTACGCTTCTTAGAAACAACGGATTTACATACGAACTCAATGAACTACGATTACTTCAAGGATGCACAGGACGAAACGATCGGTCTTGTCAAAGCCGCTACGGTCATCAAACAACAACAAACGGAAGTGGGCGCAACAAACAGCTTCTTGTTCGATAACGGTGACACACTTCAAGGGACACCGTTTGGCGATTACGTCAAAAATCAATATGACAAAGGAAACAAAGGCAAACACCCGATGTACGAATTGATGGAGTATCTCGGTTATGACGCAGTCACGCTCGGGAACCATGAATTCAACTTCGGACTCGACTTCCTGAAGTCAGCGATGAGTGCTTCAAGCGGTTCAATCAAATTCGTTAACTCGAACGTGTTGGATGCCGTTACGAAAAAACCAATCGTCTCAGACTATAATAAAGATGGAAAAGACTATCAAATCATCGAACGTCAAGTCAAAGATCAAAACGGTGATATGAAAACAGTCAAGGTGGGTGTGTTCGGAGTCGTCACGCCACAAATCATGGTTTGGGATTCATCGAAACTTACTGGAAAAGTAACAGCAGAAGATATCATCCCGACTGCGAAAGCAACTGCGAAGAAATTAAAAGACGCAGGCGCAGATGTCGTCGTTGCACTCGCACACACAGGTATTGGGGATACAGTAGATCAAAAAGACGGTGATGAAAACGTCGGTTATGCGTTGACGAAAGTCGAAGACATCGATGTCTTGATGACAGGTCACCAACACGGGAAATTCCCAGCAGCTGATTCTGCGTTCAACAAACTACCGAATGTTGATAAAGAAAAAGGCTTAATCAATGGGAAACCAGTCGTCATGGCAAACACGCAAGGGAAAAACGTCGGTGTCATCGATCTTCAGTTAAAGCAAGTCGACGGGAAATGGATCGTTGATACGTCTGGCGCTAAACTAGCGGACGTGACGAAAGACACGGCTGCAGATGTAGAAGCCGTCAAGTTGATCGAAAAAGCGCATGAAGGAACACTTGCTTACATTCGTCAAGAAGTCGGTACGATCAATGACGATATCCAGAGCTTCTTCGCCCTCGCGCAAGATGATGACTCGGTTCAGTTCGTCACAAATGCTCAAAAATGGTATGTCGAGAAACAACTAAAAGAAAATACGGATCTTGCCAAATACAAAGATCTTCCTTTACTATCGGCAGCAGCACCTTTCAAAACGGGCGGACGAAATCAAGTAAATGCAAATGATTATACATTAATTAAAAAAGGACCAATTGCATTAAAAAATGTTGCCGATCTCTATGTCTATCCAAACACACTACAAGTAGTGAAAATTACTGGAGCAGACGTGAAAAACTGGCTTGAAATGTCTGCCGGTCAATTCAATCAAGTTGGTTCTGAGCAAACGAACTTGTTGAACAAAGACTTCCGCAGCTACAACTTCGATATTCTCGATGGTTTGACATATGAAATCGATATCACGCAACCTGCGAAATTCGACTATAATGGCGTTGAAATAAATAAAGATGCTAACCGTGTCCAAAACATCAAGTATCAAGGGAAAGCGATCGCAGACGATCAAGAATTTCTTGTTGCGACGAATGACTACCGTGCAGGAAGTGCGACATTCCCAGGTGTCGGCGCTGGCAAGAACATCGTCTACAAATCGGCTTACGAGACACGGAACGTCATTTCGGACTTCATCAAAGCGAAACAACCTGTTGATTATAAAGCCGATGACAACTGGTCACTCGTCGCAAGCAAGCCGATGACGGTCAGCTTTGATTCAGCGGTCGCAGCAGCGCCGTACGTCAAGCGGTATGAAGGCGTCACGAACACAGGGGTAACGCGTCCAGGTGAAACGGGTACGTTCCTGACATTCAACATGAACGTGCCGATGAAAGACTTCACGGTCTCGGCAAAAGCAGTCAAACCAGGTGCAAAAGTCGTCACAGGTCAAGCCGTTCCGGGCGCGAAAGTCACGGTTAAACTCGGTGATAAAATCCTTGGAACAGCAACTGCAAACGAAGCCGGTCAATACGAAGTCGCAACACGTCCGCTCAAATTACGCGACAAGTTGACGGTCGTCTCAGAACTTAGCTTCATGAAAACAGAAACAAACGTCACAGTCGGAACAGGTGTCGTTGCAACACCAGCAATCGATAAAAAGTCAGCAGTCTACGGATCAACGGTCCTTCGTGGTAAAGCAACGGAAGGTCTTGACGTCACGCTCTACAAAGGATCAACGAAAATCGCAAAAGCGAAAACGACAGCAAGCGGCTTCAAAATCGCGGTCAAGAAGGGTCTAACGACTGGCACGTACACGGTCAAGTCGACAGACATCTCGAACAAGATCACGAAAAAAGCGTCGTTCACGATCAAGAACACGTATCCGGTTAAAAACTGGTCAGGCAAAAAGACGTTGACAGGTAAAGTCGAAAAACGTCAAATCGTCCGCCTTTACCAAAAAACAGAGTCTGGTTACCAATTGATCGCACAAGACGTAGCGGATCAGCACGGGAACTACGTCTTGAAGATGCGTCAAGCATTGACGAACGGCTCATACAAACTCAATATCTATACAGCGAAGGATCATCTTGATCAATCACGTTACTTCATCACGAAGTAAAATATGAAAAATGGGTGTCTGCATATGCAGGCGCCCGTTTTTATTTGGCTAGATATGCTCGTTGCGAGAGTAAAAACCGTTTAATGCGTTCATACATGATTGCTTGCTCGACCGTCAATTGATCCGTCGCATGCGACATATAGAGTTGTGACGTAACTGTAAATACATCGTCCATAATGAAGGGAAGCCCCATCTCGCGACAGACGGAAACAGGAACGAAGCTGAAATACCGTTGCTGGCGTAAGGCGATCTGAAGCGAGACGTCATCGATGTAATGCGTGGTATCGGCATAGATGTTCAGTTCTGCCATCTTCAATTGGATGAAGCGGTTGTAGTCCTTATTGTGGGACGGGAACAAAAAGGCAGTCTCGGTGGCATCTGCATAGAGCACTTTGATTGCATCTTTCTCTGAATAGGAAGCTGGATAAGTGATGACGATATCCTCTTCAACGATTGGTTCACTCGTAATGAGCGGATGTTTGAGTTCCATGAAGCTGATCGAGAAATGGAATTCTTGACGAAGCAGACCGCTCAGGATTTCACGGTTCGAGAGGATGTCCGAGTTGAACAAGGGAGCCGTTTGCGGGAGAAGAAACTCCCGTAGAATCAATTGGATGAAGCGACCGTGCGAACTAGCAAGACTGAGTGGTGTTTCCGTTGAAGCATCATTCCGTGCCATTCGTTCCTGAACACGTGTCAGTTCGTGTTCGATTTTTTCGACCGACTGTAGTAACAGTCGACCATTGTCAGTCAAACTGATCGTTCTGCCTTTTCGATGAAACAATGTCGTGTTCAATTCACGTTCGAGTTTCTTGATCGTTGCACTGAGGGCAGGTTGGCTGATGAATAATCGTTCGGCAGCACGCGTCACGTTCAATTCTTCTGCGACGTGACGAAAGTAATTCAAATGTAAGAGTTCCATGATATCCTCCTGACATAACCTACAGGTTATCAAAATATACAATTATATATATTTCTGTTTATGATGAAACCAGTATATCGTAAATACCAGAGGTGATAGAAATGAAAATCGGAATTTACGGAGCAGGGTCACTCGGAACCATTATGGGAGCTTATTTGAGTCAACAAAGTGTGGGTGTCGATCTGATCGATACGAATCGCGCACATATCGAGGCATTGAATACAAAAGGCGCACACGTCATTGGACCGGATTTAACGCAATCCGTTCATGCGATTCATCCGGATGACATCACAGAGATGTACGATATCGTGCTATTGCTGACGAAGCAGGTTTACAATGAACCGGTTCTTACAAAAGTGCGGACAATCTTGAAGGAAGACGGGATCCTCGTCTCCTTGCAAAACGGTGTACCGGAAGAGTTCATACAACAACAGATTCCAAGCGAACGCATCATCGCGGGGTCCGTCGAGTTCGGAGCGACGTATGTCGGACCAGGGGAGTCACGCTTGACGTCAAACTACGATCACTTCAAGACGTATGCGATGCAAATCGGTGAACTAGACGGGAAGACGACAGATCGAATCATTCACTTGAAGGAAATCCTCGATCACATCGGTGGGACGGAAATCTCCGATAATCTACCGGGAACGAAATGGTCAAAACTCGTTATCAATAGTACGTTCAGTGGGTTATCCGCTGCTTGTAACGGGACGTATGGCGACGTGCTCGATCATCCTGTCTTATTACGGGCAGCGCTTCATACGATGCAGGAAGTCGTTCAAGTCGGTCATGCCCATGGCATCACGTTCGCTCCGATGAGTACGTTTGAGCCGGCAAACTACGCGACACTAGATGATATCGATGAAAAATTGATCACCGTGCCACAATTGATGTACGGATCGCGCGATTTAGAAGCGAGTATGTTGCAGGACTTACAAAAGGGGCAACCGACTGAGATTCGTTACATCAATGGGATCGTCACGATGTACGGGCACACGTACGATATCGCAACGCCGTTCAACTCACTCATTCAAGAAATCGTCGAAGAAGCGCAAGCGGCGCAGACGGTTCCTGATTTTGAAACAAGTGTCGCACGCTTTGCTGCTTTACTGAACGATTAAAGGAGGAACTCAGATGAGACAGGAAGATGTAAAACATGTTGTTGCGACGCCAATCAATGCTCCCGTCTTTCCGGCAGTCGATATCTTCTTTCGGAATCGGGAATACTTGAACATCATCTATGAGACGGACATCGAAGCGTTACAAGCAGTCGTTCCGGAACCGCTTGAAGTACTGAGCAATCAGATCAAGTTTGAGATCATCAATATGCCGGATAGTACGGGTCTTGGGAGTTATCTCGAGTGCGGACAAGTTATTCCGGTACGTTATCAAGGAGAAATCGGCGAGTTTTACCTCTCGATGTACGTCAACAATCAGCCGGCGATCGCCTCTGGTCGTGAAGTAGCTGCTTTTCCAAAAAAATATGGATCACCACGGCTGTATATCGATAATGATGTCCTCGTTGGGACACTTGACTATCATTCACTCCGTGTTGCTCAAGCGACGATGGGATACAAATATATCCCGATGGCAGTCGAAGAAGCACAGTCGATCGTTAGTGCGCCACAGTTCATGCTCAAACAACATCGCGGATATCAAGGTGAGTTGATCATTTCTGAACTGACGCGCAGTCAAATCACGGATCTTGAGATTAAAGAAGCATACCGTGGACCGGCACGTCTTCAATTATTTGAACATGTCATGGCACCCCTTGCTGATTTCCCAGTTCGAAAGATTGTCGATGCTCAGCATATCATCGCTGATCTTCGACTTGGTGGACCTGTGAAACTGCACGATTATCTCAAGGATTAACGAATAGCTAACATTACGTTTAACAAAACGACCTCCAAAGCGGAAGGTCGTTTTGTTTTACCCTAAAAACTGGCATACTGAGACGAGAGGGGGGACGAACATGCGACAAGTCATTGTGTTACCGTACCAATCAGAATGGGCGAGTGAATACGCACGAGAAGCGGAACAATTACGAGACGTGTTTGGGGCATGTCTAAATAGCATTCATCATATGGGAAGTACATCTGTTCCGGGACTCGCAGCAAAACCAATCATCGATATCTTACCTGTCGTTAATTCCCTTGATGGAATCGAGCAGTTTAACGAATCAATGGAAGCACTCGGTTACGAAGCGAAGGGTGAATTTGGGATGCCTGGACGACGCTATTACCGAAAAGGCGAAGACGAACGGACGCACCATATTCATCTGTATGCGAAGGGGAATCCGGAAATCGAGCGGCATCTCGTCTTTCGTGACTACTTGCGCGCGCATCCAGAAGAAGCTAATGCTTATGGGACATTAAAAGAACAGTTGGCTGCAACATATCCGTATGATATCGAAGCCTATATTGCCGGAAAGGATGCATTCGTCAAGAAGCTTGAACACCGCGCGATTGCTTGGGGAAAAGAAGATGACTGATTGGGAGCGTGCTCTCATTCGCCATGTCGGAGTAGGTGTCAAAACGTCGAAAGTGTTATTTGATAAGATTGAGGCGAAGGATTGGGACGCACGGCCAATCGCTGGCAAACGGACTGTTGGCGAAGTGGCGGTTCATCTTGCTGTGTTGCTCGAAGCCGATTTGTTGATTGCATCCGGAGCGACGGCTGAAACGATGGAGACATTTTATGCAGCGCCTGTTACGCGCGATCAGCTCTGTGACCGCATCGATCGCGCGTTTCGTGTCTATCACAAAAAAGTAACGACCGGATTCGTGACGCGTCCGACGTACTGGGGTGTTGACGATTCGATGAACGGGTGGGTAATTGAAGCTGCAGTCCATCTCTACCATCATCGATCTCAGCTGTTTGATTATTTGAACATTCTTGGGTATGAGCTAAAAATATCGTTATTTGAATGAATGGAAGTAGGGGTAGCATATGGAATATATCGTCGAAACATCAGCTGGTCGGTTTGATACTCGGCTGACGGGAAGTGGGGACGTCACATTCGTCCTTGATCACGGAATGATGTCGAATCGACATCAATGGGGCTGGTTACGAACTGAATTATTAAAACGAGGACGGGTCTTTGAATACTCGCGTCTTGGTTATGGTCGCTCGAGTCGTGGGAAAAATAAACGTCTCTTTTCGCATCAAGCGGATGAGCTCGCGGACGTCTTACGGATCCTTCGTGTCGATGGACCATATGTCTTCATCGGTCATTCGCTTGGAGCATATATCTCGCTCGCGAGTGGTCGACTGTTTGCGGATGAGACTCGTGGCATCGTCTTACTTGATCCATCGCATCCGGATGTTGATGCGGCATTACCGAACTGGTATGAACGAACGCAAGAGGAGTGGAATCGTTTCCTCTATTTCCTTAGTCATGTTCGACCGATTGCTTGGATGATTCCTGATCGAATTGGTAAAAAGATGTTCAGCGTCTTACCGGAAGCCGACCAATTACCGATGTGGCGACATTTTGCAACGCCAGGGCATTGGCGGGGAACGCTTGACGAATGGCAAACGGTCGAGGAGAATAATCAGATGATTCTTTCCTTGATTGAAGAAGTGACACAGCCGGTTCTCGTTTTGTCTGCTTCGAACTGGGCAGGTGGTATGCCAGAAAGTTGGTTGAATCCGGCATTGACCGAACAAATTAATGCAGCTCATGCTGCGTTTGCAGACCACTTACCGAATGGTATATTCCATGTGATTGCAGATACGAATCATTACACGATTGCTGGTTTTTCCCACGAGGCCGCAAAGCGAATTACGGATTTGATCGGTGCGACGTGGGACTTACCGATTCAAAAATGAGTGATGGAGAAAGTCGACAAGCGTCGGCTTTTTTCTTATATGAAAAATAAATCGAAATGATTCCGATTGACGCCAATAGAAAAGTCAGTTAATCTATAAAGCGTAACTATTACGTTTTAGGAGATGAATGATGATGCAACCGATATCGATCACCGTTTTATCTGGATATCTTGGATCCGGTAAAACGACATTATTGAACCATTTGCTACATAATCGCGAAGGTCGCCGCCTCGCGATCATCGTGAACGACATGAGTGAGGTCAACATTGACGCAGCATTGATTGAGCAAGGTGGTTTCTCGCGGACAGAAGAATCGTTCGTCACGCTCTCGAACGGTTGCATTTGCTGTACGTTGCGGGATGATTTATTGCTCGAAGTCAAACGGCTCGTCGACCAAGGTAATCTAGACGGCATCGTCATCGAGTCAAGTGGGATCTCGGAACCGATTCCGGTCGCCCAGACCTTCACATACAAGGATCCGGACAGTGAAATCGACTTGTCACACGTCACGAAAATCAATGCGATGGTTACGGTCATCGATGGCTACCGTTTCCTGAAGGATTTCGAATCCGGCGAATCATTGATTGAACGGAAACAAGCAGTCGATGAGACAGACGTGCGTGAAGTCGTCGATCTACTCGTCGATCAAGTCGAGTTCGCGGACATCATTGTCTTAAATAAAGTCGATCGGCTGACACCAAAAGAACGTCACACCGTCATCGGCTACTTAAAGGCTTTGAATCCAGTTGCTCGCTTGATTGAGACGACATACGGTCAAGTTGATCCGGCAGAGATCTTAGACGTTGATCTATTTGATTTCGAACAAGCGGCAGCAAGTGCCGGTTGGATCCGTGAGTTGAATGCTGAAGAACATATTCCGGAAACGGAAGAGTATGGAATCAGTTCATTCGTCTACAAGCGGGACGTCCCATTCCACCCTGAGCGTTTGCTTGCCTTAATTGAAGATTGGCCGCAAGAAGTCGTCCGAGCGAAAGGCTTTTTGTTCCTTGCGACCCGTCCTGAGATGGCTCTATTGTTCAATCAGGCAGGATACGCGTCGAACATGGAATATGCCGGTCGCTTTGCATCAGACGAGGATCGACGAACGGAACTCGTCTTGATTGGTATCGGACTAGAACAAGCGAAACTCGAAGCGTTGCTTGACACGTGTCTCGTCCAGGAATACGAAACGGACTGGGCATCTTTGAACGATCCGATTCCTGGTCGTGAGATGTATGAAGAAACATTTAGATAAGAGGTCAATCTTTAGAGAAATCGTATCTGCGGTTTCTCTTTTTTGTTATATTTTCATAGTGAATGGGGAAAGAATACTAGTGAAGGTATGTTAATTGAAGGAGGAAAATCTGTGCGCAACCGGATTTTACAATTCGCACTCGTATTTTTAGTCGCCGGGGGCATCATTTGGGGACTATATCAACTTGGTTATTTATTTTATGTCTTAACGATTTCAGCGACGGTCGTGCCGCTCGCCGTCATCATGATCATTTTCATCGAAAATCGGACAGCAGAATCAACGATTGCTTGGTTCCTCGTCCTGATTTTCTTACCGATTCTCGGTGTCATTATCTGGTTGATGTTTGGTCGTAATCCGCGACGGCGTCGCCGGAATCGTCGTTCGCATGACGAACGGAAATTGCTCAAACAAGCGATTCGTCCAGTCCGGTCGCTTGCCGTCAGTGAGTTGCCACCAAATCACTTGAAACTCGCGAACACGATTCGTAACTTTGGTGGTGGTGGGGTAGACGTTCATACAGCAAGTGACATTTTGACGAATGGAGAAGAGACGTTCCCAGCGATTCTTGACGCGATTCGTCAAGCGCAACATCACGTTCACATCCAGTACTACATCTATCGGAACGATGAGACGGGGAAAGCAATTCGAGAAGCATTGATCGAGCGACTCGAAGCGGGTGTGACGGTGCGTTTCATGTATGACGGACTCGGAAGTTATATGCTCGGTGAGAACTTCCTTCGTCCACTTCGCGATGCTGGAGCACACATCGCAGCTTATGATCCGATTTCAAGTCCGTTGTTCATTTTTACGGCAAACTTCCGGAATCACCGAAAAATCGTTGTCGTTGATGGAAAGGTCGGCTTCACCGGTGGATTGAACGTCGGAGATGAGTACGATGGCAAGAGCAAGAAGTTCGGTTTTTGGCGCGATACGCATTTACGTCTTGAAGGGCGTGCCGTCAAAGAGTTGCAAGCGACGTTCCTCGACGACTGGATCTATGCTCAAATCGAATCGGAAGATACGTGGGAAACGTTTGCGGGGGAAGAGACGATTCATCAGTATTTCCCGAAACACGACCTCGCAACGGACGGAGCGATTCAAATCGTCACGAGCGGACCGACCTCGAAGGACCCCGCGATTCGAAACGCCTTGATTGCTGCTATCATCTCAGCACAACGTTCAATCTGGATTGCAACACCGTATTTGATTCCGGACAACGAGACGATGACGTTGCTTCGACTCGCAGCCCGTGCTGGACTCGACGTCCGGATCCTGACACCGGGTAAAGGTGATAGCTTTACGTCTTATTACGGCACCCGCTCCTACTTCGGACCGCTCTTGAAGGATGGTGTCAAAATTTACACGTACAATCGTCATTTCATCCATGCGAAACTGTTCCTCGTCGACGGGAAGATTGGTGCCGTTGGAACGGCGAACATGGACATTCGCAGCTTTGTTCTCAACTATGAACTGATGGCGTTCCTGTATGACACGGAAAGTACCGAACAGCTCGAGCGCGACTTCATCGCTGATTTTGACGTTTCGATTCAGTTATCATCGAATGATTATGTCAAACGACCACTCCGCTTCCGGATTTTTGAATCACTCTCACGTTTGATTTCACCTTTATTATGACTATTTGTCCCGCATCTGTTTTCTGGTGCGGGACATTTTTGGGTTGATTCTTCCTTGAAGTGGGAACATGAACTCTTATACACTAGATGTGTAATCGGTTGCACACTACTTAGCCTGGAAGGAAGTGAAAGGGGCGCAAGTCCCGAACCCGTATGCGAACAATTGATGAATCCCATTTCTACACGCGCGACATGAAACCACAAGCACGACCAGACGCTATTATCCAAGGAGATGTCTACCGTTTCACGGTATTGACGAGTCGGATGATTCGACTCGAATACGCGGCGGATGGACAATTCGAAGATCGACCGACCCAAACGGTCTTCAATCGTGATTTCCCGGTACCTGCTTACCGCATCGTCGAAAATGAGGAAGAATTGCAAATCATCACAGAACACGTCCATCTGCATTATACGAAGGGACCGTTCGCTGCGAACACACTCTATATCGATGTCTTAGGGAACTTCAGTACCTACTACAGTCGCTATACGTTCGGCGGACCACTTCGGACGTTAAAAGGAACGGCGCGAACGCTCGATCATGCGGACGGGGTCATTCCACTCGAAGAAGGGATTCTTTCCCGCCAAGGTTACGCAGCGATCGACGATTCAAACGCCTTTGTTTTGACGGAAGACCACTTCGTCGAACCGCGTCGCTCCGGTACGCATGACATCTACTATTTCGGATATGGTCACGACTACAAACAGGCATTGCGTGACTTCTATCATCTGACAGGTCCAACGCCGATGTTACCGCGTCAGGTACTCGGTAACTGGTGGAGTCGCTACTGGCGTTATAGTGAGAAGGAATACAAGGATTTGATGACGCGCTTTAAGACAGAAGACATTCCGTTTTCAGTCAGTGTCATCGATATGGATTGGCACGTCACTGATATCCCGGAACGATACGGGAGCGGTTGGACAGGTTACACGTGGAACCGTGATTTGTTCCCAGATCCACGCGGCTTCTTACAATGGTTGAAGGACGACGACCGGATGGTCACGCTCAACTTGCACCCAGCAGACGGTGTGCGTGGTTTTGAGGAAGCATACGAGGCGATGGCGGTTGCGATGGGCGTTGATCCTGAATCAGGTGTCCGGATCCCATTTGATTTCTCGGACCGGACGTTCATCGAGAACTACTTCACGAAATTGCATCATCCGCATGAGGCAGATGGCGTCGACTTCTGGTGGATCGACTGGCAACAGGGTGCGAACTCGAAGATGAAGGGACTTGATCCACTTTGGATGCTTAACCATTATCATGCGCTTGATATTGCGCGCGACGGCAATCGACCGTTGATTTTCTCACGTTACGCAGGACCCGGCAGTCACCGCTATCCGGTCGGCTTCTCGGGGGATACGATCATCTCGTGGGCATCGCTTCAATTCCAGCCGTATTTCACGGCGACAGCGTCGAACATCGGCTACGGCTGGTGGAGCCATGATATCGGGGGTCACCAGCGCGGGGAAAAAGATGATGAGTTATCGACACGTTGGCTCCAGTATGGTGTCTTCAGTCCGATCATGCGCCTTCATAGTACGATGAGCATCTTCAACGGGAAAGAACCATGGCGTTACTCGACCGATGCAGCGAACGTCATGAAGAAATACTTGCAACTCCGACACCAGCTCGTGCCATACATCTACACGATGAATGCCCGCAATCACTTTGACGGTTTACCACTCGTCTCACCGATGTATTATGAGCACCCGGAAGACGATCAAGCCTATAACGTCCCGAATCAGTTCTACTTCGGAACGGAGCTTATTGTCGCACCGATGGTCACACCGATGCACCGGAAACTGCATATGACGGCAACAACAGCTTGGTTGCCGGAAGGGGAATGGTTCGATTTCTTCAATGGACACCGGTATCGTGGCGGGAAACAAATGCGGTTGTTCCGTTATCTCGAAGATCAAGGCGTACTCGCAAAAGCCGGCGCAATCGTCCCGCTCGGTCGCCATCTCGAACAGTCAAATGCGTTGCACAATCCGGAAGATCTCGAAGTCGTCGTTTTCCCGGGAGCATCGAACCGATTTACGTTGTTTGAAGACGATAGCACGGGTGTTGCGCACCGAGACGGTGTCAACGTCGAGACGACGTTTGCACTCGACTGGGGCGCACGTGAGCTGACGATTGCGGCACCGACCGGGCATCGTGACTTGCTACCAGAAAATCGGTCGATCACGTTGATCTTACGCGGGGTACGTGAAGGTTACGTCCAGCGTGACGGGGAGAGTGTAACAGGCCACTATGATCATGCGACGCAGTCACTACATGTCGAACTGGGTGAAGTGACCGATACGATCACGTTGTCACTTCAAGTCGAGATGTCAACGAACGAGAACAAGATGGACCGGTTGTATGCGTTCCTCGACCAAGCGGAAATCAGCTATGACCTGAAGGATCGTTTGTACCGTCTATTGTCACAAAAGCTCGATCCGGTCAACATGATGCACCAGTTGCAAGCACTTGAACTGGAGAAGGATCTCGTCGACTGCCTGCTTGAGTTGATGTTGTCTTAAATGATTTGATAGGCATATAAAAAAGCCAGTATTCGTCATCCGTATGGACGAGGAATACTGGCTTTATAGTTTAGGTCATAACTCTTCTTCTTCGTCCATCCAAGACAACAGATCCTCTGCATCAAGAGCATCATCTTTACTGAGGATCAAAGCCGTGACGTCGGCACGTTTCTGTTCTAACAACTCAGGGTTGTTCGTCAACACTTCCATGAGGTAATACGCATAGGAGTCGAGGAAATCAGGCTGATCGTTTCGTTCGATTAGTGTCATGAACGCCTCGATGAGTTCTTCTTGTTCTTCATCGAGAATCATCCAGTGGGAGTAGGCGAGGAGTTTTTCGTTTTCATCCTCACCACGGAGAATGTCCTTGATTTCAGGTAACGTTAGAAATACGACATCCGATTCAACTGCTTCCGAAACATCGTTACTCAGCTTCGTTAACCACTCGTCATAGGTCGCTGCAACGAAATGAGTTGTCTCATCCGAAATATCGAGGCACCAGACAGTCGGCTCAGCAGCTTCCGTGTAGTGGAAGTACCAAAAATAGCTACCTTCTCCTTCTGCAAACATCATGACGTTCCCTTCGACACCCCATTCTCGGAGAACCGACAATTCGTCCAGGTACCGTTCGAATGATAATGACGTCATCGATCGGAGTGGAAGATGTAATCCACTTTCTTCGTCCGACCATGTATTCTCGAACTCGACCATTACGGCCATTGCCTCTGTAGAACCGCCATTTTGTTCCCGGATTTGTTCGAGGTAACGGGCAGGAAGTCGACCGTTAACGGCTTGCTCAATTCGTTTGATGTCTGTTTCTTTGACTGGAATCATCGTTTCTTCTTGTAAATCTTCATCCCAAAATGCCATCGTATGACCGTCCTTGCTATGTAGTATGTAGACCTTGATTATACGTGAAAGGTTTGGAAAATGTTTCAAAAAAAGACCCTATCCACTGTGGACGGGTCTTTTACGTCACTTCCGACGTAATTTTTTCGCTTTTTGTTTCATGTCGTTGTACGTGATCATCGGGCTATCGTCCATCGTCAAACGCAGATGGTTCGGTTCCCCTTTGTTCGTGATGCCGGAGCAATACAAAATATCGGCATATTCATTGAACAGATCTTCGTAAGCCGGCAAATGGTGCATCAAACGACCAGGAGAACCCCAGCCACAGAGGACAACGCCATTTTTTGCTTTGACATCAGCAAGGGTCTTCGCGACGAACTCGTAGTTCGTCTCATCGAAGCTCGCTTGAGCAAACGGCAGATCTTCGCTGACGAGCAGGTCCGGCATCAAACTGATGATGTCATATTGTTTAACAGGATCACTGACATATTTCTTCATCAAATTGTACGCACGTTGTGTCGTCGTTCCAGAGAGAAAGGCGTCCGTCGTCCGTGGTGTGTAGATTAAAGCGGCGACGTGTGTTCCTTCTGCGATGTCGTCAAAGATGTAGCTGCGTAAATAGCGTTTCGTCTTGTCTCGATCAAACGTCGTCTGGACGCGGATCGACGATTCCTCAATCAAGAGTTCGGAAGAATCGGCTGGTGTCATGGGTGGTGCCTCCTTTTAATTGGTCAAACGTGAGCTGATGCGAAGGAAGAATGCGAGAGTCTTCTTCTTGAGGTCGAGATCGTTCGCATCGATCGCCTCGACTTTTTGCTGGTAACGATCGTATTGGGCGAGTACGTCAGAGACATATTGTTCACTGCGATTGTATTCAAACAGTGCTGTCGCGAGCGTGTCTCGGTCGGATGTCTGTGTGACATCGTGTTGCTTCAGGTATTTCGCTGCCGTGTGGGCGCTGTCGACGAGACTTGTCGGATCGGCTTTCCCGTCACCGTCTGCGTCAACTCCAAGACCGCCATACTTCTCGATGGCTTTTGGATCCGTGACGTCGATGCCGTCATGCTCGATGTCACCGAGCGACGTGCCACCTTTGTATCCCCAACCGACCCATGTTTTCGGCATGAATTGGAACGGACCGATGGCGCCAACGGACGATTGCATCGCTGACGAGTTCGAGAAAATCGTCTCAACGCGATGGATGGATGCAAGTAGCTTCCAGTCGATGCCGTAACGTGCCGCGGCTTGTTCGTAGATGTCGATGTTCTCGGCAGGTACGCCATGCTGTCCATAATACGTACGATACATTTCATTTTGAACACGTTCCCGGTTTTGCCAGTAGATGAAGCTACTGACGATGAGGGCGAACAGTACGAACAAGATGCTGATTCGAAAAACTTTTCGCATGTTGTTCTCTCCTCTGTATAGGATTCCACTGAATGGTATCATATTTTAGTAGGGTCTAATAGCACTTTCTGTGACGGGAGTGTGGAATCAAAAAAGGAGTCGAAGTCATGTATCTCTTCATAAATGGTTTTTTACTCGGAATGCTCGTCGTTCTTTCGATTATCGCGGCAGTCCGTCCGGTCGATTTGACGATCGTCCCACGCAAGGAATTTTATCCCTCGATGATCCAGTCAAGCGGGATCTTGTGCCTGCTGCTCGTCGGTGGAACGCTGATCAGTGGTACGATGTTATCGGAAATCGGTTTGACGTTTTTTGTTCCAAGTGGTCCCGTCTGGTACGCGACGATTGGAATGATCGTCGTTCTTGTCATCGTTTTGATTTTGACAGCAACTGTTCCGGCGTTTCGTAAACGTTTGTTGCCACTCTATCAAAGTAAGGCGGAACGGCTAATTCTGCCACGAACGAAGGAGGAGCGGACTGGGTTCCAAATGGTCGCGCTGATGGCAGGTGTGACGGAAGAGTTGATCTATCGTGGGTTTCTCTTTCATACGCTTGGATTATTTTTACCGTTTTCTGACGTCAGTTTCGTCTGGATCGGGGCCATCCTGTTCGGGGTTGCCCATCGTTATCAAGGGTGGTTCGCCATCCTCGTGACGGGACTGATTGGGGCAGGGTTCGGCTACTTGTATCTAGCACTTGAGACACTCTGGCCACTGATCATCATCCATGTCTTGATTGACCTCGTTGCTGTCTACATCTATAAGGATGATGTTAATTCCTGACATCGTCAAAAAGCGTTGAATTTGTTAGACTGAATGTCAAGCGAAGTTATCGTTTAAATTGGTCAAGTTGACGGTTGCAGAACAGGTCAAATGACAGGTAGAATGAGAAGGTAAACGCTTACACATCAAAAGGAGATGGATAAAACCATGCGAACGATCACTTCCACTGGCGAGCGAAAGAAGACGAGTTGGACATTGAATATCGGCAATCAGCCACATTTAATGATGGATGGTGTGACAGAACAAACGCTTGATGCCGAACAACGTGTTGTCTACGACGAATTTTTAATTCCGACGACGGACACTTTGATTCATCGATTCAAAGCCCGCTTCCCGAACCATCTCTGCGAGAACGGGTATGATGTGTATGGTGCTGCCGCTTTTGACGAACAGGTCGTCGAACTGATCTCGAATTGGTTCATCGAGCTGGTCACCGTCTTAACAGCGATGCAGCGGACGAAAGGCATTCAGCATGTACAGATTGAAGGCGGTGTCGCAAAACGGACCGACTTCTTACCGACTGTGCGTCGGACATGCCGGGCACTGGAGTCAACGATTGATATTTATTGAGTCACCAGTCACGTTTTCAGAGGGGACGTCCATCAGGGCGTCCTCTCTTTTTTTAGATAATCGAACAGAGAGAGTCAGACGTCGTAGTCCGGCTCTTTTTTCATTTTCTGGATAACATCAGGAAAAAACAGGTTGACGACCGACTGTATGGCATGTACCATACAGTTAACAGATGTACTATTGTCTTAATACAATGGTTGTAATCAAGGAGGTTGAGCCGGATGCTTGAAGTAAAAGGGTTACAGAAGCGATACGGACGAAAAAAGCTGGTCTTACATGACGTGACGTTCTCCGTCGGTCTAAACGAAGTGACATGTCTGATTGGCTTGAACGGGGAGGGGAAGTCGACGATCTTAAAAGCAATTCTAGGATTAATTCCGGTGGATGCCGGAACGGTGACAGTCGATGGTAAAACGTCGCGCGACCAGATCGCGTTTGTCCCTGATCTTCAGACGATGCCAAGCTATATGACGATTGGACAAGCGCTCGCATATATGGCGGATCATTATCCAGATTGGAATCCGATGACGGCAGAACGTTTGCTACAGACGTTCCAACTGTTTACGACGGATAAAATGGCAAATCTATCAAAAGGAAACAAAGCGAAATTTAATCTCGTCTTAGGGTTTGCCCTTGATCGACCGTACATATTACTCGACGAACCGCTCGCGGGAATCGATCTCTTCATGAAGGAGCAGATTGCCTGGATTTTCTCAAGTGAGTTCATGGAAGGGCGGAGCATCCTGATGACGACGCACGAAATCGCTGAAGTCGAGCAGGTGATTGACCGAGTATTGTTCTTACGGGACGGGAAGATCGTCGAAGTCAATGAGACGGATGAGTTACGCGGCCGTCATCATCAATCGGTCCAGGACCGGATGCGGGAGGTATATCAAGGATGAAACGCTGGTTGTTATTAACGAATGAAGAACTGAAGCGGAGTACAAAATTACTAATATTGTTGATTTCAGGGTTGATTATCGCGGAAATCGCATCACTGCTGTATCAAATTTACGATTATCAGCACTCGGTTGAGGCAACGATGCGAATTGAACAGATATCAGAAATGGACGCAATTGCACGGGCAGGCGGTGCATTGACCTTCGCACAAGCAACAGGCTTTTACGATTCAATCATTGTATTAGCGATGGGAATGATCCTCTTATTCGCGTTCTGGATTTGGTATCGCGATTGGATGGGCGAGACGAAATACATTTACAGACTACTATTGTTACCGGGTTCACGCCGGGCGATTTTTGCATCGAAACTGACGTCCGTTCTTCTCGTCGTCGCTAGTCTGATCGGGATTCAATGGATCTTGTTGTTGTTTAGTCGTACTCTCTACTTATGGTTGTTACCGGATGCTCAACAGGTCACAGCCAGTATCAACGAATACTCCTTCTACATGAAGCTGTTCTACACGATGTACCCAACTGACATTTTGTTCATCTTACTGATGACATTCATCGTCATCTCGTTCGTCTTCATGACAGTATTGCTTGAGCGATCGTTCCGAAAGGGGAAAGCGTTCTTGATCGTCGGATTACATGGAATCGCGCTGATTGGTGGTTATATCATTTTAGGCATAGCATTGTCAGCTATTTCGAGCAATCTGAGTCAATTGCACATGCAATTTTATTTTGGATACGTTGTGTTCTTCACGTTATATGTGTCGTACAAAAATCTGCGGTTAGTCCAGACGCGTCTATCCGTCTAAAGGAGAAATTTCATGAAACGATATCGTCAACTTTTGATCTATGGATTGATCATTCTCATGACAATTGGAAGCTACATTGGCTATACGCTGTCGATCCAAGGCGCAGACTTGTCCCTCGAGACCGTCAGTGGAAAACCTTCGCAAATTGAAAATTTTAATTTACGTTTACAGACGAAAGGGATGCGTTCGACAATTTATGATGTCAACGCCAAGGGAGACATCGAAAAACAGTCAAATTCTTACGTTGGACAACTATTCCGTGAAGATAAAATAACGGATTTACCAGACAAATATTATAAATTCACGACGCAAATGGAAACGAATGTAAGCGGAGATGAACAATCGGAGTATGCGATTCAAATCAAACACAATAAACTACAATTTAAGATGTTTACGTTTAAGACGGAGGAAACATTTGAGAAAACATTTCAGTATGATACAAAATTTGAGACAGGGATTGACTTACAAGCAAGTGTCGTCGATAAACAGGCGATGAAGGTATATATCCAACTGGATCGCGTTGATCGTCCGATGGAAACAAAACTCCTTGTGCTCGATTTAGCAGGCGACCGCATCGAAGAAATCGTTCTTCAAAAACCTGTAGCGTCAAAACACTCTCGACACTTTTTAGCGATTCATCAGAATGAGGTCATCTATACGGAACAACAGTCTGACAGCGAAGATGAAAATGTCAAGCAGTCCTATTTCCTCGATGATGGCAAAAACGTTCAGTCCATCAAGGAATTAAATCAGCAAAAAATCGGATATCTCCCCTATGCGAACGGTCGTTACTTAATCGGATTGCGTCTACCGGAAGGGGAGACAAAACGAATCGAATGGTCGATGTTCGATTTGGAAACGAAGCAATTATCTGAGCATAGCGTAAATAGTCCGCTTGTTTTGAAAAAAATTGATTGGTTAGATTCGACGGACGAGATGCAGCTTTATCTTTCATCTGAGACAAATGATGGATTCCAAGTGTCCGTGATCGATCTGAAGAATGAACAACTGATGTATCAAGGAGAAATCAAGGATGCGAATCGCAAAAAAGGAACGAATATCTACGATTTTGCGATTCAATGATCAACGAATAAAGAACGCTTCGCACCGGAAAAAGTTATCCGGTCCGAAACGTTCTTTTTTTAGATTTGACTAGGAATCGATCCATCAGAAGGCGAAAGCATCAAGACGTGAAATTTTTCTCTGCTGCTTTACAGGCTCGCAATAAGGCATCCTTGAAGAAACGATCTTCCTGCGAAGCGAGTTGTTGTGTCGCTTCCTCGTCTCCCCGAAGTGAGCGGGCGAGCATCTGAATGACCTTGACCCAGCGACGGACGTGATCGAGTTGTGGGCGACCCATCGCGACGTACACCGTGAACCAATCGTTCTGGTCACGACGAATCATCCGTTGGAACAATGATTTCGCGAGATCGACTTCTTCGGTCGTCGGTAGTTCGTTCGTTTCGAAATAGTTACGTAACGCTTCGACAGCAGTCGCGTAAGCTGCTTTGATGTCTTCTGACGGCTGGTGTTTACCGTAATCAGATGTCGACAGATGAAGTAAAGCAGGTTTCTTCTCGACACCAGTGATCCAGGCAGGGATCGTCTTATTGCCTTTATAGGCTTGACGATTCGCGACTGGGAGCTTCGCTGTGACATTACCGACTTTCCCGATCAAGGTCACTTTATTATTGCGATCTTGGATTTCGGTCACTTTCATCTCAACTGTATCGCCCATTTCATGGGGAATGGCTTTCGGCTGAAGTTTTTCTCCTGCCGAGAGTGGCGAACGCTTGCGAATCATCCGGAGTGCTTCCTGTTCAATCCGGTCGTCAAGCGACCACAGGTGTTCTGGTGGAACGTTACGGAACCGGCGACGTCGAACCTTGATGTATTGGTCAAGCGCGTCAGCAGCTTGCTCCCGCGTCGATTCGCCACGTGCGACGGGGCCGATGATGTCTCGCAGCGTAATGGATTCGAGACGTTCCATGATGCCTTCGAACGGGATGAGCTCCATTACGTAGAGACTACAGACGACGAGTTCGCATTCGCGAGGAGTGAGTGGGCGTTTGGCCATAAATTGACTTCCTTTCAGCTGGTTGATGTTTCTAGTATACCAAAAAAAAGCCATCGTCACGTAATCCCGTGACGATGGCTTGAAAAAGCTTACAAGACAAATGGCGATTCTGAACTGTTTTGCAATTCAGCGGAGGCGAGGCGTGTGACGCCGTTCATGAACGGGTCATGGGCGACGAACAAATCTCCGATTGCTTTGATCTCAGCAACGGTCGCATTCTCCTTCGCGCCAGCGATGCGTAAGCGATACGGCTTTTTCGTCACCGTATCAAAAGTCAGAACGATCGTATGTTCCATCAATGGTCACTCCTTTCATAAATGTAGAGGATGGGTTATGCCTTCAGTAATGCGTAGTCACGGCTGATTTCCGTCAGCGCGTAGCGTCCTTCAATCAAATTACCGACCGCTTGACCAATCGAAGCGACGACATCTGCTGGAAGATTCGAACGTAAGCCGTTGTAGCGGCGACGAGCGACGACGGCATCGCCGTTTGCTGTCACTTTGTCTTTTCGTTCGAAGACGATGACGAGACTCGTTTTGATCTCCTCTGCTTGTGTCATGTGTATCACCTCCTTCGCCCTTATTGACAGGGCAAGAGACCGGATTGTTCGAAAGGAATGAAAAAAACATGGTCTGGTTACGTTTTTTACGAAAAGTCTCGTTTCTACGCATGCGGACGCTTGGTTATGCGTCGCTGATTTTCGTCTTCGGTGTTGCAGGGATCATGTATGCTTTAGAACCGGAAACATTCGGATCCTACTTCCGTGCCGTTTACTGGACGATGACGACCGTCGTCACGGTCGGATACGGAGACTTCTTTCCGAATTCCGATATCGGTCGGATTCTGACGATCTTCGTCTTCATCTTCGGAATCGGGATCGTCGGTGGATTAATCTCGAAACTGGTCGATGGTGTCCAGTTGATTCGTAATCAAAAGGAAAGAGGGTTGTTGCAAGTGAAGGAAACAGGACATACAGTCGTCTTCGGATACAGTCGTCGTTCGAAGCACGTCATCGAGTCATTACTCGAACATACGGATGTCGTCTTAGTCGATGATTTAGAGCGTGAGCCATTCAGTCACCCCCGGTTTCATTACGTCTGTGGTGACCCAGCACTGACGTCGACGCTTGAGCGAGCACACATCGAAAAAGCGGTTCGCGCGATCGTCCTCGCGGATCACTCGATTCCACCGGTGCATGCGGATGGACGGACACTCTTGATCGCTTCAAGTATCGAGCGAGCGAATCCGAACATTTATACGATTGTTGAGATGATGCTCGAAGAACACCTTGACAGTTTCGAACAGGTCAAGGTCGATGAAGTCTTGCTCGGTGACGAGACGATTGCCCGGATGGCGATTCTCGCGTCGCATCACCCTGGTGTGACGAAGGTCGTGACGGATTTATTGACGAAGGATGGCGAGGGGATGTTCTCGATTCCGACACGATCCGAGTGGGCAACGTACCGCGATGCTTTCCATGCCTTACTAGAGGAAGGTGTGACGATTTTATCCGACGGAAAGCGCCTTGATTTGAACCAGCGTCTCGATGAAACAATCCCGAAAAACGGTACGTTGATTGTTTTGTGTTCGGAAGAAACGGCCAAACGAATCGGTGCGATTTAGGAAGGGAAGGATTTAACTAATCTTTTTTCGGGTATAGTAAACAAATTTACTAAACGGAGGAAAAAGATGATGACACAACCACAACCAGAATGGATTCAAGAATTATTCGAGACGGTCGATCAAGGGGAAATTAAAAATGCCCCAAAATTACTCTATATGGCATTGACACTTGAACCAAGTTATTTTACAAAAGCAGTTAGTCGATTCAATCAACGATTAGAAGTCGAACCATTAACGGACGTTTCGGAATTAATGACAGTTTACCGTCAATTCTTCCTTTCAGCGAATCCATCAGAGGAATATTGGTCGCTCGCTTGGAACGAACTCATCCAGACCTTACAACATATGATTGATCGACCAGAAGCCCAGCAATTACTTAAAGAACATGTCGATTTACTCGATTGGTGGTCGAGTGAAACACTGCTGTCACTACCAAGTTGGTTAACGATTCTTGACGTCGCAGAGCGGATCAACGCACTTGATCAATTTAGCAGTTATCTTCCAGATATTTTCGAGAGCTATGCGCTTGAGACAGCAAAGGATGAACCATTTGCTCGTCTTGCCTGGTACGCACTTGCGAGTAATCAGCAAGAGTTGCTTGTCCCTTACAGAGACCGGATTGAAGCTGGTGCATCAAAAGAAATCCAGTCCTTACATCAACCTGATCTAATCGATCAAATTGAAACGACACGGGTCATTATGTTAAAGTCGAAAGAGAACGAGCCGATTGAATTAACATTTGATCGAAAATGGACATTATAAATTATCGAAGAAAAAATGACACCTAGAAGCCGCACGAATCCAATCCGAGGGGTGTAGGGATGATTCACGTCAATTTACCAAGTGGTGACTATGTCGTGTTAGTAGAAATAAATCGTGAAGTGCTGCTGTGTCATTCGATTGAAGAAGCGGAACAGGCACAACGCGACCGGTATGAACTGGTCGGACGGATGAGCGAACGCTTGCCGGCAGAAGTAATCGGACCCTCGATTGCGGACTTTGTCCGTTTTTCGACCGGGTTCATCGGCGAAGAAGTGACGTGGCATGAAGAAGAGGAAGCGTTCTTTTGTCAACAGTTCGAGACATTCGACGGTTCCCCGTTAGGTGAAGACCTGACGGGCATCGATGCAACGCGTTGGCGTGCGGTCCTTGCACGCTATTATGCTTACGTGACGATCGGAAAGATCATTCCTTTTGAAGTCAGCGAAGAACCGGACGGTACGGTTCCGCTTTAGTCCAGACAGTTTTTTGGTCGGCGCGTAAACAGAGAAGGGCAGGGTTCCCATGAAAAAACAACTTGCACTACTCACGCTAGCGGCAATCGTCGCCATGCCAACGTCTGCCTTTGCGCAGTCTCAATATGTACAATACGATCCAACCTTTACGGAACAACAAAAACAAGACTGGCTAGCGAAGGAAGGACTCACAGAAATCCGTCCACTCAAACAAAAAGGCTTCTCGCTTGTCGAACCACTTGCACATCTAGAAGAGCAAGACATTGACGCAGATTTGATTCCTGTCACGGATGTCAAGAAAGCGACCGATTCTGCCCAGTTCCAACAAACGTATCTCGATCAGTCACGGATCCCGACTTACTGGAAGTACAGCCGTGGGAAAGCAGATATTCGTGTCGCGATCATCGATGACGCGATTGATACGAAACACCGCGAGTTCAAGGACGTCATCTATAAGACGACGACGATCTCGGGCATTCGGAAACCAGACGATCACGGAACACATGTCGCGGGTATCGTCGGCGCACGCGAAGATGGTAAAGGAATCGTTGGTGTTGCATCCGGTGTCAAATTGATCGGAGCTGATGTATTTGATGGTGATTTTGCCGCATCGATCGATATCGGTGACGGGATTCTATACGCGATTGCACAAGGTGCTGATGTCATCAATCTGTCGCTCGGACAGTATGAGTTTGATCCCTATATGGAAGAAGCAATCAAAAAAGCAGAAGCGAAGAACATTTTGGTTGTTGGAGCGGCGGGGAATGATGGACGTAATAAAGTGCTTTTCCCAGGTTCGATGAGTCAAGTCGTTGCCGTTGGGGCGGTTGGTACGCTTGGTCGTGCTTCAACATTTTCGAACTATGGAAAAGGACTTAATATCATGGCGCCCGGTGAAGGGATTTACTCGACGATTGTTGGGAATAAGTATGGCTATCTCGACGGAACGTCGATGGCAACACCGGTTGTTAGTGGGGTATTGGCGCTAGCAAAATCAAAAAATCCATTCGTTTCAAATGAAGCGATGCGCAGTAAGCTATACGCTGCTGCGACGAAAAAAACAGGTGATACAAGTTCACATTACGGAGTCGGTCGTTTGAATGCGGGAATGTTAGCGACGCTCCCAGCGCCGATTTCTAAAGTATCCCTTCCGTCAACAGTCAAATCGAATCAACTATTCGCGTTTTATTTTGACGAATATTCGAATGCGAAGACGACGACCCGTCTGTATAAAGACGGTAAAGTCATGAAAACGTTCACCCAGTCGAAATTAAAAAACGGGACGTATAAGTTTACGTATCAATTGAAACAAAAAGGTTCGTATAAACTCGTTTTCAAGACGAGTGGCGGACGCCATACGCGGACGGTCGAACGGCTGCTGACAGTGAAATAAAAAAAGCGCCACTCACATAGTGAGAAGCGCCGTACGAGACCCGGAGATTACTTCGGGTCTTTTCCTTTTTTATAGACGGGCGTCGGAGGCGTCAATGCCTCTCCGGTCCACGTGATCATCGCTTCCATCTTGTATCCTGTGTCATCTTCATGGACGAACGACAGACGACTGGAATCGATCAATTGATATAAACCATAAGCGACCTGGTCAGCCCAAGAGCGTAACGTCATTGCTTCATCATACAACGGGATTTGCTCAGGGAAACGTTCATTCATAAGCAAGATATCGTGTTGATCGAAATGATAGCTACGTTTTGAGAGTGCATCGGGCGCCTTGACGTTAAACGGCTCGAACGCGTGGATGAGCTCTCCTTGACGATAGAAGGCGAAGATGCCGTTTCGCAGATGAAGTGCCTTGATCTCGTCGATCTCAATCAAGAACGTCAACTTGCGAACCGTTCGCCGGTTCGTACCAGAGCGTCGTTTTTTCATACTGCATGCCCCCTTCTGAACTCTTGTACTATACCGTGAAATGAGGCAGGCACGCAACTTTTTCGTTTATAAATCGAGAATTGCCTCTTGCAGGAAAGCAGCATCTACGCTACACTCATAAGCAGTGACTATGTTGGTTCGGACAATCGCGGGGCATTTCGGTGCTTTGAGGAAAGTCCATGCTCGCACAGCCTGCGATGGCTGTAGTGATCGTGCTACACAAAAAGATAAGTGTAGGCAGCGTCAAGCTGACGGCAGAAGGAACGCCTAAGTCTTCGGATAGGGCCGAAACTTCTTGAAGGTGCCACAGTGACGGAGCTTCATGGGAAACCATGAAGGTGGAACGAGGTAAACCCCACGAGCGAGAAACCCAAATTTGGTAGGGGAATTTCCGGAGCGGAACTGAACGCGAAGGAGAGCGTATGCAAATACGGAGATAGATGATTGTCGCCTGCGTGTGAGGGTCAAACCGTTTGGAACACTAAGGAACAGAACATGGCTTACAGGACCACATAGGCTGTTATTTTTAAGTTGAACGAGAGTCCAGGTCCACCCTGGGCTCTTTTTTTATTGCAATGAAACGATACAGTGGAAGAAAAGATAAAGGAGTGAACGCAATATGGCAAAACGCTTAGTCATCGCGACAGCGGCGATGGGAATCGAAGCGCTCGTCGCAAAAGAAGTCCGTGCGTTAGGATATGAATGTACGGTCGAAGATGGAAAGGTCTACATCGATTGTGAGATGGAGGACATTCCGCGTTTGAACATGTGGCTTCGGACAGCGGACCGGATCAAACTCGTCGTTGCCGAGTTCCGCGCGACGACATTCGAAAAATTGTTCGATCAAGTCAAGGCACTACCGTGGCACGAATTGATGCCGTGGGATGCGAACTTCATCGTCAACGGTCGTTCAGTCAAGTCGAAGCTCTTCTCGATCCGTGATTGTCAAAAAATCACCGAGAAAGCGATCGTCTCGCACATGCAAGAACAGTACAACAAAGGGGCAGAATGGTTGCCGAAGACAGGCGCAAGCTATCCGATCGAAGTTGCTTTGTTAAAAGATATCGCTACATTAACGATCGATACGTCAGGCGACGCACTGCACAAACGTGGATACCGTGAATTCCACTCAGCCGCTCCACTGAAAGAAACGATGGCAGCAGCGATGCTGATGCTGACGAACTGGAAGCCAGACATGCCGCTTTACGACGTCTTCACCGGTTCAGGTACGCTGGCAATCGAAGCGGCGATGATCGGACGGAATATCGCACCAGGCATCAACCGTGAGTTCGTCTCGCAGGAATGGAAATGTATTCCGAAGAAGGCGTGGTTTGATGCAATCAAGGAAGCGAACGATAAAGCGGAGTGGGACAAACCGTTGAAGATCTACGCAAGCGATGTCGATTCAGAAATGGTCAAGCTCGCGAAAACGAATGCAGAACTCGCAGACGTCCGCGATGCGATTAACGTCATGCAACGCGACGCAGCCGACTTCAAACCGAAGGAAGACTTCGGTGTCATCATCGGGAACCCGCCGTATGGGGAACGTCTTGAGGACGCACGTGAAGTGCATCAGCTGTACCGCAAGATTGGAACGGCGTATAAAGAATTCCCATACTACAGTGTCTATATGATCACATCGTATGTTGAGTTCGAAAAAGCGTACGGTCGCCCAGCGACGAAACGCCGGAAGCTCTATAACGGGAATATTGAAGTTCAGTTTTATCAATATTATGGTTTGCGTCGGAAAAGACCGCAGTCTTAAGCCATTTCTAGCGCCTACACAAATCTTATTGCACAGTTGGTGTGATGATCGGTGCTTTTCTCACGAACCGCTCTGTTGAGCGGTTTTTTTGCGTTTTAAAAGCTGTTCGAATTGTTTCGCCGTATCCGATTGTAAAGTGTGCAATACGTGAGCATAGGTGTCCATCGTCAAAGTTGCGTCCGCATGACCCAGTCTTTCCTGGATAACCTTCGCGTGGACACCGATTTCCATCAAGAGTGAAGCATGCGTATGACGAAGACCGTGCAATGTAATCTTCGGGAGTGCAGCGGTCTTGAACGTCTCGATGTGACGCCGACGTAGCCCTGAATGCCATAGGTAGGCGCCCGATACACCCAGGCAGACCAAGTCCTCTTCATTTCGCCACCCCATACGCAAACTATCGTAGCGTTGTTCGATACGAACCGCTACTCATCCACATTAAAGATCCAGAAACGGTCACGGTCATGAGCAAACTCAACAATGATCAGAATCGGAATCACTACATCCAAGCTAGTGCCTACGTCCCGTCCTTCCGATTCGACTCGTACTACGATCCGGAAGACATCAACATCAAGCTCCAGTCGGTCTTCGTCCCGAACAAGGATCAAGCATTGATTCTGAAAATGGTCGGCAACCTTAAGGAAGACAATGTCCGAGGTGTTGGAGACGACGGTATCTCTCAAGCGGTGTCAATGAAAACGGGTGTCGCGACCGTCGCAGACGTCAAGGTCGTCAATCCAGTGACGCTCGCACCATACCGGACGTTCATCGAAGTCGATCAGCCGGAAAGCAAGTTCGTTCTACAGATGCAAAACGGTCCACGTGTCGCCTTGTTCGAAGCAGACGGTGGTGCTTGGAAGAACGAAGCCATCCAGAATATCGAAGATTACCTGATGGAAGCTTTGGCTGAATACAACGAAGCAGAAAAACTCACAATCATCGTCTAAACAGGCGAACGACGGAGACGCCGAGCGGAATGCCCGGCATTACTTCGGCCGTAGGAGGCAACCATGACACCGCCCGAAACCTTATTCATCTTCACATCGATCCTGATCATCGGGATTCTCAGCGTCGCGTTTATCGGCGGTAAACTTTCGCAACGTTCAAAACCGAAAGCGGAACAAGATGATCAGCGCGTGTTCGAAGAGACCTTCTCCCGATTGAGACGAGACACGGAAGCGCGACGAGCGGACATCCAGCATTCGTTTGAGGATCAGCATTAACGAACAACTTACCTCATCAAGGTGCATTCCTCGCAGACGCGTACCATTCAACCAAGAACAACAGTAGTCATTCAGAAGGAGGACGAGACAGACGGGACACATCCAGCTGATGGAGAACATGAAACATAATACCTGCATCGAACGCGTAGAGAAACGCGTACACGTCACACGAGAGGAGCCGATGAAGCGCTATTTCTAACATATGTTTAGGGAAAAAGATATACGTAGAGTTTTTAATAGGTTTAATTAATGAACGATTAAATTTTTAAAGTGTTGCTTTTTGTAACACTATAGATTATATTACGGTATATGAGGTCGACAATATTTTGATCATGTTGTCTGCACTATACACTTTTTAACAGAATGGAGTGCATTAGTTATGGAAAACGTTGTGAATGGATCATCTTCGGAGAATCAAAATTTGAACGGGAAGGTAGGTGTGTTTCATATGTCAAATTGGGATCTGAGTAAGAAAGTAAATTCGTTTTATATAGAAGAGGTACTGAGTAATGTAAGTCAGATTTTGATTGTACCTGTGGGGAGCCTAAATTTTGAACGAACAGTAGCTTTTGGAAATGGAAATTCACCGTTTCCAAAAGGTTTACACGAAGGAATTCCAAATGAAATTTTGGAAAATGTAAGTGGAAATATCAATACAAATGATGACCGATTTTACGGTTGTAAGAATCGTAAGACTAATCGAAATGAAAAATGTTATCTCAAACTTACTAAGGATACATTAATAGTGTTCCAATCAAAAGGAAAAGTAGTTGGTCTTGCGAATATTCGAGACAAATTTGTAAGTGAAACTTTAGCTGAATGGGCATGGGATGATGGAGAGTACAAATTCATTTATACTTTAGAAAATTATGTTTCTACTGACTTGCCAATCATCGATTTAACCGCTAGTATCTATTCGAAAGGATCAGTTGTTCAAAATATGCGACGCATATGGAAAAAAGAACAGGTAACTAAGGTTCTTGAATACTTAAGTAGAAATTTAAACGGCAAGTGATAATATATTTAGTCGAGGGAACTGTTGGTTCTCTCGGCTAAATAGTTTTGGAGGAGAAATATGGAATCTATGACTTTTTTGAAAATATTAATGTTAAGAAGAGATATGTCTACAAAAGAACTAGCAGAAGGGTTAGGCATAAGCACCGTAAAAGCTAAAGAATGGATTGATGGTGAACGGGCGATACCTATTCAGAGAATGGATTCATTAAGAAAATTATTGAAAATCGATAACGCTGATTTATTATCTGAAAAGATGAAATTACCGACTGAAGAAGAACTTGGTTTGATAAACAGCAAATTTAATATAAAAAAAGTTGAAACCTATAAAAGTAAAAAAATTATATTACAGCCTGTTGGAACTACACTAATAAATTTTAATAAAAGTATTTTAAACGCTAAAGGAGAATCACCGACGTTCGGAAAAAAATTTGTGACAAGATTTTTAAAAGAGTCAGAATATAATGATCAAAGTGCAGACATTGACCTCTCAATTTGGGGAGTAAAGGATGGGAAAAATTTAATAACCTTAAACCGTTTTCATAGAATATCGTCAGGGGATTTAGTTGTATTTTACTTTGCTCAAAAACTTATTGCATATGGCGAAGTTATTCATAAAACAGAAGATGAGGAATTTGCTGAGAGCGTTTGGGGAGATTCTGAGTACAAAAATCTGATTTTGTTAAATTCAGTTAAATCAATTGATGTGGAATTTAAAAAAGTTGCAAAAGAACTCTACGGAAAAGCGAGTAATTCTTTGCAAAGTATGCGAATTTTAGATGAAGAGAAATCAAAAAAGATATCGAAATATTTAGATATTAAATAAAACTATATAACTGTTAAAAAAATTATCTATAATCGGTTAAACTAAAAAATATTTGAAAATAAAAAAGCGTGATACATTTTTTATTTTAAGGTAGAAATATTCGTTTAAGACACCTTGAACGAATAAGGCGTCTTTTTTGTGTATAAAAATTACATTTATGTTATTTATATGCACACATCGTGCATGTACGAATTTTTATTAAACCAAAAATACAAGTTTCTTCTAAAAAATGACGAAACTTGTCGAAATATATTCCCAATTTTTATAAAAGTAAAAATGATTTTGAGATAACACTCGTTTATCCTAAAATTAAAACAATTAGAAAAATGAGGGGATTATATATGAGTAAAATCTATTTTTTGAAGTTTAATATTAATGAGAAAATACACTCTATACGTAGTGGGGAAGCAAATTTAAAAAAATACCTAAAGAAAATAGTCAGTGGTATAAATGATAAAACAGTGATTTATTATGACGAGGAAAAGAATGAAGTTATAGAATATCTAAGTATGAAAAATATCTTAAAAAAAGATAAAGACCTCATGGACATTAGTTCAGATCAAAGTGTTGAAGAACCAGATGAAGATTGTTCCTATTATAAATTTATGTCTCTAGACCACACTCAAAAAAATGGAGACGAAATTATTAGTGGTCGAGTAGTACGTATATATGGAGATGACTGGAACAGATTTTTTTTAGATGATACCGGAAAAGAATCTTTAAGTGATCACCACACTCCAGATAAAACTGTTTATGTAACATTTTCTTTTAACGTGACAAAAGAAATAATTGGATTTTCTCCTGAATTACATTTTTCAAAAGAAAAATTTATGACTATTTTTAAACTTTTAATAGAAAAAACAATTCCACAAATTGGAGGAATTGAATTAATACTTTTGATAGATTCAAGAATGTTATTATCTAAATTTAAGAAAATAGATATTCTTACTAATTTTAGTGTAGATTTTATTCCTCCAAATGGATCTAAAAATGAAGTTTCAGATATTATAGGCGGTTTATATCCGTATGTAGAAGAATCTAATGCAACAAAAGCGACAATTGAATTAAAAGCTCCTAAGAAAGATCCGATTGATAAATCTTCAAAATTGGTTGAAGGAATGCTTAAAATGGCCAAGTTTGCATATGCAGTGATCAAGGGTAATGGAACTTCTAAAGATGGAGATGTAATTCAAATAGATACTTCTGATAATAAAGATATTGTACTTTACTCAAACATTCCTAAAAGTTCTAGAGACAACATTTCAGTTTTAAGAGAAGAAACGGAAGAAAAAACTGAATATTATTATAAAATAAAAAGGGAGGAGATAGAAAATAATGAGTAATCAAGAAAAGGAGAAATTCACTCCTTTAGACTTATTAAAGAACTCCGATTTTATCTCCTACTTTAAAAGGACTAAAAAATTTAAAGAGATTTTTGTAAGCCCTGAAGCTTTTTACTCTTATGCATTTTCCGGTATAGTCTCGGCTTTATTAGTATGGATGTTTAAAATTGATCCTAAAAAATTTATAGATTTTGCTAATGATTTTGTAGGTGTTCTTATTGGTGGATATTTTGGATTGTTAGGATTTATTATTGGTGCGGTCGCAATTATTTTGGGGTTGATTAACAATTTAATGATTAATAACATGCAAAAAATAGATAAATTTAGTAGCTTTATCAATCTGTGCTTTATGTATGCGTTTACTGCTTTACAAAATCTTTGGGTAATTGCTGAATTGATTTTAATTAAAATAATAGTAAATATTCCTTTAGAACTAATTACTGATTTAAAAAGTACTAAAGAAATAGTTGCTACGTTTTTTATATTTTTTATATTAGTTCACTTGCCTACATTTAATTTAATTTATGCCACTTATTTAGTTAAAGTAAGCTTAGAATTGTTGTTCATTAAGTATCTAGTAGAAGAAAGATTTAAAAAGCCACAAGAGTAAGGAAATTTATATGGTATAACGAGACGAAAGTTTAATTTTTCTTTAAGATATGTGTATTACTCACATACCAGCGCCTTATAACAGATAGGGCGCTTTTTGTATGCAGAAATTTCCGGATGATTGAATTTGACCTCCCTTAGTCAGCCTAGCGGTCGATTCCATGTTATTCCCCCAGATACTTGCAATCATCGATCTTATCCGGATGTTTGTACATATAAGAAGTGGTTGCATGAAACGCGAACCATACATGATGCACTGGAAAGTGAATCCACGTCGTAAGGATTAACGCACAGGAACCGTCACGCAGATTCCTCAAAGTGATTGGCTGAAGTATCTCTGGAAACAGATAACCAAACGCATGAAGTGATTCGTTTCTTCCAATCAGTGTACGAATCCATAAACGCATTTAAGGTTTAACGACCAATTAATCTACCACATGGAATTGCGTGCGCTGATTGGAAGATGGCGGAAGATTGGAGACAATCTCCGAAAGATGGTACTCAAGGCTCTAATAGTGGATTCCCCTCAGTACTGCTATACGGCACGCTATGAGCTGAACACGTCTTGGGATGTGCATGTGGTCTTATCGTATCAGGAACGAAGCGTCAGACGCATCGAATGATGAGAGAGCGGCATAAGTGAGGTCGTCGGTCGTCCTAAAAAACAACACAATCCAGTAATTAGGAAAGCGTTGGGAGCGTGGCGAGACCAAAAGACCACCGGCGGGATGAGGCTCGCGAGAAGTGGCGCATCGCCATCAAGCAGGATCCGACATATAAATTAGTCGATCTGGCGAAGGAGATGGATGTCTCCCCGAGCGCGATTCGCAATTGGAAATCGACGGACCGCTGGGATGATGAAGAAACGAATAGTAAAGGGAGCGCTCCTAAACGACGTAAGAGTGGCGCACCAAAGGGGAACAAGAACGCTGACGGCAACTGGGGCGGTGCTCCGGTAGGGAATAAGAAGGCACTACTCCATAGTCTGTTCCGTCAATACATACCGGATTCATCCTTGAGATCATGCGTTGTACGGCGGAACGGAATCCTGCTGATCTACTCTGGGATCAGATTCAGCTAATGCATGCGAATATTATCAGTTCCTTGAATATCATGTATGTCAACGACGCCAACGACATGTCGAAAGAGTTGAGCGCAAGTGGGGAATCGAAGGACGGGTGTGAAATCCGTTTCGCCTAAGAGAAACAAGCGACGTTCATGTCTTCCCTTGCTACTGCGATGGGACGGCTCGACGCGATGATCCGCTCCTATGAGAAGTTGACCAAAGGGGACGAGGAACGCGTCCTGAAGCTAGAGAAACTGAAGCTCGAAGTCGAACAGTTGAAGAATGCGGATACGAGTGACGAGACGACGATTGACTGGAAAGACGGTGTCCTTGCAGCTGCCGAACGACGTTGCGAGCAACAGGTGGAAACGCCATGAAGTAGACGAAGCCGTATAACGTACTCGCTAGTGTCATCGACGTCTACTGGGACGATCCCGCGGCATTCGCGGAAAACATTCTCGGTTTTTATCCGGACGAATGGCAGCGTGGCGTACGCGACGATCTATCGAAGAAGAACAGGGTCAGCGTCCGCTCCGGACAGGGAGTAAGCAAGACGGGGCTTGAAGCCGTCTTGACTCTCTGGTACCTGACATGCCGACCAAATCCGAAAGTCATCGCGACCGCACCGACGAAGGATCAACTGTTCACCGTCCTCTGGGCAGACATTTCCAATTGGATGGAGAAATCCGAACTGTTGAAGTGGCTGCTGAAGTGGACGAGAAGAAAATCTTGATGCGTGGAAATCCGACTCGAACGAGTGAAGTCTTTTTTGATCCCAATAACCGCAACAAACACCACTGGAGTATGCAAGACCAGCCTATTCGCGCACATCACGAGACACGATCGAGATGCTGAAGCAGAAGTATAACGAAGACTCGGACGTCTAATGTTTCCGCGCTCTAAGAGATTTCCCGAAATCGGAGGCAGACGCCTATATCCCGTTCGAATTCACGAATCATGCTATCAGTGTCACCGTGACACCCGTCAAATACGCAGATATCCATATCGGGATCGACGTCGCCCGGTACGGGGATGATGAGACCATCATGTATGCCCGTGTCGGTGGTGGTGTCACGGATGGGATCGACGAATATATTGATATCCATAACATGCTGAAGTTCGAAGTCCACGGTATCAACAACGGATCGAGAGCGGATGACTCGGATATCTACGATAAGCTCGGCGATCAGTTGTGGGGTTACCTACGCGATTTACTCGATACGAACTTCAGACGCCGAATGCTAGGAGAAAAACCGACTATCGAATTGCTTGAAGACGACAAGCTCGTCTCACAGTTGAAGACACGGAAGTATCGGGTCCTCAGCAAAGGCGTCATCAAGGTCGAACATAAGGACAAAATGAAGAAGCGCGGACTGGCATCACCTGACCGCGCGGACGCCCTCGCCTAGTGTTTTAGTGAGCCAGAGGATGAAAGCCTTTAAAAGTTCAAAGAGACGATGTCGAGCGGTATTTTAAAATTTATTTTCTACTTTCATTATGAATAAGGTACAAAGTTCCTGAATAAACAATTCATCGGACCCGTCCCCTTAGTTCTTTAAAACTATTTCTATAAATAAGTAGGGATATTAGACTAGTCTATCGAAAGTTATCTTTAGAAAAAATCTAATGAGATTAAATTCTTTGAAAAAGACTTTAAAGTGGAGGGAACATGTTGGATAATTTTTTAATGATATCGTCAACGATCTCAGCTCCGATCGAGACCGTATGGCGTCTGTGGACAGAACCGCAGCACATGATGCAATGGTATCGATCGTCGAATGGCTGGTATACGACTCATGTCGAGAACGAATTAATGGAACAGGGACATTTTAAAAGTCGAATGCAACGCGAAGGAAGTCCGACGTATGTCGAATATTTGGGTACGTATCAGGAAGTCTCGCCCTTAGAGCATTTGCGTTATCAATTAGAGGATGGGCGACTTGTTGAAGTCATGTTCATTCCGTTACGCCATCGAACGAAAGTGATTGAAATTTTTGAAGACGATCAGGTAAATGACCCGGATGCACAACGCGCTTCGTGGCAAAGTATTCTGGATCGTTTTACGACGTATGTCGAAGCAGGAAACTATACTCTTGTTGATCAGTTGAATCCATAAGACTTTTAATAAGAGAAATAGATCGTTTTGCATATTAAATCCCTTCTTACATGGACTTTAGTCTAAGAAGGGATTTTTGTGAGTAAAAAATAGAAAGTCATGCTGTTTAGTTTGTAAAAAGATAAAAAATTAAACTATATTTTTTAATAATTGTTAAATGATGTTATTTAAAGTATAATATAAACATTTTTTTGAGGGAGAATGATATGATGGGAAAAAAGGAGGTCGAATTATGATTAGAAAAGTATTGCTCGTGTTTTTAGCAATGTGCTCCGCAGTGGCACAATTATTCATCGTATCAAAAAATGCTGTAGGAGATCATGTCACTTCGCTAGAGGAGCCTGTAGCCTTTCGTATTTCAGTGATCATGACCATCGTATTGTTCTTACCACCGCTCATTTTGTCGTTCTTTAATCATTCACTAATAAATATCATCAATGTGGTCTATCAATCTTTTATTGTTCTAACATTTATCGGATTGATGCCAATTGGCTTCATGATTCCAAATGGAATGATGACAACATTATTTTCGTTCATTGGGACGATTTTAAGTGTTTTTAGCATCTGGACTATTTATAAATACCTCTCATCACGCACTTAATGGATGGTACCAAAAATTTATGAGTGAAGTAGCATGAGGCATACATAATCTTGAAAAGTGTTCAAAACAAACGTTATTACACAACGAACTAACTATGTATTCCTTTGGAGGAAATGAAAAATGTGGATCATTCTTGGATTAATGGCAATTGGATTTACCGCACTGAACATCATCTTCTATCTGATTGGTAAGGAGTTTTGTTTCCTGATGGTGCTCGGACTGAGTTTTACGGCATTGACACTTTGCGCAGAATACCGCCTCGTCGCAGAATTCGTGGCACGGGAGGATTGGGCAGCGCTACAAGACGTCGTACCGGGAATAGAGCGGGCGCTGTGGGTGTTGACGTTCATCTCGATCGGATTGAATGTATTGCCGCTACTGTTAGACTACCGAAAAAATCGATCGCGTTGACGAATCGAAGAGGAGCTGAATCACGATGAGCTATACCTTTTCACCGCTGACGCAACGACAGGCGGAACAGATTGCTTACGAGTGGCAGTATGATGGTCCGTTTGCATTCTATGATATGCCGAACGACGAGGACGACTTAGCCGAATTTCTCAACCCAGAGGAGCGGACCGAGCATTACTTCGCTGTATTGAATAAGGAAGAATTGATTGGCTACTATGTATTCGAACCAAACGCAGAAGTTGTTGACGTTGGGCTTGGCATGCGACCGGACTTGACGGGGCAAGGGAATGGAATGGCATTTTTAGATGCCGGTCTTGCGTTTGTAATGGATCATTATGCACCAAAACAAATCGAATTAGCCGTCGCGACCTTCAACGAGCGGGCGATTCGTTTGTACACGAAAAGTGGCTTCGAGCCAGTCGAACGATTCCAACAGGCGACGAACGGCGGAAGTTATGAATTTATGAAGATGCGTCTACAACCAATCTACACGACGAAACCTTTTCCTGGATCATTAAGTAGATAAAAGAAAAGGAGATGATGTCATGGCACGATGCAAGAATTGTCAGTACAAGTTCAAAACTAAAGAACTACTTGCCGTCAGTGTTACGATACATGGGAAAGGCAAACCATGTCCGAACTGTGGCGTGAAACAATACATGTCCCGGAAGTCACAATTTTACCTATCACTCGGGAATATCAGTCTCTTGTTTGTCCTGTTCTTGCCTTTTCTGATTCGATTGAGCGACCGGGAAGAATCCATGCGGTAAGCTGTCGGTTACCTTCAATTTCACGAAACTTTTTCCTGGATCAACCAGTAGATATGGAAGAAGGAGATGATCAGATGGTGCGTTGTACGAATTGCCAATACAAGTTCAAAACAAAAGAAGTGCTTGCTGTCGGATTTTCGAAACATGGTAAAGCCTGTCCGAACTGCGGCGTGAAGCAATACATTTCGAAAGACTCACAACATTACTTATCGCTCGGATACGTCAGCCTCTTATTCGTCTTGATTCTACCGTTCGTCATCAAACTGAGCGACAAAGAAGAGACGATTTGGTAAAGCATTACGCGCATGCCTGAAAACGACAGGTGGCGTGTTTTGTCTTATACTCGGGGCAAAGGAGCTGGGATGCATGCAAACTGTATACGATGCAACTGTACAAAATGCAGAGGGAGAGACTGTTTCACTACGTGACTACGCTGGGCGTATCCTCGTGATTGTCAACACGGCGAGTAAATGTGGGCTCGTCAAACAACTTGGCGAACTGCAGGCATTGTACGATCAATATGAGAAACGAGGAGTCACGGTGCTTGGCTTTCCGTGTGATCAATTCAATCAGCAGGAGTTCGCGAGTCAGGAAGAGACGATGCAGTTCTGTCAGCTGAACTATGGTGTGACGTTTCCGATGTTTCAGAAGATTGACGTCAATGGACCGAATGAACATCCGCTTTATACATTCTTAAAACGCGAACGCTCCGGTCTACTGTCGTCAAAGATCAAATGGAACTATACGAAATTTTTAATTGACCGACAAGGACGTGTCGTACAGCGGTTCAGTCCGGTCGATTCCGTCCAGTCGGTTGAGAAAACGTTATCCCTCTATCTATAATCCCTGTAACCGTTCGGTGCGAGTCGTCGGACGGTTACGAATGAATGCGAGAGGTACATATGAAGATCAATTCCGTCTCAATCAGAAAAATGCAACATACTGATTATGAAATCATGTCTCAATGGTTAAGTACAAAAGAAGTGTTAGAGTTCTTTGGAGATGTGAACGCACCATTTACGTTGCAACAAGTGAAAGATAAATACGAACCGAGAGTAAATGGAGAGATCCCTGTCGTTCCCCACATCGTCGAGTTAGATGATAAACCTATTGGTTTCATGCAACGTTATTTGATAGATGACGAACAAAAAGAGTCGTGGGGATATCCCGCGGACTTTATCATATTTGGAATTGACCAGTTTATTGGCTATCCTGAACTTTTTAATAAAGGTGTTGGAACGAAAATGATAAAGTTATTCATTGAAGATATCGCTAGAGATAAGGAAGTCAATCGAATTATTCTAGATCCTGAAATATCAAATTTTAGAGCAATTAGAGCTTACGAAAAATGCGGGTTTCAAAAAGTAAAAAAAATTGATAGCGGTACAAGTTGGTTGATGGAGTATACGATTAATCATCACTAAGATGTTCCTATGGATTTTCATAGAAAAGGCCCTCGAAACGATGGATTGTTTCGAGGGCCTTTTTGCGTATGAGTCATATTCAAGTCATTCAACAATGAGTGAATCAAATGAATACGTAACGATTGCATCACTTCGTTTATGTCCGAGGTCGGTCAGGACCGGTGGACGGGGAGACAAGACATGAAAATCCTGCTCGAATGCGCGGAGCCAGTAATGGACCCAGTCTTTCGCAGAATCGAGCCCCATCAGTTCACGCGCAAACGTCAGTAGTTTCGAGTCGGTCAGCGTCAGGAGCGGAATCGGATTGATCTCGACATCTTCTTTTAGTTCATACAGGTCCGGTGAACGTAGCAGAATTGCATCCGCTTCGAAGGTCAACCGGAAGTAATTGCAACTGTAGTCGCCGACGATGACCATCGTCTCCTCCGTATGTCCGCGAAAATGAAAGATCAATCGGTTTCCATTTGCGACATCAATCGAGAACTGATCAAGTCCGATGTGATAATCCTCGCGAAATTGTAGTTTTTCAAGCGTGATTTCTCGCATGACTTAACCTCCTGTTCGAGTTTGTCGTTCTTCTGTCAAAACGGTTTGGCGTGCTGCTAGGCGGGACGAGCCAATCAATAGAGCGATTCCGAGTAACAATAACGAGATTCCGAACCAAGCTGTGCCACTTAACTGTTCGCCGAGGACGAACACACCGAGCAAAGCGGCCGTCAATGGTTCACCAAGCGAGAGTGTGACGGCAGTCGACGATGGTACGTTCGATAGTCCTTTTGCGAATAACCAGTAAGCTAGTCCGGTCGCGACGACACCGAGATGGAGACTGATTCCAGCCCCTCGTGACGTGACCAACCACGAGAGATCAAATAAGAATAGCAGGGGAGATAGTAGCAGGGCACTTGTCGTAAAGATGACGGCAACGACCGATAGCGGTGCGTGGGTCTTAACGAGATCACGACTAACGAACGTGTACCCGGCAAACGATAGTCCAGCACCAAGTGCAAGAACGATGCCGATTGGATCGATCGCGACCGTCCCTTGATTGTTCAGTAGCAACAGACAACCGGTGATCGATAATCCGGTTGATGCCCACCACAGCAAAGCCGGACGTTTCTTTAAGAAGAGCCACTCGATGCATCTGGAAAAGATCGGTGCGCTACCAATTGCAACAACAGTACCGATGGCGACACCCGTCATCAAAACAGCCGAGAAGAACAAGGGCTGGTAAGCTGCCATGCTGACGGCAGCCAGTAAAATCGTCCGCAGCGGCCAGTCGCGCAATGTCAGCTTTCCTTTTAAGAAGACAAGAAAGAGCAAGAACAGTCCGCCGACGGCAAGACGTACGGCACCAATCGCGATCGGATGTGCATCGTCTGGAGCAAAGGCTTGCGAGGTACCTGTCGTGCCCCAAAAGATTGCAGCGAGTAATATGAGTAACATCGATGATGATTTAGACATGGGTCACCTCGTCATTTTTTTGAATGATATTAGAACGAGAATACCACAGAACAAGTAGTATGGAATACACCAAATAATTGAAAAAATGGTATGTTGTATAGGGTGAAGTCGTATCATTCACGAATGCGAAGAGGAAAAGGATGAGATGTATGAAAGAAATGAACCAAATCGAAGCGATACTTGAAGTCTTAACACAAAAAATCAATCATGGGTCGACCTTCATTCAGCGGCGATACGACACTGGAGTCGCTCAATTCAACCTGAATGATCCAGTGACGGAACAAGCGATTCAGTCGTTTGAAACACAGTTCAACCTAACGTTACCAAGCGAATACAAGACATTTCTTCGTTTACATGACGGAGCGGAATTATTCATGATTCAAGGTCTCGGCATCGAGCTCTATCCGCTTGAAAAAGTCATTGAAATGACGATCCAGGCTAAAGAGGATGACCTGATCCATGAAGACTATGATCACTTTTTAATGATTGGCGAAATGAACGAAGGATTTGTCTTGATTCATACGGAAGATGCGAAGACGGATGAGACACCTTATATGCACTGGATGTTTCATGAGTTGTCGACAGAGGAGACTGACCCAATCGGACAGAACTTCGGCACGTTCCTTGAATATGCAATCATTGCGCAAGGGGATATGTTCTGGGAGTTCAAAGACTTCTCGATTGCAACGAATGATTATTATGTAGAAGACCACAATTCCGAAGAGGAAGTGAGCAAACCACGACCGATTCGCTTCGTCGACTCGGTTCGCGTTGAAATCGAGTACCCGATTGCGAAGCGGGATGCTTATTTCTCGGTTAAGGTTTTTGAAGGAAAGCAAGACAAAGAAAGTCTCGGCGCTAGCTACGACTCGGATTCGCGCTTTGAGAAAGTGGTCCAATCGGTACGGGAATATCTAATGGCGGAGCGTTTCCAATATTCTTCGATTATGGTCTTTCAGACGGAACACCGATTTTGGCAGAACGAAGACGAGACGGATGATCCGTTGATTCGTAACCACAATCCACAACGGCAAGGAATGCGCTTTGATGGATACCGTGCCTTCGTCGAGGAGCCACCACGCCCACTTCCAGGATGGGAATGAATCAGAAATTAAAATAATTTATGCCTCTGGTGAACGACTTCTGTAAAAAATATCTTCAGAACCTCATATAGGTTCCGGTACGAATGATGCTACTAGTAACATGAGACGTACAAGAGTGGTCCCATGGGAAGCTGATTTTTGTCCTTTAGGCAACTAACGGGTGAAAGTCAGCTTTTTATTTATTTTTATTAATGATACTATGCGACGCTGCTCTATCAACTGACATTACTCGTCCCTACGATTGAGCGGAAGCGAATGTGTGCGTTACTGGATTTCGCGAACGATGAGATTATGGCAAGCAGGAGATTTGAAGACTAAGCCTGAAAAAGAAAAACAGAACTTCGTTTATATAGAAATTTAATTTCAAAATTAAATAAATAATATTGAATTAAAATTTCTTAATTGTATAATAAAGGGAGGGATAACAGAAAGGGTGAAGCAGATGTTAGATCAGTTAGCAACGGAACGTCGAAATGAGCGGACAATGCATCTCGATGATATGCCGGTCGAGGATGTCTTGCGCGTGATGAATGCCGAGGATCAGACTGTCGCAACGGTCATTCAGACGCAGATTCCGGTCATAGCAGAAGTCGTCAAACATGTCATTGCGTCGTTTAATGCCGGAGGACGCTTGATTTATATCGGTGCCGGTACGAGTGGGCGACTCGGAATTCTTGATGCAGCAGAATGTGTACCAACGTTCGGGGTCTCACCAGATATGGTCGTCGGATTGATCGCTGGTGGAGAGCGCGCATTAATCAAGGCGGTCGAGGGAGCAGAGGATAGTCGGACGCTTGCCGTCGATGATTTGAAAGCGCTCCAGCTAGAAGCACGTGATACGGTCATCGGCATCGCTGCAAGCGGTCGGACACCATATGTCATCGGAGGTCTTGATTACGCGAAGGAAGTCGGAGCGGTGACAGCAGCAATCTCTTGTAATACGAATGCGATTATCAGTGGGCATGCACGTTATGCGATTGAAGTCGAAACAGGTCCAGAAGTCTTGACGGGGTCCACACGATTAAAAGCGGGAACAGCTCAAAAGCTCGTCTTGAACATGATTTCGACGGCAGCGATGATTGGTGTCGGTAAAGTCTATCAAAACCTGATGGTCGACGTTCAGTCGACGAACGAGAAGCTCGAGATCCGGGCGAAGCGGATGATCAGTGAGGCGACAGGAGTCGATGCCGTAACGGCGGAACGCATCTTCAGCGAAGCGAACGGTCACGTCAAGACGGCGATCGTCATGATTCTCGCAAACATTCCGTACACGGAAGCCGTTGAACGGTTACAGCAAGCAAACGGATTCGTCCGAGACGCACTCTAAGGGGGAAACACGATGAAGAAGGAAGAAGTGTTGGCACAGGCGATACTCGAGCACGTCGGTGGAAAAGATAATCTCCGGCAGCTTGCGCACTGCATGACGCGGGTTCGCTTATCGTTAAAAGATCCGACGCAAGCAAATATCGACGCTTTAAAACGGATTGATGGGGTCATGGGGGTCATTGATGACGAGACATTACAGATCGTCGTTGGACCGGGAACGGTCAATCGGGTAGCCGATCACTTAAGTCGTGAGACGGGACTCGCAATCGGGGAAGAGTCCGTCGATCCGAATTTGACACCAGAAGAACGAGCAGCTGTCGAGCGGCAAAAGGTGAAGGCGAAACAGCAGTCACCGTTCAAGCGCTTCTTACGCCGAATCGGGAACATCTTCATCCCGCTTATTCCGGGTCTTGTCGCTTCCGGTATCATCAACGGGGGGGCGAACTTCGCGAAGAATGCGGGTGTCGATGAAACGCAGACATGGATGCAGATTTTACTACTGATCGGTGGGACGGTCTTTTTATATCTCGCGATCCTTGTCGGTTGGAACACAGCGAAAGAGTTCGGTGGGACACCGGTACTCGGCGCAATCGCAGGCGGAATTTTATTCAATCCGGTGCTTGCGGACATCACGATTTACGGGGAACCGCTCGTTGCGGGCAGGGGCGGTTTGTTCGGTGTCATCTTCGCGGCCTGGTTGATGACATATCTTGAGAAACATATCCGTCGCTTCATGCTAGCATCGATTGATATCATCTTTACGCCACTGTTGACAGTGTTAATCGTTGGGTTTGCTTCGCTGTATGCAATCATGCCGGTCGCTGGACTTCTGTCGGACGGGATCATGAAAGCAATCAATGCCGTACTTGAGGTTGGTGGACCACTTGCAGGTGCAGTACTTGCCGGCTTCTTCCTACCACTCGTCATGGTCGGTCTCCATCACGGACTAACGCCGATCCACCTTGAGTTCTTGAACACGATTGGCAACACGCCACTCTTACCGATTCTTGCGATGGCAGGAGCGGGTCAAGTCGGGGCGGCAATGGCGATCTTCGTCAAAACGCGTAACCCGCGTCTGCGTAACATCATCAAGGGTGCGATTCCAGTTGGTTTCCTTGGAATCGGTGAACCGCTGTTATACGGGGTCACGTTACCGCTCGGTCGTCCGTTCGTAACGGCATGTCTCGGGGCTGCGGTCGGCGGTGCCTTCCAAGCGACAATGAAGACGACAGCGCTTGGTGTCGGCGTATCCGGTTTATCATTAACACCGTTGATCGATAACGGGATGTACTTGACGTATATCGGGGGTCTCGTCATTTCGTACGCGGCAGGTTTCCTGTTCACGTACTGGTTCGGTTTCAAAGAAGAGATGGCAGACGGTATTTAAGGTATTGAAAAGCAGTTGAATCCTTCTAAAAAAGAAGGAATCAGCTGCTTTTTCCCTAAGTAGAGAAAGGAAGGAGTGAGTCGATGAAAGGATTATCAATTTATTTAAATGAACCGATGACGGATGAGACGGTTGAGTGGTTGCAGTGGATGCGCGATGTCGGGTTTTCGTCGCTCTTTACATCACTACATATTCCGGAGGATGATTCCTCGCTGTACATCGAACGGTTGCAAGCGCTCGGTCGCGTAGCAAAGACACTCGGGTATGAACTTGTCGCGGACATCGCACCGGCGTCACTTGCGACGCTCGGAAAGACGTGGGAGACAGCAGCAACGCTAACGGAGTGGGGCGTCACGGGACTGCGCCTTGATTACGGCATCAGTCCACAGCAAATCGCGACGTTATCGAACCAGATGATGGTCGCGCTCAACGCCAGTACGTTAACGGCAGACGAATTAGCTGAGATGAAAGCACACGGGCTTCAAATCGAACGTACGGAAGCGTGGCATAACTTTTATCCAAGACCAGAGACAGGGCTCGATCGGACGTGGTTTGACGGAAAAAATGCCTGGTTGCGCGCACAAGGACTACGCGTCCAAGCATTCATACCAGGCGACGGAACACTTCGCGGACCGTTGTTCGAGACGTTACCGACACTTGAAGACCACAGAAAAGCGGCACCGTTCGCTAGTTACATGGACTTACAGCCGACCGTCGACCGAATTCTTGTTGGGGATCCCCGATTAACGGACGCGACGATTCGGCAATTCGAAGCAGAGCAAGACGGAGTTATCTTACTGCGGGCACTCGCGAACGGACAACAGGCACGACGCTACACGGAAACGAATCGGTTTGATCCAGCGCGTGATGTCATACGGTCCGTTGAATCTCGGATGAGTCCGTCGAAAATGGACCTGACACCACACGATACGTCTGCTCGTCCGCTTGGAACAATCACGATTGATAATGAACGCTACGGGCGATACGCCGGTGAGGTGCAAATCACGAAGTGTGATCTTTCGACAGATGAACGGATCAATGTCCTTGGACGAGTGATTGAAGAAGATCGCCCATTAGTAACACAGATTGGTCCAGGACAGAAGTTCCGGATTAACTGGGTGACGCCATGAAGCAGATCGTTGCTGAGCGCTTCGCCTAACTATATCGAGGAGAGCTGTTCACGGTCATCACGATTTTACCGCTTAGCTGGTTCAGAAATCGTCTTTTTCCACAGCTTCAGCTATTTGAATTAAGCGCATTTTGGATGTCGTTGTTCCTATTCGAACTATTACTGATTCAGGGGGCATCGTATTGGTATAGCAAGTGGAGTCGTCTGAAGAAAGAAGGAACATTATTCAACTCATGTACGATAACCGGCCGGATATGCAATACTTAATACGGAATAAACGGTTGAAACGATCGGAATTAAGTAAAGATATACAACGACTGCGTAAAGTTGTCGAGGTAGGGGTTCATAGAATATAGGAGGGGTTATATGCTCGATATGCTCATTCGTGGCTATCGTAAATTGCGGAAGTTAAGAGGACGATAAGAAGGAGGATGTTATCGATGAAATGGATCAATCGACCAACTCGAATCAAAGCAGAATCGCCATTATGCTTCATGACGGATCCAGACACAGATTTTTGGCGTAATACGCATTATCAGTTCAATCGACTGACGGGGCATGCGTTGCTACAGGATGCTCCAAGTGGAGAATTTAAAAGCCGAATTGAAGTGAAATTAAAACCGAATGCTACATATGATCAAGCAGGGATTTTACTCTATGTGAACGACGATCACTGGCTGAAAGTGTCGGCTGAATTCATTCCGGATGGTCCGTCACATATCGGTGCCGTCGTGACGAGCTTCGGTTATTCGGACTGGTCGTGTCGGGACGTCGACAATACGCTGTTTGACGCAACGCTGATCTTTGAACTTCATTATCTCAATCAAGATGTGACGTTGTATCACGTGACGGGAGAGCACAAAGAGCAACTCCGCATCGCACACTTGCATGACGTGATGGATTTGAAGATTGGACCGTACGGCTGTAGTCCGGATGTAGAAGCAGCAGGATGTGAAGTGGAAGTACTAAACTTTTCGTTAGAAAAAATCAATGATTAATACAACCATAAAAATGATTAATACACCATAAAAAAGTGAAGCGATGGTATACATCGTCCCACTTTTTTTAATAGATAAATTGTTAATAAGAAAGTGTATTAAAACTTAGCCGCTTTTTCTGGCATTTGACCCGTATAAGACGATTGTGGTCTGAAAATCCGGTTGTCTTGCGCTTGTTCGAGAATGTGTGCCGTCCAACCGATGATACGGCTAGAAGTAAAGGTCGGTGTGAACAGTTCTTTTGGAATATCGAGTCCTTTTAAGACGGCTGCCGCGAAGAACTCAACGTTCGTATACAACTTTCTACCTGGTTTGTATTCTTCGAGTAAATCTATCGCCGTTTGCTCCATTTGTGTAATCAGGTTGAACCAATCACTCTCTTGTGCAAGGTCTTTCGAGACGACTTTTAAGGCTTCTGAACGGGGATCACGTGTCTTATAGACGCGGTGACCAAAGCCCATCAGTTTTTCGCCTTTCTCTAACTTGTTTCGAATCCACGGCTCGATGTTATCGATCGTTCCGATTTCATCAATCATTTCAATGACTTCTGACGGAGCTCCACCGTGAAGTGGACCTTTCATCGAACCAATCGCAGCACAGACACCAGAAATCATTTCCGATTCCGTCGAGACGACGACACGGGAAGCAAACGTCGAAGCATTCATACCATGTTCAATCGTTAGGATCAGATACGCCGTCAGTGCCTTAATCTCAACGTCACTCGGCAATTGTCCCTTGATCATATAGATGTAATTCGCGACGTGATCAAGTTCCGGATTCGGTTCGATGAAGTCAGCACCTTGATTTTTTTGATATTTATAAGCAATGATCGTTGGCAGGAGTGCCGTTAAGTGCATCGCTTGATCAATCGTTGGTGGCCAAGCGAAAGCGGGTGTACCAAGCGCCGAGATTGCTGTGCGCATCGTGCTCATGACATCCATCTCGTTCGGTAATGTATCTAAAATAGTCTTTACATAAGAAGGAAGTTCGCGGTAGCTTGTCATCTGTTCCTTGAATGTCAAAAGTTCCGATTCAGTCGGGAACGCACCATTCCAAATAAAATACGCGACTTCTTCAAATGAATAAGATAATGCGAGTTCCTTTGCCCAGTGTCCACGATAGACGAGATGCCCTAACGTCCCATCCACTAATCCGATCTGTGTTTCTGCGGCAATGACGCCTTCTAGTCCTTTTTTGTACTCCATCTTCAACACTCCTTTTCTCTTATCTATAGTCAGTATGACGTACGTTACCACTAAATCACCAGTAATTTGAATGCGTTTCCAAAATTATTCGTTACTGCGTTATAATTAAAGGGAAATTCTACTCTATTAACAAAAAAATCAATTTAATAAGACGTTCGTAACTTAAGAAGGAGTACATATGAGTAAAGCCATGATTATTCGTTTGCTAGGGTATTTTTTTGTATTGCATGTCTTTTTAATGATCGATATCTTCTTTTCGGTGAGCCGAACGATTCTGGAGCCGCTTGGATTAGTCGTTGCTTCATTAATGTTGTTTGTTCCCATCAAACGGCTAAAGCCCTTAGAGGATCAAACGCTGTCAGTATTCAAATCAACTATCACTGTCGTGTTAGGCATGCTCCTGATGGGCGGATTGTTTTTACCCATTGTATTTATCTTCGGATAGGTGATCCTTTATACGTCATAACAAAAAGAGACCAGGACAGTGTGAGTGTCCCGGTCTTCTTCATGCCAAAAACGTATCCAATTGGTCTTGGCGTTTATCAATCATAATCTGAGCCTTTGGAATGTTAGCGTCTTGCAACACGTTAATTGTGTCATGGAGGAATTCATCACTACCGACAACGTAATACAAACCTTCCTTGTCTGCTGTCATATCCTTTAAAGCATCGTAGTAGGCGGAGCGACTCTCAACATAAGTGGAGCTAAACTGCTCATGCGAAGGAAGTTGAGTCTTGAATAGTTCAGTCCGGGCAGAGTCGACGTTCAACGAGTGCATGTGCGGAATGCCGCTTCTATCAATCTGATGTTGCAAAGTGATTGGACGAAATGTTGCCAGACCAACGCCTGCTGAGAGTAAGTACACCGTACGACCTTCCCGACGCAACGGAATATTCGAATGCGTTTTGAATAAGGCGATCTTCTCACCCATTTTCAATTGCTGAAGTGTCTGCTTGAAGACGGAACATTCCGGTTTGATCCGTGTCGTGATCCCGATCGTCCCTTCGCTAGGTAACGTCGAAATCGACATATGCCGGATCAGACTACGGTTCGGCTTTTCGCCTACATTAAAACCTTCGAGCGCCATATGCGTGTGTGCCCCTTCCTCCCAAACGAAATCATCTGGAAGTTTTAAATGAAACGTATAGGTATGTTCACCCTCTTGCGTCACTTGTTCTAGTGGTAGCCAATCGATCTGCATCTTTCATTCCTCATTTCTATTAATAAAGTATCAATACACAGCAATCGGACCATATGGGCCTTCGATGATCTCAAGTCGCGTCTCGAAAATATCGGATAACGTCTCTTCGACCATGATTTCCTTGACCGTTCCGAAAGCGGCGATTTGTCCGTCCTTCATCGCACAGATGTGATCCGCGTATTTGGCAGCAAAATTGATGTCATGCAAAACCGTGATGATCGTTCGTCCGAACGTATCGGCAACGTGTCGCAGGTAGCCCATCATCTGGACGGAGCGGGCGATATCAAGGTTATTGAGTGGCTCGTCGAGTAAGACGTATTCCGTTTCTTGACAAAGCACCATCGCAACATAAGCTCGTTGCCGCTGACCACCAGATAATTCGTCGAGGTAGCGGTTCTCAAGTGACGTCAGTTCAAGAAAATCGATGTATTTCGAGATGATTGTTTCATCATCCGCTGTCAGGCGACCTTGTGAGTAGGGGAACCGTCCAAAACCGACAAGCTGCCGGACCGTCAGCCGCGTCACGAAATGATTTTCTTGTCGCAAGATCGTGATGATCTTTGCTAAGTCTTTCGATTTACTACTTGTCACGTCCATCCCGGCGACTTCGATCTGCCCGGCATCGAGATCAAGCAAACGCCCGATCATCATCAACGTCGTTGACTTGCCGGCACCGTTTGGACCAATCAATGCCGTGAATCCGCCTTTTGGAATCGATAGATCGATCGGACCGATCCGGACGTCGTCCGTATACGATTTTTTTACTTGTTCGAGTGATATCATAGGGACCTCTTTCTAAGCAACACGATAAGGAAAATCAGACCGCCGAACAGTTCGATGATGACGGAGACGACGCTTGGCGTGTTGAAAATGTGATACATGAAGAAATAAGCACTTGTTAAAACGAAGAATCCAATTGCGAATGCCATCGGGAAAACGTATTTGTGATCGTACGTCGCAGCGACCTGATAACTGAGTGTCGCCACTAAGAAACCAAAGAACGTCAAGGGCCCGATCAGCGCCGTCGACATCGACATCAAGAGTGAAATCAGAATCAAGAAGTAGATGACACTGCCGCGATGATTGACACCGAACGATGTCGCAACCTCTTTTCCGAGTGCGACGACGTTGAGTCGTCCGGACGAAAAGTAGAGCAACAGACCAACGACGAGGACAACCGGAATGACGATCGGGAAGTAAGCTGCGTCGGCATTCGTGACCGAACCGAACAGTCGCGCTTGTAAGATATCGAACTCGGACGGGTCGAGCATTTTCCGCATGAACGACGACAGGGAGTTCAGACCAGTACCGAGAATGATCCCGACGAGCAACATCAGTTGCAAGTTCGCGTACTTACCAGACAGTAACCATCCGTATAACAAGAGACTCATCGCAAGCATGATCGTGACCTGTGTCAAAAAGGCGCTTGTACCCGTAAAGCCGACGAGTGCTCCCGCACCGAAGAAGAAAATCATCGATGTCTGAATCGTCGAGTAGAGTGCGTCAAAACCGAGCAGGGACGGTGTGATGATCCGGTTGCTCGTGACCGAATGAAAGGCGACGGTCGCTAGACTTTGACAGATTGCGGCAATCGCCATCGTGATGACAGCCGTGATCCGACGCTCGACGACCGGCCAAAAGGACGGAGAATCAAACGGAACCGGATTATTGTAGAGCAAGAGACCGATCGTACTGAGTACTCCGCCGCTGAGGAACAGAATGAGGAGGATCCAGTAGCGGCGCTCGAGTCGCTTCGACTGAAACGCAGACGCCCGGCGATTGGTTTCACGTGTAACGCTCGGTTGAATTCGTGTATGTTCTTGTTGTCTAATCGCGGTACTCATCTGATACCTCCAGTCTTCCGTCGACGTAACAGAATGATGAGGAAGACGGCTGCCCCGACCGTTCCGAGAATCAAGGAGACCGGTAGCTCAAACGGACGGATGATCGTGCGTGAAATCAAATCACTGATTAAAATCGTCGCCATCCCAATCAGACAGACCCACGGCAGATTACTACGGAGATCGTCACCGCGAAACATCGAGACGATGTTCGGAACGATCAAGCCGAGGAACGGCAGATTGCCGATGACAGTCGCGACGACACCGACGGATAGGGCAATCAGCCCGGTCGCAATCAGCATCAGTCGATTGTAGTTGACGCCAAGACTCGTCGCGACGTCTTCGCCGAGTCCGACGAGCGTCAAGCGACTCGCGAGAAAGAAGATGCAGACCGTGACACCGATGATGATCCAGAGATATTCGTAGCGACCGATCTGGACGGATGCGAACGAGCCGACGAACCAGCCTTCGATCGCTTGGCTGGCACGGAAGAACAACCCGAGAAACGTCGATATCGCGGAGATGACGGCTCCGAGCATCAGACCGATGATTGGAACGATCAACGATGACCGCAATCGGACCGAACGGAGAAACCAGAAGAAGACCATCGTTCCGATGAACGCAAAAAGAATAGCACCGGTCATCCGCATCATCAACGATGGTGCCGGAACGAGTAAGTAAACGGCTAACAGTCCGAGTCCCGCCCATTCGATCGTTCCTGTCGTCGTCGGTTCAACGAGGCGGTTTTGCGTGATCAGTTGCATGACGAGTCCAGCCATTGCCATCGCAGCACCCGTTAGCATCAAGGCGAGTGTCCGCGGAACACGTGTGATCCAGAACATATCGAAATCGTTCGCGGCACTCCGTAGTTCGTAGACGCCAGTGAAGAGGGACGCCGTCGCGAGCGCTAAGACGAGACATAAGGGTAAGACGAACGGCTTCGTCCAAACGACAGAAAAGGAAGGTCGAGCGGATGGCTCAACTCTTCCATTCATTTGTTGCTGTGCGTGTGCCATTACTTCTCCAGCGCTTTCGCGATATCAGTGAAGAATTCCGAGTACGTCTGGATCGATTCATTCAAGTACGTATCTTTCGGTGCGTAGACGATGTTGTCGTCTTTGATTGCTTTCGTTTTCTGAAGAGCTGGTGCACGGTCGATGACGTCTTGCGCTGGTACAGCACCTTCTGCGTTTCCGAGTGGTGCGTCGCGATCAAGGACGAGTAGCCAGTCCGGGTTACTTTGAGCAATCGCTTCGACCGACACTTCATCGCCTTGATCGTTGCCCGATTTTTGTTTGACTTCAAGAGCTGGTTTCCAGTTGAACAAATCATACATCGGTCCGAAGACACGTCCACTCATCGGAGCCGAGAATCCGATATCACCGCCCGAGACGATGACCGACATAACGCTGTCTTGTCCGTTATACGATTTTTTGACGTCTTTGATTGATTGCTCGAGTGTCGTCACGAGTTGATCGGCTTCTTGTTTCTTATCAAAAATCTGTCCGAGTGTTTCTGTCGTATCTTCGAGTCCTTTAACGAGTAATTCACCTGGCGTACCGGAGTCTTCCGGTAAGGAGATATCGAGATCGATGACAGCGGCGTTCGGAACGAGCTTTTTGATATCTTCGTAATGATCAGCGAAGCGTTGTCCGACGATGACGACATCCGGATTGACACCAGCGATCGCTTCGAGGTTTGGTTCGAAGTGCATGCCGACGTCGACGATATCCTTGTCTTTTGCGTATGGTGATTCAGCCGGGAGTAATCCGACTGGTGCTGCGACGAGTTCGACGTCCCATGCGGCAAGTGTCTCGAATGTCCGGTTATCGAGTGCGACGACTTTCTTCGGATTGACCGGGACGTTGACCGTTCCGTGTGCGTCCTTGATTTTGACCGTCTTTGGTGCCTCAGCGTTCTTCTTCGTGTCTGCTTCTCCTGCGTTCCCGCATGCTGCGAGTAAAACAGCAAGTGAACTCACGACGAGTGGTGTTTTCCATTTCCCCATGATGATTCAGCTCCTCATATTTAATTTGATAATGCATAAATCACGGATTGAGCAGCAGATGGATTATGTATGTCTACGAGATTAATCTGTTCTCAATAAGTGATAATGATTATCATTTTCATGTTCACCGAGAATGATAGCAAACGAATTTGGAAGACGCAACGCTAATTTCCAAGGAATTACCTGGATCAGTTTTTTACTTCTATAAACTATTCGAAAATAAAAAAATGATAATCTTTCTCATTTGGATATAGAAATAGGACCATCGGACGCTTTTAAGCAACAAAGGTTTAGACACCTCTAAAAAGAGAAAGTGGTAATATATGTATCAAATTTTCAAATCAGAGATGCTGTAGAAGATGACTTCGAAACGAGGTGCTCTATGAATCAGCCATTTGAAGAATTAAAGATGTATCAAAATTTTGATGAGCTCGCAAACGATGTACTCGATTTCGCAAAAGAAATTTTGCCAGAACAGATGTTGTATTTATCAGCGATCGAAGCAGGAGAACAACGGATGTTGAAGATTGCAAACGATAAAGGTGACATCCCGATGGTCGAAGGGATGCAACTTGAATTGAATCAGTCGTTATGTAAGCTGATTGATTTTGAGACGAAACAACCGGTCGTCTTAGAGAATATTCCGAACGCAGAACAACTCGGAGATTGGCGAAAGGGTCTGGATGAGGCACATGTCCGCTCCTACCTAGGAATTCCCATCGTCTTGACGAGCGGTGAGACGTTCGGAACATTATGTGCGATCAATAACCAAGTCAGTTTGTATGAACAGAAGAATGTTCAGCTGTTGCAACGCATCGTTCGGTTGTTTTTGTATTATTTAGAGCTCGAGCGGTATGCATGGAAAGACGCGTTGACGGGATTGTACAATCGTCGCTACTTAACGAAGCAGTTCGATGATCATCTAGGACAAGCAGGGGCGATCTTCTTTCTTGATCTCGACGGGTTTAAGCAAGTCAATGATTTGTATGGACATGAGACAGGGGACATCGTTCTGCAAGAAGTCGCACAGCGTTTGCAACGAGTCGTTCGCGAGCAAGACGATGCGATGGCGGTACGATTAGGTGGGGATGAGTTCATCTTGTATTTCGGTCATGCCGATACGAAGGAAGGGTGGGAACAACTCGCGGCGCAAATCGTCTCTGTATTAAGTGAATGGGATACGGACTATCGTGTATCGACGAGCATCGGAATCGTAACGTATAACGAGTACCGTCCAATGCTACAAGACTTGTTGCAACAGGCAGATATTGCGCTTTATGCTGCCAAGTCATCAGGAAAGAATGCGTATCAGTTTTATGAGTTGGTGAAGAAATGATTGGCATACAAAAGACCTGATGCTTCTGAAATCTTTCAGAAACAGTCAGGTCTTTTTAGTTGCTATGTAGACGATGGACAATCCGAATGATGTCTTTTTTCGGACGGTCAGGAAACCTTAGACACAACGTTTCAACGCACGTTACAGGATCCTCATTCTCTAACAAGCGGAGAGCTTCCTTGACGACTGGATCATGCGGTTCGTTCACTTCGAAAGTTTTAGCTGTCGAGTCGCTCGATTGATGGATCAAATAAAACAACGAGGTATGGACAAAAATGAGGACGACTTTTGTCGCGAACGAGATGGTGATCGTCTCCACGTAAAGATCCATCAAAAGCAAAACGCTTAAACTTACCCAAAAGTTCACTGCGGCAAAAAGGACGTTCGAGATAAGGTGCTTAAACAGTCCACCGAGCGCACGCATCACTCCGTCGAAGATGACGCTAACAAGTAAACTTGCGAGATAGAAACATAAGAGAAACACAAGGCAACCGACAAGCGAGTCGAAGGCGACGCCTCCGACGTATAGGATCAGTCCATCGATTAGGAGCAATGGAAGCACCAAGATGAGACAGAGAAATACAAGCGAGAAAGCAGAAAATAAGCGTAACATCAGATCATCCTTTCGATGCGAATCGTCTCGTCAGGCAAGAGGCGCAGTATACGAACTAGGATACCGTTTTAAATAGTTAATTACAATTATTGACAAAAAGAAAACGCAATCAGGATGTTTCTCAGCTGAGCGTGGAAATGCTGTCAAAAAGCGGTTCGATGTCCAGTTAACATCTGGATTATCCATTGACAATCCTTACCTTCCCCTCTTACAATTGAAAATGATTATCAATACAAGTTGGGAGTTCTGTCTACCATGAACGTTAACCGTAAAAAATTACTGCTTTCTACTGTTTCGATCCTGTCTTTGACATCAATATTGATCGGCTGCTCGAACCCGGGCGAGTCGACAGGAGAGCGAAAAGATAAAGATACATTAACGCTCGCATGGCCACGCGACGTTGGAACGATGAACCCGCACGTCTACAACCCTTCACAACTGTTCGCACAGTCGATGATCTATGAGCCACTCGTCCACTACGGGGAAGGTGGAAAGCTCGAGCCATACTTAGCATCGTCTTGGAAGATTTCAGAGGACGGAAAAACGTATACGTTCACGCTTCGTGACGGCGTCAAGTTCTCGGACGGTTCGACGTTCGACGCAGCCATCGTCAAAAAGAATTTTGACGCGATTCTCAAACAAAAAGCCTTACATAGTTGGCTTGGTTTCATCACGAAAATCAAGAAGACGGAAGCGGTCGATGCGAAGACATTCCGCCTGACGTTATCCGAAGCGTATTATCCGACGATTCAAGAACTCGCAGTCGTCCGTCCGGTGCGTTTCCTCGGAGAAGCTGGATTCCCGGAAAACGGTGATACGTCGAAGGGTGTCAAAAAAGAAGTCGGAACAGGGCCTTGGATGCTTGACGAGTACAAACCGGATCAGTACGCAACGTTTAAGGTCAACAAGAACTACTGGGGACCGAAGCCGAACGTCGATCACATTAAAGTCGACATTATCCCGGATGCGGAGACACGTGTCTTAGCACTCGAAAAAGGACAGGTCGATCTGATTTACGGGGAAGGGGCGATCAGCATCGATGCCTTCAACCAGTTGAAGACGGATAAGTCGTACAAAACGCAGATGTCTGAACCAGTCGCGACGCGTCTCCTCGTCTTGAACACGAAAAATAAACGTCTGTCTGACGAACGCGTCCGCCAGGCGCTTCAGCACGGGTTTGATAAAGCCGCACTCGTCGAAGGCATCACGTCAGGACTAGAATCCCCGGCTGATTACCTTCTGCCACCAAACATGCCGTACACATCGAACTTGAAAGTGCAGCAACGGGATTATGACGTCAAGGAAGCAAACCGTCTCCTTGATGAAGCAGGCTGGAAACTGCCGAAAGGTGAAAAAGTCCGCGATAAAGACGGTCAACCGTTGCAAATCGGAATGATGTATGACGCAGCCGAACAGGTCCAAAAAGCGATGGCGGAGACACTGCAGTCTGAGTGGTCAAAAATCGGTGTCGAGCTGAAGACAGAAGCCGTCGAATTGCCGGATCAAGTCCAGCGCTTCAAGGATAATCGGTTTGATATCAACTTCTACAGTAACTTCGGTGCACCGTATGATCCACATACGTTCGTGAACCTGATTGATACGGATGGCTTCGGCTTCAAGGAAGCGATTTCGGCTTATCCGAATAAAGAACAACTCTTGCAAGAGATCAAAGATGTCTTGAAGACGACTGACGAAACGAAGCGTCAGAAGATGTACGCTGACATTCTGCCATCGCTCCAAGATCAAGGGGCGTTGATTCCCATCTCGTACTTGAAGAAGATGGCGATCTATCAATCGGACGTGACAAACTTCCAGTTCCCGACGAACCGGGACGAAAGTCCATTTGCTCGGATCGGCATCAACTAAAGGAGGGATGACATGGGGGTCTTCCTCGTCAAACGTATATTATCCGTCATCCCGATCTTGTTACTTGCCGTCTTGATTCTGACGGGGCTGATTCATCTGTCACCGGTTGATCCGGCAGAGGCCTATCTATCTGCTGCTCATATCCAACCGACGGATGAACTACTCGCTGCCAAACGAGCAGAATTCGGACTCGATCAACCGTTCTATCAACAATACTTCGATGCCGTCATCCGCTTGGCGCAGCTCGATTTCGGAACATCGTATCTTTCCGGCAAACCGGTCTTAGAAGATGTCTTGCTCCGCTTACCGCCAACGGTCGAGCTGGCAGTGACGAGTCTACTGCTCGCACTCGTCATCAGTATCCCGCTCGGGTTCCTTGCCGGGATCAAGAAGAATGGATTCTTCGATCATCTCAGTCGGGCAATTGCCTTCATCGGGGCTTCGATTCCGTCGTTTTGGCTCGGGTATCTGTTCATCTTCTTCTTTGCTGTCCAGCTGGATTGGTTTCCGGTCGGTGGGACGGGAAGTGTGATGCACTTGATCTTACCGGCATTGACACTCGCGTTTCCGTTGATTTCGCTGTATACACGATTGCTTCGTGGCAGTGTGATTGAAGCGTTGAACGAACCGTATGTCTTATTCGCCCGGACACGTGGACTGAAGGAAGGACGCATTCTTGGTAAACACGTCCTTCGGATGGCAATCCCACCGATGATTACAGGTCTCGGGATGAACCTCGGGAAGTTACTGACGGGCACGATCATCGTCGAGACCGTTTTCTCTTGGCCGGGCTTCGGTCGTTACTTCATTGAAGCGATCTTTGATCGGGATATGCCGGTCATTCAAGGGTATGTCTTTCTCGCGGCCCTCGTCTTCATTGGTAGTAGTTTGCTCGTCGATATCATCCAAGCTGTACTCGATCCACGACTAGCGAAAAAAGGAGGAACGGTATGAATACACCACTTCCGGCAACGATGATTCGGTCGCGGTATACACCGCTTCTCTATCTTTGTGCAGTCGTCTTGATTGGGGTAGCAGGCATTGCCTTGTTTGCCCCGTGGATTGCGCCACATGATCCAAATCTCGTAGATTTGACGCAAAAACTACACGGACCGTCGTCTGCTTATCCGCTTGGCACTGACCAGCTCGGTCGTTGTCTCTTGTCTCGCTTGATTTACGGCGCACGGATTTCACTTGGTTGTGCCGTACTGATTTTCATCGCCTCACTTGCGATTGGATTGTTCGTCGGGACACTTGCCGGTTATCGCGGTGGCTGGGTCGACCAACTCTTGATGCGTCTGTGTGATGGCGTGATGGCATTCCCGAGTCTGATTCTCGTCCTCGGTCTCGTCGGTATTTTCGGTCCAGGACTCAAGCAGGTCATCATCGCCTTGATGCTCGTCCAGTGGGTCTATTACGCGCGAATGTTCCGCGGAATGGTCATGACGCTGAAAACGGAAGCATTCATCGCCGCTGCTCGCGTCAACGGTTCGTCTTCATGGAAGATCATCCGGACACACATCTTGCCGAATATCTTACCGCCGCTACTTGTCATCGGGACGCTTGAAATGGGTTGGGCGATCATGGATATCTCAGCGATGTCGTTCCTTGGTCTTGGTGTCCAGTCGCCGACTGCCGAATGGGGAGCGATGATTCACGAAGGAAAATCCTATATCCGAACAAACCCGGAACTGATGATTTATCCGGGACTTGCGATCATGCTCGTCATTATCAGCTTTAACGTATTAGGAGAACAGTTATCCGAACGATTTGGTGTTTCAAAAACGATGAAATGAGAGGAGGTGCCCGTATCGAACCGATATTAGCAGTTGATGGTCTGACCGTCCGTACGAAACAACAGGTGACGTTGATTGAAGAGGTATCTTTCTCGATCCACGCTGGACAGATTCTCGGTCTCGTCGGTGAGAGTGGTTGTGGGAAGACGGTGACGAGCCTCGCTTTATTGCGTCTGCTTAATCCGCAGACAACGCAGGTGACCGGTGATATCACACTGAATGGAAAATCCATTCAATCTTTATCGGAACGCGCTGTTCGGACGATTCGTGGCGGTGAGATTGCTTTCATCATGCAAAATCCGATGAGCGCGTTTACGCCGGTCTATACGATTGGGCACCAGATGATTGAAACGATTCAGACGCACGCGCGTTGTTCAAAGCGTGAAGCGAAACAACAGGCAATGACGGCACTCGAAGAAGTCAACTTGACGGATCCCGCTCGAGTGCTCAAAGCCTATCCATTTGAACTGAGTGGTGGGATGTTGCAACGGGTCATGATTGCCTTAGCCGTTGCGCTCCGTCCGAGCATCCTGATTGCCGACGAACCGACGACGGCGCTCGACGTCTTCAATCAAAAGACGGTTCTTGAGTTACTCGAACGGATGCGGGCGACTTATGAAACAGCAATCTTACTGATTTCGCACGATCTCGGTGTGATCGCTGAACTCGCAGACGATGTCCTCGTCATGCAACAAGGTCGGATCGTCGAACAAGCAGACGTCTTTGAGTTGTTTGATTGTCCGCAGCATCCCTATACGCAGTCACTTCTCGCACAGCATATCGGAAGGGAGGCGTTCGGATGAGTCTCTTGCAGATTGATCACGTCTCACACGTCTACAAACGGCGGTTTCGACCAGCACAGACCGTCTTGCAGGATGTCTCGTTGACGCTTGAAGCCGGACAATGTCTCGGACTACTCGGGTCGAGTGGTGCCGGGAAAAGTACGCTCGGACGATTGTTGCTCGGACTTGAACGTCCTTCAAGCGGAACGATTTGGTTCAACGGTGTTGATCGCTACGCGACAAAACGTCCCTTTCAAGGTGATGTCCAAGTCGTCTTCCAGGACTCGTTTGCAGCCGTCAATCCGAAGCTGACGGCGGCTACCATCATTGCGGAACCGCTTGATAACTTCATTCGTTTAAAGGGAGAAGCGCGGCAACAGCGTCTCGTCACGCTCATCGAACAGGTCGGTCTCAAAGCAGCAGATTTAACGAAGTATCCGTCACAGTTCAGTGGCGGACAACTTCAACGGATTGCGATCGCACGGGCGATTGCTGCTGAACCACGACTAATCGTCCTAGACGAAGCGGTCAGCAGCCTCGATATGGTCAACAAACGGTTGATTCTCGAGTTACTAGCTGATTTAAAGCGAAAACATGGCTTAACATATGTCTTCATCACGCATGATATCAAAGCCGCCGAACAACTTTGCGACAGCTTTGCGATCTTAGAGCAAGGACGCCTCGTCGGACATTACCCGAATTTAGCAGCGTTCGATGCTGCGACGGATCCTGCCGTCGAACGGATGCGCCAAGCAAAGCTTGCCATGCATCCAAGACAACGAACGATTCGCCAAGCACAACCAAACAAAGGATAACGGACTGCTGAACGGCTCCGTTATCCTTTTTGTGTTGTAGTAGTGGATCAATAATCCGTTTTTCGGAACCGAAGGACCGACCAGCCAAGTGTTAGGGCAATCCAAACGAGACAAAAAGTGACATCGATCAGGTGAGACGAAGAAAATAACGACGCAGTTGAGTGTGCCGACAGAAGCGCACCGGGCGTGAAAAATAGAACGTCTGGCAATAGCGAAGGAAGTGCGACGAGTAGTAAGGAGACGACGAGCGTCAGGATGCCGATCGGCACGGCACGTTGTAAATAGGTGCTGATCAATAGCGTCAGACTGACGACGAATAATGTCCAAAGACTAAAGTCGCTGATGATGCGTAGCGCAAGTATCGGTGAGAGGGATCCGAACCAGTAAACGGTCAGACCATAAGACGTAGTTGCTCCAATCAGAATACCGAATAAACTGATCATACTGTGGCTGAACCATTTCGATAGGAGGTAAACCTTTCGCGAGACGGGTCGTGTCAAAATGAAATCTTGCATGCCGGTTTGTCGGTCTGACGCGAGCAATCCCATGAAGCTCATGATCAGGACGATCAATCCGAGTTGATTGAACTGCCCTTGGATCGTTGTGCTGAAGACGTCAAGCGGTTGCGGGGCAGAACGATTCGGATCAACGATGATTCCGTCCGCGTTTCCGACGTGTTCGAGTAAGACATCCATGTACATCAACAGCAACGGTTGCGTCACGCCGAGGGCAATGAAGAAAAGCGGCAACCAGACGATCTTCCATTCCTTCCACGCTTCCAGCCACTCGGTCAGCGTCAACGTATAAAACGTCCTCATACGTCCGCCACCATGTCGAGAAAACGCTCCTCGAGTCCGATCGGTTGATAGGCAATCGAAGCAATCGACCACCCTTCGGCAATCAAGGTCGTAGCTATTTGCGAAAGGTCAAGCGGATGCTGTGAGGAGAACTGATAGTCGCACGGGTTAATTCGATCCATCTGTATCTTTGGAAAAACAGTAGTCGAAAGGGGTGGGGCAGGTGTGAGCGTCTCGACTTGAATCTGGTACGGATTGACATCGGGTTGATGCGCGAGCGGACCCAGCAACCGACCGTGTTTGATGACTAAAAAACGGTCGCAACACATCTTCGCGTCTTCTAAGAGATGCGTCGAGACGATAATCGTCATCCGTTTTTTTAAACGAAGAATCAACTGGTTGATGTCATGTCGACCGCTTGGATCGAGTGCGGAAGCGGGTTCGTCTAAAATCAATAACGTTGGTTCATGTAAGATCGCTTGGGCGATTCCGAGGCGTTGGCGCATACCGCCGGATAAGCGTTCAATCACTTCTGTTTGTTGGTCGCCTAATCCGACTTCTTGTAAGACAATTTGAATCCGCTCGGTTAGCGTTGCGCGATCAAGACCAGACAAACTTCCAAAAAAGCGCAGTGACTGTTCGCACGTCATCCAAGGCTTGAAATCAGTCTGTTGCGATAAGTAGCCGATGACCTGTTTTTGTTGTCGGATCGGGCGATCATACATCGTGATCGAACCAGGGTCACTCTCGATGATTCCACTGAGGCATTTCAGGAGTGTCGTTTTTCCGGCACCATTTGGACCAATCAGACCGAGGCATTCATGTTCGTGAATCGTAAAGGAAATATCGTCTAGGATAAGACGGCGTTGAAGTGAAAGCTTGAGATGCGAAATCTGGATCATGCGGTCATCCTCCTTCCGAGGATAAAGTAAAGAATCGAGCCGATCGGCTGGACGAGGAGAATAATCAATAACCATGTAGTCGGTGTGGCGATTCGGTCCTTGCGTCTGAACCAATCGATGCAGGCGCAGCTGAGCAATACCAAGTTGATGGAGATGTAAATCAGTAACAACGGTAAAAATCGTTCCAAGTCGATTTGTGATAAGGCAGAGAAATCTGTATTCATGAAAAACCCTCCTTTTCTATTACCATTATCAATAATGAAAATAGAAAAGTCAATGTTTGAAATGAATCAACGCTAGTTCGCAATCAATGAAAGCTATGATAAACTTCTATTATCAAAATTTTCCAAATAACGTATAGATTGATTAATTTGATTGAACGACAAATCATGATTCGGGGGAGCGCTACATGCAGATTTATCAATTCAAAAAAGAAGTTGGTAAGAAAATAACGAAGTTCGATTCGAACTTCGTGATGTCACGGATCATGCAGACTGAGAAAGTGACGCATATCGGATGTATCCATTTAGAGAAGGATGGAGCGATCGGTTATCACCAAGCGGTCGTGCCGCAACTTCTGTTAATTGTAGAGGGGAAAGGCGTTGTAAGAGGGGATGCGGATGAATTCATCAGCGTGCAGAGTGGTGAAGCCGTGTTTTGGAATCAAGGAGAGTGGCATGAAACGAAGACAGATACGGGGTTAACAGCAATCGTAATTGAAAGTGAAGAACTCGATACGTCAGCGCTCGTTTCCATATAACGAAACTAAGCACAATACATAAAGGGGCTGACTCAAAAAAGGACTCGTCTGTTCACGCCCTTTCCTCAGGCGAGACACAAGCCAGCTTTCCTGCTGCATTCAAGCAGGAAAGCGGGTCTTGTCTGTCTCTGACAGCGCAAAATGCGCTTTTTCCTGTAGGAGTGGCGTGTGGCGAGTAATTTTTTATCCTTGTAGAAGCTGACTTTTGAGTTTGCCCTTACTCTTATTCAGTACACCATTTTTCTAATTCTTCGAGGCATAGGTTTAATCGAGCAGTTATCATTTCTCGATTCCCCATCTGTTGCGTTGTTTTCTGATAGAGATGAGGTTGCTGCAAAATCTCGTAGTGCTCATAGGCTTCTTGTAATAGCCATAATCTATACTCATCCATTAACCGGCGAGTTTGGGTCGTGAATGCGTCTCCAGCTACGTTAGAGAAGTACCCACTAATAAACCCGTCAGCGATTTCATTCAAAATACTACTTTTCTCTTCATAGGCATGTTTTATGTATCGTGGGGCATTTGAAAAGGCTGGTAACAGGAATTTGTAGCAAAAAACAAAGTAAGCTGCATATTTTAAATCAAAATCCAACTTTGGAAACGGATCGATGATTGCGATATGGTACCCGGTTAAAATTAAATTTTCTGGTGTGACGTCTTGATTCACGAGAGCGATTTTTTGAATCTGAGTTCGTCTATTCTCAATCAAAGAACTGATATACGTATCAACTTTTTCTTTATCAAAGTGAAGACCAGAATGAATGAGGGTACTTAAGGCGATTAAGATCTGATTATTTTCTTCCTGCCATAATGCATCAATGTTATTAAAGTCGCTACCTCGTAACGTCTTCCCGTTCCAGTCTAATTCTCCGAAACCTTCCATAGATGTTTTATTGTTGTGTATACGATGATAAATTCGACCTAATTGCTTACCGTAAGAACTCGCTTCATCCTTATGAAGTGATAATAAATCCGTTCCATGACCCATGAACGTTTCCACTGTAAACACGATATCGTCCTCGATGAAATACTGATAAAAGGTAGGACAAACATCTCGATTACTTTCGTTTACGTGTGAATAATACGCTTTCGTTGATTCATACTCTGTCGTTAACTCGATTTCATCAATCGGTTGTAATTCTCCATACGCCTTGTTCTTTTTTATTCGAATCACAAGGTCTCGGGCATCTAGCCTCTCGATTTTATAAACCGTATGCCAAGCACCTTCGCCGATTCTTATTATCTGTTCTTCTTTTATGTACTCGAACTTCATTTTCGTAAACGTTCTGTTCAATGCCTCGATTACAATTCCATCAAGATCTTCTTGGGTCCGTTTCATATGTCCCATATTCTCTCCCTATAAAAGTTGATTCGTCTAATTTTGATAAAGATACTCTCACTGAATACGGAGAGTGTCTACGGTAAGATGACGAGTGAGACGGTCCGTTCGGTTGCCTGATCTTCTGTCTCCAAGTGATGATATTTTTCGAGGAGTGTCCGCATGTCCTGTTGAAAATCATTGAAGGTTTCATCCGTCAGTTGCAGTTTCGCGATCGAGAACGTCGAGTGATCCTGACCATGCGTCTTAACGGTCTGTTCGAAGTATGTCTGGTACTGCTGTAAAACGTACATGAAGTAGAACGAGACGAAATTCACTTTTTCCTCGTACGTTGCACTGTTCCAGTCTGCTTCACTAATCTGATAACCGCTTGTGTTCAAAGCATAGATTTTCTCTTCGACTTTTCCGACACGCTGAACGGAGACGACTTTCAACAACTGATCGTCCATCATCGCATTGACTTGTCGGTACAAGGTCGACTGAGGTACATCCGTTAAACGTTGGTTCAGTTGCATGATCGATAAGCCGTCTTTAAGATCAATTAATTCGAGCGCAATCTTAAAGCGGACATGGTTTTTGAATAGATTAAAATTCATGAAGTATCTGACTCCTTTAGCGATGAGATTCCTAAAACTATCTTAGCATGTTTTTGGAAACATTCTTAAAAATGATAATGTAAAAAGAGGAAATGTGATGTATCTCTTGAATGGTTTGTACTGAGTATAGTAAAGAAAGGAGTCATCCTATGAAAAATCCAAGTTATCGCTACGGTACATATGCCTTGATCACGAGCTTTTTCTTGTTCTTCATCGTTCAGATGTTTCGAGCGTATATTGAATTATCACCAGAATTTCTAGGGGGAAACCTGGGCGAATACTATTTAATATACTTCCCGATGAGTGCATTGATCCTTGGACTCGTCTTACTTATCCACGGCTGGTGGACTGAAGATGAGAAGAAGCAGCGTGAGAAGCTAGCTGCAAAAAGTCAGCAAGAATCGAATGAATCGATGTGAGATCATACCGTCGATAGAGAAGACCGACAACGAATTTTCGTTGCCGGTCTTTATCATTTCATGTGTTCAATTGTTTAAATCGCTTGATCGAAAACGGTGCAATTGGTTCTGGAGTCGATTTTTCGATGACTAATTCACTAAGGACTTTTCCGACTAAGCTGCTGAACTTGAATCCATGACCGGAAAACCCAGCGGCAATCGCGATATGCGGATAGTCTGGGTGCAAATCGATGATGAAATCCTCGTCCGGTGTCATCGTATAGAGACAGGTTTTACCATGAGACAACGTATCAATTGCTGGCATGAACGTGTTCGTGAACTGTTGTAGATCAGTCAGATCACCCGTCTCCTGACCGAATGGACGGCGCGGCTGATTCGGATCAACCGGGATCCCGCCGTCATGGCGTCCGATTTTCAGACCAGCTCGTCCGATACTTGGGAAACCGTAGTAGTATCCAGCGGGTGTATCAAAGGCGAAAGCGGGAAACAGCGTGTCGTTGAATACCTCTTCCTCTGCCTTAAACCAAGCGAAGGTCTTTCGGACGGGGCGCAGCGGTAAGGAGAGTCCGATTTGCTCGAGTAATGGTCCGGACCAGGCACCGGCAGCGACAATTAATGCGTTTGCCGAATAGGTGTCCTGTCCAACGGTTACATCAACGCCATCTGCACGGGCAGTCAGCGTCGTCACTTTCGCATTCGTTCGGATGTCGACGCCGTTCGCGACAGCAAGGTCACGGTATGCTTCGATACACGCTTCGCACTTCAACACACCAGACGTCGGTTCAAAACAACCGATATAATCTTCAGGCATCGTTAAGCCGGACCAGCGGGTTCTAACTTCCTCAGCCGTCAGAATCTCAAGCGGTAAATCGTATTGCTGAGCACTCTTGATGATCGTCTGCATCGAACGAGATGAGCGTTGACCAGCGTTTAAGACTCCTGTGTTCAAGAATAGGCTTCGACCGCTGATCTGTTCTAACTCATACCAAAGGCGTTGCGCTGTTAACGCTAGTGGGACGTAAGCTTCACCTTCACCGTATGCATGGCGAATGATCCGGGTCTCCCCGTGGTGACTTGCTTGATCATGCGGCGGATTGTGAGCGTCTAATAGTAAGATGTTCTGATTAGTTCGTGAGAGATAGTAGCCGGCTGCCATCCCCATGGATCCGGCACCGACGATAATGACATCATAATGGGACATCCAGTTCGACTCCTTCATATGTAAGTTCATACCAGTATAGAGTGAGAACTTGAAAAGAACAAATGAAGTGTCAAATCTCGAAGCGACGGGCTTCTTGTTCTAAGTGTTCGGTTCGCTCGTTTAAATCACCGACGAGCGTATGCAACGTCGTGATCGTCGCGATCATCTGCTCTGACGCGGCGGCGACTTCTTCGTTACTTGCGGTATGTTCTTCCGCAACAGCGGCGATTTCCGTTAAGGCATTACGAATGAACCGTTCTGCCTGCATAACGTCTTCCATCTGTTGCGTCATCTGTTTTGTTGCCGTTGCGACATGCGTGACTTGATCCGTTAGCTGTTCGAACGTCGTGTCCGTATCAAGGACGATCTGTTTCCCGGCTACTGTTGCTTCGACCGTCGTCTTGAAGCTCTGCTGCATCTGTTGCGCACTTGCTTCGATTGACGAGACGATTGAAGCAATCTCACTGACGCTACTTGCGACATGGCTCGAGAGGTTCTTGACCTCGGTCGCGACGACGGCGAATCCTTTGCCTTGTTCGCCAGCCCGAGCGGCTTCGATTGCAGCATTGAGTGCAAGTAAATTCGTCTGCTCGGAAATACCGCGGATGATCCCGACGAGCGTCTGGATATCTGATGATTGTTGTTTCAGTAAATCGATTTGTTCCGCTGACTGGGTGACATGTTGGTGAATGTGACCCATCTGTTCAACGGACGCAGACATCTGCTCCCGTCCGATGCGCGTCAGGCTATTCATTTGATCGGTCGTTCCATGAATCGTGTGACCGGAGCGATTCGTCGTCTCGATTAACTGAGCGAATCGATTCATCTCGTCATTCAATGAGAGAGTGACTTGTGTTTGACTTTCAGTCCCGGTCGCAATTTCCGACATCGTATGGGCGATTTGCTGAGAACCATCGAGGACTTCCGTCGTACTTTGGTCAATCGATTGACTCGTCGTTGAGACGAGAGTTGCTGTCTGTTTGATGTCGACGATCATCGTCCGTAACATCTCGTTCATATCGCGAATCGAGATCGCAAGTGCATAGATCTCGTCTTTCGATGAAATTTGTAAGTCGGTCAACGTCTGTTTCGCGTGATCGAGTCGTCCGTCGGCAATTGCGGCGGCGACCGACTGTAACGTTTCAAGCGGACGTAATTTCCGACCGAGTACGACGTAAAGTAAGACGAGCGTGACCGTTAACAGAAGTAATAACAGTCCGATGAAAAGCGGTGCATTTTGTTTTAATAACGCCGTTGTGAGGGCATCAACTTCCTTTGCTGCAATATCTGTTCCTAGGATCCCGATAACGTTCCCTGTCGTATCTTTTAACGGAACATAAACGCTAATATACTGTCCATAAATCGGATCATTGATGACGTCCGTCGTATGTGTGTCTCCCTTTAATACGTCTTTCATATTGGCGACGGTCGCACCGCTTGCAGGGGCATTAATTTTTGCAGCCTTATCTTTTGGTAAACCATCAATCAACAAGCGGACCTTGTTTTGCTCGATTCGTGCTGTGTATGTATACAGGAGTCCATTTTGTTTACGTAACGTATCGAGTTGTGTTCGTAACGTTTCGTATTGTTCGGATGCGACAGGCGATTGGAGAAATTCGCTGTAAGCCGCTGTATCAAACGTCTTGCTGATTCGTAAGGCATCTTTTTCAGCAGTCGCTTTTAACGTCGAGACAGCTGTTTGTTTCGTATTGAAATATAAGGACAGACTACTAAAAACAAAAAAGGCAATCAAAATCAAACTAATCATTACTAAAAGACGTGTCCGGATGGAATGGTTCTTGGTTGTATTTTTCACATTCAACTAGTCCTCTCAACTCATATTTTCTGTCTATATTTCATTTATCGGTTAAGAAAATACATATTAAACAGGACCTTTTAACGATATTTAGAGTATCTTAGTCACTCGTTAAAACGATTCTTTTAAAAAAGGATTTATGTTGCATGATTTAGGGCACATTAAAGTTAGAAAAAAAATACAGGATGAGAGAAGAGGGGACAACATGGAAAGTGAAGTCAATCATCGAATTAAAGCGAAGCACGTATATGAGAATGAATTACGAAGACACGCGGTCAGTCCGAAAAAAGCAACCTTTCGATTGATGACATGCCTTCGTTGTCAATCGAAGATTCTCTTGAAACAAGGACATCAGGACAGTCATCAATGCGACGTGATCTAAAAAAATCTCGCTCATAGGAGCGAGATGGAGTAAGGTACCAAGCGAGACCAGCAATGATGAGGATAGCAAAAACGATCAAGAGCATCTGTTTTCACCTCCAGTTCTTTCATGATTCGAGTGGCAACACATATCTCAATAATAATTGTTGGATGCAAGCAAGCAGTGTTCCAAGCGTCAACGGAGCAAGGATTAGTACTATGACTATGACAATCAAACCAGGTGCGTCGTCCACTTGACCAATATAAAAAAAGACAGGGAACAGACATGTCGTAAGAATCGTAACGATATAAAACGACAGTTTCATCGATTGAATGGAAGCAGTGATGAGCGGAAAAGCTGGAGGCGTCATTGAAATGTATCGTAGAATGCGAAGCGCATGAAATAAAATCAAGAGGGTCGGGATGAAGACAAGATATGCAGTTAAGAGAACACTGTAGCCAGGGCGCTCGAGTAATAAGTGTTCTTTAACTCCGTGCCAGACAAGCGGAATACCGAGGCCCGCTAAACCGAACAGACCGAAGATGATACAGAAGACAATAAGTCGTAAAAATCGAACTTGCCAGACGAAATGATTCACGAAATCAACTCCTTTCAAGACGCCAGACTTTTCTTTTAGTATACTGCAGGCGAGAAAGTCAGAACAAGAATGGTCAGAGATGGAGGAGCCGACGTGATTAAATTAATATTAACCGATATGGATGGAACATTCCTAAACAGTACGGGTGACTTCAATCGACCGTTGTTTGAAGAAATTCGCCAATTGCTTGAACAACAAGAGATCCATTTCGCACCGGTCAGTGGCAAACAATGCGAGCGAATCGAGGAGTTGTTTGCGACAGATGCTTCAAGCATGTGGATCATCGGAGATAGTGCGACACGCATCAAACGTCAAGGAGAGTTCGTCTACCAATCACTCTTACCGAATCAACTGGGCCAACGACTCATCGACCGTTTGGAAATGTTATCCGATGTACATACGATCATTGCGTGTACGCCTGATGGAGCCTTCGTAAAGGACACGATTTCTCCAGAGGAGTTCGAGATCGTCCGTGGTTCCTATCGCAAAGTCACATCGATTGCACGATTACAGGAACTGAACGAGGATTTCGTCAAGATAACGGTGCATGACCCCGCCTTGCGATGTTTCGAGACGATCAATCAGCTGAATGATTTTCGGGAAGACGCGTATTTGGTTGCATCCGAAGCAGGCTGGATTGATATCGCTAACGTCGACGTCCATAAAGGAACGACAGTGGAGCACTTGCAACGGATTCTAGAAGTCTCACCGGAAGAGACGATGGCGTTCGGTGACGGCTATAATGATTTGGAACTATTTGAGAGGGCACACTATAGTTATGCGGTTGCAAATGCTGTTCCTGAATTAAAAGCATCCGCGCATGCCATCATTGAGGAAAATGACGCGGATAGTGTCTTAAAGACAATCCGTGAGGTCGTGCAAGCGCAAGTAAAAACATCCTAATCGATGATAAAAAGACACGTTCTGGTCGTCCGAATGTGTCTTTTTTAGTGATTATTTAAATAAATATGTCAAAAGTTTTTGACATGAAACAAGATGTTGATTACAGTAGGGATGTAAAAAGAATTTGACACGTCGTGGAGGAATGAACGTGAAAAACCACATTAAAGAGCGACGTCTAGCGGCACAATTGTCGCAACAAGAACTGGCTGACCGGTGTCAGGTCAGTCGGCAGACTATCAATGCGATTGAAAACAATAAATATGATCCGACGTTGCAGTTAGCATTTAATATTGCCAAAGTTCTGCAGACACAAGTCGATCATCTATTTATCGCAGAACAGGAGGAATAAAATGTCTAAGCAGAAAAAAACGCTTCTTTTCTTAGTGACGATAGTGGCATTAGCAATCCTGACGGTCATTAGTATGGTCATCGAAAATATCGTGACGTTCTTTTCGATCGTTCAATTGGCGATTCTGTTGATCATGTTCTTCTCGTATTTCACGTGGGCACGGACAACGGAGGACGAGCGTCCGGTGCCAGATGATGAACTTGGTCAAAAGATTACGACGGAGAGCGGCTTAATTAGCTATAAAATCCTGATCGTTCTGATTTTTGGATTCATCTGTCTCGATCAATGGATACATGGGTCTGCAAATCTCTTATTGATTGTCTTGTTTGCGATTGCTTTAGTCATCTTGCCAATCATTGAGTTCATAAAAGCACGATCCTATCGATGAAACGACAAAAAAGTCGTTTAGACTAATTCATCCATCTAAACAACTTTTGATATTTAACAGATAAGCTTCTTAGAATGACCACTCATTCCGTAACAACGAGTACATATACAAATCATCAAATCGACCACGTGTTTTCTCATATTGTCGGAGCAACCCTTCGCGCTGGAAACCTAGCCGTTCAAGTAATCGTTGCGAAGAGATGTTTTCCGGTAAAACGAGTGCTTCGATTCGGTTGAGTGAAAGTTCCTTAAATCCATATTCAATGACTGCAAGTGCTGCTTCCTTCGCGATTCCTTGTCCCTGATAGGAAGGGTTCAACTCAAAACCAAGTTCAGCCCGCTGATGGCGATCGGATTGATTCAAGAATCCGCAGCTCCCGATGATCACGTCCGTTTCCGGTAACGAAATTCCGAAACGGATTCCTGTACCGTTCCGACGAATCGAGGCGTACCAGTCAATCTCTTCGAGGGCGTCTGCTTCCGATTGGAATGGAGCAAGCCCCATCTGTTTGACGACCTGTTCGTCCGATAAATAGGCGAAGACGCTCGCCGCATCTTTTGCTAACACTTCGCGTAAGACGAGAAGGTTCGTTTTAAGCGTTGGGAAAGTATGTAACATATAAAAACTCCTTTGCAATAATATGTAAAAATTTGTGTTCAGTGTTTAAGGCGTATGGTAAGATTCTCCACAACAAGAGCATATCATTTTGTTGACGAGAAAAAGTAGTTATTGCTTCTCTGTCTTACAGAAAACCGGGATTGCTGAGAACCGGGAGCCAGATCAATCATAAAAATCCTCTCTGAGAAGTCACATTGAACCATTCAATAAGTGTGACCGGGTGTCCACCGTTACATGGAATGCACATGATAGTGTGCAACTAAGTGCTGTCGAGAACACATATTTTCGACAGAATATGGGTGGTATCGCGGTGAAGTCCGTCCCTGCCAAAGGGGGCGGACTTTTTTGTATTCTCTTAGTTATCGACGAAAGAATATTGTTAAGGAGAAGATCATGATTGCACTAGAAGCATTAAAAGGTCGACTGGTCGACGGTTTGTTAGAGGTCCAAAAAGAAGAAGGGGAAGTTGCCCAGGAACGCTTTATCTTCCATCCCGGAGCAACGGACGAACAGCTCGCGCTGTTACCCGACTGGACGACAGACGATTACAAGACGTTCTTACGTCAACACAACGGCGCGAAGCTCTTTCAGCACGAAACGTTATCCTATAATGATGGATTTGAACTCTTTTCGATCGAAGATTGCCTGACTTATAGCGAGATTTGGGAATGTCCCGAAAACTTCTTAGCGATCGGCGCAGGACCAGACGGGGAGTGGATTGTTTACGAAATGAATCGACCGGCAGGAAATCGGATTTGGAGTGGGGAATTTCTTAATTTCGAGGAATGGGAAGAAGACGCAATGCCGTTCGGCTTTGAGCGATGGATCGACTACTTGATTGTCGCGCAAGGCACATCATTTTGGGAGTGGTTCCGTTAAGAGAGGGAGAGCGTTATTGGACATTCAATTAAAGACAGCGTCACGTGAAGATGCTACAAAACTTCATATGATTCAAATCGAGGCGTTTTCAGAGACACTCGAGCGGTATCAAGATTTTACGACGAATCCGGCGAACGAATCGATTGATCGTGTCATTCACCGGATCACGCATCCAAGCAGTACGTTCCATCAAATCATCGTCGACGATGTTGTCGTCGGCGGGATTTGTGTCGTTGCGAAAGCGCCGAGTTGCTACGCGATCAGTCCGATGTTCTTAGATCCAGCCCGTCAGGGTGAAGGGATCGCACAACGCGCATTACAGCTTGTTGAAGCAGCGTATCCAACTGCTGCGACATGGGAACTGCGGACGATTCGCGAAGAGACGCGCAACTGTTATTTCTATGAGAAGATGGGTTACCGATTGACTGGCGACAGTCAACCGCTCAATGAACGGGCGACACTCATTTCCTATCAAAAATCGGTTTCGGAATGAGCGGGTTTTGTCGGAAGGAAGAACCACCACAGATTCGTCAAAAGAGCGGCAAGGACGGCAAAGTTAAAGAGATAAAGGCAAAAAAAGAAGACGAACTCACCGATGTCCTCAAGGTTAGCTAACGGATTATCGACCAGGTACGATTCGTGACTAACTCCGAAGATGAACAAAGGAAAGAAGACATAAAAATATCGTTTCCAAAAGAATGACGCACGACCTGTTTGAGACATATGAGCACCTCCTGAAGGAATGGCACGCTTCTTCTGTCCGGAAGAAGCGTGTGTCCATTTACGATAAAGACGGTATACCGACGACTTCGACGTTCCGTGTGACCGTATCAAACAGACGTGTCCGCGTATCGTTATGAGACAACAGTATAGGCTTACCAGTCTCGTCATAGATGAAAGCAATCGGAATCGAAAAACCACAGTTACGGTACGAACCATCGGCATGACTCGTCCCAATCATGAGCGCTTGTTGAGCCTGGCTGATGATACGCGCTTCACCAGACCACTCGACATACTGTTCTTCACTAAACATGCCGACACCGATCGGATTGAAGATGAGATCAAGTCCGGATTCTTCGCGTAGTCCATCGTTTCCTAAGAAGATTTCGCGACAAAGGACGTACCCATAACGAAGCGCACCATCGATTGCTGTTGATGGCGTATAAAGAGGTCCAGCTTCAGGTGTCTTCGCGCGATCAAGGAGAATCGTCCCGGTCGCATCGATGATGACGGCACGATCGAGATTCGTCGCATCTTTATAACCGAGGACGACGGCTGTCTTGAACTGTTTCGCAAGGTGTTGTACGCGATCGAGTTCTGCGATCGTGCAGTATCCTTCCGGATAGACAATCAGATCGACTTCAGGATAAGCGGCAATTTCGTGTTCAAATTGTTTGAGCCCAGTCTCGCGTTTCGGTTGAGCAATTAATAATTTCATCAAAACATCCTCTCATGCATAAATATATCTGAAAAATCAGACTTTCCATTCGTCATGATTTTACCATTAGTGGTAAAATAAAGCATATCGCTTTTTGATAAATTTTACTGTAAGTGAAGGAAGGTCAACAGCATGAACATTTCAAAAACTACTCTTGTTACACGTCATCTACAGGCGATGAAGGATTTTTACATAGATCAGATCGGGTTCCCGCTCGTTTCGGAAACAAACGAATCCTTTACGATGCAAATCGGTGCGGATCAGCTGACGTATCGGCAGACGGATGATGTCGATACGCAATATCATATGGCGTTCAACATTCCGGAGAATGTTTTTCAACAAGGAAAAGCGTGGCTCGAAGCGCGGACACCGCTCTTGATTGAAGACCGACAGGATGAGATTTATTTTGACTTCACGGACTCACATTCCTGCTACTTTTATGATCCGGATGAGAACGTGCTCGAACTGATTGCGCGGCATCAAATCAATCCGACGAAAGAAGATCAAACGTTTGATGTATCGGATATCCTCGGGATTGGTGAGATGAGTCTGACGGTGAAAGATGTGCTTGCTGTTGGTGAACAATTGGCGGACATCGGTGTCCTCGAGCGCCGAGAGCGTCCACTCAACGGCGCATCACTCAACTTCCTCGGACCTATCGCGGATGGAACGCATATCTTGCTCGTTCCAGAAGGACGGACGTGGTTGTTCTCACCGAAGACAGCGAAAGTCAGTCCAATCGAGATGGAACTCGATGGACGACACCGTGTTCGGCTTGACGCAAATGGTGTATGGCACCAAAGGGCAGTTTCTTCGTAATCAACTATTTTGAAAAGTGAGGGAAGTAGGATGAACAAAGCCTCAAATGTGAGTATCGCGTTCGGATTATTGTTGTTCGTGTGTGGCTTCTTTTTTCTATTTGGTTATTTGACCCGGTCAATGCCGATTCAATCAGGTGGTGACCCGGTCGTCTTACCGATCGCAGCACTCCTTGTTCTTCTACCGTTCGTCGTCCGGGAAGGCATGCGTGTCTTGATGTATGTCTCGCTGACACGTCGACAGATCGGAGTGCTGATCGTATTTGCGATCAGCGGGATTATGTTAAGCACTTGGATTGAAATGCAGCAGAATCCGGCAGTGATCGGTCTCCGTTCGCTCTTTACGATTCATACATATGTACTCTTTGTTTCAGGCATCATCTTGTTGTGTCTTCTATTGACGGGAATCAAACGGATCCGTGTGAGAACAAGGGTAATCTAATGGAAAAGGACTGAATGCTTTGGGATATATCACAGAATTACGCAAACTCGTTGGCACACGACCGCTCGTCATGGCAGGTGCGTGTGTCATCGTCGTCAATGACCGGCAAGAGGTCTTGTTGCAGTTGCGGCAAGATAACGGATGTTGGGGACTCGCTGGTGGCGCACTCGAGATCGGGGAGACGCTTGCTGAAACAGCAAAACGAGAATTAAAAGAAGAGACGGGACTTGAAGCGGAGCACCTCGAATTGTTGAACGTCTATTCCGGTGACGCTTTTTACTACAAGTATCCGCATGGAGACGAGGTCTATAACGTCATCTCAGCTTTCCTCTGTACCGCCTATACAGGAGAAATCGTTCGGGATCCACTAGAAGTCGCGGAGTTACGCTTTTTCGCCATCGATCAGTTACCAGAAAACCTTAATCCACCGGAACAGCCGATTTTGATGGAGTATGTCGAAAAACAGCAAGCAATAGCGCATCACGTTTCCATCTGAAGCAACTGGTACGAATCGAAAATCTTGAATGAGCCTTTCATTCAAGATTTTTTGTTGCGCTGGGACGCGTTCCAGACGGTAGCATCAAGTAGACAGTAAAAGGAGGAAACGCGATGCGATGGTTTGCGATTGATTTAGATGGAACGTTATTGAATAAGAAACATCAGATTTCAGAGACAAATCGAACAGCGATCAAGAGACGTCAAGACCAAGGAGATGTCGTCGTCATCGTCACTGGACGAGCCGCCTTTGATGCGCAACGAATACTCGACCAACATGGACTCGACTGTCCAGTCATTGGTGCGAATGGAGCGGAAATCGAGATCGGAAATCCCAAACGGCACTTTTTAGATTGTTCCAGTAGTCGAACGATTTGGGAGGTAGTACGATCCACAAACGTATTCATACATATTTATCTACAGGATCGAATCCTGTTACCTCAATATTCGCTTGCTGGACTTCAAGGGGGAGGAAGCGCATTTCAAGAAGCGATTCAAGCACAAGTGACACAACAGGGGGTTGAGACAGTCGACGCTATCACCGTCGATCAACTTGATATCATCAAATTCATGTTCGTCTCACCTAGTCATAAAAATGAGTGGTACGCTGATCGCTTCTATTCATTCGAGGACGGACAAGCATTAGCTGGTCAGCTTTTAACGGCAGACTTACCGGATGCAATGATTGTCGGGAACGATGAAGTCGCAGCAGGTCTCATCCATCAATTTCGGCAACATGGGGTTCGAATACCTGAGGACATAGCCATCACGGGATTTGATGATGTACCGATTGCCAGGGCGCTTGAAATAACGACGATCCGACAACCGGTTGTCATGCATGGCAGACTGGCAGCAGAACAGTTATTGAGTGACGAGCTGAAACATAGTGAAGGTACTTTTTCTTTACTGGAACCATCTTTGATAATTCGACAAACGACATAACAAAACAAGAGATAGGAGGTATATATTGATGACTAACGCAAAAGCAGGTTCTACTGCTACTGTAATAAAGATCTCTGACGCACGAGTCCGTAAGTACTTTCAAGCATCGATTGAAAAACAACGGATCACTCAAGAATTCCGCATGCTCGAAGAACTAGAACGGACGGTCATCCCGACGCCAGACGTCTTCGCTGTTGAATTAGAAGACTCCCCGTTCATCGAGATGCAGCGCATCGACGGCAGTGAATTATTAGACCTTATTGAACCTAATCGAATGACAGATTTCCTAGACGCTTTTGCGACGCTACATCAACGGATTCATCGGCAACAATCGCGTTTAGCACCTGATTGGCATGCCGTCATGTATTCAAAAATACGTTATTTATCATCTGATTTGCGCCCGAAAGCGGAACAATTACTAGAAATGCTTTACGTTCCGCAAAATAGAGGGTTACTGCACGGAGACTTTCATTTTCAGAACATCCTCGTGACAGCGGATGAGAAATTCATCGTCATTGATTGGCATGATGCGACGATGGGTCCGCCTGTTGCCGATGTGGCGCGTACGTTGCTCTTATTACGGACGGCGGGTGGAACAGCAGTTCCGGATGAGGTACGGCGGTATGTCTGTCGCGAATACATCGACCGCTATCAAGCAGTTTCGTCAATTCAGCTATTGAACCTTGCGGATTGGTTACGACTGATGGCCATCCTGCGGACGCTTGAACAAGTTCAAGACGCAGAGCGGGATCAGTTATATCAACTTGTGCATCATCCAGATATCAGTTCTTATTTTTTTTAATATGTAACGTAAGAATAGCTAGGAGGAACGTCATTTCATGAGAACGATCATCTCGATTCAAGGTGCCATGGCATCTGGAAAAACGACGCTCGTGCGAGCATTGGAAGCTACTTATCCTGACCTTCCTATTTATTATGAAAATCCCTATCCAATCGTTCAAAAACGACAGGAACTCGGGTTAAACATTCAAACCGAAGATGGATTTGTCGAAAATCAGCGTTTGTTCATTCAAGCAGAACTTGACCGTTTTCAAAATTTTCCTGAAGGACTCATATTGCTGGATCGTGGTCCGGAAGATCTTGAATTTTATACACTTCATTATCCAAGGGTACACGGTTACGACTGGGACATTGCGTCGCGCTTGCAGGTGGAACTCGAGGCATTAAGAACGTGCCGGTCTGATCAGATTCTTTATCTAAAGGCACCAGACAACGTCTTACGAGGGCGACGCGATGCTGATCAGTCAAGAAAGCGTCACTCTTTTGAGCAGCACCAACCGCTTTTTGTACTCGAAGAAAAATGGTTTGAACGATTCCCGGTACATATGATCGATACAACGAATAAAACGCCGGAGCAAGTCCGAGAAGCAGCGCTTCAGCTACTTGTATTAGAAAAAGTGAGTAAAGACCAATAGAGCCACCATCTTGGAGCTGTTCAAGATGGTTTTTTCGCTTTCTCGAAGCAGATTGTTGTAAAATGAACAGTAACGACAGAGTTGGTAAAGGGGCGAACCGATATGGGGAAGCGATCCATTCAAGATGCAGCCTATTTAGGGAAAAAGAAACAGGTCATGCGTTGTATAGAACGTGGGGATGACTTGAACGAATGGGATGAAGAAGGATTCGCAGCCCTCCACTGGGCGATCCAAGAAGGGCATATGAAAACCGTCACATTATTGCTCGATCACGGAGCAGACATCAATCTACCCAATCAGGACGGGATGACACCATTACACATCGCGTTGTATGATCGAAAATCAGAAATTGCCTTGTTGTTGATGGAGCGGGGTGCTTATTTAGATTTAACAGGTGATGGATTTACGGCACTTCATCTCATCGCAGGTCGGTCGGGTAATAAAAAAATTCTACGTAAATTGGTTCAAGATATCGAATTGTTACACGAACGAACTGAAGAGGGTGCGGGACTGACGCCGTTACACGTAGCCGCTCAGGCAGGGAAAGCAAAAAAAGTTACACTCTTGCTAGAAGCGGGAGCCGATATCGAGGCAGAGGGACCAGAGGGCGTAACACCACTGTATTTAGCAGTTGAAAATAATCATCCGAAAGCCGTTAAGGCATTACTCAAAGCTGGTGCGGATAGTGAGACGAGTCACCCTTCAGAAGCGGGAGCGACTGTATTGACACTAGCAAGTGCGAACGGATACGAACGTATTGTCCGCATGTTGCTTTCCTATGGAGCAGATCCACGTCACCGTGACGCTGAAGGACATTCCGCACGTGACATTGCCATCGAGAATGAACATCATCAGATCGCTGAGATCTTAAGACAAAAAGAGATTGATGCGATGTCTGAAGAAGGAAAAAATGATTGACTGATGAATAGCACAGTCTGAATGGCGTCTTCCTTCAGACTGAAGACAAAGTGCAATTCTTCTCTAACGGGAAGGGTTGCACTTTGTTGTTCACCTTGAATCGTTTTGCCGGGATAAGCGTCGCACCGCTGAACTTCGTGGCAGATGGGTAATATCGCTACTCACCAACAAACTTTTAATCAGATGGATGATTCAAGCTCGGATAATAGATTATGAAACCATTCGAGATTTACTTTGTGATGTGCAATTGAGTTTTCAAGCATTCGAACAAAATTTTTAAGTAGTGCCGTGTTTTGAACAAGTGCACTTTCGATTAAGAATATCTTCTTCTCCGTTTGTTTGATTTGGCTATGAATCAAATCCTTCATAACCTGAGGCTCTACTTCGTCTTGAAAAAGCATTGCACTATAAAAAGATAAATTGATGTAGTCTGTTTTCGTTCCGTATTTTAAAATGAGACGATTAAATTCATCGAGACCTTTTTCAGTTAAAGTATACTGATTTTTCTCTCTTACGTCTGTTGAATATAAAGCAGGAAGACGTCGTATCCAATTTTTTTCCTCGAGTTGTTGAATATTGTAGTAAAATGAACCTTTCGTATAATTAACTACAAATTCATAATGACGTTCATTCATGAGTGTAAGTAATTCATACCCATATGAACCGGGTCTCTCTTTTAGTAATCCTAAAATGAGTAATGGAATCATCATGTCACCTCGTTCATAAATTTAATCATTTAGTTATTCTTATCAGCTAAAATACAGTTAATATTTTGATCAAATATTTCATAGGTCGATTCACCGACCGCTAATCGTGTACTTTCGACGAAGATTTGTTCAGTTTGAGTCAGCAATCGACTCGCTTGTTGATCAATCCAATGTGCTTCTTTTTCTAAGGGTTCTAAAAGATGCTTCTGTTTCGAAAATGCTTCATAGTAACGGATTCCAAATTTTCTTTGCGAAACGGCATTGATGTGTATACCGTCTGGATTTGAGCTTAAATTCTTTGCCGTGACGAAATAACAATTCAACTCTCGTGTTGCAAATCTATACAAAATTTGATTGATGTATTCATATTCAATAGCGCTTTTTCCGAAGCCTTTTTGTCCAAGAAAGCTACCGAGTTCACCAATCAGAATGGGTAATTGCGGTAGAGCAAGCTCAGTCCGGAGATATTGAAATAAACGCTGTAACTTTTTCTCGTAAGTCCGATACCGTTGATTAAAACTATCGCTCTCACCTTGATGCCAAAGAATTGCAATCAATTCACTGGATTCAAGTGCAAATTGCGCTTGCTGAATCGCATGTCGAGTCAATACACCGTCAATTGTCCACTCATCGATAGAACTTCCGCCTTCTGCACAAGGTATAATTCCGATTGATTCATTAGGATGATCATTTGTCCAAGCTTCGGCGAAGGAAGCAGCTGGACCAATTCCAGCGATATGACGATCGACATTGATCGGTTCAGCCATCATTTGCCATCTTCCATTTCGAAGCATTTGGATACGTTCGTTGATAATTGGTGGAACATCATGCAAAAAGCCCCGTCCTGCCATGTTTGATTGACCAATCAATAAAATAGATTTCATAAAATCACCTTTTTCTATAGATAGTCTAATTAGACCTTTTAATTTTATAGTCTATTTAGACTAAAAGTAAAGAGGGAATTATTTGTATCATTATTTTTCCAACAAAAACAAAAGAAACCAGCTTAAGATAAGAGATAAGAAATATACTGCATAATACGAGGTGGATAAATCTATGATTGGAATTAGTATCGCAACCAAATGGGAGTTTGACGCAACACTCGCGTATTATCATGTCGCACCGGAAGAACGAATCGCCTATCCATATGGTGAATACTTCACGCGAGAGATGAATGGAAAAACACTCTTGTTTTATAGTACGGGAGTTCGTAAAGTAAACGGCATTGGTGCGAATCAATATATGATTCGCCGTTTTCCATTGACGAAAGTCATCATTGCCGGAACGTGTGCCGGTATCGATCCACGATATGACATACTCGATATCATCGTTCCCAGTCAGGCGGCACAGTATGACTGTACGGTTAAAGAAATCGAGCCGTTACTCAAGCCATCCTTCATTGTGGATCTTGACGTGTCGAAATACGGCAATGACTTTCATACAGGAACGATCGGAACGGCAGATCGTGCCGTCGTTATGTGGCGAGATTACGTCGAGTTGCGGGACAACGGCTTGACGATTGCTGATACGGAAGCAGGGGCTATCGCCTATATTTGTCAGAAAAACAAGGTTGAATGTATCATCATCAAAGGAATCTCTGATTTTCCGACAGAAGAAAAAGAAGAAGATGCTGTTGAGGCAAATGTTGAACAGATGCGGATCTACATCGAGAATACGCCGAAAGTCATGCAACGAATTTTTGATGATTATGTGGCACGATTCCTATAAAAAACGCAGATGTTCCGTTCATCATCGAACGGAACATCTGCGTTTTCACATATAATGCTTTCGTTTGTATAGCTTATACTCGATCCATGTCCAAATACGAGTTGCTAAATAGATATCGCCGATCGCACCGATTGCCATTATGATCAACATGAGAATGCCACTCGTATCAAAAGCAAGTAAGGGTTCGAAAATCGTAAAGATGACAGCTAACACAAGTGGGATCGTGATACCGATCCAGATGGAAGAAAATAAGACAGACTTCCACATTCGAATCATCCTTTCTCGTAAATGGTTTTTTTTAGTATATCAAATAATGAGCAGGTAAAATGGAGATACATAATAGAAGGTGAAATGGATTGATGGGATTTGGAACAAAACGACGTTCGTAAATCCGGATGTACGGTTAACCGACTATTTTGTTCCGCCACCTAATCCAATAAAGGTAATAAACAAACCAACTATGATGGCGATAGCAAGTACGATGTTTTGATATAGACCAGCCGGAAAAAATCAACGATGAAAAGTAGTAGAAAGAGTGACGCAACAATCAGTCGTGCATCTCGCACGGAAGAATCTAACGTACGCCATTTGATGAAAAGTAAGGTGTACGCTAAAGGTGCTAATAAATAAGAAATCATGAAAAAAGGAACTCTTTTTAAATAAAAAGGTAAAAACTCTTCAGAATTTTGCACGCCTATCCCTCCAAGATTTTTCTTTATATATTACCATGTAGAAAAAATTAGTGGATGAAACTTAATAAAGGAAAATATCGTACTGAATAAGTATATAATACATAAATGGATTCTAATAATATAATGTCATATATTGGAGGGTGTTCCTATGATATTGGCACTCCTTGGTCTTAGTATCGGATTAGTTACATTGACGTTCGGTATCTATTTCATCCGCTCAAAGTATGCGGAAAAGACACCGCTAGCGGGACATGCGGATAATGTTGACAATAGTGAGTCATTCCTACTAGGTATCATTCTGTCAATTGGCGTCATCCTATTTTGTTCGTTGACCGTCAGACATTACGGTTACGTCTGTATATTAGGCGGACTGTTCATTCTATATGGTGTCAGCGCGGCATGGTGAAATCTATAGGAATGTAGAAAGCAAGATAAAGGGAGCTCAAATCATGATTCAATTACTAAAACAAGTCGACGATCGTGTGTATCACATCGTCTTTCACCAAGAAGGCCGCACCTTATTCTGTCGGGAAGGCGTTGCTCGTAGAGAACAGGCGATTGATAGTCCAGATATGATGGAAAGAAATGAGGAGTCTACGACGAAGCGAATCGTCTTCAAGAATCCCTTGATCGCGTATCGTCAGAAAAAAACGTGGGTCCGTGAAAAATTAGACGATGGATACATCCGGTCTCCTTTTGCTCTGTCTGAAACGATGGATTTTCGAGCCGACCGACGCATCATAAAGTTGCGTATTTTAAGCGCTTTATTGATCTTGTTCAGTGGATTACTGACGCTGACTGATATCTTGCCGATTCCGGGATACATAACACTCGTCGTTCTGATGATTTTCTGGCCGATTGATCTCGAAGGGAAATCTGCACGTACTCGTATGTATCGCTGGTCAGGAGCACTTTTCATGTTCGCGTTAGCGGGCTCATCAAAAAACTATTTATCACCGATCAATCTCTCGATTAACGGAGTGGTCTGTCTCATCTCAGGATTCATTCTCCTTCTGTTTGCGACAGAACAATTAAAAGAACTAGCGACGAAAGGAATCACGTATCATGACGAATCAACAAACGAAGGTGATTGAACTTAAGCGAGACAATGGTCAAACGACCGATTACTGGGTCAGTTACCGGATGGGGCGTACGCTTTACCAGGTATCCGTGCAAGAACAAGCAGATGGTCAAACGAATGAAGGGGAGATCATCAAAGAACGTTTTCCGTTCTACTTCGGGATGAAAAAACGGATGCTCGAGTTAGCAGAAGAGAGAGAAGCACTTGGTTTTCGACCGTTGACCGAAGAAGAAAAGGCAGCATACGTCATCGAGGAAGAAGAATCGCAGCTTGATGCCGCTTTCTTCAAGCCCGCTATTCGATACGCTTGGTTGATGCTTGCTCTTGGCATCCTCCTGTTTCTCCTTCCTTCACCGATCCTAAATGGACTTGCATTCGGACTCGGCTTATATGTCTGGTATGAGACGTTCGGACAGTCGGGAATGCCGCGTAACTATCAAAGGTATTTTCACGGGATGCTTGCGGGATTGACGATCTTACAGGTACTATCGGCGCTAGAGTTCGAGCGCGTCGCGCAACCGTACTATGCGACGATTTGTGTGATATCCGCGATTGTGTTGGTTCTGCTCATTGTGCAGCATCGTTTGAAAGAAACCGATCACATCGGTCAGGACAAAAGTGTTCGAGTCAGGAAAATCAGAGACTATCCTGATGCCGATCTTTAAAAGCTGATTCACTTACTTTTTAGAAGACATTTAGACTTTACGATGCTGTAAAATATAGGTATCACGTGCGTTATTTTAGTCAGTCCACTAAAAAGGAGGGTATGTCATGGACGTCATTCCGAACGATCAATATATCTTAGAACTGATCTTACTTATCTGGGCGATTGGTGCACTCGTCATCATCATCACCCAAGCGCGGAACACCAAAAGTTTAAAAGCGAGTTTATTACGAGGTACAGTCGTGAATCTAGCATATACAGTCGTTATTTCTTTGACGTGGTTTTACGCAATAGCCACGGATGGATTTAGTCAGGTATTAGGCGTGTATTTCTTTGCAGGAATATTTTTGATTCTCGAAATTGTATTATTTATTGTTCTCTTACTCGTCAAACGTAAAAAATTAGCGATTTCTTAAGAAGTAAATGAAGTTCAAGGAACGGTTAATAAGAAGATTTAGTTTACATAATGAAGTAGGAAACGACATGGAGCGTTCCCTACTTTTTTGTAATTATGCAATCGATTGCATTCGTATACTCTTTTAACATCCAGGAAAAGGAATCTTACTTCTTGCAAAAAACTAGTTTTTATTTCACGCGATTTATGCAAAAATAGAACACAACAAACTGCGAGAATTTTTAGAAAAGTGAATGACTAGACTATTCATCTATATGAGTAGAAGAGAGAAGTCATCGTTTTTCGAATTCTAAATACTTTATTTTTTGAAAGCCTGGAGGGGAATGTATGAAATTGTTGAAGATGTGGAACCAAATCAGTTTAGTGAAACAAATCGCGATCGGCTTAGTTGTAGGAATTATTTTAGCCCTCACGATTCCTGAAGCGGCGAAATCCTTGACCATTTTTGGGACTCTGTTTATTTCCTCCCTGAAGGCAGTCGCGCCGATCTTGGTCTTTTTCCTTGTCATGGCTTCGATCGTACAGCATAAAAAAGGCCAGCAAACGAACATGAAGTCAATCATTTTCTTATATCTGCTCGGGACATTCCTAGCGGGAGCTATTGCGGTCATCATCAGTTTCCTGTTCCCAGTGAACATTCGATTGACAGAAGGTGCAGAACAATTAGCTGCTCCGGGGAATACGGTTGAAGTTCTTCAGAAACTCGTCTTGAACATGGTTGATAATCCAGTCAATGCGCTCATTCAAGCGAACTACATTGGTATTTTGACTTGGGCGATCGTATTAGGACTCGCCTTAAAGAATGCTTCCGACACGACGAAGACGTTCATCTCGAACTTCTCTGACGCCATTGCGAAGATGGTCGGATGGGTCATCAAATTGGCACCTCTTGGTATCATGGGAATCGTCATCGGTTCGGTTACGGAAAACGGTCTTTCTTCGTTACTTGATTATGGGAATTTATTATTAGTATTGATTGGCACGATGCTTGTCGTCGCACTCATTGTTAATCCACTCATCGTGTTCATCAACGTTCGTCAAAATCCATATCCGCTCGTCTTTAAATGTTTACGTGAAAGTGGAATCACAGCCTTCTTTACACGAAGTTCGGCTGCGAATATCCCGGTCAACATGGAGCTATCTAAGAAGCTTGGACTTGATAAAGAGACGTATGGTATCTCGATTCCACTTGGTGCCACGATCAACATGGCGGGAGCTGCCATCACGATTACGGTTCTAACGCTCGCTGCGGTCAATACGCTCGGTATTCAAGTTGATATTCCGACGGCCATTATTTTAAGTGTTTTAGCTGCAGTTTGTGCATGTGGTGCGTCCGGTGTCGCTGGAGGTTCGCTTCTCTTGATTCCTCTCGCATGTAGCTTGTTCGGGATTCCGAATGATATTGCGATGCAAGTCGTAGCTGCTGGTGTTCTAGTTAGTGTATTACAAGATTCATTCGAGACGGCACTGAACTCGTCAACAGACGTCTTGTTCACTGCGACAGCCGAATATCGAAAACGACTTAAACAGGGCGAAACGCTCTCCATCAATCGTCAGTCAATGAACGAAGAAGTGACGGAAAAAGTCGTCAACGGTTAATCAGCTTTACAATCATCATGATCAAAATAAGAAAAGGCATCCTAGCTGAGGATGCCTTTTCTTATAGACCGTTTAACCTTCTCCTAAAGCAACATATTTTTTTAATTTCCCTTTGAAACTTACTAACAGAATGTCATTTCTTTCTTTAGTAGAGTATATGACGGTCCCCTTAGAGAGTTTCGTAGCAGTCCCATTATCAAAATCGTCTTTATCAGAAGTCATTCTTTTAATTTCTCCAACTTTTTTATTCTGAGTGACTTCGGTTTTCTCTGTCCATTCTACATCCGATTTGTAGATCGTATCATTGAATTGAAAAATGTCGGCAGTAGAATCTTCGCCCAATACTTCTGATGCCGTCGGTTTTTCACTAGTGCTTTGCATGTCACTTTCATTACTACAAGCAGCTAACATCCATACAGATATAATCGAGAAAGCGCATAATAAAACGACTTTTTTCATGACATAACCTCTTTTCCATTTTTGTATATCTCTATCTCTTATGATGTATTATTTCATTTTTATGAATAGAACGTAAGTTAATAAATGAGTATACCTTATTTATCCTCCAATCGAATTCGCATATTATTAATATTTTGTGATTAATACATACCAAACCCCCTCATTTCAATCACGAAATGAGGGGGTTTCTACAAATGAAAAACTTTCAGTATTGAGAAATGAGACTCTATCTTGGAGTGATTCAGGGTAACCAGCGTCCGATTTGCTCACCCATCTGCACGCTGCGCTCGATGCCTGGTGACAGTTCAACGGTGTCTGGCGGCAAGACGAGGATAACGGTCGAACCGAACGAGAAGTAGCCGAACTCTTCTCCACGCTCTAGCAGTCGTCCTTGATGTGTTTGAACGATTGTATTGACGTTCAGTGCGCCGACCATGACATGTTCGATTGAGCGATGGTCTACTTGCAAGCGCGTGACGCGACGATAATTCCGCGTCAATGGATGTTTACTGAAACGAAGTCCCATGTCATTGACAGGTGCCGATTCTCGCCCGAGCGTATAACTATTCGTGATTTCGCCAGTGATTGGAGAGTGCACACGATGATAATCGGTTGGACTTAAATAGAAAATCAAGGCAACACCGTTCGCATAATCCTGCGCGCGCTCGGTCGATCCGATCAGTTCGGCAACAGTATAGTCTTGTCCTTTGATCGTAAAACGACTATCTTCCGTTAACGCCGGAACGATTGAGAGCACAGCGTCGCTCGGACTGACGAAGGCATCTGGTGCTGATGCGATCGGTCGCATCCCGGGACGTAACTCACGTACGAAACAGTCGTGTAAAGAAGTGAACGAATCGACAGGCTTAAGCGCTTGATCCGTTTGAATCTGATAGGTGCGAATGAATGGTCGAATCAATGGTTTACTATAGCGACTCATCGCAAATCGTTTCAAGGTATTGGCGACAACTGGTCTAGCATTTAAGTGGACGATTGTATCAAAGATGGCTTTCTTCATGAGGTCAAACTCCTTTATTCGTTAATCTACTCCTCATGATACGGTCGAGTTCTTGTGATGGACGTAGTTGTTTTCTTAAGTTTGTCTTAATAAAAATACGTGCCGCTGACGCAACACGTGTGGGAGAATCATGATTTTCGTGTTAGTAGATACAGCAATGGACCAAATGCACCAACCGCAAGCGTGATAATCGCCCAAAGTGGAAAACTTCGTCCCGTACGTCGTGTATCGTGGCGTAGCCAAACGATGATGAAGAGCGCACAGAGAATGAGGTCGACGAAGATTTGAAGCGTTGCCGTATTTTTTGTCGCTTCAACGAAGATACCAAGCACACCAAAGTCAAGAATCGAAAAAACAGTTAGAATCGCAAAGGCAATCGTAATGAGGGCGATGAACGGTTTAGGAATAACGTCCACGAACGAAGCATTTGAAGTCGTCATAGGTGTTCCTCCTTAATAAATGTAGTTGTTACTACAATTTAATGTATCATATACTACATTTTTTAGTCAATCCTCTTGAATGGTGTATGATAAAAAAGAAGGGGGACGATCGTAATGGATAAGTTTGAACAAAAGCGACAAGATTATACGCATCACATCGCGCAAGCGACGTTAGCATCAAGCATCAAAGAGATGAGTCTGAAGAAGATGGCGACCGCTGCCGGAACGAGTGACCGGATGTTGATGCATTATTTCAAAGATAAACAGGACATCGAGACCGCCGTGTTGACTGCGATCAGCCAAGAGTTGATCGAACTATTGCAACAACCTGATTTGAAACTTGAGTTCACGGCATTCGTTCGTTTCTTACGACAGGCAATCGATGAGCCACGGATTAAACCATATTTGAATCTCTGGTTCGAAATCACCCATCTCGCAACGAGTCAGGGGGAGCCGTATACGTCGATCACGCGGACGATCGGAGAATCATTCGACGACTGGATCAAACAGATCTATGTACCAGTAGAAGGAGAAGACGTTGCTAAACAAACAGCGTTACTATTTGTTTTCACGGAAGGACTCGTCGTCTTGAATAAGATTGGCTTAGAGGATCGGATGGACGCAGCAGTCGAAGCGATGATTGATCTACACGAAAGAGCACGAATTTCATAAATCATCTTCGATTTCAATCCAGATTTGATAAAACATCTCTACTTGATAGAACATCTCTGCATCGAGTGGAACCATCGCGGTATGAACTCGGAATTCAGGAACTTGCGCTAAATAAAAGGCAAGAATCGTAGCAACCTTAAAGTCTGGTGTACCATAACCAGTAATCGAACGACCGTGCATCTCATTCGCAATTGAGTCTGCCCAGACCTCGGCTTCACGTAACGTCTCGAACTGAAGCATCTCTTCCTTCCAACGAATCGACATCTTCATATCCTCCTCTAATGTAGTTAATGTTAGTATATGGAAGGAAAATACGATTGTTCAAGAAGGAGAATCAGTCATGAGTCGTTTTGGAATTCAAAAAGAGTTGATCAATCCGCCACTCGGCGCAACGTTCATCGGTTATCACCGAGAAGTAGGTGTCGCAAGCATACACGATTCGCTCTATGTCACAGCGAGCATCTTTGAAAACAAGCAGACGACGTCGATCTTTGTCAGCATCGATAACATTGGTATGCTCGTTGCTGATACGGATGTCATTCGTGAAGGAATCGCACGTCGTCTGAATGTAGCAAAGGAACAGGTGACAGTCGTCTATACGCATACGCATTCTGGACCGGCGACAGCAGGGGATGAGGCGTTGATCGTCGCTTATAAAACGATCTTGACGCAACAAGTGATTGCGACAGCCGTTAAAGCAAGTAAAGCGATGCAGTCGGTTGAGATTGGTTGGGGTGTGACGCAGGGGAAACTCGGTGTCAATCGACGGGAAAAGAGAGACGGACAAGCAGTGATGGGAACGGATCCCCTTGGCGTGACGGACGATCGAATCGGGACACTGTTGATTCGACGTGCCGATGATGGGTGTCTCGTCGGAGCCTTCGTTTTCTGTACAGCGCATCCGAATGTCTTGAAATCAGACAGCATCGTCTTATCGAATGATTATCCCGGTGTCGCTCGAACGATGCTCGAACAGGCACTCGGCTGTCCTGTCGTAATTGTCCAAGGGGCGACGGGAAACGTTAATGCAAAATACCGTGGTGACATGGAAAGTCTAATGAAGATGGCGTTTACGCTCAGTGGTCACGTCTTAACGACAATTCCAGACATATCGTATCAACGGTTAACGCACCACCGGATCCAGTCGGTCATTCACCCGATGCATTTATCAAAAGTCCCAGGCGTTGATGCGTTACAGCAGATGGCAAGTTACGCTGAACAGACGTGGGGAGTCAGTGCAGCACGATGGTTGGCGTACGTACAAGAGAAATCAGGAACGTCATTAACGATTCCGATTGAGATTCAGTTATTCGAGTTAAACGAGGGCTCGTTCTCGGGTATCCCAATGGAGCCGTTTTGTGAGACTGCATTACAAATCCAGCAGATCCGTCAAACGGAACTCGCGTTTTTCGGAGGATATACGAATGGGTACCTCGGTTACTTACCGACAGCGGAAGAACATCCGTATGGTGGATACGAGGTGGCGATCAATCCTGTCGTCTACGGTCCAGTAACGGGACTTTGGATGCCGCCGATACCGGAAACTGCGAACGAAATCGTAGATCGTATCTTACAACTCTATGAAACGAACAACAACCCGGATTCTCTCGTTTGAAAGGTCGGGTTGTCGTGATTACGATTTAATTTTTTTGATGAATCGGCGAAATACAACAACAAACCCCCATGTCAGTAGGGCGAATAAGAGAAGCGTAATGAGTAGGTTGGCAGATAGATGTAACATCATAGACCTCCATAAATAGAGACAGCTGAATTTTCGAAATTTCGAATAATAATAGAGTAACATAGTAATTAACAATATATAGGGAATTAATTTGTTGTTTTCTATATTTTTTTAATGATTTACTCATTATACGAACGAATAGTGATTTTATCCCATCCGAAAAGAGGGGAGTATTGTGATCATCAAAAGATTTATTCTTAGTTTTGTCATCACTTATGTATTCCTCAGTTTGCTTTTATCCTTTAGCATCGGATATACGATCGATTGGATTCCGGAAGCAACTATAGCTCAAAAGATAAAAGGGGATGCCTTTGAAGGGTTCACTCGTTTTAATTTTATCAAAAGTTTTGATTGCTGCAGGTGTAGGCACTGGGTACAGCCTATTCTACTTAAAACAAAGATCATCGAGTTCACTAAAACGTTGATTTCCTTTATTTTGAAACTTTTCTTTGTCTGGTTCGTTTATTAGGATGAGAACGAGTCAACGTATTGGGGGAAATAAACATGAAAAAAACAGTTGGTGCAATCGTATTAGCAAGCGGCATGTTAATACTCGGTGGTTGTGGAACAGCAGCGACACAAACCGATTTGTTTGAACAACAAGGTACATATCTGGGCGACAACAGTAGCGTACGAGACATCGTTCAGCAACTACCACACGGCGATCAGTTAAAGAAAATGGAACTGTCGACGAAAGAAAAGCCATATCAACTGACCTTACGATATGCCGGTTATGAAGAAGGACAAGTCGAACAAAAAAGCAATCGTACAGCAATCTATAATGCGACGGCATTGTTCACTCTGATTCCGAATGTCGACCAAGTCAACATGACGATCGAGGATGCTTCGTATCACTTTACCAAACAACAGCTCCGTGATTGGTATGGAAAAGACTTTTCGGCGTATGATAATGAAAAAGCGTTAAAGACATTCATGAAGCCTTTTATTGAGGATGAACGGAAAGTAAAAGAAATACTAAATTGAAACGAAAAGTGGAAGTAGATGAATTGTTCATCACTTCCACTTTTTTGATATTGATTATTTTCCAGGCTTCGTCTTGTAGAAACTGTAGAAGACACTGATCAAGATGACGAGGACGATCGTACCAAGCGACATCCAGATCGGCATTTTGTAGACGTCACCGAGGATCATCTTCGCTCCGATGAAGACGAGCATGAAGCTAAGACCGTGTTTCAAGTAGTAGAAGCGATCAATCAAGTTCGCGAGGACGAAGTAAAGGCTACGGAGTCCAAGGATTGCCATGATGTTCGCATAGAAGATGATGAACGGATCACGCGAGTACGCGAAGCTTGCTGCGACCGAGTCGACGGCGAAGACGATATCCGATACTTCGATGAAGAGTAGGGCAATCAAGAGTGGCGTGAAGAACAGTTTCCCATCAATCCGTTTCGCGAACTTACCAGACGAGATGTCTTGTGTGATCGGTAAACGTTTCTCTAACCAACGAATCGTTTTGTTCTCTTCGAGCGACGTCTCTTGACCGATGTTCTTGTACATCATCCAACCCGTGTAGACGAGGAATGCGCCGAAGATGTAGTAAACCCAAGCGAAGTTCTCAAGCAACGAGACACCAGCGACAATGAAGATGACGCGGAAGAAGATCGCACCGAGAATACCCCAGAATAAAACTTTGTGCTGGTACTTCAGTGGAATCGCGAAGTACGCAAAGACGAGTGAGAAGACGAAGACGTTATCGATTGCGAGAGCCTTCTCGATGAAGTAGACGCTCGTATATTCGACAGCAGCAGCGCTACCTTGGTCGAAGTAGAGCCATCCTCCGAAGGCGACGGCGATCGCGATCCAGACGAATGTCCACGTCCAGGCCTCCCGAAGCGAAACTTCATGTGCCTTACGATGGAAGACTCCAAGGTCAAGGGCGAGCATGATGAAAACGATGGCTAGAAAAGCAATGAGTAGTGTCAACAGCGCTTCCTCCTTTAAAGGTAATTGTTATCTTGAATTTATTATAAGTTCACGAGAACTTAAAAGTAAAGGGGTAAGTATGCTCTTTTTTGAAATTGTGAACAAAAATCAAAGGAGCACTGCTCAACTGAACAGTGCTCCTTACGAATTAGACGAGTGGCGGGAAGTGCGGTACGACATACGTTCCGAGTTCATCGATGACGTCTTCCGCTGAGCGTTCACCGTCGAACAAAGCGAAGAACAGATGATTGACGCCAAGCTCACGGTACAATGCAAGCAACTCGATCAACCGATTGCGACCGATCCGGAAACCGAGTCGAATTGGTGTCGCTTCCTCATTCGGATCTGCGGAAAGGTCGAGATGCATCGGCATCGAAAACGGGCGGAACGTTGTGTTACCGGCTTCTTGACTGGCAGCACGCCATTGTTCGATGGCACGCGCTTGTTCGAACGGACCTTGCGGATAATACATCCAACCGTCACCGTTTTTCGCGAGCCAGTCCATGTCTTGCTGTGCAAAACCAGTAATCATCGTCGGAATTCGTTTCTTCGGGCGCGGGACGAGCGTCGCGCCACGGACTTCACCATATGTCGAGTCGATTTGCGGATAGTCTTCATATAAGGCTTGTTCCATGACCTGGAGTGCTTCCTTGAACTGAGCACCACGACTTGGATGATCGATACCGAGTCCATGGAAGTCGGCTTGTCGGTCACCAGATGAGACACCGAGGATCAAGCGCTCTGGGAACAGCGCATTGATCGTCGCGACTTCCTTCGCGGAACGTAACGGGTGACGCAGCGGCAGGACAAGGGCTGATGTTCCAAGAGCGATCCGCTTCGTCTGACTAAGAAGGTGTGTTCCATAAATCAGCATGTCGTGAATCTGTCCGACAGCAGGATCAAGAAAATAAGGATCTTTTAATAAAACGTCGCGTAACCAGAGCGTCGTAAAACCATAATCCTCTGCTTTTTGTGCGAGCTCGACTTGATTGGCGAGCGTCGGCGTTCGCATCTTGAAATTCTCAAGCGGGACGTGGAGACCGAGTGTGAGCTCGCCCTCCCGGTACATCCGCTGATAACTTGCATGATCGTTAAACATAGTAATCCTCCTTATTGATGTTCGAGACGACGCGAGACACCTGTCAAGATGACGGCAAGGATAACCATGATCCCGCCGACCCATGGCGTGTGGACGAGACCGATCGTATCGGTGACGAGACCACCAATCGTTGCTCCGAGTGCGATGCCGATATTGAAGGCTGCGATATTTAAGGCAGAGGCGACATCGACTGCTGCTGGGACATATTTTTCAGCCAATTGGACGATATAGAGCTGGAGACCTGGTACGTTCATGAAGGCAAGGAGCCCCATTAAGATGATACCGATGATACCGGCGACTTTGAACGGAATCATGAACGAGAGAGCAATCATGACGATCGCGTGGATGATGAACATATAGAACAACGCTTTAATCGGGTTACCGTTCGCAAGTTTTCCGCCGACCGTGTTCCCGATTGCGACCGCAATTCCGTAAACGAGCAGAATGATACTGATTAAGCTTGGACTGACTTTTGTGACGTCTTGCATGATTGGTGTCAAATACGTAAAGGCGACGAACGTTCCACCGTACCCGAGGGCAGTGATCAAAAATCCGAGCATCAAGCGTCCGTTCGTCAACAGTTTGAACATGTCGGAGAACTTAGCAGGTGGTGATTGTTTCAAGTCCTTTGGAATCAAGAAGAAGCTTGCGATGATCGCGATGACACCGAGTGCGGCAACCGCGAAGAACGTCGCGCGCCAACCGAATGATTGACCGATGAATGTCCCGAGTGGCACACCTGTGACGGTTGCGACTGTCAGACCTGTGAACATCAAGGCGATGGCGCTCGCTTTTTTATGCTCCGGTACGAGTTGGACGGCAATCGTCGCACCAATCGAGAAGAAGACACCGTGCGAAAAAGCGGTAATGAAACGAGCGATGATCAACAATTCAAATGTCGGCGAAATCGCAGAAACAAGGTTACCTGCGATGAAGACGACCATTAGTGCCATCAGTAACGTTTTCCGATTTATTCGGTTCGTTAATGCTGTTAACAGTGGTGCACCGACCGCAACGCCGATTGCGTAACCAGAGATGATGAGACCAGCTAAAGTGATACCAATATTTAAGTCACCAGCGATTGCTGCGAGCAGTCCGACTGGAACGAATTCCGTCGTACCGATCCCAAAGGCGCTGATTGCTAGAGCGAGCAGCGCAAGTCCGCCGTTTCTTGGGACCTGTTCCTCCTGGATCTGTGAGTTTAATTGATTCATGGGGATTCCTCCTAAAAATGATTTCAGTAAAGATCGTGTCCGGTGGGCCCGACCGAACGTGATCCGATTGACATGACTCCAGCATAACGGGGGTGCTACCTTTCGGGAAGTACGTACTTTAAAGTGCTATAGGCACTAAAAAGTACCCTACTCCTCCTTTGAGATGCAAGGTCTAAAAGGAGGTTGTACTTTCCGTTAACAATTGCTATCATAAAGCCAGCCAATCCGCTTGGGAAGTACGCACTTTCAAGTACGGTAGGCACTAAAAAGTGCCTATGCTCTCAACGGAATCACGAAAGGATGGAACGAACATGCTATACAATATCCCGGTCGAAGCGACACTCGAAGTTATCGGTGGAAAGTGGAAGGTCGTCATCATGTGTCATTTGATTAAAGGCGAACGTCGGACAAGTGAGCTTCGCAAGTTGATGCCAACGATTACTCAAAAGATGCTGACACAACAATTGCGGGAGTTAGAAGAAGACGGCGTCATCATTCGGACGGTCTTTGAACAAGTCCCACCGAAAGTCGTCTACTCGTTATCCGAGTACGGCTGGTCACTGAAGCCGATACTTGACGCGATGTGCGCGTGGGGAGAAGGACATATTGATTTGACGGGTGGAGAAGTCGTCTCGTCATGACGAACAAAAGTGAGACTCATTCGAGACTCACTTTTTTAAATACATATGTATGGTGGGGGGAGAAAGATTGAGCAACCAATCATTCGGTTCGATTCGATTACAGTCAGTTTCGAGGATAGATGCGGCAGAAGGCAGTCAATTGATGAGTTTGCACAAGGATTCGAGCACGGTATCTTATTTTTCGGCCATCCGCCGGAAACCAACGACATCAAAGTCGTCCTTGATCTGAAGACAAACTTTGGTGAACGGACGTTTCGGTTTAACTTTTGCCGGATGGACCGGGCGCTTGGTCATTACTTAATCGATGAATTGGTCATAAAGTGGGTCGTCTTATGGGAATGACATCATCAAGAGAATTATGATACGGGCGAGAAGTTTCATGAAGATATTCCAAAAGACTCAACCCAAGCCTTTTATCGTGAAATAGATGTACAAAATGAGAAACGGATGGAAAACTACTTTGAAGAAGATTACGATGAGGAAGACGGAGGTTTCAGCGATTCATACTCGAACTATACGAGCCTTGACTTTACGATTGAGGGAGATCCCATCAATACATTAGAGCGGATGCGGAAGCAAGGTGTCTTTTTCGAGTATTACTTTAAGGTGTGGATCGATTTAGAACATTCATTACCCGCGATTCGACGTGTCATTGATGCGTTATATGTACATACACCTGAATAACACTTGAATGAAACGAGCACCGCTCCCTCTGTCATCGACAGAAGGAGCGATGTTTTGGTTAGAACGCTTTACGTTGACCTTTAAGAATCGTCTGTTGCAGGGGACCGAAGTCACCCGGAACCGTCCGTTCCATGAACAGATACGGTTTTCCATCAACGATGAATTTGCGATCGCCAAGATACTCGAAGTGGCGACCGTCATCCTTTAATCTTCGCTTAACAGCTTGAATATGGTCTTCATGATGGATGAACCGTTCATTAAACGTCATGACGATGTTTCCTTTTTTGAATCCGAGTAAGAAGACGTAGTAGAACCAATAGCCAACGAGACAAATACCAACGGCCAATAACAAATCATACATGTGTGTCGAGCTCCTTTCGTGTATAAAGATTTTTACGAATATTTATGTAAAAAGATTCAATCAATTTCAATTAAAAGTAAAAAAATATTCATCCGAAGATGAATACTCGTTATTTTTGAGCGATGTATCTCTTTTGATCGAAATCATATTTAAATTCAACGATCATCCATTCATCACCCGTTGGATTCCGATACGAGTAAAAGAGCGATGTCTGTTTTTCTGGATACTCGACTGTACTATCATCATAGGCTTTTCCGATCTTAGAGTAATCTTCTGTGCGGTGAGCCGTCATGACACCGAGCCCTTTACCTGAAAGAATATGATCGAATTCAGCTATCGTCATGCCTGGTTTAAATTTCTTTCCAGGTAAGAGTCGTTTTTTCGAAGGCGTTTTAGGGGTGTATTCCTTTTGCACAAGATATAACGTGTGACCTTCTTGTTTCGTTTTGAAGATCAGATGCATTCGCTGTAAAGACCAATGATCGTTTTTTTCATCGTATGGATAAAATGAGAAAGCGTATAAAGCATAGTCGTCTTTGATCTCACTCAATACTACCTTGTGATTGAGTGTCGTGACGCCATGCTCTTTCTTAATATATTTCTTATACGATTTTCCATAGAGCGATTTTGCGACATCTGTCGCGGTCATGCCGAGTTTTAGTTTTTTGTATGATGTATATTCTTTTGTCGCCGCGTCGACAGAATGATACGTGAAAACGGAACTAATCATAGCTAGGATAACCATAATAATGAAGAGTACTTTCAACTGGATGAGATCTGATTTTTTAGTACGGACCACCATGATTGTTTCTCCTTTGAAAAACTTATTAAAAACCGTGCGATTCTTTTCGTTTGAGATACCAGAGTAGTCCTAGAGTCATGCAAAAACCAATCGCTCCCATCATTCCGATGACAAATAAACCGATAAATTCATCACCAGAACTTCTTTGAAAAAAATAGGATGAACCGAAAATAAGGATAATGCTCATGAAAATATTGCGTAGATGGCGAAGTACTTGGACGATCATGGATAAGCCCTCTTTCTTAGTTTTTCGTTCGACGGATTTCTGTCGCGACAATCGAGTTTTCTTCAAATGTCACTTGAATCGTATCCCCCGTCTGAATAGCAGCCTGGTTATCCGTTTTTCCATATATAAGCGTATCCGGCGTGATACGAATCTTCGTTAATGCATATTGCTCGTCCGGTTTTTGTTCACTTGGAGCAACGAACAGCGTGTTACCGACAATCTGTTCGACGACACGAGCATCATTTTCGTGTGTACAGGCACCAAGCGGCATACAAAGGAATAGAATAAAAGCGAAAAGCCAACGACGTGTCGGCATACATCAGGCACCTACTTTCGTCAATTAATAGGGTTAGATGAAATTGTATTATTATATAAATTTTACCAGTTGTTACTCGGATTGATGTAAATCAGAAAAATCTTTCTTACTCCAGAATGACAGGAATTTAGATCGAAAGCGGCGTATGATTAAGGGAATACGATCATCTCGATCAGAGGAGGAATAACGATGAAAGCAGCCATCTGTACCCGCTACGGACCACCGGACGTTTTGCATATTAAAGAAGTACCTCGTCCGGTTCCGAAATCGTCCGATTTGCTCATCAAAGTGTATGCATCTGCCGTCCATTCTGGAGATCGTCGCATGCGATCGCTTGATGTTCCGCTGTTAGGGAAACTTCCGATGCGTCTGGCTATTGGTTTCAAACGACCGCGACAACCGATTCTTGGCGTCGTTCTTGCCGGGGAAGTCGTCGAAGTCGGTCAGGACGTCAAGCAGTTCCAAGTCGGTGACCGTGTCCATGCTTTGATCGGTTTTGGCTTCGGTGGATACGCGGAATACGCCTGTGTATCTGAGAAGCGTTGCTTGTCTAAAATCTCGCAGCATGCGTCTTACGCGGAAGCCGTTTGTCTCCCGTTCGGTGGAACGACGTCGCTCCATTTCTTCCGGAAACTCCAGATCGATCAGATGAAGACGATCTTGATTTACGGTGCGTCGGGCGCTGTCGGAACGGCTGCCGTTCAGATCGCCAAAGCAAAAGGGCTTCAGGTGACGGCTGTCTGTAGTGGACGAAACTCGGAGCGGGTCAAAGAACTCGGTGCTGATCACGTCATCGATTATACAAGGGATGGCTATGATGGATTGTTGCTGAAGTACGATGCCGTCTTCGATGCATCTGGAAAGATCAAGAAAACGCAAGCGAAACGGCACGTCAAACAAAACGGTGCCTTTGCATCCGTCGCGGGGCAGGGTGTCGCGAGAGAACGAAAAGAGGATCTACACTATTTAAATGAACTGTTTGAAACGGGACGATTTAAAGCCGTTATCGACCATATCTATTCCCTTGATGAGATCGTCGAAGCTCATCGTTATGTCGACGCTGGGCAAAAATTCGGTAACGTCGTCGTGTTAATTGCAGAAGAAATATAATGATTCAGTAGCTTGGAAGCCATTGTTTTTGAGTGTTCATTGCTCGAGAAAAATGTATAACATAAAAAAAACGAATGAACTACGATATCGTTCAGCATAAATAATATCATTAAAAAAAGACCTTCTCGATTGTATCGGGAAGGCTTTTGATTTAGTTTCACTTTGGCAAACTGGTTATTCAACGCATGTATCATCTCAAAGATGATACAGGATGTATTCTTGTTGACGTCTTAAAAACGTTTAGATGATAAATCGAAATTGATGCTGGCAGCTGCACGGGAACCATCAGCGGCTGCCAGCAATAAAGAAGAAGGACCGCTTTTTTCAGTCTCTCCGGCAACGTATACGCCTTCGACGGATGTATGACCAGTTCCATCTGTTACGATGGCTCCACTCTCATCGAATGTACATCGCAATTGTTGAGCCAAATCGTTTGAACGATGGAATTTAGGAACGACGAATCCACCTTGTCTTGCAACCATTGTTCCATCTTCTAATTCAATATGTTCTAGAATACCTGCCTTTCCATGCAGACGTTTGATTTTTGTTGTGTATGCTTGAATGTGGTTACGATCTAAATCGTTCCGAACGTCTTCAGATAGTTCAAAACCATTTGTAAAAACAACTAAATCTTTCGACCAATTGAAAACGAGTTTTGCTAAATGGTGAGCAACAGCTTGATTTTCGGCAATGACGGCTAAGGGTAAGTCTCGCATCTCCCAGCCATCGCAATAGGGACAACTAAACAAACTTTTTCCGTAATACTCCTTGATTGCCTCCATGGGGAATTCTTCCTGAATTCCAGTTGCGAGTAGTAGCGTTTCAGTTGTATAACGATGCTGACCGGTTGAAACTTCAAACAGATGATTCTGATTGTCTTGTTTTACTTCGATGACTTTTTCGTTGCAAATCGTGATGGACGGATATGCTTGTAGTTCTTTTAATCCAATCTCCCTGAACTCTGACGGTGTAATCCCATCTCGAGTGAGATAACCGTGTGATTCTTGTGTGACACGATTTCGATTTGTAGCATCATCGAAAATCACAATATTTCTTCGAGCTCTTCCTAATGTTAGGGCAGCAGCTGATCCGGCGGCACCTCCGCCAATCACGATGCAATCATATACGTTCATGAATATTTCCTCCTTTTAGATAACAGATATTAAAGAGTCATAGTGTCTGTAATTAAAGCATAAGACATCACGTTTTTTCAAATGGATGATGTCTCATTAACTTGAGTAGATAAATCACTAATTAGCGTGTGTCTCAATGAATCTAAAAATTTGTGTTCAGCAGCCTCGATTGATTTCTGAATCAAGCAGTTCGGATTGTTATTGAGACAAGCGTCAGACATGGATGGTACGCCTTCAATTGCAATGATGACATCAAGCAATGAAATCTCTTCCCAACTTGGTTTTAATTTGTACCCACCTGTAGCTCCAGTAGTCGAGATCACCATACCCGTTTTGACTAGCTTAGTTAAAATCTTCGAGAGGTATGTGGGTGAAACGCCTTGTTGCTTGGCTAACAAAGCGACACCAACATGTTCATGAGGCTGATTTACTGCTAAAAATAACATCGTATGGAGTGCATAATTGGTTGCTTTTGATAATTTCATATTCTCACCTTAATTACAGACTTGATATGTCTATAATACCGTTATTCGTACGAATATCAAATGTTATCACTTAAACTAACGAAAGAAGGGTTTATCTGCAATCCACGACCACCTGAGGAAGGTAGTTTTTTAGTCATTATCCAATATATGTTAAAATAAAATAGACTATCTTAAGGATGGGGGATATAGCGATGATGAAACAGATTCATGCGTTTGAGACAAAAACGGACTATGACAAATACGAAGCGTTCACGCATCGCTTTCAAGCACGATTGGACGAGTATCAAACCGTCTTACGAGAGAAGTATCAACTGATTGATGAACCGAAAGGAATCGTCTGGACGTCAGCGGAACTCGCAACGACGGTATTTTCCGACATTCCGATTCCAGCATTTACGAATAAGGACTTGATTTATATCTCACCAGACGTTGCAGAGTGGCGAACGTTATTTTTGTCCCAACTCGACGGGAAGAATGTACCTCATATTCGAGCATTCTATGAGACGCTCGCGGAAGATCACGTTTTGACGATTGCTGGTCATGAACTGACGCATCACTTGGATTTGTTCGTGGATGAGTTCGACGATGAGAGAGAAGACGGGATCTGGTTTGAAGAGGGAATGTGTGAGTACCTGCCCCGGAAGCATTTGTTGTCGGACGAAGCATTCAAGCGAATTACGACAATTGAGACAGAGCTGGTCGAGCTCTTTCAGAAGGAGTATGGAGCGCGCTCGATTGATCAATTTGGGAGTGCCTCCTATGCCGGTAGTCTGTCGAGTATCATGTTTGATTATTGGCGGAGCTTTCTCGCGATCCACCATCTTATCGAGGAGCGGTATGACGGGGACGTCTTACGTGTTTTTGAAGCATATCGGAACTGGCATGAGCAGGGGCGGATCGTGCCGCTATCGAAATACTTTGATCTTCAATCGGTAAATCGCTAAGCTTTGTTTGTAGTGGAGGAGGGCTTATGAATCGTTACAGTATGCTTTCGTTAACTGCATTCATCGGTTTTTGTCTCTTATTTTTTGTGATGAAGAGCGGAATCAGTCTAAGAGGCTTTGGAACTACATATCTCCTACTTCTGTTTGTCATTCCGTTAGTAGGTGTGTACACAGGGTACAAAGCAAAGCATCGCTTACTCAGATGGCTATTCGTAGGTATCCATCTCATTGCGTTGTTTATGATGTCCTATTTGCTGTTACTGGCTTATGGTATTTCTGAATCTTAACATCTACGGAGGTATTCTTATTGCTAGATGAAAAGGACCAGTGATCTCGTAGAAAGAGAAATCACCAGTCCTTTAATAAAGAGATAAGTTGACTTTGAAGGAAAAAATTTAAGTAATTGCTTTAGATATCGACTCCAACTAATTTAAGAACGGCGATGATAGCGATAGCTGAGAGCGCAAAAGAACCAGCATAACCAAGTTGTTTTTTCAAAGGGATCTCCTCCTAACGAAAGCATTACCATTAGTATGTCATTAAATGATAAATATGTATAATTAATTCCAAATAATAACGTGATGTCTTAGCACGATGTTTCATGAAGCAAATGACAATATCCTTACTTCTCGTTTTGTCAAGAGAGTAAGGATATTGTTTTTATATCCACCAGTCGGGTGGAGTGTAGCGCGTTAAAAGATCTTTCTCGACAAGTCGCTGCTTCACATAAGACGTGACACTTGGAAGTAAAGTGTCCATGTTAGCAGGGTGAACCATGACCTCAATAGATAAACCGGGTGTAATCGAATCAAGTGTCGCAAACGAGACGCCATCTCCATAAAACCGATCATCGAAGCGTTTCGTCAGCCAGAGATCCTGATGGTTCTCGTTCCCTGTAGCACGAAACATCGTTTGATATTCATTAGCGAGCTCAACGATGACGGAATCGATTGCTGACCAGCCATGGATATGATGATGGCTGTCTAAATGGTGAAGCGGTAGACCCGTTGCAAGGAAAGCTTCTATCTGGGCTTTCCATTCTAGATAGACATCGTTAGGAGCGGGTGGTTGTTCGTCAACATAACGACTCGTGAAACGGAACGTCCCATCCGCCTTCATTAACGAATGACTCGTCGACGCGAGCGGTTTTCCCCAAGAGAGCACGAGATGTACGCCGACATGGAGGTCCGGGTATTGTTGAGCAAGTCGGACGGCGTCATCGACCGCATGTCCGTTCATCATCATCGTCGTCGAATGGACTGGACCGTTGAGATGACTCTCGATGATGCCTTGGTTGATACCCGTCGTCAGACCAAAATCATCAGCATTGACGATCACGCGTGTTTTACGCATGCGCCGTGCCGGTCAGGGAGAGTGCCTGATCAAGCACTTGATCTCCCTTCATCAATCCGTATGCCATGTTGTCGATCACAGCAACCGGCACGTTAACCGCTGCGCGGATTTTATTCTCGAGGTACCGGACTTGAGGTCCGATCAAGATGACGTCCATCGTCGTATGTTCCTTTAGTCGGGATTCGGGTACCGCTTCGATTGTTGCGTCAAGCCCTCGTGCTATGGCTTCCGTACGCATTTTTTCTACTAAGATCGAAGTGGACATGCCTGCTGAGCAGACGAGTAAGATGTTCATTTCGCTTCCTCCAGTCGGTTTATTTTAGTGATCATGTCGATCATCTCAGTCGCCAGTTCCTTGACCGTCATCGCTGTCATCAGATGATCTTGAGCGTGGACGAGTAGGACGCTCATCTCATTGCTAGTGCCCCGTGCTTCTTCTTGTAACAGTTCTGTCTGGAGCTTGTGTGCCTCAAGGAACGAGGTTTCAGCTTCTTCGAGCTTTTCCTTTACGAGTGCATCGTCACTGCGTTTAGCAGCGGCAAGCGCCTCAAACGCACTTGATCGTGCATTTCCGGCATGTAAGATGATCATGAACGATAATTGTTGGATTGATTCTGTCTTCAACTGATTTTCTCTCCTTCGTGGATGCTGTCTTTATTTCGATTGATTTCGGCAGTCATAGCGCGCGCTCCTGCTACGACGAACGGGATATAGATCAACGTCGCAAGCGTCAAATTAAACACCTGAAGTAGGACACCGCGGATGCTGCCGCCGGTGACGAGATACCCGCTGATGATCGGTGGTGTCGTCCATGGAACGATGGCGACTGTCTTCGGTACCATCCCGGTCGATAGTGCGACATACGAGACGACCGTCAAGACGACCGGTGCGAGGATGAACGGGATCAGCATGACTGGATTGAGAACGATCGGCATGCCGAAGATGACCGGTTCATTGATGTTGAACAGCCCCGCTGGAGCTGATAGTTTAGCAACTTGATGATAAGGATGATTGCGTTGTTTCCGGACGACGATGAAGATCGCGAGTAGCAGTGACAATGTCGTACCGGAGCCACCCATGAAGACGAACGCATCGAGGAACGGTTTCGTTACCGTATACGGCACGTCATAGGCGGAAGCGCCAGCTTGGAAGGCAGCTAAGTTCTGTTCAATCAGCGGTAAGTAAATCGGCTCGATGACCGACCCGATGATGTTCGTACCGTGTAGACCGAAGAACCACAAGACATGGTTCAACAGGGCGATGATCAGACCGGCGGCGAGCGAATCACCGAAGCCTTGAAGCGGTTGTTGGATTGCCTTAAAAATGACCTCAAAGATACTGAGCTCGAGTTTTACTTGGATGAACAACTGGATCGCAGCAACGACCGTCAAGATGATCATCGAAGGAATCAATGCTTGGAACGATCGGGTGACACCACCAGGCACACCCTCCGGCATCCGGATCGTCAGCTTCGTATGAATGAGAAAACGGAATGCTTCCGTCACGAGAAGCGAGACGATGATGGCGACGAATAACCCTTGGGCGCCGAGCCAAGCGAAGCTGAGTCCCCAGTCCTTCGTGACTGGAACGAGCATGACGTAAGACGCGATCGACAGAATACCAGCGGCGAGACCATCGATATCGTAGGACCGTGCCAAGTTATAGGCAATCGAGAAAGCGACCAGTAAGCCGAGAATCGCGAAGGACGCGTTCCAAATGTTGCCGCCGAGTCGTTGCCAACTGCCTTCACCAAAAGCAGCATTCATCGAGCCGACGAAATCGAGCGACCAGCTACCGAGCTGGATGGCAGGGAAGTTATTAATTAGAATCGCGAGTGAACCGACGATGATGAGCGGCATGACGGAGACGAAGCCATCACGGATGGCGACAAGATGGCGCTGGGAACCGATGCGCCCGGCAATTTCAATGAACTTATTCATGAGAGAACCTCCTTAAGCTGGAATTGGGGTAAGTAAGCATGATGCGCGCGGAACAGTTCTTCAAGTAAGGCATCGATCCGTTTTTCGTCTTGGATCAAGGGATTCATAAGGGCAGCGAGATAAGCGTCCTCGTATTTCCCAGAGACGGCTGCTTGAATCGTCAGTTCCTCGAACGTCTTCAAGTTCGTGATCAGTCCACGGACGGGGAGTGGTAAGCTACCGATCGACAGCGGCCGCGGTCCGGCTTTTGTGATGACAGCGTTGACCTCGATGACCGCATCTTCCGGTAAGTCACGGATTGACCCTTGATTCAGCGTATTGACGGTCTGGATATCACCACGGTCGTTATAAAGCGAGTCCATCAAGTTACACGCCGCATCCGAGTAGTATGCTCCACCGCGTTGCTCAAGTTCCTTCGGTTTTACGTCGAGCGATACGTCTTCGTATTGTTCGAATAGTCGGCGCTCGACTTCTTGGACGACTTCAGCTCGTGTCCCGTTCTCTTCGTAAGCTTGCAGATCTTTTGCGAGCACGTCACGCGTTTGGAAATAATATTGATGGTACGGGTTTGGCAACAGATTGATTGAATTCAGGAACGACTCGGACCAGCCGAGTCCGACGATATTCGCTGGCGAGTAGTCGTTTCCATGACGCAACGCAGTGAGTACATCTTCTGTCCGATCGACACCATTCACCGTGACATGTCGACCAAAGATGAAGTGATTCAACCCGATGAATTCGATTGAGACATGCTCGACGGGGGCGTGTAGGATTTCAGCGACGGAGTTCCGCATGTTGAACGGGATGTTGCAGACACCGATCACTTTATGATGCTTGGAATGTTTTAAAAGTGCCTCGGTCACGATGCCGGCTGGATTCGTAAAGTTGATCAACCAGGCGTCGGGACAGAGTTCAGCCATCTCGTCCGCGAGTTCGAGCAAGACGGGAATCGTCCGGAAGGCTTTGAACATACCGCCCGCACCATTCGTCTCTTGACCGATGAAGCCATGCTTGAGTGGAATACGCTCATCAAGCGCCCGTGCCGCAAGACCGCCAACTCGAATTTGTGTCGAGACAAAGTCGGCTCCTTGAAGGGCTTCTCTTCGATTGAGCGTCCAACGAAGTGCGATCTTCACGTTAGACTTGTCAATCATCCGTTGTGCGAGTTTGCCAACGGTTTCGAGCTTTTCTTTTCCGTCTTCAATATCGACAAGTACGACCTCGTCGACAGGAAAGGAATGATGACGCAAAATGAAACCTTCAATGATTTCCGGTGTATAGCTGGAGCCTCCACCGATGATGACGACCTTGAGTGGCATGTTGTAAATTCCTCCTCATGAAAGCGATTTCTTTTTGTTGTAACAAATGTAACAAATAATACAACTTAAGACAATAATAAAATACAAATAAGACAAATAAAGATTTGTATTTGCATTTGTATGATGTCTGTATCACAATAAAGGCACAAAGGATAAGAGGAGGAGGTGGCGGTATGTCGCAATCAACGTTACAGACGGCAATTAAAGAAGAATTGCTATCGCGAATCAAGAGAGGCTATTACGAAGAAGGGAAAAAATTCCCGACGGAGTATGTGCTCTGTGAGGAATTTGATGTCAGTCGGACAACGGTCCGAGGAGCATTGAACCAGTTGACGCAAGAGGGATACTTGATTCGACAACAAGGACGTGGAACGTTCGTTGCGGGCAAAAAAGTCCGACAGACCTTATCGCATACACCGAACAACTACGCCGCTCAATTAGCGGTGCAAGGGAAGCGGGGCGAGGTGTCGCTAATCCAATTATCCGTCGTCTCAGCGACGGATGTCCTGACAGAGGTTTTTGCAGTAGAGGAACAGGCACCGATCCAGAAAATCGAACGGATTCGTCATGCTGACGGCGAACCGACACAATATGAGATTTCATTCATCCCGTGGTCAATTGCTCCAGGAATCACGAAGGAACAGGCGGAGCATTCGTTATTCGATACGTTAGCAAAAGTCTTTGATATCCAGGTGTCGAAAACGACAGAGTCTCTCGAAATCGTTCTAGCCGATGAAGCAATCAGTAGTCATCTGAAATGCCCAGTCAATGCACCGTGTTTCTACATCGAGACGGTAACGGAGGATCAAGGGGGACAGATTATCGAGTATTCACGTTCCTACTTCCGTGGGGATAAGACGAATTTCGTGATCGAACGCTCGTATCGTTAAATTGAATAACGTTGTTGCCGAGAAACGCGAAAAAAGGTTGAATCCATTCACACATCGAAATGGATGCAACCTTTTTGACGTCATGCGTTTTGTTTTAACTTACATCATACTGAGTAAGAGCTGAGGGTGGTGTTCATGTAACGAATCGTCTTGGATATAACGATGATAAGACAATGACGAATCGTTCATATGGAAAAGCGTCAGCTGTCGACTCTCGAAGTCCACTTCTTCTATGTAGACAAGTTCTTTGCTACTTCCAGAATCATAGGTTTGACGCATGGATAAGGGAGTTCGTTCCCGTAAAGCAATGAATAACATGACTTCCATTTTGTAAGTCATAGGAACGGAAGTATCATGGTAAAGATGGATGGATGAATCGATGGAAAGGCAAATCGGTGATTTCATGGTGTGTAACGGTGCAGAATGAGTCATTTCTTTTTGAAGGTGCTGCATGGTAGACCTCCTTATAATAAGAACGTATGTTCATATTATGCGGTGTGGATCCAATTTTTGCAATGTTATTTAACGTCAATGACTTATGAATATGATCTTCACCATCGTTCAAGTTGTATTGTCATAGATAGAACCACGCTTTTCACAAAAAGGATGCTGACATTCTCAAATATCTTGGGATAATCGAATCATATCGATGCACCGAATTCCATTTTCGATAATTTCCTCTTCGTAGTGTCTCAAGAAGAAGTTCATATCGATTCCGACAATCCGAAATCCACATTTTTGGTAAAGTGCTAACTGTCCAATGCTTGAATTTCCTGTTCCGATCTCGATGGTGGTGTATTCCATTGTTTTCGCTTTGCTGATCGCATGTCGTAAAAGATTCATTCCGATACCTTTTCCTCGATGCAACTCATCCACTGCGATATTTACGATTTCGATCGTTTGCGGTCTTGTCGGGAGAAGTACATATACACCAATCCATTGATCATTCCTTTCAGCGACGAAACACCGACCTCTTTTTACATAGCTTTTGACTAACTTTTGAGACGGGTCCGCCATTAGCAAGAGCTCCATTGGTGGATTCTCATGAACGGATAATTGTCGGATGTTCATATTCATTCTCCTCACGGATTAATTGGTATGCGTTTGGTTTAGGTTTTAGAATCATTCTGTTGTATCAATAGCTGGTGGAACGATCATTTAAAAGCATTACGAAGAACCTTTGAGTCTCTGTTGAGCTTTGGAGAAAAAAAGTCGTCATCCGGATGGAGTACCGGAAAACGACTTTTTTCGTTAAATTAAGATCTTGATCGTTTAATTAGTCGGTAGAACCTGTACGACATGCAGGGTAGAGTTTTTCCCGTTCGTTATGGAGTAAGTGAGAGTGCCGTCCTGATAGAGAGGAATGGATACCAACTCTTCAAAGTCCGTCAGAGGAGCGACGGTCTTCGCTTTTAAGTCCGCATACATCAATTGATTGATGCCTTCACGGAAGATGACTTGTGTGTTCGAGAGAAAACGAATGCCACTGATCGTCGTCTGAGCACTTGGAGCGGAATAGTTCAACGCCGTTTGGTTCAATCCGATGGGCTGAAAAATAGCGTCGCCTTCTGTGCCGAGAGCGAAATAGGTGCCGCTACGACTGAAATCAATCAATCCGGACAACTCTTTTTTATACGCACCATCTAATGTCTCAAGCACTCGGACGTTCTTTCCGTTTTTGTAGTGAGACGTGTATAAGGTCACACCGTCATCGCTATCGCGGTGCTCGTATGTGAATAGACCCTCTCGTGTCTTTTCTGTTTTTAAGATGAAGGACTGGAGTGGTATGATCTTTCCGGTTTTTAAGGAATACGTTTTTATCGTGGAAACCGTTTTTTGTTCAGTCGCTTCCTGCGTGATCCAGGACGCACGTGTTGACGTGACATCAATATGCGGCGGGGATGTATCGAAGCGACTTTCACCGGAATCAAGCGTCGTCACCTGATTCGTCGTAATCTTCAGTTGACGAATCGACCATTTTACACCGGTCTTGGTCGGCTGTTCCGTTTCGACCCATAGTAAAAACTCACCTGTACCCGTCATCATCGGGATTGCATGCTTTGTACTATGGACGATTTTGTTATGCTGTCGTTTCGTATCGTATGTATAGATGACGCTCTTACTCTCTTGTAGATCAAAGTAGAAAATCTGGTTTTGATAAGAATACTGTGGATCAATCGAGATACGGTGTTTGCTCAGTAAAGAAGAGAGGTCGTACGTCTTTGTTTTTCCTAACGTAACGCGCTTTGTTAGCTTTTCTAATTCGATGGGGTGTTGGTTCTTTGTATTGATCGATGTTTTCTTGGAGGAAGTGTTCACTTGTTCAGGTGTTACACTATTGTTCTGTTCTACTCGCGGTGTCACTCGTTCTTCCATCATGGAACAACCCGCTGTCGTCCAAACGACGGTGGAAAGGCAAAAGACGGATGCAAATCGACTTAGTTTCAAACTGTACCACTCCTTTTATTTTTTGTATGAAGAAACATGGTTCATTGTTGTACATCATGTGGAGAGGGACTCGGACGACGAGTATGAAGAAACACGAGATACCACCACTTTAATGCGTAGGCAAACAAGAAGACACACATCCATGCCCAAGATCGCAGTGTCATCAAACCTTCGTAAAAATGTCTGAATTCTGTAATGTCGAGACGGTACATGGAGTTCCAAATGAATAATGTAGACATGAAAAGTAGTGCTAACATCGCTCGAATCGATGCTTTTCTCAAGGATGAATGCTTGATCGCAACGAAGATTGCACTGATAAATGTGATGAAAAAGAAAGCGTAGCACAATACCCACACCCACATGTCATTGGTTGGTCCCAATTGGATGACCTCCTTTTAACTTGTCAACGGATTTTGGAAACAATAAGCATAACAAGAATGATCGACATAACTACTAGAATATTTTTCCACAAGAAACAATTGAATCCCTTCTACTGGTCGATAGAGTTTCGTGAAGACCAGATATTATTGACTCATGATTCAAAACGTCAAAAAGGATAGAAGTTCAGAGAGTCCTGAACTTCTATCCTTTATTTCATCGTGATGTGATTTAAAGCTACATATCAATTAGTAACGAATCATACGATCGAAATCATCGTATCGTCGGTCGTAAAGTTCAACATATATTTCCTTGAGGGACTTAATCGCTGTCGCATCGCCAATGATATCTACTACATCTGTCGATACATACAATAGGAAATCTGAGTCATAGAAGACGATGTAAGCTTGCGAGTGCCCTCGATAGACTTACGCAATAGGAGATCATTTCATCTAGCCTTACATGTTTCACATGCGCGTAGACGACACCCGTATGATCGGCTTCTTCTTGCACGATATACTCTTTCCAATTTCGGATCGTGATCGAAGATCCTACTCGTGCCTTTGCTAAGTAGCGCCGATGCTGATCGATTTATGCAGCAACGAATAGAAGATGGATGGATCTGTCTTTTTGAAAAATCGTCTGAAGGATATTTTTTAACTGCGAGGTAGTTAGATCCTCCATTAAAAAACGAATACGGTGTTCAGGTGTTGACTGAAAATACGGTGTTGGCTTCCTGATATCAAAATCAATCTGGAAGCGGGATAAATTCAGCATATAGAAGTCTCCTGATTATATTAGAATTTTGCTAACGTATAGGGAATGTGACGGATAAAGGCATCCAGCTGGATGTCGAAGTACGCTTCAAGATCGAATCGCAGTTGCCTTTCTAAATCAAACAAACACGTCACTAAGATGTCGAGTGGAAAAAGAGTATTCACTCGTTCATCGCCCCATATCGATTGGATGTTACCTTGCTTAGCATGAGGCACCATCGATACGATCGCCCCTTCGTCATCATGGTCAAACTCCACCGAAAAATAATAGAAGGCAGGAGTGAAGGTCGACGTCACCTGTCTTTTCCACCGATACAACGATTTATAAAATTCGAAGATGGATAACGATGTTTCGAGATATAGTGCATGGTCAATCATGATTTTAAAGGTCGCTTCTATCGACAGAATCGTTGGGATATCCTTTGCTGAAGAATTTGAAATAGCGTGCGGTGAATTTAAAAAATCATAGGTACATGTAATTTGAGAAGACATGTTCATCACTCCGGATCATGAATTGATTTTAGGTATACAGTTTGTTTCGTTGACGTATCGGACGAATCCCTAGAGCAATCGAAGCACCGATGCAACTAAACAGGCAACCGATGATTAAAGGAAGAGATAGCGTCGATTCACCAATCAATACTGAAGCAACACCACCGATCAACGGGAATAATGCCACCATATAACCGCTCTTCGCCCCACCAATTCGTTCGACGAGTTTTAAATAAAACAGCCATGCGAGAAATGACGCAATCACGGTTAAATACAATAAGGCAGAAAGATACGTAACGGATATCGGGAGCGTAAGTGGTGTCCCTTGGAACCAGACGATCGCACCCATCAGTAGACCCGCTACGGTAAAGCCAATCGCATTCGCATAGACCGGATTAATCCGTTGCTTAGCGTTACGCGCCGAACTGGCATCACCAATTGACGTCAATACCGTACCGACTAAGGCGATCAAAACACCTTTCAAATCGGTCAGTCCATCGATGCTGTTTAGACTCGGTACAATCAGGACACCGACGCCGAGGATACCAAAACATCCACCAATCCAGACGCGCGCATGGAGGGTCTCTTTTAAAAACAAGCGCAGAGCAATCGGAGTCAGAATGACTTTGAGTGAGAAAATCAAGGTTACGATGGCAGCGGAGCTTAATATCGTCGCGTAATAGAGGCATAAGTAACTCAGAGCGAAATTACAGACGCCGAACACGACGATGAACGGGAAATCCGTCGCGGTAGGTTTGTTCGTTCGTTTGATGAACAGTGCGAAGACGATGAAGAGAATCGCTGTCATCGCTAAACGATAGGTCAAGGATAATTCCAACGTGACAGGTGTTCCTTGGATTTTGACGGCAATGAAATTCAGTCCCCAGACGATCAAACAAAATAGATACATGAAATAGGTCATAGCAGGTCCTCGTTTAAGTAGTTTACTTCCAATTTTTTCTTAAATTTATCGTAACAAAAAAGTACTCCTATTAAATAGATAACAAAAGCAATCACTGACTGTCTGCTGACAGTCAGTGATTGGATATGCTAAATTTCAAATACTATAGGTCGAAAAATACTTAGTTGCCGACTCGACTCCGAATTTAAGAGTTGTCGATTTGGTGATTGCTTCGCCCGATGCGAAGAAGACGTGTTTTTTTGTCACGCGTTACACGAAATACGAGAACGACACGAGAAGCTGAAGGTGCAAAATAAAGATAGCGATCCTTCCAAACATATGGATTACGATTTATGTAGTCAACAGCACGGAAGAGGTGCTACATCAGAATTGACTCTCTAAACAACGATTGGATTCCGTTTTCGCATGATGATCTCGTCAAACGAAACGCCATCATACAGTAAAGCGTCAGGAATCGTTTCAATGATGTGAAAACCGACTTTCTTATACGCAGCGATTGCTCGTTCATTGTGCGAAAACACTTCGAGTTCGAGTTGGTTGAGCTGAAGTTCTTCGAAACAAAATCGGAAGATACACGCGATCGCTTCTGTCCCGTATCCTTGACCGGTCCAGGGGAGGGCACGCAGTGAGATTCGAAAGCCAGCCGTTTCTGAATCTGAATCGATATCAAGAATCGAACACTCGCCAATCGTCTCACCGGACGTCAGGCAAATTGCAAAATCATGACGCGTCGCATCAGCTTGAATCGAGAGAATATGCTGTTCAATCTGTTCGAGCAAAAATGTCGCCGTCGTTCCAGTCAGGTAACGTAATGTCTCATCCTTGGTTTGTTCCAATAAGACATGCGCATCGATCATGTCAATCGGGCGTAGAAAAATCCGTTCTCCAGTCAACTGCATTAAGATCTTCCTTCCTTTATTATGACGAAAGCGTAATCGTTTCGTCAGTTTCCGTCGTAAAATAATGTCTCTTCGTTCGGTCTTGGACGATGAAGACAATCAATCCACCAATTAGTAGGAAGCCAACTGAAGCGACAGTATACGTCAAGCGGATTGATGTCTCGGCATAAAAACCGATCAAGGCAGTCAGTAGAATGACACCAGTCGATTGTACGACGTGGATGCTACTGAGGAATCGTCCCATCAATTCAACGGGGATGTGTGTTTGAGCAAACGTCATGAAGCCAGTGTTCGCGAACGCTAAGGCGAAGGTTAGTAAGAAAAAGCCGATGGCTGAAGTCAAGAACGACGTCGCCGAGGCAAAAATCAAGTACCCGACGGGCGTCATCAGTGCTCCGAACTGAATCAAGAAGCGGAGCGTCAATCGATGCGTGAAAATCGCATTGACGGCAGAGCCACAGATAATACCAACTCCGGCGATACTCACAAGAAAACCGTATGTGCTCTCGTCCAGCTCTAAGACGAACGTTGCAAACGAGGCTTCGAGCGAATCGAGTCCGCTCATCAGGACGATCATCAGAGCATAAAAGGCGTAGACGACAGCAATGTAACGTCGCGTCCGTGCAAAGACAAGCGTCTCCTTCCAATCTGAGAGAATGAGTCGGAGTGAGAAGGGTGTCTTCTCCTTCGACGTAATGTGAACGTTCGGTAAGCAGGACAAGAGGATAGCAGAAAATAGTAGTGCTCCCGCATTCAGTACGATTGCTGTTTTGGGGGAACCAATCAAAAATAAAAACCCGGCAATTGACGGTCCGAGGATGAAACCAGCTGATTGAATGAAGTTCTTTAGGGCATTGAATCGTTGACGGTTGTTCTCTGGGACGAGCTTCGTCATGTAAATCAAGGACGATGTCTCAAAGAGCGTGTTACCGATGTTCAGAATGAAGACGAGCATGTAGAGGACAAACAAGGAATCGATCAGTGTCAACGAAAAGACAAGTGCGGCTCGCGAGACGTCGAGCAACACGAGCAAGCGGCGCTGATTGATGCGATCAATCACACTGCCGGACCAAAGACTCGTCAACAGCGCGGAGATTGGCAATAGAATGTAGAGAACGGAGACAGCAAACGCTGATCCCGTTCGTTCGAGTACAATCAAATTCAAGGCGATGAAGTAGACCCAAGCCCCGATGTTCGAGACACCGACACCAAGTAACAGTAATCCAGGGTATTTCCAATTCGACATACGACACACTCCTTTTTATAGTGTTTCCGCCAATAAAAAAATCCCACCTCCAAGACGTTGGTCTTGGGGACGAGACTGTGCGTGTCGTGGTGCCACCCCTGTTCGCGAAACCGTCACCGGTTCCGCCTTCATCGGTACGACCGCTTGCAAACGGCAAATACCTGAGCTCGATAACGGGAGCACCCGTCACGATATCCCCCAAAGGTTCCACCGTGCTGCTCAGAGGCTTGGTTCGGTCAATGGCTGATGCTCCTTCCCACCAATCGGAGCTCTCTAGGAAAAGCCGAGATGACGTACTGTTCTCTTCGACGCGTTTATTTCATGTAATTTTTCTTATCCTAGCATATGCAGAATGAAACCGCAAAGGATTTTTATCATTTTTTTACAATTATTGAAAAAGATGCATAGGTATCAGAATTTGATAAATGATCAAAATGGTAAAAGATGTAACAGGTTGTATGATACATTGTTATGGTCACGCGTTCACTTTCAAGAAAGTCGTACGAAAGGGGAAAAGAAATGAAACGTTTGATTTTTTTCATATCTCCACTCCTTGTTCTTACCGGAGCTGTCTTTTTCACGACGTTTCGTCCAGTCGAGCAAGCGATCTATTTCTTAATCTTATTTTTACTGACCTGTCTGTCAGCGATGACAGTAGTGGAGCGCATCGTCAAACGTCATGATGTGATCCGTCGACTGAACACGATCCATCCACTGATGGGGATCGTAATGGGGACAGTTGTGCTCGCTGTATTAGTCGGTGGTCTTATATGGTTAGCACCTTCGTTAACGATTCCAAGTCTCGTTGGTCTTCTCATAACCTTCGTCTTCATGTATGGTGGAATCATCGTTCTCGGTTTCATCGTCAGCTGTTTTTTCGAAGGCATCACGCGCCAACCGAAGGATCAATTGATTCGTCCAGTCTTTCTGTTTATCGGGACAGGCTACCTCATCTTGACCGTCTTCGGTATCGTGCAACTCTACAATCAAACAGGATGAAATAGAGCCTCCATGACTGATGCGTCGAGGAGGCTCTTGTATTTACTGGACTTTTAGCGAGAACCCGAATTGTCCGTCGCCTTTTTCCCAGCGAGATTGCAATTCATAGGCATAAACACCTGGTTTTGTCGGTGCTTTGAATTGGTCATCTTTTAACGTCACACTCGAAGACTTTTTCTGGTCATTCCATTGTGTCAGTTCCATGCTTTCAATAGTACCAGAGAGTTCGATACTGACAGGCTCACCGGCAGAAACGACAATCGGCTTTTGTCCTTTAACCAGATCAAGACCGTCGCGATATGTTTTATCGACACATTGACTACGGAGTAAACTATCCCAGCAATATGAGCCTTGAACGGTCGGGACATCCTTTCCTTGCGCCTCGACTTCTGGATTTGGTGGTGCGCCACGGAAAGGTTCGAAGACGATGATGCACACGATGAGAATCAATAGGACGGCTAATGCTAAGCCACGTTTCATGGGACACCTCCTCGGTATTTTCTTTATTTTACCAAAATGAATGATGGGTCATGAATGAGCTTCTACAAAAGGGGTATGGATATTTCAAAAAGTGGAGTCATTAAAAAGTTGGATTTAATTCTTTACTAATCGTTCTAGAAAGAGTATCTTGTAGATAAGCTATTTGAGAACGTTCAGTCTAGAATAGAAAAGAATGCGAGGGAAATGACCATGGCACGCAGTAAGGAATTTGATGAACAGGTCGTCTTACGAAAAGCAATGGACGTATTTTGGGCACAAGGTTATGAGAAGACATCGATGCAAGATCTCGTCGATCAGATGGGCATCCATCGCCGGAGCATCTATGATACCTTCGGGGATAAACATTCATTGTTCGTAGCCGCATTAGCAGAATACGAACGATTCATCACAAAAGAGATGGAACGAATCATCGATCGGAGCCCGTCGGTCAAACAAGCGATTCGAGATGTCTTCTTGTTCATTCTCGAGTCGGCAACGGACAATCCGAAAGGTTGCCTGTCCGTCAATACGGCAGTCGAATTATCATTGCTTGATACGAAAATTGATGAAATCGTCACGGACATGTTCCGTAAAACAGAAGCGATGCTACAACAACTGATTGAGCAGGGACAGTCGACAGGTGAAGTGTCGTCAGCCATCCATGCCAAACAGACAGCACGTTTCTTACACAATAATCTCGTTGGACTTCGTGTTCTCGTAAAAACAGACTATGATCAAGAGGAATTAGAAAGTGTCATCAATCTGGCCGTCCGCGTGCTGGATTGACTTTCTTTTTGACTATTCTAGAACGTTCATTCTAAAAACATTGGAGGAATTCATTATGACAACGCAACTCCCGACAACATCTTCATTCATCGAAGTAGCAGGTACACGGTTCGCCTATCGAGAAATGGGAACGACTCACGGTACGCCACTCGTCTTATTCGTTCATTTCAGAGGAACGATCGAGAACTGGGATCCGGCTTTACTCACAGCACTCGCAAAACAGCGTCCACTCATCTTGTTTGACAATACAGGCGTCGGAGAAACGAACGGTGAAACACCGACGAGCGTTTCTGAAATGGCAGCAGACGCAGCAGCATTCATTCGCGCACTCGGACATGCACAGGTCGATCTGCTCGGGTTCTCAATCGGAGGAATGGTTGCCCAAGAAGTCGCGTTGCAACATGGTGACCTCGTCCGTAAATTAATCTTAGCGGGTACGGCACCCGAGTCAGGGATTCATCCACGTCCAGAGATCTTCGAACGGATGAACCGTCACGGCGGAACTGAAGAAGATGGTGTCGCCGACTTCATGTTCTTCTTCTATGGACAGACTTCAACGAGCCAAGCAGCCGGAATGGCATCGCTAAAGCGAATCTTCGCTCAGAAGCAGTTCGATAGTTCGGAGCAAGTCAAGCAGGCACAGATGGAAGCAATCGGGAAATGGGCACATCCGCAACCAAATTCGAACTATCAATGGTTGCGCTCGATCTCACACCCGACGCTCGTAACGAACGGGATCGAAGACGTGATGGTACCGACAGCGAACAGTTATCTGCTGACGGAACACATCCCGAATGCACAGCTGATTATCTATCCGGATTCTGGTCATGGTCACTTGTTCCAGTTCCCAGAACAGTTCGCAGCACACGTGGCATTATTCCTAGACGGAGATCTTGTCTAAAAAGGAGACGATTTGAACATGACCTACACGATGAAGGCAGCACAAATTGATAAATATTCAAAACGGATCGAAGCAAGTGTGAACGAAGTGGCGATTCCTAACATTGCGGACCATCAAGTGTTGATCCGTGTCAAAGCGGCAGCCATCAATCCGCTCGAAATGCTAATCATGACAGGGAGCGTCAAATTGATTCAGGATTATTCTTTCCCGCTCACACTCGGCAATGAATTAGCAGGTGTCGTCGAGCAGGTCGGAAAAAGCGTCACGACATTTCAAGTAGGGGACGACGTCTATTCCCGATTGCCGATCGATCAAATTGGAGCGTTTGCTTCTTTTGTCGCAGTCGATGCGTCAGCGATCGCTCGGATGCCGCGGAATCTCTCGTATGACGAAGCAGCAGCCATCGCTTTGACTGGATTAACGGCGTATCAAGGATTACATGAAGAGTTAAACGTCAAACCAGGAAAGAAGGTCTTCATTCCAGGAGGATCGGGTAGTTTCGGTCAGATGGCGGTACCGCTAGCGAAGGAAGCAGGACTTGATGTTATTGTCAGTGGGAATACGGCATCACGTGACCGAATGCTTGCACTCGGTGCAAGTGAATACGTCGATTACACGAAACAGGACTATACGCAGGTCGTATCGAACGTCGATTATGTGATCGATACGCTCGGACCGAACGAATTCAAAAAGGAGTTAGGAACGTTAAAACGAGGGGGACGATTACTGTCGCTTCGGACAGGCCCGAACAAACGCTTCGCTGAAGACCGTAAGTTCCCGTTTTGGAAACGAAAACTGTTTGCACTCGCAGGTGCAGGATACGACCGGACAGCAAAAAAACACGATGTCGAGTATCGCTTCATCTTCGTACGGGCAGAGGGAAAACAGCTGACGAAAATTACAGACATCGTCGAACAACAACAGATCAAACCGGTCCTGCACCCAAAACGTTTTTCGATTAACGAGATTAACGAAGCCTTGACGCTTGTCGCGACGGGTCGTCCGGAAGGCAAGGTGATCGTGACATGGTAAATCGACCTCTGTCGCAAAAGACGACGCTCATCACGGGGGTGTCAGGTGGGATTGGCAAGGAACTCGCGGACCGCTTCGCAACAGGCGGATCAAACCTCGTGCTCGTCGCACGTAGCGGGAAGACACTCGAACGCCTTGCGACCGATTATCGTAAAAACTACGGCATCGAAGTGACCGTAATCGTCAAAGACGTCGCAAGTCCCGGTGTACCGCTAGCGATCAAACAAGAACTTGATGCTCGTCAGATTCACGTCGACTACCTCGTCAATAATGCTGGCTTTGGACTCTATGGACCGTTTCTTGAGACGGATCTCAATCAGGAACTGAACATGATTGATGTCAACATCCGCGCTTTGACGGAAATGACGAAACGATTTTTGCCAGCGATGGTCGAACGAGGAACAGGTGGCATCCTAAACGTTTCATCGATGGTCGGCTTTTTCCCAGGACCTTTGATGTCCGTCTATTATGCTTCGAAGTCTTTCGTCCTCTCGTTTACGGAAGCGATCGAAAATGAAGTCAGCGGTAGCGGTGTGACGGTGACTGCGCTTTGTCCGGGCGTGACGGCGACAGGATTCGTCGACCGGGCAGGGATGGGTCAATCGAAGCTCTTTCGTCAAGGGAATGTCATGAATGCCGGTCGAGTCGCGGATGAAGCATATGCTGGATTTTTACGAGGGGAACGACTGATTATTCCTGGAAAGCAAAATCGAGTACTGGCGAATGTCCCTCGTTTTCTGCCGCGCAAGATGATGACCCGAATCGTACGGAAGATGCAGGCGACAGGACGCTGAAGTGAAAAAGTGGCTTTCTCTCATGAAAAGGGTAAAGAGCATGGAAACAGGTAATTCTGAAACGAGAGAAAGTGAGGCAAAAAACATGAAAGCAGTCATGGTCACAGGGCATGGTGGGCTCGAGCAACTCGCCTATATCGATCAAGAAACACCACAACCAAAACAAGGTGAGGTACTGATTGAAATTAAAGCATGTGCCTTAAATAATACAGAAATCTGGATGCGCGAAGGGGCATATGGTGCGGAGAGTGAGTCGGGCTGGAAAGCAGAAGGGGTGCAATTTCCGCGGATTCCCGGTTCAGACATCAGCGGTCGAATCGTTGCGGTCGGAGACGGTGTCGCAGAATCAGAAATCGGGCGCGACGTCGTCTTGTTCCCATTCACGGCAAGCGGAGAAATCAAAGACGAACAGAGTGCCGAAGACTTATCGTTCATCGGGTCTGAGTATGACGGTGGCTACGCGGAGTATGTGTGCTGGCCGATTGAACTCTGTTACGACATGCCGCTTGAATCCTATACGGACAGTGCCGTCTTCTCGGTCAGCGGTCTGACGGCGTGGCATATGGTCGAGCAACTAGACTTACAAAAAGGACAAATCGTTCTTGTAACAGGAGCGAGTGGGGGTGTCGGCTCACTTAACGTCCAGATTGCAGCAAGCGTCTTCGGGGCTCGAGTCGTTGCGCTCGTCGGTGATCTTAAGCTGAAGGATCAATTGCAAGCACTCGGAGCAGAAGTGGTCGTTTCGTACCGTGAGTCGGATTGGGATCAGCAAGTGATGGAAGCAATCGGTCCGGTTGATGCGATTCTCGATGTCGTCGGCGATGCCGTCTTCAAACAAGGTCTTGATCTGTTGAAACGTGGTGGAACGTACTGCATTTCGGGGTCATCCGGTGGTCAAGTGACGTCGCTTGATTTTCGGACGCTCTATCTAAAGCATATTCGTCTGCAAGGATCAGTCCTAGGTAATCGTCATGATTACGAGAAGTTACTTGACGCGATTCGAACGAAAACGATTCAGCCTGTCATCGACCGGACATTCCCACTCGCTGAAGCGCGTGAAGCGCAAGCCTATTTCAAACAAGCCGGTAAATTCGGGAAGGTCGTCTTGCTACCCTAAATGAAAAAAGAACAAAACGAGCTATCTGATTCCTTTTAAGGAAAGGATAGCTCGCTTTCGTATCGATCTATAGATTACGCGTTAGGGAAAATATGATAGAGCGTGAGCATCGAACTGACAGGTTCGTCTTCCGTGTAATCCGTGAATTCCTCTTTTGATTGATAAATTGTATACGTATTGTGTGGGAACAGTTCCGTTATCCATTCTGGAACATCTGTAGAAAGTGGAAGCGACTGAGTCCGTTCAAGTGGAAACGGTGTTCCGACCGGATTCGGTGTGTGGACATGTATTGCGTCTTGCGAAGCATCCTCGAGTGCGATTGTCATGTAAATCTGATGCTCCATCTGTTTTTCTTGTAGTTTTTGCTGCATATCCTGTAAGGCGAACAACGCGATTCGAAGGTGTGCTTTACGAATGCGTAGACTCGTGTTGCCATGTCCATAAAAGTCAGGATGCATATGCCAGTCGTTGAACCAGTCGTCTGAATCAATATAGGAGGGAGAAGAAAAGCTTTTAAATTCAAGTGCGAGATTTTTAAAATAACGGCGTTTACCGCGAAATTTTTTCATGATTCGTCGACCTTTCAAGTTAAGTATATGTACATATTATCATGTCGTATCAAGACCATCTTATCTATTGAACGACGCACAGTCATAATACGATGTTCAATTATTATCTTTAAAATCATATTCAAATCATTCATAAATATTTTTATGATACTCTAAATAAATCATTATTTGTCTTATGTATCTAGTGTTTTTATAATCAGGGAGAGAGTAAATCCAAAGGAGAACACTACATGATTGATTTTGAATGGTATCGGAGTTTCATCCATGTCTACCAACAACGTTCCGTCTCAGCAGCGGCCCGAATTCGTTTTTTAACACAACCGGCGGTCAGTCAGCATATCGCGGCGCTCGAGGCAGAACTCGAGACATCCTTGTTCATCCGTGCGCCACGGCAAATGATTCCGACCGACGCAGGAAAAGCGCTCTATACTCAAGTCGTCGGACTGATCGACCGGCTCGAGGCATTATCGCTGGAGATGAAATACGAAGCAGGGGAACAACCTCGTCCACTCTTAAAGTTCGGGGGACCGACGGAATTCGTCACGCATGGCGTCGTGCCAAAACTCCCGCTTGACGTCGCGCAATTCACGGCAGTCTTCGATTTGACGGTACCACTGTTGCAACGCTTACTTGCAAATGAGCTCGATTTCATCATCGCGACGAAACGGATCGATGAGCCGGGTGTCCAGTACGTCCCGATTGCCGACGAACGTTTTCATTTAATTGCTCCGATCAACTACGACGTTCCGGAAACGGATCTGAAGGAATGGATGGACCGACAGCGCTGGATTAGCTATGGACTTGAGTTGCCGATCATTCGTCGTTACTATCAGACACAATTCGGGGAACGACCAGGGATTCGACCAGAAATGATTTTACCGAACGTCGACGCGATTCTAAAAGCGATCGAGGCGGGGCACGGCATTAGTGTTCTACCGGACTATCTCGTCGAAGCGGCGATTAACGCTGGACGGGTACAACGGATTGCGCCAGAACGATTCGCGACGAACCAGTTGTATGTCGCCTATCGATCCGATTCACGCCATGACCCAGTGCTACAACAGGTGATCGAGGCATTAAGTTGAATAAGATGAAAAAAGTCCAATCCTCAAGCAAATGCTGAGAGGATTGGACTTTTTTAGTATGAAATATACCTTACTTCGATATGTCATGTAAGAACGTCAAGTTTCGATCAGCGACGAGACTGGAACTGTTTCCTCGATAGGCTTGATAGTGCGGTGAAGCGACATGCTGATCGAATGCGTCCTGATCACGCCATTGTTCGTAAAAGTAGAAGACATTCGGATCGTCGACGGCTCGGTGTGCCTGATACGTCAGGCAACCTGCCTCCGACCGCGAAGGTGCAAGCACACCTTCGATGATTGAAGCGAGCTGTTCGCCTTGATTCGGATGCGCTTCGATCCGGGCAATCAGTTGAATCATCGATAGAACCTCCTATGAAAAGAGATCCTTCATCCAAAGGATCTCTTGTTTCGATTAGTTGAGTGTATGAATGACGGCTTTCGCGACCGCGATTGTGGATTGTGGATTTTGACCCGTGACGAGGTTTCCGTCGACTTGGACGTTTTCCGTAAAGTTGTCAGCCGTGATGACGTTCGCACCGAGTTCACGAAGACGTGTCTCGAGCAAGAATGGCATGTAGACGTCAAGACCTGTCGCGCGTTCTTCTTCATCCGTGAACGTTGCGATCGTCTTTCCAGCGACGAGTGGTGTTCCGTCTGAGAGTGTCGCACTGACGAGTCCAGCTGGTCCGTGGCAGACCGCAGCGACCGTCTTGTTCGCTTCAAACAATGTCCGAAGGGCGTTGTTCAAGGCATCACTTTGTGGCAAGTCGAACATCGTACCGTGTCCACCTGGCATGAAGATTGCATCGAATGCTGAGAAGTCCTGGATTGCTTTTAAATCAAGTGTCTCTTTCAAGAGTGGAGCTGTCGCTTGGATCTCAGCTGGGACTTCCTCTTCTAGGCTCCGTGCGTCGATTGGTGATTCGCCGCCGTTCGGGCTTGCGACCGTGACGGTATATCCTGCGTTTTTGAATTCGATGTACGCTTCCGCGAACTCAGACAACCAAAGTCCAGTTGCGTGACCTTCTTTCATTTCTTTCGCGTTCGTGACAACCATTAAGATGTGTTTACTCATGATGTGTTCCTCCTTTTTCGTTTGCCGATTGGCTACGTGATTAGAATACGCCTGACTGAAACGAAAAACAAATTAATAAAAATGTGTATATCGATAAATAAATTTATAGATAAAAATTAAAACTACTTCCGACTATTGCGTCGAAAGTAGTCTGAAAAAGTGGATTAACGTACGTCAGAAGAATAGTTAGATAGCATCGAGTGACTTCGTATTGTCACAATGACACTCGCAAGACTTGCAACCGTTCCGAGGACGGCGACGATAATTGTCGAAGAACCATTCGGAATCAAGAAGCCGACCGGAATTAGTCCGACGAAGCTAAAGACGATCAGTGATTGATAAATGACATTGACGATCTTCAGTACAGGGTGCTCGAAAAACGATAGGATGAGTGGTGGTAGGAATAAGAAGACAATTAGTCCAATCGCCATGTAGACCGATAACGGCTCCTCAAACGAGATGGTATTGCCTGTTGAATGGCGTGCTGCGACGAGCACGGCGACGATCGCGACGCATAAGGTTACACAAACGAACGTTAACCGTTTTAGCATATGAACCCCTCCTTTTCACTCTAATTCCATAATAAACCAATTGTCAAAGGGAAGACAATCTTTTTCCGGACGCCCAATGATGACGAATCGCCTCGATGATGATGTCGGGACGATCCCAGTGCAACAGATGCCCGGTTTCCGGAACGAGATGGATCGTCGTATTCGTCAAATCGTGTAACAGATTCGTCGCCTGAAGTCGAATTGGTATTTGATCCGTCGGTAACGTCGCGACATATAACTGAATAGGTGACCCCTTAATATCTGCTAGAAAATCAAGGACATCATCGTAGTGAAGTGCGCGTACGATCGCAGCAGCGGTCGCTCCACGCGCATGCCAGTGATAACGTCCGTTTTCTAGACGAAGCAAGTCGGTACCCGCCTTGTCAAGAGCAGGGGAGCGACGTGCATCCGGAGCATAGACAGCAACGTCTAAAAATTCGTCCCATGTCGCGACAGAGTCTTCGAAGTCACGTTCGTAAAAAGCGACTTCCTCTTCGACTGACATCCCGTACAGCCGTTTACTATGATAGCCACCGTCGATCAGAATCGTACCGAGCACTCGATTAGCATGTTCAATTAAATAATAGAGCGAGAGGACACTTCCCCATGAGTGGGACAAAGCATAGAACTGACGAATATCGAGTATATGTAGGACCTCATCGATCCAGTCCGTGAGTGGCTTCATGCGATAGTGTAGAGGATCTGTAAAAGCTGCTGTTTTTCCGTGACCGGGTAAGTCGAGCGCGATGGTGCGAAATTCGCTTGCGAGTGCTTCTGCGATTTCGATGAAGCTAAGACTTGTACTGCCGAGTCCGTGGAGGCAAACGATCGTCGGAAGGTCTTGTGTTCCCCATTCCGTGATGTGAACCGCTTGCTGCTGACAGTTAATTGTGTAACGTTTCATCCTACTACTCCCTTAGAAAGCGTTTCTTTCACTGTACCATAAGGAAAATATCGGGATTTGAAAAATAAGGAAACTTTCTGCGGGAACTAGCGTAGAACAGATGATACGTCATTTACATAAAGGAGACTTCAAATGGAAACAATCATCACGATGCTCTTAACGGTCATTACTTTATATGGACTCGGAGTCCTTGTTACGAAGCTAAAAGATCGATTGCGTTAATCAAAAATACGTCTAAAGGAGTCGACCATGTTTCCGATCCTCAAACAAGAATTCACGAGCAGCTTTAAAAGTATCAAAGCGATTTTGTTGATCCTCTTTCTGACGATCAGCTCAGTCTTTACAGCGTCCTATTTGACGAGACATCCGGAACTGCTCGCTGGAGTCAATCAATCGTCCGTCTATACATCAAGCATTAAATTCTTCATTCTATTCTTCGGTTTTCTGTTTGTCTCCGCGCTATCGCATGACATTATCAACCGTGAAATCGAGACGCGGACGATTCGTTTACTCGTCACGAAGACATCGCGCTTCCGAATCATAGCGGAGAAGTTTCTTGGATCTTTGTTCTTCTGGTGCGCAACGCTTTCGATTAACTTTTTGATTGTTTCGCTCTATGCGAAGCAGTTGTTCTGGATGGACTATGTAACGATCCTGATTGTCATCATCTACATCACGAGTTTTAATATCTTCTTATCGACGATGATCACGAAGCCTGGTTTGACGATGTTTCTTGGTATCTTTTTCGGAATTATCGTACCGATCATCGGCTTATGGTCGGCGTTCTCGGAGAAGTGGTACATGGTACCGTTTCAATACATCTTGCCGTATCATGCCGTCATCGTTTCTGGAATTCAACTGCTAATACCTGTGTTATGGAGTGGACTGTTCTTGGCGATTGCTTACTTAAAGCTCAAACGAAAGGATTTATAATATGAATGCGATTGAAGTAAGAGGATTGACGAAATCGTTCGGTATAAAAGAAGTCTTACGCGAGGTTAATCTGACAGTCGAGCAAGGAGAAATCTTTGGTTTTTTAGGGCGCAATGGTGCCGGGAAATCGACATTGATTCAGATTCTAACTGGGATCACTCAAGCATCAGCTGGAACCGTCTCGCTGCTCGGTGAACCCGCTGATCGACTGGATGCGATCAAACGACGGATTGGTGTCATGCCGGATACATCAAATCTCTATCATGAGATGACAGCGCGCGCGTTTCTTGAATACATGGCAGGATTATCTGAAGTTCGCGTCAGTAAAAGTGAGATCCTAGAACTACTCGGTCGGGTCGGATTGAGCGGGACGGAGCGTCAGAAAATCGGGAGCTTCTCGTTTGGGATGAAGAAGAAAATCAGTATCGCACAAGCACTCGTCGGAAATCCAGAATTGCTTTTTTTAGACGAACCGACATCTGGTCTTGATCCAGAGTCCGCAATCGATATCCAGCGACTGTTGTTCGCGTTAAAAGCCGACGGCAAAACAATCTTTTTGACCTCGCATAACTTAAACGAGATCGAAAAGATTTGTGACCGCGTCGCAATCATGGCAGAGGGACGAATCGTGCGCTGCGGAACTGTTGCATCGTTGCAAGAAGCGATCGGGCAGGAAGTTCAGATTCGCATTCGGACTGTCCCACAACTCGAGCTATTACATCTTCCGAATACCATTCAGGAATTGTCGCAAACGGATGAATATACACGGCTCAATCTACCGACCGAAGAGGATATTCCGGAGTTACTCGTCATGCTCGCGAAGCAAGACATAAAAGTGTATGAAGTACACATCGAACGCCAATCGTTAGAAGAGATTTTCTTAGCTGTCTGAAGGAGAAAGGCTCACTTCCGTTGTCGAATGATTTTCAACGAATAGACGACCTCCATCATTCCATTGACCGTATATCTGATTCAGTTTCGTTTTTTCAATTAAGGTCTGCAGACGTTTTTCGTAGAGAACCGGATCTTTGCGCACACTTTGAATCGTATCGATCCGGATGCGGCGATAGAGCTCCGGGAAATTGTTAAAATTCTCATCGACGATCGGATCTTCCTGTAGACGTGCCTGAATCACTTCATCAATGACGAATGCTTCAGGAGACATGTCCGGTAAAATTTGTCGACCGGACGGTTGCATCAAACCGAGACGTTCCAAGCGACGGACACGTTCTTTATTGAGTTCAGTCCAGTTACTGTTCGGGCGGCGTGGTGTAAAACGTTGCGCCAGTTCACCGTCTTCGGTTTTCTTTGTAATCCCGTCGATCCAGCCGAAGCAAAGTGCCTCCTCGACGGCATCGAGATAGAGAAGACCATCTCCGGCTTGTTTTCGACTGAGGATTACCCAGCAAAATGACTTATGTTCCGCGTGTTCCGATAACCACTGTCGAAAGTCCGCGCGATTAATAAACCGTAAGACGTCCGTGATCTCCATGCTCGTTCCTCCATTCCATAGTGAAATCCCCCCTTAGCGTTATACGAGGGAGGATTTCACTTTTTTTCAACATAACGGGTCATGATGAAAGACACAATTTCGACCGCTCTTTTTCGCTTGATAGAGAGCAGCATCTGCTTGCTGGATCGTCTGCAAAAAATTATGCGTCTCGGACGGTTGGTTGGTTTGTCGAGACACACCAATCGATAGCGTTACTTGAAGTGGTTCCGTTACGGATAGCTCGTACGTCCGTTTGGCACTGGCTTCACAGATTTGTTCTGCAAGTCGTCGCGTCTCAGGTAACGAATGCTCCGGCAACAGCATCATGAACTCCTCGCCACCAAATCGTCCGAGTACACATGAAGGGGGACAATAGGACGTAAGCAAGGCGCTGATTTGACGCAGAATGTGATCGCCCTGGTCATGACCGTATGTATCATTGACCTGTTTGAAATGATCGACGTCGATGATCATGATGGAAAAGTTCATCTGTTGTGATTTATAACGCTGGACGGTCTCTTCCAAACGGCGCCGATTATCAAGACCTGTCAGCGTATCCGTCAAAGCGAGACGACGATGCATCCGGACTTGATTGAAGTGCCACCGGACTTGATGCAGAATGCTATGCAACAGAAGTCCAGCACAGCCATTGCCGATGAGAAAGATAGATATCGCAGTCACGTCATTCGGTCGGACGTGATGGACGTATGGTAAACAGAGAATGAGTGCGATACCGAAAATGATTGGAAACGAGATGAATCGGTCAGGTGCTTCGTTCTGTAAATAGAGCACGACGATGCTGACAATCAGGTACGTCAAAACGAGCCACATCACGTCGGTTGACGGAAAGACAAATAGTTGGAGGGCAGCGAAGACGAGTGTCGTGATGAAGCCGCTACTGATGCCGCCATAGATGAAGGCGATGACGATCAATGTAATTGATAAATCAAATCGAAATCCCTGATAGGTGATGGCATTGAGGATGATCCAATAGCCAGCACCTATTGCAAGAAGCAGTACTAATAGATTTTTCTTCAGCCAACTGTCTAGCGTATTTCGAAACTGAAACCGTTTAAAAAAGAACAGGGAGATGAGCACGAAGAAAAAGGTTAGCGCGACATTGAGGATGAGGTGATTCAGTGTATTCCACATGTTCGTGTTCCTCTCGACTAGTTTCTAAAAATTAACTACAGTAAAATGATTCATTTAGTGAATATTTATTCTATACAACCAACGATACCCTAAAGATGTATGAAAGTATCATGATTTTCTTATCTTTTAAAAAAGAGTAATGCGTTCAATCAGCTTAATAGTACTCTGAGATTTTTTCACGCGAAGATTCGACTAGATAATCGAGTGAGACGAAATTCCGAATGAATGCGTAGGCACCGATTTCCCCGAGTGGCACGCCTAATCGTTCAGCCTGTTGGCTCCGCGTATCTTCTTCCTGATGTAAAATCTCGAATCCAGCAGCTTGCATCCGCTCCCCGTCGAATTCAAGCGTCACGACGTCACCGTCTACCCAGTCTGTTTTCAATTGGTGGAAATGAGTACGATAGGCATCGTTTGGTGGATCGACTTCAAACGCGATCAAGCCTTTGGGTGCATCGACTTGGAATATTGGCGACAATCCGCCGCGTGTCACGATGGATTTCATGTGATGGCGATGTGTCATATGACGTAAGATCATGGTCTGACCACTCCTTTTTCATCTATTATTACGCGACTTCGTCAGAATATCGAGAAAAATTTTCAAATGAGCTGGAAGATGTTTGGATTTTTCTGGTATACTACTTTTTCGGAAAGCGTTTGCACAAAAGGGGGAGAACACATGCAATCATTTGCGATCAAAGCAACGGGACTGACGAAACACTATCAGATCCTACAACGGGAACCAGGACTACGCGGGGCAATCAAAGCGCTGTTTCGCCGGACCTACCGGACGAAAGAGGCAGTCAAAGGCATTGATTTGACGATTGAAGCAGGAGAGCGCATCGGCTACATCGGCTTCAATGGTGCCGGGAAATCAACGACAATCAAGATGCTTGCTGGTGTCTTACGTCCGGACGCGGGGAACGTTCGGGTATTTGGACTTGACCCACATGCTGACCGGGTCAAGAACGCATCGCAAATCGGTGCCGTTTTTGGTCAGCGGACCCAACTGTTCTGGGACATTCCGGTCCAAGAATCGTTTGAGCTGTTGAAGGAAATTTATCAGGTGCCGAAGTCAGAGTTTGATGAAACGCTCGCGTGGTTTCGAGAGAAGCTAGAGTTAGCACCGCTCCTTGACGTACCGGTCCGGCAACTGTCGCTCGGTCAAAAGATGCGTTGTGAATTAGCAGCAGCATTCCTACATCGACCAAAAGTCGTCTATCTCGACGAACCGACGATCGGACTTGATATCGAGATCAAGGAAACGATCCGTCACTTCATTCGGGAGATGAGTGACCGCTGGGGCACGACCGTCATCTTGACGACACATGATATGCAGGACATCGAGGAAGTCTGTGATCGAGTGATCGTCCTTGACGACGGGAGCATCATCTATGACGATACGATTGATCAGTTGAAGGAGTCATTCAGCCATGAGCGGACGCTTCGGATCACACTGGAAGAACCGGTGTCGTTTACTTTACCTACGGCGTTGATCAACCGCGTGATCTTATTTACGACGGATGAATTGACGTATGAGCTCGCGTTTGACGACCGCGAATTATCGAGTGGACAAGTCATCAAGGAGATCGTCTCATTGTATGCGGTCCGGGACGTCTCCGTTTCCGTACCGAAGATGGAGACATTGATCCGAAAACTGTACCAAGCGGGGATCAGCGCATGAGACTCCGAAAATATACCGCGTTGATGCGGTCACAAATCAAGGTCGATCTTGCCTACACCGCTTGGTACTGGGCCAGTATGTTTAGCGTGACGATGCGACTGTTCATTCTCTACTTCTTCTGGCAAGCGGTTTACGCGAATAAAACGGACGTCTCCGGCATCTCACTGTCGACAATGCTAACTTATGCGATTCTCGCGACGATGATCGATCAGTTCCGTGGCGGTGCTGGACGCGATCTCGCCCGGATGATTAAACAAGGGGCGATTGCAATCGAATTGCTGCGTCCGTATCACTTGCTCGATAAATTACTCGCGCAAGACATCGGCTCAAAACTCTCGGTCTTGTTCCGCTCGATCCTACCACTTGTCCTCGTCTCGATTCTGTTCATCGGTGTGGATCGACCACAGTCATGGCTAGCTGGACTCGCTTTCGTCGGCAGTGTTGTTTTTGCCGTCTTACTTGCGACACTGATTGATTTACTCGTCGGTATCTTCGCCTTTTATACCGTCAACATTTGGGGACTTTCCGTCTTACAAGACGCTGTCATCACGATCATGTCTGGAGCAATCGTTCCGTTGACGTTATTCCCGGACTGGTTTCAAACGATCAGTCTCTACTTACCGTTCGCTTCGCTCGTCTACGTTCCGGTCGCGATTTATACGGGAGAAATCGGTGCAAGCGGCATCCTGCAAGCGTTACTCGTCCAAATCGGTTGGTTGATTGGGTTCTTTGTCTTGTTACGTGTCACGTTCGCGCTCGCGATCCGGAAAGTGACGGTGTTCGGCGGATGAAACGATACATAAAACTCTACTGGCTGTATGCAAAAAGTCATTTTAAGGTCATGATGGAATATCGGATTGATTTCCTGATTGGTGTCCTGTCGGTCTTCGGTCAACAGTTTGCCTCACTCTTTTTCCTGTCGGTCGTCTTTCAGCATATCGAGACGTTAAACGGTTGGGATTTTTACGAAATCTTATTCATCTATGGGATCGCTTTCCTAGGACGTGCCTTGCATCATATCTTCTTTGATAACCTCTGGACGATCGGCTGGCAGTACATCCGGACCGGTAATCTGGATCGATTATTGATGCGCCCGGTCAATCCGCTGTTTCAAATCATCGCTGAACGGGTCCAACAAGACGGGTTCGGTCAATTGTTGATTGGTGGTGGGGTGCTCTATATTGCTTCAGAGCAGTTGAACATGGTCTGGAGCTTCGGTGATTTTTTGATGTTGGTCGTCCTTGTTCTTTCGAGCGGCCTGCTTTACATCGCGATCAACTTGTTTTTTGCGACGTTCTCGTTCTGGATGGTCGATAGTCTGCCGGTCGTCTCAGCAGTCTTCAGTCTGAGTGACTTTGCTCGTTATCCGATGACGATCTACTCGAAAGTATTAATGTTCGTCTTGACCTACATCATCCCGTTCGGATTTACTGCCTTTTATCCGGCGATGTATTTCTTTGACGGGAGAGGATATGGAGCGATGGCTCTTGCGTCACCACTCGTCGCGATTATTGCCTGTTTGATTGCCTATCGGTTCTGGTTGTTCGGGCTAAAAGCATTTGCGAGTACGGGGTCATGAAATGATGAGAACCTTGAAGTGTTAGGACGCTTCAAGGTTCTTTTTGTGTATAGCGATTTAGAGATAGATTTTTTGTCTAAAATATGAAACTTTTGTTATTAAATAACAGTATAGAATATTGAGACGTAAATCTGAGGGAGGGGTTACATTGAAAAAAGGAGTGCTCGTATTACTCTGTTTGATGTTGGTTACCTTATCGGGGTGTACCGTTTGGGAAAGGGCAGAAAACTTCTTTTCATCGAATGACGAAATGATTAAAAACAAGACGATCAAGATGGGTCAAGATGATCAGGTCAAGATTGTTCCGCTCTATACGCAATACAATCAGTACTTAGAAGAAGCGATGCAGACAGGAAACTCAAACGACAACACGAACAGTTATCTTAAACATGTCTTAGGCTACATCGATGAAATCGGTGAGCAACAAAATCTCGATCTAACATATATGAAAAGTTATTTTATGCTACAAGCTACTGAGTATAAAGAACAATTAGTGAGTCGGACGAAAGAGCTGATGAAACAAGATACAGAGATCAAAAAAATCATTGAGAAAAGTTATACTGCTTCACATCGGGCATTACCTAAACAAACGAATACGATTTTCATCGTGCCTGTTAACTCGGAATTCATGGAGCGTATGGATGTCATGGGAGGGGTCGCAGGATTAGCAACTAGAGATTGCTTCATTTTATTCCTTACTGCTGACTATGATAAGAAAATGTTAGAATATGCAGTAGCACATGAATATCACCACACTGCTTTATATGATCGAATGAAGTTAGATACTTCTTTAGAAGACGAAGCCAGTCCACTGATCCATTCACTCCTCCTTGAAGGGAAGGCGGATCAGTTCGCGAAACGCGTCGTCAAAGGTGTGACACCAGCCTGGGTCGAGCCATTAGAAGAAGAGACGAAACAGCATGTTCTACGTTTAATGAAAAATGGCGAGTTAACGCAAGATGATATCATGGACGGAAATAATGATAAGGATGTACCTTTGTGGAGTATGTATCGATTGGGTAAAGACATCATGGACGCATATCTTGAAAAACATCCTTCAGAATCGATAGTAGATTGGACGACTAAAGACGCGGAAACGATCTTAAAGGATTACAAGTATAAAACTGATCTCCTTTGATTCAAAAAATAGACCCGTCAGTATAAAAGAAGCTGACAGGTCTATTTTTTGTACTTCAAGATTGATTCATTCGATATACCATCTTTGACAATGCTTCGTCCATTCAATCGGAACATCCGTGATCCGTACTTCCTTTGCTGGAGTCGCATGTAAGGTGACGGTGACGGTTGCAAGACCAAGACGTTGTTGCACGTAAGACTCGGACAGCTCGAGTCGTTCGATGCCATCACGGCGCATCCAGTACGTAAGAGGGGCGAGTCCCCCTTGATGGAAGTGTAGCAATGTCGGACTCATCGTATATATACTGAAGCGGCGACTCAAGATTTGTGACGTGATGATAGCAAAGCAGATCAACACGGCAAGAAAACGTAAGCTCGGGAACATGAACCATATGCAAATCGGAATGATACCCCATAACAAGACGGTCCGACATAATTTTACGACGATTGCCAGTTGAGGAATCGTAAGCGTCCGAGGTGCCACTTGAAAATCAGGTAACACTTTCGGAATCAAGTCGAGCGCTTTTGAACGTTGGATGAACGGGAACAAAACGGCAGACGTGTTTTTGTCTTGTTGTTCGGGATCAATCGAACTGATCATCTTGACTTGATTGATTCCGAGTAACTGATGGATGAAACGACTCCGCATCGTCATGGCTTGAATCCGGTCTTTTTGAATCGAGAAGCGCGTAACGCTCTCCCAGCCTTTTTCAATCTGAATCAAGCGTTGATCTGCATCAATGCGAAAGCCAGAATATAAGCGATAATTCCGAAAGACACCATAACTGAGAGCAAGGATGATCAAGATTCCAATCATCGAAACACGCATGACGTTAGATTGGGTACTGAATCTGACAATCGAATTGATGATATCATCGAGCTCAAGAAAACGACTTAATTCTCGATAAACAGAGTAAAGAAGGAAGAAAAAGAACAACGGACTGAGTGACGTCAGCGAAGCCAGCGCAATCTCCTTGAATTGAATCGCGTATTGTTCTTGATTTGGCGCTAGCATGGTCGTTGCGACTTCTGGTAGTGCCTCAGGATCATGCTTTCGTGTAACGATTGACTCGATCTGTTCCTTGATTTGTGCTGCTTCTAGTTTTGACAGCATCTCAAGACGAACGTCGGCATCGGAATCCGTCGAACCGGTCTCAATGACGAGTGACGTCAGACCCGTCACGCGATGAAACAACGATTCGTATTCCGTGATCCCTTGGATCCGTTCATAGGGAATCTGTTTTTTCTCCGTCACGAACGCACCTTTTTCAATCAGAAGCTCTTGTTCCTTGAGTTGATAGTTAAAGTGTTTCCACTGCAACACGAGACCGATTAGATGCACGAGAATGAAACTACCGAGCACCGTGTATCCATACCAAGAGAACAGCGGTAAGGATAAGCGGCGGAACAAGAAAGAGATGATGAGAGCGACGAAAACGAATTCTTCCGTAGCAATGCCGAAGCGATACGGAATCCAGGCAGGATGGAGCTTAAAGGAAGTCATGGATGGTTCCTGTCGCATCAGCTCGCTCCTTTCGTGACGTACGGTCTGATAAGGCAGTGATTCGTTGCGTGATTTCCGTTGCTTGTGCAAGTGGTAAAGACGGAATGTCATGGACGTAACCGATTGTGCCAATTTTGACTGTTGCAAGATTATATTATTTACTGAGTGGTCCTTGCGATGTCTTAACGAAATAGATTTTATTGATTGGGATGATCAGATGCTTGCGCATGAAGGCACCATGCTTTAATTGAATGCACTGAGCATCAATCTCGTAACGCCATGTCTTTTGCCGGTAGACCGGTAATACGGTGCACTCAATCAAAGCCGAACTGATCGTCACTGCAATCAACACATAGAGAACGATCCCGTTCCAGCTGGACCACTGATAGTACGTATCGACGAATAGCAGACCAACCAATACGATTAACACGGCAGTCGAAACCAACGCATCGGTCAATCGCCATACTTTGATTGCGTCTTTCGAGATGGTTTGAGTAGGTTCTTTTAATTCATATATTCATATGGCTTCCTTTCTATACTCTTTGTAGAGATACGTCATTGATTCATTATCAAAATGTAAAATGATGGTATTATGTATGGGGGTACAAACCTATCACTAACAGGAATAATATTCCTTTCAAAACTGTAATGAAGTTTTCTTTTGAAGTTGATTCATCATAAACGAAACACGTCCGAATCTCCTTTAAGTTAAGACATTCGGACGTGTTTTTTAGGTAGTATCTGTTCGTGCGAGTGAACGAATCGTTGTTGACATGGCAGGTGAGACAGGATGAATCTGTTCGATATAATCGAGAATTGCTAGTGCGGCTGTTTTATTTTGCAAATAGCCTGGCATCATCTCTGAGAATCGGTTGACCATTTCTGGAAAACGTTGCTCAATCCGACGTTCCGGAGCAAACGGATCAACGTATGTCGCTTCCTCTTTTTCAAATGATGATAAAACATATATCAATTGACCGACAGCAAATTGTTGAATCAAACGAAAGGCTGATAACGTTTCGCCACGTGCTTCGCGACAGAGCCCGACATATAGATTCGTCAGCGCTTCATGGATGGCGTAATCAATCGATGGATGTTCGCTCGAACTGTTATGCGGTTGCGGGACTAAGCGTTCAAACGCGTCGAAGGAAGAATCGCACCACACGATGCGACCTGCTGAAAATGCAATTTCAGAAAGCTCATCTAATTCAAAGATGGCGAATTCGGCATAGATGCCGTCGTCGAACATAATTTTATGTCCATCCTGCGTATTCTGAAATTGAAATTGTAGAGGATGTGCGTTTTCTAACCAGTCAAGTTGCTCGATGAATCGAACCTTTTTACCGGGTTTTGCGATGACGAAAAAATCTAAGTCCGAATAGTCATCGAGTCGTTCGAGTTCTTGACCGACAGAACCGAGACCAAGCAGGACAAGCGCATCATCTGTTTGTGCAATCGTTTGCCCAATTGCGTCTAATCGTTCTAATAATACGTCTCTATGTGTCATCTCTGTTGCTCCTTCTTTTTAGTATCTCTATGTAAAAACCGCGGACACCTCGATAGGAAAGCGTCCGCGGTTATCGGAAGTACGATCAAAAATGATTGCTTTGCATCTTATGCAGCAATTGATCAAATGTCTCATGATCTTTAGATGTGAAGGCGCGGAAGTAGCGATCGTCAATCTCCTCGATCTCAGGCGCTGATTTTTGAACGAGAGCTGTGCCATCCTCTGTCAATAGAATCCGCTTTTCTCGGTTGATCCGTTTTCGGATGACAAGATGCTCTGCTAAGAGTTTTTTGACGGTTTGCGAAATGGCACCACTTGAGAGCTCAAGCGTTCGTTCGAGTGATTTCTGTGTGGCACTCTCCTGATGATACAGTGTCATCAGTAAATCAAACTGTGACTTCGAGAGTCCTTTGGGTTTAAGTACATCGTTGACTTCTTTCGAATAACGGCCGTGAATCCGCTGAATGGCGTTCCAGTGCTGCATCGAAGATTCGAATGTGAAGGTCATGTTTTTTCCTCCTCTTCTGTCATGCGGGATTGAGCTTATTGAAGAAACGGATTAATTCTTCCTGTTGTCGAGCCGTCAAGGCATTGAATTGTTCTTGTTGAAAACGTTCATAGGCGGGCAAAACTTCTTGAAGGATGGCTGTTCCTTTATCCGTCAACAGAAGATAATTCGTCTTCCATTTCCGCTTGCGGGTGATCAATTGCCGCTCGAACAGTCGTTTGATTCCGTGTGAAATCGTGCCATCGGTCACTTGGATCCGTTCAGCGATTTCCTTCTGGCTCGTACACGAAGTCGTGTGTAGGCAACGCAATACTTCAAGATTCGTATGGGATAGATCCCAATGTTTCAAGAATGCATTGACGCGTTTGATTTGTTGATTATGGTAAGTCGAAATCGTTTGCCAGCATGCCATGGGATATGTCTCTGTCGTTGTTGTCATGGGGAACCTCTTAAATATAGAATGTACTGCTGATGAACTACTTTTACCATACCATATTAAAAATATGTCGTGCTACTAGTTTGAACGCAAACCCATGACTTCCCATCATTTTAAGGAATCTGTACAAAAAAAGACCTGAACATGTCAGGTCTAATTAGGATGGAATCCCGTTTGATAGCGTGAGGTAAGAATCCATTAATCGGAATCCATACTTCGTAAAACATTGATCCGAGACGCGCCCTTGTAAAGTGATCGTCGCATAATCACCACGGATGGCATAGTGCGTATACTTTTTTTCGATGTCATGGATCAATGATTCAAGAAGCAGTCCGCGCTCACCGAGACCTTCTTCACGGACGTTGATTTCAAGTAAACAGAACGTACCGAATTCCGTAAGAGAAGTGCGCTCGGTCCGTTCGTGGAGAACGGTCAAGAATGAACGTTTTGAGATAAGTGATCGATTATTTGATGGTTCAAGAATCGTGACGTAATAACTGAGTGCCGGCGGACGCAAATTACGCGTGACTTCAACGACTTGACGCTGGTTATTATATGCGAGACCAACGATTTGTTCTTGTGGATGACTCGGCACGGTCAGTCCTTCTTGCTCACAAACGGTTTGCCACTCGGCTTCTGGAATCCAGACAGCCTCTTCGGTTTTCGCTAAAGCTTTAAAGAACTTCACGTTGAACGGATGACCTCCTAACGTATATGTAAAATGACTATCCCCATCATGCCTGACGGGCAGACAAAAAACGAGTTACAATCTGACGACAAATCGTTTTCCTTTGTTACAAGTATACCGTGAAATTTCATTTTGAAACAGACTACATCTCCCTGCATCTACTGTCTATACTAAATATATAAGACAGGAGGCGAATAGTATGAAGGCAGTCGAAGGACCGTTTTTTCATGGCACGAAAGTCACTTTGCAAATCGGGGACGTGTTGACGCCAGGATACGCGTCGAACTTTCGCGAACAACCGCTCAAGCACGTCTATTTCACAGCAACACTTGATGCAGCGAAGTGGGGGGCGGAGCTCGCACGATCTAACGCTCCGGAACACATTTATCTCGTTGAGCCACTCGGGTCGTATGAGGATGATCCGAATCTAACGAACAAACGGTTCCCTGGTAATCCAACTCGCTCTTATCGCTCGCTTGAACCGGTAAAAATCATTGCTGAGCTCGGCACGTGGGAACGTCACACGGACGAAGAGATTGAGACGATGAAAGCATCCCTTCAACGATTACGAGCAGAAGGGAAGGATACGATCATTGACTAAAAGACGAGGAGAAGATGTGTCTGTACATGACTTCGAATCGATCAAGCCAAAGACTGTGACCGCAATTGATCAGCTCCTAGTCGACAATTTGCATGCCATTCGCCTGGATCGAGACGACGAGCGATTGATCACGATCATGGAAGATCCGTTCGTTCCACCATATGAAACGATCTTGGGTGTCTATTGCGTGTATCGAAAATCAATCCTAGATTTGCTGAAAGGAAAGATTATCTCTGTCGATAGTTATGACTTCAAAGGAGCGTTCTCAAAAGATAAACTCCTGACAATAGAAGATGTCGAAGGAGTGCTTGGTATGGCGACATTCATCGTTATTGCTTCAGAAGATAACACATATATGTCCCACTATTTCATCGGTGGTGACGCAGAGAAACTTAATTCGATATTGAATGTATGCTTCGGTCATCCGAATAAATCGGATGAACATGCGTCGAAACGTTCCATCAAACGCTTCGAGCAGGATGTTCTGATCGTTGAAAAGATGGGGTGTGTGAAGTTACTAGGAAATGAAAAGAGAAACTAATTAAATTTATGATACACACTAGGAGGTATTCTTTTACCATAATGCACTGCAGGTGAATATGAGGTGGTATAATATGTAAAAAGGAGGCCGCTCGAATGTCTCGCTTTAAACAAGAAAAGAAACAAACACTTGATCATCTTCGTGATGGTGTTGATCAGGGTCTCGGTAGTGCCGTACCTCGTGGACAAAACGACGGGATGCGCGGACTTGAGATGCTCGCGGTTCTCGTCGTTCTCGGTGGTGGGTACCTGTTATATCAATGGTTCATGTAATGAAAGAAGCATCATCCTTGCGAGGACGATGCTTCTTTTTGTTCGATTTCGCTGACGATATCATCAAGTGTGACGTGAGCGAGCACCTTCTCAAGCGCGGATTGTGCGAGCTCAAAGATCGGTGTGACGGTCGATTGGATGTTTCGTCCGACCGGACAGTCTGGATTTGGTGTTGCATGAATGCCGAACAGTTCCTTATCCGGAACGACAGCAACGGCTTGATAGACATCAAGTAGTGTGATACTAGATAACGGTCGTGCGAGTCGTGCTCCAGCGACACCCGGGCGAACCTCGATCAAGTCGGCTTTCTTTAACATCCCCATGATCTTACGGATGACGACCGGATTCGTATTGACGCTACCGGCAATCAAGTCGGACGTCATCTTCTCGTCAGTCGCAATCAACGAGAGGATATGGATGCCGACGGAAAAACGTGTACTGATGGCCAACGGATGACCCTCCTTTATAAAAGCATTGTTCTCTCATTATACGTTGTATCTTTCGTTTGGCAAGAAAAGGGGAATGAGAAGCATGAGTGTTGACAAAACACTCGTTTGTAACTATATTGGTTACATGTAATCAAATCAGTTACATATAAAAAGGAGGAATCATCATGAACATTGGAATCATTGGAGCTACAGGGAAAGCGGGACAATTAATCGTACAAGAAGCGATTGATCGAGGACATGACGTTACGGCGATCGTCCGTAATGCGGCAAAAGTGACGGCAGACGTTACGATTCTTGAGCGGGATGTCTTAGCACTGACGAAAGATGATTTGAACGGACTTGACGTTGTCGTCAATGCGTTCAATGCCGCGCCAGGTGAGGAAGAAAAACATATCGAAGTCGGTCGTCACTTGTTGGATGTGTTAGCAGGAAGTAAGATTCGATTATTTGTCGTCGGTGGTGCTGGTAGCCTGTTCGTTGACGAAAGCCGTTCGACACGCGTCATGGAAACGCCGGACTTCCCGGAAGCCTACTATCCGACAGCTTCTAACATGGGGAAAAACTTGATCGAACTGCAAGGACAGCAAGATGTAACATGGACGTATCTCAGTCCGGCTGGATTCTTTGATCCAAGCGGGAAACGAACAGGAACGTATACAGTCGGTGGCGAGCAGATGATTCTGAACACGAAAGGCGCGAGTTACATCAGTTACGCGGATTACGCGATTGCTGTAGTGGATGAGATTGAAAACGGACAACACCTCAACGAACGGTTCTCCGTCGTTGGCGAACAAGGATGATGGTGACAGACCGACTTACGTAGTCGGTCTTTTTTGATGGACGGAGTACGAGATACAGCGGAGGACGGATGGCGGAGTGGTGATGTTCAACTAAAATGAAGGGAGAAACGACTAAAGGAGCTTAAACTATGATGCGACGATGCTTTAGTATCATCAGTCTGTTAGCGGTCTTGATCGTCTGTACGACATCGACGCAACCGTCCCGATTTGAGCGTTCAGAACCCGTCGTGACGATTGAAAATCATTACGCGGGACAGATCAATTGGCCGAGTGAAACTGATCAGACGATCGATTTCCACACCACACCATAAACCGACTCTTGTTACATAGTGTCTAACAAAACGACCGCTTCCTTCGAGGAAACGGTCGTTTTGTTGCAAGTTCAGAACCCTAAAGCTGCTTTGAAAAAGATGAAGATAAATGCAATTCCGCTCGTTAAAATCAGGAACGGTAAGATAATCAATAATTCGAGATGTCTTCTGACGCCATGGTAGAGCAGGAAGAATAACGTCAAGCACACTGTCAGTATGGAAAGGGTTAAGGTAGCAATGAATAAGTAAAGTGGGGGAACGGAGATTACTTGATAAAGTGACGATCTGGCAATCATATCGTAGGCTAAGCCGAAGGATAGTAAAATAAATAAATACAAGACTGATTTTTGTCGTGTCATCTAATGTAACTCCTTTTATGAACGATAGACTTAGTATACTTTATTTTCTAACATAAATGTAAGTAAATGGATGAAATCAATTTAGTCTTGTTTGTAAAGCAACGTCAAGCGCGTCATCAAAAAGTAGAGGAAAGCGGCGCTATTTGCAATCGTCTGAAAAAGAAGCGCTTGAAACAGACCGTCGAACACGATCAATAAGATCCCACCAAGTAGTAAGGCGATGCCTTGATTCAGGAACAGATGCGACGACCAAGATAGTGGACGGGAGCGGAATCCAAAGTAGCGAATCGCGTCCGTCAAGATGCCGCCAATCGTGATAATGATTGCAAACGACAGCAACGTCTCAAAGACATTTTCGTAATATCCAGGATCAGCATTCGGCATGAGGCGTGGTGACGATGGAAGATGTTGATAGAGCATCAGAAAAATCCAATTAGTCATCAGAAGTCGAAATGACAGACGGATCATGGTGTTCCTCTTTTCCGGTTTTCATGATGATGAACAGATGGGTAATCATTACATATAAAAAAGCAGCGAATGCGTTTCCGATAAAAACTGGAACTGGAAACAGGCTGAACAGAACAGACACACCAGCAAACATGAAGACCGTTCCTTGATGAACAAGCAGGTGCGTTTTAAAAGGCAACGAACGTTTCGCGAAACGGATGGATAAGAGAACGTCAGCAATCACGATACCGCTGACGAATACAAGCACAACAACGTCCAAGTGCTCATTGACCAGTTGCACCGTGTAGGATAGAAACGGCACTGTCATCGTCATCGATCCAAACAAATTAAGAAACAAGAAGAAACTAAAGACAGTGCGACACAACCAACCGGATATGTAAGGAATCCATCTCGGATACTTCCGCGCCGACTCCGATACGATGAGATAGATCAGCGCTACACCAGAACAGAACAAGACAAAATAGAACGAAAATGGATTGGGCTGCATCAGCAGATAGAGGCCGACACTGGCAAATAGGGCACCTGCTTGGTTGAGGATGATTCGTTGTATGAACGAAACGCTTGAACGGAATAACAGGCGTGGAAGACCATCCGTCAGAAATGCGCCAAACAGGATGACGGGACCGGAAAAGAGCAAACCGATCATGAAGAAGTCGGTGAATGAAGTGCCGTACGTCGTTGGATCACCGATTTCATAACTAGCGACGAGTGCATACAAACAAGCAAATAGAATGGTCGTAATGAAACTGTTTTTCACTAAAGTCAACGTTAAAAACGTCCTTTCTGATGGACATTCAGAAAATTTTATACCAGTAAAGCGTGAGACCGATTTGTGGATTAGCATACTGTTTCAACGTATCGACACCACCAAGCACGAATCCTTGCCGAGCGTAGAATCGGCATGCGATTAAATTGTCGTGCTGGGCTTCAAGCGATAAGCCGACTAAATTTCGCTCCTTGGCCCATGTCGTCGCAGCAGCGAGAAGTCGGTGTCCGACGCCATGTTTACGAAACGCTTGTTTGACAGCGATGTTTTCGATATAAGCGAAGCGATTCCAGTCACGAACGAGACGGATTTGTCCGATGCACGAATCACCCGAAAAGGCGAGAAAAACGATTCGGTCTTCCTTTTCGATGTACTTCGTCCAATCAAGTTGATCATCTGGGAAACGCGTCGTCTGCGAGATTTCGAGTAGATGTTCTTCATAAGACCACTTCCCCTCAACGAATCGAGGGGATACGTACCCGATAACCGGAAAGGTATCATTTGCATCATTGACGACAGCAATCGTTGAGGGGGTAAGTGGTTGAATCATGATTGTTTCTTTGTTTAACATGTAGTCCTCCATTTTTCATTCGATATACTTTACCGTGTGTAGACCATCTGCCCTCCGAGATGACCCGCGTACGCGAGTAGACCACTCCCGATGAGAGCGATGACTAGACTCACGATGAGCAGTCCTTTTCCTTTTGAGCGGTAGCTAAGTAAAAGAAATAATAACGATATACCAAAGGTAATCAAACTGTATAAAGCAAAGTCTTCATGGTGATGGATGTCGGCTCGGGCCAAATTCCATTTGTCGATGCCGAATTCCTCGGCTCCTTCTCCGGTGATGTAGGCGACGATGCCTGATAGTAGCCCGACGACGAGCGTGATTAAGGCAAATAACTTAAGTCGTGCCCATTTTAATGAAACCAGTAACAATAAGGTCGCAAATAATAACAGTCCGATTGGGGCATGCACGACGAGTGGGTGAAGCTGGATACCATTTAGCATGAAAGAACCTCCTTCAATGAGTTAGGAGCATTCTACCAAATATTAGAAGGAGGCAAGTTTCATTTTTTAAACAATAGGGTCATACGTCAACGTTTACGTTGGTGGAGCACTCGACGAAATCCCCAAACGAGGAGCGCAATGGCTAAGATGAACCACGTTGCGTGACGGATGGCGAAATGGGCGATCAAGGACCAGCGTTCTCCGAGCAATAATCCACTCCACATGAACAAGAGGGACCAGATTAAAAACGAGACACTTGTCAGCCAGGCGAAAGTCCAAAACCGAATTCGCAAAAAACCAGCGAGAAGGCCAAACAATGTCTTCCAGAGAGGGGGGAGTAACATGTAGTAGATACCATGCTGATGGAAGCGGATTTCTAGCTGTGTCAATCGGTTGAAGAAATTCGGGAATGTCCGTGCCAATCGTGATCGGATAGGTGGTCCACCCCAAAAAGCAATCGCATACAATATGCTTTGAGAGGCAACGAATGCAACGTTTGCGATGAGAATCATGGGTAAAAAGCTGACGACATGTATTGAAACGAGATACCCAGCGTAGGCTAAGATCAACTCCGTCGGAATGAAGTGTGCGAACAACGTAAGAATGATTCCGAGATACCGATATTGTTCCATTACCAGTTGCCAGTGCATCAGATGTCCCTCCCTTACATATAGCATTCCTTTTCTCAAAGAAATCAAATCGAGTCAAAGGTTTGAGTCAGATGGAAAAGGGAATTTTTTAACGATGACGAATACATAGTCAGAAGACGATGAAACAAGATAGAGAGACAGCAGTAGAGGACGTGACAACATGAACATGGATACGGTCAACCAGTATCTCGATGCCTATGGATATAGCGTTATTTTCATTTTTTTATTTTTTGGCATCGTTGGGATTCCAGCACCGGAGGAATCATTACTCGTCTTGGTCGGTATCTTAAGTGGTCAAAACGAAGAACGCTTAATCTATTCGATCTTGACCGCGTACGCGGGAACGTTTGTCGGGATGCTGACGGCATATGCAGCAGGACGTTTTTTCGGACCGACCGTCTTACGGTACGGTCGTTTCATCGGCTTGACGAAGGAACGCTGGGAGCGGGTCTCAAATGGCTACATGGGACGGATCAACCGGACGATTATCGTCGGTCTCTATATTCCAGGTGTACGACAGATCAATCCGTATTTTGCGGGGATGAAACGGATTCCATTTGGTCGGTATTTCTGGGTATCGGCACTTGGATCCGCACTGTGGGTTGTTCCTTTCGTCTTACTCGGACACTTTGCCGGCAAGACGTTTCATATCAAACCGGAAGTCGTGCCGTATTTCGGATTTGCCTTACTTGTGCTCTTCCTCTTAGGTGTACTCGTGAAATGGCTTAAACGTAAGCGACTTGAAAAACGCGTCGTTTCAGGAAAAAACCAAGCGGGAAAAGAAGACTAAGCGATACTTCTTTTAGAAGGATCATCGGGATAGTTTGAAGGAGTGGACAGACAATGCAAAAAATAGTGATCTTTCCTTTTTTAAGGATGCGATCCGGTCATCACCTTGTCGCTGAAGCGATCGCAGAACGATTGCAGGGACCAGGCGTTGAAGTCAAGGAAGTGGAATTGCTCAGTACGATCAGTCCGTTCGCGGAATGGGTGACGTCGAAGTTTTATCTGAACTGGATCCGCCATTTCTCAAACGGCTATAGTCGTTTTTATCATCGACACATTGCGGGACGCTCTAGCAACACACAATCGACAGGATGGACGTCGCATTATTTTCAACAACAAATGTTACGGATCATTCAGGCGGAACAGCCGGATGTCATCATCTGTACGCATGCCTTTCCGTCCTATCTGTTGAATCAATTGAAGGAACGAAACCTTTGTGACGTACCGGTCATCAATGCCTATACGGATTTGTTCGTCAGTCGGGTCTGGGGGAAGACGCATATCGAGTATCACTTGTTACCGAATGCAGAAGCAAAGCAGGAGTTGCTCAAGCAACATGCCGTGCCAGAAGAGCGCTTGTTCGTGACGGGAATTGCGGTCCATCCGGCAATCTCTGGCGGATCAATCTTCCGGTCGCCTCAGTCCCGCAAACAAATTCTCGTTGCCGGCGGGAACGGTGGACTTGGACAACTAGAGACGTTGCTGACGCAAATCGAGCACTGTTCGGAAGCTGACTTTTACGTCTTATGTGGCAATAATCGCTCGTTATATAAACGACTGTCGTCACGGAAACATGCTCACATCCATCCCCTCGCCTATATCGAGTCACGGAATGAAATGAATCAGTTGTATGAACGGATGGATGCAATTGTCACGAAGCCTGGTGGTGTAACGGTTAGCGAAGCATTCGAAAAACGGGTGCCGCTTTTCATGCAGCACGTCCTTCCAGGACAAGAAGAAATCAACCGCACCTATCTATTAAATAAAGGACTTGCGTTTTCGTTTGATCAAACGGATACGCTCGCTGACGTCATTCGGCGGACGCTTGAGAACCCGGACGTCATGCACCAATGGCATCAAGCAATCTCACTTTATCAAAGTGAGCAAGTCATTGCCGATCGAAGATTTTTTGAGGAACGGATTGCAGGTTGCCTTGAAAGCAACCGACGTCAAGTAAACGGATAAAGGAGAGTCATGCAGATGCGGTCACGTCTTGTCACAGCGGGAGTTCTCGCTACCCTTGCCTATACGGTCGTTCCGTATATGGCGTCACGCGTTTTCGGATGGCGCGTCACGAAGTCACTGGACTCACGATACGTCGCCTTGACATTCGATGATGGTCCAGATCCCGTCTATACAGCAGAATTACTAGACCTCTTACAAGAAGAAGGCATTCAAGCGACATTTTTCGTCGTTGGTCATAAAGCGGAAGCACACCCAGACATCATTCGCCGGATCCATGAGGAAGGTCATCAACTCGGGATTCACAACTATGTCCATCGTCCGAACTGGTCGATGCGACCGTCGACGGTCCGAGAAGGCATCAAGCGGACGTCAGCGATCATTGAACGGATCACCGGCGAACGGCCGACGGTCTATCGTCCACCGTGGGGCGCACTCAATGCGGGAGACGTCCTCTGTCCTCCTTCATACAAAATGATTCTCTGGTCGAAGATGGCGGAGGATTGGAAGTTAGAGGGTGGATCAGCAAAAATCAAACGGCTGCTATCGAGTGTAACAGAAGGGGATATCATCTTGTTACACGATAACGGGGATACGTTCGGCGCAGACCCTCAAGCACCCGTGCAGACGATTGCGGCGCTGAAAGAACTGTTACCGGAGTGGAAAGCACGCGGCTTACAGTTCCGTCGAATCGATCAAACGTAAAAAGAGGACCTACCATGAATCCGGTAGGTCCTCTTTTGTGTTGGTCACGCTTCGCGTGAGATATCGTCTTCACCTTCTTGACTATGGTGCAGCATCAAACGTCGCACGACGAACGAGCGTAAGAATAAGATGAAGGTGATGATCGGAAGAAGTAACGACCAAGATTGCGTTAAAAACAGTTCGTCGAACGTCGTAATCATGACGAAATGATGACCGACATACAACCACATGAAAAAGGAACTGACGAATAGGATCGTTTCTGACATCGTCATGAACTCAAAATCGGATTTCATTGCTTCACTCCTTATGGATAGTATGGAATCTCTTCAGACATACCGTACCGAACAATCAGATCTGTCTATCTCTAGCTACTTTTTACGAACGGACCGGTTCACGGTCATGTGTCGTAATCGCTGCCTCGGCATCGACTTCATGAAGAATGACACGATTTCGTCCTTGCTCCTTTGCAGCATAGAGCGCTTCATCCGCTAAAATGTTCATCCGCTGGACAGCGACATGTTTTCCATGGGCGATGCCAACGGACGTTGTGATCGTGATGGCAGGAAAACCGTCGAGCTGAAAGCGTGTGTTTGCAATCCGTTCACGAATCCGGTTAGCGACTTTTGTAACTTTAGACGGCGTCAAATCATACACGAGAACCATGAATTCCTCACCGCCGATCCGAGCCGTGATATCGTGTGGACGCGTCTCTTCCTGCAAAATCCGTGCGAACTGTTGTAAGACGAGATCACCGTTCGCATGCCCATATGTATCGTTGACATGCTTGAAGTGATCGATATCGAGTGCGAGTACATTGTAGAAACGTCCTTCTGTCTCTAACATCGCCGTCCGCTCATCCCAGACACGTCGATTATATAGTCCCGTTAAGTGATCGAGCTCCGCCGATTGTTTATAGCGTTGAACTTGTTCATTGAGCAACTGAAAGTCGATCGTCAACACACTTGATAAGAGTCCGACAGCGAGTCCAATCGACCACGTCGAGGCGAGTAAGCGAAGCGCGGCGTCACTAAAGCCAAGATTAATCGAAACCGCGATTGAGATCATGAACAAGGCCCAAACGTTCATGATGAGATTTTGCAAAAAGGGTCGGTGGAGCAAGCGTTTATGGATGAAATACATACCAGTACTGATACCAAGAACGGCAAGAAAAGCGACGACCGCTTGCGGTGTCCAACCGAAGTAAAAGCGGGAGCAAGCGATGATCAACGTCGCGATGATGAGTGGAGAACGAACACCGTAAAAGGCGAGCAGGACGAGCGGGAGATGACGCAAATCCATCCGCAACGAATCGTTGACGGCAATGCCTTTAAACATCAAGAGCACGCCGAGCAGTCCTGTTGCAAGACCGACGATAAGTGATTTTAAGCTGCTTGAGGCGAGACGTTGACTATAAATGATTTTAGCGATCAAATAAAAGCCGGTGAAGGCGATACAAGCATTCAATAACAACTCGGCAATGAACATCGGTTCCACATCCTTGAGTGTGATAGTGATACTTTCACGATAGCAGTTTGGCAAGGGATGTCAACGAGGGAGTTTCAAAATTTTAAAGATTCAGGTAAAGGCTTGCTCCTATGAAATCATTTGGTAAAATAAGAGAGCTCTAAGGGGAGGGATGAAGTTGAAAGGTAAACGGCTAACGATTCAAGCGAAGAAGTACGACGAACGTCCACACTATTCATGGGAAGGAATAGTCCTCGAGCAGACGGACAAGTATCTGCTCGTCGCAAATACGCCAGGACGGACGTTACATCATCATCGACGGGAAGCGATCTTTACATACGATAATTACAGTCTTGAATTTTATCCGTTCGACGCCGATTTTACGGTCGGTCTGGATGTGGAGCTTACTGGCGAGACAACGTACTACTGTAACATTTGTCTCCCACCGATCCTTCAAGGTGATGTCTTGTCGTTCATCGATCTTGACCTCGATCTCGTCTATCGAGACGGAGCATGGACGGTCGTCGATGAAGACGAATTTTTAGAGAATCAGAAATTGTATCACTACCCGATCGAACTGGTCGAACGAACCCGTACGTCGTTGCTCCATTTACAACAACGCATCGCGCAGCAACAGTTTCCGTTTGACGGTTTTTTAGATACGTTCATCCCGACCGTCCTGAAAATGAAGATTGGGAGGAATGACCAATGAACACGATTCGTTGCCACCGAGCATTTGGCGTTTATGGATTATTAATGAAAGACGATGCCTTACTCGTCATCGATAAGAATGGTGGACCGTATATCAATCGCTATGATTTACCAGGAGGCAGTCTAGAGGAAGGGGAGACGCTCGCTGAAGCAATGCGACGCGAGTTCACGGAAGAAACAGGGTTCGAAGTGGCAATCGACCGACAAGTCGGGGTCGCTGACTTCAAGCTCCCATGGGACTGGCGGGAATTCGATGAAGTTCATCACATTGCCGTCTTTTATCTCGTTAGGCAGACGGGTGGTGCGCTCGGTATTCCTGATCAATTCGCCGGACAAGATTCGCTCGGTGCCCGCTGGGTCAAGGAAGATGAAGTTTCAATCGATAACGCGTCACCGCTCGTACTCGAAGCATTCCGCTGGATTAAGGAACAACAACTCGATCTTGAGGCAAGACGATTTACGAACTGGCAGGTCTTGAAATGAATCGAAGCGCTCTTCGCATGAGGAGAGCGCTTTTTTTCATGTTCGATTCGCTAATGCAGCATCGAGCCGTCGTTTTTGATGCTGATGATGCGCGAGATGGTACGAAACGAGAGCGTACCACTCTGCTGCGTTCAACCACCCTATCCCACCGTGACGCGTCTTTTGGTCAGATGCTGTCGACTGAGCGATCGTTGCGAGCGTAGCGTGACGATCCATCAGCTGTCGCCAGCGCGACCGTAATCGCTCGACTTGATCCGTCTCGTCAGGTGGTGCATTCATCGCATCCGGTAAACGGATCGGAGTCGCCGGAAACGCACCGGCAGCAAATAATTGTTCCCCGAACGGAGACTTCCCGGATTCTGTTACGGGTGCGAACTGGCACGCCTCGACCTCATCTAAATATTCATGACTGACCATAATCAGATGGTCGTACATCTGACTGATCGACCATGTGTCGTGATCGAGATGGTGGATCAACTCGTCCGGTCGGTAGTGATTTAGCTCCTGCAAATAAAACGCGAATAGATTGTCCATCATGTCCCTCCTCAAAACTAGTCCTTATTCTTTTCGAACAAACAGTCACTTCTTCCTGTCATCTTTCCTAGAAAGGAGGAATCACCATGCAAGCCCCTTATCTTCCGGTTCCCCATACGCTCTTACGGAGCGGGACGGCATTTGCGTCCGTCCATGAAAAGATGATTTACCTAATCCTTGAAAGTTTCAGCGGTCAAGACGGTCAAGCATTTCCGTCCTATCAGACGATTGCCGACGCTGTCCCGTGCAGCAAATCAACGGTCAAGTCGTGTATCCAGTCCTTGATTGCGAGCGGTCGGATTGAAAAGGTCGAACGGTTTACGAAACACGGAGGACAGACATCAAATGCCTACCGTGTCCTGCCCCGTGTTGAGAGTACACCCCCGCCGAGTCAAGAGATGACCGCCCTCGAGGTATCAGTTGACTCCGAAGAAGAAGTCTTGAAGAAAACGTCTTTAAAAATGGAACTGGTGCAGCAGTACGAGACGAATCTCGGAAAGGCGACGCCACGAATCGAACAGGAACTCTTGCAGCTTGCGTCGGAGCATCCGATCGAGCGGATTCAGTACGCGATTGAAGAGGCAGCTCGCGCGAACAGTCGTCATTTCGGGTACATCGAACAAGTCGTCAAGCGTCTCGCGACCGGATTACCAGCTGAACGGCCGAAACGAATAACCAAACGTTCAAGAAGAGATAATTCATTATTTCAATTACCGAATTGGGTGAAACAAGAAAAAGTAGCACAACTCGCTTACGAGGCGAAACAACAAGAGCAGCAAGTCATTCCTGACGACGCCGAAATCGCTGAATTGTTACAAGCGTTAACAAGGGAGGGAGCTTGATGCAACTAAAAGAGTTACTGCAACGGGCGAACCAAAAACTAACCATTCCCGGCATGCATCCGACTGTCGTCCGAATCGCGCGTGATGTGATCCAAGAGCTCTATCCGCAAGGAATTAAGCTCGGCATTGCGCAAAGCTTTCGGAGCATTGCGGAACAAAATGCATTATATGCGAAAGGACGGACGACGCCAGGACCAATTGTGACACAAGCACGAGGTGGTCAATCAAACCATAATTTTGGTGTCGCAATCGACGTTTTTCTTTATCAGGATGGAGCATTGTTTCTCTCTCCACCAGACGCTCGGCTCCGAAGAATCGTTGCGGCGATGAAGCGGCGCGGGATGGACTGGGGAGGTGATTGGTCTCGTTTTCCGGACTATCCACACTTCGAACTGTATGATCATGTCAGTCTTGCGCGGCATCATGTACCAAAACCAGGACATTATATCCGTGAACGGATCCAAGCACCGGAACTCGTTCGGGCAATCGAAAAACGATTAGGTCTAGCGGTAACCGGAGTGTTTGATGCCCGGTTGACGGACGCTGTTCGAGCGTTTCAACAAACAGGTCGGCTTGCGGTAGACGGGGTCGTCGGTCCGCAAACATGGCGGCGTCTGTTTCCGGTGTCGCCATGATTCGTGTTCAGGCGTGGATTCGCCTCTTAATTCCGCTCTATGTTTTTCTTGAATTACTCTTACCGACACTCGGTTTTACAGCATTGCCGGTTTCGTCAAGTGACGTCGAGCGATTCGTGACGGGTTTGGTTGGACTAGTCGGTCTGCTCCTTGCTTGGTGGAAGAATAATGACGTGACAGAACGGGCACTCAGACGAAGACAAGCACAGGAACAGCTGGAAAACACATCCATAACCGATTGAGTGGGCTGGGAGCGTTTGGAATGTGTCGGCAACGGGCATTATTTCATACAAACGACTAACAGTTTGATTTCAAGATACCGATATACGAAATAGACTTTAGTCAAGTAGATAGAGAAAGAAAGGTCGGTCTTTTTGTGAAATGGTCAACGTTGCAGCGGTATTTGTTTTTAGCACTCTGTGCGCTTTTACTTACATGTGTCTGGAGCTATCAAGCTTTCTTGAAAATTGAACGAGAGAATGCACGTATCTTAAACGAAGCGATTCCCATCTCGACGGAAGCGGCAGAGTTGTTTCCGGCGTTACTGAACCTTGAACTGGTCGTCCGCAGTTACATCCTCTCACCAAACGAGGCAGATCTAGCGCAGTATGATCGGACGATTGATCGACTCGATCAAACGGTCTTGCGGCTGAATCAACTCGATGAGAACCATCCGATCATGCGAAAACTCGTTCGAACGGAAGCGATTCCCCGGATCGAGACAGCAAAGCAATTTTATGATGCACAATTGGCACTCGTCATGAGTGGCGATCGTACAGTTGCGGAGGCCAAGCGTTATCAAGGAATGCAGTACATCGAGACGTTTCGTCCGATCGATGCCCGCTTACGGACCGACGTCAACCGGATCATTGCTGAAGCAACGAATCGTTCCGAGCAAGCATCGAGTGCTGCGAAATGGGTCATCGTCGTCGTTGCGAGCATCGCTATTCTCGTCTTAATCGCATTCATCCAGACATTTCGGATGGAACGCAGTAAACAAGCCTTGATACATCGTTCTTTGCATGACGCTTTGACTGGTATACCAAATCGGCGAGCGTTCGATGAACGGTTGGAACAACTCTTAGAAGAAGCTAAACATCAGCAGACACCACTCTCTTTGATTTTGATTGATGTCGATGCCTTCAAATCCTATAATGATACGTATGGTCATTTAAAAGGGGATGAATGTTTGAAGGAAGTCGCTCGTGTTCTGAAGCGGCAAGCCCGTCACGGACAAGTTGCACGGTACGGTGGGGAGGAATTCACGGTCTTGATATCGCGTGGATTAGAAGAAACTCGTCATATTGCAGAGCGAATCCGGCAAGACATTCTCGACTTGAACATTGTACATGAACGATATGAACCCCTTTGTCGGGTCAGCGTCAGTCTTGGGTTGACATCGCTTGTACCCGGAGCAGAGACGACGGAAAAAGAGATCATCGATCAAGCCGACCAAGCGTTGTATCGGGCAAAAGAGAATGGGCGGAACCAAATCGGTGACATGGCAGGGTAACGAATAATCAGACGGGAATGAAGAAGGGTGATACACCTAGGATTTGTTTTTGAAAAAAAGCACGATATGGAAAACGCTATTCGAGCGGTCTTGGGTACTTTTCATCCAGACATACACTACCTTAGATTTGGTTATGCGACAGATCCAGACGGATCGCAGTGGATCGAGAAAAAAGGTCTTGTGAAAGACTGGTCTCCCTTGCTGGATAATTATTACGGGAATGCCTCTCTCGTCTTAACCGCGTATCACGGATTGCTGACAGTACCTGTTCGAATGACGATCGAAAAAGAACCGGATTGTTTTGGTTTTCAATTCGGTTTTCGAGAAGAAAACTTAATCCCGTTGACGATCGACCAGCAAGAGGCAATTTTCATGAAGGATATGCAAAGGATTGCTGACAGTTCGACCGCTCTGTATGCCTTTTGTGATTTTGATGCGGAAATCGAGCATGCGATAACGGAACGAAAACGGATCAACCGAGAATATGCGATCGTCTACTGGACAAAACAACAGGCTTTTTCGAAGAATCCTTGGAAAATCGATGGTTTTACAAACCGATAAACATAAAAGTCCCCCGCGTTAACTTCGGACGCGGGGGACTTTTTCATTGTAAGATGACACAATACGATCGATCGGAAATGAGAGGTGCCGATATGACATAAACCGTCTTGACAGGTTCACCACCGACACGTGCATCGAGTTGTGTAAGCTGGGATCGAATTTTGCGGCTCAAACCATAGCGAATCTCAGTACTCAGTTCATCGACATCTTCTTGTACGTGCAAGAGAAGTTGGAACGGTTCAAGCGAAAAGATTGAAAAATCACAGGAAATCCGTGGATCCTCGAATTTTTCATTCAATTCTTTCTTAATGAAATAGGCTTCTTGTGCACTGATCATCTTCTCTCACCTCACTCTCCTGGTTAAACGACGCTTTCTCTACTATAGTCTATATTACCCATTTTTCTGCCAACTAATCGTTTGAAATTGAAATGTAATCAATCCAATATTAAAAAACGCCTAAAAAAATTTTTCAAGATGCAATTTTATCCGTTTGCAATCAAAAAACCGCCGAGCTTCAAAGAGCGGGGCGGTAAAATAGAAAATTTATTAAATTGATGACTGGACTTGGCATCTCTTTAAATAGTGCTCCATCGATTGGACGAAGAAGGTCATTTGATGTGTCGAGATAACCGGCACTTTCCCATACCGGACTTCAAAATAAAGTGGATCGACAGGCGACGGGAACGCGATTCGATCAAACCATTCCGTTACAGTCTCGTGCGTCCGGCGCTGTAACGAAAGTGGCAGTTGTGCATTAAACTGAGCGAGTTTTCTTCGAATCGAGTCAGCAGGTAAGTCTTTTGTCTCATAAATGAGAATCGGGAAACGCTGTGACAACACGTACTCCGATGGATCGATACGAGGTCGACGTAGCCACTGAAGATAGTGCCATAAAAACCAGCTACAAAACAGGAGAACGAGACATAAGATGAGAAGATAAGGAGGTGTCGTCACGGAAGAGTCAAAACCAGTCCGAAACCATGCAGCTGGAGGATCAAATTCGCTAACCGTGGCAGTAGCCGTATTCTCACCATAAGACGTTCCTTCCTCAACTGTATCAAACAGCGATTCTTTCGGACCGCAGCGGTCCATGCAGTATGTATTTGTTGCTGGATCGATTTGTCCAAGCAATGATGTATAAAGTGACGGGATGAATTGTTGAACAGTAAGTAGTAAGAGAAAGACGAGTAGAATAAGAAGCAATAGGCGAGTGCGAAGCGTTTGCACGATTGAGACACCTCCTTTGGCGAGTACGTTCAACAGACTTTCGCTACACAGTATAGCAAAAGCACAGAGAGAATATTTTGATTTTTTCAAAAAATAGTCATTGATTTAGAAAGGAATGAAAGAGATGGATTTACGCACGAGTTACCAAGGAACGACCAAACGTTTAGATGGACATGGAAACCGGACGGTAGGAGTATTGCAAGAAGCGTTGCAGGGTGTTGCTGCCGATCAACCAAGCGATATCTATGGCAACGGCGAATTAATCAAGACGTTTGAGCGCAAGATGGTAGACTTACTCGGACACGAAGATGCGGTCTTTTTTCCGAGCGGTACGATGGCGCAGCAGATTGCGTTACGCATCTGGTCGGACGAACGAGATAATCGCAAGGTCGCCTACCATCCGCTTTGTCATCTCGAAATTCATGAACAGGACGGCTTAAAGAAACTGCACGGGATCGAACCAGTACTAGTCGGAGAAGCCGACCGTTTAATGACGATGGACGACATCAAAGCTTTGCCGGACGTCAGCTGTTTGTTGTTGGAACTGCCGCAACGCGAACTCGGTGGACTGCTTCCGTCGCGAGAGGAACTTGAAATCATCTGCGCGTATGCCCGCAAACAGAATATCCGACTTCACTTGGACGGTGCCCGTTTACTTGAGGTCTTACCATATTATGAGGCAGAAGCAAAGGACATCGCGCAGCTGTTTGACAGTGTCTATATCTCGTTTTATAAGGGACTCGGTGGCGTCGCAGGAGCAATCTTAGCTGGATCAGAAACGTTTTGCCAAGATGCGCGAATCTGGAAACGGCGCTATGGCGGTGATTTGATCAGTCTCTATCCGTATATTCTGTCTGCCGATCATTATTATGAACAACGAAAAGACCGCATGGCGGAGTACCATGCAGCCGCAAAAGCGCTAGCGAGCAGATTGAATGCGATTCCAGGCATTTCGACGCGTCCAGTAGAGCCTGTTTCGAACATGTTTCACCTCTACTTCGAGGCAGAAAAAGCTGTCGTTGAGGAAAAATTGACTGCCATCCAGTCGCACGGAAAAGTCGGCATCGCTGGTTATCTAGTTGACAAACATACCGGCTGCGCAACAGAAATCAATACCGGTGATAGTTTTCTTGCGTTAACGCCTGCCGAACGCGAAACGGTCTATCGTCAATTGACGGAGGCGTTCTCAGAGGATTGAATGACGTCCGGAGCGGGAATCGTAGGATGGAGGCGACGATAGGTGTCGACTTTTTCTGCGATCATTCGCTCCGTTTCTTGTAATGCTGCGAGTTGTGCTAAGACGTTCGCATGGTGTGCTTCAAGCAGCGCGAGGCGTTCCCGCGTTGTATCTTGCTCCCCCTGAGCAAGGAATAGTGACACATACGAACGGATTTGCTCGATTGGCATGTGCGTTGCGCGCAAGCGGAGGACGAACCGAAGCCACGTCACGTCTTGGTCGTTGTAACGTCGTTGACCGTTCTGACGTTTTGGGAACAGCAATCCTTCTTTTTCGTAATAGCGGATTGTATGAGCACTCGTTTCGGTCAGTTGACTGATTTCAGAAATCGTATACATGAATCTCACCTTTCCGCTTGACTTAGAGTTCACTCTAAGGATTAGACTCTCACTATACCAAATCGAAAAGGGGATATGCTACATGAAGTACACAGTTATTACAGGAGCAAGTTCAGGAATTGGATATGAGACGGCAAAACTACTTGCAGGAAAAGGAAAATCACTCGTTCTCGTCGCACGCCGGACGTCCGAGCTCGAAAAACTTCGGGATGAAGTCAAACAGATCTCACCAGACAGTGATGTCATCCTCAAGTCGGTCGATCTCTCTGATAACCAAAACGTCCATGATCTGTATGAAGGTTTAAAAGAACTCGAAATCGAGACATGGGTCAACAATGCCGGATTCGGTGATTTTGATCTCGTCCAAGAAATCGATCTCGGGAAAATCGAAAAGATGCTCCGCTTGAATATCGAGGCGCTGACGATTCTATCGAGTCTGTTCGTCCGCGACCATCATGACGTTGAAGGAACAACACTCGTCAACATCTCGTCGGCAGGCGGCTACCGGATCGTGCCGAACGCGGTCACGTATTGTGCGACGAAGTTCTACGTTAGTGCCTACACAGAAGGTCTGGCGCAGGAACTGCAAAAAGGCGGCGCGAAACTCCGGGCGAAAGTGCTTGCACCAGCTGCGACCGAAACAGAGTTCGCTGATCGTTCACGCGGGGAAGCAGGATTCGACTACAGCAAGAATATCAAGAAGTACCATACAGCGGCTGAGATGGCAGGCTTCCTGCATCAGTTGATTGAAAGTGACGCAATCGTCGGGATCGTCGACGGTGAGACGTATGAGTTCGAATTGCGTGGTCCTTTGTTCAACTACGCAGGATAAAATGGAGCAAGGTCCCTTTCTCGAAAATGAGAAAGGGACCTTTTGATGTAAGCATAATCCATATGAAGTGAACGAATGATTCAAAAAAAAATATCCATCACTTATTTTTAAAGACATTCTTTGCTAACTTCCATACAACATAGACGAATGCGCCAATGATTAGAAGATTCATCAGAGCGCCGACAATCATGAATTGTCCCATGATTTAACCACCTTTACAGACGTTGTAAACATGTTATTTTCGTTTGGAGAACCTCAAGCTAATAAAGAATATTGCCATCAGTACGATAGCGATGTTCAAGGCTAACGTTAACCTTTCATTATCGATCACTCGACCATTCAATAGATTCAAGATGATAACAATCATCATAAATGAGATTAAAAAGTATGTTATGGATTTTTTTATCATAAATGACTTCCTTTTTTTGTATTCTTGTATTAGTTTAATCATATCGATAATTTAAAAAAAAGGGGAATGTCGAAAAACGAATTAAAGGAGTGATGAAATGAAACGAATCTATGGATGGATTTCAATATTGATGATTGTAGGAGTGGGCATCATCGGTGCTTCAGCCTATAAGTCGTTTTACTATGATGAAAAACAAGAAGTCACTCAGGCAATCGATCATTATCTGAAACAACAGAAGTATATGACACACGTGAAAAACAAAGACATTCGATATGATACGAGCACGGGTGAATTCTTTGCACGAGTCGTGTTCCAAGATGAACCAAAGAATGAATATACGATCTATCAAGCGGGATCGAGTCATATAAAGGTCACGGGATATAAAGACGGCGTACAAATCACGAACAAACAAGAGGGACGGTATATTTCAGAGGATTGAGAGCCATCCAGATCAGGAATGGAAGTGAGGGGATAAAATGAAAAACATGATTTTCTTAGGAATCGTCGTTGCGCTACTAATGGGACTCTTTTCACTTCATTACGGGTTACATCTAATCGATGATACGACGCTTAAAGTATCGCTTTTGATTTCGCTGATCGTCGTACTAATCGTGCGGAAAAAATGGAAGATTTCGTTTTAACGAGAGCTTGATTGGGACGTCAGACGATTGTTTGGAGGAAATGATAAGTGAACGTTAATGAATTTTTGGGTTGGAAAATCAGCTTGGATGATGAATTATATGCCGTCATTGATGAGAAGGCGAGAAAAATGGTAGTGATGGGGGACTTCATCGAATTAACTGCAGTCTTGTGGTTGGATCAAAAGAACATCTTGCAATTAAAGCCGACATGGGATTGTGTGATCTCCATCGATGATGCTGCAAAACAGATTACGATCCGCTCGGCAGAATCATTGAGCATAAAAGAAGAATGTTAAGTGATCAAAAACGAGTTCATTCGAAAGATCGCTGAATGGGCTCGATTGTTATTTGAAGAACGGTGTCTACTTTAATTCATGTTGAACTGAACCAGTCACTTGAACATGATGCTGGTCGTATACAGTCGTCAGCATATGATCTTCAATGATTTCATAGTTATATGTATAGTTCGGTTCATTCGTGTATTGATTTCCAACACGTATCTTCCAGCTTTCAACTCAAAGACCGTTTCTTTTTTGAAATATCTTGGTCGTATCCTGATTTAACTAACATTCGTTCAATCTTGATTTCAGTCATCGTTTTAGAAACGAAGAGGTAAGTCGGATAGGCAGCTATCAAGATGACGAGAACGATAAGAGTATAGATCAGCGGGCGTACTTCTTTTTTCATGCAATCACATCCGTTCCGATGAAATGAATAGAGAAGCTAGGTAATCTATATTGAAGTTGAGGAGAGATAGATGATGGGAAAAAACAAAGACGAGATACCGTACTATATGAGGAACGTTCCGTTCTTCTTCCTAACGGCACTACTCGCACCCGTCGCGGAATTACTTGTCCTAATCCACTGGGAAAAGCTCTCTATGCAAATGAGAAATAATCATTTGACGTTCTCGATCTTAATGACCATGTTATACATCTCAAAAATACTGCCTGACGGTCTGTTTAAAATCATATTCGCGGTCTTTACGTGGACGTTGATTTTATTCGTGACATACATCTACTTCGGTGGCGGAAGAAAAGGAGGGAAACCATGAGTAAGTATCATCTATCAAGCATTCGGTTAGTTCTTATCGTCGTCATTACGTCGTCAATCTTGTATTTGGGATTCGATTGGGAACTCGGGTATGGCATCATCTTGTTGATTGGTTTAGTAGGATTCACGATTTATCGCAACTTTGAGGCTGCTCGGATCGAGAAAATCGAAGCGCAAACGAAGAACGATTGATTTCATCAGAAGTCCATCGTTCTTTTTAAATATGACCCCACCGAACTAAATCCTCGAGGTAATCACGATATGTTTCTTCGACTTCTTCTTCTGTCAGCTCTCTGGCTCGAATAACGAGGTCTTTTACGACAGGATCGGCAAAATGTGCACCACCGACGAGAGCATATAAGTAAGAGCCAATCACTTCAGATTGATTCCTAACCAAGAATCCAGTGATATATGTACCGTCAAGACTCTCTAAAACGATATCAACCCGGCGTCCTTCCATCTCATCGAGAATCAATTGATTGTAATCTGCTTCTTTTTGATTAACATATCGGTATCGTCGATTTCTCCTTTTATTATCTTGAATCTCCCACTCGAAATCGTCTAATTCACTAGGCGTAAAAAGCGAATCCAACATGGCAGCATCATCAATCTTTAGGCAGCAAAAGATGGCATCGTATTCAAGTTGATCGTCATTCACTAAATCCGAGATGTCGTCTTTCGGGATTTCGATTGCATTATATCGCCGGGATACGCGTTCGATGACCGTTTCTTTTTTAAACGTCAACTGTTGCTTCCGGTGTTGAAATTTATGAGATGCTTTTTCATACTCCATACTGTTTTCCTCCGTTCGAATTAAATGTCATATCTCTAGTGTAATAGCAATAGTTCTTAAAAGTAAGTGAGTCTGACCGTATCTCAGTAATAAAGAATTGTTCTTTTTTTGAATAAAACTATAAACAAGGTCAATTGCTGACGATAAATAGATACAGAATAATCTCACAAGAAAACTGTTGTAGAACATGAATGATACATAGAAGGAGTTAATGACACCATGAATGAAACCTTACCGAGACCGTTACGCTCACCAGCGATCTTATCGAGCCTTGAATCAAACGTCGCGATGATCTGTTTTGATCGCCAACGACGTGTCGTCGACGTCAATGACTTGTTTGCGAAAACGATGAAGTATAAACGCGACGAGATGATTGGCTTACAGCACCATACGTTTTGTACACCAGAATTCGCGAACAGCCGTGAGTATCAAGACTTTTGGACACGCCTGTTCTCGGGCTTCAGTACAGCGGATAAAATCAAACGAGTCGATGCCCGGGGCGACATCTTATGGCTTGAAGCAACCTACATGCCGATCTTTGAGGGAGAAGAAGTCGTCGGCGTCGTCAAGATTGCCAGTAACATCACGGACCGGATTGACCGGGTACAAGGATATGCGAAAAGCTTCCAGACGCTTGCTGAGGGATTGAATTTGCAATCGGTTCATGGATCGAAAGAGGGCAACCGGCTTCAAGAGACGATGACTACGATCGCGAGTGAAACGGCAGAAAACCAACAGACGTTCGAAACGCTGTATGACCAAGCAATCGAGATCACAAAGATTGCTGATACGATCAAGGAGATTGCTGCCCGGACGAACCTGTTGTCGCTGAACGCGGCAATCGAAGCGGCACGTGCTGGAGAACATGGTAAAGGCTTTACCGTTGTTGCGAGTGAAGTCAAAAATTTATCGGATTTAGTCGGAAGTGCAGTCGTCGAAGTACGGACGAATACGGAAACGATGAACCGTCAAATCATGGCGATGATGAAAAAGATTGAAGCGTCCCATCTCGAAGTCGCGTCAAGCCTTGCGACAGTAAAGGAAACGATGCAACGTTTTACCGCGATCGAAGAGGTCGCACATCAACTCGAGCAACAAACGGAAGATTTTCGGTCGTTTATTTGAGAAGAATACAAAGAGAGCGATGGCGAGAAGTCATCGCTTTTTTGTTTAGTCAAATTAGTCGTTTTGGAAGAGTACAGGCGTGGGAAATAACACGTGAGCCCGTTGACCGCAGAACGGAGGCACGTTATAATTCAAATAGACGTTTGAATGTAAAGCAAAAGGAGGCAACGTCATGGCACATGATCATCATCACCACCATCATCATACCGACAATAAAAAGGTACTGGGCCTGTCGTTCCTGATCATCACCGCGTTCATGATCGTCGAGGTCATCGGCGGAATTTGGACGAACAGTCTAGCGTTGTTATCGGACGCCGGGCACATGTTAAGTGACTCGATTTCACTTGCGATCGCCCTGCTAGCCTTCCAGTTCTCGAGTCAAGCACCGGATGCGAACAAGACGTTCGGTTCAAAACGCTTTGAAATCCTAGCCGCCATCATAAACGGCGTGACGTTGATCGTCATCGCTCTCTATATTTTCATTGAAGCCATTCAGCGTTTCATCGATCCACCCGCTGTCGCAACGACCGGGATGCTGATCATCAGTGTCCTCGGGTTGCTCGTTAATATCTTGGTCGCCTGGATCATGACACGTGGCGGTGGACATGAACACAATCTCAACATGCGTGGTGCGTATCTACACGTCTTAAGCGACATGCTTGGATCAGTTGGAGCGATTGCGGCGGCTCTTCTGATCATGTTCTTCGGTTGGGGATGGGCGGATCCGCTCGCGAGTGTCATCGTTGCGATCCTCGTCTTACGGAGCGGTTATTACGTGACGAAGGCGTCGGTGCACGTCTTGATGGAAGGGACGCCGAGCGACGTCGATATCGATGAAGTCGTCGCGACGATTCAGACGAACGAAGCCGTCCTCGGACTACATGATTTACACATTTGGTCGATCACAAGTGGCTATAACGCGTTATCGTGTCACGTCGTCGTCAAAGAAGACATGACCGTCCGGGAGTCGGAATCGATTCGTGAACAAATCGATCACGATTTAAAACATGTCGGTATTGAACACGCGACGATTCAGGTCGAGACGAATCAACACGCGCATGGTGATACGTTGTATTGCGACGGGAAACATGAATCGCATTCACATTAAAAAACGAGCGCATGTCCAAGTCGGACGTGCGCTCGTTTGCTTATGCTTAAATGATCGGCACCGTTGGTAGAAACAGCGTCGCGAACAGACTGATACTCAAGAACATCGAGTATCCGAAAAAGGTCGTTTTGGCATTTCCAGCAGCTCGGTTACCTAAGTACATGAAAAAGACGATAGATAAGAACGTCAAACCCGTCAATACGGACGAGTGGTGTTGATCCGGCGAAGGAGCAAGCGACTGGACAAGATGCGCGAGACCAAGCGGCAGGACGATCAATAGAAAGTAGTAGCCTAGACGAGCCTCGGATGGGACGTCGACCTGTTTCTGTTCGGTTTCATAGTCATAACGCGTTTGCGTTTTCATGGATCTTCACCTCCCTATGCGTTTTAGTATAGCGAATGAACATGTCGGCTCTGTTACAGACGGGTAAGAATGCCTTAACAGACGATGACGATGTGATGACGAAAAAAGAATGGGCAGCAATTGAGAAAAATTGTAAGATGAACAAGAAGTCGTTTTAGGAAAGGAATAAAGCATTATGTCACGTGCGTTTCGTTTTATGTATGTCTCCGATCTGTTATCGACCGTCGGGACGAGTTTCGTCTATATCGCGATCTACTGGTTAAGTGCGGAACAGATCAGTGCTGCTGGTGTCGCCTTGCTTGCAACCGGTGTCTTTTTGATTCGTTTTCTTGTCTCAACGTTCGTCGGACCATGGATCGACCGCTTCGTCAGTGCATCGTTGTACCAAACATCGTTACTCATTCGGATACTGGCGCTTAGTATCGCGTTAGCTGGGATTGGACTGACGGACGTCGTCCTACCGTGGTTACTCGGCTTACTCGTTGTTCAGACGATTCTACAAATCGTGGGTGGAAATGCCGTCTTCACATGGGTCGTCGATTTAGTCGAAGATGATCAATTGCCGCAAGCGAATGCCTATCTCGCAACCATCGAACGAATCGGTACGCTAAGCGGATTTTTACTCGGTGGGATGATGATCGCCCATTTCTCGATGGCGAGTATTCTGTGGTTCGATCTCGGACTGCATCTCGTCGCCTGGTTACTCGTTCGACATATGACAGGACAAGTCGCAGAAGGGGCGCATCAAGGATCGTACCGCGAATCGTTACTCGAAGGAATTCGCCACGTCATTCAAGACAGTCGCTTGAAATGGATCTTGGGTTGTGCCATCCTTGCAAACTGGATGATCACACCGATGAACACCTTACTTGCGCCATACGCGAAGGACGTCTTATTGGGGAATGCACAGACCTTTTCTGCGCTTGAGCTAGCGACGGTAATCGGGGGAATCACGATGTCGCTCCTATACGGGAAGTGGGTCGTCTCGATCAGGCAGGATAAGCTGTTTCGTGTCGCTGTTGTATTGCAAGGACTCGCGATTGCAATCGTTGCATATGTCTCGTCCGTACCCCTTGCGATTGGCGGGTTCGTCTTACTTGGCATGGCGCTGACACTGTTCGGGATTCCGTTTTCGACCTTGTTACAACGCTCGACGCCTGCGCACTTACTCGGACGGGTCCGGACGGCGATGGTCGCAGCTTCGACGGCATGTTCCGCGCTCTGCTACGGTCTGTCATCGTACTTGACGTCGTTCTTCAGCATCTCGTTCGTCTTCCTGTTCTTTGCCTTGAGTGGTCTTGTCATGACCAGTATCTGGTTACTGATTCATCGTACTGTTTCCTTTTCAGAAGTACGACAGGACAAGGTCGGATGAAATATCCGCCTTGAGATGGAGGTAAGCGGTTTCGCGCTTTTGTACACTAGAGATAGAAATGAACGATGAGGAGTGGAGTCGATGGAGAGTTTGTGGATCACGGCATTATTGTTTTTGATTCCGATCAGTGGGATGACGGTTTTCTTGAATGTACTGTGGCGCCGAATGGAAACGGAAGGCGTTTCGGAGTAAGGATGAACTAACTAAACAGTGCGTCTGCTTACCAATTTTAGATTGGACAGCGGACGTTTTTTTCATTTGAGGCATAAATGGTCGTAGAAGAATGACCTCAGATTCGTTAAATCAATACTTCCCGTGTAAACTGAAGTAGCAAGTGGTTTTATGATTTTTCGATCGAAGATAAGGGGGGAGCATCAACATGAAAGCAATCATTACAGGCATGAACGGAACGGTAGCGCCTGTCGTTGCGGACGTTTTAGCAAAGTACGACATCGAGACAGTCGCGTGGGACCGGACGAAAGTCTCGACGACTGAAGAATCTCGAATGCGGACATTTTTAGAAACCGAACGGCCGAATTATTTCTTACATATTGGGATGGGATCCGTCAGTTGGACGGAAGCGCTCGTTCGCTTGTGCCAAGAATATAAGATTCCATTTTTCTTCACGAGTACGGTGTCTGTTTTCTCGGACGACGTACCAGCACCGATTGAAAAGGATGCGAAGCCTGATGCGACCGACGAGTATGGTGCCTATAAGATTGCTTGCGAACAAGCGATTCAAGCAATTGATCCACAAGCGAAAATCGTCCGAATCGGTTGGCAAATCGGAACGGAGGCAGGTTCGAACAACATGGTCGATTTCTTTACGAACGAGATGAAGCAACACGGCGTCATTCAAGCAAGTCGCAACTGGTATCCATCGAGCTCGTTGCTTGAAGACACGGCGGAAGCACTCGTTACGATTTTACTGGAACGCGAAGCGGGGCTCTATCAGTTGAACGGAAACAATCGTTATTCGATGTACGATTTAGCGCGTGCCTTAAATACACTACATGCTAAAAATTGGACGATCGAACCAGTCGATGAACCGCGCCGAGACAATCGAATGGCGACAGACATCGTCTTGGTTCGCCCGTTATCAGAACGATTACCACTCTAATCAAACATCCCGCTCTTCTTGACGCGTGTCAAAGAGAGCGGGATGTTTTTTACTGCGTTATTGACGTTTCCGCTGCAAAAGCAAGTGCGGGTCCAAAGATTTCGTAATGAAGTTTATCTGGTGACGCCGTGAAGTGTTCAATGACAAATTGAATCATTGCTTCCGGACCACAGACGTATGTCAGATCCGTGATGCTTGCGATGACGTCTTTCGGTAAGCGTCCTGCCTGATCCGTTGCCTGATGTTCCGCATAACGAACGATGCGCGCGCCACGTTGCTCGAGTAAGGCGAGTTGTTCTGTAAACGGACGATTGCGTTCATCTTGGACAGCGTGATGTAATGTCACGTCTCGCCCGGCAGCTAATGCTTCCTCTGCCATTGCAAGCATTGGTGTAATCCCGATCCCACCGGCAATCAGAACGACGGGTTCGTCGGATGCATCAAGCGTGAAAGAACCTGCTGGCGCACTAATCAACACCGTGTCACCGATGCGAGCTGCATGTAAGTAGTCCGAGACAATCCCTTCTCGTTTGACGCCAATCGTATAGGTCGTCGTGTTCGATGCCGTCGTCAGACTGTATTGACGGTTGTGCCATAAGCCGTCTTGATCTTGAATCCGTATCGTGATGTATTGGCCTGCTCGATAATCAGGAAGCGGACCGTCCGTTTTAAAAGTCAGCGAGCGAATGCCGTCTGCTTGTTCCTGAATGTCAGAAATCTCGACAGGCTGATAACCAGAAAAACCTTTCGCCTGTTCGTCCTGCGCGTATAATTCAGCTTCAAGGGCGATGAACAGATCGGCAATCTCCCCGTACGCTTCACCCCACGCTTGCAAAATCTCTGGCGTCGCTGCTTCCCCTAAGACGTCTTGCATCGCTCCGAGTAATTCTTGACCGACGAGTGGATACATCTCCGGTTTGATTTGAAGACTCCGGTGTTTATGAAGAACTGGTAACAAGACTGGTTTTAACGTCTCGAGTCGATCGATGTGAGCAGCAGCGGCATAAACAGCCGTCGCAAGTGCTTGCGATTGTCGGTCGCTTCGTTGATTCGATTGATTGAAGACGTGCTTCAGTTCCGGGTGAGCCAGAAACAGTCGCTGATAGAAGACTTTCGTGATCGCTGCACCGTTAGCCGCAAGGACCGGTACCGTCGATTGGACGATTTGAATGGTAGAGGTTGATAACATAAGACCACTTCCTTTTCATTAAGTAATGAAGACAGTCTTAGTATTTCGTACTCGCCATTTTAATACAACATTTAAAATACTAGATTAATCGACATCGTGCGTTTTGTCACAAGCAGGTCAAAATTTCGACAAGGATTCGTCACGATTGATTGGAGATCCAGAGCTTGGCGAAGTCAAAATAACCGAATGAATCAATCGTGATGTTTTGCAGTTCGATCGGATATGGAATCAGTCGCGTATCGTGATAGAACGGGATGAAATAGGATTCGTCAATCAAGTAGCGTTCGATTGCTTGATGAATCGGGAGCCAATCTTCAAACGGTGTCGCATCGTATTGTTCAATCCATGTCAGCATCTCCGGCATCTGCTGAAACAGTCGGATCGGCGGTGAAAACGTGTTCGTCATGAACTGATAGAAGGCGTACTGAATATTCCGCTCGAACACTTCGGCATGGACGGCGAGATCGATCGTATCGTACGCATGGAAATCCGTGATACTCTCCTCAAATCCGACCTCGACGAACTCATACGGAATTCCGTCCTGATCGAACCGCTGACAGAGCCAGCGTGTCACCTTGTCCGTAAAATCAGTCAGCTTGATTCGGATCGGTTGCGTGAACAAGACGGCAGGACCTTCCGGTGTAGGGGAAGGTCGACTGAACGATTCAATAAATCCGGAGTCGTTTGGTTGTGCCCGTTCATGGAACTCATGAATGCCACCGCGTACTTCCGCGACGAGCCGGTGGATATAATGTCGCGCGGCTTTTGATTCAAACGGACCACCGGCGCGCGGATGAAGCAAGACAAGACCGAAGCCGGACTGGGTCGCAATCGTATCAATCGGACTGGAGTCAGAAGCCGATGTCCGGTAGACCGGGTCATATTGCTCCGGCATCTGGATGAATTCGATCCGGTCGAGCAGGGCACGGATACCAAAGTAGTTCGGGAACGCCGTCAGAACGGTCTTCTTGTCGTCGTGTTGCGTCAGTTGGAACGGTCCCGTTCCGACTCCGTCCTTGATAATGCTCGTATGTATGGAGGCGAGCTGTGGCAAAATCGAACTCCGGCGTTGATCGAGTGTGAGATCGACCCGGTACGGACCGTTCGAGACGATCTGTTTCACGTGCCGATAGGAATAGGCGTAAGCAGGGTAAGCAATTAAAGCACGCAGACTCTTCGTCACTTCTTTACTTGTCAGGAGCGAACCATCATGAAAGCGGACATCCTTTCGTAAGAAGAGACTGAGCGTCGCCCCGTTCCAGACATAGTGATGAGTCAGCTCACCTTGAATGTTGCCGTCGACGTCGATCGTAAACAATCGGTTAAAGACGTTCTGGACGAGGTGGGCACTATGGATATCCGCTGCTTCTAACGGATGTGTCGTCAGGAAGTTCCGCTTTCGCGGAATCAGCAAAGCGTCCGATGTCGTTTGCGTATAGCCGAACTTTCGCTCCAGTTGCCGCATGAAGCGTCCGGTTTGTGCCGGCGACCAGTCCCACGTCAATTTCTCCGTTACCGACTCGATTGACTCACGGTCGATTCGCTCTAACATCTGTTTCGCATACTCGCGTTCAACGTGGCGCAACCAGACGAGCTCACTCAAATTCCCTCGTCCACGACCACTCGTATAGTCAATCCAGCCTTCATCCTGCCATTTATTGAGATATCGTTTTGTTTGTTTAGGACTTAAATGGATCGCGTCAGCGAGTGTTGCGATTGAATAGTGTCCATTTCGGCAAGTCTTCCATAACATAAAAAGATAAGCATCCATCTCATTCATCCTCCTTAAAAGGGGACATCTTTTTTGAATGACGTCCATTTTTCTTATGTATTGTCTTGTTTATGATACAGGTAGAGAATGGAAGGTGACAATATGAAATGGAAAGAAATACCGAAACCAATTAAAGTACGTCTCATCACATCGTTTTTTAACCGGGCTGTCTCGTTTTCGATCATGCCGTTCATGGCCCTCTTGTTCGTCAAGGCATTCAACGAAGTCGTTGCTGGTGCATTTTTAATTGCAATGGTCTTCGTCAGCTTCATCACTAATCTACTCGGCGGATATCTCGCTGACCGCTTTTCCCGTAAACGCCTGCTCGTCACAACATCGACGTTGACGGCACTGACATTCATCACGATGACGATCTCGTTAACGCTTGACTGGATGTTGCTATTTATGGTCATTTACGCTGTCTTCTCGGTGACGAGTAACCTTGGTCGCCCGGCGATGAGCGCAATCATCATCGATGCGACGACGAAGGAAAACCGACAAGCGGTCTACGCGCTTGACTACTGGCTAATCAATCTCTCAATCGCCATTGGAACGGCGCTCGGTGGCTGGCTCTACGTCAGCAACCAATTACTCTTGTTCTGGATCTTGAGCTTTACGTCGTCCGTTTTACCGATCGCTTACTACCTGTTCCTCGAAGACACGCCGAAGACGTGGCAACGCCAAAAATTACGTGGCGTTCTCACGGATATCTTCAACAGTTATCAACTTGCTTGGCAAGATCGCCCGTTCGTCAGAGTTGTCTTCGGTTCAATGTGTATCTTAGCAGCTGAGTTTTCGATGGGGAGCTACGTTGCCGTGCGACTCGCTGATTCGTTCGAACCGCTCGCATTTGCCGGTTGGTCAATCAATGGAGTCCGAATGATGAGTATCATCAACATTGAAAATACGTTACTCGTCGTCACGTTGACGTTCATCGTCCAGCGACTTGCGAAACGATTATCACCACGGCGAACGCTTGCTGCAGGTCTCATGCTGTACACGATCGGTTACGTCGTCGTGACGAGTGCTAACAGTATGACGGCACTGATGGTCTTCATCTTCATCGCAACGATTGGCGAGTTGCTCTACTCACCGGTCTTGAACACACAAAAAGCGAACATGATGCCGGCCGATCAACGCGGGGCGTACTCGGCATTCGCGGGAACATCGTTTGCTGGAGCCGACTTACTCTCACGGTCGACGATTTTAGTCGGGACATTTTTGATCCCATCGATGATGAGTGTCTATCTCGGACTGATCCTGTTGACAGGCTTCGGATTGGTCTACACGAGCTTGTTCGTGAAGGAATCCGTCGAGCGACAGCGAAACGTATCTTAATAAGGGGGAATCGACATGAATTTACCAGATACATTAGAAACACCACGACACTTATTGCGCCGTTGGCAAGAAGACGATGCAGAAGCACTGTATGCTTATGCAAAGGAACCGAACGTCGGACCGAAGGCAGGCTGGGCACCGCACGCCTCACTTGACGAGAGCCGAGAAGTGATCGGAATTTTTCAAGCGTCACCTGGCGAATATGCTGTGACGGATAAGGAAACCGGTGAAGTGATCGGGAGCTTCGGTTTTCACTTCAACCGTCGCCCGGATGAGTCGATCACGCATGACCGTCAAGTCGAGATCGGCTATGTCCTTGCGCCTGACTACTGGGGAGAAGGACGGATGCCGGAGATCGTCGAAGCGATGCTTGATTTTATCTTCCGGGAACTACCAATCAATATCGTTTGGTGCGGACACTTTGATTTCAACGACCAATCACGCCGTGTCGTTGAAAAACTTGGCTTTACGCATGTTCTTGACCGACCATTCGTCTTAGAACGGATTGACGGACGAACCGTGATCAGTCGCGTTTACAACTGGACACGCGAGCGGTATGAAGTAGGACAAGGAATAAAAAATACGTAATAAAATACAAAGCAAGTCATCAGCGATTTTCTCTTAAACCGAGAACTTCGCTGTTTATTTTGTCTGCAATGTAAAAAAAACTTTACTTTAAGTCAAAAAAACTTTACTGTATATTTATGGGAATGATTAATTTTTGATGAGAGGAGAGAGGACTTGGGAATCAAAAGTGAGGGGAACATCAAGAATCGACTAGCTGTCTTAAGAGCTGAAAAAGGATGGTCGCAAAAAGAATTAGCCGAGAAGGTCGGAGTCAGTAGACAAACCATCATTTCCTTAGAGGGAAATCGCTATAGTCCCTCATTGATTCTGGCATTTGAGATTGCTTATTTGTTTGGTCAAGACATCAATGAAGTATTTCAATATGACCGAAAGGAAGAGGGAAAATGATAATCATCAACTTAGTTTTAATGCCGATTTTTCTATTGAGCTTGTTTGTATCTTTGACATTCATATTTGGTGAGGAAGGAAAAGATGAACGGGGTAGACGGATTATTTCTAGCGCTTATACATACACCTTTCCGATTTTTCCGATTGGTTGGTTACTATTAGAAACCTACCATCGGAGTTACGATCCCCTGACGTTTGTCGATTATCGAAATACATTAGGATTACTGATTCCTCTCACTTTCATTATTTTAGGTAGTGTGATTTTTACATTAAAAAGACGAGTATAAATCATTGATATAACTAAAATAATGTACGATACTCATTACACTTTAAAAATCATAAGACAAAGTAGCGACGTTCTCCATGTAGAGAATGTCGCTGCTTTGTCTTATTTTCTACTTAAGAATTAAGTGATTAATCTGTCTGACTGTTTTTGGTTGAACGGATAAAAGTAACTGCAATCGTAATAGAGGTCAAAACGTAACTCACGAGCACAGCAGTGATCTTTGACAAATCAAACACAGAAAGCAGCAACAGTTGGGGCACGAAAAAGACGACCACTGCAATCGGCAAAATCCATGTCTTCGTCTGCCATGCCGTAATGAGGATACAAATAATCATTAAGGCGCAAATCACCCAGCCGACGTTTGGAGATAACGTAATCTTTGGCGAATCGATAAGTCCATTGACGACTAGTAGTCCGATCATTAACAGAAGGTGAACGCTACCATGAATGCCGTAACGCATGATACGAGGACGAGCAGTATTACGTAAAGCATCTTGACGGAAGAGAAGCGCGAGAGTCGTCAAGTAAACGGCGCTAATTAGTAGAAAGCCACTGACGAGCAAGATACTGAACGTCGTTGTACCATTTAGGAGGTTTTGTAAATATAAAAAGCTAAACGCACCAAGATACACTTGCATGATCGTCCAAAAGGCTTGTTTTGAATCAAATGCCATCTCTTTAGATATCGACTGGATATAGTCAGCAGGACTCTCACCTGTGATCGCACGAACCGATTTTCCGTCTGCTTCCGCTTCGATCAGGTGATCTTCGAGTTCGGTGACGATCTCATTCGTTGCCTGTTCATTTTTACCGGAAGCAAGTAGGTATACCTTTAAGTCTTCCAAAAATCGTGTTGATTCCGTCGATAGGGTCATCTCATTCGTCCTCCTTTAAAATGCTTTCGACACTCGTCGAAAGGTGGTGCCATCTTTGCTTGAAGGCGGTGAGTTCTTCAACACCGCTCGTCGTAATCGAATAGTACTTTCGTTTTGGCCCTGAGGGAGAGACGCGTGAGGTTGCTTCGATCCATCCGAGTTTTTGCATCCGGATCAATAAAGGGTAAATCGTTCCTTCGCTGATGTCAGCGAAACCGTATGCTTTAAGTTTCGTCGCCAGTTCATAGCCATAAATCTCTTCTTCCGCAATCAGTGCGAGTAAGCAGCCGTCGAGAATTCCTTTTAACATTTGCGTCGATGACATCCGCATCTTCCTTTCGCTACTTGGTATTACAAGGTAATGATACGCTAAGCTATTTTGTATTGCAAGGTAGTGTGTACAATAAATCCAATGAATTTGAGGAAGAAGCTTTCATGACAGATTAATATGTAATATATTACTTATATGAAACCTACAATTAATGACTTATCCATTGCACGACTTCCTCTCAGTGAGGAAGTGTATCGGCGCCTGCAGCATCATATCATCACCTTACGCCTCGCCCCAGGAGAGAAGGTGAATGATCAAGCACTCGCGGAAGCGTTCGGCGTCAGTCGGACACCGGTCCGCGAAGCCTTGAAACGACTCGAAGAGGAGGGATTGATTTTTGCCAAACGGGGCTCACGGACAATCGTGACGGAACTCGATGCCGAACAGGCACAGCAAACCTATCCAATCATCGCGACCCTGCATGGATTGGCAGCGCGTCTTGCGGGACCAATGCTGACGAATGACGATTTAACAAGTCTGAAGGCGATTCATCAGCAGTTTACGGCGGCAATTGACAAGCAGGATACGGAAACGGCACTGGCACTTGACGATGCCTTTCACGATGTCTTCGTAAAACGCAGTCAAAACGATCAACTACGGGAGACAATCCGCCGGTTGACACCGTTGATCCGCCGGCTCGAATACGCCCAGTTCGATCGACTCGGACGTCAGTCGATTGCAGATCATGCCACGATTTTGACCGCGTGTGAAGAACGAGATGTCGAACAGCTCGTCCAAGCGACAGAGCATAACTGGAACGGGCTCGGTCGTCTACTCGTCTCAACATTAAAGGAGGAGAACTGATGCGACCGATTCTCTACGGCATACTCGCAGCGATGTTCTTCGCTGTTACGTTCATTCTCAATCAATCGATGCAAGGGGCAGGCGGTCACTGGATCTATAGTGCCTCACTTCGCTTTTTCCTGATGTTACCGTTCTTTATTGTCATCGTTTTGATGCGCCGCGGGATTGGGCGCGTCTTACAAGCGCTTCGAGCCGACATCGGCTTTTGGTTACTGTATGGAACGATCGGTTTCGGGTTGTTTTACGGTAGCATTTGTCTTGCTGCTGACTACGCACCAGGCTGGTTGATCGCCGGGACATGGCAGTTGACGATTCTAGCGGGACCACTGCTCGCGCCCTTATTTAACCAACGGATTCCGTGGTCGGCACTCAAGTATTCCGTCTTGATTGTCCTCGGTGTCGTCGTCATGCAACTATCGGTCGCGGGAAGTCTATCGCTTCAGTCACTTCTGTTCGGTGCCTTACCGGTTCTGGTCGCTGCGATTGCTTATCCGCTCGGGAACCGGAAGATGATGGAACGCTACGGGGATCAGCTCGATGTGTTTGAACGAATTCTTGGGATGACGCTCGCCAGTCTACCGTTTTGGATCGTTCTCTCCGTGATTGCTTACATACAGGTCGGCTTACCGAGTGTCAGTCAAGTCACCCAGTCCGGTTTCGTCGCGTTGTTCTCCGGGGTCATCGCAACCTCGCTCTTCTTCTACGCAACGTCGCTCGTCCGGACAGATCCAGTTCGATTAGCAGCGATTGAAGCGACCCAATCGTTTGAAATCGTCTTTACCGTTCTTGGGGAGATTCTTTTTCTCCACGCGGCACTGCCGACAGGACTTGCGACAATCGGTATCATCCTTGTCATGCTCGGGATGACGCTGCATAGTTTGAATCAGGCAGAGCGAACCGTCGTTCGTTCCGCTAAAAGAAAAATCAATTGAGAAAGTAGGCTGTCAGATGGTTTTAACAGGTACACTCGTCAATACCGTCCTGATCATCATCGGGACGTTGCTTGGATTGATGTTTCACCGGATTCCGGAACGTATGAAGGAGACTGTTCTGCAGGCGATTGGACTTGCTGTCGTCGTGCTCGGGATGCAGATGGGGATGAAAAGTACGAACTTTTTGATCGTCATCGGGAGTCTCGTCCTCGGTGGTGCGATCGGCGAGTGGTTCCGACTCGATGAGAAGCTCGACCGGATGGGGGCATGGCTCGAACGTAAGATCAGTCGCGGTCGTCCGTCGAACATCGCAGAAGGGTTCGTGACAGCGACGTTGATCTTCGTTATCGGTGCGATGGGTGTCCTCGGTGCGCTCGATGGTGGCTTACGTCAGGATCACGACGTCCTCTATACGAAAGGATTGATTGATGGTTTTACGGCACTCGTCCTTAGTTCAACGCTCGGGATCGGTGTCATGTTCTCAGCGATTCCCGTCTTTCTCTATCAAGGGGCGATTGCACTGAGTGCCGTTGCGATCACGAAATTCATTCCTGACGCTGCACTACAGGAATTCATCCTCGAGATGACAGCGACTGGTGGGGTGATGATTGCAGCAATCGGTCTCAACCTCGCTGGCATCACGAAGATTCGTGTTGCGAACTTGTTACCGGGAATCGTCATCGTCGCGGTCATCGTCACCGGTCTTCATTTGTTCTCATGAAAAATCCCCACTTGTCCGAAAGGACGAGCGGGGATTTTCTGTTTACGTCTCCATCAACGCGTTCGTTGAATAGACAGTAATCGTATGGCCATCGTAATGGAAGTCGTGCAATAACGGTTGATCCGTTGAAAGAGCAACCGGTAAGTAATGCCGGAGATTGCTGATGATGCCCATGTTATCGTCGTCTAAGATCCAGTCGAGCGATTTCCAATCGAGGATGCCTTCGACCGTCATGACTGGTGTCGGAAACGGGCGGTCTTCTAGTTCAGCAAGATAGAGATACATCCCAGACGTCTCTTCTCCGTGTAAGCGGACGATGCCTTTTGGTATCACCGAATCTAACGTGATGCCTGTTTCTTCGAACGTCTCGCGGATGACGGCGGCTTCCGGTGTCTCACCCGGTTCAATCTTACCGCCGACGCCGTTCCACATGCCCATCGCTAGTCGTTTTTGGCGATTGACGAGTAAAAAACTGTCCGCGTGACGGATTAAACAAAGCGTATAACAATCCATGTTCATTACTCCTGTCCTAAAAAATGTGTTTGGTACAGCATCTCGAATTGAGTGGGACCTGCGACCGGCAATTCGGTCGTCGTCGTGTCTTCGATTCGTAACGTCCGCTCGGTTAACGTCTTTTGCCCGCTTGGCGTTCGCATCGCGACGAGACGACCTTTGTTGAACGGGGAAGCGTCGCTCTGCTGAATGATCTGTTCCATCTTCGATAAGTCGTCCGTCGTAATGGCTGTCTCACGGTCGAAGCGATAACCGGTCACAAAGTCTGCTTGTCCCGTCCGTAGCATTTCAAGAACATCACCTTTGCCAATTCGGTAACTACCGCTTGCGGAATGAACCGTCTCCCCATTCAATGGAACCGGAACGAGCGGTAAATTGACGCCGAAGCCGGTATCAAGTAGATGTGTCTCATCCCAAATGATTGCAACGTGTGTCGGACCCGTCGCTGACCAGGCTGCTGATTTCTGATCATAGACGGTCGCTTGCACGAGTCGGACGGGACAGTTCAATTCTAGAAGGACACGATGTAGCAGTCCGTTCAAGTCATAACAGACACCGCCGCGTCGCTCGATCAAGAATGTTTCGATGAAACGATCGTCGGTAAAGGGACGCATGCGTTTCTCGAGCACGGTCGTATTCTCGAACGGTAAATGATAGGCGAAGGCTTCCAGTAAGCTCGGTAATTGATCGAACGTGATCGTCTCAAGCGGATACTCAATCCGCTGTGCTAAGTCTTTCATCCAAGGCATCTCTAGTTCCTCCTTTATTAACTACCTGATTATCCCATATTCCTTCAGAAAATGTGGATTTCAGCCTATATTATCTGAAAATAAGGATAACCCTTTTGTTCGATGGAAATCTTTGATATGCTGAGACGGGATTAATTAAGAATGATTCTCAATGTCGAATCACGAATTAAAGGGGGTCTCACCATGAGACGGAAAACTTGGATGACAGCGTTGACGCTCCTCGTGTTGAGCAGTTTGATGCTTGCAGCTTGTTCAGGTCAAGCAGAACAAACAGATCAAAAGACGCGGACGATCACGCACGAAGCAGGAAAAACGAAGGTACCAGAAAAGCCGAAAAAGGTCGTCGCGCTTGAATTCTCATTCGTTGATGCACTAGACGAGCTCGGTATCACACCAGTCGGGATCGCACAAGAAAACAAGACCGATGTCTCCGGATTACTTGGAAAAGACATCTCGTTCACGGAAGTCGGTACACGCCAACAACCAAACCTTGAAGTGATCAGTTCTTTGCAACCGGACTTGATCATCGGCGACTTCAATCGTCACAAAGGAATTTATAAGCAATTACAAGAAATCGCACCGACGATCATTTTGAAGAGTCGCAATGCGACGTATGAAGAGAATATCGATTCGTTTAAGAAGATTGCGGAAGCGGTCGGTAAAACAAAACAGATGGACGATCGCCTTGCCCTGCATGAAGAGCGGTTAGAGGCAGCGAAGAAGAAGGTTGATCCAAAAGATGACCGTAAAGTCATGGTCGGTGTCTTCCGCGCCGATTCACTCACAGCACACGGTGAGACGTCGTTTGACGGTGAGTTACTCGAGAAGATTGGGATCGAGAACGCTGTTACGAAAACAGCGGAACCGACTGTTACGATCACGCTAGAGCAGATGGTCAAATGGGATCCGGATGTCATCTTCATGGCGGAAGCCGATCCGAAACTGCTGAAGGAATGGAAAAACAATCCGCTCTGGAATCAGATCACGGCGGTCAAGAACAAGGAAGTCTACGAAGTTAATCGTGACCTCTGGACACGCTATCGTGGACTTGACGCTGCTGAACAGATCGTTGACGAAGCGATTCAATTGTTACAACAGAAATAATGAACGACAAAAGCCGGAGCAATCTGGCTTTTCGTCTTGATGAAAGGGGAACCATCCGGTGCAGCGGAAACGTCTGATCTTTGTACTCATATTGCTCGGTTGCTTGGCAGTTTATAGTAGCCTGTTCTTTGGCATCACACAGATGAATCCGATTCACTTAGTCCAAGAGTGGATCAGTGGCACGACATCAAAAGCGGGGCTCGTCCTAACGAATCTGCGCTTGCCACGGCTTTTACTCGGATTGTTGCTCGGAGCGAATCTCGCCGTCGCGGGGGCAATCATGCAAGCCGTGACACGAAATCCGCTCGCATCACCGCAAGTGTTCGGAGTCAATGCCGGAGCGTCATTTCTCGTCGTCCTCAGTCTACTCGTCTTTCCGTCGCTCGGAACGGCAAATTTGATCTACTTCGCCTTTGCTGGCGCCTTAGTCGGCGGGGTGCTCGTCTTTTCGTTCGCCTCCGTTCGCGGGATGACAGCATTAAAACTTGCCCTCGTCGGGATGGCGATTCATCTCTTGTTAACGTCGCTGACGAAAGGCTTGATTCTCTTTAACGACCGAATCACAAACGTCTTGTACTGGCTGTCCGGTTCGCTCAGTGACGCAAGCTGGCTTGAACTACGGATCGTCTTACCGTGGTCACTTGCCGGATTGCTTCTTGCTGCAAGTCTTGCGAAATCGCTCGCTGTCTTCCAACTCGGACAAGACGTCGCGGTCGGTCTCGGTCAAAAAGTGACACGGATTCGCTTGCTTGCTGGGATCAGCGTCGTCTTACTCGCAGGCGTCACCGTTGCCGTCGCCGGAGCGATCGGCTTCATCGGATTAATGGTTCCGCATATCACGCGGCGACTCGTCGGGGAGGATTACCGGATCGTTCTGCCGGTCGCTGCCGTCATCGGTGGACTTCTACTGACGTATGCCGATGTCCTCGCACGGTTCATCGCCTATCCGTATGAGTCACCGGTCGGCATCGTGACATCGCTACTCGGTGCACCATTCTTCCTTGTTCTGGCACGACGCCAGATGAAAGGGGGATTACGATGAAAGACATGCGCCGGATCCTGATTGTCGCGGTGCTCGTGATCTTCGCGAGTTTTGCCTTACTGTCGGTCGGATCAATTCAATTATCGTTATCGGAACTATGGCAGTCATTCTTTGGTGGAAAAGATGCTTTTATCGTTCAAAATTACCGCCTACCGCGAACCGTCCTGGCCTTTTTAGCAGGTGCGAGTTTTGCCTTAGCTGGCGTCGTCTTACAAAGTGTCATCCGTAATCCATTGATTTCGCCGGATGTGATCGGAGTGACGAACGGTGCATCCTTGTTTGCCGTCTTGACGATCGCACTTGTGCCGGATGGTCCGCTCTTGTTAACGCCAATCGCCGCTTTCATTGGTGCGGCGCTTGTCATGATCGCCTTGTTGATGCTTGAGCGGGGTGGGAATGTCTCCCGTAGTTCGTTCGCGTTGCTTGGGATCGCGGTCAGTGCGATCTGTGCTTCCGGGACGGAATACCTGTTGATCAAGTTTCCACTGCAGACGAACGATTCACTCGTCTGGCTCGCTGGGAGTCTGTTCGGGAAAGGGTGGCAGGAAGTGATGATCTTAGCGCCCGTGCTCGTTGTGATTGGTGCAATCATCTTTTATCGCCATCGTCAACTCGATGTCTTATCATTAAGTGAAGAAGTCAGTATCGGTCTTGGGTTACCGATTCAGCGGACGCGGCACGTCTTCTTGGCGCTTGCTGTCGTTCTAGCTGGTGTCGCCGTCGCAACGGTCGGTGCGATTGGCTTCATCGGTTTGATTGCTCCACATATGGCACGGCGTCTCGTCGGTCATAAGCATCTAGCTGTGTTACCGATGGCACTGTTGCTCGGTGGTGGGTTACTTGTCGTCGCGGATGCGCTCGGTCGAGGGATACATCCACCACTTGAAGTACCAGCCGGATTGATCACAGCAATCATCGGTGTGCCGTATTTCCTATATCTCTTACGGAGAGAACGGACGGCATGATGTTCGATCTACCAAAAATGGAGTCCTAGCGATTACGCGAAGGACTCCATTTTTTATGAAAGGAAAGAAGTACACACCTGACGAATCATGGCGACATCTTTCTATATTTATTTGGCTTCAAGTTGGTTTGATTTTTCTACTTCTTCTTTATAGTTTGCTAAAAACTCATCAACGGAAACGTTATTAGCGTTTGGATTCGATTTAATGGTTAATTTACTCGAAGAAATCGATGTGCTTTGATCGTCTACATGGGATGGGATTTCAAGTACCAATTGATCACCTAAACCTGTCTCAAGACCACTTTTTCCAAAGTTAAAAGTTCGTGTGACATACGCTTCAGCATAATTTTTTTGATTCTCTGAATAGACTTTGACATCAGAAATTTTGTATTTGAATGAATTCAGCTGCTTTTTATCGACTTCCGTAGTGGACAAAAAAATCAATACAGCCTCATCCCCTTTAGATAACTTTGAAAGGTTAGTATGTGCTAACGGAGTGTTGTCTAAGAAATCTGCTTTTTGTTGCTCAAGCACTGTAGTGAAAAAATTGAAGGCTTGTTCCTCGGTGATGCTACTCTTAGATTTTTCTTGTGCAACATTAGAATCGGCAATCGCATTACTCCATAAGAAACCAGCATATAGGATGACACCTAAAGTGAGGGTGGAAAAAATAGCTTTTTTCACTATCGCGACCTCTTTCTGTTATTTGATTAATGTTATTATATAACAAAAAAACCAAAAAAAGGAAAGGGTATAAAAATGAGTAAATCGAATTCTAAGAAAAAAAGGAAAAAGAAATTTTTAGTACTATTTTTAGGAGTTATAGCTCTCATTGTATTACTCATGCCGGTCCTATCACCTATTCTGTTTACGGATGCTACGCCTAGAGGAGCTCTTCGACACGAACTATACAAACAAGTCTATTACTATCAAAATTACTTTGCGATTATTACGGAACAAGATCCTGTTGCAGAACCTTACCATATGTTTTGGTATGACTGGAAAAGTGAAACGGGAGGAACGCCTTTTATCTGCTATTCGAAGAAGGTCAATGAGGAAAAATATGCTGTTTCCTGCGGTACGGGTCCTTAAAGTGGTATCTTATATAAAATAGAATTGAGCTACATAAATCAGGCTTCCTGACATCGTGTAATCACGATGCTAGGTAGCCTAATTTTTAATTCATAATGTATCGATTCAAGGAGAATCTTTATGCCGAGCGGATTTCTGTACCTAGATTCAAGAAGATTTCTTCTAAGGACGCTTCTTCTACCTCGAGTCGATAAACATGGATCTGTTGTGAGACAAGATAAGCATTGATCGTCGCAATATCCTGTTCACTTTGGACGATGAACGTTGACTGAGTCGAGGAGACATTGACGTCTTTCGCAAGCGTCGACAACTTGGACTGCAAGTGTAGTTGCATCTCATTGTCGAGTAACGCATGTTTGACGTGAACGGTAATGTTGTTCTGATGCTGTTCCCGTAGCTCCTCCATCGTGCCTTGCGTCTGAATCGATCCATCCTGCATGATCGCGATTTCCGTACACAGTTTTTCGACCTCGTCCAAGTTATGAGACGTTAAAAAAATCGTCGTTCCGTCTGCTGCAATCTTACGAATCAAAGTATGGATCCCGAGAATCGAGTTGGCATCGACGCCAGAGGTCGGTTCATCTAAAAACAAGATATCCGGTCGATTGATTAAAGCTTGAGCGATGCCGAGCTTTTTTTTCATCCCGAACGAATAGTTCTTCGTTTTCATATCGATCGCGTCTTCGAGTTGTACTTCACGGAAGACTTGTTTCAACTCGTCCGTCGTCGTCTTCAGACCGAGGACTTTGCTGAAATACTTCAAGTGATCGAGCGCCGTGAAGTTTTCGTAAAAGGTCGAGTAATCCGGCAGAACGCCGATTCGGGTCCGGACGTCCTTCAAAGAATCGTTCGGCGCTCCGAGTAACTCGAACGTCCCGGACGTCGGGCGGACCAGTCCCGTGATCATATTGATGAACGTTGATTTACCGGCTCCATTTTGACCTAGGAATCCGAAGATAGCCCCTTGCTCGATCTCGAGATTCAGCTGGTTGACGACGGTCTTGTTGCCGTATTGTTTCGTTAAATTGGTTGCACGAAGGGCTAACATCAGAGATCTCTCCTTTTAAAGATAATTAGACTCGTCAAGACGAAAACAGCGATATGAATCAAGACAAGATAGGTGTAGGCAGTATTTTCTTGCGTGTAGTAGTAATACGGTGTCAGGTAAGAGATCGTATCGATGATGACATTCTTTGAAATAAGACTCCACATCCCGATGACCGGTAGCGCGATCGAGATGAAGATTCCGACGAACATCGTCATCGAGGAATTACTGACGACTGTTGAAAGAAACAACGATAATCCGATGAAATAAGAGACGAAGATGATACTTTGAATTAAATCGACGAAATGAAACGACTTTGAAAATGGAACGATCAATAAGAGGGCAACTGTCAGACAAAGCACCCAAAAGGATACGTTGCCTAAAAACTTACCGAAAATGATGTTTTCACGGGACGTTTTTGTCGCAAGAAACCGAATCGTCTTCGACTCAATCTCTTTATTGACGCTACTGTGGGAGATGCTCGTCACGAATAAGGGAGCAGCTAAAAACAGAAGTAACATCAATCCGATGATATACGCATTGTTACCTAAACCGAGTTCACTGAGTTGCCCTTTGAACTGGCTGACGAGTTTAGCAGAACCATTCGTCACCCCGAACAAGACGACGATGATCAGGATGGCACGGATGCTTTGAAAAAGTGATTTGAATTCGCGAAGCGTAATGGCAAACATATGTAGACGCACCTTTCTCTAAGTAAAATTAATATTGTCGCGCTAGCTTCTTATTCTTCGATACATTCGTGATACCAGCAATCAAGTAAGCGATTGAACCGAAAAGTCCAGCGAGTAACGTAAAAATTCCTCCGAGAATCGCCGTAATAATCAACAGCTTTCCAGCAGAACCACTTTTGCGAATCCGGACGATTGAGAAGATGCCTCCTAATGTACATAAGAGTGAGACAGCACCGATGTACAAGAAGAATTGTTGAAAGGATATGAGGATTTGAGAAGCCGTGACATCCGTGATGTTCTCGTCACGAATGAATTGATCGACCAAGTCCTTCATCCCAGCGTGATCAGCAATCGATCCAGATAACAGGAAACCTCCTAAACACAATGATCCGAACAAAACGATACCGATGACAGCAAAGATGTACTCTGTTGCTCTTTTCAAGTAAAACACTCCTTTTCCTTATTTTTCCTATTTGACATTCCTAAACTACCATGACTTGAATCTCTATTACAAGTGAAAAAATGAATATATTTTAATTATTTATTGGTTAAATGTTTAATTAATATCAAAAATACTTTAACTTTGTTTAAATAAATGCTATTGTGAATACATGGGAGGGAAATGGAAAATGAAGAAAGATGATGTTCCGGATTGGATTTTATCTCTAGAATTGGAAGAAGTGGAATTCGTGAAAAAATTTATCGTCAGTTCAGGTTCCTTGAAGGAGCTAGCAAAACATTATGATGTCTCCTATCCGACCGTCCGGATTCGCGTCGATCGTATTATTCAGAAAATCGAAGTGAATGAGAAAATCGAGAATGAACCGTTCATTACATATATTAAACAAATGGCAATTGAGGATCGCATTACGATTGAGGATGCAAAAAAAATAATCGGAAAATATCGACTTGAGAGGGGTAACAACGAATGAACTTTATCATTTCTGCTTTATTCATCACCGTCGGATTAGGATTACAGCAACTATTATCGAGTCGAAATAATCCGTATCTTGGCGTCATTATGCCAATTCTATTGACAATCGTCATGACATGGCGATACCTCGCTGGTGGGTACAATAGTTTTCTTGCCTATGCTTTAATTTTAGGATTCGGTTGGATTGTACTGTTAGTCGAATGGTCAAATGGTCGGAAATCTTTTAAAAGGCAGCAAGAAAAAGAACTAGAGCGGATGCGTGTGCACGATACATTATGATGGGGAGCATACATATTTTCTATAGGAAGACGACTTAAAAGAGGTCGTTTTTTTAGTAAACAGAAAAGAAAGATACTGCAGATCAAAGCATACAAACAGGTAAAGTAATGATTGTCAAAAGAAGCAAACGACTTTAACTTCTTCAATACAGAGTCTACGAATTCTAAAAAAAGTGAGTGGAAAAAATGAACCGTAAAATAATGACTTTCTTAACAGTATTGAGTGTTACTTTAACTAGTTCCTTCATGTATGTGGTATCTGCGGGTGGAAAACAAAAGACGCTCACGCAACAACAAAAAAATCAATATTATGAACAGTATACGATCATACTAAAGACCATAAATAAAAAGTACCAAAACGCAGAACTAGAACTAATCGAACAAAAGGATTTCAAAGAAAACGATTGGGTGACACCGAAACGTTTTCAAAAATTAGTTGATCAGCGAGTACAAGTAGAGTTCGGATCGACATTCGATTTCTCTGAAAAAGAAGCTTACTCCAAATCAAAATCGGTTCATGCAAAAGGGACGTCAGTCGCTATTTCGATCACTGGTACATTTGATACAGAACTTCGTGAGGAGGCAGGAAGACAAGTCTTTGACACTCTCACGTCTATGACGTCAAAACCTTCATCGAGTAAGGGGACATGGACGCAGCTTGGGTATAACACTACTTTGATGGATGGCGGAAGAGCATACGATGTGACGGTCAGTGGGGAATTCATTCAACATGGTATTTCTTCCAAACATAACATTTCACTGGAGTTTTATTGTAGCGCAGAAGGTGCAATCAATTAATTCAATAATTTTTTTAAGCAGAACAATAAGAGGCACTGATATGTATCATAAATGGTAGATAAAAGAGACTCTTGCATAAGGTGTAAGCGTCTCTTTTAACTGCCTTCATACGTTAAAGAAGCAAGGCAATCGACAAGTGACTTCGACATTTTTTCACAAAAATCATACGTATGATATACTAATTTATGTAAAATTTCGAAAAGAGGTGAATGATATGGATGATAAAACACAAAAAACCTTACGGATGTGGCTGAGTATTCCTAGATGGATGCGTACTCTTGTTCCGGTTCTCATATCTTTACTTGTTGTACTCGGTGCAATTTTTAAAGCAGTAGAGATGCTGATTCATCCTACTTCACTTTCGATTTCACTCTCGGATCTAGTGATTTGTTTCATCCCGTCCCTTGTTTTAACTGTAGTGATTATTAAAAATACGAAGTAATCGACAGAACACTCATATGTATAAAGGAGATGAGACGATGGATCCGCGTAAGAAAAAAGTATATTTTGTTGGATATATTCTCTTTTTAATCGTGCTATTGATAGATTATTTGTTCGTCCCGAATACAACGTTTTATTCTGTCTTATGGGTGCTGCTTAGTCTTTTCATGGCATTTAACATTTATCTGTTCTTTCTTAAACCCAAAACGGATTGAGAAAGAGCTGAAGTCATTTTTAGTAATTCGCTAGTCTAGAAAACAGCCATATTCGAATTATTAGGATGTAAAAGAAGAGGGTTAATCATTTCAATGACGAAATGATTAACCCTCTTTACTTTGATTAAATAAGATAAGTGATGTGTTGCTTACTCTACTCTATCTAGAGCAGCAGCTCCGATGACGCCTGCCTGTCCTTTCAATTCGGCAAGACGGATATCGATTTTTGAACGAAGGGACGGATATACAAGTTCCCGAACACGTTCCAGCAACGCTTCCCAGTATAACTCAGCAGATCCCGTAACACCTCCTCCAACGACGATGACTTCCGGATCAATCGTGTGGATAATGTTCGCAAGTCCAGTGGCTAGATGATTAATAAACCGATCCCGCTCTTGCGGATGGGCGAGTAATCTCTCAATGGACGAGGCATTTAGTTCAAAGGCGCGTGACTGTAGTGCTGTACCACTGGCATATCCCTCAAGTGATCCTCTATTTAACACAGGGTGCACGGGACCTGATGAGTCGATAATCGTATTGCCAATCTCACCAGCGTATCCATTAGCTCCACGGATCAGTTTTTGCTCATAGACATAACCTCCGCCTATTCCTGTACTGACAGTAACATAGTAGACAGATGATGAGTGACGTCCTGCACCGTATAACGCTTCACCGAGAGCCGCAGCATTAGCATCGTTCTCAAGCGAGACAGGTAAATCGAAGGCAGAGGAGAGTGGAGTTACTAGGTCGACCTCATCCCATCCTGGTAAATTTGGTGGAGATAACAGAAGTCCAGTTTTTGCATCGAGAGGACCGGGGGCAGCAATTCCGATGTTCGACAGGTCGAATTCTTCTGAAAAAACGTGTATTGCGTGCTTGATATTCAATAGCGTCTGGGATGGCCCTGCCATTGGATTGGTCGGGAACGATAGCTGTTTAATGATTTTATGTTGATCGACAACAGCGACACGAGTCTGCGTCCCACCGAGATCGATACCGATTCGATGTAGGGTTGTTGTTTTTAGAGAAGGACCTGTGATCAAGACGATCCCGTTTCCTTTGATGAGAAATGTGCTATCTGCCGGAAGAATCGCAGTCACTCCAACAGACAGGAGGACGTGATCCAATTCAATCGTCCCTTCGATGACTGTAATGACGCGAAATAGAGGGCTTGAATCTAACTTATGCATCGTTCTAATCGTCCATTCTTCGACAAAGAAGTCCGGTGTCTGCGTTAATCTCTTACGAAAAGGAGTGAGCATGACGGTAGGCTCTGTGTACTGAAAATGGGGGAAACGAATCACGCGACGGGCTTGTGCCAGATGGAGTGGCCGCTTCTCTCCAGACACTGGGTCAGGCCGGTCATAATCATATAGTCGATAGGTTGTATCTGAATTTTGCTGGATTTCAAGTACGACGCAACCTTTTGTCAATGCATGTACTGTTCCAGCTGGTACATAGAAAAAATCGCCTTTAGAAATCGGGACATGCTGAAGGGATTCTAGAAAAGTGCCTTGACGAATGGCTTCATCAAGATCAAAGGGAGAGAAGAAGGAATGTCCATATATGAGGGATGCGTCTTCCGGACAGTCCACGATATACCAGCATTCATTTTTTCCGAATGGTTGCTGTTCATAACGTTTGGCATCCATGTCGCTTGGGTGCACTTGAACGGATAAGTCCTCCGCAGCATCAATCCATTTTAACAACAGTGGAAAATCAGAGTTGGTCTCCATGCCAAAGATTTCAGGGTGATTTGACCATAATTCTTCTAAGGTGAGTCCCATCTTTGGACCTGACTGGACGCGTGACATGCCGTTTGGATGACTCGCTACTGTCCAGACTTCTCCCGTCCGTTGTTCTTCAGGTATCGAAAATCCGTACTCTTGAAGCTTCTGTCCGCCCCAGATTCGGTCTTTTAAAAGCGGCGTAAGATAAATTGGTTTTGGCATACAAATTCCTCCTTCATCGTATTTTCATAAACAACTCTACACTTTTATGAAATAAAAATAAACAAATTAATTATCAAGTATAGACATGGGATAATTAATCCGTATAATCAAAGTTGTAAGCGATTACAAATGAGGAGGAAATTTTAGATGAAAAAAATCATGTTGGCGTGTAGTTCAGGGATGTCGACAAGCATCCTGGTGTCAAAGATGCAGGAACATGCGAAAGAACTCGGGGAAGAAGCTAAGATTTGGGCAGTTGGACAAGATCAGGCAATGAAGGAAATGGAGGGTGCGGATGTCATCTTGATTGGACCACAAATGCGATTTCTACTATCAAAATTTCAGCAAGCGACAGAGAAACCGGTCGAAGTCATCGATATGATGGCATATGGGATGGCGGACGGAAAAGCAGCTTACGAACAAGCTGTGAAGTTAATGGGGTGAACGATATGCAGACAAATGAACAGACGATGGAGCAAATCGCATTCACGATGATCCTACACAGTGGAAATGCAAGAAGTACGATTCGTGAAGCAATCGAAGTGTACAAAGATGGCACATTCGAAGACTTCGAACTTTTGTTAGCAAATGCGAGATCTCAATTGCAAGAAGCGCACCAAGTGCACTTTAGTCAGGTTCAGAAAGAAGCAAGCGGTGAACCAACCACCCTTTCCTTACTGTTATTACATGCTGAAGATCACCTCATGTCGACGCAGACGATGCTTGATTTAACGACCGGACTCATCGAACTCATGGAACATAAGTTTTCCAAAAAATAATAAGGAGTGTTTGAAATGACTGAGAATAGTAAGTGGTTTGATTTGCTAAGTCGTTTTTTGATGCCGATGGCGGCATTTTTGAACAATAGTCGTTACTTGCAGACGTTACGTGATGCATTCATGCTTGCTTTTCCGATTACGATGTTTGGTTCCTTGATTGTCGTCGTCGCGAATCTACCGTTCCTTGATAAGTTCATGTCCCCGGGTGTCTTGGATGCCTTTAAGACATCACTTGGAAACGCTCCATCCGCCACAATGGGCATCATGTCATTGTTCGTCGTATTCGGTATCGGCTATTATCTGTCTAAAAGTTATGAGGTCGAAGCTGTATTCGGTGGTGTCATCGCACTTGTTTCGTTTTTATTACTTACTCCTTTCTTTGTTTCAATCGAAAATGTCGCCGATCCAGTAGGCAACGTCATCCCACTCGACCGTCTCGGCGCAAAGGGCATGTTCCTAGCCATGATCACGGGATTCCTAGCAGGAGAGATTTATCGCTTCATCGTTCAAAAAAACTGGACGATCAAAATGCCTGCTGGTGTGCCGACAGCAGTCGCCAAATCGTTCTCTGCCCTTGTCCCGGCATTACTTACGCTCACCGTATTCCTCGGTATTAACATTGCCGTCACTTCACTGTTAGATACGAACTTACACGATCTCATCTTCAATCTTGTTCAAAAACCACTCGTCAATCTAGGGAACGGACTCTTCCCGACATTAATCGCCATCTTCTTTGTTCAACTGTTCTGGTTTTTTGGATTGCACGGACAAGTCATCGTCAACTCGGTCATGGATCCGATTTGGAATACACTATCCCTTGAAAACTTGAATGCGTACACGTCGAACGGAGAAATTCCGAACATCATCAGTAAACAATTCATCGAGATCTACACGGTTGGAATTGGTGGTTCCGGCTCGACACTCGCTGTCGTGGTTGCCATCTTGTTATTCATGCGATCGAAACAGATGAAACAAATTGGAAAGCTGTCAATCGGACCTGGTATTTTCAACGTCAATGAACCGATGATCTTTGGACTACCAATCGTCATGAATCCATTGATCATGATTCCATGGATTGTCGCACCACTGATTACGGTGACGGTGACGTACTTCGCGATGTCAACGGGGATCGTTCCACCTCCGACTGGTGTTGCTGTACCTTGGACCGTCCCGATGTTCATCAGTGGGATGATGGCAACGAATTCGCTAGCCGGAGGGCTACTACAACTAGTCAACTTTGCAATCATCATGGCAGTCTGGTTCCCGTTCCTCGTCTTCATTGACCGATTGAATTTGAAGAAAGAACGGGAAGAAGCGAATACTACACAAGAGAAAAATCAACAGATCGGATAACGTCTACCGGATGAGTGAAAAATAAGAGATAGGATGTGCTAATAATGAATCAGATAGAGAACAAGACGACTACGATTAAAAAATATGATTTTCCGACGGATTTCTGGTGGGGTACAGCTGCCTCGGCGACTCAAATGGAAGGAGCCGCCTATGAAGGTGGAAAAGGCCCGAACATTTGGGATCACTGGTACGAGGTCGAACCGAACCGCTTTTTTGATGGTGTCAGTGCTTCAGTAGCATCTGACTTTTATCACCAGTACAAACAAGACATCGCTTTAATGAAGGATCTCGGGCACAATTCATTTCGACTATCGATTTCTTGGTCTCGTCTATTTCCAACGGGAGAAGGAAACATCAATCCGGAAGCGGTCGATTTCTACAATCGTGTAATTGACGAGTTGATTGAAGCAGGGATCGAACCGTTCGTCAATTTATATCATTTCGATATGCCGCTTGCCTTACAAGAAAAAGGAGGATGGGAAAGCAGGGAAGTCGTGATGCATTATGTTGCTTATGCCAAAACCTGCTTTGAACTGTTCGGAGACCGTGTCGGAAAATGGTTTACCCATAACGAACCAATCGTCCCGGTCGAAGGGGGCTACTTGTACGATTTTCATTATCCGAACGTCGTAGACTTTAAGCGAGCAGTCCAAGTCGCTTATCACTCGATTCTATCAAGTGCCCTTGCAATCGAAGCATACAGAGATACACAACAAACAGGGAAAATCGGGATCATTCTCAATCTGACACCGTCTTATCCAAGAAGTCAAAGTGAAGCAGATCGACAAGCGGCGCATCTCGCGGATATCCTGTTCAATCGTTCCTTCTTGGATCCATCTGTTTTAGGTACATTCCCCCCCGAATTAATCGAACTGTTAGACGAGCAGAATGCCCTCCCGACGATGGACGAGACGGACCGGCAGAAAATCGCCATGTATACGGTCGATGTGCTTGGTATCAACTACTACCAGCCGAGACGTGTCAAGGTGAAAGAACATCTTCCGAACCCGAAGGCGCCGTTCATGCCAGAGCATCTTTTCGATTACTATGAGATGCCGGGACGAAAGATGAACCGGCATCGTGGTTGGGAAATCTACGAGAAAGGCATCTATGATATCCTGACAAACGTACGTGAGAATTATGGGAACATCGAGTGCTTCATTTCAGAAAACGGAATGGGGGTAGAAGGAGAAGAACGCTACCGAGACGCGGATGGTAGTATCCAGGATGATTACCGGATCGATTTCATCGCAGAGCATCTGAAGTGGGTGCACAAAGCCTTAGAAGAAGGATCGAACGTCAAAGGCTATCATCTCTGGACCTTCATGGACAACTGGTCATGGAGTAATGCCTATAAGAACCGATATGGTTTCGTCGGTGTCGATTTGACGAATCAGACGCGAATAGTGAAAAAGAGCGGTCACTGGTTCAAGCATCTCATCGAAGGAAATGGATTCGTAAGATAAATCAAAGAGGATCAGGGTATATCTAGCCTTGATCCTCTTTTTTTGTTATATTATATGTATATGTCTATACATGGGGTGTTGTCATGTCTAATAAAAAGAAACCAAAGTATGAAAAAATTGCAGATGAATTACGGGAACGAATTCTTAATGGCGGATACAATGTCGAAGAGGCGATGCCAGATGAGATTCAACTAGCAGAAGAGTTTGAGGTCAGCCGGATGACGATGAAGCGTGCTTTAGAAATCCTCGTACTCGAGGGAATCATTTATCGTCAACGGGGGCAAGGAACATTCATCTTACCGTCAAGCTTTTCCCAAGGAAGAATCAACGTGTTAAACAAAGAGTCACAAGGGTTGACGAAGCTGCTCGGGGAGCGGGCTGTCAGAAGTGAAGTGCTTCAGTTTGAGGTTCGTTTTCCGGAAGCCGAGGTCGCGCGCCATCTGATGATCGAAAAGACCGATCCCGTCTATGAAATACGGCGTGTTCGATATGTTGACGACGAACCATATGTGATCGAACATACGTTCATGCCGTCTTCGTTGATTACTGGAGTGACGCGAGAAGTCCTCGATAGTTCGATTTACCGATATATCCAAGAAGAACTCGGTTATACGATTACGAGTTCACACAAGATGATTCGTGCAGACAAGCCGAATCAATGGGATCATGAATATCTCGGGAACGAGGAGACTGATCCCGTCATCGAAGTGGAACAAGTCGTATTCCTCGGTAATGGGAAACCGTTCGAGTATTCGTTCTCAAGACACCGTTATGATAAATTCGTCTTTACGTCTGTATACATCGGTAGATAATGCAAGCGTCGGATCACGTATACGTTTGATTTCGGACTGATGCTACGGTCATTTGTTTGATTAAATTGACTTAAGTTAGAAAGAGGATGGATTTCGACAGAGTGATTCTGCGAAGTGGTCCTCTTTTTTACTGTGTTTTAAAACTGAATGAGACGATGAGATCTTTTGACAATAAACGTTTGTCGGCGATCTTGAGAACCTGAAGCCGGTACTCCACCGTGCTCAGGTTTTTAGTCGTTTCTTGACACGACGATGAATAAAGTACGTGTTATAACGATGGAGTTTCCAGTTGAAAGGATTCATGTCATCTATCTCCTCCGAGACCTAGGAGCACTAAACTGAATATGGTGAAAAAGCTTTCGATGACTGGCAGTTACCCTTACAGGACATACTTTGTGAGACAGTGCTCACGGAACGTACGATGAAAGTTCGATATTGAGAGTATTAATCTTGTTCGGACTGGAGAATCGGTCGTGATTCCTTGCCGAGTCTCCCCATTACCTTTTAAAAGAGAGACGTAATAATTATTCGAAATAAATAAAATGTTATTTTAAGTTAATTCATTGTATAATAATTACTTATAAATGTAATTGATGTCATTTTAAAGGGGTAATGATTTTGAGAATATGTGTAGCATTCTTTTTTTCAATACTCATCTGTTTTGTATCAGGGTGTTCATCCCAACCGATGCAGCCGGCTGAGAAATCAAAGTCCACTATTCGAGAAGTTGAACTAGCGAAGGACCAGCATGCAAAAATCATCACGTTGTACCCAGCCTATATCGACTACATCAAAAAAGTTCAGAAAAAGATGAAGGATACAAACGTGACAGACGAGGATTTACAGCAAATCTTCGATAAAACCGTCCGTCGGGAACTGGATCGCATTCAGAAAGACCAGGATATCTATTTTGACTTTAAGGGGTTCAATGACGTGACTAACGCCACTTCCTATGTGAACGATTTAAAACGATTGACGAAGCGTCTGATGGATGAAGAGAAAGAAAATATGAAATCTGTTCATGAGGCACTCCGTAAATCAGCTGACCAAATTCCTGGTAAAGATAAAATCATCCTGATGTTACCATTATCGGAAGAGTATCGATATGCCGCAAAGGCGACGAGCGGGTTGATGGGTTTTGCGATGAGCGATGGTAGCATGGTGATTATGTTAGGTGAAGAGTATACGCCCGAAATTCTGAAGTACGCCGTCGCACATGAGTATAATCATTCCGTAGTGAACGAACATCCTGAAATCAGGCAACCAAGTTCCATCGACTATCTCATATTCGAAGGTAAAGCGGAGGTGTTTGCGCAAGAACTTTATCCAGAAGCTCCCCCTATAGAAACGGAGAAGATGGCCTCCAGCGATAAAAAGAAGATACTCGAACAGGTCAAGAACAACTCCTTAAGCTATGAAGAACTTAGCACTGGAAGTGAAGCGAAGGAGATTCCTCGATTGACGATTTACAGCCTAGGAACGGAGTTAATGTCAGATTTTCGACAAAAAAAATCTGAGCAGACGTTACAAGAGTTCTCATTAACACCGCTTTCAGATGTCATTCATAAAGGAAAGTTTAAATCGGTTCTTGAGTAAAAATGAAAAGGTGTATTTCTAAAAAACTGACTTTTGCAGAGGATAGTAAAAACTTTGATCTAAAAGGTCAAAACTCCAAAAGCAATCGAAGATATAATGGGGGATGTGAAGAGAGTACGGTCAGATAAAGTTGTGATGAAATGGTTGCGTGACGATCTACTGAATATATAAGAACGTTTTCTCTCTTGCATATGTTCTAGAGGGGGAACGTTTTTTTTAGACAGTCATATCTTTTTAAAAGGATAGACATTCGACATCCTGTTTGAACTATACGATTTTATGCGAATATCCCTAAAAAATTCAAGACAGATAGTACAAACAAAATTAAAAGAACTGTCATTAAAATAAAGGCTAACACTTTACCTACACCTCTATTACTAAAGATAGCAGCTAATAATGCAAGGACCAGACCACCAATGAGGATGGCGTCGCCCCAAAACCCGTTGATCGGGAATGTAAAAAGTACCAAGAAAGTAAGAATCATTAATCCGATAGAAATCCAGCCGAGTTTTGCTCTCAAGAAAATACCTCCTTTTATTTCTATAAATTCCATTATTAGTATACAAAAAAGAGTGATGTTAAAACAATTAAAAGTGTATGTTTTACTTCTAGACGTCTGTCTTCCTATCTATTGTATTAGAAATTTATTGATGCTAATTTAAAATAAATTACTGCCTATAGCCAGTCCAAATTTTTGTACAGAAAAGAAAATTTTTTGAACAAACACCGTAAAAAAATTCTTTTTCAGTTACTTAACGCGTCAGATTTCATTATTCCCTTATGCATCTTTTTATAATGACAAGAGTTTTTGGTAAAAATCATTAAAATAAACTTACTTTTTAATACAAATAGAAGGTCGTATGGTAGAGTGATGGTGGTCGAGTATTAGCTACGAACAAAGGAGATTTGAAGATGTTATCTTGGCTCGGTATACATAAGATAGAGAAACAAAGACGTCAATTTTTTGGGAATATTGAAAAGCGAACTACAACCTTAGTTTTACTGACATCTTTGTTGGTTTCATATGGAATCAAGATGTTGTTTACGTATTTAATTCCATTCGCATATTCGAAGGATCCCATCGTTGCTATTTTGCCAGGAATAATAGGAGTATTGGTTGCCGTAATATACGTATTAGTTCTAGAGAGACGACTTCAAGAGAAACACAGTGAAAACATTAAGCAAAGCTGACGAATAAATAATATAAATTGATAGATTCATGCTTGGAGGTACTTATCATGTTTACAGTCGAAAACTATATTGATTCAATTGAGGTCCATCTTGAAAAGCAGTCAGGTTTAGTGGTGGACCAACTTCAGAAAATCTTTTCTTATCCGTTCTCAAAGGACATCGAAGTACTGGACTTCACAGCATTCATTGAACCGACTAGATTTGAACTTTCGGTCATCATGTTCTCAATGGATAAAGAAGCAAATGAAGTATTTAACGAAGGAAGCGATTCAACTGTTTTTGCTGGGAGCGAAGATGTATTACAAGAAGTCGAATATCATCAAATGAACGACAGTCAACTCGATACTTTTTTTGATTTTCATGAGCAAAATGAAGAAATATTAATTTCAAAAGAACAAAACCTTTTTGCACAGTGGTTCAAAAGATGTTGGGAAAAAGCTGGTGGAGCGTCACTAGATCTTCCATCGTACTTTACTTTGCACGATAGTGATGACTCTCTTGATTTAAAAAACAATTGTTGGGTGGATGCTGAAGAAAAATGGTCTTGAATCACTAAGAATGTCTATATAGGCATTCTTTTTTGTAGATTAAAATCAATCAAGCGAGATGTTTTAGAGTTGCTTAAATAAAGGGGACGTAGAGTGGAATGAATAAAACCTTAATTGGCTCGTTCCTATTCGGAAATATTTTTCTCTCCGCATGTAGCGAACATAGCGAATTTCAGAATAAGCCAATCCATGAAAAAATTGATCTAAACGTTGCTGTTGTAGGACGTTTTCCGACAGTCACGACTGAACCGAAAGTCAAGAAGATATCACTGACTGATTTAAAAGGTGATCTACAAAAGTTTGATGCGGTATTCATAGACAAGCAGCACTTACAAGCAGCATCTGAAAAAGAGTATGCGACTGTCTACAAAAAATCTAGAGTTCCTTTTTTCTTCATCGGGAGTAAAAAATCGTATGCGCCTTTCGTTGATCCAGAGATATCATATAAGGATGAAATCGAGACCGGGAGCAATAGCTATGTCACAGGAGTTTATTATGCAAAGGAAAAAGTGGAGAAGAGTTGGGAATATGGCATACATAACCCGAAACCGGACCAACAAGAAAAAGAAAACATTTTTGAAGAAATCTATAAGACGATCCTTACAGTAGATCACCCTGCTTCAGACGGAACAAGCAGTTCGTAGTAAGAGGTTAATTGTAAAAAGAATGAACGTAAGAGGTAATTGGAGATATGGGTATATCATTCTTTAGTTGTGTTAGGAGGAGCGTTACATATGTCAAAGTATGCATTGAATGACTATGCTTTTCAAGGGGAGCTAAAGAAGGTCCGAAAAGCGATCAGAAGCGGAGCAGATATCGATATGCTGGATGAGGAAGGATACAGTCCGCTACACTGGGCGATTCAAGAAGGATATCTGGATATTGTCCGGCTTTTGATTGAGAGCGGCGCAGATCTTGAAAAACTGAATCGGGAAGGGTTCTCACCCTTACATATCGCGCTACTTGATAATCAAACGGAGATTGCGATTGAAATCATTCAGCAAGGAGTATCATTCGAGATCGATACGGATGGATATAATGCGTTGCACGTGGTTGCGAGTAAAACTGGCAATTCAAAAATTCTTGAGGCGCTCGCTCGCGAAACACAATACATCAATCGATTTGATGGGGGTGGAGATGGATACGCGCCACTCCACTATGCTGCACAAGAAAATAAAGTGAAGTGTATCAACGTATTACTTCAAGCCGGGGCGGATGTGAATTTGCGCACAGTACATGGATTCACCCCATTACACACTGCGGCGGGAGAAGGAAATGCCAAAGCCGTTAAAGCACTGATTGAGGGACAGGCGGAAGTGGAAGCTGAAAACCCGCTTGATAGTCACGCGACGCCGCTGATGTTAGCAGTTAGTTATAATCACGCTAAGGTCGTTCATGAATTACTACAACACGGAGCAGATCCGAAGCATCAGGATGCCAATGGAAAAACGGCCATTGATTATGCGAAAAAATATAAAAATAAAAAAATCCTAAAATTCTTCGATGGAATGCGTTAATGGATAAATTGTCGCCCTCTTCTTTTTGAGTCTAAAAGGAAAGGGTTTTTATATGGAGTACTTCTTTCATATCAAAACTTCTTAACAAAGTAATATAAGAAACAATAAATAAAAATTCCTAAAAATGTATTATGAAATATATAATATATAGTAGAGGTTATTTTTTGGAAAGGATATTTCCTTCATGTCATGAAATGAGGATATAAAATGAATTACATCGAACATTTAGAAGCTCATTGCGGTGAAATTACAGGTCATCTCGAGATGGAAGAATTACAAGAGCAGGCGATTCAATTGGTTCAGTTTCAAAATGCACCGTTTACGAATGCGAGGATGGTGACATCACTCGGACTATTGCGCTACCCGTTGCAATTTGAGAACGGTGCCGTCGTCCATCAAGAAGTGATGCTCTCCTTCATGCAACAAGAGGCGGAGTCGGACATGATTGAATTACTCCATCGCTTGACGCTGGAAGCATTAAAGACTGGACACGCTTATGATTTAGGCGAGTACTTACCGATGCCGAATGGCTTGTTATCGAAGTATGGTTTCGCTGCCCTATACGTGACGACACCGTTCTACTTTGAAGAATCATTTCAAGTCTATAAAGGGAATTCGGCATTCGGGGAACCGGGGACGGTGTTACCAGTCTGGTTCGTACCGATCTTTGCTTCAGAAGTCGCATACATCGAACAATACGGTGTCGATGAATTTAATGAGTTGTTATATGAAACTGAGATGCAATTGCTTAATTTAAAGCGTCATCCGCTCTTTGGAGACGAAGAAGCAATCGAAGCATTGAACGCTAAGAGACAGCTCTTCGTTCTCGAGTGTGAGATTACGGATGCGTTTTTTGAAGATGACATTCAACGATCGCTAGTACTAGACGGACCAATGAATAAGGCATATGAGATAAATCTTGATTCGGAAGCACGAGGTAATGCGGTCGAAACTCAAGCTTTCCTATTTGATTTTCTAAATCATCAAAATCGTTTTCCGATCTACGCGACCTTTTTTGCTTTTAAAGGGGAGGAAAAAGACAATAAAGCGTTCTTCACGCAGCATCAAATGTCGTTCGTTTCACATGTCTTGTCTAAGCAAAAACAAACGGACGGATGGTTACGCAGAAAACGAACATCGACAAGGGAGAGTCATTACTTCACGGTCAAGATTGAAGATACTAAGATGCTTGAACTAATTCTTAAACACGCTTATGGAGTCGGAATGATGAACGAACTGTTCATGTTTTCGTATTCTGATCGTTTGTCGATTCAACGAGAGGTCGAAACGACGTTCCGAAAAACACGTGTCTTAGAAGATCGATTTGTTTATCCGGAAGAGACGACCGTCGTGATTGTCGGCGATGGTACAATGCTTTATCTGCTCTCGAACGAAGAACAATTCGCGTATGATCTTCGGACGGACTGGGCAAAACGACTACGACAACAGTTACCAAGCGATACGGTGATTCGTCAGCTAAACGGAGAATGGTTCGCGGATCTATAGGACGGGAGGAAAGTCATGCAACTCATCAAACCAATTAACGGTCAAAATCATTTTTGGCTGTTCGAGAAGGATGGACGGATACTCTACACGTATCACGGAATCATAGGAGAACGGTTAGAAGAACCAATGAGCGAGCAGAAGTTCTCGCGCTTTTTTAATCTGGATGCTTACATTGGGGAGCTCGTAGCAGAGAAAGAAAAAGACGGATATTCTGTCGTTCAAGAAGCAGATTACCACGAAATTGTCGTCGAGATATTTTGTCAGGATACAGAGTATGACGTCATTTTTGAGCATCGTTCGAACATTGAAGAAGATCTCAACGGATTTCTTATTGAAATCGGCAACGGGTATTTCTTTGAAGATGATTATGGCCCAGAAGTGATCGAATTCGTCCTTCATATCGTTGAACCGTCTTATGTCGTTGAACCCGTCATTGAATATTAAAAAAACAGTATGGTGTGACACGGCTTCGGATAGGGCAGGCAAAAGTTCATTATGGCAGGCGTTTGACCGGACTTTATCCCGCAGAAAAGAACTTTAATCGGAAAAATTAAAGACAAAAATGTATAAGAAGGAGTCATTTAGATGACAGTTCAAGTCGGCTTACCAGGCGTTACGGAAGAGAGACTACAAGAAGTAGAGGCAGTACTCGGCTTCGAGCTTCCGAAAGAACTACGAAACTGGTACAAGCGCGAAAACAAGTTCAATGTCGGTGAATGGGAGTTTCATCCGATCAAGGACGAGCAGTATATCAAGCGAACATGGGACGATCTTGTTCGTGTCAATTTGACAGATGCAAAAGAGTATCCAGAAGGGTTCTTGCGGATTGCGGCGGACGGAACAGGTGACGAACTCGGATATCAGTTACCGGACACAGAGACGATCGTCTTGTGGGACCACGATGAACAAGAGTTGTTTCCAGTAGCAGCGACATTGAATGCGTTCGTTGAAAAGGAACAACAAATGGAACAGAGTGCGGAACAAGCAGAAGACTTCTTACAGACGGTTGTTGAGACGGGTGCTGTCTATGGATTATCGAAGTTGGAACAGACGGGCTGGGCGTACTGTCCGTCGAATCAAGAGGAAACGGACGTCCTATTATTCTTTTCGACGGAAGCGGCGGCAAAAGCACTGCAAACGAAGGAATGGGCGGACTATCATCTGATTCGCTTAGACCTGGATTTGTACATGAATGGCTGGTTACCGAACATGATTAACGACGAAATGTATTGTGGCTTGAACTGGGGACCGGAGCTCGTCGGACTTGAACTGGATCCAGAAGATGTCCTAGCAGATCTGGAGGGTTAACATGATTCAGACACTCAGTAAACAGGTGGGTGGCATTACGTACTTTTGGTACTTGTATCGTGATGGTCGAACAATCCAGATCTATCACGGTGTCACCGAGCAATGGAAGTTGGATCAAGATGTCAGCGATGAGAAGAAAGAACAGTACTCGACGAGGCGTCAAGCGAAACGACGGATGGAGGAACTGATTGCCGAGAAACAAGCGGAAGGATACAAGCAGGATGATATTTACGGGATGCAACCTGGACGAAAGGAACGCGAGAAGTTTCGACGACGGACGTTCTGGTTCGCCTATATCCTTATGGGACTTGGTCTGTTTCAGTTCGTGACACCGTTCTCTGTCTTACCAATTGTAGTGTTTGGAATGGGTATTCCTTTGATGCTTTTAGCTTTTCTCGGTAAAGGTTATCTTCCTACATGGCTTCGAATCGTCTGCTTCGTTAGTTACTTTTTCATGCACGTGATTCATCAGCAGGAATCGTACATCCCGTATCTTTTCCCGGTTCTTTCGATAGGCACGGGAATACTATTATGGTTTCATCTTCGAAAAACGAGACAACAAATGAAAGTGGAGCAATGACATCTTTAAAAGGAGATGAAACATGTCGCTTCTAGATAAGTTATTACAAGACCTTATCGTTTCTGATCTACCACGTCTTCACACCGCTCTTCTTGCGAAAGATCGCGGTTTGCGTAAAGTGTGGTTGGTACATATGGATAGATTCAATGAAGAAGCGAATACATGGAACTTCGGACGTTTGTGAATTGGTTGCTATCTACCTGTGAGAGAGAGATAGACGCTTCAGTCCTCTTGATTCATCCGCTAAAAGAATGACTTCTGAAACCGATCTTGAATCAGTGGATCCGAGTTGGATGAAGAGAAAAAATAAGCGACTATCCGTTCCGGTATGATGGAAATCTGTAAGAAGGGTGATGCACCATGAAAAAGCTAGGGACGTTTACAAGTCACAAAGGGAATCTGATCGTCTCGGATCCAGCTTTCCTTGAGCCGGATGTAGAATACAACGTGACGATTCCGGTTAAACAAGGTTCGATTTGGACGATCTTCTATGACGAAGATGAGTTCGAATCAATCAATTTGCTTTACCTAACAGTGAATAAAGAAACGGAGATGGCTCCACCGGATTTTGAGCCGCTATCCGATCTAGTCGTCGTCGATTCAGCGCAGCTCGTCGTCATGAACACAGCGGATTACGGGAGACGGGAAGCCATCGATTGGGAGATTCGAAATACGCTGGAGTTCGACGAAGAAATCGACCCGTTCTATATCGCAATTTCAGACGAAATGATGGAAGACGAGATTTTCCTGTTTCCGTTCGGTGTCGCCGTTCAGTTAATGGGGGACGGGCACTATGAAGTCCTCGTCCGACGAGAAGACGAGAACGTGACAGGGATTGCGATCGTCCTCGGAGAACATGAGGCTTTTAAAGAAAACGATGACGAGGAAGAAATATCGCTGGAAGACGTCGAAGTTCCACGACTGAATCATCAGAACACTGCTTTGCCAGATGATGTTTTTCTTACGAATATCCTTCAGGCGATGCGACTATTTTATGTGAACGATCAAAAATCCTTGAAATACAGTATTCCAATCGAAGATGAGAAGGTGGAGCACAAGCTGTATTCGTATGATTATTCATCCTCCATCCAAAACTATCAAGTGTCCGTGGAGAGTCCTTGTCCAGAAGCTCGCATCCAATCATTCGAGACCAATCATTTTGTGATTCCGGAGTGGTATAAAGGTATTTTGAGAGTCTGTAACGGTGTGAGTTTTTCCGAAGAATTGAACTTAAACGGTATTCCGTTGACGAGTTGGAACGGGTTATCGCATGAGATCCAAGGCAATCTCTCGGATAGTCTCGATGAATACGCGTTAACCGAGTTCGATGCAATCCGCGACAAGTATTTCTTTTTTGGTTCGTCGTTTAAACAGGACGAATACTATGCGGTGTTGAAAGAGCGTCCGGACGAAGCCGTCTATTGCTTCGACTATAGAACGTTGAAACTCAAACCGAAGGCAACGACTTTCCAAGATATCTTCCGTGATGCGTGGCGCGCGTGTAATCTGAAAGCACTCCATAAAAGAATGTGAGGATAATCTCATGAAAATAATCTATTACCGTGAAGACTTGCTCGCACTCGAAGACCCTTTTGAATATGAGGTGGGATTACCGATTCGCATCAGAGAACTGCCGACTTCCGTCATCGAAGAAGAGATTCCGGATAGCCGGGAACAATTAGATCGTCTTCTAAAAGAGGGCTATACATTGGTCATTCAAAAACCGCGAATTCCGAATCCTCCTGTATTCGCGGGGTTACATGTGATAGCAAAGAATACGATTATGAAATTGTATATCTACCAGGCAAATCATTGTGAGGATGCGTTATGGGAGGTTCTGTCCGAGAATGAATACGATCGGCACTGGGCATCCTTTTTATTGAAAAAAATCGAAGATGTCAGATTCGAATTGCCTTACACGCAACCATCACAACACTCACTCAGACTCACTCATCTTGGTACGAATCAACTCGTGTATCTACAGTTTGAAACGTATCAAAGCGTATCGTGTCAGTGGGGTTGATAAAAACTAAAATATGAAAGGGCGAATAAATCAAAAAAGCTAATTGAGACAGACGATCCTTCAAGACAAATGTATTAGGATATATCTAAAATAATTATGTGAACGCTTAGTAATTAAGGAGAAAGAAATGAATTAAATGTAATTTTTTGATTTAGCGATAATTTAATTGAATTGGTAATTTAATTATGTAATTATATAAAAATAGGAAAAATATAATATATTTATGTATATAAAAGTAAAAAGAAGTAGAGAAAGAGGCGTTAAGGAAGAAGATGAAAAATCGATTTTTAGAGAGTGTTTTTGTAGCAATATTTATTATGGTTTTCTTTTTAATTTTCAAAGGGGTACCGGGAACGGCTGATATTTGGGTCGAATATGGAATTAAGTCTATAGGAATCGCTTTTCTTTTATTTATCATAGAAGGTTCTTTTTTTAAAAAGTCACCTCGTAAATATCCATCAAATGAATGATGAACGATAATCATAGTTTATGTCCTATATTGCTATATCAGGTGATAAGCAACGTTTTCTCACTACATTTAGTGAAATAACGTTGCTTATTTTTATTGTTGAAGTAATTTTTGATAGGTGTAGCCTTCTAAGAGATCGTCTTCCGTTGCAAATGACCATTCTTTAATCGAAGCATTCGGATGGGATGAAATGTAATGATCGATGATGTCTCGACCGAGATTATAGTTACTCCAGCGGGGAAGCTTTTTTTCAGTATTACCATCTATCATATCTTCATAAGAGGCTTCACCGCTGTGTATCAATTGTGCAACATGCTTTTTCGTTGAAGTGTCCATTGGAATAGCCCATGGTGGCTTCATACCTTTAAGGATACGCTCAGCAAAGGCATCCGCCTTTCCTTCAACGATGGCGGAATCGAGTACGTTATTCATTTGATATTCAGGTCGATCCTGAAGAATCAAGTGATGATATTCATGGGCAATCGTATACGCTAAGACATTCTCATCAAAGTCAGAGTCTAGATATAAGATAAACGTATCTTTATAAGCCGCTGCCGCTACGCCTCCCATCGATTCAGTCATTCGGATGTACTCCGAATTGAGAGGTGCAATGAAGATCGTGCTTTTTTTCTTCGGGAGAACGTCATGAGCAATAGTGTAGTTTTTGGTAATGATTTTTTTGATGTCATCTTGACGTTTGAATAAGGCGTCGATTCGATCGAGTAGCGCTTCGGGATAAGCCGTTGATTGCAACATGAAGTACTCTTTTAAAGAGGTTGGATCAAACTGCTCTTGTTTTCCAACGCGATCGATCTCATGAAGTACGTATTTCGCATAATTTTTTTTACTACATTCAGAATCGAATGCTTCAAGCGAGGCATTTAAGTATTTTTGATAAGAGACATATAGTGGAACGATGTTCAGTTCACTGTCTTGGTCGATCTTTACGGTCTCTGCTCGGGCTTGATCATTTGACGGTTCTTCCTTACATGCGGATAGAATCAATAAAGGGATACAGATAATGGGTACGATTAAGCGTTTCAACTTACGATCATCCTTTCGATCATGTACTAAAATCAACATGTTACTGTGGTAGTGTACTTATGATATTTTTATGAAACTCAGACTGATTGTAGATCGTAAATGGATAAATAACACGACATCTATTCATACAAAAGAAAGGAGTGCATGATCTTGAACGAATCCATCGTTTATTTTGTGATCCTAGTCCCCATGGTAGTGTTTGCGATCGTTTTATCCAGAGGAAAGGGCGGCTCATTGCTTGCAGGATATAATACGATGTCAGATAGTAAAAAGGAAACATATGACGAAGTCGCTTTATGTAAATTCATGGGGAAGATGATGTATGGGATTAGTTTTAGCCTATTACTAATTGCATTTAGTGAGATATCTGGGTATTCATTTTTATTTATAGTAGGCTTCGTTCTACTCTTGTTTTTTATCATCTTTGCAGGCGTCTATGCGAATACGAAGGATCGATTTAAAAAAGGGATGTAACTCCGTTCATATCAGCAAGCCTTTAGTCATTTAAATCATAATGTAATTTAGAAAAAGACCGACTAATCTTAAAATCAAAGTCAACCAACGTTTGTACATCATCATTTTTTCTGCGATAAAGTTCTTTCATGAATTGTAAGAAGATGTAGCGACATGTGTATAAATCGTCTCCTATGTCTTCTCGCATCGCTGCGTAATCAATCTCCTCACCTAGCGAATCATACACGATCGTCTCGAACTCCAGATTCGTATGCCACATGAAATCTAAAAACCCCTGTAGGACTGCTTTTGTATATGTCTCTAGTGAAAAGGTAGCCAAGAGTTGATTTTGATAATGAAATTCTACTAGTTTTTTTCGATAGAAAAATCGAAGGATGGAATGGTTAGAAATTTCTTCGTTTTCATATGGAAGTGTCCAATCGAATTTTTCGATGTGATGTAAATCGTTTGTGGATATGCTTTTTATCAATGCATGCCAAAACAGGTATAGCTCACTCACTGATGTGTTAAAAGGGAGAGGTGCCCCCTCTATACAAAAGACGACTTTTCCGGCAGGATATCCGCCAGCTCGACCAAAAGCGTAATTAAAGACAGTGTTGTCGATGAGATCGGTCATCTCTACGAATCCTGGATAGGTTTGATACATATCGAGCTCTTCTTTTTCAGGCGGAATTTCAAGATAGCTTTTAATTTCAAGATCCATAAAAACGTCCTTTCTGTTATCTCAGTGTGGTAGAAGATTTTTACAAGATTGCTTTCGTCGCTCACTAGGGTGTACTAAGCTTCTTCAATATTGTAGGCAAAAATATGTAGGGGCGGGTCCTTAGTCTCAATCGTTTCGACCAGTGTCCAACCTAATTTTTTATAATATGCAGAAGCATTATCTGTTTTTAGGTAGATTGTTTGGATTTGTCGTGACTTCGCGTAAATGATTAATTGATCGATGAGTTGTTGTCCGATGCCTTGACTTCGATAGGCATTTTCGACAACTAAAGAAGCGATCCAAGGCGAATAGGCGGGGCGTTCTTTCAAGTCATGTTCAAACAGGGAGACGGTTCCTACACATGTTAAATCGTTTAAAGCCACGAATGTCACAGGGTACGATTCATTTGGGTGATTTTCTAAAAATGTTTTCACTTCTTCGAAGGTTGTCGTCCCTTGTTTCTTTTGAATGAATTCGACATGAATCATGTTAGCGACAACTTCTAGATATTCAGGACGCTTAAAAAGCGTATCAATGATCATGGTTTTATTTCCCTTCTACAGTGAGTTAACTATTATCGGACATGTGCGTTAAAAATATATCGATTTCTGTCAGTCAAAACATACATGTAGTAACACTATCATTCATAAGAAAATAAGGAGAACTGGAATGAACTTAAAACAATACTTACAAAACAATTATGGAAGTGTGAATTTATTTGACCGATCCTTCGTCAAGAAAGATTTAGTATTGCACGTAGACTTAGTGAGAGATCTTTATCAGTTAAAGGAAAATTCAGATGAAATCAATATTGATTACTTCCATCAAGTGTATAAAAAGTCGATTGAACTGTTTGATGATATCTTCCAAGAGGAGGATCAACTTTATTTAGTCACTCACGTGAGAAGTGAACAGGGATATTATCAAAAGACAGCGACAAAAGTGCTTCGTCAGTTGAAGCGTAAAGAAGATAAATACAGAGTAAAGTATGTAGAGAAAGTGATGGATGAAGAAGAGCAAGTGGTCGAATATGCCGTTTTATTACCGAACAAAAAAGCATTAGAATACAAGCGTTTAATCAAAGCGATTTGCAATCAGGATTTCCCAACGCTACAACCAAGATTTCATCAAACCTATACATATTATCCGGAAGTCTTTTTCGTGAACGTAGATCGAAAGATCATCATGAATCTTTATGATGATCGCGGTTGTTTCCTTCTATTTGGCGATACAAAAACGTATAACATGTTTATGAATACATATCGTAATGATATTAGTTAATCGTAAACCGTATCTTCATCGCTTCACGAAATACTTAAGCTAGTGCTAAGAAGCCAATCACTGAAAAAATGAAAAAGATCAATAAAGAGGTGAGTAGCGTTAACGCGAGAATTTTACCTGTGTTTTTTAGACTTAGAATGACTGTCACTAAGGCGAGTGTTATACCCGCTACCATATAATTAGTTCCCCAAAAACCATTGAAAGGCAAGAACTTGAACGATATAAAAGTAAAGACGACGATTCCTATCGAGATCCATCCTAGATGTTTCCGCATAAACTACCTCCTCTTAAAATTTATATATATAGACATAATTTGGTTCTTTTTAAGTATAACATTACAAATGTTGGTGGATAAAGAGTTTTGCAGTAGTCGCTTCCATATAGCCTGCTTAAAAGGCTTATCATACAAAGAGGTGACGATTGATTGATCGTCGGAAGTCAGCTCGTCAAGGGACTTACGAACAAGCAGGATACAATGGAATAGTCATCGATCAATAAAGAATCCCTCACTCGATTCAGAATGAGGGATTGCGTCGTTTCATCATTAAATCGTCAATTCGATCACATTACCTTCCGGATCCGCAATCGTACTTTCATAATAGCCATCTCCCGTCGTCCGTGGACCATCAAGATGCGTTATACCTGCGTCCCGTAACCGAGCCGTCCAGTCATCGACTGCTTGTTTACTTCCAAGTGAAAAGGCGAAGTGGGCATAACCGAGTGTACTGAATGCTTTTTCTGTAATGTCCGTCCGTTTCATCAACTCAAGACGCGCACCACTCGAGAATGTCAGGAAATACGATGTAAAGCCTTTCGTCGGATTATGGTAGCGCTCACCTGTCCTCGCATCAAAATGCGTTTCATAGAACTGACGCATTCCTTCCAGATCTGCCACCCAGAGAGCGATATGTTCAATCTTCATTTTTACTCATCCTTTCTTCATTAAGAGGCTTTGGCTAATCGTTGTTTGAATAACATCCGGTTCAAGCCTTCCGTTGCAATCAGCATCAAGAAAATCAGTCCAATCGCGAACCAATGGAACAGCGACAGTGAATATGTCGTCGCGAGCCAACCGAACAGTGGGGGCATGAACGTACTGCCGGTATAGGCGAATGCCATCTGCACGCCCATCAGACGTTGCGCCGCGGCCTCCCCGAACCGAACCGGTGTCTCATGAAGCATTGCCGGATAAATCGGTGCGAGACCGAGCCCGACAAGGACGAAGCCGAGCGGCATCCAGGCAGAGGGTGCGAGGATGAAGCAAGCAGCACCAACTAAGGCGGTCCATTGACCGACACGAATTAAGCGACGATTCGACCAACGGAGAGAGAGAAAACCACTAATGAAGCGACCCGCGGTGATACTGCCATAATAGACGGAGATCCAAGTTGCGGCCGACGTCACCGAAAACGACCGGACTTGGACGAGATAACTGCTCCCCCACAGACCGACGACCGCTTCAGCACCGCAATAAAAGCAAAATGCAGCGAGGGCAGCCATCAGTCCGCGTGGCTTGCCGGACGATGTATGAGTAGTATGGATTTGTTCAGAAACGTGTTTCGGAGCGCGTTTCCAGAGCGGTAAACTGACGATCAAGATGATCATCAAGACCAGTTGTAGCGCACCGACGATGAGGTACCCAGAGCGCCATCCGGAATCGAGCAACACACCAGCCATGATGAGCGGACCAGCCGTCGCACCGATGCCCCAGAAGCAATGGAGCCAGTTCATATGATGGGCTTGATAGTGGGTAGCGACGAAATGATTCAGTGCCGCGTCGACGACACCGGCACCCAGTCCAAGCGGAATTGCAAGGACGAAGAGCCAAATCAAGGACGGGGCTACGAAAAAGCCGAGCAATGCAACTGCTGTTAGTCCAGCGGAAGCTGCCGTGATGGGTCCTGTCGAATAACGCTCAATCAAGCGACCGCTAAATAGACTTGAGACGATCGTTCCGGCAGCAATCGTCATGAAGAGCCAACCTGCCATATCAAGTGGTGCACCGAGATCGAGCCGCATCACAGGCCACGCTGTGCCGAGCAAGGCGTCCGGCAGTCCGAGACTGATGAAAGCTAGATAAATCAGAGGTAACAATAAACGAGTCATCGGGATAGTCCTCCTAACGGAATCTGTTCAATGAACGACTGAATGCCGAGTTGCATCAGACCGTCCAGATAATCGGTTTCCCAGTCGCTTTCGCGCAACTGTGGTAACTTGTCGAGCGGAAATCGCTTGGCGCATTGGTCCGTCAAATGTGTCAATACGTCATTTGTGACGTCTGATGCCGCAAATAAGATGACGTCCGGATTTAAGGTGACGGTAAAGGAGAGAATGATCCGGCTTAATGCTTCGTACCACTCGTCAGTATGTGGTGAAGTATTTGCGAGGACTTGACCGACGTTCCGCTGCTCGTCAAACGGAATGAACGAGATTTCTCCAGCGAAGTGATGTGCGCCACGGACGATGCGCCCGGATACGGCGACACCGGCGCCCGGACCGTTCGTTCCGAGGTAAACGTAAACAGTCGTCTCGCTTTCCTGAGACGGAGCGATGACAGCCGCGTTCATGTCATTTTCGACGACGACCGGTCGAGCGAACCGGTCAGTCAGTTCTTGCTGTAAGCGGCGACCGTCTACCGTCGGATAATCCGGGGCAAACAGAATCAATCCCGTAGCATCAACGGCACCCGCTACACCAATCGCAAGTGTTTGAACGCGCGGGTGATTGTCTAGTAACGTTGTCAGCGTTTTCAATAAAGTCGAAAAATGATCCGACGAATCAATCGATAAGCGATCCGCCGTAATCAGGTTGCCACCGACGTCGTCGATCCTATACTTGAGATACGTCCGTTCGATGAATAGGGCGAGTCCATGAAAGCGATCCGTACGGTACCGGTATCGTTTTGCTGGACGTCCTCCACGAATCAACTCAAGCGGCGTCTCTTCGATTTCCTGAGCGGTGAGCAACTGATCGATCTGTTTACTCGTTGTCGGAAAACTGACGCCTAATATTTGTTGAATGGCAGGAATCGTATCCAGACGCTCAACTAAAAAAGCGTGACGAGTCCGTGAAATGAGATCAGTCAAAAGGAAATCCTCCTATCCGAATTACTTATTAAATTATTTTAATAAGTGTCGTTTTGAGTATATCAGATTAGGTGGAGAAGGCAAGTTTAAAAAGGAGGTGTAGGAGTAGAATAATTAAGAAAATAACGTTTCATTTTTCATGCGTCTGGTTAATAGTATAAATAGATAAAAAATTTTAGTCATATATCTTTAATTCATACTATTCCGATTTGTAATATCTTGGATGGCTTGTAACGGGAGGTAGATGGCGAGAGGAGTTAATAACCATGACCACCCCACTATCAATTGATCTAGGGTCCCAAGATATTTTAGCTGCGATGCGCGATAACGTTGCAATGATCCGCTTTGATCGTCAACGCCGCGTTGTCGACGTCAATGGGTTGTTTGCGAAGACAATGAAATATAAACGAGAAGAAATGATTGGAATGCAACATCATCTCTTCTGTACGACAGAGTTTGCGATGAGTGACAGTTATCAAGCATTTTGGCATAAGCTATTCAGTGGATTCAGTGCGGCAGATAAAATTGAGCGAATTGATGCTCATGGTCAGTCGATTTGGCTTGAGGCAACGTACATGCCAATTTACGATGGAACAGAAGTGACGGGCGTCTTGAAGATTGCTTCTGATATCACGGACCGTCAGCAAATAATTCAACAGTTCGCGACATCGTTTGATGTGATTGCTAGTGATTTGAATTTGCGTTCGACGAAAGGTGAGCGGGAGAGTGTTGCATTACGTCAAACGATTGAGCAGATGGCAGAGACGACCCGTGATAATCATCAGACGATTGAACGCCTGCAACGCCAGGCGCAAGATATCGCGCAAGTGACCGAGACAATCAAAACGATTGCGTCACAGACGAATCTCTTGTCACTCAATGCATCGATCGAGGCAGCGCGAGCTGGTGAACACGGAAAAGGATTCAACGTCGTGGCAACAGAGGTTCGGAACCTGTCGAAACTTGTTGAACAAGCCGTCGTCGATGTCCGACAGACGACGCAGCGAATGAATGATGAATTGCAGCGGATTGCCCGCGCAATGACACACGCAACTGTCGATGCAAAGGAGAGTGTTACCGTCGTCGCAGAAACAGTCGAACGGTTCCATGACGTCCAGAGTGCGGCATCGACGTTGACCAAGACGGCACGTGATTTTACAAAAGCGATATAAGCTAGTAAACGATAGGCGGCATTCCGGTAAAACGGGGTGTCGTATTTTTTTAGAAGACTATTCGGATGTTGGAATAATATGTTAATATACAACAAAACGAAAGGGAGCGATTTTTGAATGACTATCCGCACAGCCCGTCCTGATGATTTTCAGGCATTGATTCCACTATTTCAACAAATCCACGATCAGCATGTTGCCTTACGCCCTGACCACTACCGTCCGCATGAGATGCCGGTACCGGAAGACTTATTCTTGTCCCAACTCGAGAACCCGGCTTATACCTTACTCGTCGCCGAGCATGACGGACTTGCTGGTGTGATCGTCTTAAAAGAAGACATCGTCGAAGGAAGTGGCTTCGTCTTCGATAAACATTACTTACACGTTATCAGTTTAGTTGTTTCAGATACGCATCAAAAACAAGGTGTCGGAAAACGATTGATGCAAGCGGCTTACGCACATGCTGAAACGATCGGGTGCGACCGGATTGAGCTCGGCGTCGATGATGCTAATCTAGAGGCAATCGCTTTTTACGAAGCGCTTGGGATGGATGTCCGCTCAAGACGAATGGAATGGAAAGTGACGTCAAGCAGGGAAACGACGATGTGACGTCAAACAACAGATACTAGAAAGGGGAGATGTCATGTTCGCTTTACACGTTTCAGAGAAAATTTCATTACGCTTGATTGAGCGGCATCATGCAGAGGAATTATTCGCACTCGTCGATGCCAACCGTGAACATCTGCGCGAGTGGCTCGGTTGGGTCGACGGCGCGACAGATGCGACTACATATCGGGAAACGATCATTCCTGCCTGGTTAGAAGAGTTTGCAAACGGTAACGGTTTTACGTGCGGCATCTATTTAGAAAATGAACTCGTCGGAACGCTTTCCTTACACGAGATCAATCGAAGTCTCGAAATGACATCAATCGGCTATTATTTAGCGGGGAACGGTCTTAGAAAAGGCATCATGACTGACGTCGTCCGATACGTGACGAACTATTGCTTCGAAACACTCAACTTGAACCGGGTCGTCATCGAGTGTGCGACGCAGAACATGCGGAGTAGACGGATTCCAGAGCGGCTTGGTTTTACGGAAGAGGGTGTCTTACGGGACACTGAGAAATTGTACGGTGTCTATCATGATGTCGCCGTCTATGCGATGTTACGTCGGGACTGGTCAGCAAAAACGCAGGAGGTGACGACATGCGCATCGAGCAAATGAATCAAGCGACGTATGACGCTTATCTACCGGTCGCAATCGAGGAATATGCGGCAGAAAAATGTCGTGCGGGTACGTGGGCGGAAAACGAGGCGCCTGAGAAGGCGACGCAAGAATTCGCGACGTTATTACCAGATGGTCTGAAAACGAAGGATCATTATTTGTTTACGTTTCGTGATGAGACAGGTCATGATATCGGGATGGTTTGGATTCATGTGACGGAGGAGTCACGCGGACGTGCTGCCTTCATCTTCGACGTCAAAATTTCGTCAGATAAGCAGAATCAAGGCTATGGCAAGGAAGCACTTCGATTACTAGAAGTGATGGTAAAACGGATGAACGTCAAGAAAATTTCGTTACATGTCTTCGCGCATAACGAACGGGCGATTCATGTCTATGACTCGCTTGGGTATGAGAAGACAGATTACTATATGTCGAAGTCGTTGACGGATTAATAGTGAAAACCCGCCCAGATGGAGGGCGGGTTTTCTTATAAAATCGGCGATAATAATCGGGAGATACTCTCTTTGAAACGGATGACCCGCGGACGAGCAGCATATTTTTCAATCGTCAGTCGTTCGCTATCCGCGACATCGGACAAAAAGAGCAGTTCCAATTCCTCTGCTACAGCTTGATGATACAGAATCGCATTCATCTCGAAATTCAATCGAAAACTACGCGCGTCGATGTTCGTCGTTCCGACCGAAGCGATCTTACCGTCGACGACGATCGTCTTCGCATGCATAAAACCGAGTTCATACGTATAGACTTCGGCACCATGTTGAATCAATTCACCGACAGAGGCATAGGTTGCCCAGTAGACAAACGGATGATCCGGTTGATTCGGAATCATGATTTTTAGTGTCACACCTGAGGCGAGCGCAATTTTGCAAGCATCCATGAAACTAGCATCTGGGATAAAGTAGGGAGACTGGATGTAAATTGATTTTTCAGCGGAATGGATCATTTGAATCAGCATGTTCTTCAAGTATTCCGTTTCAGAATTCGGACCGGACGTGACGATTTGAATCGGAACGTGATCGGTTGATGTTTCGAGCGGCGGAATCGGTGCGGTCGACCAATCCGTTCGCTTCCTACTTGCCGCATCCCAGTCTTGTTCAAAATGATATTCGAGTTCTTCGACGACGGGACCGAGGACGCGCAGATGCGTATCACGCCAGTAGCCAAAGTGTTCGTCCTCTCCCAGATATTCTGATCCAACATTAAAACCACCGATATAGCCGATTTGTCGATCAATCGTACATAGTTTTCGATGATTTCGATTGTTGATTCGCAGGTTTAGAATGCCGAGTGGGGAAGAGAAGAACGAACGAACTTCACCACCATCTTGTTTGAATACTTCAAAGTCCTTTGATTTGAGCTTCCACGATCCAACGGCATCATAAAGGATGCGGACCTTGACGCCCCGTTTTGCCTGATCGAACAAGGCGGACAGCAATCTATCTCCAAGCGGATCGCGTTTTAAGATGAAATATTGAATATTGATTTCTACACGTGCGTTTCGAATATCGGCGAGTAAGGTATCGAATTTCTGATGACCATCGAACAAGGTCCGAACGTCCGTCGCTTCCGTTAAGAGGGCGTCCGCCGTCCGGTTCGCTTGAACAATCTTGCGGTACTGGAAAATCAGATTGTCAGAATGGAGTGGTTCGTTCTCTTGCATCTTGATGTCATGATCCCGTAAACGTTGGCGTTCTTTTGGCACATGGTAAAACGCATCCTGTTTTAAGGATCGACCGAGCAGTAAGTAAATCAAGAAGCCAAGGACTGGAACGAAAAAGAGAATCATCAACCATGCCCACGTCGCACTGACGTCACGTCGCTCAAAGAACAGGATGGCAATCGCCGCTGTAATATTTGCGATGACGATCGCGTAGAGCAAGATTGATAAAATCAGGGTATAGTCCATCAATACGAACACCTCGTTTTCAATTAGGATGATTTTGACGGGAGGGAGAAAGGGTGATCTTAGAGTGGTTCCGTTTCATCTCGAGTATCGTGTTCATCCCGATTTCAGATGATTTATTAGTCATGCGTCAAATAAGTAGTTGGTTGCGACACGGTCACCAACCGATCGTGATTTTTCTGTTAGTCTGGTCTGCCTGTTTCGTTTGCTTTAATCTCTTCTACGGTATTCCTCGTTTGTTTCGAGAACTCCCTTTCTTTCAAAAGCTCTTAACGAATAAACATCTCGCAAAAGCAGAAGCCGTTCTTCAGGAGAAAGGAACAGCTGCTATCGCCACCTCATTTTTCCTTCCGGGTGTCCGTCGCCCGATTCATTATATGGCAGGATTACTTGCTTATCCGTTTCGCCCTTATATCATCGTGACGTTCGCTGGTACAGGTATTTATGCGTTAGTCTGGACGATTCTGATCAATCGTTTAGGAGCCTATGGACTGTTGAATCGCTTTTCCACCTGGTGGGCAACGCATGGCGGTGTTTTGTTACTACCTGGTATCGTGGTCTTATGTGGCATCTTATGTTGGGTCTTTCGGGACACGATCCGGAACTGGTTCATCCGTTCGTAGGGCGTGATTTCGGAGTTGTGCCAGCTTCATGATGTTAAGAACCGTGACTTTCGCGACGGCATAAAACGGAACGGCGAGTAACATACCGAGAATCCCTGCGAGTTGCCCAGCGACAAGTAAGACGACCGTGATCGTAATCGGATGAACTTTTAGTGACTTTCCTTGAACGAGTGGGGAGATGACGTTGGCATCGAGTTGTTGCACGATCGTAATACCGATGATGGCATATAATCCTTTGATCGGTTCATCTAAAAAGCCGATTACGACTGCTGGGGCGGCACCAAGGAATGGTCCGAGGTACGGGATGATGTTCGTCGCAAAGATGAATAGTCCAAGTGGTAAAAAATACGGAATATCAAGCCACCAGAGAACAACTGTTGCGAGACTTCCGACGAATGTACAGACGATTAGTTGAGCTCGGACATATGAGCGAATCGTTCCATTCATATCCTTTAAAATGAGTAAGGCTTCCTCTCGATAACTCAACGGAATGAAGCGAACGATGGCGTAAGGTAACTTTTTCCCATCAACGAGCATGAAGACATATAAGAACAGGGCGATGAACAACGTGAAGACCGTTGAAGCAATGAACTGAATCAACCATAAGATGGATCCGGCAATCGACGAGAAGAGATTCCCAAGAAGTGACGACGCACTTTTCATCGAACTCTCAAAGGAAGAAATATTGTCGTCAAGGGATGGAATGGACGTTCCATATTTCGCGTATAAGGATAAGACTTGAGCATACAAGCGTTCGGCGAATCCAGGTACGGCAGCGACGAAGGCGAGAAGTTGTTTCGTGATGAGCGGGAATAAGGTTAGGAAGAATAGGATGACGAAACTGAACAAGAGTGCTAAGACGATGAAAATCGCCAATTTACGGGAGTGGAGACGACGTTCGAGTAAATCGACGAAGCCGACAGATAGATAAAATAAGATACCAGCTAAGATGAAAGGGGTGAAAATCGTCGTGAAGAGGACAAATAACGGATAAAAGAGAAAGTCGACGAGCCGCGCCATATAAATGATACTGAGGATGAGCAAGATGAACAGACCAATACGAAAGGAACGATTGGAAATCAATCTGGACAAGGCAATACCTCCTCTAAGATTCATGGATATGATATCCTTTCCCCAAAATAACTAAAATAATTGGAAAAGGATGAATTAGTGATTCTTTTTTCACATATATTTGTTAATTTTTCGGTGGAATGGGTAATTGTAAGTTATGCTGTTTAGACATGTGATTTGTCGTCAGTCTATCCCTTTTTTCCACCTCAAGACGTTCCTTTACCTCATCCTTCATGCGTACATAGTCAGTCCTGAACGTCACTCCTCCTTTCTCGTCCGTATAATCACTCGTACCCCCTCATCAATCACTTCAATTCTTTCGTCTCAGATATCTTATTAGTTCACTAAATTCCTCTGCATACGTCTTGTCCTGTTTTTTTATAATGACAAAGTTGCTTAGATGAAAAGGAGGAATCGTGATGTCAACAGCTCGACTCATTCAAGAATTCAAGGAACTCGTACGAATCGACTCTGTATCTTTTGCAGAAGGTCCATTCCAGCGGGAGTTGATTCAGCGTTTTCAAGCTCTCGGTCTAACGATTGAGGAAGATACATCAAAAGAAAAAACGGGACTTGGAGCAAATAACTTCATTGCCCGGCTTGAGGGGGATGCATCGGTCGAACCACTCTTTTTTTCATCGCATATGGATACGGTCTCTCCTGGTCAAGGCATTCAACCGTGTGAACGAGACGGTCGGATCGAATCTGATCAGACGACGATTCTTGGAGCGGATGATAAGGCAGGAATCGCAATCATGCTCGAAGTGATCAAGCGTCTAAAAGAGCAACAAATCCCGCATGGTCCCCTCGAATTTATTCTGACGGCAGGTGAGGAAGTGGGATTGTTAGGCGCAAAAGCTGTCGATATGGAAATGTTACGGGCAACGTATGGTTATGTCCTTGATAACGGTGGTCCAGTCGGTGGAATCATCACGACGAGTCCATCGATGTATCGATTGGATGTAAAAGTGACTGGACGAGCTGCTCATGCTGGTCTGGAACCGGAAAAAGGGATATCAGCAATTGAAGTTTCTGCTCAAGCGATTAGTCGAATGAAACTAGGACGGATTGATCACGAAACGACAGCGAACATCGGTCTCGTACAAGGGGGAACGGCGATGAACGTCGTCATGGAACAGTTAGAATTCGTGGGAGAAGTCCGCTCGTTTGATCATTATAAGTGCTTGGAGCAAGTCAAAATGATGGAAACGCTGCTAAACGAAGCGGTCTCGACATACGGAGCAAAACTGGAATTTCATGCGACACCACTCATCACGGGATATCACTTTGAAGAGACACATCCGTTACTCGTCCATGCTAAAACATGTCTTGAAACAATCGGAAGACGTGCTCGATTTGAACGAAGTGGCGGAGGCACAGATGCTAATGTCTTCAATGAACGAGGGAAAGTCGTCGTGAATCTATCGATTGGATATGATGAAATTCATACAGTGAATGAATATATTCCGATTGATGAGTTCGAACAAGCCGTCATCCTCGCTCTTAAGCTCGTACAGCAGATGCCCTCGTTCTCAGTATGACGGTGTTTACTATGGCAAACAGCTACTTCAGCGAACCGAAAAAATGCGAATCGTCATCATGAAACGTTCCAAATATCCTTCTTCCATCCAATCAATTGTTGTTCCTTCATTATCGTTTTCAGCGTCGCTGATGTTCACGGTTTAGGGTTTACTACCAACCGGTCGTCTGAAAAGGAGGAACACGCATGCAACCGATCATCGCCTTTACGATCATCATGCTCATCTGGACAGTCAGCGATTATATCTCGAAAAAAACGAAGGCCTTATTATCTTCCTTATTCGTTGCTTCAATCATCTTCTTGATCGGATTTAAGACGAATCTTTTTCCAGAAGATTTGTTACCGACATCTTCGTTGTTACCACTCGGTCAAACCGTCGTCGGGATGATCATCGTCCACCTCGGAACATTGATTAGTCTCGATGAATTCAAACGTCAGTGGAAAACGTTTTTGATCGGGGTATCAGCGGTGATCGGGATTAGTGTCTTATTGTTTACGATTGGTCGATTACTCCTAGATACCAATTATGTATTAAGTGCGATTGCCGCTGTCAGTGGTGGTACGATTTCCGTCATCATCGTTCAAGAGCAAGCACTCAATGCCGGACTGATCTCTGTCGCGGTTTTTCCAGTCTTGATTGCTGCTTTACAAGGATTAATCGGTTTTCCGCTGACTTCGATCATTCTTCGAAAAGAAGCACTTCGGATTCGAGAAGGTGTTCGGGATGGTAGTATCACGAAACGAGTAGAAATCAATCCAGAACAAGCAACGAAGAAACAAACGATTCTTCCGGAGCCGTTTCAAACGACGGCAGGTACGTTGTTTGTCGTTGGAGTAGTCGTCATCGTCTCCTCGTTTCTAAGTGGGTTGACGAACGGATGGCTCAATACGTTCGTCATTGCCTTATTACTTGGTATCGCTTTACGGGCAACTGGCATATTGAAACCAAACGTCTTGAACGGAATCGATGCCTACGGTCTGATGATGCTTGCGATTTTATTGATCATCTTTGGACCGCTTGCAACGACTTCATTTGCGGACCTCGTCGAACTACTTGTACCACTTATCATCGCCTTTTTCCTTGGTGTTCTTGGCATCGTTTTATTCGCGATGCTTGCAGGGAAGTTGCTCGGGTATTCCTATCCGATGGCGATTGCAATCGGTTTGACGTCTTTATATGGTTTTCCAGGTACATTGATCCTCAGTCAAGAAGCAGCTAAAAATATCGGGGAGACGGAAGATGAGGTCCGAATCATTGAAGATGAAATCTTACCAAAGATGGTCGTTGCCGGTTTTTCGACGGTGACAATCACATCCGTCTTCATTACCGGTATATTAGCGTCGTTCATCTATTGAATGGAGGAATGGAAGATGGGGTTTCAAGAGGATATCAGTCGTCTGAAACAGTATTCGGGTGAGTCAGTTTTATCCGTATACTTGAGTACGGCACCTGACAAACGGAATCAATGGCAAACGGTCTTACGCAATGAACGAAAACGCATCCTGTCTGAACACGAAAATCAATCAGCGATTGAGAAGTGCTTTGATGCTGTGGAACGGGCGATTCAAGAACGTCGAACGCAACTCTTACGGAGTGTCGTTACCTTTTTTACGAGCGATGGTCAATTGAAGGAACTACATCTGTTACAAGTAGACGTGACCGACGAAGTCAGCTACGGACCAAAAGCAAACGTCAATCAATTAGAGGTCCTCGATCATCAGTTTCCGAGAACAGGTATCGTTTTGACACATCTTGATTCTGCGACGATACTTGATGTCCGGATCGGAGAAGTTGAGTCAAAACGGGACTATGAACTTGATTTAGACACGGGACAGTGGCGTCGTTATCAAGGACGTAGTGCACGACAAGGTGCGTCAAGCAGTAGTCAGTCGGACGATTTTCAAGCACGTGTCAATCAGCAAGCAGAGCGCTTCTATCGCGATTTAGCGTCTGAGATCGATACATTACGACAGACACAAGACTGGGAACGGCTGATTTTAATTGGTGAGCGGAGTCAGGCGAGTTATTTGGAACAAGCGTTGAAGGCGAAACCGGATCAAGTGATTCATAAAAATTTATCGCAAGCGAGTAATCAACAGTTACTCCAACATGTATTTTGAACAAAAACTCCCTTAGTGAATCGTTCACTAGGGGAGTTCGTCTGTTAACGCCATGTTTGTAATGTATTCGCGAACTGGATGTTTGTCTCAAGTTCTCCTGTGATCTCGCTTGCTGCAAAGTCATTGCCAGCAAGCCAGTCGGCAAAGTCGAACGTGACCGGTTGCTGATCACCACCGAGGGCGAACCAGACCTTTAACTCTTCTGGGAAGTAGGCAGACGTATGAATCGTGCCTGCCCACTGGGCATACAGATCGGCAAAGACTCCTTTATCGGTATCGTTGAGAAGACGAAATGCTGATTCTGCGTCTTGAATCATATGTTGATGGGTCTTCAGCTCCATCATCCGGCGTTTTGAGTCATCGAGGTGGTAGCGATTCTCATGTTGAAGCAAGTCGAAATGGTTCGTGCACATATTCGACTCTCTCACTTGAACGTCGCGTGCCGTCGCCTCGATGACGAACGAACGCGCCGATTTGTCATGGACGACGTACGTGAACGAACCGCGATGCGGAATTTCTTTTACGAGTGAGATCGCATCATCAACTGATGTACACATTTCTAAAATAATTCGTCCAATCATGAAGCTAACGAATCCGTCTCCTGGGCGACGACGGTTAATGAAATTATAGCCCATCGCAAGACCATGTTCATTCATCCCGTCCATTCGTCCGGTCACACGCGAGGCCGGACCGATGATCGCTGAACCACCGTCGTTCGGTTGAAAGACAGAAAATCGTCCATCATACGTCATCGGATGGTAGTCGTAATTACGGACGAGGAAGTTATCGCCGGTCATAATCGAACAACCGCTTTTTGGTCCTTCGACCCGGTAATGCCCGAAATGGAGTAACGTATCCGGAAGTGATAATTCGAGTTCGTCCTGGAGTCCGAGTAACTCGTCCCAAATATGCGGAGCATATCGAAGAAACATCTCCTTCGTTTCGACCGGATCGACTTGAAAACGCGGAACTCGAATTTTCCAGTTGTCCTCCCGGTTATGGAGCATCTGGTTGCGTTTGACGTAACGTCCTTGTTCGCGACCAAAATCGTAATGACTGCCGCGGAATTGGGTGATCTCATTAGCTACACGTTGCATGCGACTCATCCTTTCTTTGACTGCTGTACGATGATTATATCGAACGACAGACGGAAAGTCGTACCGTAGGTCTTTGTGTTAGCACATTAAAATACAGGAATATTGAATATTTAGTCAACTATTTAAATCCTGAACCGATAAAAAAACGGGAGGGGATAGAATGAAACACATGTCAGTCAGACGGAAGATACAAGCTTTGATCGCAACAGCCGTCGTTGCGATGCTATTAATCGCGGGAGCAGGACTCTATTTTCTAAATCAGATGTCGAATGCTTCACGCACGATGTATCAGGAAAATCTGTTACCAATTCAAGAAGTAGCCCAGATTCGAATCGATACACGTGCGCTCGACTCATTTTTAGTCGAGATGATTTTGACGAAAGATGCGACACGTATTGATGAGTTACAAGCTGAAATCGATACGCGCCAAGCGCAGATTCGCTCATCTGTCAATAAAGTTGCAGATACAGGACAATTCACGAAACAGTCCGAAAAACAATTAGAGGACTTAAAGGATAACGTCCTTGCCTACGACAATGGGATGAGTATCGTTCAGGATGCCGCATCACGAAATGAAAATGAGGAAGCGTATAAATCCTATTCTGAAAATCTCGAACAGGTTCGGGATAATGTTGCGAGTTCAGCAAAATCCTTGATGGCCTCGATGACAAAACAAGCGAAGGAACTAAATGCACAAAATCAGGCAGAAAAACAGACAGCCTTTTACTTAATGCTTGGAATCATCTTAGTAGGAGTCATCTTATTTGTCGGACTCGCTTTATACATCATTCGGTTGATTACACGTCCGATTCGTCAATTACAAGGGTGGATGGATCAGTCTGGTAACGGTGATTTGACGGTTCGAGGCGACTATGATTCGAAAGACGAACTCGGTCAATTGACGACGTCATTTAACGACATGATTATCTCGCAACAGCAGGTCGTTCTCGAACTAACAGGAACGGCAGAACGTGTCGCTGTTGCGTCGGACGAACTAAGTGTGAATGCGGAATCTACGACGAAAGCGACGGAAATGGTCGCTGTAACGATGGAAGAGATGGCAAGCGGTGCGAGCCAGCAGCTTCATCAAGTCTCAGACGCTTCCCGGACAATCGAAGAACTGACGACGTCCGTCCGCTATGTTGCGGGTAATGCACAACAGATGACGGAGCGGACTTCAGACGCTATGGATAAGGTCGCGCTCGGTGGTCAAGTCGTTGGAACACTCGGTACACAAATGGGACGAATTCAAGAAGATTTCAACCGTCTCAGTCAGGTCATCGATGGCCTCGGAAATCGGTCACAAGAAATCGGACAAATCACGGATTCAATCAAAGGTGTTGCTGCACAGACGAATTTACTAGCGTTAAATGCGGCAATCGAAGCTGCACGCGCTGGGGAACAAGGACGCGGGTTCGCTGTCGTCGCTGCTGAGGTCAAGACATTGGCTGAACAATCTGCCGTCTCAGCGAAACAGATTGAGACATTGATTCGAATCATTCAGCAAGAGACCGAAGCATCGGTCGTCTCAATGGAAAAAGTATCAACGGAGATGACGAGCGGGATTGAAGTCGTCGATCAAGCCGGTGCTTCATTTGCCGATATCGAGACAGCTATCACCGACGTGACAGGGCACGTCGAAGAAGTATCTGGAGCTGTCCAAGAAATGGCAGCAGCGAGTGAACAGATTGCTTCTGTCATGCGAACGATTCAAGCGGTGACGGAAGGAACAGCTGCCGGCACACAAAATATTTCTGCTTCGACTGAGGAACAAATGGCATCGATGGAAGAAATCTCATCGGCGTCACAATCCCTTGCGACGATGGCGGATGATTTGAAACAAGTGACAGGTCGATTTACCGTATAAAGGAACATGCAAAAGACCTCGATGATTCAATCGTCGAGGTCTTTTTTTGTATGGGAATCTATGGAAAAATTAAAGGGAAGTCAAGATCGTATGTCGTATCTATTTAGTAAGGCTGAATCGATTAGGAGGAACTACATATGGAATTTCAAACACTTAGGACAGATAGACTTGATTTGGTACGTGTTTCAGCAGACCATGTCGACGAACTATATACGATATTGTCCGATCTACGCGTAACACGTTTCTATGGAATTGATCCATTGACATCAATCGAAGAAGCAGAACAAATCATTGCATCATTTGATCAAACGTTTATCGTAAGACGCGGTATTCGTTGGGGAATGATTGATCGACATACGGGACGCTTCATCGGAACGGTCGGACTTAATAACTGGAGTCCGTATGCGAAGAAAGCAGAACTTGGATTCGAATTGCACCCAGATTTCTGGCGACAAGGCTATGTATCGGAAGCTGTCCAGGAAGTCATCCGTTTTTCATTTGAAGAGCTAGCTCTCTATCGATTAGGAGCGGTGACATTTCTTGAGAACGAAGCATCGTATCGCTTACTTGAAAAACTCGGTTTTCGGTTTGAGGGTGTTTTACGTGGCTACCTCTATCAATGCGAACAATCGCACGACGCTCGCATGTACGGACGCTTATGTACAGATATCGTTACGAGTGCGGCAACGATTGAAGAAACTGTTTGACGGCGCGGCGGGACCTTAAGTGAATGATCCGTTTATCGGTAGTAGTTTCAAGTGTTGAAAGAATATCTGGGCGTTTATCAACCGGAAAACGCCAAATCCATTTTAGAAAATTGAGTGAGAACTTCTCGGAGCAACCTGCCGCCATGTCCGGTCGACTGGTCTTGCGATAGCGCCATGTCCGTTTTAGTGCTCGGTAAAGACAAAGCGTCCGCGGTAAATCAAGGAAGATGATCGTATCAGCTGCGTTGATTCGTAAATCGAGCGTTCCACCGTAGTTACCATCGATGATCCATGTGTCGCGTGATGTAAGTGTTTGTTGAATTAAGCGTTGTTCGTTTCGGGGAACCGCTTGCCAGTTGGCACGCCATAATAAGGCGTCAAGGTGATCGACGGGATAGTCGAGTTTCTCTTTCAGCGCACGGGCAAGAGTTGATTTGCCGGATCCACCAGATCCTATCAAAATGATTTTCCGCATGATGTACCTCCTATTTTTTGTCATAGAGATTGATCATACCATGATTTTCTATCCAATCAAAGAAGAAATGGAGCGATCCAAATGGTACCTAGTTTTATTCTTGAAGGAATGACAATTGTTTTCATACTACTCGTAATCGGATGCGGCGTGATTTTTCTCCCGGCACGCTGGAAGCGATATGGATTGATTCTCCTTGGTTTAGTGGCAATTGGATGTAGTTCCTTTTGGTATGTACGTCCGACGCTTGTGGATCATCAAATCGTGGAGAATGCTGAGCAATTAAAAGAAGAGCTAAAACGTCAATTCGCGGATGAAGCGTACACGATAAAAAAACAAAAATTTTCGTATGAGTCTTCGTCGAGTCCGTATCCAATCGAAGTCGAATTTGAGAACGAACCTAACGCAACCTATTTTTTACGGATGGATGGGGACCGGATTACGTTGTCAGGTTTTATCATAAAAAACGAAGATGTCGATTACGAATTACAGCATGTATTCAAATAAAGACCGGATGCTATAACATCCGGTCTTTGGATTAAATGGATTTTGTTTTTTGTGCTGCGGACATCGTCTTGACTGCGAAGAAGGCAATCAGACCGAATCCTACTTTATTGATCAAGTCGGCAAAATTATAAATCAATTCGCGGACGAGCTGCACCTCGATGCCGGGTGCAAATAAGGTGACGGCGTAACCGACCGGATAGATTGCCCAGCCAATCAAGATGAACAAGCGCATTTGCAGCAAGGCTTTTCGAATCGGTGCGGGTTTATCTTCAGCGGCTTTCGTGACATTCGTGAACAAGAGATAAATGATATAAAACCATGCGATACAACCAACGACGTATGCCCAAAGACCGAGTTGTGTGAAGCCACCCGCTAGATTGATGGACGACTCTCCGATATAACCACCGATGATCATGATGATGTCCGCGATGACGAGTTTCGTCAGAAGGGAACGTCCTTTCCCACCTTTTAAACCGAGTAACAGTGGAAACTTGATCAACAAGAGAGGCGTCGTCACAAGCCAATCGATGTAGCGGATTTCAGTCGGAAAGCCATCGATCTCCGACAACAAACCGGATTCCCCAACAGCCTGCTTCATGAAATAGTAATGAATCGCGGCGACGAACGTGACGAGTGCAGCGACTGTTGCGGTCGAGCGGTATTCTGGGGCGAGGGAATTTCGTTCGACGAGAAAATAGAGCGTACCAGCGGCCATTCCGACAAATCCGACCCAGAACATGTACTGGGTCGCAAGAACGAGAAGGTTGACATCTTCCATGTGATTCGACTCCTTTTCGTAAGTGGGCACGACCTTTCATACTTCTATTTTATAAAGAAGGAAGCAGTAAAACGTCATGTCAAAACGCTTTGAATGTGCCGTCTATCAACGGGTTGACAACATTTCGACACACTTGAGGAGGAGTGACAGATGACGATTAAACGAACAGACCATATCAGCTTGAATGTCGAGAATCTTGAAGAAGCGATTCGCTTTTTTACGCTTTGTGGTCTTGAAGTGCGCGAACGGTGGGAGATGGAAGGAACACTCCTAGATCAGCTACTAGACTTAAAAGGGGCAAAAACGGAATGTGTCGCACTCGGATTACCAGGTGAAACAATCTGGTTTGAACTCGTTCGCTTTAAGGAGCCGCGTGATTCTTCTAAGAAAATTCATCCGGTCTACGCGAATGGATTCCGTCATCTCTGTTTTGAAGTAACGGCACTCGACGCACTCATCAATCGTCTAGCGAATATTGGCTATCATCCGATCGGAAGCGTAGCGGATTATGAACGCGACTATCGTCTCTGTTATGTACGTGGACCAGAAGGTGTGATTGTTGAGCTGGCAGAAAAAATCGATCCCAATTAAAGATAGGAATAAAAATAATTACTATTAATTTAAGATGACGGCACCCTCGCATTTGTGAGGATGTCAACTTGTTTAAGATATTGCAGGAAAAGGAATTAAAAAAACCGTAGAGTAATATTAGAGAACGCAATCGACTCGAGAGGGGAAAAAGATGAAAGCGAAGCGCTTAACAGGGTACGGTGTTGCCACATTATTCGCCATGAGTTTGATGGTGTCAGGTTGCGGAAATGACGACACTTCGACAGACAAAGTCGAAGAAGGGTCGACGAATTCGAACACGACAGACGATACGATGAACAATGACGATACGATGCAAGATAAGGATACCGTAACGAAAAATGCCGATACGGATTATGGCTTCAACAGTCTATCGATTGAGGCGGACGTCGACGGGGATAATGATGCCATTGATATTAGTTATGACCGGGATAACGATGGCACGGAAGCGGAATACCGTTATAAGGGAGAGCAAAAGCAAGGGGACGACGCGATGACGGAACTCGATGCGAAGCTCAAGAACTTAAAGATTGATGCGGATACATCAGAAGCAGACGTCATCGGGGAGGTCGAGCGTGTGTTTGCGATCCAAGATGCTTCACGCTTAGAAGTTGACATCGAATTCTCAGACGGGACCGAAAAAGAGTATAAAAAATAAACAAGAGGTCTACGCTCTATGGGGCGTAGACCTCTTGAGTTAGTGAAGCGTCAAATGAGCGAGAACGCCATAATGGTCACTCGGTAGCGGATGATGTGTCAGTCGCTTGTTTCCGATCAGTTGCACATGCTGTAATGTCACCGGCGAAGGCGAACGCTGACAAAGTAACCAATCGTACCGAACGGGTGTCGTGACGCCGTCATTCGATGCCAAGTGTGGATTCGTCACGGGATTAAGCGTCGCAGCTGCGACTTGACCGGTTCGCGTAGCAAAACTGTCAGCGAGGTCGACCCACTCGCGTAGCGCAGCGTGATGAAGGGGCGACCCCGGACAATCATTAAAGTCTCCACCTAAGAACTCGATCGTCGCGTCATCAGTTTGCGAGGCGATCCATTCGTTGACGAATTGTAGTTGATCGAGACGGATGTCTGAGGCGCGCCAGTTAAAATGAATATTCGTTACCGCAAATTGGACACCATCCATTGTGAAAGGGATTCGAATCGCACAGTGGTGGTTAATGTTTCTTGTCGCAACCGCGCTTGAATCCGTCCGCTCAAACGGCAGTTTCGTCAAAATGGCAAGTCCCTCATCCGGTGAATCCATGTAAGGATCCATCATCATATAAGGGTATCCGGTTGCTTGCGCCAAATGCTCGGCGATCGAGACGAACGGTTCGTCTGGCTGAAACGTCGACATGACTTCTTGCAACAGGAGAATATCTGGTTGATGCTGTTTGATTTCTGCGCACAACGCCTTGAACCGTTCTTGTCGTTTGTGCGGATGATGCCAAATGTTATAGGTCGCGATCGATAACGAATGACTCATAGGTGTAAGCCCATCAGGACGGTATCGTAATAACAGCCGTCCGATAGTAACCGGTCATGACGAAGTCGTCCTTCTTCTTGAAATCCATGTCGCTGATAGAGCCGTATGGCACCAAGATTCGTTTCAACGACCTCAAGCTGAATCTTGAGGAGCGATTGCGCTTTCGCCCAAGCAATCATCCGTACCATGAGCTGACTCCCAATGCCTTGTCCCCAATCGGATTGAAGTACTCCGAGTCCGAACGATGCCTTGTGCGAGAAGCGTTTCAAGTGAAATCCGCGACAGCGAGCATAAGCGATCAGTTGTCCATCGCGCTCGACGACGAGGATACGATCAAGCACCGATGTATCACATAATTGGTTCGCGAAATCCGTCGCCGACATCACGTCCTCACCGGGCATCCGGTCAAAGTATTCCGTTTCTGCGTCGAGTGCTTGACGGAGTTCAGCGAGTGCTTCAGCGTCACTTAGTCGAGCCGGTCGAATCTGATAACGTTGTGTATCAAACGAGTGGTGCATCGTCTGCATATGTAATCCTCCGTTCGAATTGGAATATGATAACATTATGGCAGGAATGGTATCATTTGTAAATTTAAGGGGGGGACAGTTTGAAGATTCGCTTAGGAACAATAGAGGACGGGACGTTCGTCCGCGAGCAGTTGATCGCCTATAATCGGCAGCATGTCCATGAAGCCTTATATGAGCAATCCGGAGAACTTTGTTTTACAGCTTATAATGAGACGGGCGATTGCATCGGAGGCATTACCGCTTCTTACGGTTGGCAACATATTCATGTCCAGTTTCTTTGGGTGAGCGATACATCACGACAGGCAGGTGTCGGAACCCGCCTGCTGCAAGCAATCGAAGGATATGCGAAGGAAGCAAGGTGTACGAAAATTCTTTTGGACACGTTTGATTTTCAAGCACCAGACTTTTACCGCAAACATGGTTATGAAGAGTATGGACGCCTGACCGATCATCCATCGAATGGACAAACTCAATATTTCTTCGTCAAGCGACTTTAACGCCGGACGTGCACAATCCAAGCCGACATGTACGTAAGTGTTCCGATTGATAAGACAAGAGCAATCGCATAAAAGGGAAACGCTGGATACAGTTGAAGTAACGGTTGCTCAAACAAAAAGGCAATCATTAGAATGGGAAGGCTGATCATAAAAGCAACGTACGCTGCTCGAGTCGCTTTACCGGTGATCAATGCCTCACGTTCGTCGGAGTCGGAAAATTCTGCTGTTGCGAACGAACGCGAACGGTCTTCTCGTAAGAAATAACTGACGACCGAAAGGATAATCGCAATCACTAGGACTGGAAGGACACCCATTAGATTTAATTCCAGCGACAATCCCGTACCGGATACCGGGTCATCTTGAAATAACTGCAGATTAGCATGAATGGCACTGATGAGATAAGCAGCTAAAAAGTAGAGACAGCAATTAAGTAAGGATTGAGTAACGACACGTTTCATCGGGATTCCTCCTCTAATTGAAATAGTTCTTCGATGGGTCGATCGAATACACGAGCAATCTGCATCGCAAGTAAGAGCGACGGCGTATAGCTTCCTTTTTCAAGCGAGATGACGGTTTGGCGTGTCACGCCGATTCGTTCCGCGAACTGCTCCTGCGTCCACTTGTTCTGTTGGCGATAGAGGCGGACTTGATTCGTCAGCTTCATCTGACGACCTCCTTTCCAGTTGTTTACATTGTAAAGTCTGGTTTACATTTTGTAAAGTCAACTTTACTTATTCAGTATGAAAAACCACCGAATCGTTTCGATTCAGTGGTGAAGCCGTACATGATCGATTGTGACTCATCGTATAAAAGAGAGAAGTCCTCCCTTAATAATCACAGGAGGTACGGCGTTACAATGACTGCTAAGAGACATGAGAACGTCGTAACGACTTGGTGATGACGTAAGGATAGGAAAAGCGTGATTAACCCGGTGATCGTTATGCCGGATAAAATCCATCCTACTAAAAACTCCGTGTCATTTGAAGCAATCGGAATGCTCAATAAATAAGCTGTCGCATGCGGAAAGTAATTCATAGCATCTAAAAGGATACCGCCAAAGACACCAATCAGCAGTAAGCCGATCGACAGACGGAATAGTGATTTACGTTTAATCATACAGATACTCCTGTCTTGTTCGATTTGACGCGTGAGTTTGTTATTTTGCGTCTATTTACTTGAATTCTACAAAAAGAGTCGAATCCCTCTCTGTTATCTTTCTCGGAACTTTATCAAAAATCCTTGCATCTACACATCAAACGGAATATTCAGACAATTATCGGGTATTCTCTTGAAAACACCATCGCCGATTCAGTGGAGAGGAGAAGAGAAGATGATGCCTGAACTGATACCGGATGACCGTGAGCTTGAACGAAGGATTCGGATTGTCCATTTGTTGCGAAAACTGGGCAAGACAGACGAAGCGATTGCCCGATCCTTGTATGTACCGGTCGAATGGGTTCAATCCATTTATGAAGAAGACGACTGGCAGCAAATGCAATCATCCTAAGGCAAGGACATCTCGTCCTTGTTTTTTCGCGTGTTCCAGTATACTGAAATAAGAAGAACAGCTAGAGAGGATGAAAAGTGATGAACATTGCCATCATTGGGGCGGGAATCAGTGGGCTGTATCTCGCGACGCGCCTGCAGGAGCTTGGACACAACGTGACGATCTATGAAGCACGTGACCGAATTGGTGGACGAATCGAGACAGTTGATTTCGACCTAGCAGGACAAACGTACGCTTTTGATCTTGGACCAACTTGGTTTTGGCCGGATAGTGAACCGCTGATGGTCGATTTGATCGATCGGTTGGATTTACCGACAATAGAACAGTATTCGACCGGAACTCTCCGACTCGAACGGGCGGGGCAACCGATTGAGTCACATGTAGTCGCAAGTCAACCGACGGCGTTGCGTCTCCGTGACGGAATTCGTTCTGTTGCGACAGCACTCGCTGCACAACTCAAACCGGGAACGATTCAACTCAAGTCTCCCATCAGTCAGATCGATGCGACGGATCGGAGCGTCATCAGATTCGAAAAGAGGAGTCAGCCGTACGACGAGATTGTCCTTGCACTTCCACCGCGTCTAGCAGCGAAATTATCGTACGAACCTGCCTTACCGGAAACAATCCTAGATGAACTCGAAGCATTACCGACCTGGATGGCGCAACAAGCCAAATGTCTAGTTCTGTACGAGAAACCGTTTTGGCGTGAATTTGGTTGGTCCGGTCAAGCAATCAGCTGGAGCGGGATGTTGCAAGAGATCCATGACGCTTCTCCAAAAGACGGACTTGGAGCATTGTTCGGTTTTTTCCGTACGGCGGCGAGCGAACGACAAACACTGACAGAGGCTGAAATCCAGGAAGCCGTCCTTGAACAGTTGACTCGTTTGTTCGGTGAACAAGCGCTTCAACCGATTGGGTGGGCATATAAAGACTGGTCATCCGACGTATGGACAGCGACACGCGCGGATGCTACTCCACTAGTCGCTTTCCCTGACTATCATACGATTGATTTCGGAGCGGAACACGCAGCGATTTCCCTGATTGGAACAGAGACGGATGCCAGTCATGGTGGGCATCTAGAGGGTGCCTTACGATCCGTTGAACGCTATTTAGAAAAGAGAGGAGAAGAAACATGATCGAGACGCTACATTATGATGTGTTCACAACGACACCTGGAGCAGGTAATCCAGCTGGGGTCGTCTTAGACGCTGATCATTTAACAGAGCTTGAGATGCAACGGATTGCGCGGACGAATGGATTCACAGAGACGACGTTTGTCCTGTCGTCTGATCAGGCAGACTATCGCATGCGTTACTTTGCACCGGAACGAGAGATGAACTTATGCGGACACGGCACGATTGCTGCACTGACTGCTTTAGAGGTAACCGAACGTTTACCGATGACGCTCCAAATCGAGACGAAATCAGGAATCTTACCAGCGTCACGATTAGCAAACGGGATGTTTCGTTTGCAACAAGGGCGACCTAAGCTTCAATCATTCAATGGTGAGATCAATCAAGTCTTAGCATCGATTGGGCTAGAGTTAAAACATCTTGATCACCGATGGCCAGTCGTATACGGTAGTACAGGGAACTGGACACTTGTGTTGCCGATTCGACGTCTCGAAGACTTTCAGCAGATGATACCTGATAATGCGTGTTTCGCAGACATTCTTTCAAATCATCCCGAGGCATCGATTCATCCGATCTGTTTAGATACATATGAGGAACAGGCGACCATGCATGGACGACACTTTTCGGCAACGGGAGCAGGTAGTATCGAAGATTCAGTTACGGGAACAGCGAGTGGGGTGATGGGCGCCTATTACCGAAAATTCATCCAACCAGCAACAGCGGAAACAACGATCATCGTCGAACAAGGACACGAGATGGGACGACCCGGTCAGGTCGGAATCCGGATTTCCGGTGCAGGTCTTGATCACAGCAACTGGAAGGTCGAGATGGAGGGACAAGCTGTTTTTGTTGGTGCAAAGAAAGTGGGGGAGGAGAAAGATGTTGAAGCATTTCATTTGGGATTTTGATGGGACGTTGTTTGATACGTATCCCGTATTGGTCGATGTATTCGTGGAAATGCTCGAACGTGAGGGACGAACGGTCGAGCGTGAACGAGTCGCTCAGCTGATGGCGATTTCGGCTAAAACGACGTATGAGGCATTTGCCGTATCGGATGAATTCATCACGACATACAAACAACAGAAGACAACGATCGAGTTGGACCGCTCTCGTCCATTTTCGGGAATTCAGAAACTGTTAAAGGCGCTCTCGGAGAGAGGTGCGACGCACCATATCGTCACCCACCGTGGGCAGTCGATTCACGCTTTACTTAACAAGAATCAGTTGACGCATCACTTTCAAGATATCCTGACGGCTGAACAAGGTTTCGCCCGGAAACCAGATCCAGAAGCTGTTCAGTACCTGATCGAACAGCATCAATTGCAACCGTCTGAAACGATCATGATTGGCGATCGGGAACTCGACGTCTTAGCCGGACATCACGCTGGCATCGCTACATGTCTGATCAGCAATCAACCGAGTAAGACGGTTGCGACCTACACGGTGCATTCTCCAGGTCGATTAAACGAACTCTTCCTGACATAACAACAGCCCCGCTTCCATTGAAGGAAACGGGGCTGTTGAGTTAAGAAGACAATCGATCGGCTTCGGTTGCTTCGATGCGTGGGGCGCGCCAGAAATATGTCAGTAAAATACCGACCGCAAGCATCGCTGTTGCGAAATAGAACGGATAGTTCAGATTGACATCGAACAATAAACCACCGACGATGGGGCCGAGAATGTTCCCGATACTCGTAAACATCGAGTTCATCCCACCGACGAATCCTTGTTCGTTACCTGCGATCTTTGAGAGATAGGTCGTAACGGCAGGTCGCATCAAGTCGAACCCGACGAACACGACCATCGTCACGAGAATGATCGAGATGTAGTTCGTGACGAATGTCATCAAGACGACAAGTAACGTCGAACCGATCAAACTATAACGAATCAAGCGAATCTCACCGAACCACCGTGTCAATCGATCGAACAATCCGACTTGGACGATGACACCGACGATCGCACCAAGCGAAATCGCAAGGGCGATATCTTTCGCCGTGAAGCCGAACTTACGGTCGACGAACAAGGCGAATAACGACTCAAACGAGGCAAGACCGAACGACGAAATCAAGAGGACAAGAAAAGCGATGAAATAGAGTGGGCTGAAGACTTTACGGAAACCAGTCTGTTGCTTAACGGATGTAGTAGCTTCATAGTGCCGTTCTGGTTCTTTAAGCGTAAAGACGGATAAGACCATCGCCGTTAGTCCGAACGCTGCGGCGAAAAAGAATGGCATCCGTGTCCCGAGATCAGCGAGGAATCCACCAATTCCTGGTCCGATGATGAAACCAGTCGAGATGGCGGCAGACATGTAACCGAGCGCTTTCGGGCGGGTTTCGTTCGTCGTGATATCAGCAATGAATGCCGTGACGGCAGGCATGATGAAGGCAGCACTGACACCACCGAGAATCCGGGATGCGAACAGGACTTCGACGCTTTGACCAAGACCGAACAAGAGCTCGGACATGCTGAAGATGAACAAGCCGATGATGATCATTGGTTTACGCCCATATTTATCGACGGCTCGTCCCGCAAGCGGAGAGAGAATCAGTTGCGCAAAGGCGAAGGCGGAGACCATGTATCCGACCGTCGCTCCGGAAATGTTGAGCTCGTTCATGATTGTCGGTGTGACAGGAATGACGAGACCGATGCCTAAAAAGGCGATGAATAAGTTGAGTAAGAGTGTACTCAGAATCAATGAATTGTTTTGCATAGTTCACCTCAGTTAAATTAAATCATTTTTGACATACCACGCCAGACAATCGGCCAGACGGCTTGTTGTCTCTTGTGAAACGCGTCGACGCCGTTATAGACGAGTTCTGTCAACGTGCCTTCGGCGACGGTCAAATAGGCGAGTGCGGCACTTTTATAGTCCGTTGAATACAGAATCTGTTCTGTCCGGTCTCGTTCACGGAGTAGACGAGTCAAGAGATCATGGAGCGAATCAAAAAACGGATTGAACCGCTCCGTCATTTCTTGTTCGAGTTTCTCGGGTGGAAAATAAGCAGCTCGAAGAATGAATCGCATCAGGATGTCATCTTGCTGTTCTGAAATGAACCAGTCGAAGAAACCATGCAACGATTGCTCGAGCGGCTGCTGGCGCGTTTTCGTAAAATACGTCGCGAAGCGTCGTTTCTGCTCCTGCAACGCATACGTCGTCGCTTGCAAGAATAAGTCGTCCTTGCCTTTATAATGCGCATAGATAGACGGTTTCTTAATACCGACCTCTGTCGCAATTTCTTGTAGCGATGCTCCTTCATAGCCGTGTGCGGCAAAATGATGGATGCTCGTCTGTAATAATTGTTGAGCTTTCAGGTCAATCACCTTCCTAACGGTCGTTAGGTAACACTTTAACAGTAATATTTAAATGAAGTCAATTAGATTATCTTCACGTACAAAAAAACTGACTCCGCGTTTGCGGAGTCAGTTGTGTTGATTGATCTTATTTGTTCATCACACGACCGCGAGTAGCAACGCGTGAACCGACGATACCAGCAAATGATGTGAAGATGAGTGTCAGAAGCAGTCCAACGAATGCCCAAATCGAAATTTTTGATGCTGTTTGTGTCGCTTGTTCCGTTTGCTCACGAACATCTTGGACCGTTTTCTTCAAGTCTGCAGAAGTCTCGTCAAGCGTTTGCTTGGCGTCATTGATTTGTTGCGTTGTTTCTTTCGTTGCTGTATTGAGACCATCAACGATGTTTTGCGTCGCTTCTTCCGCCTCAGCACCTGTGAGATCGGTATTTTTCGCAACAGCGTCAGCAATCTTATCTTCATCGACCGATTTCTCGATTTTTTCAGCACGTGCTGTTAATGAATCCCCGAGATCTTGGACGATTGTATCGAAGTTTTCTGGTTTTGTGATGGCTTCTTTACCAGCAGCCGTGACGTCATCTTTGACGGCGTCGAGCTGACCTTGCAAGTAGTTCGGTTGTAATTCTTTGATGTCTGTATCCTTAAGAATTTCATCGACATTTCCTTCGAGCTCTTTAGTATCAATATTTGAAACGTTTTTCGTGACCGAATCAAAGCCTTTTGTTGCAGCATCCGTTGCTGTTGACGCAACAGATCCAATACCACTACCTGCCGCACCACCGACTGTTCCGAGTAATGAACCGACGGATTGTAATGTATTGACCGTCGTGAATGTCAAGAGAGCGAACAAGAGGATGACACTCGTTGACCAAGTCAAGAAACCGTGGACGAGACCAGCGCGAGCTGACGTCACACCGGACACGAATCCAGCGACGAATAACGAGATGAGCAATGAAAGGATTGCCCAGACGATTAATCCTGTACCGACACCATCGAACGGATTATTTGACGTCACGTCTGTGACACCGAGTCCGATTGCCGAACCAATTAAACTAAATAGAATTAATAAAGATAAGAATGATACCACACCTGCAAAAATCGAGCTCCATGAGATGTTACGACCTGCATCGTCCGCTTCCGGTCGGAAATGTGACGAAAAGCCTCTGTTTGTTTTTTCCATAATAAGCACTACCTCTCCCCAAATTGGTCTTTCAAGTTTGAGATGTTCATGAATGTAAAAGCTTCATCTCAAGTTTCTTACGCGCATAGCTCTTATATTACCGATAAGTTAGAGGGAGAAACCTAGTATTGCAAGTACATGATTAATGGTCGCCTGAACTTCAATGAAGTGTTTTGGATTGCGTTTGAAGAAAAAGCATCGTACACTTTTATCAAGTGTCACGTTGTACTGTACAGTTTAAAAATCAAAAGGAGGTGATCCCCCGTACTTGGGGGATACAAGTTGGACATCGTCTTAACACTGAATTTGTTGTTACTTGTCGTATTGATTGGTTTGACCGCGTTTTTCGTAGGCTCGGAGTTTGCTGTCGTTAAAGTCCGGATGTCACGTCTTGACCAGATGGTGCAAGAAGGAAAAAAGGGTGCTGCGCTTGCGAAGAAGGTGGCAGGCGATTTAGATTACTATTTGTCTGCCTGTCAGCTTGGTATCACGATTACAGCGCTTGGACTCGGGGCACTCGGGAAACCGACTGTTGAGAAGTTATTGACACCGGTCTTTGATGAACTCGGTGTTGCAGTGGCTATCTCGACACTTCTGTCCTATAGTATCGCGTTCATCTTCGTCACGTTTTTACACGTCGTCGTTGGTGAACTGGCACCGAAAACGCTCGCGATTCAGTATGCAGAACGCATGACGTTGTTACTTGCACCGGCACTCTATGTATTCGGGAAAGTCATGTATCCATTCATCTGGATTATGAACGGTTCCGCCCGCGTTCTCCTTCGGATGTTTGGCGTTCGACCAGCTGGTCACGAAGAAGCCCACTCGGAAGAAGAATTGAAAATTATCATGGCGCAAAGTTTTCAAAGTGGTGAAATCAATCAATCAGAACTCGACCTGATGCAAAATGTCTTCGCTTTTGATGAGCGCGTCACGCGTGACATCATGGTGCCACGCATGAACATGTTGGTCATTTCCGACGAGATAAACTGGGAAGACCTTTTACAGACGATGTCAGACAATCCGTATACGCGTTATCCGGTCAGTGAAGGAACGGATAAGGACCGGATTAGCGGCTATATCAACGTTAAAGAAGTGCTCGCATATCATGCTGTACAACATGAACGAGAACTTGCATCGTTCATCAAGCCACTTCCAGTCGTCTCAGAATTGACGCCGCTTCAGGAAACACTCCTGAAGATGAAACAGACACGATCGCACATCGCACTTGTCATTGATGAGTATGGTGGGACATCTGGTTTAATCACGATGGAGGATATCTTGGAGGAAATCGTCGGTGATATCCGTGATGAATTCGATGAAGCGGAACAAGCAGAAATCGAACAGTTACCGGACGGCGCTTATCGCTTAGCCGGAACCGTTTTACTCGTCGAAATCGAAGAACGATTTGGTCTTCGTTTTGCAGAAGCAGAGGCGGTCGATACGGTCGGCGGTTATATTCAATCGCGAACGACTGATTTTAAACAAGGAACCATCGTCACGGATGAAGCCTTCACGCTTGAAATCATGCGATCTGCCCAATATCAGATTCATGACGTTAAGTTGACATTGACGCCACGTTAATAGAAAGACCCGTTTTGTCTAGTAGTTCAATCTACTAAGCAAAACGGGTCTTGTTTATTGCGCGGAAGAGAGAGGAGTCTCGTCCGATGGTAACTGTTCTTTCAAATATAGAGAAAAAGCTTCCACCGACAAGGGACGAGCATAATGATAGCCTTGACCGATATGACAACCAATTGACTTCAAATACAGATGTTGTGCTTCTGTTTCGACACCTTCCGCAATCATCGTCAAATTAAGCGTCTGTCCCATTGCGATGATATGTGGTAGTAAGGCAGCACCACTCGATGTTTCTGGGCAACCGTCGACAAACGATTTATCGATCTTTAAGGCATGAACGGGTAGTTGATGCAGAACAGAGAGAGACGAGAAACCGGTTCCGAAGTCATCGATAGCACAGTGGATTCCCTGATTGCGGAGCATCTGCAACATCTTTCGACTGTCGGTGACGTCTTGTAAAACGCTCTCTGTGATCTCGAGCTCAAGATGTTCCGGGGACAACTGCGTCTCGCTTAAAGTTTCTTGGATCATACTCATGAAATGTTGATCCTTGAACTGTGGAACGGAGATATTGACGGCAACGACAAGTGGATAGCCTTGCTCATGCCAGCTGCGTGTCGTGCGACATGCCGTCTTTAAAATCCAGCGTCCGAGTGCGATGATGTGACCACTCTCTTCTGCGATCGAAATGAACTCGACGGGAGAAATCCGACCGAAAACGGGGTGATTCCAGCGAATGAGTACTTCCATGCCGATTGGTCGTTTCGTCAAAAGGTCGACTTTTGGCTGATAGACCAGTTCGAATTCTTCTTTTTCGATTGCCGCTACTAAATCAGCTTCGAGTTGGATCTTACGACTGAACCATTGATGGAGTTGTTCATCGTACCGGATACAGTGCATTGGTCCCTGTTTTTTTGCCTGAAGCAGTGCTGTATCGAGACAGGGTAGAATGTCTTGATGTAAAGCCGCGTCTTCGACAAGACAACTACCGGCATGGATAGTGACTTGGATCGAGTAGCCACGAAGTCGGAACGGGCGCACGAATTGGTGTATTAAGGCGTCTTCGAGTGCGGTCAACGATTCATCTGTTGCATACGGTAGGACAAGTGCAAACTCATCGCCACCAATGCGGTAAATCTCTAACTCATCGTGACGTAACAGGCGTAGCCGATTAGCGGTCTCGATCAAAACGCGGTCACCTATCGCATGCCCCATCGTGTCATTGACGATGGTTAAACGATGTAAGTCAAGTGAAATGACGGCATAAGAACGAGGTAAATCGGACGAGAGCCGTTCCATGAATTGGTGACGATTCGCGAGTTGTGTCAGTTGATCATGATAAGCGATGAACGTGACTTCTTCAAGTAGCCGGTTGTTACTACGCAACGTAAAGATTTGCCGACCGAGAACGAGAAAGAACAGCAACAACCAGCCAATTGATAGAATATTGAGGTACCAGCCGTAGGTAGATAAAACGAATCCTGTCAGTAGACCGATACTGATATAAGGCAAGATGAAATCGCGTTCCGTTACGGTGCGATGGGAGCGGAAAAGTCGTTCTTGTCGTGGATTGTGTCGGCCCTCTAAATGTCCACTCCATCCAATCGACAGCAGCGCGATGACCCAGAATATATCGACGAGATGTTCGAGAAATGGGCTACTACTAAACGTGAGGACGGTGAACATGACATCACCAGACACTTGAATCAAAAAACCAAGGACGAGAAAACGATGATGCGGTTTTCCGTGATTATAACGAACGTGATAATAAAGGATCGCACTGAAAAAGAGTAGCAATAAATCAGCGATCAGAAATCCGAATGTCGAAATCGTTCGTTCAAGTGTCGGGTTCAAGATCTCAAAGTACGGTTGTAACAAATAATACTCACTCATGACGAAAGCTGTCGTCATGAAGACAACTAAATTGAAGATATAATTTTTATTTGTGAAATTCAATCCGATGCTCCGCATCTTTGTGATTAAGGCTAAGACATAGCTGAAGTAAGCCAAACACCAAAGAATAGTCGAAGCAATCGGTTCATCGATTCGACCGTCTTTTACTTGACCGATTAGCCACACGCCATTACCGAGAACATGCAAAAGAAGGCCCGTGCACAAGAAACTTAAAAAACGGAGGTGCGGATTGCGGCGTTCGATGCGTGCCCGAGCCATCCAGTAGACGGCAATGAGACCCGCGATCATATGCAAGGCGTTAATTCCGATAAGGTGTGCCCATTCTTCAGTCGGACCAAAACGAATCCAGCTATAGAATATAAGGAACACAGGTAAGACGATGAAAGATACGTAACGCCACATGAGTCGAACGGACCTCCTTATTTGAGAAGTAAAGAGCATTATATAGATATCGGTCAATTTTTCCATTTTTAAAGAAAAAATAACCATTCTTCGTAAAAGACATCCGTGTCTTAAGAGTCAACGCGAAACATGCATGCCAATGTAATATGAAAAATTTTGGTTTTCTTAAATTATCCATTCAAATGTCATATACAGGCGACGATATAGAAAGTGAAGTCCACCTTTGAATGAAGGAGAGAAGCATATGAAGTGGTTCACGAAATCAGCATCACCGTCCTTTGATGGGCTCATCGAAGTCGAACGTCCCCATGTCGTGTTGAATGTTCCGTCATCCTTACATGAACAATTGCGTTTAATCGATTTACAAGCTGTCGATTTACAAATTGTACGGGTCATCCGCGAAGATGTATCCCGTTGGATGCCGAGTATGGTCGACGCGTTCTACGAGGAGCTGGTCCGTGTTCCATCCCTTCGTCAGTTAATCGAACATCATTCGACACTCGAACGATTAAAAGGTACGCTCGCCCGACATATTCTACAAATGTTCGATGGTCATGTCACGATGGAGTACATCGAAGCGCGACGTCGAATTGCCGAACGCCATGTTCAAATCGGATTGCATAATAAGTGGTACATTGCTGCATTCCAAAAAGTCTGGAACGTTCTTAGTGAGAAGATTGATGGCAGTGATTGGCCGGAAGTGGAACGTGTCCGGATCATGCGCTCGGCAGGGAAATTGTTCAACTTGGAACAACAGATCGTCATGACGATGTATGAAGATCAAATTGATGAGGAACGACAAGCGATCGCAACAGCGAAACGTCATGTCGGAGATGGCGTGCAAAAGTCGACGGAAGAACTTGCTGCCATGAGTGAAGAATCATCCGCGAATTTCCAAGAAATCGAGCGTCACGCAAAACATGTCTCGACGACGACGGATGCAATCTCGGTTCAATTGACGGAAGCCGTTGGCGAAGCAGAAGCAGGTGTTGTTCTAGTCGAAGAGGAGACACGACGCTTTCAGGATGTCGTTGCAGATTTATCACGAACGACCGAACAAGTCGCTGAACTGTCAAGCTTGTCGCAAGAAATCGAGCGGATTGCCGGAATGGTGACGACGATTTCTGATCAGACGAACTTGCTCAGTCTGAACGCTTCGATCGAAGCAGCGCGTGCTGGTGAGATGGGTCGCGGCTTCACGGTTGTCGCGCAAGAGATTCGTAAACTGGCTGAAGAGAGTAAACAATCGGCAGCTGAGACATCGCGGATTGCGCAAGAAATCACGCAAAAGATGCTCGTCGTCTCGGAACGGATGGGAACGACTGAGACAGCAGTTGTCAGGACGACGTCCGAGATGCAACAAGTCGTTCGTGCCTTTTCACGGATTTCTGAACAGACGGATGCTGTATCGCGTCAAATTCACGAACTATCGACGGATACAAAGGATGTCGCTGGAACGATTGAAGGTATGCGGAAGATCGCAGAAGCGATTGCTGAGACGGCAGATGATTTACAGGAAGTTGCTGCAACGCTGTGATTTGGTTCTCCTTTCTCTAAGAAAGGAGGATTTTTTTGTCGGTTTATGGAAAAATGAAAAGGGAGGTGTTGGTGATTCATGGTTCAGAGTCTAATATTGATTGTCTTATGCTTTGTCGCTTTAATGGGACATTACGTGATGACAGGAGAACTTGCCCCACGTGAGTTGTACGGATTACTCGGACTATTGGGTGTTGCTTTCTTGATCGGTGGGATTGAATGGTGGCAAATTCGGCGAGATTTGCGTTATCGAGGACTAGAAGAGGGGATGTCCGTTCGCTTCGCGGACCGGGCAAGCCGAAAGACGAATACGGTCTATTTAGCGCATGAACGGTGGCTGACGTTCTCACGTCAGTATGCCACGTGGTGGCAGGCGATCCTTGCGCGCTTTGAGAAGTTCGAATCGTTTTTCCTCGACGTGAAGTTTGAAGGGGATGGGGAACGATTACAAATCAAAGAGACAAGGACGGAGTGGTTACGCAATACGACACATTTCGTGATTCGGCAAGACGGACGCGATGTCGGAACGATCCGTACTGACGCGGCAGTTCGTCAGCAATTACGGCTACAAGAAGTCTTACTTGTCTCGTATGCCGGTCAGGAGTACCAGATTCGGTCCTCGACGGTCACGCGAAAGGTCGGCGTCTATCAAGATGGAAACTGCATCGCGACGGGATCACGACATGGGGCACAACTCGTCTTTGATTGTGACACGAATGAACGACTATTAGCCGTCGCAAGCATGATCGTCTTTCGACTGGTCTATTCGAAGTAATTTTATTTCAAATACCTTATTTGAAAAGACATAATAATGATACGATTTCAAAGAATTCCAGAGTTACATACCGAACGACTCCGATTACGGAAAATCCGAGTGTCTGACACGGAAGCCATATTTCAGAACTGGTTATCGGACGTCCGTGTCATGCGCCATTTGATCAAGGGACCACACGAGACGATCACCCAGACGAAAGCACGCGTAACAGAAATCCTCCTTTCTTACGAAAACGAAAACTTTTGTTATTGGGGGATGGAAGAGAAACGAACTGGGAATCTGATCGGCGTCATCGATCTATTCGCTTTTGATGCAACGACAGACCACTGTGAAGTCGGCTATTGTATCGGATACGATTGGTGGAACAACGGATAAGGTAGTGAAGCGTTATCAGAAGTCCTTGCCTTCGGTTTTCAAGAAATGCAGATCCATAAGATCTCAGCAGCCCATAATTGCGACAATCCAGCTTCTGGACGGATCATGCAGAAGGTCGGAATGATCCAAGAAGGGACTGAACGAGCGATGATCCGCAATGCCGCAGGGAATACAAGGATTGTGCGATCTATGGATTGCTTCGTGAAACGTATGACTTAAAACAGAATCAATAATAAGAAAAACGCGATGTTCCATCAAAATGAGGCGCATCGCGTTTTAAATTAACCTGTTTTTCGAATCGATTCGAACAACCGTCCCTTATAGACGTCGGCAATCGTATTGAGGAAGGTCTCACTTAACTTTTTCGGGAAGAATGGTTTCGCGTACACATAATGGTAGGCCTTCTTCAAGTCATCCCATTGTGTACACGGCTCTGTTTGGCGGAACCGAGCGACATCGATGATCCGTGTTCCGTTCGCCGTCAAGAGGATGTTTCGCAAGTGAATGTCTGAAGGATTTAAACCAACGGACCGCGCTTGTGCTAAAGCCGCATCGACCGTCGTCAAGACGGATTCCGGAATGAACGTCCCACTGACGAGACATTCAAACAATGTTTGACCTTCAATGTATTCAAGTACGATATAATCCGTACCATATTCATATACTTGCGCATACGTTGGAAAATCAGTCAACTGTGCGTAGATGCTACCCTCGAGGTTGGCAAGCGTTCGAAACGACGGGTAAAACTTCTTGATGACACGATCCGTTCCTTGGACTCGAAAAACGAACGCACTTCGTCCTGTCCCGATCAACTCGAGTTCGCTCGGATGACTTTCAATCGTGCACACGATGCCCGTTTCTTTCAATTGGATCGATTGTGCTAGCTCAGCGTCTGTTTTCAATGCTGTCACTTCCTTTCCTCCTTCATTTCTTATACCCATTATACGCTCATCTGACAGGAAAAGTTTCAAAAATCGCTTGTGTGTGAAAGTTTTGAACATTATGTGATATGCTAAAAATGCTACACTGTTACATACTTCAAGGGGGTTTTTAATCATGTCAACGACACAACAATGGCGCGACCATTTTGATGGTCTTCGCGCATACGAAGAAGCCGTCGCATTACTCTACTGGGATATGCGGACGTACATGCCGGAACAAGGAGCAACGAACCGTTCAGCCTCAATCGGATTCCTCTCGACGGAAAGCTTCCGTCGCCGGACAGGTGCGACGTACCAACAACTACTCACGGCGATGGAGCAAGAGACATTGACGGGGATTGAGGCAATTTCGTTCGCAAAAGCAAAAGAAGCGTTTGACCGCGATTCGAAGATTCCAGAAGCCGAGTACCAAACGTTCATTACCTTGATCTCGGAAGCCGAGAGTGTCTGGGAAAAGGCAAAAGATGCGAACGATTGGTCGATGTTTGAACCATACCTCGAGAAAATCGTGGCGATGGAACGCAAATTCGTTGAGTACTGGGGATATGACGCGCATCCGTACGACGCATTGCTGCATGACTACGAGCCAGGAATGACGGTCGCGACACTCGATCCATTGTTCGCTGAACTTCGTCAAGCAATCATCGGTCTACTTGGGCAGCTCGAAGGAAAAGACTTCCCGACGCTCGATTGGTCAGCAGACCGCGAGACACAGATCGCCTTGAACCAAGAATGGCTCCGCGATATCGGTTACGACTTCACGTCTGGTCGCTTGGATGAGACGGTTCACCCGTTCCAGACGACGATCAACCGGAAGGACGCGCGGATCACGACGAAATACGATGAGAACGACTACCGGAACTCGGTCTTCGGCACGATGCACGAAGCCGGACACGCAACGTATGAGCAAGGCATTGAACCAGAGCTCGATTCACTCGGACTTGGTGACGGTGCTTCGATGGGAATTCATGAATCACAATCGTTGTTCTTTGAGAACTTCATCGGACGTAACCAAGGCTTCTTAGAAGCACGTTATCATGGCTTACAACAAGCGATTCCGTCACTTGCTGACGTCCCGTTTGAACGCTTCTATGCAGCGGTCAACGAAGTCAAACCGTCACTCATTCGGATTGAAGCCGATGAACTGACATATGCGCTCCATATCATCATCCGGTATGAGCTTGAAAAACGCCTCATGACAAACGAACTCGAAGTCAAGGATCTGCCGCAAGAATGGAATCATCTTTATAAAGAGTATCTCGGTGTTGATGTCCCGAGTGACGATAAAGGCGTTTTACAAGACGTGCACTGGTCAGGTGGATCGTTCGGTTACTTCCCAAGTTATGCCCTTGGTCTCGTCTACGCGGCACAACTGAATGAAGCGCTTCGTCGTGACGTCGACAATGTCGATGGTCTGATTGCAGCCGGAACGCTTGCGCCAATCAAAGGCTGGTTGAAAGAAAACATCCATCGTCACGGGAAATCAAAGACACCGGCTGAATTGATCGAAGCGGCAACCGGACAATCGATTTCCGTCACACCACTTGTCAACTATTTGACGAAGAAATACACGCGTGTCGTCGAGGCACTCTAATGTTATGGTTCGCACACCGTGGTGTCAGTGATCGCTTTCCCGAGAACACGCTCGAAGCGATCGCTGCTGCAATCGAAGATGATGTTGATGGTGTTGAATTCGATGTCCATTTCTCAAAGGACGGTGTCGGCGTCATCATCCATGATGAGACCGTCAACCGGACGACGAACGGGACAGGGCGCGTCGTCGACATGACGTTCTCAGAACTGCAAACACTCGATGCCGGAGCACGCTTCAAAGGTGATCCGATCAAAACGAAGATTCCGACACTTGACGAAGTGTTGACGATCCTTGCGCCAGCGACACTCCGACTCAACATCGAGCTGAAGACGGATACGATCCGGTATGATGGACTTGAAGCCTATGTCCTTGAGCGTTGCGCGGCGCATGGTATCGCGACGGACCGGCTGTTGTTCAGTTCGTTCAATCATTATTCGGTCGCCTTGATTCGTAAGCTCGACCCAAGCGTCGAGACGGCGATTCTATATCCGTATCCGATCTATCATCCGGAAGAACAAGCCCTCCGGATTGGTGCGACTGGAGTTCATCCCGATTATCGACGGGTGACGGAAGCGGACGTCGCATTTGCTCACGCGCAAGACGTTACAGTCCGTGTCTATACACCGAAGACAGTTGAAGACGTCCGACAGATGCAAGCCATCGGTGTCGACGCTGTTATCGTCAATGATCCGAAAGGAATGCGCGACAAACTCGAAGGATAAGGAGGAGGAAGGGATGCGTAAGGACTACGTTTTCGTCATCAGTTTGTCGCTCGTCGCGTTATTCGTCGGACTCCAGCTCGGTTTTGCCCGCTTGCCGGAACCGAAACCGAAGCAAGTCGCAACGACACCGATGCGCCCTGCTGACTATAAGACAGGACTGACGTCAGCAAAACGTGAATTGAAGCAAATTCAACGCTTCACCTTAAAAAGCACTCTTCCTGCTAACGGAACGACCGTGACGTGGATCTACGAGACACCATCCGACGAACGGATCGCTGTCGATTGGTACTACGTCGAAAGTTATCCGGAGGCACAGGTCCAGATGACACGTAACGAGACGTCACGCATCATTTCGTATGAACGCTACCTGATCGTCATCCGACCGATATACGGGACGGTCGTCGATAGCGAACTCGAACAGTTCGCACTCCGTTTTACGGGTTACTTTACGACACAACAACAGGGGGAAAACGATGTCAGGTAAAATCATTCTTTTGATTGGTGGATCGGGCAGCGGAAAGTCTTCCCTGATCAAACGCTTGCGGACAGAATATACGCATGTCCGGTTCATCCCGTCTGTGACGACACGACCGAAACGTCCGACGGAAATCGATGGAGCAAGCTACCGCTTCGTCGACGTCAAGACGTTCCAGCAACTGATCCAAGACGATGGATTCATCGAATACGCCCATGTCCACCGGGCGTGGTATGGCACACCGCGTCAAGCATACGTTGATGTCCTTGAACAGGATCAGATCGTCATCAAGGATATCGACCCAAAAGGGGCGGCGAACTTCAAGCGCTTATTTAACGATCAAGTGATTACGATCTTCGTTTCGGTCCCACCCGACTTAATGAAGGAACGACTCTTGATGCGTGGTGATACACCAGAGTTCGAAGCGCGACTCGTCGATTACGAGGAAGCGTGGAAAGAGCGCGATCATTATGACTACATGATTGAAAACATTGATTTTGAGACGGCGTACGCCGATCTCCTTAAGATCATCGCTGGTTATATTCCAAAGGCATGACGAAGAGGACGCAAGTGAGCGTCCTCTTTTCGTCTGCAGAAAGGAGTGTCTATGCTACCCGATCATCCATTGTTACAGACAATTCAAACCGTTAAGCGGCTTCCGGGTCGATCGAATCAAACCGTCTGGTCCGTTAAGACGGCAACAGCGCACTACATCGTCAAGACTGTCATGGATCCGACCAGTCGTCAATATGAACGAGAAGCGAACTTGTTGATCCCAGAACAACATGGCATCGCTCATGCCTTACCACTAGCGACAGGACAAACAGCAACGATTGCGTACGGCATTTATCCGTATCTATCTGGACAAACCGTCCGAAGCGTGCTCCAGGAAACACCGGAACGAGCGACCGAACTCGGTCAGGAGACAGGAAAAGCATTGAAACGTATCCATGAGGTACCTGCTCCAAGTGAGATGACGTCTTGGAGTATACGCTGTCAGGCGAAACATGACCGTGATCGCCCAGCAGTTGAGGACTTGCTTGCATCAGAGTGGATCGAGCGACTCGATCAGTTCATCGGCGAACGACTTGCGTTACTTGAGACGCGTCCGAACCATCTGCAGCATGATGATGTTCATCTCGATAATCTACTCGTGCAAGACGGACATCTATCTGCTTTCCTTGATTACGGGAACCATGATTACGGTGATCCGTGGCATGATTTCGTCAAATGCGGGTTGTTTCAAGTCGAGATGAGTCCCGTCTTTGCCCGTAACATGATTAATGGATATTTTGAAAACGAAGTGTCGTCTAACTTTTGGCAAGTCTACAGTCTTTACATGGCGATGGTCGTCTTCTCCTCACTTGTCTGGACAAAGCGGTTTGATGCAAGTCAGGTGCCAGTGATGCAACGACGCGTCCAGCGGATCATTCAGGATCACGATGGGTTTCGACGCGACATGCCGCTTTGGTATGAGACGTAAAAAAACAACGGGTTCGTCTCTCGTTGAAGAGAAATGAACCCGTTGTTTTTAGTGAACCTTTAAATGAAAAAAGAGATTACCATTCGAATCCTTCTTCACTATACTTGCCGTTCGAATTAAAGAATCGTTCTTCTGTTTTACCGTTGACGGTATTCGTATACACGACGTAGACGTCGAGATGATCATTTTGGTCCGCCATTTTTTTAGCAGCTTTTTTAGCATCGGCTTCGTTCATGTACGTTTCCGACTTGTCTGCTTTCCCGTGTTTTTCTTGACCTTGTTCTTCATATCCTTCTACTGTCCAAAGTTTTTTTGATGACATCATTAACATCCTTTCCTTCCAAAGCGAGTTCGCTTGGCTGTTACATTATGCTGTGCAGACCAATCCACCGTCAACTGTTGCTGATCATTCTTTGACGATCTCGTCTAAATGATCGGCATAATAACGGAGTGCTCGGTCAAATGTCTGGATCGATGTATCCGACGACGTTGTAGCAAGCGTCTTGAGCAAACGACCGACCGCCTGATCGGCTTGACCGAGATTATACTCCGTCATCGCGAGAAATGCGTGTAAGGCGTGGGCATCCGGAAACTCAAGCAATGCACGATGGAGAACGTCTGACGCTTCTTGAAACTGTCCGATGACGCGGTATGTACTGCCGAGCCCGATATAGGCTTGCAAGCGGTCTTCACCGATAAGACCGAGCGCTAGAGCCCGTTCATAATAGGGGACAGCAGCATACTCCTCACCAAGGCTATCGTGACACCACGCCATCTGATAGAGAACAGTTGGATTGTCAGGTGCCGTTTCGACATACCGACGGACGACTTCTTTTGCTGTTTCATACTGTCCCGTCTTTCGTAATTGATGAACCGATTCGAAATCAAACATCGCGTTTCCTCCTCTTTGCGTCCACTAAAAAACGGACCCGGTCGTCCTTGACCGGATCCGTTCCATCGAACAGCTTAGACTGTTTTTTCAAGCTTTGTTAAGAGCGTCCGGAACAGTTCAAGTTCCTGATCCGAGAAGTCCTCGAAGACGTCTGCGAGGTAATCCATCTTCATCGACTCGAGTTTTTCATATAACTCGATGCCTTTCGGTGTTGCCCGGAGTTCAACGACGCGACGATCAAGTTCGCTACGCTCGCGTGAGATCAACTCTTTTTTCGTCAATTCGTCAGCCAGTGCCGTGATCATACTCGCTGAGAACTGAAACTCTTGCGAGAGAGCAGAGGCGATTTGCGGACTGTTCGCACAAAGTGATTTTAAGATGAAGAATTCGTTGCGTGTCAAATAAGTCGTGAACATGCTACGCACGTCCTTTTTGATTGCGCGGTAGTTCATCCGTAATCCTTTTTCCGTATCAACGATCAACTGATCGCGTTGTGCCACTTCTAGTGTAGTTGCCATGTATCCTTCACTCTTTCTATACCGTAGTTTCTTCACTCGTGATTTAGTATAGTGAAAAATTTTAGTTTAATCAATATTTTTCTCTTGAATCATCTGTTTCGACAGCACGGGCGACTTGGGCAACGATCTCTTCGACGTTGCGTAGCTCTGGGTAAAAGCGGCGGAAGAAGTAATCAATCCGGTGTGTGTCTTCCCCGGCGATCGTCAATGCCATGCAGATATAAGCGATTCCAATTCCTTGACGGGGGAGGAATGGATTCGGCATGACCTTCGCACAACGCAGGGCGAGCGGGCTGTGCGTCGTCACGGCTTCAATCAATTCCCCGTATGTTCGAATATCGACATAGTGGAACATCCGGATCAATTCATTGATCAATTGTTGATCGGAATCGAGCATCATCTGCGATGTGACGAGTCGTTTATCGAGCTCGTTAATGACCGGGGAGTGGTCGATGAAGTAGTTCAAGTTGTCTGCTGTGATCCGGACTTGGTGGGGATCAGACAAGATCTGCTGAACGGTCTCGTCTTCGAATTGTTTCAATTGTTTTTTGATGTTGACGAATTCCTGATCGGCGATCTCGAGCAGTCCTGCGACTCGGCTGAAGCTACGCCGGACTTCTGCCGGAACGCTGTTCGGATTTTTATACCCAAGGTCATGCTCGATCTCCGCCCATGCGTGCTGAAGAATTGAGCGGACCTGAATTTCAGCCGTGTAGTCCTTGAAACGACCATACTCGCTAAGAGCCAGTCGCTGATCGCTCAGTGACGCGACAAAGTGGACCGAGAGATAACCGAATTCTGTCGTATCAAGCAAAGTCGACTTGTCGACGGATTGATCCCGGTCGATCGCGAACTCGTTTTCAATGATTCGTGCTGCTTCTCGGACATCGTCATGGAAATAAGTGACGATCCGAATCCCAGTCAAATCATGGACGTCCTTGAGTGAACGGTATTTATTCGGTTGCCGTAAAACTTTTTGATACAGACTTTCAGAGTCTTTCGTCCGAGCGACGATTGAGTGGTATTTGATTCCTGCTGCGTCCAGTAGCTCGGACAGAAGCATCTTCAATTTGTCGGCGTACGCATCATATTCTTCCTTATCGTTGACATATTCAAGCATCATCGTATTTAAATCTTGTGATTGCACCGTTTCGCACCTTCCTCATCCTGTAGTCATCTAGCCATATTGTAGCACTCTGCTTTGTTAAACGCACAGCAAGACCCTGTTTGAAGCAGTACGATTCGTGGGAAAAAGACAAGTAGTACGTTTCCGGGAGGAGATTGAAAATGGAAATAGTGGATGCCCGTGCTTTACCCGCCGATCATATGGATGTCTTGCATGTCACCCCGTCGTCAATCTATTTTCGACGCCGTCTTGATGACGCCCGTTACCATATCAGCCGGTATGATCTTGAAGACCAGGAACAAGTCGATTTGACGCCTGAAGCCTTAACCGACCACGGACCAACCCGTCCGTTCGTCCGACACGGGAAAGTCTATTGTCTGAATGAACATACACAAGAGCAGGGTGGCGAAACAGAAGTACTTGTCATCGATCTGATGTCCGGTAAACGGGAACAGATTGCTTCGTTTTATGTCGAAGGAGATTTGACGCTTTACTGGGTACTCAATGAAAACTATCTTGTGTTTTTGCAGACAACGGATACGACGTCCGCATTTCTGTATGACGTTACAGAGGACTCTCGCCAAACGATTCGCGATCAACGACTGTATGGAATGACGGAGAACTACCGGGAGCTCTATTTTTTCCTCGTCACTTTAGAAGATAAGGAATACATCGTCTGTAACGCCCGGCTCGATGAGTTCTCGTTCTATGACGCGCTTGAAAGTGGCGTCATCTCACCGGAAGATCCGATCGACCACTCGGAAAGCTTGTTGATTGCTCCGCTCCCGACCTTGATCGAGGAGATTGAACAAGGCGTCGAGCACTTATCATTTGCGACTTTACTAAAATTAGACGGAGAAGGGGACACCGTTCAGTATCTCGGGGAACAGGAAGGTCACTTGATTTTCAGTGCCTATACCGACCGGCTGAACGAAGAAGTTTTTTACCGGATCGATACGGAAGCGAGTGTCGAAGAGGTCGCAAGGATTCAGTGGAGTGACTATGAACCACTTGACTTCACCTATGACGACGTCGAGTCGACAATCTTTATCGTCAATGACCGGTCCGAGCATCATCATGAAGTGATCAATTTACGCAACGGTGCCCGATTCCTTGATAAAGAACCGTTCGAGCGTGTCTTACGGGGGCGCTTCTATTTACACGAAGCAATCGGCGACGACGCTGAACCGATGGTCACGGTTTACGACTCGGAACACAACGAACGGTATCGGTTTGAAGACGCATATTATGTCACCGTGTCCGGGGAACTCGTCATTTTATCGGTCCATCAGTTATGATACAAGCGGTTGTTCTCTTTATGAGAGCAGCCGCTTATCAAATAAAAATAAATTATTTCAAATACCGTTATTATAATAAAAAAGAAAAACCAGCCGAGAGTAAACCCCAGGCTGGCTAGAAATGCTACACTTATTCTGCGTCAGTCGTACGTGTATAGACATCGACTTGGATGTTTCCAGCAGTCGCACGTGAGTAAGGGCAGACCGTATGCGCGACTTTCGCGAGTTCAGCAGCCGCTTCTTCCGAGATTCCGCGGACGAGAACGTCAAGTTCGACTGAAAGCATGAATCCGTCAGCTGCTTCGTTTAATGTAACGTGCGCTGTAACTTCACTACCGTCATGTTTGATGCCTTGTTTACGAGCGACCATGTTTAAAGCAGAGTCGAAACATGCAGAGTATCCTGCAGCAAAGAGTTGCTCTGGGTTCGTCGCTTGTTTTTTCGATCCTGGTACCGGCATTGCAAGAGCGACGTCAAGAATTCCGTCCTCCGATACGACGCGTCCGTCGCGACCTCCGACAGCTGTTGCAGATGATGTGAACATTGGTTTCATGTGTGTAACTCCCTTTCGTTGTTAGATTCAAATAAGTAGCTTACAATTAGATTGTATACAATTTAAATCGAATTGCAACTCGTTTGCTCACGATTGGAGGAATTTTTTATGAACCCGTTAGCCTTAGATGAACAACTCTGTTTTCCGTTTTATGCGATTTCGCGCGAGATCACGCGTCGATACCGACCGTTACTTGAGCCACTCGGTCTGACGTACCCACAATATCTCGTCATGCTCGTCGTCTGGGAAGAAGAGGGGCAGTCGCTTAAAGCAATCGGTGAACGGCTCCATCTCGATTCCGGTACATTGACACCACTCCTAAAAAAACTCGAAGCCGCTGAGTTGCTACGACGGGTTCGAAAACCGGAAGACGAACGTCATATCCAAATCTTTTTGACGGATGCCGGTCGCGCGTTACGAAAACAAGCTGAGAGCGTTCCGCTTGATCTCGTCCGGACACTTGATGTCGACGAAGAAGACTTACAAGTCGTCAAAGCGGCACTCAATCGTCTCGTCATGAAAATGAGCGACCCGGATTAACCGGATCGCTCATTGTCTTATTTACGGCGGAAGCCTTCTTCTTCAAGATAGTTTGCTGCTTCCTTATACGAGTTGAACGCACCATCGAGGAGATCGCCTGCGTAGACGAGCCACGTATCGATATCTTCATTGAGTAACGTCAATTCGAAGTGGTTATCGTTGATCCATGTTTCTTCAAGTGTTTCGACGGACTGGACCGTTGAGAGCTCTTTGATCGCATCTTCTAATAAGAGAATTAGAGCAGGTTCTGAGAATTCACGGATATTGACGAAGCCTTTTTCATCCGTTTCGTATCCTGGTAGACCAGCTGCATAGACAAAACCATTACCGTTCGGATGCAAATGATAGACGAGATTCTTCTTCTCATATTGACTATCCGGTAATTGGAAATTGACGCGCTTCAGCGAGACATCTTTTCGGACGAGCTGTGGGAAAGTCTCGATAATTCGTAGTTTTTCTTCAAAAGTTAACATGGTTCCTCCTTGGTGTTACAGTTCTTCACTTCTATATATGCGATGAAATCGAACAAAATGTCAACCGCTGTATGAAACCCAGCAACGATTTTAACCGTAAATGGAAACGAAAGGAAGTGTTTTTGATGTCTACTGTACAATGGCATACGTTGCCAGAACGATCGATCCGGGCAGAACGACTCGGATTGATTCCGCTCCATGGATTGATTGCCATCATCTTGATTGGTACGACGATCACTCAAATCATGTGGCTCGAGCTGACGCCTTGGTGGATGGGAATCGCTGCTTTGCTTTGGCTCATTTACTTCATTCCCCGTATCGTCTACATACCCGTTCTTCGTTTGAAGTATATGCGTTTTCGAATCGATGAGGAATTTCTCATCGTTCGTAACGGGATCTTTTTCCGCCGCGAAGTGACGGTGCCACTCGTGAAGGTGCAACTGATTGACAGTCAATCGGGACCGATCTTGCGGCGCTACGACTTGATCACGCTCGACGTCCGGACAGCATCCGGATTCGTCACGTTAGCTCGTCTTGACCGTGCCCAAGGGGACGAACTGCGAACACAAGTCGAACGATTCGCGAAACTTGAGGAGCGGGAGGAGGAATCGTTATGACACGGCGCGTCCATCCGCTGTTCATTTTGATGTCGAGCATCTCGATCATCCGTTCACTCCTGATTCCGTTTGCCGCCTTGATTTTAAATGCGATCCGTAAAGGGGAGATCAATACCTACACGTGGATTGGCATCAGTGTTGGGATTTTGTTCGTCATCCTCTACGGGGTCGCTTCTTGGTATTTTTATACGTTTACGATTGATGCTGAGACGATTCGTGTCCGCAAAGGCATTTTTCAAAAAAGTGAACGGACGACGCAACGCAAACGCATCGAGTCAATCGGGATTCAGCAAAACGTCATCGAACGACTGCTGCGTCTCGCGACGTTGACGGTCGAGACGTCGTCCGAGAGTGGAACTCCGGAAGTCGAGCTGAAAGGAATCCAGCTCGATTTTGCGAAGGAGCTGAAGTCGTCGATTAAAAACGATGGATCCGTCGTCGCTAAGGAAGAATCTGAAGAAATCGCCTATACGATTCCTGTTCGTGATTTAGCCTTGGCAGGTGCCTTATCAGGACGCGTCGGACTGGCACTCGTTGGGATCGGTACTGCTTATCAGTTCATCGACCAATTCATCGAACGATATGTCGACCGACTGTTCTCGGAACTCGCCCATTTGTCATTAGTCGTTTTAAGTGGGCTCGGCATTCTTGTTCTCCTCGTCATCTACATCGGCTCGATCATCGTCTATATTTTGAAATACGGCTCATACCGCGCTGTCTTGCAACACAATCGCTTGTTGATCGGCTACGGGATGTTGAACCGGACCGAAGTCGCATTTCACGCTGATAAGATTCAAGCCCTCGTCATTCAAGAAAGCTGGATTCAGCGTTTGATTGGTCGAGCGAGTCTATCCTTACACATCATCTCAGCGACCGGGGAGAAGGAGCGTCTGTTGCTCCATCCATTCATCCGAACGAACGAGATCGATGGATTCCTTGCGACATACCTACCGCGCTTTCGCCAATTCAGACCTCAGTACGAGGTCGCACCGATCGGCTTCCGTTACCGGGTCCGTTGGCCGTTGCTCGGTTATGCGCTTCTGTTTACTGCACTGAGCAGTGTCGTGATCATTGTCCTTGATTCCTCGTGGCGCTTCTTGATCTTGCTACTGTTCATCTGGTTACCGTTCTATTATTTGGCAGTGCGGAGCGGCTACCGAAAGACACGGTTTGGAACCGCACACGATCTCTTGATGTTACGCAAACAATGGGTACAAAAAGAGACGGTGTATACGCCACGACTGAAGATTGAGGAATTAACCTGGTCTGTCTCCCGCTGGCTCGAAGCAAAAGAGATTGCCCGAATTCAGATTCAACTACGAGGCAATACGGCGTTTAATGCCCTCTATTTCGAACGAACGGATATTGACACCTTACAACGGTGGTATAAACAATCGTTCCTTTCGAAGTCGTTAGCAGGGGAAGCTGAAACCGACGACGAATAAGGAAAGACTCACTGTCGGAAAGGAAGCGAATCGCATGCGCAAATGGGGAATCGGCATCGTATTGCTCGTCACGTGTCTGCTACTATATATCGTCTATGATGGATACCGAATTCAGAAAACATTAATCGGTCAGTCGAATGCCTCTCCAATTTTAAAATCAACGAGCGAGCAACAAGTGAGCCAAGACGAAACATGGTTCAAACAAACGAGCGAAACACAACAATGGTCAAAAGACGGACTCGTCCGTTTCGGTCGTTATCTAGCTGCTAGCGATAGCAAACAGACGGTCCTCCTCGTACCGGACGAGATTGGATTTTCGCAGACCGGTGCCTACGCACTGGCTCGCTATTATCATGATGCTGATTTTAACGTTCTCTTGATTGAACGTCGTGGACAGGAACGAAGCGGTGGGGTCCGGAATTACGGATGGCTCGATCGACTGGATGTCTTAGAGTGGACGCAGCGACTGCTTGCTGAAAACGGGAATGATACTCGGATCGTCTATCACGGACTTGGTGTTGGCGGTGCGACTGTCTTACTCGCTACTGGTGAGACTTTACCGACACAAGTTCGCGCCGTCGTCGCTGAAGGAGCTTACGCTCGGCTTGACGACTGGTTCAGTCTACTCGCCGATGAACAGATCCGTTACCCAGCACTTCCGTCTCTAACGGTCGCGAGCATGTGGAATAAGGGCGAACAGGATTTCTTTTATGGTGATGTCTCCGTGACCCGCCAAGCAACGAAAAGTCGTGTTCCGACGATGTTTATCCACGGACTAAAGGACGAACTCGTTCCGGTCCGGATGATGTATGAACTGTATCAAGCGAAGACCGGTCTCAAACAATTGTACCCAGTTCGTCATGCCGGGCATGATGAGACGTATACACTTGATCCGGACAACTACGAAAAACGATTACGCTTATTTCTGCAGCCGTACTTGCGGGATATGTAAAATAGAGGAGAAGTCGTCATGCACACTACACAGATATCCCATTACTGGGTCGGTTCCGATGAACCATTCGTCGACACACAACAGATCAATCAGTTCGGTCGGGTGACGCTCGGGCGATTCGGTGGTTGCGCAAGGAGCGGTCAGTATAAAAACGAAGACGGGGCTGCCATTCTGATCGGAGACAACTGGGAGATGACCGTCGTTTTAGACGCCCATAAAACGGCAGATAGTGCAGCACTTGTCTTACAGCAGTTCGCCCAACATGAGTCGCGGATCCGAGATGATTTAGATGCCCCACTTGCTGAAGCATTCGGACGAATCGAGACGACCGTGTTGGATTTGTTTCAAGACCCGGATTTTTTAGCAGCCTGTACAACGTTACAAGGCGAGACAGCATGTTTGATCGCTGTTCGAAAAGGACGGTTTATCTGGTGGTTATCTGTCGGAGACGTCGTCTTGTATCTGTTTCATCCAGAGTTGATGGGTATGGGACAAGCCGCTTTGAACCAGCGACAGTTCTATGAATGGATCGGACGCGCCAACACATTTGCTTTACCGGTCCCGAGTTATACGCGTGGCATCCGCGAGTTGCGGCAAGGGGAGAACCGATTGTTCGTGACGACGGACGGTCTGCTTGAGTGCCCCGGGACACCGTATGCTGAACCAAAGCAGATGGAGGAAACTTTACAATCAGGTGGTGTCGCTGAACTGCTCGCAACAATCGAAGCACATGGCGTTCGCGACAGCACGACGGTCGTCACGTGGACGGTCACGATTGAAGAGACGGTCACTCAACCCAGTGATACATGAAACAACCCGCGTCTCATCAAGAGCGCGGGTTGTTGTTATTCTGTTTCAGGCGTTTGTTCCTGTTGCTGATCGAGTTCGACCGGTTCTTGGTCAACGGGTGGCTTCGCTTCAGCCAACGGGAAGGCGATGCCCGCGCTTGTCAGCAAGGTGATCAAGGCGGCGCTCGTCAAAGTTTGACGCATAGTCCGACACGTCCTTTCTGTCTAATTCCGACACTATATTTTAATAATTCTGAACATTCTTCATCGTTTCGTCAAGCAATCTTTTACTTCCACTACGTATTTTTCCCAAAAACCCAGTATACTTAAACATGAAAAAGGGGGAAATCGATTGAAATTAACGAAAGCCAACACTCGTCTATTAGAAACTGTTTTACCACGATTGAATCTGAACGTCGCAGAACCAGACCGAACGGAGATCGAAGACCGCCTGCGGGCAGATATTTACGAAGCCCAGCGCAAACAACGACCGTTTGAAGAAATACACGGTGTATCCGTCGAAGCGCGACTTGATCAAATGATCGCTGAGTTACCGCAACGACACCGGATGGAGACGCAAAAGCGCTGGACGCGAAACTACGTCTCATCGATTTTGATGTTCATCTTCATCGAAGGGATCGATGGATTGTTCCAGTTTGCCTTGATCGATTACTTATTCTTCTCGATCATCGCCTTGTTCTTGATCGACGCGATGTCACAAGTCATCACGGCACCAAAACTCAAGCAAGTCAAGCCGAGGGTATGGATTCAATTCGTCATCAGCTTCATTTTATTCTCAACCTACAAGGCACTGCTCGTAACGGTTTTCCCGGCACCTGACGTCTTGATTCAAGTCAGCGGAACGCCGTCTTATATCATCGGTATCGCGGGACTCGTTGGTCTGTATATCTACTGGTCGAAGAATCCGTTACGAAAACGCGGCGCGTAATTCGCGAGAGGGGATGGTTGCGTGGAGTTCACACATTGGAAACGACGACTACAAGATCATTTCGAACGTATGGGGTTCTCCCTACTGACGGAACGCTTAGCATCGCAGGACATGGTTAAGCTCGAAGCGACACACGGTGCGTTCCTATTTTTTCCGGTGACGATCCATCTCTATGAACGATCCGGTTGGAAGATGATCGCGTTTGAAGCAGAGACGCAGGAGGAGCCGCAACTCGTCGAGCAACAGATTGCCTCTTTGTTCCAACTCTTGATGGTGACGTTTCAAGAAGAAGAGCGCGAGTTCCTACTTGGATTTCATGCCAATACCGGGCGTTACCTGACAGACCGTAATGCACCCGTCGGACGGCTCGTTCGTTTGATTGAAGAATGTTGGTATGACGGTGACGTCCTTCGGGTCGAAACGTTTGATCCGTTTCCAGGACTATTCGTCGCCCCACCTTTTGCGCACCAAAGTTATGCCTTCATGCCGGAAGAACGGACATGGCGCTTATCTGTCGGGCGCACTGGACGACCGGCGAACGACTACCGTTTCGACGGAACGATTCTAGCGCCACACCGGTTACCGGAATCTGAACTGTTCACGATGACACCACTGACGGCGCCTCTTGAAGACGATCAAGCTATCCGTCACTTGCTTGAGAAGGAGCGACAAACGATTGCTGCGTTCCATGAACGGGCGATGAATACGATCCGCGTGTACGATCCGTCTTTCGGTTTTGCTTGGCGCGGGACACAGACGTTTTTCCACGGTGTTCCGGTCAATCCGTTCGCGCAACGGTTGTGGCTCGAGAACGGTGTCACCCGTTACCGAATCTTACAACAAGGTTCGACGCGTTTGCTCGCCTCCGGTGAGACCTGTGACGCTGTCATCGAGATGCTCGACGATGCCATTAGTAGCGGTGAACCGGACGGTCAACCGGTCAGTCCGATTGGTCAACTGATCCTCGGGGTTTGGCAACAGATTGAGTCGGATGAGGCGACGTATATCACGCAGGTCGACTGCCGTGGCATCTCACGCACGCAAGCCGATAATCGAATCCGTCACGCCTTAGCGCGGCAAGAGACGATTAATTGGGTGCACCGAGCACCGAACGAAAACGATGTCTGCCGCTTTGCCGGCTTGAAGCTGACGTTTCCGCATCGTCCGCCTGGCGTCGTCACGATTGAGCGATCGGAAACAGAATAAAATGACCCGTTACGTCCGCTATCAAGCAGACGTAACGGGTCATTTTTAATGTGTGGGTCGCGCCATTCGATTGAACAAGACCGACAAGCTGTAATAGAGCATGGCTGTCAGTCCAGCTATTCCAAATGACATCGGCAGGTCAAATGAGTCTTTCGTTGTAAAAGCAAGTAGGATACTAGCAATCAAGACACCTGCTAGACCATACCCAAGAACCGTCGGCACAAAAGCGAGTGTCGTCGATGACCGATTGATGATCATGCCGATGATAAAATCGAGTAAGAAGCCAGATAGCAGGATGATCGGCAACGCAAACAGGACGTATGCCAAAAATGTTGAACCGAGTGAGTCATACATCGTATTCGGTTCCCTTTTCGCGAGTGGTGTATAAGAGATGTACGTCAGGACGGTACAAACAAGCATGGTCGTCAAGATGACAGCAGATAATCGTTTCAGCATCAAGGTGCCTCCTTTATTTTCCTTTTTGAGTATACCAATCCAAATCAAAAAAACACACCCTCTGCAAGGATGTGTTTAGCGCAACCTATAGGCCAAGCGACAGAATCAATCGTCGAACGTCCTGATCCGCTTGTTTTGGGGTCAAAATTAACAGTTGATCGTCTACTAGGACACGCGTCTGTCCGCGCGGGGTCAAGATTTCGTCTTCGCGAATGATGGCGACGACAAGTACATCTTGCGGCATCTCGATATCTTGCAGTGTCTTCCCGGCAATCACACTTTTGGCTGAAACCTGGACTTCGATGATTTCCGCTTGGGGATGGGTCACGGTCATGAATTTCAGGAATGGTTCGACCGTCGTGTCGGGTAGAGTCTCAAGCCCCATCCGACGAACGATCCACGGTAAGGCTGTTCCTTGCAAAAGAGCAGACGTCATGACCGTAAAGAAGACGATATTGAAAAGAAGCGGTGCTTCTGCGAGACCACTGGAGAGCGGATACGTTGCGAGGATGATCGGTACAGCTCCCCGTAGACCGGCTGCCGTGATGACACTCTGTTCTTTGAACGTATAACGGAACGGTAGTAGAGATAACACAACGGCTAGTGGACGAGCGAGCAAAATCAGCGTCAGAACGATGACAGCCGAGACGAACAATGTCCGTGGATCAAGCAATTGTTTTGGGAAGACGAGCAACCCAAGCATGATGAACATGCCAATCTCCGCTAAATGCGACAAACTGCCACTAAATCGCTTGAGCGTCTCACGGTAAATCATATCGTGGTTATTAATCCAGATTCCGGTCAGATAGACAGCGAGAAATCCGCTGGCGTGTAAGATCGTCGCGAGCCCATACGAGAAGAGGGCACCGCTAAACAAGAGTGTCGGATAAAGGGCAGACGACGGCAACTGGATTCGATTTAATAACTGCGTAACAGCATATCCAATCGCTAGACCAACAACTGTTCCGAGACCCATCTCGTAGATGAAGGAAAGAATACCAGCACCGATAGAAAACGATTCCGGCGCTAACGCAAATGACGTAAACAGAATCGTCAGGAAGACGGCCATCGGATCATTTGTTCCAGACTCCGCTTCGAGCGTATGTTTGACTTTCGCATCGACCGGTCGTCCGCTGAGCAGGGAAAAGACAGCGGCCGCATCGGTTGAGCCGACGAGCGCTCCGATCAGTAGGGAGACAGGCCAAGAGAAATCGAGGAGAACATGTGCGACGACAGCAATGATGCCGGTCGTCGCGAGGACGCCAACGGTCGCGAGCGACAAAGCAGCAGGAAGGATTTTGCGAAAGTGTGTCCACTTCGTATGCAAACCACCGTCAAACAGAATCAGGACGAGTGCCATCGTCCCAAAGAGACGGGCTTGCTCGAAATCACCGAAGTTGATGATGCCCGTGACGTCAGAACCAGCGACGATCCCGACGACGACGAACAGGATCAATGTCGGCACGTTCAATCGGACGGCAAACTTCGTTGTAATGATCGCAATCAGTAATAAGGTTCCTGCGACAAATAAAATCGTACCTTCTTCCATCCGACCACCTCTTTCCTGATGACATGCTCTCCTTTAAGTATACGTTACTTTTTGAAAATTTCGAAAAATAACATCAAAACGAGGTGTATAAACGAATAGAAAAAGGAAAACTAGAAACAGAACTATTGTATTCAATACGAAACATCAAGGAGGAAAAGGGATGAACATCTGTATCGTCACAGGTGCCAACTCCGGTATGGGGATGGTCACGATTCAAGAGTTATTAGAGCGAGGAGATCGGGTCATCGCTACTGTCCGCTCACAGAAAAAAGCGACGGCGCTCGTCCAACTATTGCGGGAACACGGTGTATCGCATACGCACCTAGAAGTCGAAATCGTGCAACTGGATCAACTTGATTCTGTCCGTCAATTCGCGGACCGACTATTCGAGATGGTCGGTCGGATCGACCGGTTAATTCTGAACGCCGGCGTCATGGTGCCTCCGTATCACGTCACGAAGGATGGATTCGAATCACAATTTCAAGTCAATTATTTGAGTCACTTCTATTTAATCGAACGCCTATTGCCGTTACTGGAAAAAGGGAACGATCCCCGCGTCATCTCGATTTCGTCGCTTGCTGGTGAAGGGGGCTTGATTCGGACCGATGTCGAGCTTGAAGCAATCGCTCACGTCAAAAAAGAACATTACAGTCCGATGCGATCGTACCGGGAATCAAAACTCTTGCAGATGATTCATATGCGTGAACTTGCTGAAAAACATGGTGATCGAATCACATTCGTCAGCGTGCACCCGGGGATCGTCAATACGGACCTGTTCTACCGCGGCAAGTACGGCAAGGTGATGAAGACGTTACTCAAACCAGTCGCACAAGTCGGATACTGGACCGGAAAACTTTATACACCGGAATACGGTGCAAAGACGGCACTGTATCTGGCAACAACTGATGAACCGCTTGATAACGGCGGCTATTATGCCGACTCCGCACCCCGTCTTAGCAATCCGATCGTTGAGGATGACGAGTACCGGGCACAAGCTCGAAATCTATCACGACGTTGGGTCGAACTCGCCTAAATAAAAAAACGACCGGCTCGTGGGAAGCCGGTCGTTATCCGTTGTGACGACTGGGGGTCAGATCACTCCTCAAGGATACGTTACATTGAAATAAAATTGTAGAATATGAAAAAAATCACAAAATAATGTGCAAACGTGAAATCTTGAAGCAAAAAGGTTTTCTTCTCGCGTCACATTCGTTAGGATAGAGAAGAATTTTTTTGTAACAGGAGGAATAACATGATACGACAAGCTACATCAAAAGACGTTCGAAACATCGCAACCCTACTTGAGCAAAAAGCGCTCTCACTCAAAGCCAGTGGCAGTAGCCAGTGGTCTGCTTATCTTGAACAAGACATCAAGCAACTCGTCGCGCGAGATTTAGAAGCAGGTCGCCTATATGTCTTTGAGGATCAGAACGAGCTGCTTGGTTCCGTTGCCCTGCTTCCTTCGCTCGAATGGGATCAATCCTTGTGGGATGATGTAGAAGGTCTGTATATTCATCGAATCGTTGTCAGTGACCGCGCAAAAGGACGTGGGGTCGGACGGAAACTACTGGAGCACGCGATTACTGTAACAGAGGACGAAGGCGAAATCCTTCGACTCGACTGCCTCGCGACGAACGAGTTTCTCAATGCCTATTACGCGTCCTTCGGATTCGTTCACCAAGGAACACGTGACGGCTTCTCGATTTACGAGTATGAACGCATCGAAGCGACTGCTTGAAGCGGTTCAATCAAGACAACGATCGCTTCGTTTGGTATGGTAATAGAAAAAGAACGGTTCAAGGAGTGATCGGATGCGACTGAATATCGGCTTCATCGGCTTTGGCAAAAGCACGACCCGTTACCATCTACCGTACGTGATGATTGAGGATAACTATCACGTCACCTGGATTTACAATCGGAAGGAAAAACCGGAGCTGTTCGCATCCTACCAGGATCGACTGCCGGACGCCCGTTTTACGACGGACCTCTCCGAGATGCTTGCTGACCCAAAACTTGACGTTGTCGTCATCAATACACCACCGGCGACTCATTTTGAGTATGCGTTACGCGCGTTGCAACATCAAAAACATGTCCTCGTCGAAAAACCGTTTACCGTGACGGAAGAAGAGACGCAACGTTTATTTGCGGAAGCAGCTACGCAAGGCGTTAAAATTCTCGCGTATCAAAATCGGCGTTACGATAGCGACTTCCAAGTCGTAGCCCAAATCATCCGTTCTGGAAAACTCGGTCGTCTCGTTGAAGTCGTCTCGCATTTTGACTTATTCCGACCGGAAGCAGCATCAGCGGACGCTCGTCATGAGAATGGAGCGCTCTACGGGCTTGGCGTCCATACGCTCGACCAAATCATCGCCCTATTCGGAAAACCGGATAAGGTCGCTTTTGACGTGCGCAGTGTTCGACTGCCGAATAATCCAGACGATGCGTTTGCAATCGATCTCTATTACCAGGATCTGAAGGTGAGCGTCCGGACGAGTCACGTCGCACTCGCTCCGGCACCCCGCTGGATGCTGCACGGGACGAACGGGACATTCATCAAACAACACGTCGACCGACAAGAACTTGATCTAAAAGCGAACTACTTCCCAGGGGAAGAAGGATTCGGTGAGGATTCCGAAGACGATTATGGTCGTCTAATCTATCACGACGAACATGGTCACTTACAAGATGTCCGGATTCCAAGTCCCGTCGGTGATTATGGCAAGCTGTATCGCGCGTTTTATCGTAGTATCGTCGAAGATGCTCCACTTCCGGTCAAGGAAGAGGATACGTTGTTCGTTTCCCATCTGCTTGAACAAGCTTTTGCGCAACCGTCACCATATATCTTAACGGTTAAAAATTAAATTTTATTTTGATTTCAGAAAGATGACAACTCGACTGTGCCTGTAGGCATAGTCGAGTTTTTTTGATATAACCATTACGTGCATTCCTAATTTTTCAGATTTTTCTAAAGAAATGTTGATTATTTTTTCAAAAAGTTGGGAAAAGAGGAGTGTCTCACCATACTACTTTACAGGGGGTCTATCATGAAACGTTTTATTTCTACATTCTTGGTTGCACTTATCATCGTTGGCGTACTCAGTCCTTCGTTGATTGCTGAAGCGGCGACAAAATTGACGGTAACGACGGATGTCCTACGCGTCCGTGAAAAACCATCGACGTCGAGTAAAATACTCGGAAAGATTTACAAAGGCAACGTCTACACATCAAAAGGAACATCTGGCAGCTGGTATAAAATCAGCTACAAATCCCGCACTGGCTACATACACAAAGATTATGTCAAATCGTCTTCGTCGAAATACACGTCAACGGGTACGAAGTATACGACAGTCGGAACGCTTAACGTCCGGACGGGAGCAGGAACGAAGTATAAGGTAGTAGGGCAATTGAATAAAGGTGTTGCTGTCGCGACATATGGGACGTCAGGTAGCTGGACACGGATTCTTTATAAGGGAAGCTATCGTTATATCTCGACGCAATACGTGTCGAAGTCAAAACCATCAACATCAACGAAGAAGTTGAATGTCCCGTATTATAACCAATATTCACTTGGTTATCCGTCGGGTTGTGAGTTCGTCTCGTTGAAGATGGCACTCGAATACAAGAAAAAGGCGGTTTCTGCTGCGTCGCTTTACAATCAGATGCCAAAGAGCATGAAAAATGCGACATATAAGAACGGAAAATACTACTGGGCAGATCCTGAAAAAATGTTCACAGGAAATCCAGCTGGCACACTCGATTATTATAAGAACTGGGGCATCTATCCGAAAGGAATCTTACCACTCGCAAAAAAATACCGCAGTGGTGCTGTTGATATCTCAAAACAAGGTGTTTCAAAGATTGAAAGTGAAATTCGTAGCGGGAATCCGGTCATCGTTTGGGCAACCGTTGACTTCAAGAATCCATACGGCTACTTCTCTTGGACTAAACCTGATGGTAAGAAATTCACGGGCTATCGCAACTATCACGTCATGCTCGTAACAGGTGTTTCAAGCGGCGCGTTTTACGTCTCGGATCCATACCGTGGCAAGTACAGCGTTAGCCGTTCACAGTTCACGTCCGTTTTCAATCAAACAGGACAATATGCACTATCTGTTCGCTAATCAGTTCATCCGGTCGCTTTTTTGCGACCGGATTTTTTTAATTGTTTTTCAAGTCAAGGCTGTCTTTGGTCGAAAATCTACCGTAAAATGAAGGGATTCACCTGCTAGGTGTGTAAAAGAATGTCAATGTATCCATGAAAGGAAGTGAAGAGATGGAAGATCCACGGATCACGCGTCTCGAACAGGAGGTCGCAGCGTTACGACAACGGGTTGCGAAGCTTGAAGATCAGCATGTCGCTCCCGTCGCACCTGAACCAATCGAACCAGCGTCAAGTATCGAACGCCCGAAACCACGTCCTGCTTATACGAAACGAAAACCAGTCGTCCCTCAGCCGACAATAAAAGAAAAACGATCGCGCGAAGAATGGGAACAGGTCATTGCGACCGTCTGGTTACCACGCATTGGAGCGATATTCGCAGCGCTCGGTGCCTTGTTTCTCTTCTCTTATGCATCCGTTGCCGGTTTGATCAGCCCACCAGTCCGAATCGGGAGTGGGGTATTGATCGGTCTACTCGTCATCGCTCTTGGAGAATATCAGTATGAGAAAAAACGGCGCGAGCTCGGCGTCGGACTCGTCGCGACTGGAACGATTGTCTCCTTAGCAGCATTATTTGCTGGAATGGCCTTATATCAATTTTATCCACCATCTTTAGCTTTTTTACTTGAGCTCGTCGTCGTCTTCATTGCGTACGGATTAATGCTCTGGATGCGGTCGCAAGCCTTGTTAGTCCTTGTGTCCATCACTGGCTTCTTATTACCGTATCTACAACTATCGGACGACCCGAATTTACCGCTCTTCTTACTATACGAAGTCGTCCTTTTCGCAGCGATCTTCTTCGCCGTTGATCGACTGAAAGCAAAGAAGGCGTTCGTGTTTGCTTGGGTCATCTTTACGATTGCACTCGCGTTTGGTCTACTGTCGTTGACGCTCTCTTGGTACGACTATGATGCACCGCGCCTTGATGAATGGTCGGTATTGCTCGCGACACTCTTTGGTTACGGTGCGACTTCATTTGTCGGAAGACGCATCCAGTTTCAACCGAACGTTCCAAGCTGGCTGGCTGGAGGTGTCGTCATCCTGGCGTTACTGATTCTCGATTGGTCGTTCGGAGCACTTGCAGCGATTCTGTTCGCTGGCATTGCCTACTTCCTTGCTGAACGGTTGAAGGATCCCGCCCAAAACGGAGTCGGGCACATTGCTTTACTAGCTGCTGTCCTGTTGATTCCAGCCGATGAACTTAGCTGGACGTATCAATTGCGTTATCTTCTAATTGCCGGCTTGATTGCTGCATTTTGGTTTGTTCCGCGTGCACGAATGCCGCATCAACGATTGTTCAACGTCGGCTTGTACGTCATCTTCATTTTCTCGGCTGTCGCCGACTATGAAACCTATCAACGACTCGGTCTTTCGTATGCGTTGACGGTGCTCGCGATGATTCTTGCTTCGACGGCATTCGTCTTACTTCTCGTTCGGACGCATCATGACCCTGTCTGGAAGGGGGCGTGGCAACTCGTACTCGTCTTAGCTGCGATTGGCGTCTTTACGACCTATACGTTGATCATCATGGAACTACCGTTCTATCGTGGTCTTGAGGAAACGGCGCGCAGTACGACATTGTCCGCTGCCTATATCGTCCTGGCACTCGTACTCGTTGCCATCGGACGCATGCGGACATCGTCGACGTGGCGGCTGTCCGGGTTATTGTTACTGACGGTCAGTGCCGTCAAACTCTTGCTGTTCGATTTGTCGTTCCTAAGTTTGTTCCAAAAAGCGTTCGTCTTCATTGGCTTCGGAATCGTTACGTTCATCATTTCACGGACGTACTTCAAAAAACGAAAAGAAAAAGTCTGATGAAAAGCTTGGATTGGTCAAAATGACCGATTCAAGCTTTTTTATTGCTCAAAAGTTTTTATTGATAACGATTATCATTGTCGTTTATACTGATGAAGGAACTGACTTAATTAGTAACAGGGGGAACTATACATGAAACAAGCATTACTGATGACAGGGGCACTCACGATTGTTTTAGCGGGTTGTAGCGAAGCAAAACAAGCGGAGACACCGGCACCGAAAAAACCGAATTTCGATCAGGTCGTCACCGATTACCGAACGTATGCGATTAATGAAATCGATACATTTGTCCGTGAAACAGAAAAATTCACCGATGCTGTTCAAGCTGGCAAGTTAGAAGAGGCAAAAGCGTTGTACGCGCCAACGCGGATGTACTACGAACGTGCAGAACCGATTGCAGAAGTGTTCGGAGACCTCGATCCAAAAATCGACGCCCGAGCAGGCGACGTCAAAGCTTCTGAATGGGGTGGCTATCACCGGATTGAGCAAGGATTATTCGAAAAGGGAACGACAAAAGGATATGAAGCGTACGCGAAACAATTGATGAAAGACGTCCATTTACTACGAGCAAAGGTCGAGACGGTCGACGTGACACCAGAATTACTCGTTACCGGGGCGACGGATTTACTCAACGAAGTCTCGACATCCAAAGTGACGGGTGAAGAAGACCGTTATTCGCATACGGACTTATATGACTTCGCAGCAAACGTCGAGGGTGCTGAAAAAATTTACGAGCTACTGAATCCAGCACTTCAGAAACAAGATGCAGCATTATCAAAAGAAATCGCGGCTCGCTTTAAGGATGTCCACGCCTTACTCGACGCCAAGAAAAAGGGTGATGGTTATGTCTTATACACAAGTCTCTCGAAACAAGACGTTAAGCAGATGAGTGTCGCAATCAACGAACTCGCTGAACCGCTCTCGAAGATGGGCATCGTATTGGAGGGATAAGCATGAAACCACTACAAGAAGGCGTCACGCGGCGTGATGTCCTAAAAGTCGCCGGATTGACAAGTCTCGGTGCTGCTCTGTACGCCAGTGGTCTTGAGAAATTTCTTCCTCGAACGTTGACCGTAGAAGCGAGTGATCAAGAGCCGTTTTACGGGACGTACCAAGCAGGAATTCTAACGCCACCACAAAATCATGTCCAAGTCGTGGCGTTTGATATCAAGACGGAGCGACGCGATGAACTCGTTGATTTACTAAAACGCTGGACGCGGTTATGTGCCCGACTTGCGGCCGGGTTACCTTACGGAGATTCTGACTCCCGTTATGTCCCACCGGAAGACACAGGAGAGGCGGACGGATTATCTGCCGGTCACTTGACGTTTACGTTCGGTTGCGGCCCGAGTCTATTTGACGGTCGTTTCGGAATCGGACATAAGCGACCGGACGCCCTCCAACCGTTGCCAACGTTTGATCTTGACCGCTTAGACGAAAAATGGAGCGGAGGCGATCTTGTCGTCCAAGTGTGTGGGGACGATGCTCAAGTCGTCTTCCATGCAATTCGTAATCTCGTTCGTGTTGGTCGCGGAACAGTCGCGATGCGCTGGTCCCAAGCTGGCTTCCAGCGTAGTAAAGCAGCAGATGCGTCTGGCGGCACACCGCGCAATCTGTTTGGCTTTAAGGACGGGACCGGTAATCCCGACGTCTCAAAGAAACAGGTCCGTAAAGACGCTCTCTTTTGCCAGTGGCAGGACGGGACACCGTGGCTGACTAACGGATCATTTCTCGTTGTTCGACGAATTCAGATGCATCTTGAAGTCTGGGACCGGACGATTTTGAAAGAACAGGAACGGACCTTCGGACGCGAACGCGCTTCCGGGGCACCACTTGGTTCAAAGGATGAGTTCGCTTCTGTTACACCAGCGAAACGGCAGGCGCGTGGCGAAGCTGCCTTACCGACGGATTCCCATACAGCCGTTGCGCACGGTGACGGGAAGACAGCGATTTTACGCCGTTCCTACTCGTATCAGGACGGAATCGATGAAAAAACGGGCGCCCTCGACGCGGGGCTACTCTTTTTGTCATATCAGCGGTCGCCGAAACAATTCATCGAGATTCAACGCCGGCTTGCCGCGCAAGATCGACTGAATGAATACATTACGCACCGGGGGAGCGCTATCTTTGCTTGCTTTGGTGGAATCTCGAAAGGAGGCTACATTGGTGATGCGTTATTTGCGTAATCTTATCCTTTTACTTGTACTCCTTGTAGCCGGTCAACACGCGGTGCCTGTCCATGCCGCTTCGACGGACGATCTTTATGTCGCGATCGGACAAGCGCTGTCTGCTGTCGCAAGTGAAGATCGCACAGCACTCAATCAAGCAATCAATGAACTGGATCAAGCTGCTCACGACTTACCTGAACAGCAAACGGCAATCACAAAAGCCGTAAAACAGGTCGATGCCAATCGGTCGGCAGCGTTTCCCGAGGTCCGCGAGCAACTGACAACACTTTCTGCCGCTGTCCGAAAACAGGAAGAAGCAACGAAACCGAAGACGGATCCGGTTGCGAAGGCAAAGGTTAAACAGTTACTCTCATTAACTCAAGAGATGCGTCAGGTCAAAGCAAGTGAACGCCAGGCAGCAGAACAACAATTGTTAACCGCTTGGTCGTCGCATGAAAGTCTTGTTCGCAATGAGAGTGTCGGCCACTATGGCAACATCGAGATGGCGCTTGCCTCAATCCGGATTGCAGCGGCGCGAAAGCCCGCGGATACGAAAGAGTGGGCGGCGGCACTTGATCAATTTGATATTGCGGTTCAGTCATTCCTCGACGGAGATCAAGTCAAAGCGAAGAAAACAGGACTCCAGTCTTTGCTGACACCGCTCGAACAAGCGCAAACCGCACTTGCAGCAAACGACTTACCTAAAGCAAAACAGGCACTGGAATCGTTTCTGAAGACATGGCCACGCGCAGAAGGGGAAGTCCGAACTCGCAATGAAGGGCTCTATTCCCAGCTGGAGTCGGACGTTCCGCTATTACTCGCTCGTTTGACGCCTGAAACACGGAAAGCGACCGCACAAGAACTCCAGTCGTTCGAAAATGCTATTGCACAATTACAAACTAAGACCCGCTACACGTTTGTCGATGCGATGCTTGTCATGTTGCGCGAAGGTCTCGAAGCGTTACTAATTGTCAGCGCGCTCGTTGCCTTCGCACGGAAAAGTCAGTCGAAACAAGAAGGGAAGGTCTGGGCAGGTGCTGGTCTTGGTCTGTTAGCGAGTGGTCTGTTAGCGCTTATCTTACAGACAGTCTTCCAAGCTTCGTTCGCGGCAACGGGTCGGGAACAAATCGAAGGCTATACGGGCATCGTCGCGGTCGTTGTCATGTTGTTCGTCGGCTACTGGTTGCACTCAAAGAGCGCTGTCGCCAAACGAAAACACTTTTTATCGACGCTTTCAACGACATCCTTGTTCTTCGTCAGTTTTTTGACGATTTTCCGAGAAGGAGCAGAGACATTGTTATTCTATATCGGAATGGCACCAGCGATGACGAAGACCGCCTTACTGTCAGGAATCGGGCTCGCAATCGTCATCATCGGTCTTGTCTCATATGCCGTCATCCAAATCGGTGTCCGCTTACCGATTCATCGTTTGTTCCAAGTCGCGTCATGGTTGATTTATCTGATGGCGTTTAAGATTCTTGGGACAAGTCTACACGCGTTGCAACTGACGAACGTCTTGCCAATTCATCCGATTAATGGACTTGGAACGGTTGGTTGGCTCGGTTTTTATCCGACGCTAGAGACGCTCGTACCACAAGTCGCCCTCATCGTGCTGGTTGCTTTGTTTACAACGTGGCAAAAGCGGCGTGCGTCATCAATCCAGAAAGCAGCTTGATTCATTTTTCAATTTTAGGTTTCATCTATTATGTTTCGGGTATAACTTCCTATCAGCAGCTTACTGCATGAAGGAGAGGGATTTTTATGCTTGAAACACGCATCGTGCGAAACATGACCGCTGTCGACGCAGAAGTGACGAGCCTCAAATCAAGTGGCTATTCGAATAAACAGATTTACATCTTTGCAAAAGACGAAGAACTCGCGGAACGCATCGCGAATGATACACAGACGTTACCGTACCGCGTAACGAAAAAGTCGTTCTTCGATACCTTGTTGTCAGCCGTCCGGAGCAACCGAAAAGACCGGATCGCGCAATTATCCGAACTCGGCATGACGAAAGATGTCGCTGAAGGGCTAGAAGACGAAGTCCGTCACGGTCGGATCGTCATCGTTGGATCGAAATCCGACTTACTGAACCCAGCGTTTGCAGCGTCTTATGTGACAGATGAAGCAACAGATTATGGAGCTGGTGTACCTAAGCTTGAGGATGAAGAAACGACGACGACGTTACCCGCGGATCAAAATGTAAAGTTAAAAGATGAATAATACTTAAGCCTTCTGTTTCTCCGTTTAGAGACAGGAGGTTTTTGTTTAGCCTTCTCTTGGAAGGGAATGGGAAAGCTGAGAGGAGGAAGAATGATGCATTTCTTATATATCGGCTATTACAATGCGGAACAAATGGACGCTTTATCGAAAGATGAAATCAATACGTTGATGGCTCGATGTGACTCACTTATGGAGACGTTCAATGAACAAGTCAATATCATTTCAGACTGGCACCCGGGTCTAGCGACACAAGCATTTTATTGGAAGGATGGAGTCGTACAGAAAAAAGTAGAACCGGATCGTACGCATGGAGAACAAATCGGTAGTCTGATTGTCTTTGAAGCACGGGATTTTGATCAGGCGATGGAACTCGCTTCTCTTCACCCGACAACTCAAGTCGCAGAAGGGGAAATTTACGGCTGGCATGCTGAAATCCGTCCGTTATCGGAGGAATCCTGATGTATGGATTATTAACGACGTTTACGACCCAACCTGAGCAACGCGATCAAGTTACCCGTTTACTACTTGAAGCAGCAACTTCTTTAGAAACACATCCAGACTGTCACCAGTACATCATTAGTATTTCAGAAGAACCTGATGTTTTGTATGTCCGCGAAATTTGGACGGATGCCAGTGCGCATCTTGCATCCTTAGAGTTACCTCTGACACGTCAATTGATTGCGCAAGCACGACCATTGCTCCAACACGTCGAACGTGTTCTTGAGGATCGTCCCATTGGAGGAAAAGGCTTATAATGGTAAACAAAAACCCCTTCTTTTACGTAAGAAGGGGTTGAATCGTTTAATGCGTTGTCCATTCGATATCAACGACGTCCGACGCTCGAATCATCCGGCACATACCGGTCGACGTGACGAGTTCAATCGTTCCACGATCGTGGAAGATCGCTTGAATCGATCCGGATACCGGATCGAGTTGTTTTAATCGGACTTGGACCGTTTGTCCTGTCCTGACGGCACGTTCCATAATGTGTTGTAAAGAAAGCCGATCACGAATAAGCGTCTCTTCGCGTGATTGATACAAATGTTCGAGATGAAGGATGTGCTGGCGTGAAGTCAGTTGTTTCCACTTGCGATTCGATCGTTTTTTAGATGCGAACATGGCTGACCACCTCCTGAATTGAGTCGTGCACTCTTTTTCAGTTATTTCCCTTCACGAATAATGCTTAAACACGTGCCCCTGACATTTTTTCGCGGAACGCTGCAATGGCTGCGAGGGCTTGCTCATCTTGTTCGACTTCGCCTGGTGCATTTCCTTCAGCAAGAATCGCTGTCTCAAGCGTCGCGCCGAGGAATGACGCAATGTGCTCAAACTGTGTGACGAGTGCTTGTCCTTTGACGCGCGGATCATCTCCACCGACTGCGATCAAGTGGAATCGTTTCCCCTGCATCCGACGTTTGAAGTCGAGTTCTTCGTCGCGGAGTGACTCACTGAATCGGTCGATGAATAATTTCATCTTCGTCGACATCGAGTACCAATAGATTGGCGTGATGAACAGGATATCCTCGTGAAGAAGCATCTCTTCGACGATTCGACGATAGTCATCCCCAATCGGTAAAAAGCCACCATGGTGACGGCGATCCTCAATCGGCTGGATGGAAACGTTCGCTAAATCAACCGAAGTGTGTGCGATACCTTTCAGCGCTTCTTCTCCTAGCCATTCACTGTTTCCTTTGCGTGAGCTCCCAAAAATCGTATACATAACGTGCATCTCCTTTTGATTTCGATTTTCTTATTCTATGCCAATCTTCACTGTCAATACACCGATATGCTCACAATTGGTTTTGAATAAGGGTTTTGCGGAAAAAGACAAGAAGACGAAAAACAAATAGGGGAGGAACAGTCGAATGGAGAGAACTACGCTCATTGCGCTAGAAAAACACTTATATGCTATCCACCTCGAGATGGATGGACTGGCGCGTTTAATCACGAAACAATTGATTCACTTAAGCCAAGTGGCTGCATCCGTCGAACATTTTCGACGGATGAGCTTTGATATTTATAAACATCGGACGTCACTCGAGCAAATTCCGTCACAAGTCTTATATGAGACGGCACTGGATTACGAAGACTGGCTCGATGAAGAGTTTGATGAGATTCCTTCTAGCTGGCAGCTCGCGACAAAAGAAGAAGAGGCACTCGAGCAACTGTGGTGGTTCGAGTTCTCCCGTATTCAAGCCGAACTCGAAGAATGGCTCAGTCTTTATCTGATTCGCCGGATTCGAGAAGATGTCCGCTATATGCCGCCAGTGATTGAAAAGAATGCTTATGCCTTATCAGAGGATGCCAGACACGTCTTTTGGCGTCTTTTACAACGCTCCGTTGCAAAGCCTTCATCGAAAATCAAGGCAAACCAACTGTCATGCCGAATGGGAATCGCCGAAATTGCTCGCTGTGCCCGACTCAATCAAGATCGAACACGCCGTGCGATTGGTGAACTGACGAGTCGCGGTCTGATCGCAATCGAAGAAGATGACGAAAAGCTGAAAATGCGGCTCCGTCTTCAAGTCATCTGATTTAATCGGATGAATCGTTCAATCATCCGCTCGTCACGACGCGCAGATGGACCGATCCAAATCAGATGCCCTGGACTCTTCGATTCAATGAACTGGGCATGTCGAATTGCACGTCGTGCATGTTCGGCGTGCTCAAATGGAACAGCACGGTCTGACTTCGAATGAACGATCAAAACGGGACAAGCGACAGATTCGAGTCGTTCGCGTTCCAAGTCTTGTGTGATATCGAACAAGACACCTCGTCCAGGACCGTTCTGGAGACCCACTTCATACAGCAACGACGTATCCGTCTCACTGATGTGAGTACGGATCGTTTCGCGTGGTAACAGACTCGTCATCTCCACCATTCGAACAGCCGCTTCTTCAGGAAATTTACGGATCTTATCTTTCACGTATGTCCAGAGCCCCCACTGAATGAACTGTAAGGGACGCTGTAAGACCGGTTGAATGAGAAGACGATGGTAGGGAAGAGAGATCCGGTGTGTCATCGCACAAGCTAAGACGAGTGCCTGGACAGCTGTATCCTGTCCCGCAAGAGCAATAGCCGTCGGTCCACCTGCTGAGATCCCGTAAACGGTGTAACGCTTAATCTGACGGGACGCAAGCCATCCTGCATAAAATGCGGCGAGTGTCTCTGGACTGTCTGCTAGTTGAAGCGGTGTTCGTCCGTATCCCGGTCGTGACGGAACGATGACACGATACCCTGCTGCAATCAAATTTTCAACATGGTAGACTTCCCGATAATCGGATTGTGTTCCATGAATCAACAGGATAACAGGACCGCTCCCGCTATCCCGGTAATCAAAGCGCTGACCATTCCATTCTGCGATATTATGCATCCAAATTCTCCTATCTCTTAATATTTACCATATTATTGTTAATCTCATATTCATTTTCATGTATACTGTAAAGTATAACCAAACCATTGTGACTTAGGAAATGAGGATGCGTAGTGTCAAATGAAAAATTAACGAACCGTGATCGCTTACTTGCTGTACGAGAAATCTTCGAACGTCAATCAGACGAAGAAAATACTTTGACGCTTGAGGAATTGAGCATAGAACTCTCGAAACGAGGGCTGATCGAGAAGCTATCCCGAAAATCGCTGAAAGATGACATTGCGGCACTTGCTAAATCTGGCTTCGACGTCGTGGCGGAAGAGACGAAAAATGGACTTGCCATTCCGTATCATCTCGTCAGTCGTCCATTTGAGCATCATCAACTCCGATTGCTCGTTGATGCGATCGCCAGTGCAAAATTCATATCGGAAAGTGAGACGACGGCGCTCGTCAAAACGATTCAATCTCTGACAAGTGATAAAATGGCAAAGTCGCTTCAGCCGGTCTTACATACCGTTAAAAAACCAAAGGGAATGACGTCACGTTCAATCGATACGATTCAAAAGGCAATAAGTGAGAATCTCGTCATCAGTTTTCAGTACCAAGGAAAATTCAATGAACGGACACGAAAGTTCGAGTTACGAAAGGATGGGGAGCATTACCTCGTCTCTCCGGCACATCTTTTAATGGATAACGGAAATTACTATTTGATTGGACGCGACGAACGAATCAAACAGATTCGGACATATCGCATTGATCGAATTGTTGACTGTAAACCATTCGAACCGATGGAAGAACCAGTTGATGTCGAACCAAGCTATTTAAGCAACATGTTCAATATGTATGGGGGAGAGAATGAGCAACTGACACTCAAATTCCAAGAAAGTCTAATGCCGACTGTCGTCGATCGTTTTGGAACAGACATTCGTTGTCGTCGTCTTGACGACGTCTGGTTCGAAGTTAAAGTCGATGCACTCTTTTCAGATGGTTTCATGATGTGGCTAATCCAGTTTGGTAATCAAGCAGAAATTATCGCACCAGTCGAGCGACGGGAGACATTCAAACAAAAAGTGGCAGGTCTTGCATCAATGTACCAAGTTAAGACACCTGTTATCTAAAAATATCGAGCAAAGTTCACTTGACCGTGGATTTTGCTCTTTTGTGTTGACGTAAAGAGAACTTTTTGTCGTTTTTTGTCGGATATTCATATTTGAATATTTTAAGCTAAAAGTTCCAGTTACTATTAAGAGTATCTGATACTTATGTAGGAGGAACGACATGCAACAGATGGAAAAAAGTCAGCAAAACGGGTGGCGAAAGCTAGGTGCTTTCCTCTTCTTCGTTTGTTTATCCTATACGTCTTGGTACTTATTCTCACTTTTTGTCTTTCATCTCGTGTTCCCTGAAGATGTCGTGACATCACTAGACATCGTCGTGTTCGGATTTAGTCCGGTCATTGCTCTTGTTGTCACCGTCGCCTCGTTACGTCTGATTGAACGACGCATGAAGCCTAAATTCACACCGCTTTTATTCATTGGATATACCCTTTCGACAAGTGTATTGATTTATTACTCAGTTGCCAACGCGCTTTTGCCCCGACTGTGACTTGCAACTCCTAAGCAATTGGCATATGCTACGCTTATAGCTTGCTAGGTAAGGGGGGATACGATGAACGCACAGTATATCCTCGACTGGATGCCGCTCGTGATTCCTGTCGGTGCCATCGTTTTTATTGTCATCATTGCAAAAAAAGCTTCGAAAATCGATGCTGAAAAGTAAAAAGACTCCAATTAGGGGTCTTTTTTTATTGGTTATTTTTGATACTTTATTCATACGATTTCCCTTTTGTACAAAAACATAGCGTCATGCGTTTCTATGGTATAAATGAAATAGGTGAAAGACCTAATATTAGGAAATCATGGAGGGACAGATGAGAAAGAGAACCGTCATGACTTTACTTGCACTCAGTATATTGTTTACGGTGTGTCTACTGAAAAAAACGGCATTGACGCCAAAAGCCAGTTCCATCGATCTCACCATCGCCGTCGTCGGAACGGCTCCAGTACTAGCGCAATCACCGGACTTCCATTCGATTGAGTTGCAGGAGATCAAAGGAGATTTACACCGTTACGATGCCGTCATGATCATGCCCGACTATCTAAAAGCGGCAGCAGGACGTGAATATGCCACCGTTTACCAAAAAGCGCATATTCCATTTTTCTTCATAGGCTCTCAAAAATCAGTCGAACCGTTTCTTGATCCTAACCTCTCTTACGAGGGGAGCATTTCGGTACCGAATCCGACGTTTGCGTCCGGTATGTTATATGACGATACGCATGAGACGACTTGGTTGTTCGGTGAGGGAATCGAACGACCGAATCGTTCGGAGCAATTCCAGATCTATCACTCGATCTTTCAAACGATTGAACAGCGTCATCTGACAGAATAATGTACCCGAAATGAAGAACAGACCGAAGCAAAAAGAAGTACATCCACTTCTGAGCGCTTCGGTCTGTTCTGCGTTAATCGAGTTGTTTCGTCGGTGCTAAGACGATTTCCCGGATATTGACATATTGGGGTTGTTCGAAAGCAAATAGGACGGTATCCGCGACAACCTGCGGATCGAGTCCACCGTCAATCGACTGTTTCCATTCGTTATAACCGTCTTTGATCGCGTCACTTGTCGTGTGACCGAGTAATTCTGTCTCGACGACACCTGGGGCAATCGTCATGACACGGACGCCATGCGACGCGACTTCTCCTCGGACGTTCTCACTCATCGCATGAACGGCGAATTTCGTCCCGACATATGCCGCATGATCCGCGAACGTCTTTTTCCCGGCAATCGAGCTAATATTGATGATCGTACCGGTCTTGCGTTTCACCATCGATGGTAGGACAGCCTGCATGCCGTGTAAGACACCCAGTGCATTGACATCAAACATCTCGTCCCATTCTGCTGGGTCTTGCGTCTCGATTTGACCGAGAAGCATCCGTCCTGCATTGTTGATGATCGCTTCGACCGGACCGAACGCTTCCGTTGCTTCCGCTAATGAAGCGTCGAGGGCAGCGCGGTCCGTTGCTGCGACTTGGCGGATCAAGACATCATCCGAGGCAAGACTCGCAAGACGGTCAATCCGACGTCCGAGCAATAAGACACGGTACCCTTTCTGAATGAACGTTTGAGCAATGGCATACCCGATTCCTGATGTAGCACCGGTGATCGCGATGAATCCTGTTTTCATGATATCGTCTCCTTATTTGATATGATAGATTGAAGATAACAGAGGGAAGTCGTTCCGAAAAGTACGCACTTTTTGGTCAGTGAGTTACCTTTTGGTAAGGGAGTGGGTAGTAGATCGTGTATTTAAATGAGTTCGACGCGACGATGCGACAGATTCAAGGAAAGTGGAAAGTCATGATCTTATATGAACTACATGAAGAAGGGACGGTGCGCTTCAACACGCTCGAGCGTTATATCCAGGACGTCTCACCGAAGACACTGACGCAACAGTTGAAGCAACTCGAGCAGGATGGACTAATCACACGGACGGTTTATCCGGAAGTACCACCACGTGTCGAATATGCCTTAAGCGCTAAAGGTTCGTCTTTGATTCCGTTACTCGATGCAATCTGCGACTGGGGACTTGCGACGACATCCCGGAACCAATTGATGCGGACGTTATGCGACGACGAAGCCCCTGCTCCATGAGCAAGGGCTTTTCGTTAACGTTCGATTTGTTCACGTACTTGCCGACGGAAGGTCTGAATATCGTAGGCAGGTTCACTTGGGCTAAACTCGATACCGTCAATCAGACGCGCGTTTTGGACCGTGTCTGGGAACTCGATTCGCGTCAGCCACTCAAGCGTCGTCTCCTCATGCCGTCTTGGGAAAGCTTGCTCGAGCTGAGAAGCAATCTTCAGTAACGGATGATGACTGTGACGCTTGGGAGCATGTGTCCGTATTTGTTTGGACTGCTTGACGGTTTGTTCTTTTTCGATTGCTATGACTTTTCGCTTCCTGATGACATAGAGGGTGATGGCAACAAAGATGACAGTTAGAAACGTCGTTGCGATCCAAATCCAATCCGGTGGTCCTGTTTGGACGACTTCTTGCTTGATCCCTTGTACACCTTTGATGTTATTCAACCCCATTGCCCGATTCGTCATCGTATCCGCTTTTCGACCAAGCGGTTCTGTCCAAAGGAATAGCGAACCGAAAGCTTCAAAGAGTGGCCGAATCGCACTCGTGACCGATCCGACGAGTGCTTCTTTAGTGAGCCGGAAGACGAAAGCGACAATCAGCCCCGTGCTAAGTACGATAGCGATCGTCGGGAAGATGCGTCGCCACTCCGTCATGTAGGTGACGACGAATGGATACGCGACAACGAGAAGCAGGAGTAGAAAGGCACCAATCGATGGCGTCATTCCTGGGAATAGAATCATCGCGACACCGATGATCATCGCACTAGTAGCATAACGCCAGGCAGAGTCGACTGTATCAAGAAACGCAGACCACGTGATGAAAACAAAGGCTAAGACGCTAGCTAGGGGAGATAGGAAAAATAATAACCCAGCTGCGAGTAATTGGAGTCCAATCCGGAGCGAACGGTGCGGTACGAAGGCAAGTGCCGGGAAAACGAGCGCTAGGTAGAACGGAACAGGTAACAGGCTCGCAAGGAACATCCACCAGAGTATCATGCGCTCACTCCTTTCTGCCGGTGACCAAGATGGATTTCCGCCGTCGTCGACGGCACGCTACGCTGCAGTCGTTTCGTGAAGTAACGACGCTCAAGCGGTAAGTCGTATTCCGAAATCCGGGCAAGGCATTCCATCGTTCGCAGGAATTGATGTTTTCCCGTACCAGACGGGACATGGTACCACTGACCTGACCGATTTACCATCGAGATCCAGAGACTGTAGGAAGCACCTTGTTTCTCGAGTTCACGAATGATGGTCGCAGCGCGAGATAAGAGTTTCTCGAAGTCAGAGCGAAGGGCGAGCCCGTCTGCTGACAAGCCATCGACGATCACGGCATAGTCATGATTGCGTTTGCGGTCATATTGATACGAGTACAGTTCGTTCGTCTTTGCATAGGCAGACCAATAGATGGATTTCGCATCTCCAGAGTAGGGTACGACGGAATGAAAACTCGACCGATCGGTGAACGGACTCGATCGATCAATCGTCTCACCTGGAATCATCCGCTCATTCCATTCGACGGACGCTGGTGCAAAGTCGGGGAAGACATGACCCAACTCGTGGATATCAAGCGTTACATAGATCGTCGTTAGATGAAACGGATCCGAGATCATGACGTCAAACGATTGAATCCGGATCGTTCCCCGGTGGGCAGCGATGACATCGATTGAAAACGGAACGGTCGTCTGTTTGCCGACGTACAAATGTTGACGCCAAAATTGACTACTCGCATCAGGAAATTTGATTTGATCACCGAGCAAACCGGAAATCGTGATCCGACCGAGCGGCAACTTCGTCGTGTTCGACAGTTCGAACGGTATCTGGATCGTTTCTTCCCGAAACGCCCGAACCGTTTCAAGGAGTTTGACTCGGATTCGCTTTGCGACATATTCGAGATAGTAGGGCATTACCCAACCATATAACGTGTAGGCGAATAACAAAGCCGCGATCCAGACCGGTCCGTAGAGACCGACGATAATCCCACTTACACCCGTCATCGTAAGAATGATAAGGTTAAACGCTTTTGGTATGATCAACTGCATTGTTTACACCTCAGTCGGGACAGTCAACGAATCAAGAACCTGCTCGACGAGACGTTCGTTCGACAGCTTCAGCGTTGCCTCGAGTGTCAGGACCAGTCGGTGAGCGAGGAGTGGCGTTGCCAAGTGTTTGACGTCTTCAGGTGTCACGTACGTCCGCTCCTGCATCCAGGCACGTGCTTTCGCTGCTTTCAAGAGTGCAAGCGTTGCCCGTGGACTTGGTCCGATCTCAACGTCACGATGGGCACGGAGGGCGTCACAGACGTCGAGTAAGTAGTTTTCGACGCTATCCTCGATTGAGACAGCAACGACCTCTTCTTTCCAGTCATTCAGCTGCTCGAGTGGGATTTGCAGTTCGGCTGCTGTCAGGTGAGCCCCGCGTAATAATGCTTTTTCCGCCTGACGTGTCAGGGGAGCAAACGACAACTTAAACAAGAAACGGTCAAGTTGCGCATGGGGTAGCGGGAACGTTCCGTGTCCGTCGAACGGGTTTTGCGTCGCGATGACAAGAAAGTGTTGGGGTAACGTATAGGACGTATCGCCAATCGTCACTTGCGCTTCCGCCATTGCTTCTAGTAACGCCGACTGGGTCCGTGGTGTCGTCCGGTTGATTTCATCGACGAGTACGATGTTCGCAAACAGTGGACCAAAGCGTTGCTCGAACGATCCTGTCAGCGGATTGAACAGCTCCATTCCAAGTAGATCGGTCGGTAACGTATCCGCTGTACATTGAACACGCGAGAATTTGGCATCAAGCGTCTGTGCTAGTGCTTTGGCTAGCGTCGTTTTACCGGTCCCCGGACGATCTTCTAGTAGTACATGCCCTTCAGCGAGTAATCCCATCAGTAAATGATCGATCACATCGTCCTGACCAAGGACAGATTGTTTAAGTGATGTACGTAACGTTTGAAACATGGATGATTCCCCCTTTAAGATGCATCGTATTTCTAAAGTGTACGAAAATTCAGAAAAAACTGCTAGTGGTTTTCCTGAAACCACTAATTATGAAATACGTCTCTTTACTATACTACCAGTTTCATCCAAAAGTTTCGTGAAATATTAAAAAAATTGAAGCAGGATGATGAAGTCACTTAGCGAATACATGAGATATAGTCATTACGATAGGGAGGGTGGAGAGATGAAACCACATACGACCGAATTCAATACTACTCCAGGTAAGCAACAAGATGTTGCCTACAGTCCAATCGATGCGTATCAACGTGCTGTTTCCGGAGGACCACCGAATCGACGAGCTTTTGCAGCGATTCGTCGACTACCGATCGGATTACGAATACTCACCTATACGCTAGGTTCCTTATTCACAGCAGGGATCATCGCTGGTCTCGTTATCAGTCTACTCAATTAAAAAAGACTCCCTCAGTCTCCTGAGGAAGTCGCTTCAATCTTCAAAGAGGTCATCCATCAACGCGGTGATCTCTTTTTTGCGTACATTCGTCTCATCGCGCAAGATGCGAATCGAGCGCCCCGTCCAATCGAGTCGATCACCAATCGTTGCCTGCCGCGGCAAACGACTTTTTGGTAACGTGATTGTCTCGCGTTCGTCCGTCTCACAAATGGCTAAATCATCTTCAAAATCAGATAAGGTAAGTCTCATCTGATTCACCTCCGCATTCGATTAGTCCGGTCGCAAATCGGTCCGGTTTGACTCCTTGATCCCGTTACCGCTTGAGATATACTGAATCGTTCCGTTTTTATCCGTTCGATCAACCATAATCCGTTCCGTCTTCAATTCCTGTAAGACAGAGGGGCGTGGATGACGATAGGCGTTGTCCTTACCAGCTGAGATCAAGGCTCGTTTGGGGGCGACGGCTTGTAAGAAGGGCAGGGAAGACGACGTCTCTGCTCCGTGATGACCAAGTTTTAGAACATCAGCGCGAAGATCTTCGTCCGACTCAAGCAATTGTTGCTCGGTCCGAATCGGTGCATCCCCCATGAAGAGGAATCGGTCCTGTCCGTTCTCGACGCGAAGGACAGCACTCCAACTGTTGAGATCCTGTGTTCCGTCTGTCAGTGGAGCAAGAAACGTAAAACGTGCGACTTCACTCGGGATCTCAAGACCCGCTTTGACCGACTTGATTGTCACGCCTTTCCGTTTGACGGCAAGGAGGAAGTCGCGATAGGTCTCCGTCGTATGCGTGACGCGCGGAGCATAGACACTCTCAACCGGAAACGCATCGAGGACCGTATCAAGTCCACCAATATGGTCAGCGTCTGGATGTGTTGCGACAATGGCGGTCAGGCGTTTCACACCGAGTTCGTTTAGATAACGGACGACATCTTCCCCTTTGCCGTTATTCCCGCCATCAATCAAGATCGCATCTTCTTTCGTTCGGATGAACGTGCTATCTCCTTGCCCGACGTCGAAACCATAGACCTCCATCTGACCTGCCGTTGGGGCAGGGGGTGTCTCATCGTCCCGTGTCGTATAGAAGATGACGATCAAGCAGAGTGCTAGTAAAATCGTTGATCCCCACTTCAACATGTCGGATCCTCTTTCTCGAACAGATAGAGCATACCGTTACGCGGATGACCGAACCGTGGTCCGCGGTAACCGCGACGCTTCAAGGCAGCACGCATCAAAATCATCATGCCACCATGACCGACGAGTAAGACCCGTTCATCATCCTCGAACATCAATTGATTCAACAGAACCTCGATTCGTTCATTTGCCTCTTTGATCTCTGCTTGAATCCGTTTACTGAATGGTGCAGCAAGTCGACCGAGGACTGCCCAACCAAGGAATGGTAACCGTAGATTCGACCGAATCGTCGGAAATGGTACCTCACGCAGTAGGTCCGTTACGATGATCTCTTTATCGTAGACGCTCTGAGCTGTCTGTACGGCACGCGGCATACTACTGGCATAACAGACCGTCCAATCGATCTGACCAAGCTCTTCAGGCTGAATATCGATGTCTGACGTATCATAGCGTTCGATCCACTTTTCAATATCGCTGGCACTGATCCAGCCTTTTGTCGGGTATCCTTCCGTCACCCGGTGATGTCTCACTAATCCAATTTGTTTCATGTTTCGTGCGACGGTCAAGACCGTCTCCCTCACTTTCATTCATCGTTTAGAGTGCGACACGCATCGCAAGTCCACATAAAATCGCACCTAAAATACTGAGCAAGCTCCCAATGATGTAATATTCCGCAAAACGGCGATCTTCAAACTGTTTAAAACGGGCTAGTGCCTTCAAGGCAATAATGAATCCGATGGCGCCAGTTGCATTCGTGACGACGAGCAGGGTGATGATCGCCCGTTCAACGAGACCGATATAGCGCCCGATTCCGTTCAATTCCGTCGTATAACTACGGGCGGAGTCTTCGACTTCGTGTGTAACAGTCCGTGAGACACCGTCCAATTGCTCCTTCCGTGTCACTTTCCGCTCAAAATGCGCTTCGATCAATCGTGGCGCAAATGGGGCAAGCATCAAAGCAATCCCGTGACCGAGTAGTTCTGTCGTCACTAAGCTGAAGCAGAGAATCCAGAGGACTTGCTCGGGTCGCGAGAACGACAGTGACCAATCAATCGGGACGAACAACCACGTCAAAGCAATGATGGCAGCAATATGTAACGCTTGATCGATCCAGTAAGCAGCGGCTTGCTTCACGCGACGTTTGAGCGGGGAGGCGTCGAGTAGGGCGTGAAACACGAGAATACTACCGCCAAGCAACCCGGCGCTTTCTAAGCTTAACGTCCCTCGTATGACGAAGAACGCGAGGACAAATAACATCAAAGCACCGTGAACAGCGAGATGTTGGACTAAAATCCGTCGATTTCGCTGTTTATGCAATGCCATCTGTTTCGTCTGCAATGGAAAGTCAGCAAGTAAGTGAACAAGCAATAGACTAAGTAATACGGTCACCGAATCGCCTCCCACACCTGGAATTGCTCTAGTGCCTGCGTTAAGGCGGTTTCCAGACGCTTACGTTGCTTTCGCTGCGAGCGGGAGACGAGCTTCGCGACATTCGCGCGGGCATCTTGTTCTTTAAAGCCCATCTTCAGACCAATCTCTTCATACGTGTCATCTGGGTATTGATCCATCAACCGGTGCAGTTCAATCTGGCGATCCGTTTTCCCAAAGTACGCTGGATAAAGCATCTCAAGATAACCGTTCAGCAGGGCGGTTGGTAAGTAGGGCGGTCCGGCAAACGCAATCCGTGACGAGAGCGTCTTCGCCTGCTCCTGTGCTTCAAACGCATGAATGATCGCACTACCATTGGCTTCTTCAGCCTGTATCGTCGAAATCGTCTCATATTGACCAAAACCGATCCCGATATAGCCCGGTAAGTCTTGATTCAACAGTTGCAAGATGATCGGATAACTCACGGGATAATCCGCGAATACAGCTAATAAACTGTCACCAGACTTGATTTGGAACGGAACGATACTTGCTGGAAATGCCGTGTTTAACTCATCAGCCAGTGTTCGGAGTGTCTGCAATAACGTTTCTTTGCTTGAATAATCGCGGGAGCCTTTGACATCAAACGATAAGGCAACAGCTTGCATAGCAATTCCTCCAGTCTAAATGTTGCCACAAAACCAGCAACATTTTATTTGTTACCGATAAAAAGGTAACATTCGCAGTGTTACTGTTATTAGAGTAACAAAAAATGACGGGGAAGACCAACAGGACGATAGACCGATTTTTTAACGACAGGGGGATTGATGAATAAGAATTAATTCTCGTTTTTTTATTCAAGTTAACATAACATATATTATCAATAGTTATAAGAATTTGTCTCACAAGCAAGGTAAACTTAAGATAGTGAGACAAAACAAAAAAACACGGGATTAACCGTGTTTTCGACAATCATACGGACGTGTCCGTTCCAATCGATGAATCAAACGATCTAAGAAAATATGATGGCGGCGTTCGAGTTGCGTAATCCGTTCGAGCGGCAACCACGCGAAATCAAAGAAATCACCGCAATCCTGACCGTCACCAGCAACACAATGCGTCCAACGGTTCTCTTGGCATTCGATGTGTGCATGGTAGAAATACGTATAATGAACCCGCATGCGCTCTGGGTACCGCATCTCTTCTTCGCCGACATACTGGACGGATGCTAACGAGAGACCACTTTCCTCAAGCGTCTCACGAACAGCCGCTTCTTTTGCGATTTCAGCATCTTCGATCGTACCTGCGGGGATCTGCCAATCACTCTCAGGAGCCGATTGTGGATGAAAAACAAGTAGTTCCCATCCGTTAGGTTTTTCCCGAGTGATATAGATTGCTACTTTTTCGCGACGTCTGAATTTCATCTTCATCACCTCTCCAAGGTCGGCAGATTGCACAACAAGCAGCTAAAGGGACGGTCCCGTAGCTGCTTGATCGATTGACGCTATAAGCAAAGCTGCGGAGACGCGTGACCCGACGCTTGATTGTGACGAATCGTGACCTGACTATTTCTTCTATTGTAGCCGTTATTGGTCGGTGTTTCAATTTGTAAACGATATTTCTCGTGATAAATCTCAAAATTCCGAGCATTCGTCTCAAAATCACCCTCTCCTGCCCCGCTAGATGCAAAAAAGCTCCCCCGTTAACCGGAGGAGCCGCATCTTATCGTGTATACCAATCGAGCAATGGACCGAATTTATCTTCGTCATAGGCAAATGAACCGTTCGACAGGCGGTCGAGGAACGATAACGAGCTGATTTGGATCGTTTTTTCCTGCTCTTTCCCGCTGAGAACCAATTCTTTCGCTTGCGTGACGTCAATCAGCGCTGCGACTTGGTGTGGTTTTGATTTCAAATCACGGAGCAACTGTAAGCCACGGAGTGCACGGCTCGAGACTTGGAACTGATCCGCGAGACGCATTTTCTTCAAAGCACCCCGTTGCGTTAAGAGAACGATCTGTGGTGCTTCCTTGAAGCCAATTGCGCCAGCGACAACATCCTGATCCTTCAAGTTGATTGCTTTGACACCAGCTGCCCGGACACCAACGACTGGGACGTCGTCTTCCGTGAACCAGAGACCGAAGCCATTCTGTGTCGCGAGGAAGAGGTCGGTTTGACCCGTCGAGACCTGCGCATACAAGACTTCATCATCTGCCTTTAGACGGACGCCTTGGAGCGGTTTTGACTTCCGCTGCGCATTGTAGTCACTCAGTTTCGAGCGTTTAACCATCCCTTGACGTGTGACGAACAAGCAATGCTGTGCTTCGTCGAACGAACGGACGAGATCTGCCGAAAGGACTCGGTCGCCCGGTTCGAGTGGAACGAGGTTCGCAACGTGTTGACCGCCATCTTTCCACTTCGTATCCGGCAATTGGTGGACTGGGATCAGCAAGTAATTGCCGCGAACGGTCCAGACGATCAAATGATCCGTCGTCATCGCTTGCCCTTGGAGCAACGGACGATCTTGTTCTTTCAAGTCCGGCAAGTCGTTCGAGGCACCGAATGAACGGAGTGACGAGCGTTTGACATAGCCATTTTTCGATAAGAAGACCATCGTTTCCTCGACGGCGATCATGACTTCCGTCTTCAGCTTCAGCTCTTCGACTTCCGCTTCGATCGTCGAACGACGTTTATCCGCCACTTGTTCCTTCAAGACCGTCAATTCCTTGATGATGAGACGATTACGGGTCTTTTCATCGTTGAGGATTTTCTCAAGACGAGCAATTTCCTTCTCGAGTTTCGCCGCTTCTTCCTGCAACTCGACGATATCGGTATTCGTTAACCGGTAAAGTTGAAGCATGACGACAGCTTCCGCTTGACGGTCCGTGAAGTTGAACCGCGTGATCAGCTTGTCCTTCGCATCCGCTTTGTTTGACGCAGAACGGATCAAGGCAAGCGTCTCATCGAGGACAGAGATTGCTGTCATCAAGGCAGAGACGACTTCCTGACGACGTTTCGCTTGCTCGAGATCAAACGCTGTCCGGCGAATGACGACTTCCTTAACGTGTGCGAGGTAAGCATCGAGCAGCGTCAAGACACCCATTTGCCGCGGTGTCCGCTCGTGGATCGCGACCATATTGTAGTTATAAGCAATTTGTAAGTCAGTCTGTTTGAGGTAGAAGTGCAAGACACCTTCTGCGTCCGCTTCCTTCTTCAACTCGATGACGACCCGTAACCCGTCGCGATCGGTCTCGTCGCGGACTTCCGCAACACCTTCGACCTTCTTATCAAGACGGAGTTCTTCCATCCGTTTGACGAGGTTCGCTTTGTTGACCTCATATGGGAGTTCAGTGATGACGATTTGCTGACGACCACCACGCAGTGTCTCGATCGTTGAGCGCGAACGAATGATGACTTTCCCGCGTCCTGTTTCGAACGCTTTCTTGATGCCGTCAAGACCTTGCACAACACCACCGGTCGGGAAATCAGGACCTTGCATGTGTGTTAACAAGTCATCGACGTTCTGAACCGTACCAGAGATCCGACCGATGGCAGCATCGAGGACTTCTCCCGCGTGGTGCGGTGGAATCTCGGTTGCGTAACCAGCAGAAATCCCTGTCGAACCGTTCATCAGTAAGTTCGGCAGCAGTGACGGTAAGACGAGTGGTTCTTCTGTTGTATCATCGAAGTTCAGCGTGTAATCGACAGTTTGTTTGTTGATCCCGTCGAGAATCAGGCTCGAGACTTTCGAAAGACGGGCTTCCGTATACCGCATTGCTGCCGCACTATCGCCGTCAATCGATCCATTGTTTCCTTGCATATCGATCAACGGATAACGCAGTTTCCACTCTTGACTCAGACGGACCATTGCTTCATAGACCGAAGAGTCACCGTGTGGGTGATAGTTACCGATGACGACACCGACCGTTTTAGCTGATTTTCGGTAAGCGCGGTCGAACAGGTTGCCTTCCGTATGCATCGCATACAGAATACGGCGTTGGACCGGTTTCAGACCATCCCGGGCATCCGGCAAGGCACGATCTTGAATGATATATTTCGAATAACGACCAAACCGGTCGCCGACGACTTGCTCAAGCGACAGGTTCAGGATGTTTTGTAGATTAGACATGTTCGTTCACACTCTCTTTCGTCACGTGCTCGTTCTCGATGATCGAGAGGTCTTCCGCGAGACCGAAGGCGACATTATCCTCGATCCACGTCCGGCGGTGTCCGACATTGTCTCCCATTAAGACAGACACGCGTTTTTCGGCAACCGCAGCATCGTCGATCGTGACCCGAATCAACGTCCGTGTCTCGGGATCCATCGTTGTTTCCCAAAGCTGCGGTGCATTCATCTCACCGAGTCCTTTATAACGCTGGATCATATAGCCTTTACCGAACTTCTTCGTCGTTTTCTTGAGGGTCTCTTCGTCCCAGACATATTCAAATTTCTCCGATTTGCCTTTTCCTTTTGAGACGCGGTAGAGCGGTGGTAAGGCAACGAATACCTTCCCGGCATCAATCAATGGACGCATATAGCGGAAGAAGAACGTCAGCAATAAGACTTGGATATGCGCGCCGTCGGTATCGGCATCGGTCATGATGATGACTTTGTCGAAGTTACAATCCGATAAGTCGAAATCAGCTCCGACACCGCCACCAATCGCGTGAATAATCGTGTTGATTTCTTCATTCTTCATGATATCGGCAAGTTTTGCTTTTTCCGTGTTCAAGACCTTACCACGAAGTGGAAGGATCGCTTGGAACGTCCGGTTTCGTCCTTGTTTCGCAGAACCACCGGCTGAATCACCCTCGACGAGGAACAATTCGTTTTTGTCCGAGTTCTTTGAAGCCGCAGGCGTCAGTTTCCCGTTCAAGATGCTCGACCGTTTCTTCTTTTTCCCGTTGCGTGCTTCTTCGCGGGCTTTGCGCGCTGCTTCACGGGCTTGCGCTGCCCGGATTGCTTTTTTGATCAAGAGCGTCGCCGTTTGTGGGTTCTCTTCCAAGTACGTCGAGAGTCGACGGCTAATGACAGCGTCACAGCTTGTTCGCGCTTCTGGCGAACCGAGTTTCGACTTCGTTTGCCCTTCGAACTGGAGGAATTCTTCCGGAATCCGAATTGAGACGATCATCGTCAACCCTTCACGGATATCGTTTCCGTCGAGGTTCTTATCCTTTTCCTTCAAGAGCGTGTTCTTCCGAGCATATTCATTCATGACCCGTGTCATTGCTGTTTTTGCGCCGACTTCATGTGTGCCACCGTCGCGTGTCCGGACGTTATTGACGAACGAAAGAACGTTTTCTGAGTAGGCATCCGTGAACTGAAAAGCGATATCGACTTCAATCTCGTTTTCTGTTCCTTCGAACGCGACTGTCGGATGAAGTGTATCTTTATCATCATTCAAGTACTGGACGAACTCACTGACACCGTCTTCATACTGGAAAATATCTAATTTATCGGACCGTTCGTCCGTCAACGTAATCTTCAGACCTTTTAGCAAGAAGGCTGATTCGCGTAAGCGTTCCGCGAGCGTATCGTAGTTGTATGTCAACGTACTGAAGATCGAGCCGTCTGGCTTAAAGTAGACGCTCGTTCCTTTTTGACGTGTCGTACCCGTTTCAAGCAACGTCGTCTTCGGCATCCCACCGTTTTCAAACGTTTGCTCATATTGTTTCCCGTTACGGAAGATCGTCACTTTCAAGTCGGTTGATAAGGCGTTAACAACGGACGCTCCGACGCCGTGTAAGCCACCGGACGTCTTGTAACCACCCTGACCAAACTTACCACCGGCATGTAACACAGTGAAGATGACTTCTGCTGTTGGTTTACCAGACGCATGCATCCCTGTTGGCATTCCGCGTCCGTGGTCACGAACCGTAATCGCATTATCTTTATGAATCGTTACATCAATTTGTTCCCCGAAACCTGCAAGCGCCTCATCGATTGCGTTATCAACGATCTCGTAGACGAGATGGTGAAGTCCGCGGTGATCGGTTGAGCCGATATACATACCTGGGCGCTTCCGGACTGCTTCGAGTCCTTCAAGCACCTGTATGGCATCATCATTGTAGTTATTTAAGTCTGTCGCCATTCATTTCACCTCAAAATTCAAAATTACGACGTCGTTTTTACAAACGTTCGTTCGTTATTTCGAGTAGTCTGTCTCTAATTGTAGGCATCTTCTTGCTTCCTGACAAGCATAACCTGTAAAGCGCATGAAAAAAGACACCTTCACGAACCGGTGAAGATGCCTAAAATCGTACGATTACTCACAGATATTGATGCTCGATTTTGATGCAACGATTCTCAATATATGGAATTCCAGCACCAAGTGCGAGACTCTCTGCTTCGACACTCGATAGTCCGAGTTGATTCCAAATCATTCCGACATCCCCGTGAGCGACAGCATCTTTTGCAACATCTGCTAAAAACTCAGAACGACGGAAGACATCGACGATATCGATGTGTCCTGGAATGCTCGCGACGGTTGGATAAACCTTTTGACCGTTCCATTCGTTTAACGTTGGATTGACCGGAATGACTTCATATCCATGTTGGACTAAGTAGTCGGCAATCCAGTTTGCTGTCTTTCCGGAATCACTCGAGACACCAACGATGGCAATTCGTTTTGCATCCTTCAAATATTGACGTGCTTGCTGATCGGTAATCATTTAGAACTCCCCCTTATGAAAATAACTCTTGCCTAACAGTCTATACCCGAACCAAGATGAAGTATGCGAAATCGAGCACGTTTTCGACGTTTTTCAGAAATCGTCTTGAAATCAAATGAGTCGACCGATGACCCGTCGAACAAGTTCTCGATGCAACTGAGAGCGAAATTGAATATTCATTCTTTTTCGATGAATTAGTTTACATAATATTATTATTGTTATTACATACAAGTTATTAGGTTAAAAATACTTAAATTCTCTATAAAATCTCACGTGCATCGAGTTGACCAATGACCCGTCTGACACCTTGTCGATGCAACTGAGAGCTCCCTGTCTGACAATTTAACGTTGCGTGAAATAACTATTTCACGCAAACAAGTGTTTGTCGTACCAACGTTTGGTATACTACTACTAGAGGGGTGATTGTTGGATGAGTTTATTTAAAAACCTAGGAAAAACGATACATAAAACGACCGTTTCGGCTACAGCACCAGCGATTCCTGGTTACGAGCGGATGCCGCGCTTCATTCAGTCCTATTTGGATCAGTTGGCAGCCAAACATTTCTCATTAGCGACGATGCGTCGGTACGTCTATGACTACGAAGCGTTCTTTCAGTTCGTTGCTGCAGCGTCTGGTGAAGAAGTAACGGCGCGAGATATTCCACTTGAGTCATTCGTCGAGATTGACGCAGCAGGGATCGAAGCGTACGCCGAATACCTGGCCTTAACAAAACAAAATGCACCAAGCGTCATCAACCGGAAGTTATCAGCATTACAATCATTATTCCGTTATTTGGTCGATACGGGTCTACTGTCGGAAAATCCAGTCGCTAAAGTCAATCGACCGAAACAAGCGAAACGGGAGCCGGTCTACCTGACGAAACGTGAATGGGACGAACTGATTCAATTGTTACCATCGAACGTCGAGATGAATGCCCGCGAAGCGTCGCATTATGAACGGGATCGTGTCCGCGATGTGACGTTATTCCAATTACTTGGTTATAGTGGAATGCGTTTGAGTGAGATGACACAACTCGTCTGGAACGATGTCGATTTCCATGAAAACACGCTCCGCGTTATCGGAAAAGGCAATAAAGAACGGTTGATTCCGCTCGCGAAACCAGCGCGGATTGCCTTACGCAAATACGCGATTCATTATCAAATGCCAACGAGTGGCGCTGTACCCGTCTTCCAAAAACACGGGAAACCACTCAGCCCACGAGCCGTTCAACACATTCTGCAGCGGCATACTGAACGATTAAAACCAGTTCTCCCCTTTTTAGAACGCAAAAAAATTACACCACATAAGCTGCGGCATACGTTTGCGACGCGACTTGCGACCGGCGGCGTTGATGTCCTAACGATTCAGCAGTTACTGGGTCATGAATCGGTCGCAACGACGCAAGTCTATGCCCATATTGGTGATTCTGAGAAAAAACGCGCTGTCGATTTATTTGATGGTGAACGATAATTATATTATGTCAACTAAAGGAGGGATAGCATGAATTACGGGCTCAGTGAACGTAAAATCAAACAGATGTCTGATGCCTATGCCTTTCGACGAGGTAAGAAGTATGTCACCGCTCGAAAGGTCACGTTACACAATTACCGGATGGGCGACGAACTGATCGAGGCAAGCGTCGACGGTGAGGAACGATTCACGGTGACGGTCCGTGTTAAAGCGCACGGTGTTGACGCGGGTTGTAACTGTCCGTCGCTTGCGATGGATACATCATTTTGCGGACATATCGTCGCTGTCTTACTGGCGATGCATCATGTGCAGGCGCACGGTACACCGACGCCACTGTCGCCGCAAATCCGTCCGTTCACGGCAATTCAAGTCGACGACGCCGGTGCGCGCAACTATTTACGAAGTCTCACATCCGACCGTCGGGTGGCAATCCATTTTGAATTGACAGGACCCGTCGTCACGCTTAAGCGCTTATCGGACAATCAGCAGCATCAGTTGTCCCTATCCTACTTCGATCGTTTGCTCGGACAGACGCAGTATTTGCAACGGGTCGCGGATGTCTCGTTTAGTCCTGAGTTACAAGAACGAATCGTCTCCGGTACACCAACCGTTAAACTACAGCTTGACCGAACGGCTCAGGAAGTCGAGGTCCGCGTAACATTCGATTACGACGGCATTCAACTCAACCCTCTGGATGAGACAATCTACGCAGGTCGGGATCACTCAACGGAGCAGAGTATCTTACGTTTCTTGCGTGAATTTCAAGCTACACCAAAGGATTTGCATTACATCATTGCAAGTGACGCCGCGCAGTATGCCTTTCTACGGAGTCTGCTGGACGAACGGGTCGCACTCGGTCACTTAGAGTTATTCGCGACGCAAGCGATCCGGACGACATTACCGAAAGGACCATTTCATCCACGGATCGACGTCGACGTGACCGACCGACTCGACTGGCTCGTCTTCAACTTTTCGATGGACGGAATTCCAGAAGATGAGCTGAAACGTGTCCTAAAGTCGCTCGTCTTACAAAAACGCTATCACCGGTTGAAGTCTGGTCAATTCGTGTCGCTAGAAACCCGCGCCTTCGAGCAGTTGCAACGGGTCCTCGCCCAGATGGAAGCAAGTGAACGAGACTTACGCGACGGGCGAATCGTCTTACCCGCCGTCCGGAACATGAAGCATCTGATTGGTGCCTCTGTCCTGCATCTGCATGCCAATTTGCTCGAGAAATGGCTCGAATTGAAATCGGGACAAGGAATCCGGCTCAAATTGCCGAATTCGTTAGAATCACGACTCTATCCGTATCAACGGACGGGCATTCAATTTCTGAAGAATTTAGAGGCAACAGGGTGTCACGGGATTTTAGCCGATGAGATGGGGCTCGGGAAGACGATTCAAGCGATTGGTTATATAGCAACGATTCCGGACAGTCGTGCCCTGATCGTTGCACCGGCATCACTACTGCGAAACTGGGAGGCGGAACTGAAACGTTTTTTACCCGATCGACCGATTCATATCGTGACAGGCTCTCAAGCCGTCCGACTCCGTGAGCTGGAACACTTATCCGAAGATACGGTGACGATTGTCTCCTATACGACGCTTCGAAGCGACGTCCGTCGTCATCCCATATATGACGTCGTCTTCTTTGACGAAGCCCAACACTTAAAGAACCCGCAAGCACAAACGGTCAGTCAACTACGGCATTTGAAGGCAAAACGTCGGTTTGCTTTAACGGGAACGCCGCTTGAAAATCGTCCACGTGATATCTGGTCGATCTTTCATGTCTTATTCCCGGAATTACTCCCGGATCTAGCGACGTTTGAGAAGTGGTCGTTCGATGACATGCAACAGTTCATTCAACCGTTCTTATTACGACGCGAGAAACACGATGTCTTACAAGACTTACCGAAGAAACAGATCGAACATCATTATGTTGAGCTCGGACCGAATCAAAAACGGTTATATGCGTCGTATCTCGCCAAACTGCAACTCGAGACGCTACAACATTTAGACGAGACGAAACGTGAGGATCGCTTGAAGTTACTGGCTGGATTAACACGGTTACGGCAAATTTGTAACGATCCAGGATTATTCGTCGAGAGGTACACGGGGGAAGCGACAAAACGAACGCGACTCCAGTCGTTGATTGCTGAAAAACGAGCGGCCGGGAAGCGGATTTTAATATTTTCGCAGTATACGCAGATGCTTGAACGTATTCGCTCGGATCTCGCACAACGTCACCTTCCCCACTTCCTCTTGACGGGTGAGACACCGCTTGAAGATCGGGTTGCATTATGCGATCGGTTCAATGACGGTGAAGTCGATCTCTTCTTGATTTCCCTTAAGGCTGGTGGAACGGGACTCAATCTCGCGTCCGCCGATACCGTCATTCTCTTTGATAGTTGGTGGAATCCGGCCGTCGAACAACAGGCAGCCGACCGTGCCCATCGTCTCGGACAACAGTCTGACGTGACAGTCATCAAATTACTGACTCGCGGGACGATCGAAGAGAAAATGACAGAATTACAAGATCGAAAAGCACAAATGATTGATGCTGTCTTAACGGCACCGGACAGTGATGCTTTGACCGTTAAGGAACTCGTTCATCTCGTAACGACAAAGGAGGAACAACGGTGATCCTTGATCTCCTACTTGGTTATCTCATCGGCAGCATCCTTGGCGGGACACTTTGGAAGTACATCAGCCGCACTGATTTGGCACAAGTCGGCTCGGGAAACATCGGCGCCCGTAACGCCCATCGCGCCGGTGGGATTCCGGCCTTTTTATTCGTCTACTTGTTTGATGCTACGAAGACAGTCCTCGCCTTGCATCTAACAGACGCGTTTTACCCCGTCGCTCTTGCCGTGCTCATCGGTCACTTGTTTCCGCTGTTTCATCCGCGAAGCGGTGGCAAAGGGTACGCTGTTTTTTCGGGCATCGTCTTTTCCATTACACCATGGGCATACCTAGGTGGATTAGGCATACTCGGTCTATCTTATCTCGTAACGAAAGATAGCGTCAAAGCGGGGCTGATTCCGGTTATTCTACTCCCATTACTACCAGTCTCCTTTAATGCGGGACCAATCAATATCTTGTGTACAGTCGCTATGAGTCTACTTGTCCTGTGGGCTCATGATGCACTTCATAAGCCAGTCATTACATAAGGAGGACGTCTCGATGATCGAATTTTCTATTGCAACTGCGGACGACGCGGAAGCAATCCATGAATTGAACTACCTCACTTTCACGGAAGAGATTCCGCAGCATCAACCGAACATCGAACGAAAGCGAATTGATCGTTTCCATGATCAGAACACTTACTTAATTGGTAAGGAAGACGATCGACTCGTTGCCATGATCGCCATTCGAACGAATCGTCCCTTTTCGCTTGAAGAAAAAGGGGTGACGCTAGACGAGACACTGACAGCCCCAGCAGAAATTCGCTTACTCAGCGTTCGACCAGAATACCGCAATAGCCGTACATTCATGCAATTGATGCGGTTTTTGATGGTCTATCTTGAGCGGGAAACAATTGACTACGTCTATATCAGTGGGACGACGCGAGAAGCGAAACTCTATGCCCGGTTCGGTTTCATACCATTTGCACCGACGCTCGGTAGTGGTGACGCTCAGTTCGTACCGATGTTGTTGTCGCGCGCGACATACGAACGCTCCGTCATCGCGGACGTCTTACGTCCTTTGCATTTTCTAGCGGGACCAGTCGAAGTCGCGCCGACGGTTCGCCAAGCGGCGCAACAAGCACCGCGTCCGCACCGGACAGCATCGATGCGACAACTTGATCGAGACTTACGAGGTCGTATGTGTCACTTGCTGGATCTTCCGCATGTCTCGATGGCTGTCGGTAGCGGCACCCTTGCGAACGATATCGTGGCGCAACAACTCAGCGGACATGGGTTAATCCTAAACGGAGGTGAGTTTGGTCAACGCTTGATCGATCATGCGGCACGTGCCGGAAAGTCATTTGACATCCATCTACTTCCGCTTGGTCATCCAATCAACGTGGAACAACTTGCACATCAATTGAATGAGACGACGTATGACTGGGTCTGGTTGACACATTGTGAGACGTCGACCGGTGTCCTCTATGACCTCGATGCGGTAAAAGCGCTGCTCCATCAACGAACCGCACTCGTCGTCGATGCGATCAGTGCTGTTGGGACTGGACGTTTTTCATACGCCGGTTGCACTTTCGTCACGACCGTTTCTGGAAAAGCGATTGGGGGATTACCAGGTCTTACGTTCATCGGGCACGTAGATAACGTCTTACCTTCTCCCTCTATTCCACGTTATCTGGATCTCGGTCTCTATGCGGATGGAATTGCTTTTTCTGGCTCCTCAAATCTGTTGCTCGCCTGTCAGGCAGCACTGGACGCTCTCGATCTCGATCAAGCAGCAATTAAGATGACTTATCTCGAACAAGCCGTCCGCGCAACGGGCTTTCAATTGCTCGCTCAACAAGAAGCACAAGCACCAGGCATTTTAACCATCGTTCATCCGTCAGCAACTGATGTAGGCGATGCTCTTCGGATTCAGGGGTATCACGTCCAGTATGAAAGCGACTATCTCGTTCGCAATCAGTGGCTTCAAATTTCGACGATGGGGCAGACGACGATGCGGCAAATCGAACGTCTCGTTCGTGTGTTAGTCCGTGAAAATCAACGAATCACCATAAAAAATGAAAAAAACGAAAGACCTCTCAACCCTTGATTTCAAGCGGTTTGGAGGTCTTTCGACTTTAAAAAAATAAAAAAAGAGGTTTAAGGATTTAAAACATAGGGGTATAAACTCATTAGCACCGCATCAAACCGGTGACTTACTCACACATGTTTCTCAATATCAGCGTAATGACCTGGGAGAGAAATGCAAAGTCACGAAAGCGTCAGATTCAAGAGAGTCTGAAACCGATGGTCTTAGCATGATTTCATATTGTTCAGGATTCGTCCTGCTCCTACATTCATTACCTTTTGAGGGCTATACTAAATTCAAGGGGGAAATGAACATGTCAGTTAAATTAACAGTCGAAAAACGCGAGGTACGTCCACGCTCACTCCGTAAACAATTACGTCATGAAGGAAAAGCTCTTGGTGTCGTGTATGGTTACAAAGTGGAAAGTACACCAATCGCATTCGAAGAAAAAGAATTGTTAAAAATCGTTCGTGAGAACGGTGAGAACGTCTTGATTTCACTTAAACTCGACGGAAAAAACGTTAACGTCTTGATTAACCGTCGTGACATGGATGTCTTCACACCAACAGTTGATCACGTTGAATTCATCGCTGTGAAAATGGATGAAGAAACAGAAGTGGAAGCAGACGTTGTACTCGTTGGCGAAGCAGCCGGTGCAAAAGTTGGTGGATTCCTCTCACAAACACTCTTTAAAGTAACAGTTGCAGCTACACCAGATAAATTACCAGAGAACGTCGAAGTTGACGTCACGAACCTCGAAATCGGAGATTCAATCTCTGTAGCCGATCTTCCAGAGCAAAAAGATTTCCGTATCGTCACTGAAGGTGACATTCAAGTCGCAGCAGTCGTCGAGTCTACACTCGAGCAGGATCTTGAAGAAATCGAAGAAGCGGAAGCAGAGGCACAAGCTGAAGCTGGCGAAGAAAATGAAGGCGAAGCAACAGAAGCGTCTTCAGAAGAAGCAGCTGAAGAGAACGAAGACAACAAATAAGCTATCCAACGATACGCCCCAAGTGGCGTATCGTTTTTTTGTGTCTTGACAATAGACAGAAGATTGCCTAAAGTGAACAGCGTATCAACTATTCACTATATCCACTAGGGGAGCCCATTGGCTGAGACGATTCACTTCGGACCCTTCGAACCTGATCTAGTTCATACTAGCGTAGGAAAGTGGAGCGATCACATCCAATGACTCCTGCTACGCGCAGTTTTTCTGAGGACCGCTCTCTTTTTTACGGAGGGCGGTCTTTTTTGTTGTCTCCCCCATTCTAAGGAGGACGTATCTAATGCAACACTGGAAAATGAAAGAAATCATGGTCATGATGATGCTCGCCGTCGCTTGCGGTGTCATCTATCTCGGTTGGTCGACACTGTGGTTACCGATGTCTGCGATCTTCGGTCCCGTTGGTGCTAACTGGATGTTCGGGATTTGGATCATCGCAAGTCCGCTTGTCGCAGCAATCATCCAAAAGCCAGGTGCCGCGTTAATTGCGGAAGTCGTCGCAGCAGCAGTCGAACTGTTCACGGGGAGTCACTTCGGATTATCGGCACTGTTAATTGGTGTCTGCCAAGGTCTTGGTGCGGAACTCGTCTTTGCGATGACGCGTTACCGTCGTTATGACGCATGGACACTGATGTTGTCTGGTGTCGGAGCAGCAGTCGGAAGTATCGTCTACAGCCTGGTTGCGAATGGCTTTGGTTATTACACGACGACGACGTTACTCGTGACGATTGGACTACAATTGATCAGCGGTGCATTACTTGGTGGCTTACTCGCATGGATTCTCGTCCGTCGCCTCGTTGCGACTGGTGTGTTAAGTGGTTTTGCAGCCGGACGTGTGAAACGGGAGGTCGCATGATTACCGTTGACGACCTAAGTATTCGTTATCCCGGTCAGATGAAATCAGTGCTCGATCATGTAACGCTAACGATCGACCAAGGAACGACGCTTCTACTTGGCCGTAGCGGAAGTGGTAAGACAACGTTGCTTCATGCGCTTGCTGGACTGACGCCAGAGACAATCGAAGTCGAACAGACTGGCACGGTGAGCCGATCCGGTTCTGTCGGCATTCTGTTCCAAAATCCAGACGAGCAATTTTGCATGGAAACGATTGGACGTGAAATCGCCTTTAGCTTAGAAAACAAATCAATCCCACGCGCGGAGATGGATGAACGAATTGAGCAGTTGCTGGTACTCGTCGGTCTTCCCCTCCCCTTTTCAACACCAATCGCTAGTCTCTCTGGGGGAATGAAACAGCGACTGGCGCTCGCTGCAGTCCTAGCACTCGAACCAACCATTCTACTACTCGATGAACCGACGGCGCAGATTGATCCGATCGGACAACACGAACTGATGGCATTGATCTTTCGAATCCAGAAAGAGCACGATTTAACGATTGTGTTAATCGAGCACCAACTCGATGTCTGTTTACCGTATGTCGACCAAGTCGTCTTACTTGAAGAAGGAACGATTACCGTGACAGCGCATCCACGAGACCTGTTTCCACATGCCTACGTGCGGCTTCAATCAAAAGGCATCGCCGTTCCGTCGCTCTTTCCTTATACACTTGAGACATTACCAGCGGATGGACCACAAGCGGCACGACTTTTCGCGCCTCCCCCTGTCGTTCCAGCAGGACTTCCCTTGTTGCACGTTTCTGAATTGTCGACAAAAGCACCTTATCCGCTGACCGGTGCGACGTTTTCGCTTCAAACGAGTGAATGGGTCATGCTACTTGGAGCAAACGGTTCTGGAAAAAGTACGCTCCTCGCGACACTTGGTCGGTTTCTTCCTCAGCGCGGAACATATCAATTCCGCAATCGTCCGGCTCATCGGTATTCCAAGCATCATTTTTACGAACAAGTCGGCTACGTCTTTCAACAACCAGATCTGCAGTTTCTCAAGCTGACAGTCGAAGCGGAAATCGACTGGAGTCACCGGGGAGTGACGAGCAATGAACGCGCAGCGTTACTCGACCGGTTGGAACTGACATCTGTCAAACAACAATCGCCGCTTGCTCTCAGTACCGGGCAACAAAGACGGCTCAGTGTCGCAACGATGCTCGGCCAGACGAAAGACTTGTTGTTGCTCGATGAGCCGACGTTCGGACAGGACGGGTTGACGACGCGGCGTTTAATGGAGCAGTTATTGACGGAGCAACAGAACGGAACGACGCTCGTCATGGCAACGCATGATATGGAGCTCGTCGCCCGTTACGCCCATCGTGTTCTCGTCATGGAGCAAGGACAGATCGTTTTTGATGGTCGTCCGAATGAATTGTTCGCTGATATTGCCTTACTTACGCGCTGTCAGCTCCAACGTCCGCTTTCTTACCAACGTCAGGAGGTGCATCACGTTGCAAACGAATGCGTCCCTGTTCGCTAAGCTCAATCCTGTCATCAAAGGAAGCGGATTGTTTTTAATCATGTTTGCCCTGATTGCAACAACCGATTGGGACAAGACGCTCGTGTTCCTTGGACTGGCAATTGGTTTATTACTTCTGTCCGGCTGGGGTCCCATCGATTTCTTGAAACGGCTCGCACCTTACAGTCTGTTGTTCGTGCTGACATTCTGGATGATGGCTGCTTTCGGTAAAGGAACAGACACCATCTGGTCATTCGGTTGGTTCCATGTCACGACAGAGAGCATCATGCATGGCTGGTTACTCGCCCTACGAATGGCAACGTTCGTCTGCTTGAGCCTCGCCTTCGTCACAACGACTGATGCGACACGGTTTGTAATGAGCTTAATTCATCAGACGAAGTTATCGCCCCGCTTCGCCTATGGCTTTCTCGCTGGGATCCGCTTTCTTCCGCAATTAATCGAAGAGGTGCGAGTCTTACGACAAGTCCGGATGATCCGCAACGTTCACAGTCGCTTCCCAGGTGACGCCTTTCTGTCGATCGGTTTACCTCTCTTTACACGTTCAATCCAGCGAGCAGAACGGATGGCCATCGCCATGGAAGCACGGCACTTCTCAGCAGAGCGGACGTATTATGAGATTCCGGAGGTTAGTCGTCGGGATATCATGTATCTACTCGCCATCGTGTCGTTCATTTGTCTCATCTTTTTGCTATGATTACCACCACCCGTATCCGGGTACAATTTAGCAAGACAGATTGAAGGAGAACGACATGAAACGAATCATCTTGATTGGTGCAGGTCATGCCCATCTGCATTGCATTACAGAGGGACCAACAGAAGACGTCGAGTGGTTAATTTTGAACGCCTCGACGTATCAATACTACTCGGGTATGTATTCAGGACTTGCAGACGGTACATACGATATCGATGAAATTCGTGTCGACGTGGCCGCTTTATGTCATGCCCATGATAAACAGTTCATAGAAGAGACTGTCGTAAAGATTGATCCTGTTAAAAAAGTCGTCTTCGGTGCATCTGGCAGACACTACACCTATGATGTCGCTTCAACGAACATTGGCTCGTTTGACTGGACAGAAAATACGACACGTTTATCGATCAAGCCGAATTATCGCTTACCGGATACATTAAAGCGTCTGCAACAAGCAAAGCGTCCGGTCGTCATTGGAAGCGGCGTAGCTGCCGTCGAGATGGCAGCGTCCTTGAAAGCAGCGGGTGTACCGATCACACTCATCACGGATCCAAAGTTACTTTCAGGGCATCCAGCAGCGGAAGCCATTACACGACGCTTACAAGCACTCGAAGTTCATTGGATTCGGGAACGTCCTCTAGATGACGAACCACCACTTCGCTTTAAGCAACACCCACCCATCGAGTCGGATGCGATCATCCGCTTAACGGGTGCCAAAGCACCGGCATTGTTTGCAGGTAGCGATCTCTACACGGAAGACGGATTCCTACTCGTCAATGAACAGTTGCAAGCGCTCGATCATCCGAGTCTATTTGCTGCAGGTGACGCGGCGACCCTCGTCGCGTATCCTGAGATTCCGAAAAATGGTGTCACAGCCGTCCGGCAAGCACCGATTTTACTAGCAAACCTCTTACGGTACGTCCAGGAAGAGGCACTGCAAACCTATCGTCCGCAAACGAACTATTTGACGATTTTATCGATGGGACCGCGTCATGCTGTTTCAATGTACGGCAATCAGTATTCGACTCACCCGTTCGGTTGGTACCTCAAGCGCTGGATCGATCAACGGTTCATGCGGAAGTATCGCCCTTAAAAAGTGTGCGCCGGCGCACGCTTTTTTCTGTACACAAAAACAAGCCATGGACGCGTGTCCATGGCTTGTTGGATTAGACGGTTTGATTTCCTTTGACATACGACAGTAATGTCTCATTGAACTTTTCTTGTTCGTCAAGCAACATGCCGTGTCCACTCTCTTCGAAGACTTCAAGTCGCGCATGTGGAATTTCCTTTTGCATTTCTCCGGCAAATTCGAACGGACAGACTTGATCTTTTTTACCATGGATGATCAACGTATCGACTTTGATGTCTCCGAGTTTCCCACGTAAATCTTCGTCGCGCAAGGCGATCGCTGACTGAATCGTTCCGTGGGATGAAGCGGCGATACTAAGACCGTGGAACCATTGTTGAAGTGGTTCTGGATGTTCTTTCGCAAAGAAGATTTCCCCGAATCCTTTAAGCATCGACGGACGATCTTGTTTCGTATCGGCAATCAACGCATCGACTTCTTCTTTTGTCATCCCGTATGGATAACCGTCGCGTTGTGTAAAGACAGGTGCCGCAGCTCCAGCGAGAACGAGCTTACTGACTTTTGAATCCCCGTATTGAAAGAGATAGGACAAGGCGATTCCTCCTCCCATCGAGAAGCCGAGCAACGTGACATTCGTTAATTTCAGCTGTTCGATGACTTCATTAATGTCAGACGCCATCGTCTTATAATCGTATCCCGTTGCTGGTGCATCTGATTTGCCATAACCGCGATAATCGATTCCGACGTAACGGTACCCTTCTTCGACGAGCAAGTTCTTTTGATACTCGAACATGTTATTGTTTGCCGGCCAGCCGTGTAAAAAGACGACCGGTTGACCCGACCCGACATCCTCGACATAAATTTTCGTGCCATCAACTGCTTGAATGAATGTACCCATCATAAAACCCCCATAGTAATAGATTGACCGTGCATGCATCTATTATTCCCGAGTCAAGAGATATCAAACATCTTGATGCTAAAGTATTATAGAAAATTCTGTCTATTATAGAAATTATGGTAAAATATAGTCACCAGTATAAAGGGGGTTTTCCATGAGACGCTATATACATACCGGTATTCTCGCAGGCGTAGTCCTACTTGCCGGATGCGGTAAAGAACAATACTTAGATCTTACATACGATGCCAATTACTGGGGCGGTATTTCGACTACCTTTGATGGTCAAGAGATACCGGATCTCCCCAAAAAACAAACTGCTGCTTTGTTGAAGGGTTGTCAGCAAAAATCTGACATGAAGAGCTTACCTGACCGATACGTGCAACACGAAGGATTCGATTTGTATTTCCTTCCTGCAAATATCCAAGGGCGTGAGTTCCAACACGCTCGTTTCCTATCAGACGAAAAAAAAGACTATCTGGCATGTCAGCCGATACGCCATGCGGATTATGCGGTCCATCAGATTAAACGAAGTGATTATCCATTTGTCGATTGGTCGAAAAAACCGATAAAACCTAAGTCAACGGTCGTTCGTTTTGAAGACGTTCCAAAAGAGGTGACGGATCAACAACAACAGGAAAATGAAGAAAGTAAAGACACGAAAGGACTTGGTCGTTACCTCTTCCCATCATATCAATTGTCCTTACCACCGGAAGGACAGTTCGTCGTCTTTACGAAAGAAAAAGACAAAGAAGAAACACTTTTTGCGTCGACCGAGCCCCTGTCAGGCTCCGAATTGAATCTAGCTTTCCGCGTTGTTCCCGATATCGGATTGCAAAACTCATCGATCGAGCTAAGGATTAGTGGTGGTTATACCGGAGCGGCACCTAGTATTCAAGAGTTCGTTAAAGGTCAATCGTACCAAATCGAGCGAAAACAACTTCCGGACCAGCTTTCTGTAGGACAGACCGTTCACTTCGCAACTGTGCGCAAACAAGACGAAGGCAAGATCGTTCAGGAAACATCGATTTATCTGCGTCTTAATCAGAACTACAAAAAACCTGTGAACCACAAAAATAGATTTCTAGATGATACATCAACTGGATATGTCGGGTTCATCCATCAATCACCGAAAGAGCTCGTACAGAATGATTATAAATTTATTTCAGCGATTCCGGATAAATTAGCAAAAAAGATTGCTCAGGAATTAAAAGAAACCGACGTCCTGGAGCCACAAGGAACAAAACTGAAGCAGAAAAAATTAACCTTGATTCGCCAAGGGAAAAGCCAAACGTTTGAGCTATTCGAACGTAAGCGATCAAAAAAACTTGAAATCTATGTCGTCAAAAAGGGAACAAAGAATGGTGCGAAGCTGTCGGGTACGACAAGTGAAGCACTTAGTGAGGTGCTTAACAAATGAATAAACGTTACTGGATTGGACTCACACTTGGAGCAACGCTCGCGTTAAGCGGTTGTCAAAGTGACGCGCCGAATTTCAAATGGGATTACTTATCGAAATTGTATGATGGAGCGCGATTTAAAGGCAAAGAACCTCCGAAGATGTTATCGGAAAAGGAAATGAGTATCATCATGAAAACGTGTCGGTCAAAAGCCGTAAAAGCTCCGAAAAATTATTCTTCCGGTGACATGTTCTCCGTCGTGATGACGGCACCGTTTGAAGATTATTTAGGACAGATGGCTCGTTATGTCCAGTCTGGAGAACAGACATATCTGTATTGTCAGAATATGGCTGACAGCGAGTATCATCTATTATCAACCAAACAAGATGTCTTTACGAAAACGAAGCTGGTTGAACATCCGAACGAGTTAGAAGTACAGCCAGACACCATTAAAAAAGACGACTGGTTCTCACGAGATGATAAAATCATAAACGGTTCTGTTCGAAAATTAGAGCTACCTGGATCAGGTTACTTGGTGATGAAAGCGACTGATGTGACGAAAAAAGACGAACGAAAGACATTCGTCGTCTATGCAGAAGCCCTCACTCCTTTTACTGAAGATACGAAGCTTTATCTGACGTACAATGAGAAATATAATGAGAATGACGATATATCGTATAACTCCTTTGTACGCATACCGCAATTAATCAGTGGACAGCAGATGGAGACATCGATTCATGCGATGAAACAGCCAGGAAAAGTCCGCTTCATTCCTGGTGACGGTACACCGGAACGTTACGGCACGCTTATCGCGACAGAAAAAAACGGACGCCAATTCCGCTACGAATTGTCGATTCAGCACACGATGAAACGTCCGCCTGAGCTTGCTCAACAGGATATATCGGAAGAAGATGTTCTATCAAATCTCAATGACATAACACTCTTCCATAAAAAGCAGTTCAAGCATTATCTTTATGATCAAAGTGATTTCTCTTATGAAGATCGCCTTAAAGTCGAGGATACGATCATGATGACCAGTGATGAATCCGGGAAATTAAAAAAAGCAATCAAGGCGAGTGAGCAGGCTGACGTAAGGGGTAAACGTGCGAAGTGGAAGTACTTGACGTTCCGAAAAGAAGTGAAAGGACAACAATACGAAGTTTATCTCGATAAGCGTGTCAAAAAGACCGACATCTATTTAAAAGATCCGAAGCGTGACGTGTCAATTCACCTATCGGCAGAAGGTCGTGACATCCTCCTTCCTTTGTTCGAACAATATGAAAAATGATTCACACCGTATAGACGAGGTGCTGCACTAAATAAATCAAACTACACCAAAAAATGAAGGCGATCCCCTCGTGTAACCACTCTTTGCGTGTCAGTGGTTCTCGTAAAAAGGAGACGCAGGCAAACAGTAAGGCAAAGAAGTAGAGATAAATGAATCCTCCGCTCGTCAAGAAACCGAAGAGCAGAATCATACCGCTAAGGACGGATAGGCTGGAGACGACAGGTTTCCGGTATACCATGAGGTGTCACCTCGTTTCGTCTTTTTGTTATGATATACCCAGATTACGGTAAAACAATCTATTTCAATGTACTAGACAACACCCCTTGAGAGACGTCCTCCCAAGGGGTGTTGTATTCATTCGGTTACGGCGCCGTGATCGGCGACGATCGCATATTCCGTGACGGTATTTGAGGTGACGAGCGGTTTAACTTCGGACGTTCCGTTATCCCGCTTATGGTGAACCCCTTTATACGCTTGACTCTCCTGCCATGCATGAAACGCCGCTTGATTCGACCATGTCGTCATGATCGTAACGATGTCTTCATGATCTTGACTGATATCGACGAGGACTTGCATCCGGTGGAACCCTTCCATCCGTTCGATTCCTTTCGTCGTTTTAAAACGCGCTGCGACCTGATCTGCAGCTCCTTTAACGACGTGTAACTGGTTCATGACGATCCACATGTTACCTTCCCCCTTTTTTCGTATTCAGTATACTAAAAGTCACCACGCGTTGAAAACGCGGATGCGTTATCGCTCGGTAACGTCAGACGTTGGATCGTCTCTTTTCCATCCACATTCGTCGCAATCATCTCAAAGTAGAGCGAATGCGGGAACGCGTCCGGCAATAGCTGAACGGTATGGAAACGCTCCTGACCGGATAGCGACAGCGACCGTTGCATCGGTCGCAGCGGTTCATCTCCGTCAGCAGTGATCTTAAATGGCTCGAACCGGATTGTCTGCAGTTGCTTCGACGCATTCATACCATACGCAACCAGATATCGTCCTTCTGTCGTCTTCAGCAATCGCCCTTCGAACCAGTCCGCTTCCGTTGTCTGCTTCGAACGAATGATTCGATTGATTCGTTGTTCGTCGCCTGATTGACGAAGGATGACAAACAATCGATCTTGCTTCGATTCTAGATAGGCGACGGCATAATGCTCAGACAGTCGTTCGACGAAGTAGACGTCACGTGCCTCAACCGGTGTGCGCGTCATTTTTGAATAAAGATGAGCGACTTGTTGCGCTGTGAACGAACTGGTCGCTTGACGTTGCTGCATGCCCGTCAACGTTCCAAGTGCTAGTCCGACGACTAAAATGAAGAGGAGTCGTCGTTTCATAGGTCGACCTGCTTGACGAGTAGATGATAGCTCATTCCAGGCGGATAATCGTCGATTCGTCCAACTTCGACGAATCCGTGTCGCTCATAAAATGGAAGCGCTTGAAAGGAGAACGTCTCGACGCGAATTCGCTGAACACCCGCTTCACGTGCCCATTCTTCTAGTCGGTTGAGTAATGTTGCACCTAGTCCGCTCCCCCGCTCTTCCTCAACGACGAAGAACCATTCGATATGTAACCAGCCCCAGTAGACTTCCCCTGAGATACCACCGATGCGATGGTCGTCACGATTCGCAAGTAACGTGAAGGCTTGTGTTCCCTCTGAACGTTTTGTCGCATGAAACGATGAACGATCGACATTGTATTGACGCACTTGTTGTCGTAGCCAGTCCTGTCCGTCTTCATTTTCATTTAGTTGAAATTGCAGCATAGCCGAACTCCTTTCTTGCTATAGTAGTCGTAGAGGTGAATACGATGGAACCCACGTTCCAGATTGATTGTACGCATTGTTTTGGTCTCTATTGCACGGTGCTCACCTTTTCGAAATCAATTGATTTCAGTCATGATAAACCGGAAGCAACACCGTGTCACGAACTTGTCACGGACTACAGCTGTCGCATTCAAGCTCAGTATAGCGGAAGACGCGATCAGACACCACACGACTGAGCCGGGAAACCGTTACAAGGACGTGATTTTTCAGGTGCCAGTGTTCAGAATCAGTGGTTACTTGAGACAAGCTTGTCACGCAGTAATCTACGCCGAGTCGACTTTCTCGGTGCCGATTTACGGGATTGTAATGTCAAAGATGCGAGACTGACGGACGTACTCTTTTTGACGCAAGCACAAATCAATGCCGCGATCGGTAATGCAGCGACACAATTACCGAGTCGTTTGCTTCGTCCTTCTCACTATGGATCTACGAAACAAGGAGACGCATTTTCGAATCATCGACCGAAAGTGTGCCTCCTTGTTTTACATACTTTTATTTACCAAGCGAAAATCCGTCAAAATAGCGTCCGCCAAACGGTGCGAGATAAGCATCAAGCAGTTCGATGACCTCTCGGCGATCATCCGATTGGTAATATAGCTCGAATGCCGCTGTATGTCGACTCGCATAGTCTTCATTAAATTCTGCAAGTGCGCGGATCGCCCACTTCCCTTGCCCGATGTAACAACGATTAGCGCGGAGGATAAATTCGATGCTCTGTTCATACAAACGCGACGCAATCGCAAGACCTTCCGCGCGGTTCGTTACACTCTCGAAATCATCAAGCAAATCACTTAAAAAATAACGCGTACGCTCTTGTTCCGAATTCGTCCAAGCGATCGGTCCGTCTGCTAATTGTTGAATGGCTTCCTTACGGATGGATGCAAGGTGTGGATGATCCTTGATCGTCCAGCTGTCAGCAATCATTCGTTGCAGGGACGGGCGATCACGTTCCCGGTCACTCTCGAAAAAAGGCTGTATTGTCTCAAACGAATGAACGAACGCTTCGACCGGGACACCGTCATGGAGGAACGATTCCCGAAACGCTTGTCGTCGACTTGTTTCAAAGATGATCAAATCGACGTCTGACTGTGCAGTCGCCTGCCCTCGCGTATGACTGCCGGCAAGTAAGACGGCACAGTAATCCGGATACCGCGACGCAACGAGCGGCATGATCCAGTCACACCACTCATCACGTGTCCACTCAATCTTCAATTTGTTCACCGATGCCGGAGAAGACGGCGAGTTCGTCACCCGGCACGGCAACAATCGTTGCATCGGCTCGGTGCGGGGCGAGACCGATATCGATCGCCCAAGACTCGTAATATGTATCCGACCCATTTAAGACGAGCGTTTGTCCATTGCTGAACGTCAAGAATAGATGCGGCGCGGTCTTGCCGATCCGGACACCTGTTATCCGTTCAGCGTGAAGCGAGACGATTAAGTGCAACATCTCTTCCTTCGTTGCATGGCGAACGACCCAATCTTGCGTCGTCTCGACATCTCCATAAAAGAGACGATCCGTCTCGATCCGGAGTCGAAGTTCAGGAGCTGTCGAATCAAATAGATTGATGAATTCGAGTGTGACGTATCCTGCGACATGGACCGTTGATAATTGTGTACCGATGAAATACGTCGTCAAGAGTTGACGGGCGAGTTGATGATCTTCTTTGTTCACGATGAGCACCTCATTTAGAAAAGAATGAATGATGAAACGATAAGTCCGATAAGCTTCTTCCACTCAATTTACCACAAATTAGTCGATACGAACATGAGAAGAAAGACGTGTTTTCGGTTTTCTGCGGCACGAAGGCAAGAATACGGTATACTGATGAGGAACTGACGTCGATCTTGATCGACAGAGAGGAGCTCAACCCATGCAATATTTCTACATGAGACCCTACCCGGATGATCCAGATTGTTCTGCCCAACAAGCAGAAGCGGACCGAATCGATGTGACGACACGTGTCGTTGAGACTCATGATTCGGCAAAACGACGAACGGAACTCGAACAGATGCTTGAGACGCTTCAGACGGGAGACGAAATCGTCGTCACGCACCTCTATGTTCTGGCAGACTCGACCCGCCATTTGATCGAGATGCTTGAGCACATGGAGTCACGTGGCGCAACCGTCTGGTCGCTTCGCGAAAACATTCGTACAATCGAGCGTGCATCCTTATCGTTTCTTGAAACGGCACGACATCTCGTTCAATTACAAAGCGACGTCATCAGTATGTCGACGCGTGCCGGAATAACGAAGGCAAAAGAACAAGGAAAACAGACAGGTCGTCCCCGTAAAGCAGATGAGAACGTCCGTCGCGCGATTGCGATGTATCAAAGTAAAAACTATTCGCTCGCAGATATCCGTGAGCAGACAGGTATTAGTAAAAGTACACTGTATCGTTATCTCGAAAGCGAGACGATCGATACAACAGAAAAAGGCTGATTTCCACTACGGAATCAGCCTTTTTGTTAGCTATTTTGCTTTAATGTGTTGCCGAGCCATTTTTGGAGGGCCTTTCCACCTTCATAAAACGAACTGTCGCGTAATTCATACGTATGACCGCCTTTTTCAATCAAGTCGAGGAACGTATCGCCGACGTCTCGGTTTTCCCATTTTCGTTGGTCCGTCAAGTACTTGAAGCCGAAGTTACATTCAACATTGAAAATGATATGGAACGGTTCCTTAAACGATTGAACGGCACGAATCATCTCAACTATAATCATTCGTTTCGGTGATGACGCTTCGAATGTATCGAACAATGTCGTCCGTCGTCCGTGAAACTCGATGACGCGGATCGCCCGACCGGTGTCGGCTTTAAAGTCATAACTCGTCCGAATCGAGACGATGATTTCACGTTGGTCTGGTTGTACTGGCATGGTGTATCGCATCCTTTCTCTCGGTCGATTATAGCATGGACCTGCTTGATTTTAATAGACGTCCTCGATTCGGTCTCAAGAAGGATTGTCGTACCCTAAAATTTGTCTTATACTAAAATTACCAAATACATAAAGGAGCGTTTTCGTGAAACATCTATTTTCGATACTCCTCTCGGCGAGTTTGTTGTTTACGGGATGCTACTGTTCCCTTGACGAACGCACGGACGAGCCGCATTTCAAATCACGTGCCCGCTCGATCTCCTCGTATCATACTTTCGATATCGAATATGCGAAAGGACTACGCAAGGAGCAGGTCTCAAACCGTACGGTCACCGTGACGGATTCAAATGGAGAGCGGATGCAAACGGAGATTGAAGTCTTAGACGGCAAAGAAATCCGAATCAAACCACCGCGCACAGGATACAAAAAAGGACGTCGTTACATCATCCACATTCGGGATTCGATCGACGCCCGAAAACAAGTACATACGAATACGATTCGGGAACGAACCTTCACTGTCGACCGCTGACAGCCAAGGTTCGTTTTTATTTGGAACGAGCCGGAAATACGGTATAACTCATCGAGATAACACCATCGATTACAAGAACGAGTCCCCACAGTTGTAACGTCCGCAAGAGGCTTTCCGTTTGATCCGTATTTCCGAGCCAGAGAATCATGGCTCCGAGTAAGGCACCGCCAATCAAAAATGCCAAGATATGCCGATAGAATCCGTTGCGTTCCCGTCGCGCACGCGATATGCGCTCCTTTGCTACTTGTTCCTTCAGGATTACACGACGGTACATCCCGTCTGCCCAGGCAATCATCTGCTTTCCGAATGCGAGTGATACGCCGATGTAAATCGCAGCAAGTCCGTGTGCAAGCGTTGCTGTGCTGCCGCGACTTAAGTCAAACACCGTTAAGACGAGTAAGACGATATCAATGACGGGTGATATCGCCATTAACCGAAATCCAAGTTTTTCTCGCCTGAATCCATAACGAACGATTAATCCTGCGACGATGAATACCCAAAATAGAATTTCACAACAAACGATTGCCCAAGCGACAAGTTGCATCGTGATCCTCTCCTTTTTTAATACGACTGTATTATAAAGATATCATCACTTCCATCACTTGACCAGTCTTTTTAATACATTCGTACTAAAAAGCTGATATACTGAATGTATGCCAAAACAAGTCAATCACGAAGAACGAAAACGCCTCATCGCAGAAGCGACGTGGCGCACGATTTCTCATGTCGGTATTGAACAAGCTAGCGTCCGGACGATTGCCAAGGAAGCTGGACTGTCCCTTGGTGCCTTACGGTATTACTTCACGACCCAGGAAGAATTGCTCCGTTTTTCGATGCAACTCGTTCAAGAACGGGTCCAAGAACGCATTACAATCATTTTCGAGAGAGGAGGAACACCAGAAGAGACGTTATGCAACGTCTTACTCGAAGTCTTACCCTATGCACCCGAGCATCAGCTTGAGATGCAGGTCTGGTTCCAATTCATGATGTCTGCGTATGCGTCTCAATCAACAGAAAATCCGGACGACATTTACCACATGTGTCAAGTATTACTGACACGGATTCCGGACGGTACGCTCCGAGCAGGTATCGACATCGAGCTTGAGAGCGAACGTCTCGCAGCACTCGTTGATGGGTTAGCCTTTCATGCGCTGTTTCGACCAGAACGTCTCCCGAAAGAACGATTGCGTCATGTCCTTGTCCATCACTTGAATGCCTTATTCGTCCGTCCTATAGCGATCGACGACAAATAACCCGAAGCTCCTTCACTTACATGAGGGAACTTCGGGTTATTCATTGTCTCACTTCGACGAGGATCAACGATAAAGAGCGAATTAAAAAGAACGTCAGAAACGCTGCCCAGACTCCTTGATTGTCAAAACTTGATGTCGACAGCAGCACAATCGCAAAACCGATCCCTGCTTGAATCATCGAGTTCCGGACCGGTGTTGCTTCAACCCGCCCAGCAAAAATCCCTTCGTAAATCATCGCCCACCCAGCAATCAGCGGTAGGATAATGATCCAGAGGTAATAATCGCGTGCCGCGTCTAATATCGCCTCTTCTGATGTAAACAACTGAAGCAGCGGTGTCTCAAGGAATAGGAGTACTAGTGACCAGAAGACGACCGAGTAGAATCCGAACGTCCGTGCCAAGCGGACACTCGTCCGGTATCCGTTCTGATCCTGATCTCCTCGTGCACGACCGACGAGAACGGTGGATGCATGACCGAGTCCACCGAACCAATAAGAAATCAAATACTGAATCTGCAGGAGAATCGCATTGGCTGCAAGGATATCCGGTCCGTATTGTCCTCCCGCTCGTGTAAACCAGCCGGTAACAAGTAGCAGGAAAATCGTTCGAATGAATAAATCGCGATTAACGCGAAAGAATTGTCGATAAGCTTTCCAGGCGGTCAAGTCACGCAGTTCGTCGCGCGTCATCGACAAATGACTCCGAATCAGATAGAGACTGCAGACGACAATGCTGATTTCCGCGATGACGGTCGCCATCGCGATTCCGGCAACACCAGCATCCAGTCCGTAGACGAATCCAATATCGAGCACGATGTTGACCCCGATACTGAATAATTGGACGAACAAAGCATGTTTGACTTGTCCCGTCCCGATTAACCAGCCGAGTAACGCATAGCCCATCAAGACGAATGGTGCGCCAATCATCCGGTACGAGATGTACGATTTGACCGTATCGAGCAAATCAACAGGTGGCGCAAGTAAATAGAGTCCCATCTGTTCGAGCGGCTGGCGGAACAATAGAATGAGTAGACCGATACAGGCTGCTAAGAACAGCGGTCGGTAGAGTGATGTCCGTAAGGCATGCGCGTCATTTGCTCCGCTTGCCTGAGCACTGAATCCTGTCGTACTGACTTTCAAGAAGCCGAACAACCAGTAGATCGTGTTAAAGAAGACAGCTCCGACCGCGATGCCGCCAATCGCTTGCGGATCACCGGATTGTCCGATGACGACAGTGTCGGTCACACCAAGCAGCGGTGTCGCAATACTTGAGAGAATCAAAGGATAGGCAAGTAACCAAAACGTTTTGTGGTTCGGTTGAGTACTCACCATGTGCCGGCCTCCACGAATCGTTGCGTATAGGAACCACCAGATTCGAGTCGATCAATCACATCAACAGCATGACCGTCTCGTAAGACGAGTGTTTCTGCACACAGACGACGGATGAAGTCGATATCATGCGAGATCAATACAAAACTGACACCGAGTGTTTGCTGTAAGTGTTCCAGTAGTTCGATGATACGCGCCCGGGATACGACATCAAGACCTGTCGTTGGTTCATCCATCACGATCATGTCGGGTTCAATCGAGATTGCGCGGGCAATCGCAGCACGCTGAATTTGTCCCCCACTCAATTGATGAGGAAATCGGTCGAATAGTCGTGCCTCTAGCCCGACAGCATCGGCAAGTGTCGTAATGAGATCCTCTTCTGACGTTGCTGGAAAATGCCGCAAGATTGGGCGATGACAACGAAATGGTTCAAGAATCGAATCGCGGACCGACCATTCTGGATTAAAGGAAGCGAGCGGATGCTGAAAGACGGCTTGAATAGCTCGTCGTTCGTTTTGTTGTCCACTCGGAAATGCCTTTCCATGTAAGAAAATCGCACCATGAGAGGGCTCGAGTAGACCAAGGATCAATCGTCCGAGTGTCGTCTTCCCGCTCCCACTTTCACCAATGATGCCAACAGACGACTTTGCCATCACTTGAAACGAGATATTCGAGAGGATCGACCGCTCCTTCATCTGATAAGTAAGGTTTGTTACGGATAAGACAGATGACATGAACTCTTCCTTTCTTCCAGTGATATACGATGCGCTTGCATCAAGGTCATCGTGAACGGATGACGACTTTGTTTCATCATCTGCGGTGTTCCCGTCTCAACGATCCGCCCTTCCTGCATCAAGACGAGCTGGTCGCCATAATGTAAAGCAGGTCCTAATTCATGGGTGACGAACAAGATCGTTGCACCGTACTGGTGTTGGTATTCGGTCAACCAGTCGAGTAAACGACGTGTCAAGACGGGATCAAGTGCCGTCGTTAACTCATCCGCTAAAATCACACGCGGTTTTAAGGCAACGGCAATCAGGATTGCGAACCGTTGCAATTGCCCACCACTTAACTCAGATGGAAACCGGTCCAACCATACAGGGTCTAACTCGAGCGTTCGCAAAACATGATCGATGTGAGGTTGATCGACCTTTCGTTTATGCGCACGATACGTATCCCGTAACATCTGACGCATCGTTAAAAACGGAAGAAACGCATCCGTATATTGTTGAGGAATGTAACCAATATCGAGTCCTCGTCGAAGTGGTACTTCCGAGGTGACTTCCCCACTAGACGACATCCCGTCCGGCAATCGATTTAGTAACCGTTTCAGTAAGAGCGTCTTGCCGCTTCCGCTCGCTCCGACGAGACAGACGAATTGATAAGCCGGTAGCGATAAAGTCACGTCATGCAGAAGGACGTGTTTCGCCTGAACGCGTAAGTTTCGAATCTGAATCATATGATGGTCCTCCTTTTTTCTTCATCCACCGGGTCCACCCCATCGTCACAACGACAGTGAAGACGATACAGGCACCTGGTAAAAGCATGAGTCGAGGAGCCGAGCTGAAATAAGGACGTCCTTCGTTCAGCATTGCTCCCCATTCTGGAAATGGCGCCTGGATACCAAGACCGATATAAGAGAACGCTGACAAGAATAAAATGACTTTTCCGACATCCAAACTCATCAGGACGACAACTTGACGGATGATCGATGGAAGGATGTGGCGTCGTAAAATCATCTTGTCCGTTAGACCATTGATTCGTGCCATGCTGATGTATGGTTTTTGAATTGTTTCGGTCACGAGTGTCTCACTTAATCGCGCGTAAGAGATCCATTTGATGAGTAAAATTGCAAAGATTAGGCTTTGTGGACTTGCCCCAACTAATCCAGCGATGACGAGTGCTAGAACGGTATCCGGAAAAATGACGAGACCATCTGCTAATCGGTGAATCAACCGATTGAGACGTCCACCATAAAATCCAGCAATACAACCAAGGAACGTACCGATGATTGCAGTGAGTAAAACAGTAAGTAAGCTGAAACCTAAGGATATCAAACCAGCTAAAAAAAGACGAGCTGCGAAATCTCGTCCTAAACCGTCTGTTCCAAGCCAATGTTCAAGAGAAGAGGGTTCAAGTCTCTTCGTTACTCTTGTTACAAAAGGATTGATAAATACGGTGTATGAAATAAATAGTATTAAACATCCCCCGAAAACCATCATTCTTTTTTTCATCAATCTACGCTCCTTTTCCAATCTGGTCGTAATGCCTGGTTCAGCGACCGGATTCCCTGATGCAAGACGAGAATGAAGCCTGTCGTCAGCAAGATGTATCCTTGGATTAGCGGATAATCACGTTGTAAAATCGCATCGACCATCAACTTCCCGACACCCGGATACGCGAACAGGACTTCAAGGACGACGACGCCTCCGGCAAGACTACCGAGCGTCAGACCAAATACGGATAGGACCGGTGGCATACTCCCTCGTAACGCATAACGCCAAAGGATCGTCCGCTCGGATATCCCACGCATCCGAGCTAATTCGATGTACGGTTGGTTCAGTTCACGCCGTAAATTCAGTCGAATCAATGGGATATAGACGCTCGCAAGCGGAAAACCAAGTGAAAGTGCCGGGAGAACGAGTGACGTCATTCCCCCTCGTCCCATCACGGGAAGCCAGCCAAGGCGGACGGCAAACAGATCTACGAGTAACAGACCAATCCAAAAACCAGGTATCGCTGCACCAGTGACACTGACGATGTTTGCAAGTCGCACGACGTAGTCACTCGTTGTCAATGCACTGCCGATTCCAAGTGGTAACGCAATCAATAACGCAATCGCAATTCCTCCGATTGCCAATTCTATCGTCACGAGATAACTCTCACGCAACATCTCGATTACCGGTCGACCCGTTTGCAATGAGTCTCCAAGCTGTAAGGTGAGGATGTCTTGCAGCCAACGAACGTATTGAACGAGCAACGGCTGATCGTATCCTAATTCACGGCGTGCGGCCTCGATTTGTTCGGGTGTTGCTGATAATTCATCGATATTTAATAACGTCAATACTGGATCTCCCGGTAATAAACGCAATAAACTAAAGCAACTAAACGTCATGATGAGCGTAAATAGACTCAGCGATAACAAGCGCTTGACGATTGGATGCATTACTCGTTTACCTGAAGTGTATTGGTGATCATATAGTACTCACTCTTCTCCGTTTTCCACCCTTTGACACGTTTGCCGTCGTAAGCGACAAGCGTTGAAGGATGGAGCAAGAAGCTATTGTAGCGATTTTGATCGACATATCGTGCGATCTGCTCAGCAATGCGTGAACGCTCATCGACCTTAATCGTCCGGTTCAACGTCTCGATCTGTTTCGTCAAAACTGGATCCGAAACGCCACTGAAGTTCAGTCCTCCGTTTGGATGATAGGTCGCATTCAAGTAATACCCGGCATCGCCACGTGGAGCTGTCAGATTACTGTACGTCGCGATATCCCAGTCCCGGTTACTCGCCATGTATTCTTCTGGGACATCGATCTGTTTAATTGTGATCGTTACGCCAATCTTTTTCGCGTCATCTTGAATGACTTGGGCGATCAACGGCAGGTCTGGTCGAGCCGCATACGTCAATAAGGTCAGTTTTAAAGGACGACCGTCCTTTTGCATCCGTCCATTTTGTTTTGTATACCCGGCTTGTTTGAGCCATTCTTCAGGCGTCTTCTGGTCTTGTTGCGGATAATTCGGAGCAAATGGGAATGACGAGAGGAACGGACCACGCGCTGGCATCGCATATCCTTGGAGGACGTGATCGACGAGTTGCTTTCGATTGATCAAAGCATCCATTGCCCGTCGGACTTCAAGCGATTGCATCGGACCGTTCGCGACATTCATCGTCAACTGATGGACACGGAACGTATCCGTCGCTTGGACTGTCAACCCTTCAGACTTCAATTGCTTGACACTCTCGATTTCCGGACGATAGACGATGTCCGCCTGTCCGGCACGCAAAGCGTTCGTCCGTGCGCCAGCATCTTCGTTAAAAACAAAATCAACGGAATCAAGTTTCGCTTGTTCTTGCCAGTAGGATGTAAAACGTTTTAACTCGACTTTTGTTCCCGGAGCGAACCGCTCGACTTGGAACGGTCCAGTTCCCATCGGTTCCTTCGTTACCCCGCTCGCTTCCGTGTCGATGATTGCTGTGTTCGGATTGACAAGTTCCGAGATGAACTCCGGATAAGTCGACTTCGTTTGGATGAGCACATCTGGTCCATCCGTTTTGATCGTCTCGATGTTCAAAGCATTTTTGACACCTGGATTTTCGTCGATCGAGCGTTCGAGAGACGATTTGACGGCCGCAGCATCAAGTCGTTTCCCGTTATGGAACGTCACGTCTTTCTGTAAGACGATCCGCCACGTTCGCTTTCCTTCGTAGGACCAACTCTTCGCAAGCCACGGTTCGACCGTCAATCGTTCGTCATCGAGACGGACGAGCGTCTCCGTCACCCCCGCGCGAAGCGGAACATAACTGCTGTCCCGATGCGGATCGAGTGATTGTGTCGCGAAGTTATAGACGAACGTCAAATGGTTTTGCTCTTGTGGCGTATCAGAGGAGGCACAACCGGCAAGTGTCAATCCGAGGAAGACACTACCGATGAGGCTCGCTGTTTTATATGTAGACATTGTTCTCCACCTTTAATTCGGAATAATTACGTTTTACATCATATCGTAATGATTCCGATTTAACAAGCGTCTTTTCTATTTCTCGATAGTGATAACGTCATTTAAAAATACCGAATCAACAACAAGCGAACAGCTCGTGTGATTCGGTATCGATGTGTGTCACAAAACATTGACGAATTGTTTTGCCTGACGCTCGAGTTGTTTCGCTGAATCAGCCAACTGATCGAACTCACTGACCGTATGCTCGAGTTGACCCGTACTGTCCTTGACCTTAGACGAAATCCGCTCGATGCTGTGCGAGACGTCCTCGATCCGCTCGACGATTCCCTCAATATTTTCCTTAATCTCCCCGATTGAATGTGAGACCTTGTTCGACAGATTCCGGACTTCGGTCGCGACGACATCGAACCCGCGCCCATGTTCACCAGCACGTGCTGCCTCGATCGCAGCATTTAAGGCGAGCAGATTTGTTTGTGCGGCGATATCACGGATCGTTTTGACGATGTCAGTGATCGAGTTCGCATCTTTACGCAAGGCAACTAGACTCGACAAGTTCTCAATAGACTCCGCCTCGACTTGTTGAACGGTCGCAAGGACATTTAAACCATCTTGTCGACCACTTTCCGATTTGACCGTTAAAAATGCTGAGGTTTCGTTGAGCTCAGCCGCCATTCGTAACACGTCCTGCTGGCGAATCGTGATGTCCGATGCAATTTTCGAGACCCCTACGACCCGTCGTCCGTCATCGGAGTAAATCGGCATATACGTTGCTTCGAGCCACTTCTGTTGTCCGTCAGCAGCACGGCGTTCAATCTTATCCTGATACGTGATGCCTTGCATCAATTTTCGCCAAAACACCTCGTAATCTGGACTATTCACATACTCTGGAAAACAAAGATCACGGTGATACTTACCAATTAGTTCTTTTACCTTATATCCCATTGTTCTAGCAAATAGTTCATTCACGTACGCGACCTTCCGTCGATCATCAAAACGAATGATCGCTAGATTTTGTTCGATTGCCCGGATGACTTGTGTGTCGGTGACCTGTGTTGCTTGCTCATGCATCGACATGCCGATTCCTCCCTGGATTCAAACTAAGGTTTGTTCACCTATTGTAATATTATCCCTTATATCGACAAGTTCCTGCTATTTTAAACTGCAATCTAGTAAACAAGATATTTAATTCAATATGCACTCCATCCACCGTCGGCAACGACAATCGCACCGTTGATAAAGCTTGCTTCATCGGACACGAGGAATAATGCCAATTTTGCGACCTCATCCGGATGACCGGCACGGGGATTGAGTCCCATACCAAGCATCGCTCGTCCCATTCCGAATTCGTTTAGATTCGTCATCGATTGCCCGATGTTCGTCTCGACGGCTCCGGGTGCGATTCCGTTACACCGGATTCCTTCTCCAGCATAAAAGAAGGCAGTATTTTTCGTCAGACCGATGACGGCATGTTTGGATGCCGTATATGCCGCTCCTGCTCGGGCACCATTCAGACCACCGATTGAGATATTATTCAGAATCACGCCACCTCCGACTTCTTTAAAGTGTTTGACCGCTTCACGCATCAGACGCATCGTTCCCGTCGTATTGACTGCAAGGACATGATCCCAGCGTTCATCCGAGATGTCTGCCACGCCTTCCATCCCGTCCATGATCCCAGCATTATTGACGAGAACGTCCAGTTGTCCATAAGCATCAAGTGCTTGTTTAATGAGTTCTCCTGCTGCGCTAGACTTGGCGATATCGCTTACAACAGCAATCGCTTCTCCACCTGCTTCCTTGATTTCGGTAGCGACTCGTTCGACGGTTTCTAATCGAATGTCCGCTGCAACGACCCGTGCGCCTTCTTGTGCAAACAATTTTGCCATGGCTTCACCCATTCCAGAACCAGCACCCGTGATGATGATCGTTTTTCCTGTTAGTCGCATCGTGAATCATCCTTTCGTCTATCGTGATACTAATCTATTCCCGTTCTCATCATCAAATGTATCAAACGTCATGTCGATTCGATGAAAAAAGACCCGACGATTTCGTCAGGTCCTATAACAAGTACGTTGCAATTGGTTCATCGCGACTTCAGCACGTAGTCGCCGTCCGATTTTCACCGATGCTTGGAACTTACTCGGATCAAATAATCTAAAGCGACTATTAATCCAGTCTTGTCGATAGATCATGTGCGATTATCTAACGATTTCTTCATCTGACACTGTTCCATGTTTATTTCAGCACAGTCGAAATCATCCACACCAAACTCGAAACCACAACATGAACAAATTTCGTTACTCCCAGCATAGTGTTCATAATATGGCGGATCATCGAGTTCATCAAATCCACATACGGGACAGAGATAATGCGAATCGTTTTGTTTCAAAGATGCATCCCCTTTTCAAACAATGATCAAGCTTATATATCTATCGTACCTCATTCATCCACCACTTTTAAATATTACGTCATTTTTTTACATACATGAAAAAAGACCCGACGATTTCCGTCGGATCCTTCGACTTGCTTATTGTAGTTCGCGGCTTTTTTCTTCTTGCTCGTTGTTCGATTTATTTTTCGCTTCGAACTCCGCACGTGTCATGACGTCCTCGACATGCATGTTCACTTCGACGACTTCAAGACCTGTCATGTCACTGATCGATTTTTTGATTTTAGCGACTGTCTCTTGGAAAATCGACGGAATATTTTTGCCGTATTCGACGATGACTTTCAAATCAAGTGCCACTTGACGTTCCCCGACTTCGGCACCGATTCCTTTTGTAATGTCTTCCGTGCTCCGGAGACGATCCGTCAGTCCACTCATGAATCCACCACTCATTGACAAGATGCCTGTCACTTCATTCGACGCGATCCCTGCGATTTTTTTGATGACTTGATCTTCGAACGTCAATTTATTCTCGCGTACCACTTCGTTTTCAGTTGTTGTGTTTACTTCGTTTGCCATTTGAAATCTCTCCTTTTGAATGTTTAGTAAATTATATATGAATCAGTCCCGTTGAAAGAACTGAATCCACCCTTCAATATCGAGCGCACCATCGCGCCACTTTCCAATTAAAAATCCAATCGCTGCGAAGGCGACGATAAGGATTGTCGGACCAAAGCCAATCGTCAAGAATAAGATGGCGAGGATCAGACCGGCAAGTCCCCCGATCAGTCGGAACCGATACGGATAGAGTGCTTCTCTTGTCTTCATATTCCCGCTCCTCCTTTAGACGACACGTTCCGATGTTTTCGTTTTCGTGTCACTAATCGTGACTTTCGTACTCGTTACCGGCAACTCAAGTAAAGATTCGACAGCTTGTTTAGCTCGTTCTTGAATATCCTTCGCAATCGTCGGTAAACCCTCTTGTCCAAAGACCGAGCAGTCGACTTTTAGGGCGACCGTCTCTTTTTTCGAATGAATGTCGGCATGAACACGCGGTGTTCGTACGCCACCGATTCCACGAATCGACTCTAATGCCGTCCGTTCGATCGTTTCCTTCGAAATTGTGATTGTTCCGTCACCTGTTTGAATCAACAGACGTTGACCTTTCGAGCGGCTAAATAGTCCTGTGAATAATAGAATGACGAATACGAATGCTAAAAATCCTCCAATAGATAGAACGGTATAGCTATACCATTGCTGATCCTGCCACTGCTCGATTAACGAACTAAGGCGTGGAACATCATACACACCGAGCACAAGCAGCCCGACACTGATTAGTCCGAGTATGCCTATGATGACGAGTAAGAATCGATTGAACCCATTCATCTGCACCTCTCCTTTACAATTGTTATCTTCTTTCACCTAGGTGATTCAACACATGAAATATTATGTGTATGATGTGTTTATTCCCGTTCATTCGAACCCGAAACATTTAAATACACTTTTGTTAAAATGTTCATATATTCTGATTATTCAGACTAAATAAGTCGAAACTAGTGCCTTATTTACTATATTTCACGAAAAAAGACCTCTTCCAACTTAAAAAGAGGTCAACGATCGTTTTATTTATCATTAAACATACATTTCGTCAATATGTTTTTTTCGTTATTCATTTCACATCAATTGGAAAGGCAAAATCACCGTTCCCTTCTTTCCAATCGGCTGTAATCTGATAGACATACTTTCCGGAAGTTGAAGGAAGTGTGATCTGCCTAGTCTTCTTATATGTTTTCATCTCTTTATGATCTTTGACCGACCATAAGACAATCGTGACAGACTTCGGAGCTGGTTCCTCTTCAAAACGAATCGTCAATCGATCTTCAGGATTTGCTTGCGTACTCGGATCGCCTTTTACTAAATCGACGGCTTCCGACTTCGTATCAGCTACTTCTCCACGAAACATTCCTGACCAACTATAGGTGCCGGTATATACCTTCACCTCCCGATCTTCGATGGTCGCGGTAGGTTCAGGTGGTTGATGCCGAAATGGATCAAGTGATAAAAACCATCCGATTGCAATCACGATCAATCCAATAAAGAGATACCGTTTCATGAACAAACCTCCTATACGATGTTTTTAAATCAATAAAAGCGGCAATACCTCTCAAGGAGTACGTTATTTAGAAGGAGGAGTTCAGATGATTCAAGATAAAGTCGTCATCATTACAGGGGCATCAAGCGGTATTGGGGAAGCAACAGCGAAAGAACTTGCGAAACAAGGTGCAAAACTTGTTCTTGCTGCACGCCGGGAAGATCGTTTGCAAGAACTCGTCAAAGCGGTTGAAGCGGAAGGTGGTCAAGCCGTTTATCAATTGACGGACGTCACCGACCGTGAGCAAGTCGATGCACTCGCTAAACTTGCGAAAGACAAGTTTGGCTCAGTTGATGTCATCGTCAACAACGCTGGATTGATGCCACTATCACACCTCCATAAAAATCAGCAGGACGAATGGAACACAATGGTCGACGTCAACATTAAAGGTGTCCTTCACGGAATTGGAGCAGTCCTCCCGTATATGCGCGATCAAAAAAGCGGTCACGTCATCAACATCTCGTCCGTTGCAGGTCATGAAGTCATGCCGTCGAGTGCCGTCTATAGCGGGACGAAATTCGCCGTTCGCGCGATCACGGAAGGTCTTCGTAAGGAAGAATCGGTCGATAATCATATCCGTGCAACGATCATCTCACCGGGAGCGGTCGATACGGAATTGAAAGACCATATCTCGGATGAAGAGATTAAACAAGGGATCGGTGACTTGAAAGCCATCGATGCAAGCGCAATTGCGCGTGCCATCGCCTATGCTATTAACGAACCAGAGGATGTCGCGATCAACGAAATCTTGATTCGTCCGACAGCGCAACGTTAATTGAATGAAGACTTGTAGACAGGACCCCTCATTAGCAAAACAGCTAACGAGGGGTCCTGTTATGTTTAGAGAAGTCGCTCCGCGATCAGCTGGTACGACTGCAATCGTTTTTCTTGATCAAAGGCATTGTTGATCAGTAAAAACTGATCCGTTTGATAACGCGTTGCTAATGCCTCAAGCTCGCGCGCAACAACGTCCGGTGTCCCGACAATCGCCCGCCGTCGATCTTTACGGATCCGTTCCGCTTGAACGTCATTCCAGACCTTTGCTTCAGTCGAAGCAAACGACGGGACGATTGAATTCCCGAGTCGGACGCCTTGAATCCAGGCATCCTGTGTTCGAGCGAGACGTTCTGCTTCTTCTTGCGTCGGTGCACAGATGACGAAAACGCAGACGATGATGTCTGTTCCTCCTGCCTCGCGATAAGCAGCGAGTGTCTCTTCCCAACGATCCGGATTGATAAAGTGACCAAAAACGAGACCACGGTTTTGTTCTGCTGCAATCCGGGCGCTGCGTGGGGAAAGGCCCAGAATCGAGATCGGCGACGGTTGTCGGTCCCGTGGTGTTGTCTTGACGATCCGGTACGGGTGTCGATTCGATAAACCGTCTGTCAAAAAGCCCGCCGTTTCATTGACAAGTCGACTAAACTCAGCCGCTCGGTTTTCTTCTCCGTCCGTCAAAGCAAGTCGTGTCCGCTCGCTTCCACCTGGCGAATTGCCGATTCCAAGTTCGATCCGTCCTGGATAAAAGGCGTCGAGTGTCGCAAAACTCTCGGCGACTTTCAGGGGATGATACTGCGGTAGCAATACTCCACCTGAACCAAGTTTAATTGTCGCCGTCTTCGCACCCATCCGGGCGATGAACAACTCTGGTGCCGCACTGAGCAACCCATTCGTATTATGATGTTCGGCGAACCAGTACCGCTCATAACCAAGTCGCTCGGCTTCTATGACGAGTCGTTCCGTTGCTTCCATTGTGGCTTCGACCGTATCGCCCTCATGTAACGGTACTTGATCCAGTATTCCTAATCGCATCACGCATTCCTCCTCTACCCTTTAAGTGTAAGGGGTGGAGGAAGGGAGTTCAAAAACGAGGCTCAGACATGAACGAGACGGTCTTCGATGATGACGCCATCTCGCATCTCAATCGTTCGGTTCGCCCGTTCCGCAAGTGCCGGGTCGTGCGTGACGAATAACACGCCGCAGCCCTTTTCTTCGTTTAATGATCGTAAGAGATTGAAAATGATTTCTCCCGTATCCGTATCGAGATTGCCCGTCGGCTCATCGGCAAGCAGCCATTTCGGTTCATGGACGAGTGCTCGCGCAACGGCGACACGTTGTTGTTGTCCACCAGAGAGTTGCGACGGCAAACTGCCTGCTTTATCAGCGAGACCGACTTGCGCGAGTAACTGCTCTGCGCGTTCTTTTTTATCATATGGTACTTTCCGACCGAACAGTGGTGCCATGACATTTTCAAGCGCCGTCAGCGTCGGAATCAAATGAAACTGTTGGAAGATGAAGCCGATGTTCTCGAAGCGGAAGTCGGATAGTTCCTTACTTTTCAATTTGTTGATCGGTTTCCCGTCATAATGCAACTCCCCACTCGTCGGACGATCAAGCGTCCCGATCAAACTGAGTAACGTCGACTTTCCAGAACCCGATGGTCCGATGATCGAGATGAAGTCACCCGCTTCAAGTGTCACATCGATATCTTGTAACGCATGTGTCTCGACACCGTCTCCCGAAAATGATTTTCCCATCTGTTTGCATTGAAATGTTCCTTCCATATGTAAGCCCTCCATATATTCGTGATACCGTACTATTCAAGAATATATTGGGAATTCCTTCTAAATGAAAGGAAATAAAAAACAGTATTCTTTAAAAACAAGAATACTGTCAAGAAATACGTGGTTGAATAGAAACGAAATTTTTACGATAGGCAATCTCATACGGTAAGACGAACAACAGACAAGCAAGACCCGTGAATTGGATCATGCTACCGATTGGTGGTAAAGGTGACAAGGATGCCTCGTGCCACGCTTCATATAAACCGATAAATAGAAACAAGACGACGGCACTCGTCGTCACATAGATGAGTAGACGAAGGGTTAACGGATAGTGGCGAACAATCCATAACATTGGTAAACCAAAGATAAAATAGGATAACGTCATCGCAAACGTCCCGAACTGATAGACGATTTCAAAGTCAATCGTCGTCAGGAACGAATACGCCGTGAACGCTAAGAACGAAAGAATCGTCACGACAGCCGCATAACTGATCCAGCGCATACGGTTGGCTCCTCTCCTGAATGTCGTTCCTGTCCGCGCGATCGCGACAGAAACCGGATATGTACAATTAGTGTAGGCAGTCCGATTTCATTTGTCAATTGTCTTTAGATTGACTTATTCAGTCAATGAATGATTGCGTTGGAAACGGATTCATTGAATAATGGAAAAAATGGACTAGGAAAGTGAGGTTTTACCGATGGATGAACAGCTAACGATGTTTCGTGACCGCTTTGAGGCCACTCCTGATCGCCATGATGGACTCTCGTATGATGAGGTCGAGACACGTCTGACATCTTCAAAACGAGCAGCACTTGTATGGATGGAACAAACAGGTGGCGAGCCGAATGTCGTAAAACTAGAAGGAAGACTTGTCATCACCGACACTGTCAAAGAGAGTCCAATTGGTCGACGGAGTGTCTGTTTTGACGAAGCCGCTCGTCTTAGTCGAAAGAAAAATGCCCCTGTTGCTAGTATTGAATCGTTGATCGAAACGTTCGACTTACACCTATTGACACCAGAACAATATCAAGAACTTCAGACACAGTTTTCGTTTGACGAAAAGACTTCCAGTTGGCTTGCGACACCAGACATGATCCATCAAAAAGGTGGCGCCTTGTTCGGAGATCGTCGTTACGAAACGACCTTCGTCTATCACAATGGGGCAGATTCCTATTATGCCAGTCGTGGATTTCGTGTCTTCCTTGAACTCGATTAAATGAAAACATTCCGCTCAAAATAGCGGAATGTTTTTTGACAATTATAGGGAATAATACCCAATTATGATATGATGAGGCAAGAGTACGGGAGGTGAACATCATATTTGTGTTGGGATTGATTATTGGTAGTCTCGTAATGTTGCTTAGTTTTCGGTTATTTCGGCAGCAACAACCGGATACGATTGCGTTATGTAAAGATATCTTTTATGTGTTTGAAGTCCAGCCGGAATATCGATTCCGATATATCAGTCCGTCCCTCGATGATCATATCGGCAAAGGGGTCGCAGCCGCGAGTTATATTGATCCGGATGAGTGTTTTGCCCGGATTCATCCAGAAGACATCGAGGTCTTAATGTCGAAGATTTCGGGTGACTGCGATTACGATCAGCCATTTCGCCAGCGCTGGCGGACAAATGACGGGACGTACATCTGGTTCGAAGAATATGCGACACCGATTCGTGAAAATGGACAGATCGTTGCCATTCAAGGTGTAATCCGCAACATTGATGACCAGTTAAAATCACAACAAGCGTTGCTTGCTCAATACCGAACGGATTCCTTAACGCGGCTCGGTAACCGACACGCCTTCAATGAAGTGGTTCGCAAATTGGATCAAGCGGAAACGACATATGGTCTGATTCTGCTTGACTTGAATGAACTAAAAGAACTGAACGACAGATTCGGTCATGCTGTCGGTGATGCATTACTGGAACAGACAGGACTCTGCATTCGTCGCTTAACGGATCATGGTTACCGGATTGGCGGCGACGAATTCGTCTTGATTGACTACAGTCCGTCCCTCACTTCTTTTGAATCGTTCGTCGAACACGTCCACTCGACGTTTGCGACGCACGAAATCGGACTCGCAATCGGTGCCGTCCATACGACAACAGGACGCCGAATCGACGACGTCCTGCATGAGGCAGATGCGCGGATGTATCAAGAGAAGATGAAGAAACGCTTAAGTCGACAATACTGATTGACGCATCTTGCGTAACAACTCATTGAATCGCTCCGGTTGATCGAGATTCGCTGTATGCCCTGCTCCTTCGATTGGTAAAGCGGTGACGTTCGGCACGTGTGCCGTAACGAAAGCGGCTGCGTCAACTTCATAGTTTTCATTCGTCCCGTTCATGATGACGACCGGAAGCGTGATCGACTGCAGCATCGTCTCCGTCATTGTCGGGAAACGGAACGTCATCAAATCGAGGACTGCTCGTGCCGTCGTTTTCCAAGTCGGACCATGCAGTTGTTCGAACTGAAGCGCAATGTCCGGTGCATGCTGATCGATGTTGAGGAAATAGTCCCGTTGCTCGTGCATCAACGGTTCCATCGCTTCCGGAATGAACGGTGAATAACCCGTCACGATAACACCTTCGAGTTCGACCGGTGGATCGAGTGCCAATTGCATCGCAAGCGTCGCCCCAAGCGACAAGCCGAGAATCCATCCTGGACCTTCCTGTGCCATTCGTTCACGGATGGCATCTGTTGCTTGTTGTAAGTAATCGTCCGATGCTGGTTCCGTCGTGAACCCGTGCCCTGGTAGATCAATCGGAACGAACGTAAAATCAGCCGCGAGAGCGGATAGTTGTGGTGCAAAATGTGTGTCTGCCGTGCCCATTAAGCCATGTAGTACATACAAGCGTGTCATACGGTAAACTCCTTCGGTTGATGTAGTGTCAAAATCGCGCTTGCGACGACGTCCGGACAATCATGATGCATTAGGTGTGATGCGCCCGGAACGAACGTCACGTTCGCCTGATAGGATAGATTCGCCTGTCGCCGGATTAAATCCTGCCATTTATTTTCCATTCGTTCGAGTTCATCTTCCGGAAAACCGGCTGCCATCATCGTCTGGATCGATTTCGTTTTATCCCGACCGAGAACAGTCATCGGGAACCCAAGGTCGCGCATGAGTGGTTGAAGCGCCTTCGCATCAGTCTTCCACTTTGAAATGATGGCATGCATTGCCTGGTAATACGCTGGGTTCCAGTCCGTGCGGTCGTCACCATCCGGGAATCGATCGCGGAGGTCGGTTGCTGTCGCTAGCTCCGCGAATCGTTCGATCCAGACGGCGTCGTCCCCTTCTTGATCGAGTGTCGGTGTATCGAGCTGATCGAGTTCTTGTAAGTCAACGGATGTCGCATCAACGAGGACGAGTCCAGCTACATGCTCCGGCTGTCGTAAGGCAAAAGCTTGCGCGACGAGTCCACCGTAAGAATGTCCGACGAGTGTGACCGGAGTCGTGATGTCCGCCACATTAAGGATCTGTTCGATTTGCTGCAAGATGCCTGTCGTTCCGTTCATATAATCTTCCGACCATTCGTGCGGATGGAAGCTGACGACCCGGTAGTCCAGTGCTAGTTTCGTCAGAATGTCCGACCAGTCCTGATACGTCCCACCAAGCGAGGGTAATAACAACAACGGTCGACCTGTCGAACCGTTATCATAGTATGTCACTTGTTTCCCTTGTTGCTGAATCGTTCGTTCCATTAAAATCACTCCTCTATATTGTGAAAGGTGTTGTTGATCTTGATTCGTGCGCTATTGTTTGATTTAGACGAGACGTTACATGACCGAAGCGGGTCTCTTCCGTACTTTCTTGAGAACCAATATGAGCGTTTTTCAGCTTACGTCTCGCATATTCCGCTAGACGAGTACGTCAGCGTCTTCCTAGAGCTTGATCAAGGCGGGCGGGTCTGGAAGGACGTCGTCTATGCTGAAATGATTTGTCGCTTCCAGTTGTCGCTTTCTGTTGAAGTACTGCTACACGACTACGTGACGCGTTACCCGACCTTCGCAAGTAGCTTTCCGGGAGTCGACGCCTTTTTTGCGCAATTACCGCCTGATCTACCGATTGGTTTGCTATCGAACGGTCGGACGACGTTTCAACGTGCAGTCCTTGAAGCGATTGGACTCACTTCTGCCTTTACGCAAATCGGAATCTCGGAGCAAGAAGGCTTACGTAAACCGGATCCAGCGTTTTTCTTACGTGTGACAGACCGTTTAGGTGTTCGTCCAGAAGAGGTGCTGTTTGTTGGAGACAACTACGATCACGATATCTTACCGGCACGCGCACTCGGTATGCAGGCGATTTGGAAGCGCACGGGCGATGTTGCGTTGACCGACACACACTTTTCGGACTGGCATCAGTTGCCGCTTCCGTTACAAAATCTTATTCCAAAGGAGATTCATCCATGACTGAACAGATTCGCCGTTTCCAACCTGAAGATTTTGATCAGATTCATCGCTTGAACGAACAAGAAGGCTGGCAGGATCTCGTCGCTGAGAAAGAGCGGACGCGCCATGCATGGATCAATGCGAATGCCGCATACGTCCTCGAATGCGACGGACAAGTCCTTGCTTATGTCCGCGCTTTATCGGATGGTTACGTGACGACGTTCGTCTGCGAGCTTCTCGTCAGTCGCAAGGCGCGCAAGCAAGGATACGGACAACAGTTGCTCAATTATCTGAAGCACACCTACCCGACTCGCATTGATCTACTGGCAACCCGTCAGTCTGCTCCTTTCTATGAAGAGCAAGGATTTCGTGCTTTCCATGGTTTTCGTCAATCACAATGACGGTAACGACTTCGAGTAACTCGTACTCGTCACCCCGTAACCCATCGCCTGATAAAAGTGATGGGCTGCTTCGCGTTCTGGGCGATTGCCACTATTCAGTAAGATAACAGTCGCTCCTCTCGCTTGTGCCCAGTCTTCCGCTGCTTGGATTAAGCGGCGACCTATTCCCCGTCGACGATGCGTCGCATTGACGACGAAAGCAACGATCCGGACATAGGTCGTATCATGCTCGAACGCTTGCGCCTGAAATAGACCGACGCAGCCGAGAAGGATCCCGTCTTCTTCTAGAACAAGCAAATCATAATCCGAATGACGCGTGACCCGCGTAAATCGTTCACGTAACACATTCTCGCTTGCCGGATATCCGAGCTGCGCGATTAAACCGACCAATTGCGGCAAATCGCTAGTTGTCCAGGACCGAACGTTCATCTCTCTTCCCTCCTTTTTACCGTTCTGGTGACAGAATCATCACCCGTTCTCGTCCCTCTTCCTGACCAACGACCAGCACGTGCTCAGACACTGGATCGTCGTTGACTCGATAGACGGTAAACGCTTCGAGGTTCGACGAAAAATCAGATGTGTCTTGTTCCAGTCCCGTATCGTTCAAGACATCATCAGTAACACCAAGTCGTTTCCCTTTCAATTGTTGCCAGTCTAAATTCGTCATCTCTTTTGCTACTGTGTAAAACTGTTCATCATAATACATGCCGACCCTCATCGATTGCGATGATTGTTCGGGAATAGTCTCTTGTAAGGAACTAACACCGATGATTGTAAGACCGACGGCGAGAAAAGCGGCTTGTAGGGAACGCCGGCGTCGTTTCGCTTTCCGAATGCCTTGGACCGTTCGTTGTCTGACGGATGACGGTACATCAATCAAGATTGATCGCTCATGACTCATAGGCTCATCCCCTTTTGTCGTCGACGTACTTTTTCGAGAGCGCGGTATAGTGTGCTTTTGATTGTACTCAGTGGAACGTCAAACATACTCGCGATTTCCTGCAAGGACAAATCCTCTTCATACCGCAAGTAAACGATTGAGCGTTCGGTCGGCTCGAGGATCTCGAGTAAATCCTTTAGATACAAACGATCAACGAGACGCTCTTCAAACGACGCGGTTGGGCTGCGTTCAACTGTCAACGGTTGAAACGACGCACGTTGTTGCTTAAACGCACAATTCATCGTGATCCGCGTCAACCACGTCCTAAAATACGAGGCATTACGCAGACTCTTTCGGGCACGCCACGCTCGATATGCGACCTCTTGGACGTTCTCGAGTGCTGCCGACTCTTCTTTCAAATAAATGAAAGAAATGCGGTATACATAGTCCTCTTCTGCAAATAACGCTGCTTCAAAGGCAGTATCCGATAATGCCCCTGACTTTCGAAACACATCACTCGCCTCCTTTCTGCAATCACTCCCCTATTAGATACGCGTCACGTTAAAAAAGTTTCAATTTTTTCAAATTTTTCTTATAATTCCCTTTTCTTGCATGATTGAATTCGATAGGATGGGAAGCAGAGAGGATGATGAACGTGATGAAAGAGCTTACATATTTACCAAATCTTACACATTTTGAAGGGGTGGTTTCCATTCATCAGGAAGGAGAACTGATCTTTAGCCACGCTGACGGATTTGCGCATCGGGGATATCGTGTATTGAATACAGAGACGACGCGCTTCGGAATTGCTTCTGGCGCGAAACTCTTCACAGCGGTCGCCATCTTACGTCTTACGGTTAGTCGAGACTGGTCAACTAGCACTCGATCAATCCATTGCAACGATTCTTCCGGACATAGGAATTGATTTAGATGGCGTGACCGTACATCATTTGTTAACCCATACGTCAGGGATCGGTGATTATTTTGATGAGGAAACGATGACTGATTTTGAGGATGTTTTTCAAGATACCCCAATGTATCGCTTGCGTCGCCCGACCGATTTTTTGCCATTATTTCGTGATCAAAAAAGACAGTTCACTGCAGGCGAACGCTTTCACTACAACAATGCGGGGTATATCTTGCTTGGTCTCGTAATTGAACAACTCACTCAGCAAACCTTTACGGACCATATCACGAACGAATTATTCGCTCGCACCGAAATGACACAGTCTGGTTACTTCCGACTCGACGCCTTACCAACGGATACAGCGATTGGACACATCGAAGAGGCGGATGGATCGTGGCGAACGAATCACTATGCGTTACCGATCATCGGCGGACCGGATGGTGGTGCTTTCCTCACAGCAGCAGATATGGAACGATTTTCGCGCAGTCTCTTAACACACCAACTATTGTCTGAAACGATGACTACGCAACTCTTCCATCCCCATGTCGGTGTCAATGATGTAGCGTCTTACGGTTATGGTGTCTGGCTGAAACAACTCGACGCCACCCGCGAGAAATGGCACATCATGGGCTACGACCCGGGTGTCAGCTTCCATTCCGCTTATTATCAGCAAACCAATACGATTGTCACCGTCTTATCGAATACGTCTGACGGAGCCTACGCGCTCGTTCAAACTATCGAACAACTTTTATTTGAGAAAGGAATCCATACATGAAACTCTATATCGCTTCGCGCTTCGACCACACGTTGACCGTCCGCTGGCTCCGCGATGAACTCCGCTTGCGTGGTCATGATTTAACATACGACTGGACGATGAATGATCGGGCAGAGGATCCCGAAGCATTACGAAACATTGGTCTTTCTGAATTCGAAGCCGTCCAGCAAGCAGACGCCTTCGTCCTCGTGTTACCAGCAGGAAAAAGTAGCCACGTCGAACTCGGGGTTGCGCTCGCGACGAATCGCCCGATCTACTTATGCATGCCGGACGCAACCTACTTCACCGGTCCATTAGCAAGCACGTTTTATCATATCGGACGAACGACTCCTTGCTTCGGTACGAAGGAAGAGTGGCTAACGCAAATTATTGCCGATCGCTCACCGGAGGAACAACTGACGTCATGAGGACAGTCCTGCTAACAATCGGTCCGACACACGCTGGGAAAACGACGTTCGCCAAAAAACTTGCCCACTGTCTCCCCTCAAGCCTTGTCATCGATCAGGATCTTCAGGCGCGTTTTTTGCTCGGTCATTATCCGGAACTCGTCCCGACAGAAGGGGCAAATCATATCAAGCATGACTTGACGAAGTGGCTGATGGGGCGGGCAATCTCTTCGTCCATCGAGACGATCATCCTCTGTAACGCGAACCTCACACGGACCGGTCGAAAACAACTGTTGCAACACTTTCCCCGTTCGATCTTCCGCTCGATCCTCGTCTGGTTCGACTTACCTGAAGCGATGCTTGTTGACCGACTGACCCATTCGACACGCGATGGACGAGAGATCCGAGGCGACTCGTCGTACGATGAAATCTATCAACGACAACGGATCGAGCCACCTGCTCCCGGTGAAGCGGACCAAATCGTTCATTTTCGTTCAACGAAAGAGATCGAAACGTTTTTCGAGCACATCGTGGATCAATCATTTGATTCTTTCTTCGATGGCGAGTCGACGCCATGATGTTGACGTAACGCACGATTGAAGTTGGCAATCAAGGCACTGATCATGCCGATGCCAAGTAAAACATATCCCATCGAGAAAATCTTACCGAGCGGCGTCACAGGATGAAGATCACCATAACCAACCGTCGTCAGCGTCATGACCGACAAATACAGAGCATCGAGGTAACCAAGTGACTCAACACCATGATAAAAGAACATGCCAATCGCGAGTAACAATACGACGGATCCCATGACAGCTTGCTGCTCCTGCTGCTTGAAGAGGATCCGTAGCACATGGTACATATTCTTGAATACGATGAAAAATGCCAGCATGAGAATCGACCTTCTTTCGGCTTTTTAATACTCGATTCCCGTCTCATAGAAGAGACAATCCGTTTCTTCTAAATGGGTTCAGAATAATCCGACAATATGTAATCGATTACAATTCTAACACCGAAAGAGGTGACCGTTATGTCTGAAGAACAACGATTGACTGGCGGAAATGTCTCCGCTGTCTATCAAAAAGGCAACTATGTCTATCGTACACAAAATGAGAACAGTCCAAATGTTCACCGTCTATTACGCCATTTAGAAGCGAAACATTTATCCGGTGTTCCCCGCTTCGTCGGCATCGACGAACAAAATCGAGAGATCCTGACCTTCCTCCCCGGTGAGACGGCAGACTATCCGCTAAAAGCGTACATGTGGCGAGACGATGTCTTAGAAGACGTCGCGCGTTTGATGCGCAAGTATCATGACGCAACAGTCGACTTCGAAACCGGTAACTGGGAACCATTGCTTAATACCCCTACTCCATACGAAGTCATCTGCCACAATGATTTTGCTGTCTACAATACGATTTTTAAGGATCAACGTCTTAGTGGTGTGATCGACTTTGATTTTGCAGCACCCGGACCACGTGCATGGGATATCGTCTACGCCCTCTATACGTTCGTCCCGCTCAGTAGTAGACGGCAAGCACCTGACGGATCCGTTATCGATTATGTATCGGAACAGGATGACGCGCGCTTCGCAGAGCGCGTGAGTCGATTCCTTGATGCTTATGGTTATGAAGGTCCACGTTCCGAATTACTACCGATGTTATTGTTGCGCGTCGAAGCCCTCTATCTGTTGATTGACCAAAAAGCTGCGGACGGTGATGTTGCCTTCATCAAGATGAAAGAAGAAGGTCACGACGCACATTATCGTGCGGAATACCGTTTCATCGCGGAACATGGGGATAAGTGGTTCATCGATCAATCTTCGATAAAATAATGTTCGTCGACCTCGTTCATCACAAAGGAGTGACTTTTTTGAAGATTATTGATCTCGATTTTTTACTGACGACTGAAGAATATGATCTCGAACTGGATACGATGTCGTTAAAGGCAAACGACCATTATGCGATTGATTTCTATTTTTATGGAGCTGACGAAACATTCAAACTTTTGATTGACGATCCTTCGCGTGATTACTTTTTGATGCGTTTTGAAAAGTACGCTGTTTTTCTAGGGACATTGCAAGAGCATGGCATCATCGACGAGAAGCTTCGAAATCCATATCCAGTCGTGAAGTCAAAAGAATCGATATTTGGAGAGTTCGCTGCAAAGTATATGAAAACGAAGGAAATTTATACTGAACGGGGCGACTTGCACTTATTTGCCATCAGGACACATGAACAGGATTTTTACATTTTGTCCTACAGCGATCCAATCATCATTGATCATATGGCGAAAGAGGATTGAACAGCAGATGGTTTTACATTATAAAAAGAGGAGGATGAACGTATCTTGAATAAATCACTGATAGTACTTTTAACCGCTCCCCTTCTGCTTTTATCCGCTTGTACAGAAGAGCAAAAGACAACACAGCCTACTACTAAAATGATGTCAAAGAGTACAAAAGTATAATCTGAATCTGTAAAAATTGATGACGAAAGTAAATTGAACATTGTTTTTCTCTATGAACCATACAAAAAATATCTACAAGCGTCCTTAAAAAACAATGATCCTGAAGTCGATAAAAAGAATTATACGAAGTATGTCTTAAGCTACATCGACAAAATCGGGGAAAAGGAGCAGTTCGCGACAGCCGACTTAAAAGGTTCTCTGATGTTGCAATCAACCGTATACGAACAAGAGCTACTCGATAAAATCGAGAACTTGATGAAACAACAGGACAACATTAAAAAAATCATCAAAAACAATTACATCGCTTCACATAAAATCCTTCCCAAAAAGAAAAGTACTATTATTGTCGGCCCCATTAATCCTGAATCTTCTCTCGATATCCAGCCGATGAAAGGTGTTACAGGAGCAGCCTATAAAGATGCCTTCATTCTCTACCTGGATCCAAACTACGATCAAGACGTCTTAGCATATACGACGGCACATGAATATCATCACTTAGTCCTCATGGATACACCCGATTTTAGTTTAAATACGATTCTTAATTCCGTCATTATCGAAGGAAAGGCAGATGCCTTTGCCGACCGAATCGTCAAAGGCGTTTCCATTCCTTGGAATGTCGAGATGGATGAAGCGACGAAGAAACATGTCGCGCATCTCGTCAACAGCTATGAAGTATCGCAACTCGACTTTATCCTGGGTAACGAACAAAAAGAGCTTCCTCGCTGGAGTAACTATATGTTAGGGCGTGATATCCTCAATCATTATTTTAAATCGCATCCCGACCAGTCCATCGCTGACTGGACCTATACGGATCAATTAGATATCTTAAAAGGATACAAGTATCAAAAGATTCTTGAGCAATGAGGTGCTTTCATGAAATACACATGTCCCGTATGCGGATATGACCAAATGGACGATGTCGCTTATTACGCGAACAATGATGCTTCGTTCGAACTTTGTTCTTGTTGCGGCTTTCAGTTCGGAGTAGACGATGATGTCGAAATCGAGGATGGTATCTTCTTATCAAGAAGTGAAGCACACGACTTGTATCGTGCGAACTGGCTCAAGGACGGTGCTAAAATCTTTAGTGATTATGCCTATACACCTGATCAAGACGCAGGTGAACCTTTGAAAAGAAGGATACTACACAAACAATTACGAAGGATGCATATCAAGCTAGACAACTAAGCTGAATCCACATTGATGACTTACGCAAATGAAAAGGAGCGCAACACTTCACGATAACATCGTGTAAGTCCGCGCTTCTTTTTGTCTGTCATCATTCACGCGTCTCGTGCGCCGTTAACGTAACGGTCACGATTGCGCCTTGATCTGGATGATTCTCAATCGTCAACTCACCATCATGTAAATCAATGATTCGTTTAACGATCGATAATCCAAGACCATGTCCTTCATTCGCTCGTGACTGTTCGCCCTGATAAAAGCGATCGAATACGTACGGTAAGTCCTGTTCTGCGATTCCTGGTCCTTCATCGCGGATCGTGACACGAATGTTCTTTCCTTCACGTAAGGTAACTTCTAATACTCCCGACTCTGGCGAAAACCGAATCGCGTTCTCAAGCAGATTGAGCCAGACGTGCTGCATCAGTTCCTCTTCCCACTCGACGGACACTTCTGGTAAATCAAGCTCCAGTCGAAGTGATATCTCCGTCCACTGCCGTTCCAGTAGTAAAAGACATGTCCGAAGTTGTTCATCAAGTCGATACCGTTTCCGCTCGATGATCGTCTGATGATCAAGCCGCGATAAGCGGACGAGATTCGACGTCAAGCGTGATAGACGGGTGCTCTCTTGCTCCATGATCGTCAAGTACTGCTGCCGTTTATCCGAGTTTTCTTCTGTCTGTAACAACCTAGAAAATCCTTGAATCGAAGCAATCGGTGTCTTCAGCTCATGCGAGATCGAGGCAACGAGATCTTTTGCGAGATGGTCGTTTCGTCGCAGTGCTTCGGTCATGTGGTTGAAGTTTTCAACGAGGAGTGCGACCTCATCATTTCCACCTTCCTTGATCGAGACATCATAGTTTCCGTTCGTCACTTCAATCGCCGCTTCACTGATGCTACGAATCCGTCGTGTCACGAGCGTGACGGCAAGCCAGGTCAGGATGAAGGCGACGCCGATCGTGATGACGATACCGATTCCAGCTGACGTTCGTAATCCGTCAAGGATGCGTTGTCCGGCAATCGGTGTCGAGACGAGATATCCTGTCTCCGTCTCGCGAATGTATTGCGACGGTTCGAGCCACGCCCCATCGATCGTGATTTCACCCTTTTGCTGTAATTGGTCACGTTCTGACGACGATAATGACTGTACTTGATTGAGCGACGTGTATTGTGTCGTCTGAATCAAAGACTGATCCATATACTGACTCGCCTCAGCGAACGACAGATTTTGGTCTTGCATCAATCGTTCAATCTGATCCGTTCGTTGTTGCAATTGATTATTTAGGTCTTGATCGACTTCTTGGAACTGGAACCAGACCGTCATGACGAATGGTAAAAGAAGTGGCAGTAACAACAAACCGAATAGGATCACGAAAAAACGACCGGAAATCGAGCGGACGAAGCGCTTCACTGGATCACTCCTTTATATCCGAGTCCCCAGACCGTCTCGATCGTAAAATCATCATAGTCACTGAACTTGTCACGCAACCGTTTGATGTGAACATCAACCGTCCGACTGTCGCTCTCGGCGTCATATCCCCAAATCTCATCCATCAATTGCTGGCGTGTAAAAATTTGTTTTGGATGTGCTAATAAGCGATAGAGCAGTTGGAATTCTTTCTGTGGTAACGGCATCTCCCCACGAGGCGTCACGACCGTTGCGTCCGTTATCCGTAGTTGCAGGGCACCCACGATTAATTCTTGTGCTGCTACGATCTTTGACCGACGTAGCAACGCGCGGATTCGTAGTAAGAGTTCATCTAAGTCAACTGGTTTGACCATATAATCATCAGCACCCGTCGTAAAACCAGCTTCTTTATCTTGAAAGGAATCCAGTACCGTCAACATCAAGACAGGCTGTTCGTATCCTGATTCACGCAGCAACTCAACCAGTTCGATCCCTGAGACGTGCGGCATCATCACATCCGTTACGACGAGATCGACGTGTTGTTGATCCAGTTGATCGAGTGCGTCTTTCCCGTCTCTCGATTCAATCACCGTAAAGCCGGCGGACCGGAGTGTCTCGCCGAGTAACAGACGGACATTCCGGTCATCTTCGGCAATCAAAATCGTTACCATCGTCCTCCTCCTTCACTTAAACATTTCGTAAGGCTTCGATCGGATTCAAACGAGATGCCTTTCGCGCTGGCATATAACCGAACAAGACACCGACACCGATCGAGAATCCGGCGGCAAGCAGAATCGTACTCACGGAGAGCGTGAACGGTGTACTGATCATCAGACTGACGCCAAATGCGAGCATCGCTCCGACAAGAATTCCGATCACTCCACCCATCAAGGACAGCAAAATCGATTCCAAGAGGAACTGTAGGCGTATCGTACGTGGTTTCGCACCGAGTGCTATTCGTAAGCCAATCTCCGTCGTTCGTTCCGTGACCGAGACGAGCATCATGTTCATGATGCCGATCCCGCCGACGATCAAGGAAATCGACGCAATACCCGTCAACAAGAGCGAGAGCATCGTATTGATTTGGTCAATCGAATCGAGGGCTTCATCCAAGCTGACGACGTTATACGTATCGTCGCGTCCGTTATAGAACTGGTACAGCTTTGCCGTGACATCCCGTTTGACGGTCGCGACGTCAGCTGCGTCCGTCTTGAAGATATCCACTTGCTTAACGGCTGTCACCCCAAGCGTCCGCAGGGCCGTCGTATACGGGATGACGATTTGATCGCCATCCGCGTCACTGACACCGACGATCCGATAATTGAGTCCATCGAGCTTGATCGTCTTACCGATCGCGACCTGACCCGGATAGAGTGTTCGGGCGACGGATGGACTGACGACGGCGACATGCGTCTGTTGTTTCACATCACTGATGACGATGCCGCGTCCTTGCGGGACATCTTCAGATTCCCGGTAATAGATGTGATTTCGCCCTTCGATCGTCACCAGGTCGAGTGAGTGATTTTCGACACGGATGTCCCGGACCGTCGAGACGGTCGGTGAGACACCGCGTGTTCCTTTAATCGTGTTTAACTCTTCCAGTTGTGCAGGTGATAATCCTTCTTTCAACGGCGTCTCTGTCGTTTGGACCGTTAATTTATTGGCACCGAACGAGGCGACCTCTTCATTGATTGAGGCCGTCGCGCCGTTGACGATTGAAATCAAGGCGATGATCGATGCGACACCGATGATGACACCGAGCGTTGTCAAGAACGACCGCATCTTATGATGCCAGATATTCGACCATGCCATCCGTAACGTTTCGCGAATCATGTCGTCACCTCCGTCACCTGACCATCTTCGATCCGGATGATCCGGCGGGCTTGCTTAGCAATATTGACATCGTGTGTGATCATGATGATCGTCTTCCCTTCCTCTGAGAGGCTCTCGAACAACTCCATGATTTGTTTCCCTGTCTTTTGATCGAGCGCTCCGGTCGGCTCATCGGCGAGTAAGATCGTCGGTCGCGTCACGAGCGCTCGGGCAATCGCCACCCGTTGCTGTTGACCACCGGACAGTTGACTCGGTAAGGCATCGGCTTTATCTGTCAATCCGACACGTTCCAATAGCTCAAGCGAGCGCTCGCGGCGCTCTTTGCGCGAGACCCCGGCATAGATGAGCGGTAATTCAACGTTTTGTAAGACGCTCATGCGCGGTAGCAACTGGAACTGTTGAAAGATGAAGCCAATCTCTTCATTGCGAATCGTCGCCAGCTGATCCTCTGATAGATCGTGGACGAGCTGCTCCTGCAAACGATAGATTCCACTTGAAGCAACATCGAGGCACCCGATGATATTCATCAACGTTGATTTTCCAGACCCCGAAGGTCCGAGGATCGTCACATATTCACCAGCCTCGATCGTCAGCGATACTCGATCGAGGACGATGTGACGATTGGTTCCTTCGCCGTAAGTTTTTTGGATTTCTTGCAAGTCAACGACCGGCATCAGGACGCACCTCCTGGTGGAGTCGGAAGTAGACCGGAACTACCGTTTTTACTCGGCAGGAAAACTTCGTCCCCAGCAGACAATCCGTCCTTGATCTCAATATCCTGTCCGTCCGTCACGCCCGTCTCGATGTATTGACGAGTCGTTTCCCCGTCTTTTTTCACATATACATACGGACGATCCGACTTCGAATACGAAATGACATCGAGCGATAATACAGGTACATCTTGTGCGAGTTGATATGGTAAACGTCCCTCGACCGTCATTCCGGGTAACCAGTTTGACGAGCTCGGTACCGATACATTTGCATTGAAATACGTACTTCCATTTTCCGTCACAGCTTCCGGACTAATCGATTCGACCTTCCCTTTGATGGTTTTATCAGATGCATCCGTCTGTAGTTCAATCGTATCTTCAACTTCAATCCGTTCGATATCTTGTTCATCAATTTTCAGACGAGCGATCAACTCTTTGTTGTCTGCAACAACGAAGAGGATAGTATTCGGGGCATAAACTTCGCCTTCCGTGACGTCAAGACGAACGAGTTGTCCGGAGCGAGGTGCCTTGAAATCTTCTCCTCCTTCGACGCTGACGATCGTTTGACCCGACTTAACGGTATCTCCTTCTTCAAAGCGAACGTCGGTGACACGGACATCACGATCACTGATGACCGTCTGTCGATCTTTCGCTTCAAGCGTGCCCGAGAAGTAGAAGAATGTTTGTAATGTCTTCGACTCGACGACCTCCTTCGTTCCTTGTGCCTCTCCTCGTCCTAAAAAGAGCGTGGAACCGATTAACAGGAGTACCAGGATGACCCCTCCACTGATCCAGTACCATTTCTTGCGTGTTCGTTTCATGTTAAATGCCTCCCTTGATTGGTGTTAATCCGATCATAGGGAGAAGTTATGAACCAACTATGAACAAATATAAAAAAAGTGGTTGGATCAGAAACAAAAACGCAATAGACAAAATTTTCTAAAAATAATACACTGAACATAACCAAATTATGTAAAAGGAGTGGTCATATGGATATTACCTTTCAAGATATTTCGCATACATTCGAACGAAACGGTGTCCGGACCGATGTCTTGCATCAACTAAACGGTCAGTTTTCGCAAAGTGAGGTGACGGCACTCGTCGGTCCATCCGGTTCTGGAAAATCAACGTTCCTGAGTCTCCTTGGTTCGCTTGATCGTCCAACGTCCGGTCAGATCCTCTATGACGGGCAGGACATCACGTCTTGGAAGAACAAACGGTTATCGCAATTCCGCTCGCAAGAGATCGGCTTCATCTTCCAGCAGTTTCACTTATTACCGGCGCTGACGGTGTCTGAGAACTTAAAGGTCGCCTTGTTAAAGCAAAAGACATCCTTCAATCAAGAGGAGCGAATTCTCGAACTGCTCGAACGGGTTGGACTCGACGATAAACGGAATGCTCTACCTGCTCAATTATCCGGTGGACAACAACAACGGGTCGCGATTGCCCGTGCCCTGCTTCACCATCCGCAATGGATTCTCGCGGACGAGCCGACCGGTAATCTCGATTCCGTGACCGGTGACGCAATCTTTGAGTTGTTACTAGAGCTGCATCGTGAAGCTAAGTGTGGCGTTTTATTTGTCACACACGACCTAGAACTCGCCGAACGTGCTGACCGGATTCTCTTCATGCAGGATGGACGAATCGTTGAAGATCGCCGGAAGCGCACGGTGCAAAGTGTCTAAGTATTGTTAATGAGGAGGTGTCTCGCGTTGCACACGTTTCGTGCCAAATTAATCACGAGCTTTGTCGGCTCACTTGTCGTTTTTCTGTTACTATCGGTATCGACGCAGTCCGCGTATGAAGCGTTTCAAAATGCGGACTTCTCGGAACAGGAGACGACGATCGTACGAGATTGTAATCATGATGACTTATCAAAACTTATTTTCAAAAAAAATAGTTGTACACTCGATAACACAATCGACGAAAATTCTGAAGGTGAAATTTTAGGTATAAGTACAGGTAAAACGGAAAAAGTGGATGGAACAGCACGTGGAAAAGCCAATGCTACCAAGTCGCCAGGCTTTTTGGAATCAGCAGAAGAACAGGCAGGCTCTAGTTTTTCAATCATCCTTCTCTTGTTGCTTCTTGTCGGAAGTTTCATCATTTATTTTGTAATCAAAAAACGAAAGCGACTCACAGGAAAACATCCTTTAGAGAGTGCGGAGGATATGCAAGATCAATCAAACTTTTCTTTCAAGAATAAAACTTCTTCTACAATCACTCAGTCGATACCTACTCCTCCTATCGAATCACTGCGCCTGATGCTATTTGATTTTAATCAACGATTACCACGTGCCCTCAAACGGCGAAGTCATGAATCGTTGACGGATTGGACGGAGCGCATTCATCTGGTGACGCCACTCTCCCCTTATTTCGTCACCCGCTACGCGACACGAGCAGAAGTAGAAGCACTCGATGCACAAGCGATTCACCATTTCGAACAAGATCTTGCGCGTTATTTAAAGACGCAGCTCTCCCAATAACAAGCAAAGGAGACTACATATGTTACGCTTCGTCATTAATCAGTGGCGCCGGCAGCGCGGGAAATTCATTCTGACGCTCGTCGGTGCCCTCATCATCAGTGCTGGACTCAGTTTGATGTTCAACCTCACCGACTCCAGTCAAGGGACGGTCGAACAAACGTTACAAAAGAAATGGTCGTCTGCCTATGACATCGTCGTGCGACCGAAGGGAAGTCAACTTGCAAGTGAGTCGAATGATTTACTGGAACCGAACTATTTGAATGGAATCGACGGAGGAATTTCCTTCAAACAATACGAAACCATCAAGAAAATGAGGGACATTGAAATTGCAGCTCCGGTTGCTGTTATGGGATATGTAAACTCTGTTACTTCGTTTAAAAATGTATTGAAGTTTCCAAGCGAACCCGGTATGTATCGTCTAACAGAAACGAATTTTATCGAAAATGGTTTTACGAGAGAACGTCAATCGCATAGCGTCATCCATATCTCTCAAGGTACGAAAGTAAATGTTCCGAAAAATGCTTCTTTTTTCAATGAACCCATTGAAACGTTTAAAAATGCAATTGCAAGAAACCCAGTATTGATTGTTGGAATCGACCCTGTCGAGGAAGCTCGACTTGTCGGATTAGATAAAAGTGTTCGCTTAAATAAAAAGTCTCGATATTTCAACAGCACAGATCAACATCAATCCGGTAATTATTCGGACGAACACATTATACCCGTCTTAATCAATCCGAACTCCTTTAACAAAGGAAGCTATGAATACACAATCGAAAAATTAGATGCCCCCTTTAAAACAGAGCAGGATCAAAAGAAGTTGATTGATGGTCTAGTAAAAAAACAGCCAAAACGTTCAGTTCTTCATTCAGCGTTAACTACGTACCCTACAAAAAAAATACAGCATCTTGAAATTCCAGCATCTAAAGTGGAAGAAAACTATCTTCAAACACTTATAGAAAAGACAAATTCTACGTATGTTGATATGACAAGCGCTGAAGGAGCCCAACTACTTTATAAATCTGGACAACTCTCGTTTAAGCCAGCCAATAGTCCATATCCAAGTCGCTGGAAGACTGCCTATGAAGTATCGGCTTCGCCAACTAAGATCAAAAATTGGACATTTGGAAAACAATTTTTACCTACAAAAGGTTTCCGTTCCCTTGAATCCGTCGGACGTAAGGTCAAAAAGCCAAAACCAGGAGAGTTGGATACTGTCTTCCCATATCTTGCATTCAAGGTCGTCGGCTTATATGATCCGAATAACATCAAGGTCTCAAAGGACCCACTAAACGAGTTACCGATGGAAACTTATCGTCCCTCGTCTGCAGATCTTGTTTTAGATGCAAAGGGCGAACCCGTCAACCCTGCAAAATCAATTGATACATCTGGTAATCCTGTTGGTCTTTTGACAAGTTCACCAAATATCTTAACGACGATCGATAGTGCACGGGCAATCAATGGCGAACAAGCTATTTCTTCGATTCGTCTGAAAGTCAAAGGTGCAACGACCGTCAGTGAAGAGTCAGAACAACTGCTTCAAGATGTGAAACAACAAATTGAACAAGAAACTGGATTGATCGCTACCATTACAAAAGGTTCATCTCCTCAACCCGTCGTCACGAAGGTCGTCGATGACGGCAAAACGCTCGGTTGGATTGAACAACCATGGATCCACATCGGTGCCGCGATGACAATCTTCCGCGAGACGAGCGTCGGTTTCTCCGGTGTCATCTTCGCGATGCTCGCCGTCGCAATCGTCTATGTCCTCGCGACGAGTTATGTCTCGATGCTCGCCCGCCGGAAAGAATTCGCCGTCTTACTCGCACTCGGCTGGCGGACGAAGGATCTCTACAAAATCGTCTTGATCGAGGCGTCGATCCTCGCCGGATTCGTCTCAATAGTCGCCTTGATCGTCGAAGGGATCTTCTCGCTCGTTCGGAACGAAGCGATGAACGGCTGGAGTCTCGTCTGGATTGCACTGTTCAGTCTCGTCATCTACCTGGCAGGTGCGATGTGGTCGGCGTGGACGATTCGCCGCATCTCACCGTACGAAGCGATCAAGACCGGTGAGTATGCAAAGGCGGCTCGCGTCGGACTGAAGCTTCGTTCGACCGCGACACTTGCACTAAAGGAACTGATCGGGAAATGGAATCGCAATAGCCTGTCCGTCCTCTCGATTGCTTTACCGACAGCTCTCTTGACCTTCTTCCTGTTCGTGACGTTCCATTTACAGGGTGTCCTTTACACGTCGTGGCTTGGTCAGTTCGTTGCCCTGCAAGTCGGTCCGATGCATTACGTGACGATGAGTGTTGCAATCACGATCGCCATTTTGACGACGGGGGAAATCATGTGGCAAAACGTCACCGATCGCCGCGCTTCACTTGCTGTCTTAAAAGCGCTCGGTTGGACGAACGGAGCGATTCGACAATTGATCGTCCTCGAAGGTTTCTTCGTTGGTCTGATTTCCGGCATCATTGGACTGATCATCTCCTATACGACAATCTATGTCTTATATGATCTCGTCCCTTGGAATGAACCGTTATTGATTGGCGTATCCTTCGCTTTACCAATCTTATTCGGTGTCATCGCTGCCTTCATCCCAGCGCAACTGGCAGCACGTGTTCAACCGTATCAAGAACTCAAAGATGCAGCTTAATATTTTGTAGCGAGGGACAGCAGACGTTGTCCCTCTCTTTAAAGGAGGAATGACGATGTTGCGTTTTGTCTTGAATCAATGGCGCCGGCAGCGCGGGAAATTTATTTTGACACTCGTCGGCGCGCTGATCATCAGTGCCGGACTCAGTCTGATGTTCAACTTGACGGACTCGAGTCAAGGAACGGTCGAACAGACGTTACAGAAAAAATGGTCATCCGCCTACGATATCGTCGTGCGACCGAAAGGCAGTCAGATGACGACCGAGTCGAGTAAGTTACTCGAACCGAATTATCTCAATGGAATCAACGGTGGGATTTCGTTTAAACAGTACCAACAAATTAAACAAATGAACGAGATTGATATCGCAGCTCCGGTTGCTGTCATGGGATACGCTAATATCGGTATCTCGATTCCAAATCAAATCCACTTTCCGGACAAGCCTGGTATTTATCGACTGAGTAATTCACATTATGGCGCTGGTGGATTTTCGAAAGAACTCATTGCACAGGATGGTGCCTACTTTTCAACTATGGAAGAGCCTCTCGTTCCTCCGAACACGCGATTGATCCATCTTCAAAATCCGCAAGATTTTTCATCCGTACAACCCTTTACCTATAGTCTCATCGTCGGAATCGATCCGGAGGCGGAAGCGCAACTCGTCGGTTTGGATAAGAGCATCCTGAATCAGAAGAAGTTTCGTTACTTCAACCAGGAGGATGTTCCCTCAGCCAGCAAGGAGAGTTCCAACCAATTCAATATTCCGGTATTGATTAACCCAAAATCCTTCAATACGGGATATAGTCAATTTAAGTTAGAACAAGTTAACGTCGATCTGAAAACGAAACAAGCACGCGACACATTTTATCAACGACTAGCTCAATCGAACGCTCCTCAACCTCTCGATCAAGAAAAACGAAAGATCATCCAAGACATTAAAGTCGATGCCTCTAAAGTCGAGAGCGCTTTTTTTGATTCCCTACTCGGTCAAAAAACTAAGGTACTTCCGCATTCGGAAGCAAATACTAACGCTCAACTCGTCGCCCAGACAGGCTCATTGACTTATCAAACGATGAAGAGTCCGTTCCCTACACGATGGGAGAATGCTTATGAAGTACATACAGCACCTACTGCATTCAAAAACACGATATTATCGTCCTCTTATCTTCCGAAACGCGGCTTCCGGACGGTAGATTCTTATGAAATAAAAATGAAAAAATCGGATGGATCTGCTTTTAAATCAATGAATCCTTATCTGACATTTGATGTCGTCGGTTTGTATGATCCAAACAAGATCAATGTCTCCAAAGATCCATTAAACGAATTACCGATGGAGACCTATCGACCATCGGCTGCGAGTATCGTACTTGACTCAAAAAATGAACCGGTCAATCCTGCCCAACCGATCAACACGACCGGGAATCCAATTGGTCTGTTGACGAACTCTCCAAACGTGCTCACGACAATCGATAGTGTCCAAAAGGTGATGGGTGATCAATCGATTTCATCGATTCGATTAAAAGTAAAGGGTGCTTCTTCTGTCGGTGAACAGTCGGATAAAACCTTACAACGCATCAAGTCGGAAATCGAACGAGAGACTGGTCTTATCGCTACGATCACCAAAGGTTCCTCTCCTCAACCGGTCGTCACGAAGGTTGTCGATGAAGGGAAGACGCTCGGTTGGATCGAACAACCATGGATCCACATCGGTGCTGCGATCACAATCTTCCGCGAGACGAGCGTCGGATTTTCAGGTGTCATCTTCGCGATGCTTGCGGTCGCGATCGTCTATGTCCTCGCGACGAGTTATGTATCAATGCTCGCCCGCCGGAAAGAATTCGCTGTCTTACTCGCTCTCGGCTGGCGGACGAAGGACCTCTACAAAATCGTTTTGATCGAGGCGGCAATCCTCGCCGGATTCGTCTCAACAGTCGCCTTGATTGTCGAAGGCATCTTCTCGCTCGTTCGGAGCGAAGCGATGAACGGCTGGAGCCTTCTCTGGATCGCGCTGTTCAGTCTCGTCATCTACCTGGCAGGTGCGACGTGGTCAGCGTGGACGATTCGTCGGATCTCACCATACGAAGCAATCAAGACCGGTGAATATGCAAAGGCAGCTCGTGTCGGACTAAAGCTTCGTTCGACGGTGACGCTCGCACTAAAGGAATTGATTGGGAAATGGAAACGTAATAGTTTATCCGTTCTCTCAATCGCTTTACCGACAGCTCTCTTGACATTCTTCTTATTCGTGACGTTCCATTTACAGGGTGTTCTTTACACGTCGTGGCTTGGTCAATTCGTTGCCCTGCAAGTCGGTCCGATGCATTATGTGACGATGGGTGTTGCGATCACGATCGCTATTTTAACGACGGGTGAGATCATGTGGCAAAACGTCACCGATCGCCGCGCCTCACTCGCCGTTCTAAAAGCACTCGGCTGGACGAACGGCTCAATCCGTCAATTGATTGTCTTCGAAGGCTTCCTCGTCGGTCTCATCTCCGGAGTCATTGGGCTGATTGTCGCCTACTCGACGATTTACGTTCTATACGATCTTGTTCCCTGGAATGAGCCGTTGTTGATTGGCGTATCGCTCGTCCTACCGATTCTGTTCGGTGTCATCGCAGCTTTCATCCCAGCACAACTGGCGGCACGTGTGCAACCGTACCAAGAACTCAAAGATGCTTCGTAAACTAAGGAGTTGTACACATGAATTCTATTCAAGCAATATTTCTTGACCGAGACGGAACGATTGGTGGAGATGCCACCGTCCACTATCCTGGAACGTTTGCGTTATTTTCTTACGTTCCTTCGCTAATCGAACGCTTACGTGATCAAGGGATTTTACTGATTGCGTTTACGAATCAACCTGGTATCTCAAAAGGACTCGCGCGTGAAGAGGAGTTTCGGACTGAATTACAGGACTTCGGCTTTGATGACACGCTGATTTGTCCGCATGCAGCGGAAGATCGATGCTCTTGTCGCAAACCATCACCAAATTTATTACGGCAAGCACAAGTAAAACACGCTCTCCGACTCAATCAATGTGTCGTCATCGGGGACCGCTGGAGCGATATGGTGGCAGCTGCGCATGCCGGGTGTATCAAAATCTTAGTCCGAACCGGTGCCGGAGAGAGTTCCATTCGCGAATACGCTGACCGGGTGGAACAAGCAAACGTCGACTATATTGCCGACGACTTGGCAGAGGCGATCGCTTGGCTCGATACGCAAAACTGAATAAACGAAAAGGCGCGGTTCCTTATTAGGAAATTGCGCCTTTTGTTATTTCTTGGAACGTTTAAGTTGAGAAGATGGGAGGATATTGTGCACTAACACAAATATGAGTGCAAACCATTTCGTGAGTTTGTACCACCGCATCCTTTAGACGATACTTTAATAGTGTCACTCCTGAAATGTAACAATTACTAGTCATATTTTGTGACTCATAAAGTATATGATATCTTTTAAAAATTGATTTTTCTCTTGTAAATTCAACATACAGATATTTTTCTCATCATAACGAGTTAAATAATACACATTTTGATTAGTTCCAAGTTCAATTCGTTTACACCATTCATGAAAGGTTTCCGAACGTAGCCTTCTTAAATTCAGCGGGAGTGTTTGATTTAAACGTATGACAGCTTCTCGTATGGCGTTATTCAGTGAACTTTCTTCACCTTCGTAATCGTTAGTTACATTATTGTATATCATCGTCGTTTCTTCTAATTTAAATTGACTTAAATAGGGGTTTTTATCAAATAGGACGTTACGCTTTTTCCGTGATCGAAATCCATACAAAAAAAGAATCACGATAGATATTATAAAAAAATAATATTTCATATTTTTAATATTCTCAACGACGTCATTTATAATTTTTTCTAACTTTGATTTTTTTAATTGCGCTGCTTTCACATCTTCCTTAAATAAGTATACTTTTGGATTTACCGAGTTCATTTTCTCATTTTTCCCCTTTGTATCTTTAGGAGCATATCTTTTTTTTAGGAGATTAGGAAGTATTTCGCTTGCATGTCTAAAGTATTGTCCTGAAGAAGCATCAAGGTTTTTTTTGTGATAATAACTGTATGCGTATGACGTTGATTCTTTAATGATACTTATCAAAAAAATAACCATTAGTACGTGTAAGACTATCTTTTTCAGCATGACTTAATCAATCTCCTTTCAACTAATGAGGAAACATCATAATAATTTTCTTAATATTCTGAATTTATATTATGTAAAAGATTGAAGGAAACTTTTAGGGATAGCATTCTTTCATGTCGAGAGAAGATAGAAGAACGTTAGTGAAATAATCGACGACGATCAACTCGAATGTATTTTGATGTTATTGTAACTTCAAATTAATACGTAGTTTTGCTCCATCTAAAATCTAGACGTAACTCAAAAAATCTCTCTTCAAAAAGTAGATAGTTTTTATTATTTCAACTGTCTATTTTTGAGAGAGCATATAACAATGGGAGTCGCGCCTTTGTTATTTCTTTGAACGTCCCGGTTGAGAAGATGTGTAGACACTGACCGCCAACACAAATAAGATTGAAAACCATGTCCAAAATGACATGCCACCGCCTCCTTGTGATGATGCTTGGGTACATTAACTGTCTTCTTGTTCTTACCAATAAATTCCTGCATTCATTTATTAGCAATTTTTCTTAATAGATAAAGCGCGTAGGTGATCGATGAACAGTCTTCGCCATGAGAATGATATAAATACTTCCGAAATACACGTTCATAGCTAGATTAAAACCTGACATGTTGTTGCCACTTATGTTTTAAAGAGTCTTATATTTAATCTACTATAATAATGCAATAGTCTATGTTTCCCCGCCTTACAATTATGTAATAATTTTCAATAAACCTTCATTTTTAGTAGATACACGTTACACTGAACGTACGAAATAGAGGTGAATACATTGCAATTAACATTTGAGTACATGCCTTATTATTACGATGATAATCTTCAGTTGATTCCAAATGATTTTTCAGACCCTGATAATCTGCGTTTCGTCATCGAACAAAACTACACATCAGCCTTTAGTATCTTTACGAATCCAGACGATGAATCGTCTTCATTTGAAAGTTCATTTCTTGAGCAGTGGCTTCATCGATTACAAGCCTTCCCACTATTCGTCTGTGTAGAGGTGAATCGTTATGACGAAGAAGAGTTTGAAGCGTTATGTCGATTTTATTCGATTACATATAATGATTTAACACCACTTGCGGACAAACGATTCATCGTCGCTGAACTGAAGCATGCCGAAGACTTTCAACGATTGTATTCTTACATCCATCCCCACGCGAGTTGGAATGATCTTGTCATCTGGTCAACCAAACCAAATGTCTTCCGGATTGAATACCGAACGCACTACTACTCCGAACGACCAGAAAAAACGGTCATCGTCGCCATGCAGGAAAAAATGTCTGTCTTTGCGTTCAGCTACGATGCAGATGTCGTGAATGTCGTCTCGAATCAACCGTTTTTCGAGACAGCCGATCGCTTATTCCAAACCTTACCTGACTTCGTCGTTCCGACTTTAGATGACGCTATCGAAGACATACAAGAAAAGGAGTGAACGAGTTGCACCCATTAACGAAAGATTTAATCTCCCATATCCAAGATAAATATCAACTGAACGACTATGCCTTACATGAATCCTTCTATCGCCGTGAAAAAATTCATGGTGAGACGCAGTACTTGCTTGAGACATGTTGGTTCCCCATCAATCACGGTCCATGGTCTGAAGACGAGAGTTATCCGGACGGTACGATTGAGATTCAAGTCGATACAGTTACACGACGAACGACATCAATCAACAAACATGGTGATGTCACGATTCATTCTCTTCCAGAGGACTTGCGTGATTCAGACACACAGACTGCCTGGCTTGAGCAAGAGTTAGGAATGCCGTTCAACCAGGAGTTCATGTTACTGAAGCACCAAGATTCGCTGTATCAGTATGTCGGCTGCCAAAACGGAATTCGCCTCTTCCCTGGTTTTTTCATTTCGCTTGAATTGAAGGACGATGGAGCGCTTGATTTTTTCAGTGTGTATGGAACCCCCGCCCTGAGCAACAAGTATCCGACTGAATCGTTTTTACTGTCACCTGTACAAATCACACCGATCATTTCAGAACAGGTACGGTTCTTTTTTGCACCTGATGAGCAACAACGCAAACTAGCATATGCGATTCAAGAAATCTTTATTTCTCAAGACGGCTCGCGCACGTATCCTTTGGATGATCCAGACAGTTCAGCCGTCATGGTAAACGAAGTCGTGACATGGGACAAACCCTCTACGTTCTCCTACACGCGTAAATGGATTAAGCGGCAAGACACCGTCACAGCACGCGATGCCGAAGCTCAAACGCCACACCCGGATTACCGCCCGTTGACGGACGAGACGCTAGCGACTTGTATGTCGATTGCTGTAGACGTCATCGCTGCCGAGTATCCTGAGGAGTCAGGAGCGTGGACGATTCAAGAAATCAATCGGGATTTTCCATTCATTAACGTAGTAGTACGCCGAACACATGACGACATAAGTCTCGCTTACAAACGTCGTTTGACGATTCTCCTGATAGAAGAAACTTATGAAGTCAGCCTAATCGTTGATAACGAGTCGATTATCGCGCTCTACCATGACTCGACGCAACCGTTGCCTAATAGCGTGCCAAAAGAAGTCATACGTGACGTACTCATGCCTTATCTGACATTAAAACCCTATTATGTCTTCGACCAGGTGCTCGATCAGTACGTTCTCTGCGGACTACTCGACTCTGATCATGCTTACTTACCGGCAACGAACGAAGTCGTTTTATTGCGCGACTTATGAGTCAGTTCCGCCATTGATCTATCCGATTCCTTATTGCTTTTGGAAGAACGAGTCGTCTCAGCTGTTTCAGTCGTTCTCGGTCCGCTTCCTGCTCAGCAAGATAGTGTTCAATCATTGCGACCTTTTGTTCTCGTCCTGGAATCAGTTGATAGATGACATACCAATCGACGAGTGACATAAATGGAAGTCCTGTCTCATTAATCGTTTGTTCAGCAAACGGATAGACGAAGATCCCCTCGTCATGGCGAATCTGAAGTCCGCTCATCAGATCGACATCGATATCATGAATGATAAATTCTTGGAACACCTGTGTCGCGTATAGTGACATCTTGTCTTGTTCGACGATGGTTCCCATTTCCGATAACACTTGGACTGCTCGTTCGACGTCTTCTAGCGCGACAACGAGGTCGATGTCATGCGGAGTGACAGGCAGTCCATGATGTGCTAACAGCAATGAACCACCGATACCGAAGCGAATTTGCTCTTGTTGTAATGCCTTAACGATATAGGCTACTACTTCCTGTAAGTTCATCGCCGGAACCCCGCTGCTCGAAACGGTCCTTCCATTGAAATCGTAAAGACGATCCGAGCAATCTCTTCCGGTGTTGTTTCGTTCGGATGACTCAACCACGATTCAATCACTCCAAGGTGGGCAGCAGAAAGATAGGCGACGAGGTAGTCTTCCGGAACGAGCCGTTCTCCCTGTTCCGGAAGTCCTGAGAACAGAATCTGTTGCATGTAATCGCGGACCCGGTTCCGAAACATTCCGTCACTCGCCGGGCTAAGTAAAATCCGCATCAGTGTCCGGTGCTCATAAAGGAACGTCAGAAACGGAATGATCCGTCGGTACGGAGATGATTCCGATTTATTGATTAGGACGAACGGAATCTCCCGTTCGAACGTCGCTTCAATCTTTTCAAAGATCTCATTCGTCATCCGTTCGAGCAGTTCGTATTTATCCGCGTAATGATGATAGAATGTCCCTCGGTTGACTTCAGCGCGTTCCGTCAATAACTTGATCGTCACGGCGTCAAAGCCGACTTCGTCGATCAGCTGAAGGAACGTCTCGCGAATTCGTCGGTCGGTTCGAATGATGCGTAAATCTTGTTTTTTCATCAAAATCGCCTCTTTCTTCAACAGTTTGTCGGGATATGTCGCTTAAGCAACAGATGGACATCAATTGGTCATTGCTCCCATTTTCTCTCCCTTTTATAATGAAATTAATCAACACATTGTTCAATAATTATTTTATAAAAGGAGGGAAATACGATGGATTTACGACTACACGGTGTATCGAAATCGTTTCATCAACAGGACGTCCTCCAACAAATTGATCTCCTGATTCCGTCTGGTGAGATTTGTGGATTGCTTGGTCCGTCAGGGTCTGGCAAGACGACGTTGATTCGCTTGATGATTGGCGCGATTCAAGCAGATTCAGGAACGATTCAAATCGGTGACAATTCGATGCCAAACTTCAAGATGTTATCGAAGATCGGTTTCATGCCACAAAATGATGCCTTATATGAGGATTTATCTGGCCTTGCGAACCTACAGTTTTTCGGTTCCTTATACAACATGTCTCGTCAGGACTTAGCGAAACGAATCGAAGAGGTCTTGACGCTCGTCGATTTAACGAATGATCAAAAAAAGCTCGTCCGTCATTATTCCGGTGGGATGAAGAAACGGTTGTCCCTCGCCATCTCAATCCTACATCGTCCGAGCATTCTATTCCTGGATGAACCGACCGTCGGAATTGATCCCGTGTTACGCCGACAGATTTGGAATCAATTCCAAGCGATTCGTGCGCAAGGTACGACGATTGTCGTCTCGACCCACGTCATGGATGAAATCAATGAGTGTGACCGGGCGGCATTGATCTATAACGGTCGAATCATCGCTTATGACCCCCTCGACCGTTTGCTCGCACAGACGGAAAACGGAAAAGTTGAAGAACTATTCCTGCTCGCCGGAAAGGACGTGACGTGATGTGGCAACTCGCACGACGGGTCATCCGTCAAACGTTGAACGATAAACGAAGCGTCGGACTGATTTTACTTGCTCCGTTATTAATCTTCAACTTGATCTATTTCTTGCTCGGAAACGATGACTACACGCCAGTCGTCGCCATTGACCAGGATGTACCAGCTCCGGTCTCACAAGCGATTGAAAACCAGGATTTGTCGATCAAAGCGTATAGCGGTAGTGATGCGGACGCCTATCTGAAAGATCACAAAACGGTCGACGTCGTCTTAGAGATGAGCGACAATCAGCTGTCCTTAAGTCTCCGCGAACCATCGACGAAAAGTTCGAAAGCACTACGCGAGATTCAAGCTGGACTTGCGTCACTGCAACCGACGATGCAACTTAAGACGAACTATCTCTACGGAGATGTCGATCAATCGACGTTTGACGCGCTCGGTTTCGTTTTTTTATCACTATTCTCCTTCTTTTTCGTCTTCATCTTATCAGCGATGGCACTCGTCAAGGAGCGCAGTGGTGGCACGCTCGAGCGCTTGATGATGACACCGATTCGCCAAACGGATGTCATCTTCGGCTATACGCTCGGTTATAGCGTTTTTGCTTCCATCCAAGCCATTCTTGTCGTACTATATGCGACGATCGTTCTTGATCTGCCATCTGCAGGCTCGATCATCTGGGTCTTCCTGACGATGCTCGGACTTGCCGTTGTGGCGGTCTTGTTCGGGGCAACGATTTCGATCTTTGCCCAGTCTGAATTACAAGTTGTCCAGTTAATTCCTTTTACGATCATTCCGCAAATTTTCTTCTCCGGTTTGATTCCGCTTGATTTGATTCCGTACGGACTCGGGAACATCGGATATATCACCCCGATCTTCTACGGGGCGAGTGCAATCAAGGAAGTGCTTGTCTACGGCAATGGTTGGTCAAGTATCTGGCCGTTCTGGCTCGGACTATTCCTTTATGGTGCAGCACTGTTCCTCTTAAATATGCTCGCCCTCAACAAGTATCGTGGACATCAAAAAAGACACGGCTGATTATACGAGCCGTGTCTGATTTTGCTTAAGTTGTTCGAGGAAAGCAGTCCGTCGAGCAGAATCAAGTGTCTGCTCTGCCACGTCGGCATACCGAACGAGCTGATAGACCTCATGCGGAACCGTGACCTCTAGGCGTGTTAACCACTCCGTCAGCGTCTCATGTGTCCGCCGTTGCTGCGCTGGAGCAAGTGACCGATTGAACGCGCGCACCGCTTCACGAATTTTTGAATCAAGGATACTGCCTTCTAAGGAGAACTGGATTTCAGACGTTAGCGGAAGCGATAGAGCGGTTCGTTTTGGTTGATGTTTTGATGGGAATGACCACTGCATGCGGTTGAATCGTTGTCGACGATACAGATAGATGATGATGACTAGAGCGACAATCCAAGGAGCAACGCGAGTGATTTGATTGATTGCATCCGTCCATGATCCCTTTTCCACTTCAACAACAGGTTTCTTATCCGGCTCTTTCCGATATCCTTTGTGCCCATTTTTTGAAGAGCTCAGTGCCTTTGTGATCAAATCTTTTTTCGCATAGATGACTTTTTTAGTCGGTAAAATTGTGCTCGGGACATGTACCCAGTTTCCCGTCGACTGATCGATCGGAGGATCGACTAATGCTTGATACGACAGTTTTACACCAACGACGCCTAAAAATAGCAATACGCATGTCATGAAAGTCATTCCAATCATTCGACTTCTCATTTCATCCTGCACCTCCAAAAGGAAATTGAACTCCTTAACACAAGATCTTTTCCCATATGTTACCATGAAAGGAGGCGATTCAGATGAGTTACGAAAAAGTATTTCAAATGCCGATGCAACAGCTGTACAACGTATACCTACAAAAAGTAGAGCGCAAGCAACGGACGCAAGAGGAGCTGGTTGAAATCATGCTTTGGTTAACCGGACACACGCAAGCATCGTTTGAACAAGCAAAACAAGCGCAAACCGTCGCAGCCTTTTTCGAACAAGCACCCGATTTGAACGAACGTCGATTTTTAGTCACTGGTGTCATCTGCGGGATTCGAGTCGAGAACTTAACAGATCCACACATCCGTAACATCCGGATTCTCGATAAACTCGTTGATGAACTGGCAAAAGGAAAAGTATTATCTAAGATTTTACGATAAGGAGGAATGCTGATGTCTACGATACTCAGTACACTGGCCATCCTCATCATGGTGACCAGTGTGGCTTATTTCATCGTCTATCAAGTGAAACGAAACAAAGGTACCCATCGTTCACCTGTCTATCGACTCGTCTTTAGTGGTCTGTTAGTTGGTTTGATGGTTAGTTATTTTTTGTTGACGTGAGTCGTTTTTTTCAGTTTTGTTTTTAAATATTAAAAACATTAATACAGTATTTGAAATAATAAAGGAGGTATACGTTTGAAGATTCGAAAATGGCTCCTTCCGCTCTTACTACTCATCTGTCTTGTCTCACCAAATGCCGCAACATCCTATGTGAAATGGACGGTCGCTCCGACTGGTCACTACCTAGAACGGCTTCAAGCGGCTAACATTTCTTATAAAGTCCGGCAACAGACACTCTACATTCAAGAAAAGGATCTCCATCGCGTCACGACGTGCTGTACGTAATTCCTATACAAAATCCCCTCATTTCAGTCCGAAATGAGGGGATTTTGTATAGGAAAAGATTTAGCGAATCGTTTTCAACGCCGTTGCCCACGGGATGACTTGATCGAGCATTTGGTTGACCGACGTTTCTTGAACGACTGCGGCTTTGAGAACCGATCCGTTCTCAAAATCGGTGAACAAGGACAACGCAGGATGCACCCGGACGTCGGCGATCAATAATTCCCCTAAGATGCCGCGCAAATGTTCTGCTGCCCGTGCCCCACCGACAGAACCGTAGGAGACAATCCCTGCTGCTTTATTGTTCCATTCGACGCGGAGATAATCGAGTGCGTTCTTGAGTGACGCTGCAATCGAGTGGTTGTATTCTTGCACGATGAAGACGAAGCCGTCTTGCGCTGCGACATCCTTCGACCAAGCAGCAGCACCCGATGCATCCCCGTCTTTTTCACCAAGGAGTGGTAATTTGTAGTCAGCGATATCAAGAATCGTATAGTTTGCATCATCCCGTTGATCGGCGAGTTGTTTGACCCAGTTCCCAACTTGTGGGCTGAGACGTCCTTCACGTGTTGATCCTAAGATGATGCCGATGTTTAATTTCTCCATCTTCATTTCCTCCTCTTATTTAAATGCTGTCAGTTTAGTTTTTTTTAAAGATATTCTTTTTCAATTTTCCGTGTGCTCCGGACCGTATCGATCGGACGGACCATTTGTTCGATCTGTGCTCGTTGCGGCTCGAGGAATGGTGGTAACGACAATTTCTCCCCGACCGTTTCGTAAGGTTCGTCCCCCATGAAACCCGGACCATCCGTTGCCCACTCGAACAAGACACCACGTGCGACACGGGCATAGAGTGATTCGAAGAAGAACCGATCGACGTAGCCCGATGTGTTGAAGCGCAACTGTTGCATCCGTTCGATCCATTCCTGTAAGGCAGCCGTATCTTCGACGCGGAAGGCGACATGGTGGACCGTTCCAAAACCTTGACGTCCACTCGGCAGGACGACGTTATGCTCGACGATGACTTGGGCACCGTTTCCGCCTTCACCCATCTCGAACAAGTGCAGTGAACCAGCTTGATCGACTTCGCGCATTAACATCGCTTGTTCGAGTACGGCTTTTAAATTATCGAATTCCGCAATTCGGATGTGAATCGGACCGAGTCCTGTGATCGCAAACTCGAGTGGCACCGGACCGTTTTGCCACGGTGTGCCAGACGCGACACCTTGATTGTGCTCGTCAGAAATCAACATATATTGTTGCTCATCGAAATCGACGAACGAGAGCGTCTGTTTACCGAACTGTTCTTTGATGCCACGGTGCTTGACGTCGTATTTGTCAAACCGTTTGATCCAGTACTCGAGTGCGGCATCCGTCGGGACACGGAACGCTGTCTTGAAGATTTCATTCGTCCCGTGTGATCCTTTTTGAATACCAGGAAAATCAAAGAACGTCATATCCGTGCCGGCAGATCCTTTATCATCAGCGAAGAATAAGTGATACGTCTGAATATCATCCTGATTGACGGTTTTTTTGACCAATCGCATCCCTAGGACATTGGTAAAGAAGTCATAGTTTTTCTCAGCACTGCTCGTAATCGCTGTAACGTGGTGGATACCTTTTAGTTCATTCATGAAAAATCGCTCCTCTAATCGTTATTATCTCGAATTCGAGATATCAGTTTAAAAAAATTTATTTACCCTTTGCTTGATAGCCGATCGTTTTTGCTGTCTCGATGAAAGCTTCGAGATTTGACGGGTCTATCCCTCGAAATACTTGATTGATCGCTTGCTCGTGCTCCGGAAAAATCGTTTCCATCAGTTGTTGTCCTTCAGAGGTCAGTTCCGCAAATGTCACGCGCCGATCCTCTGGACAGGCTTTACGGAAAACGTAGTTCTTTTTTTCGAGCTTATCGATCACATACGTGATACTACTACTCGTAATCAAGACTTTTTTCCCAATCAGTTGGATCGGTTGCCTTCCCCTATGATACAGCAACTCAAGAACTGAAAAATCGGTCGGATTCAGTCCCCACTGCGCAACGTCCTTCTTGATGACTTCATGTAGCGCGTCAACTGCCCGCACCATGACTGTCAATGCTTTCAAATTCGGATTCGGTCGTGTCATTTCGTTCACCTCTTTTGTATCTTCAATTCATATATCTTTAATTCGAGATAAATATAACACCTCTGTTTTTATTCGTCAACCGTTTTGATTTTTTAAAATTTCTAGTATGACTTTTCGAAAGTTCGAGGTGTTCATCCTCATTTATACAGCTCGTATCCTTCACCTAACATATACTGATCCGTCTCAGATTGAATATACGCCGTATCGTCGGGCAATCCGATCGCACTTTCCATTTGAGGAAGGTAGTCCTGAAAACGAGCTGCCCTTCTTTCTTGATTTAAATGCGGACAGAGACAGCCACTGAGCCAGCTTTGTCCTGTATCAAGACAGTAATCGTTACCACTTTCTATCGTGCGAATCCCGTATTCCATCGGATAAATTGCCCCAGCACTAACACCGACGTACCACGTTCCACGCTCGACCGCTTGCTTGAGAAGTACACCCATTCCAGTGTCCTCAAGAGTCTTAGCGAGTAACGGATAATGACCACCTCCGACATAGATGATGTCGGCGTGCTGTAAGAGTTGTCGTTGTGTATCGATCGTTTGGTTATCGTCAAACAATGTGACGATTGAGACGGTCGCGCCAAGTGCTTCATATGTAGCGCGAAATTGTTCTTGATACAATCGCTCGTCCCGACTTGCCGTCGGCAGGAAAACGATATGTGGCGCATGTTTCGTCAGTTGAACAACATGACGATTGATGACTTGATGGGACGGCGCAATTAGTTGTCCGCCGCCGATTAGCATAAGGTTCATCTTTTTCTCCTTTGGAACGACTTTTAGAAAAAGGAATACAGACCATGTTCGTAATAATCAAATTCAGGTGTAGTCAGTCGATTGAAGCGATAGCCTTGATAGAAGGCATCCAACGCTTCTGGATCATCGATAATTGGACTGATCGCAAGAGCGATATCATACCGTCGATCGCCTGGTTTCATCGCTCCGACATCGATGAATGACATCGTACCGTCTGCTGCGACCAATAGGTTGTCCGTCGTACAGTCGCCATGAATCCAACTAGCAGCAATCGGATTCGGACAGGAAGACTTTAATCGTTTCAGTAAATCCATCGTTCCGGACGTCCAACCCGATGCGACATAACGTTCTGCCGTCATGAGCCGATCCGTTAACCAAATATCCGACATTCCTACTGTCGCTCGCAGATGAAAATTGAAGAGATAGGTTCCGAACGCTTGCCACAGCTGAATCCGTTGTTCGCTTGTCACCTGTTCTAATGCACTCGTCAACGTGATCCCATCCCGCCACCCCATCAAAAGAAGACTCTGCTGTTCTGTCTTTAAAAAGCCGACATACTCAGGTAGGAACCCTGCTTCTCGTTGCATCCATTCTTTTAAGATGATCGCTTCTTCTGCGAGCCATTCCTGGTATCTTGCTTACGTAGCAGTTTTCAGTAAGTATTTTTCTGTTTTCGTTTCAACTCGGTAGACCGTCGATGTTCCGCCTTGTTCACTGAGTTTTTCAAAAGACTCGAACGATTCCTTCAGTTGTTCGATGATTAGACGGGTCGCTTCCGTCATATCGTATACCCCGTAAATGGCACTGGCGTCGACAATCGAATCCAGGTCGATGGTTTTCCGTAAACAGACGCGTCATCGAGAAAACGTTCTAGTGTTGCAACAGACGCCGTTTGCAACTTGACCATGAAGTTATAGCTACCGGTCAGGCGGTGGCACTCGACGACTTCTGGATGTCCTTTACAAAATTCAATCAAACCCGCACAACGTGTCTCTTCGAACATGACGATCGCGAGTAACCCTTGCGCGAGTGCTTCTGGATTAATGACAGCGCGAAATCCTTCAATGATCCCTGCGTCCTCCATTTTTCGGACCCGTTCGATGACGGCAGGTGCCGATAATCCGATTTGTCGTCCGAGTTCCGACCATGGGATCCGGGCATCGTCCTGCAATATCCGAACGATTTGTTGATCAATCTGGTCCATTTTCCATCCTCCTTCTGATTCAAAACCACTTTCTTCAAATTAACATGGAATCAAAGGAAAATATAGCCTTTTACTTTATTCTGCTTCTATGTTCATCGAGTAGTATTTCTTATACTACTAACAGGAGGTGATACTTATGGAACCAACCTGTGTCCGGTGTGAAGAAACGATTGAAACGACGATTTATCAGTGCTCGCACGCTTGTACATTTTGCGAACCGTGTACAAAAACACTCGATCATATTTGCCAAAACTGCGGCGAGATGCTCGAACCTAAACTAGAAATCACGAAGTGAACAGCCTGATGGATTTTCAAATGAATCAGTAAGATTACATATTGTTTTTGTTGGTCTCGAATTCACTTGCTACCTGAAAATGAAAAGGAGATGTGCTGAAATCAGCGCATCTCCTTTTCATGTCAGTCAGATATGATTATGCTTCAAAGTCAGCATTCAGCGTCAACTCTTTCCATGACTCAATACTTTCGCTCATCGTACTCAACTTATACGTAGCAGCTTGATAGGCATCTTTTCCAAGCAATAAACGTAGTGGTGGTTCGTCGGATTCAATGATTGTTAAAATGGCCTCAGCAGCCTTTTCAGGATCCCCTGCTTCTTGTCCGCTCTGAGTTGATACCCCTTGAATCATCTGACCTACCACCGAATCGCGTAATTCTGGAATCTCTGTTTCTGTTTTAACAGATGAACGCCCGCCCCAATCCGTTCTGAAACTACTTGGTTCGATCAATGACACGTTGATGTTAAACGGCGCTACTTCCTGTGCCAAGCTCTCTGATACACCTTCTACAGCATATTTCGTTGCATGGTAGTACCCGAGCGTCGGGAAGGAGACTAGTCCACCAATCGAAGAGAAGTTTATGATGTGACCGCCTTGCTGATGTCGCATATGAGGTAACACTTCATTTGTAACACTCATCAATCCCCAGAAGTTAATCTCAAACATCTTCCGTGTTTCTTCTTCAACGCTTTCTTCCACAGATCCAAAATAACCAATTCCGGCATTGTTGACCAATACGTCAATCCGACCAAACGTATCGATCGTTTGTTTAACTGCTGCTTTTACTTGCGTTTGATTCGTGACATCTAACGTTAACGCAATCGCTTTTGATTCGTTTCCAGCGACCAAATCTTGAACTTGCTCGACATTACGAGCCGTGACCGCTACTTTATATCCTGCCTTAATCGCTTTTTCGGCAATTTGGCGTCCGAAGCCTGTCGAACATCCTGTAATGAATAATACTTTTTCTGACATGACCTTCACTCCTTGAATTGTTTGTATGAATCGAATGCCTTTACAGCATATTTCTTCAAGTTAAGTTTAAGTCAAGGGATAAGTATACAAAGTCTTCACATCTATTCATATCTTCCATAGCAGTGCTTCTACCGACTAACGATTAGATGTATACATCGCGTCAAGTAACATCGAACAGGATGAAGATCAAATCAAAAATTTCCCGCCATCTCTTTCGTGAATCATCGCATCGTAGATTGCTACTTTACGGTTAATTTTTTCAAGGTTACTAAACATTTGTGCCATTTTTGCTTCCACGGATTGCTTATGAGCAAATAAAAATGCACGACGCTCCTCTAATGAGACGGACTCATCCTGAATCAGTACGACATAAGCTTTTATTTCATCAATCGTCATTCCTGTGTTCCGTAGCGCAATTACCAACTGTAACCACTCGAGTTCCGGTTGTGTATATTTTCGACGACCACCAGTATCTCGATTTATTTGAGGAAGAAGTCCTTTCTTCTCATAAAATCGGAGCGTTGATGCTGGCAATCCGAACATTTTTTCCACTTCGTTGATACTATACATTTTCTTTACCTCCAGCGGTCGATAAGATATACGATAAGCAATTGGATTGACTTAAACTTAAGTTTAAGTGATAGGCTTGCCGTGTATTCATAACACTATACACGAACAGACTTCATTCTCAATCGGAATGGCTTCATTCGATCAAAAAAGAAGGTAGGGAAACTTAAATGCATTATACAAAGTTAGGAAATACGGGTCTTGAAATTTCACGAATCGCACTAGGCGGAATGAGTTATGGAGATCCAACGCGTGGAGTCCATCGCTGGACGTTAGATGAGGCAGCAAGTCGCCCGTTACTTAAACAAGCACTAGACTTAGGAATCAACTTCATTGATACCGCTAATGCCTATCAAGGTGGGAGTAGTGAAGAAATTATCGGTAGAGTAGTAAGCGAGTATGCGAACCGAGATGATATCGTTTTAGCTACGAAAGTGTATGGCCAAACACGCGAAGGACAAAATAACCGAGGTCTCTCTCGTAAAGCTATCTTCTCAGAGGTTGATCATAGCCTTCGCCGTCTAGGAACGGATTATATCGATCTTTACCAAATCCACCGCTGGGATTATGATACACCGATTGAAGAAACGATGGAGGCACTTCATGATGTAGTCAAGTCTGGAAAAGTACGATATCTCGGTGCTTCTTCTATGTATACATGGCAATTCCAAAAAGCGAATCATGTAGCAAAACAACACGGCTGGACACCATTCGTCAGCATGCAAAACCACTTGAATCTACTCTATCGAGAAGAAGAGCGAGAAATGTTACCCTACTGCCAAGACGAAAAGATTGGTGTGATCCCATGGAGCCCTTTAGCACGGGGTCGATTAACGAGAGACTGGGAAGAAGTAAGTACACGTTCTGAAAATGATGCGTTTGCTAATCACCTGTATCATGCAACTGAAGCAGCCGACCGTCAAGTCGTCGCTGCTGTTAAACAAATTGCAGAAGAACGTGGCATTTCTCGTGCCCAGATTGCTTTGGCATGGGTCTTACAAAAACAACCCGTTTCAGCACCGATCATTGGAGCGACTAAAGCACATCACTTAACGGATGCCGTTTCTGCTCTAGACATCGAATTATCGATAGCAGAAATTAAACGATTGGAAGAGTGCTATATTCCACATGAAGTCGTAGGATTCTCTTAATACGCAAGAGATGACGACTATTATATACTTTTGAAAAATTATGACCAAAGATTAAAAAGACGGGTGCCGCAGCATCCGTCTTTTGTCTGTTCAGATCGTCTCTTGCGACTGTCGTTCGGCTAATCGTCCTTTCGCTTGTTCTTGGTGCGGTTTGATCGCCGACTCCCCAAGTGCTTTTGCAAGACCCCGGGTCGGAAGATTGACATACATCGACTCATAATTGCTGACTTCGAACGTCTCGTGAAAGATCCCGACCGCTTCAGATGTTCGTGCCTTCTGATTGAATCGTTTCCACGCTGTTAAATGACGGGAACCATGGGCATATGCCATCAGCTCTTCTGTTGAACGCCAGTACTGGATCAACGTTACGGAACGCCAACCGACAAGTGACTCATGCGAAATCAGTCCGACATCGTTCTCATAACACTCTTGCAGCATCGGTCCCATCGCTTGGACCGTCGCTAACCATTGCCGGACGGAGCGTAGGCGATTGATTCGTAGCCCGATAATGAACACGACGACGTCTTTATTCGGAGTCGCAATGATCCGTTTCATGTCAATTTCCTCCTTCAAGGGTTTCGAGGGAAGCGTCACACCAGTCGAGTAACGCACGTGTCTTTCGAATGCCATAATCAAGCGTCAATAACCAATAAACGGCGTCGTTTGATTCGGGGTAGGAACGAATCATCGTCTCGATTGCCTGATACGTCTCGAGCCGTTCTTCGAGCAAGCGCGCATGCTCCTGAATCTTCTGTAGCGTGACATCTTTTGAAGCATGCCTTGCAAAATAAAGCTTCAACAATAAGTCGTTTCGTTGCACCGGCAATTCAACGGACGGTTCAGCTACCCATCGTTCGAGTTCCATATGTCCGTTTTCCGTCAAGGCGAATTGTTTTCGCTCCCCATCCGTGACCTCTTCCACGATCAATCCTTCCGCTTCTAACCGTTTCAGTGTCGGGTAGACTTGTCCGAAACTGATTTTCCAAAAGTGATTCAAGCTCGTGTCGATCGTATGCTTCATCTCATAACCGGACGTACAACCGCTCGCCAAGAGTCCGAGAATCGCGTAACGGGTCATGTTTTCTTTTGGCATCGGTCCCTCCTATATCTAAAAGATAGTATCTTTTAGATATAGTTCCCGTTCATGCAAAAGACAAACTGGAAATTTATTGGTCGAAGAAGGATTTTGCTTTTTTGATCCGAATTCATATTCATATACTTAATTAAAAGGAGTTCTCACATGACATACGCTAAAGCCTCTATCTTCTTCAGTCTGCTCGGTCTATTCATCGCTTATATGATTTTCCCACCGCTCAACTGGTCGTTCGGATCAAACTCGATGATCACGATTCCAATCGGACTGGCTATCTATCTTATCGGGATCGGACTCGGGATCGTCGCTTTCAGACGACGGGAGCCCGGGATCCTTAAATATATCAGTCTCACCTGTGCCGTTCCGCTTGGCGTACTGCTACTGGTTTTCCTAGGTTTCATCTTTAGCGGGCAGATTTAATCGTCTGCTGAAAGTTGTTCATGAGACGCTTTCCCGACGGCATCGAATGTCAACTGGTGAATCGCTGGGCTTGTCATCGCGTCAAGCCATTCGTTCGCTGCTCGCCTAGTATATCTTCCAAGAACTAACGACAGTACGAGACCATGCGTCGCGACAACTACTTGCTGATTCGGATGCGTGTCACGGAGCTTTTTAATGGCTACTACAGCACGACCAAGTGCCATGCGATTCGACTCTCCACCAACTTCAGAGTAATCGACGTCTAGAAATGACTGACTCAATACTTCCTCGAGTCGCTCAGACGTTAATCGTTCATCAAGTGGTTGAAACAGTCGTTCTTGAAACGGAACCGTCATGATCTGCATGTTTCGTTGATTCGCAAGCGGTCGGACAGAATCACTCGCCCGTCGCATCGGACTCGAGTAAATGGCGTCAATCGGTATCGCTTCAAAGAACGCTACTAGTTCCTGCGCTTGCAGTTGACCTGCATCGGTTAAGCCTCGTTCACGATCACTCCCCGTTTTGACCGATTCACAATGTCGGACGAAGTAAATCGTTATCATCGCAACTTGACCCAATTTCCTTCGGATATCACGTCCACGTTCGAACCAATGACACGGATCGCCGTCGCGTCATCGATTGCGTACGCTGGATTCGTCAGCGTCTTTGCCCACTCTTTTGCTGTTTGCATGTGATTATCCGGTAACTGCGGGTGATCGAGATGCGGGAAAATCGAAAAATCGACGAGGCCGAGTGTTGCGTCTGATTGCTCCGGCGTCTTCTGCCATCCGACGAAATACGTTCCGATTCGTGGCGTAAGTACCATGCTACCGGCACTCATCCCGAGATAAACACCGGTCAGTTCAGGCAACATTCGATCAAATCCAGATTCGACGAACCAGTGATGCAAAAACAAAGGGTCCCCACCATTGACGAGGATGACGTCCGCTTTCTCGACAGCAGGTCGCCATGTTTCTTCCGCAAGCGCTGGTATGGCTGACAGTTCCAGTAATCCAACCGATTTCCAATCTAAACCGACCATCGGTGCCTCATCCTTACCTTGAATAAAGTTGGTAGCAAGTTCTACTCCGTTCGGTAACGCGTATGACGCCGTTGTAATTGCAACGGCGTGACATGCTTCAATCGGTTTTCCAAGCATCTCGAGTAACCCTTGATGAATCGATTCATTTTGTACTCCACCAGAAGTTAATAAGTACTTCATCTTAACGCCTCCTCTACTTTGATTCAGTTTACAATATTTGTGCGTTTCTGGTATCCTTACTTTTATTCCCACTAAAATAGGAGGAATCGTATGTCTTTTGATTTCATGACGTTACCTGAAACGACGTTACACTATCGTTTACTTCTTGGAGATCCTGCTCAACCAACTTTTATTTTTGAGAACGGATATGGTCAAGATCTTTCAACTTGGCATCCAATCCTAGATCAGATTGAGGCACTTGGTACGATTTTGATGTACGACCGTACGAACACCGGCGGCAGTAAGCCGCACGACTCTGAGACAAGTCAACAGAGCGTGAATCGTCTTCATCGGTTGATTTGCACATTATCGCTTAAACCACCATTTATACTTGTTGGTCACTCCTATGGTGGTACGTTAATTCGACAATTTGCATCGCAGTACCCAAATGAAGTAAGTGGACTATTGCTTATCGATGCAACACCAGAGTCTTATATCCAACGCTTCTTACCAGTGATGCCAAAATCGTTCCAATCCAAGTATCAAAATCAATTTACGCTCGAGTGTTCATACGTCGATTTCAAAGAAAGTATTGAGTCGACAAATACAGATGTCACTTATGCGTTTCCTCTCATCGTTCTATCTGCTGATAAAAAAGAGCATTACTTTCGCGAAGCGCAACTATTGTGGCATGAGTTGCAACGAAAGACTGCTAGACAGTCACTTCGAGGATCATTTATTAGTGTTTCTGATAGTGGTCACTTCATTCATCACGATGTGCCAGATAAAGTCATCCATGCCTTACAATCATTAGTTTCAGAGTGTTCTTAACCTTTTTAGTAATCGGAACTTTTTTCCAATTCAATTCGTACATAAAGAGAAGCTTTTATCGACACATCCAAAGGAGGTCCCTATGTATTCGATTCCTAGCTATTTCACACTCTACTTAAAAATCATGCTGACGGATAAGATCCCTGTCTTTTGGTCGTTGATTTTTCCATTGATTCTCGCCTTCGTTTTCGGATCACGACTCGACTTCACGGGTGCTCGTTTTTTATCGTTTCTCGCGCTATTTTGGGGATACATTCTACTATCGATTTATGTCAACAGCATCGGGCTGCAACTTGCGCGGATGCGGGAGCATGGCTTGATGAAGACGTACATCATGATTTCAGGTAGTAAGATCGGCTGTATTTTAGCGCTCATTCTTGTCCAACTCGTCTTTGCAGCGGTCAGCTTGACGGTGTTCACGACGGTTTTGATGCTCGTATTTGGTTTCTTCTCGATCTCAACCTTATTACTCGCATACCTTGTCTTATTACTGAGCATTCCGTTCGCCTTTGCGAGCATTGCGTTGACGATGTTACCGGCAAAGATTTCGAGCATGTCGACATTAATCAACATCGTCATGTATCCACTGTTCTTGTTCGCGAATAGCCAACCGGATCGCTGGTTCAGTTATTTGAATCCATTTTATGTCATGAAATCACTCGGTCTCGCTGTCTCTGAGAACGTTACAGGAGCATCGTTACTTTTATTAACGATCGTACTCGTTGTTTATTTGTTACTTGGTCTATTCTCTGTCAAACGCTTTAATCTCATGTCATTGCTGACCCGATAGGAGGATTCATATGCATGTTCAACATCTACGCTTCAGTTATCCGAAATCGCCCGACCTCTTACATGACGTTTCTTTTTCACTCGTTCCCGGAAAACTGAACGTCTTGATTGGCATGAACGGTGCTGGAAAAACGACGCTGTTCGATTGTATGACTGGTGCCTTACCAATCACGTCCGGGGAGCTTGACTTACCTGATATGTCAGACATTCTCTATTTGACACAATTCATCTATTACTCAGATGAATTGAAAGGAAAAGATGTCGCTGTCTTCGTCGGTCGACTCGCCCGTCTGAAAGAGTATCGCAAGCAAGAAACGTATACGCGACATTTGAAACAGCCACGCGAACTTGACTTGTTCGCACACCTCTGGCAAATGAAAATCGGTAAAATGTCCGCCGGGGAAAAGAAATGGCTGTTCGTGACACTCTTGACGACGGTGCCACGTTCACTCTACATCTTTGACGAGCCGACGAGTGGCGTTGATCCGGCAACACGACTCCATATCATGCGGCGCTTCGACCAGATGACGGCAAATGGACAAACCTGTCTCTTTTCGACGCATCAACTGCATGATTTATTGCATACCGATGCACATGTCATCTTCCTTCATCAAGGTCGTATCCTGTACGAAGGTGACTTTAAGGATTGGTTGAACCGATTTGAGACGACAGATCCGGACGTTGCCTTTGTCCAAATGCTTGAACTGGCAGGATGATAAAAACCACCTCTTTTTCTGGAGGTGGTTTTTTGTAATATTTGAAATACAGGTTTCTTTTAAACATGTACAGGATATACACATTATAAGAAAGGAGGTTTCTTTATGAACTTTATATCTGGTCACGCATTTGTTCGCATGATTGATTCAGTCTTTACGGCAGAGATTTGGAATCGGCATATCCTGTACATCACTGCAAATTCAGCAGTCGTACAATTGAAAAAGCGATATGCCACCGACATTTCGATTTCATCCACTTCTACAGAACTGCATATCTCGTTTCTCGTTCATTTACCTACACTTGAAAAACGTGTAGTCATCAAACAGAACAATCAAGAGACGCATCAATTTTTCTTCGATCCTTTTGCTTCGATTGAACATGTAACGTCTAGTTTAAAACCATGGTCTAATGTAGGAAGCTTCAACAAGGAGGAAGACGCGTATGCCAACTAGCACTTTAGAACAACGCATGAATGCCGTCCTCGATTGTTTGGCAGCCACTAAGGATTATCAACACATCGCCGGACGGCATGATGTATCGTATCAACAATTATATAATTGGGTCCGTCGTTATGAATCTGGTGGTATTTCCGCCTTGATGGACCGTCGTGGTCGGAAATTACGTAGCGAACGACTTACTTCGACTCAGCATATGCCTTGAAACGATCAAGGATCGCCTGCCAACCCGCTTGTTGCATCTCAGGCGGGTTCATCGTTTCCGCATCAAACGTCTCGACTACCTCTGTTTGTTCTCCATTTCTTGAAAAGTCAATCGACACCTGACGTCCATCTTCGAGGACATAGACGATTCGCTGATGTGGAACGATCATCTCGTACGTACCAGTGAAATCAAATCCCATGCTGCCATCTTTTGCTTCCATACGGTTCGTGAATTGACCGCCGACCGTCAAATCATTCTCTGACGCTGTCGTATGCCAATCATCTGATGCTGCATTCCAGCGTTTGATGTCTTCTGGTGCATTCCACATTTCCCACACCGTCTCGACTGGACGGTCAATTACGGCTTGAATCGTCAGTTTCGTCATCATCATTCCTCCTTTTAATTGAACTACCCTCTCTTTTTCGAGGATGCCTATCCAAATTCCTTGTGTCGATTCATTAATTCGGTGGGGACTTTGGACTTTTTGTTTTCCATACTATAAATAAAAGAATCGCTGGAATAAGACAAATGATCACGTCTTGAATCGTCGGTAGATGTAACGCTCGACTTGTTAAAAAACGAACGCCTTCAATCGTCCAAACCGTTAATAAGAAGGCTGTCAACGCTGCGAGTCGCCATCGTCTCGGAATACGGATCCAGTAAGCGAGGAGTCGCTCCGATTTCTTCATCCTCATTCCACCTTTCGAACCGCTTTCAGGAAGCTTTGTTCCGTTTTATATGAGACATCGCGCCACATGAAACGTTTCGTATCCTTGAACGTATTTTTTTCAAACTGGTTCCCAGAACTCGTCTTGAAGTAATGGGCGACACTTAACGAACCGCTGAACGTGTTCCCGATGATTTTGTTGTCACGAACATCGTGCTGGACAAGCAATTGACCACCTTCGAGTCCTTTCGTATCGTTCCCTATCAACTGGTTTTGCTCAATCCGAACTCGTTTTGTCCCGCCGCGTTTCGCATCATAGCCGCCAATCGCGATACCGGTGTAAACATTGCGCCGCAAATCGTTTTGACGAACGATGACATCTTCTGCGTATCGTCCGGCATGTTCACTCGTTACTTCAATTCCGATATCACTCGCTTCGACAAGATTTTTCTCGATCGTTAAGTCTTTTCCACCATCGACATAGATACCGGCTGCGTTGTATTCCTTGCCGTAAGCAGGATTTCCGTAGCTCGACGTCCGGTAAACTCGATTTTCCGACACGACTCCCTCACGGACGTAGTCGTCTTTTTTCGATCGCGCGATTCCTTCATACCCGATCAAATCAATCCCGATGTTGTCGTTATCCCGTAAGACGTTCTTCGTCACACGGAAATGTTTGACGTTTCCGTTTAAGACGAGGGCTTCGCTGAAACCGAGACGATTCTGCTCAACTCGGTTTCCCGTGACAGTCAAGTGACGAATCGCTTCCGTTCCATACACAGCAATCCCATGCGCATTCCCATCTGTTACTAACGTCTTGATGTGACGAACTGTATTGTTCTTCAACGTGATATGCGACCCTGATCCTGTGACTAAAATACCGATTGGTGTGGCGTCCGCTCGTTTGGATTGAACGGCTTCAATCGTTAGACCTTGAACGGTCACGTATTGCCGATCCTTGATTTTTATGATTGGTAATACGTCATCCCGATCTTTGATTTTTTCCCCACTTAAGACGACCTGTTCGTCTTGATAATTTCGGAAAGTGATCGGTTGCTGTTTTGTTCCACTATATCTAACGCTCATCGCTTCATGATACGTTCCTTTTCGCAGGTAGACGGTCGTTCCGGCAGTCGCTTTTTTTGTCGCCTGTCGTACCGTTTTAAGCGGATGCTTCAACGTTCCGCTATTTTCGTCACTGCCGTTCGGTGCAACGTATATCGATTTTGCCTTCGATTCGGCCTCATCACTTGTCGAGGCACAACCGACGAGTAGGACGGTCGCTACTAACCATTTGCCTTTCATGATTTCCTCCTTTATTTAGCAAGAACAATGTTGGTATAATCTAGGTATTATTTCTATTTTTTGAATATTTTAATTTTTATCCTGATTCCCTATGACTATGGAAAAGAGGAATACGTCATGAAATATGCGCTTTTATTCTCCCTTCCCTTGTTGCTTGCTGGTTGTGCAATGGAAGCAACCGTCCTTCCAAAAGAAACCGTCAAGATCAAGAAGTCTTCCTTTTCAATTACACCCTCTACCGCAAAGGAAGCGTCACTTAAACAACAGACTTTTTACTTTTCCGGTACACTTGATAGCCCTCTCTACTTACAAGCTGTCCAATTTGATGACACAGCATCACCACAAATGCTGATCGACAAACCAATTCCAGCCGGTACATACGATCGGACGCCGTTCCAGTTGACGTATGATTTGGATCTGTTAAAGGATTCGCATGCCTTTACGTATTCTCTTGATGCGAACAATGGTATTCCTGAAACGAAGACAGCGTACACCTTACCTCAAAGTGTCCAGACTGACAGCGGTCAATTCAATGATCAGAAACAGACGAATGTTTCGTTTTATCCCTTACTACTAAAACGCTATACGACCGGAGAGACGATCATCGGTCGGTCGATTGATGCCCTACGATCGCCACATCTCAAAGTAGGAAAAGACGAAGGGGCAATTTTGATTTATTTGACGAAAACAAAGTAAGGAAAGCGACGTATCGAGGGAAGATACGTCGTTTTTAGTCCGCTAAGACGTGCGACATGTCAGCTTCTAATTGAATCAATGCTTCTCCGTTCTTATATTCAACAATCGTCAAACTCGTTCCATGAATGAACGGTGGATCCCATAACGTCGCGAACGGTTTCTGTTGGAAATGCGTCAGCAAAATATTCAGGAAGATGCCATGCGTCACGATCAAGATGTTCTCGTCTTCCTCGTGATCAGCAAGTCGTTCCAAAAACGATAGGATACGCTCGCGGACCTCGTCAAACGATTCCCCGGATTCCGGTATGTATTCGTGTGGTGTTTGCCAAAATGCCGCATGGGCTAGAGGATGCGCCACTTCGATTTCCGATGTCGTTCGTCCTTCCCAGGTCCCCATATGCATTTCTCGCAAACGTTCGTCGACTGTGACTGGAATCGACGGATCAAGATTCATCATCCGAACCGTTTCTCGAACGCGCCCAATCGGACTAACGTACAGGTGATCCAGTGGAATGTCACGTAAGCGGTGACCGAGGTCCTGCGCATTTCGTCTGCCTTTTTCTGTTAAGGGGGAGTCTTCCCAGCCTTGCATCCGTTTTTCTAAGTTCCATTCCGTCTCGCCATGCCGTGTAATATAGAGTGTTGGCATCTGGATCATCCTCTCGACTTTTTGTTTCTTTAAAAAGTGTATCAAACTCTTACTGCTTTTTCCTGTAACTAGCGGAAAACGAACCAAAACGTGAAATCGAGTGATCCGTTCGGTATGATCAAGGTAGACATAAAGGAGGAATTCGATGAATCGCCAAGAGATGCTTGACCTTGCCAAACAGATCCGTTCGGATGAGGATCGTCCTCAAGTCACGCCTCCTCATCCACCGCAAGCTGTAACGACTACGCTACAGGTGCCGACGTCAATCGGCGAAGTGCGAGTATTACTCCACTCTCCAATTGATGCAACTGAAACGTTACCTGGATTCATCAGTTTCCACGGTGGCGGTTTCATCACCGGATCGCCAGAGATGGATGAACCATGGAATCTGTTTCTCGCAGAGAACGTCAACTGTCATGTTCTCAATATTGAGTATCCGCTAGCCCCGGAGCATCCGTTTCCTGTTCCGGTCCACATCGCTTATGAAGTCGTTCAGTGGATTTTTAAGCAGTCCGAGACGCTTCATCTCGATCCTTCACGAATCGCGATCGGCGGTCATAGTGCTGGTGGCAATCTCGCGGCGGCAATCTCTTTATGGAATGCCGAACAGGCAAGCCCCCTACCGCTCATTGCTCAACTCCTGGATTATCCTCCGCTTGATCTCGCGACGGATCCAGCGGATAAACCGTTCTTTGAGGAGGCGATTCCGGTCGAACAAGCCCGGCAGTTCAATGCGATGTACATCTCTCGTGCGGAAGACGCATATCACCACCTCGCTTCGCCACTTTATGCAGCTCAACTCGAAGCGTTACCACAGACGCTTGTCCTGACGGCTGAGCATGACTCTCTCGCACAGGAAGCACGACAGTACGCGAAACGGCTTCAAGCAGCAGGCGTTGCTGTCGAACACCAAGAGTTCGCAGGTCAAGCTCATGCCTTTACACACCACGGTGACGCAGTCGTCGCGCTGAAGGCTTGGCAACGTATGGCGTATTATCTTAAATCGGTCTATCGTTCGTGATCAAAAAAAGAGACGTCTGGGCAGAGACGTCTCTTTTGTATGTTTGACCCGCTCAACTGTTTACTCCGTGAGAAGCGGTTCAATCGGACTATCCGGTGATTGCTGTATCAATCGCATGATCGTCTCTTCCGGTCGATCACTGACGATCCATATCACGTCTGCTCCTCTTTGATAGGTAAGACTCAGCTGTTTCCATTGTTTTTGAACATGGACTTGTAGCTCGTTGATAGTGCGCGTCCGTTTTCCGAATCGCGCTGGAACATCCTCACTTTTCAACTGTGTCTCAATCACTGTATAATGACGATTCGTTACTAAGGTCGTCTTCATTTTTTCCTTGTTTCCTTCCTACGCTAGACTTCCTTCGATCGTCTCACCTTTCGTTGATTGATCCCAAATGAAATCCATTGAACTGCTTATCATCCATTCATGGCGTAAGCTCCTTTCTTATTCATGTCTGTATATGTAGACTCGGATCGTCTCTCCATCCTTTCTCACTCACACGACGCTGAAAGATCGAATGACGATCCCCACTAACCTGAAAAGATGGGGTTGGACGAATGATCCGATCAGTAAAGTCATCTGCGCCGTAAGGAAGATACAGTTCAAAATCTGGTCGTCTCGTCACACCGATTGCCGTGACCGTCTCCGGAAACTGCGCGATTGCATCTTGCGCCGATGCATACGGTGGCAAATCATTGACTGTATGCATACGTGCCTGATTCTTAACCGACCATGGTAAATCAATTTGTGTATTCAAGCATTGTTCATACTGCTTTTCCGTTTCTTCTGAAATATCCAATGAATCAAAATAGACGATATCAATATCCGATGTACCGTGACGTTTAACGTTCCAAATTTTTGAGCGTAAGACACCCGCACAAATCCACCAATCGGGTAGATTAAGTCGTGCTACGATAGTCAGTAATTGTTGCAATTCTAAATCGTTTTGTAGACGATATTCTATTTCAATGCGATTCATCATTTCATTCCTTCCGTTTCCTTATTATTCAATTCTACCTTATTTTATCAACTGGGTAATCGTTTCCTTATTTTTACACTATTTTCACCAATTGACTTGTTTCCATTCCTTGTAAATAGTATATTTTATATAAATATTCTGACTATTCTATCAAAAAAGGAGTGTTTTTATGTCACATACTCGTAAAACGATTCCCGTATTGATTACTTCTCTTGCTCTAATTGGTGGCGGCGGTTGGTACTGGTCATCACATCAGGAAAAACCGGTCAACGTCTCTTCCCAAACGAAACTGGCAGGTGTGAACGAGAAGAAGGAGGATCGCATCTTAAACATTGACGAATTGATGAAACAAGGACTCGTCAAGACCTATCCCGGTGATCCCAAATTAAAAGCGAAGACCTTCCGTGCCGAGGCTCTTCTTTCTTCTCCACCAAAAGAGTTGAAGCTGAAAGACAAAACAGGTTATCGCTATGTCACCATCCCACTCGTTATGCACGACACATCTGATAATTTTGGTGCATACAGTGTCTATAAACCGAATTTGTTTGTTCTTAATGATGGTAAAGGGCACGAGTACGATGTCGTCGATTACGTCAATCATAATCCAAAGGCGTGGAAGAACAGTCATCAATATTATTCTCCATATCGCGCTCAAATCGATTTGGTCTATCAAGTACCTGAAGAAACGAAGACATTTGTTTTATTTGCGGCTTCCGATGCGTTTCCGAAAACACATACAATTAAAATCGAACTGTGATCCATTGCGCTTGCATCATGTGCAAGCGCTTTTTACATAAGAAGTTGAAATAGAAAGGATGTGCAAATATGTTGCGATTTATTTGGAATTCGTGGTGGCGCAATAAAGAGCGATTTATCCTCTTACTCGTCGGAGTTCTTGTTGTCAGTACGGGTCTGAGTTACTTAATTGGAACGACACAAGCAAATAACGGTACAGTCGTCGATGAACTGCAAAAACGTTGGAAATCTTCCTACGATATTGTCGTGCGTCCACCGAATAGCCGAAGTGTGACGGAAGACCTTAAACTACTTGAGCCGAACTATATGAGTAGTCTTGATGGTGGAATCACGATGAAACAATATAAAACGATTCAAGCGCTTGCTGATGTCGAAGTCGCAGCTCCAATTGCGATGATCGGAAACCACTCTACGGGAGCACCTGTTGGTACGCACCGGTTTGACGATTACGGTGTCTATAAGCTGACGATCACCGATAAACAGAATACCGGCTTGAACGTCGAAAAGTACTCTTCCGTTAGTTATCTCGCTGCCGGATGGACACCGGATGAAAATGCAACACGTTCCGGCGTCGCACCTGCTGTTCTTGGTGAAGATCCGTTATTAGAATTCGGAAGCGATACGATGATTGCCGGAATTGATCCCAAAGCAGAAGCCCGCTTAATCGGACTAGATAGCGCGACAATCAGCGGAAAACATAGTCGTTACTTTGACAAACAAGACACAGCAAACGTCGTTGATCCTGAACTCGGAACGGTTGAGATGCCCATTTTGATGAGCGAACGGGAATATGTCGATGCGTCACGGACGTATACGTATGAGAAATTAGACCTCCCGCTTATTAATGACTCGATTCAAGAGACAATTCAAGATGTCACAAAGCGTGGCGGTGAAAAGTTTCTAAATACGCTACAGACGACTGACGACCCTGCAAAGACGTATTCAGTCACAACGCAGGACGTTCAAAAAACATTGCTAAAACAGATCATGACGGACTCGTTTCCTGAGCTACCGTCAGGAAATTCCGAATGGCTGATCCTAAAGCCGTCGCCGATTAGTTACCAGTCGATTTCTAGCCCTTTTAAGTCGCGCTGGCCGTTCAGTTATCAAGTTGAACCGAAGAAAGTCGATCCGGATTCATTACTTGCGAAACGAACGATGTACCGGGAAGCACGAATGTTCGGAAAGACGAGTGATGATTGGCCACGGATTCGCTTAAACTACATCGGAGTCTTCAATCCGAAGAAACTGAATTTATCGAAGGATCCATTGACGGAACTACCGATGGAGACGTATTTCCCTGCAAAGGCACAATGGGTCATGGATAAGAATGATCGTCCGGTTAACCCCGTCAAGGATGTCAAACCAACAAACGATTCATATGATTTCCTGACGAAACCCCCTTCGATGTTGACGACGCTTGATGCCGCCTTCAAGATTCGCGGCGAAAAAGCGATCTCTGTCATACGCGTCAATGTAAAAGGCGTCGATCAGATGAATGCAGCGAGTGAGCAAAAACTCCAAGACGTCGCGAAAGAAATTGAGGAAAAGACCGGTCTGATTACGGATATCACGCTTGGTTCCTCTCCCCAGCTCGCTTTGACGTACTTGCCTGGACTTGAAAAACAATCAGCCCTCGGATGGGTCCAACAACCGTGGATCAAGCTTGGTTCTTCAATGACGATTTTCCAAGAAGCGAAAGTCGGCATGTCTGGTGTCATCGCTAGTGTCATTGCGGTTGCGCTCGTCTATGTCTTTAGTTCGAATATCATTCTGCTCTATGCACGAAAAAAAGAATTCGCAATTCTGTTGTCTCTCGGCTGGCGCCCGCGTCAACTCTCTAAGTTACTGTTTCTTGAAGCGACTTTACTCGGGTCTCTCGTAGCGTTAATTGCCTGGTCAATCCTCGGAACGTTTTGGTTAACGACTGATCATCCAATCGCCCTAGGACGAATTCTTTTAATTGGACTTGCCGGCCTACTCATTTACTGGGGTGGTACGCTCGTACCAATGGCATTAATTCGTAGAATCAAACCGTACGAAAGTATTCGCTCTGGTGAAGTATCTCGCTCTCGCAGATTCGTACGCTCACAATCGATTCTTGGAATGGGCATAAATCAACTTGTCACATACTGGCAACGTACGATTCTTTCAATCATTTCAATTGCCTTACCGACAAGTTTGTTTATCTTCTTCCTCTTCGTGACATTCCGCTTAAAAGGCGTTCTCTATGCGACATGGCTAGGTGAATATGTCGCCTTAGAAGTCGGTACGATGCATTATGTTGCGATGGGAGTTGCCTTATTGATTGCCATCTTGACGACGACAGAGATTCTTTGGCAAAACGTCAATGAACGTCGGAGTCAACTCGCAGTCTTAAAAGCGACGGGTTGGCAAGACGGATTGATTCGTCGTCTCGTCTTACTTGAAGGTTTACTAACAGGATTACTAGCCGGGATCATCGGTCTTCTCTTTGCTCTTGCGATGATTTGGCAAGTGTATCGTCAATTCCCGACAACGGAACTCGGTTTCTTATCTGCAACGATTCTAATTCCGCTCCTGACAGGTGTCATCGGAGCGATTTTACCAGCACAGCGCGCTGTCCGTATCGTTCCAAACGCGGCGATCAGTAACATAAGTGCCAATTCTAAAGAAACAGAACGTCGTTTCAAGCTAGCACTTTCATCCATCGGTGCTGTGTTATTCATCGGAGTCCTATCGCTCTTCTTATTCGCCACGAATGAAGGACCAGTCGAACAAACATCGACTGCGAAAGCACCAAAAGTTATCACGACCGGCAGTAAGATTTCCGATGGCTTGACGGGTGCAAAACGACAACTCGATGCGACACCAAAAGAATCTTCCGGAGTGATCGAAGAAACGATGGCAAAAGGAACGATTAAGACTTTCCCCGGAGACCCTGCCGTTAAAGACACAAGTTTCTGGGTAGGTAAGTTATTGAAACAACCACCTAGCTCCTTGAAATTGAAAGAAAAAGCCGGGTATCGATATATTACGGTTCCGACCTTTTATCAAGATCTCAACTATCTAGAAGCTGGTGAAGAGAGTTACTATTTCCCGAATCGTTTCCAGATGACAGGAGTCAGTGGTGTCTATGAACCGATTGATTATGAAAATAAAAACGAAAAGACATGGAAACAAGGAATAAAATATGTAGCACCGGGAAAATCACATGTGAATCTTGTCTATCAAGTACCTGCGGATGAGACAGAATTCGTCATGTTCGTTTCCGGAGATAACTTTGCAAAAACGATTGCCATTAAGATTGATTTAAGGAAATGACCGAAAACAGCTCGTTCTCAACGTATTCCATCATACGTTTGAACGAGCTGCTTTTTAAATTCGAATTAGAATGATGCCACCTAGCATGACGAGTAGACTGACAATCTGTACACCCGTGACCGGTTGTTTTTTTGCACCGAACCAGCCGAAACGGTCAATTAATAAGCTTCCAGTCAGTAAGCCAATCGTGACGATGACGACAGCGAGTCCCGTACCAACGAGCGGAACGATGAACGCATTACCGGCAACGAACAATGCACCAATCAATCCCCCGATCCAAATCCACGCGGGAAGTGGTTGCGTACGATCCATTTGCCACTTCGTTCGTAGGATCAGATTCAAGAGCAGTAAGGTGACCGTTCCGATGACGAACGAGATTAATGCCCCTTTCACAGCTGACCCGAGAACACTTCCGAGATGGCCATTGATGGCTGTTTGGGCTGCGCTCATCATTCCGGTCAGAACTCCGAGAATACGCCAAACGAGTAACGAGTTCTCTCGTGACTCCACATGTTGCTTCTGTCGCCGTGCCAAATAGTCACCGAGCGCGACCGTCCCAACGACGCCGAGCAAAACAAGAATTGCTCCGATGATTCGTGTTAGCGAGAGTGTTGTAATGTTCGCCTCAAATAACCCGAAATGATCAATCAACAGCCCCATGACGACTTGACCGAAAATCGGCATGATGACCGTTTGAACACCTCCGAGACGAGGAAACAGCAAGATGTTCCCAGTCAAATAGATGACGCCAAGCAGTCCACCACCCCAAATCCAGAACGGTTCGTCAGCAGTAGCCGTGAGACCTGTGAGATTACCATCGACAAGCAACACGAGAAGTAGTAAAAATAGTGAGCCAATCGAAAAAGAAATCAGCGAAGCAAGGAACGGTGAACCGACGACGTCTCGCAGTCGTGTATTGACACTCGTTTGAACCGGAACGAGTAACCCGATGATGAATCCAATGATGATCGCAAGCATACGAGGACCTCCTTTTTCATGTGCTTCTCCATCATACGGTAGCCTCTCGTGCTGAAGCGACAGGAATGCTCAAAAAGAGCCGGTTCAATGACCGGCTCTCCAATTCAAATCTTTTTCCACGACTTTGGATACGTACGCAGTTCTTTCTTCGTTGGATGCTCAGCGTCGAGACGCCGTCCGTTTCTCTCAAAACTAGTATCCAACGTGAGAAAGACGACAACAAATAAAGCATAGACAAAAATATTCGGGAAAAGTGGTAAATCAAACATAAATAGTACGGGATAGAACAATCCGATCAAAATGATGAACACAAAATTCGTCATGTACTGTAACTGAATATTCTTTTTCATTCGTCGTTTTTCCGTCAATTCTATATCTCGTTCCGCTTCTATCATGTGAATCCGCGCAATCCAAATCAATGCTGCAATAAGCATCACGAACGGCCAATATGCTTCATGAAACGTGACGACTAAAAATATACTGATGCCATAGAACAACGAACTATAAAATCGTGGTTTTGCGAGTTGACGTTTTTCTTCCTGGATATAAGAGATTCGTTCTGCTTTCGTTTTCACCGATATTCCCCCAACTGACTTTAATTCTTCTTTCAATTCGGTCGAACGGTCCGTGATCGTCCGATATACTCGACTTTATTCCGAAGTACACGATACATCCGGTATTCCCCCGTCGGTGCGGACTTCAGCTGAACAGCAATTTGATGACGCCGTGATTTTGACGATTCTGACGCTACGAAGTACGGTTTGACCGACGTGATGTTATCACGTCCAAACTGCTTCGTTACATGTCGAACGACTTGCACTTCAACGATTTGCTCATAGGTCGCATCACGTTCATCCGCGATCATCCACCACCCGACACCGCTGATCAACAGTAGTAATAGAATCGCTCCCATCGTTTTTCGCATCCCGATCCCCCCGGTTCACTTGCCCTTACTTACTGTTTCAATTCGTGAACGAGGTTTTCCTGCTTCCGTCGGGTGACGAACCAAGCGATGCCGACGACTAGTACTACCAAACCGGCAATGGTTCCAGCAATCGTCGGTACGTTGAAATAGAATGATCCTGTATCATCAATCCGTGTCACGAACAATGTTGCGCCAAATCCACTGATTAGTCCGAAGATGACGCCGCTCCCAATGAACAAAAGCATTTGAACGAGTGTCAACTGACGGAGCTCGTTTCGTTTCAATGCAATCGTTCGTAACAAGGCATACTCGCCTCGTTTCCCACTTACGAAACTAAGTAAGGCATTAGCAAGTCCGAACCAGACGGAACCACTCATGACGACGAGCGCAATCAAGAAGACGAACCAGCGCTCCGTCGTTTGTTGCTCCGCATCGCGAAGCGCGTCAGATAGTCGATTAACTTGCAATGTCGGATAACTTTGCGTGATCTCTGATAATTTTTTGGTCACTTGCGCCTTCTTTAACTCGGACGGAACGTCGATGTAGACATTCAAGATTTGATCGTTCGGTTGTCGCAGCTGCTCGTTCCGCCAATCGACGAAGACGTCTGGTGCTATCTTCTTTTCGATTCCAACGATTCGGAATTGACCGACCGAAACGCTTTTTTCTTGCTCCCCGTCCCATCGCCCGAGCGGCAACGTATCGCCTATTTGGAGACTATATTTTTTAGCGAAGGCATGTGAGACGATGATCCCTTCTGTGTCACTCGTCTGTTCTCCCTCTAAGACGTCGAGGCGACGATAGTCCGTCACTTCGTATTCGATCGAGACATCTTTTTGCGGTGATTGGTATTCGAAGGAATTTCGAGACGACAGGAAAGTCGCTTTTGCGCCAGGTAGGTCAGTTTCAATGTGTCGAATCAATTGTAGCGGGTTCCCTTGTGTTCCCTCATCCAAGCGACTCTTTAAGACGACTTCTGTCGGGTATTGGCTGATGATGTACTTCCGTTCGTTTTGTTGTACTGTCTCAAGGAACGTCGATCCGATGACGACGATGATGATCAATACTTGAACGATCATCATCAACCAGGCATTTTTTCGTAGTTGTGGCAACACACCCCGGAATGCGACGAAACTCGTCGGTCCCGCTAACCGTCGAACGATTGGTTCCGTTCGATGAAGAATCTCCTTCAAGAGAAGGGGTGTTGCAAGATACATCGACAGTAAAAAAGCAACGGTCGCACCGAGCCAAGCAATCGCTCGTGCTCCCTCCGTGCTCGCAATCACTTCAGCAAATAAGATCAAGCTGGCAGTCAACCCACTACTAGCGAGAACAAGGCGTTTTCGTCGCGTCGATCGTGACGCCGTTTTCAGATTGTCTCGTAGGACGTGAAGCGGCAACACATCCCGTTTTCGGTACGCTGTACTCGCGAGCAACATCAGAATCAACAAGGAACTGCCGAACGTGATGAGTCCTAAGAAAGCACGATGTTCGAGTAAGAGTGAGACGATCATCTTACCTTCAGCAGGCCATACAAATTGACCGAGTAACGGTAAGCAAATCCCACCTAGAATCGCGAGCACCGTTCCTGCTAAGACGATCAAGCCGGATTGAACGAGGAACAACTGAAACAGCTGTCGGGTCGTCGCCCCAAGCGTCCGCATGATCGCAAATTGGACAGTATGTTTGCGCAAGTATAAATCGAAGTTTGCGATTAAGATCAAGCCAGAGACGACCAGAATCAGCAATGACAAGATCCCGATGTAACCGTTCAGTGCCGGTGAGAGTGCTTGTCCTTCCGAAAGCTCAACACGGAGCTTCGGATTCGATTGGACGAGCGTATCGGCATAGCGTACGACATCCGTCCCTTCTTTCATATCGAGCAAAATCGCTTTAGTTTCGCTTGTGTGATGCTTCTGCAGATCAGCATATGAAAGCAGGACTTGATCTTGCGCGTTCTTTGATGTTTTGGTGTCCGGTAGAATCTCGCGAATCTGATACGTTTCTTCCCCGACACGTAGCGCTTGCCCGACAGTACGGTCAAGCGACGTCGCAAGTTTAGCTGACAGGATCGCTTCTCCTCGTTGCAAATCGGTCGTGAAGTGGTACCGACTTTTCGTTAACGCATCCGATTGAACACCAATCGTTTCGACGTCGGCCATCGTTTGACCAGAAATTCGTGCTGTTGACTGTAAGATTGGCTCTGTGCGTAAGATACCTTTATCCTTCTTGAGTTGCTCAAGCAAGGTCTGTTCCGTCCGCTCGCCTTCAGGTGAATATTTGATTGTCAGATCGACTTGACCGTATGTTAGCTGTCGATCCGTTTCGATTGTTGCTTGATTATGTAACAAAAAGATCACCATCGTTAAGACAAGACCGATTGAAATCATGACACTTCCGATTGACGTCAATAAAATCATCGGACTTTTACGATACAGTCGATGCGCGAGTCGAAAGAGATGTTGTCGCTTCATATGACCCCCACGAACTGCTCATACGTTGCTAAAATCGGTGCCACGTCTCCTGTCGACAGCTGATCGGCGACGATTTGACCGTCATGGAAGTAAAGTACCCGCTTCGCATGAGCGGCTACAGTCGCATCATGCGTCACGAGCAGGATACTCGTCTGTTGTTCCCGATTGAGTTCTTGCAACAACTGCATGATTTCAGCGGATGTCTTAAAATCGAGGTTTCCCGTCGGTTCATCAGCTAAGATGATCGGCGGTCGACTGATCAAGGCACGGGCGATCGCTACCCGCTGTTGTTGTCCACCCGATAACTCTTGCGGTCGATGACCTTTCCACTTGGTCAGTCCGACACGATTGAGCCAAGTTTCGACCTCTTGATTGATCGTTTGATCATCCATTCCTTTCAGCATCAACGGTAAAGCGATATTTTCATGGACCGTCAAGTCATCGAGTAAATGAAACGACTGAAAGATGAAACCGATATGCTGTTGTCGGTATAGCGTGGCTGCGGGTTCAGTGAAAATGTCCCGTTGTCGTTTTCCCTTTAGCGTCAACGTTCCACCGGTTGGTGCGTCAAGCGCCCCTAAAATATTCAATAAGGTACTTTTTCCAGAGCCACTCGTACCCATGATGGCGATGAAGCCACCTTCTTCTAAAGTGAAGGAAACTTGTTTTAGCGCTTCAACCGTCTCTGTTCCCCGTGTATAGATTTTTGATAATCGTTCGACTTCCAATAAAGCTGACACGTACATCCCTCCTATAATATCCAGCATCTATTATACCCAATATAAGGATTATTTAGAAGTAAATGCAAAAAACCTCATCAAACGATGAGGTTTTGCATTTTACTATCGGACATATTTAAGTGGAATCAAGTCCGCAATCCGGACTTTCGTCAATTGTTCGTCCAGATTCAAGAGGACGAAAGCATCTGGTGCATAATCAGAAATCAGTTCGCGACACATGCCGCATGGACTGACGACACGAATCGTTCGGTCTGTCTCGTCCGAATAGGGATGTCGCACGGCAACAATCGTCTCAAAATCCGTTAATCCATCCGTGATGGCGGAACCGATCGTGATGGCTTCCGCACAGACCGTCACACGTCCGATATAGGCTTCGACATGAACACCGGTTTTTGTTGCGCCATCTTTTGTCCGTAAAGCGGCAGCGACATGATGTTTGTCGTCAGCATAGCGGCTTTGAATCGTTTCGGTTGCTAGTTCGACCAGTTGCAGGTCGGCTTCTGTAATGGGATATGTTTGCATGTCATACTCCTTATGTGTCTTTTTTCTTATAGGTTAAACCGATGAATTGTGCTTTTTCATTGAAGAGTCGGCGGTAGGATAAAAAACCGACGAGGACGGATGCCATCGCTGCTGTCGTCAAAATCAGGAACAAAATCAACAGTTGGTAGAGGACTGCTTCCATCGGATCGGCGCCACCGATAATCAAACCGCTCATCATCCCGGGTAGTTGGACGAGTCCCATCGTCTTTTGCGCTTCGATCGTCGGAATCATACTCGTCCGGATCGCGCCTTTTAAGCTCGTATCGATTGCGGTCTTCGCATCCCCACCAAGCGAGAGAATTAGTTCGATGACCTCGTCGCTCCGTTCGACCTCGTCCTTGAACTTATTGAGAAACAGTAAGGAGAGAATCATACAGTTCCCGATGACCATCCCACTGATTGGAATGACTTGCTGCGCTTCGAACGGAATGATCTGTAATCCGAGCAAAATGCCCATCGTCAATGCTTCGACCGCAATCAGTGTGAACAAGATGATCCACTGGATTCCGGGAATCCCGTCCCCTTTACGGATGACGTTCAGTGTCGCTGCACCAATCATCAACAAAATCATCAGTAACATGAAAATTGGACTGCCGCTTTCAAAGACGAACGTCAGAATATAACCGATGATCAAGAGTTGAACGATTGATCGAACGGTTGCGATGAGGATGTCCTTCTCTAGACCAAGCCGTAACGTCCGCGCTAAGACGAGGGGGATCAGAATGAAGATGAGCGAAGTCGCCAGTTGGAGATAACTCATACCGATTCCCCCTTCAAGAACGCTTGCGTCTCTGCTTGACCACTTGTAGCGAGTTCCTTGAATGCACCAGACTCGATCAATCGTCCATCCTTTAAAAACCAGACGTCGTCGCTGACCCGCTTGGCTTGCTCTAAGTCATGCGTAATCCAAATGATCGTCGTCTGTAACTCCTGCTGTAAATCAAGAATTAACTTCTCAATCTCCTGGACCATCCGGTAATCGAGACTTGCCGTGATTTCGTCAAGCAACAGGACGTCCGGTCGATTGACGAGTGTCCGTGCGATTCCGAGTCGGCTCCGTTCACCACCCGACAAATCTTTGACGGGTCGCTCAAGTTCGACGGATAGGTCGACTTGTTGTAGCAAACGTTCCGCCTCTTCGCGCGGTAACGATTCACCGAAGATTGATTTCGGTAAATTGATATTATCGTAGACGGTACCCGGAATCATCGGCGCGCTTTGGAACGCCATCCCGATCCGTTTGCGGACATCGAGCAAATTCATCTGCTCAAGTGGTTCGCCTCGAAAACAAATTTCGCCGCGATCGGGAGAAATTAGTCCATTGATGTGTTTCAATGTAGTCGATTTCCCGGCACCACTCGGTCCGACGAGCGTTGTAATGACACCTTCGCGGAACTCACCTGTTATTTCGTGTAAGATGTGTTGATAGCTGACTTCGTGAAACGTAAGAATCGACATACCGTGTGTTCACCTGACTTTCTACAAGTTTCGGGTAATGCTCCTGTATTGTTGTACCCGAAATTGAGTCGCTTTAGTACGTCAGGGGACACTTGATTACGTATGAATGATTTCTCCGGCAAAATCATATGGTACCGTTCGACCAGCAAAAAGCGATTCTTTTGATGTTTCTGGAAGATTGAGATGTTTGAATGCTTCCTCGCGGTCCATCCAGACGAGTCCGGAGATCTCTTCTGGAACATTCGTTTTTAACTGACCTGTTGTAATTTCACCTGCGAAGAAGAAAAACAGACAGTGTTCGCCAGCTTGCGGAAAAAATGCTTCCGCCACATGAACGATATCCCCTGGAATGATAGAGAAGCCCGTCTCCTCCAACACTTCGCGTGTAATTGCAGTATGTAGCGTTTCGTCATGTTCGACCGTTCCACCGGGCAATGTATAGTAGTCACCGTGATTTCCACGATTCTCAACCATCAATAATTGATTGCCTGTAGTGTTGAATAATGTCGCATAGACGATGTTTTTACGTATATTCATGTTCGTCCTCCTATCGTTTTGTACATCTGTCGCTCCGGATTAAGACTTTCTCTTCTTAACATCTTCGTCGTCTGATTGATCCAACTCATTTATCCAAGCTTCGATTTGACCTTCTAGGAATGTCAGCAACTCTCTCATTTCCACATCACTCGGTAAGAATGACACACCCGCTCTCGCATAAACTTCTTGAACCGAATGGGTTTGACTAAGCGCTAAAGCTGCAAGAAAGTCTTTCATCATTTGGTCAGGATCTTTCGTAAAACGGTGATACAACTGAAGAGCAGCAATTTGGGCGATCGCATATTCAATGTAATAGAACGGCGTCTCAAAGAGATGAATGACACTCATCCATTCGAGTCCTTTCCAATCAGGCGTCTCCGACCAATCGAGGACGTCCGTATCATACGTATCCCGGAGACGTGCAAAAGAAGCTTGCCGTTCTTCCGGCAGATGGTCCGAGTGAGCATAAAGCCATGACTGGAAACGATCAACGATGATTGTTTGCGGCAAGAACTCCACTATAGAACGAATTTGTTCGAGTTTCGCTCGGGCAACGTCTCTTTTATCTGGAATCACTTGGTACCACTCGTTCATCGTCAACAGTTCAAGCGACATGGCGGCGAATTCCCCGACTTCGAGCGGAATCGGTTGAAGTCCATCATACGTCTCTTTCATCGCATCATGATGGACGGCATGCCCCATCTCGTGCATGAAAATGACGAGATCATCGAATGTCTGCATGCGACTCATGAACAAGAACGATTGTCGTTCGACGGGTAAATACTCGCAGAATCCACCACCAGCCTTATTCGACCTGGCCCCGATATCGAGATGTTCCGCTTGGCGCATCTCTTTTAGGATGTCAGCAAAAGTCGGATGAACGCTCTCAAGAATCGCTTGTGCCTTGCCTAAGAATGAAGCGTCAGAACCGGTTACGTGATGATCAATCTGCGTATAGGCTGATTGCCGAACGTCCCACGGATGGAGAGTCTGTTTGCCAAGAAACGATTGTTGCTCGAGCTGAAATAGCTGTTTAACCGGCAGAAAATAAGTTTGAATGATGCTGGGGTAATGATCGACATCCTTGCTTGTATAATCGATACGTCCGAGCTCCGCAAAAGCCAATTCTTCGTATCCCGCCTGATGGCTTGCAGAAGCACGCACTTGTCGCAAGTCGACGAGTTGCGAAAATAATCGTTGAATGACAGATTCATTCGTCTGGAACCCTTCTTCAATCGATAAGAATGCTTGTTTCCGTGTCGACTCATCCGCATCAAATAATGCGGCATAGAGATCAGAAACCGCTTCTCCCGTTCGTGTCAGCATTGTTGCCTCAATCCGAAGATACTCTTGGATGAGACGCGCTTCCTCTTCCGTCACACGCGTCGCTCTGAGTGACTGTTTCCAGAGTGCTCGCGTTCGGAGCTTGACGTCGTCGCGCGAGATAAGATCGATTTTTACCGAACGTCTTAACGTATCGAGTTTGTCTGATAGCTGCTGACGTCCTTGTTCGTATGTATTAGTTGCGACCGAGTCTGTCACGTCTTGGAGATACGTGATTTTTTGTTTGAGCAGTGTCTCTTCGATTTGTAGAACCAATGCGATTTGGCACGTAACATCCTCATCATGATAAAAAACATCGTTTACAGATGACTGAGATTTCATCGACGTGTTTCACATCTCCTTTCGACTTATTCTAGTATACAATTTATCCCATCAGTATGATTGATTTCTATATCGATGACTATCATATTATCTTTTTTGACTATTATCGTTGTCAAAAAGACTATGATAAGTTACATTATATAGGAGGTGAATCACTATATGAAATCCCGTTTAAAAGAATTACGTGCTCGTCACGGGTGGAATCAGTCTGAACTGGCGCGGCGTGCAAACATTTCGCGCCAGACGATCAGCTTAATCGAGCGTGAAGAATTCATGCCTTCGCTACTGATCGCTGTCAAAATTTCTCGTGTGTTTAATACGCCGTTAGAAGAAATTTTTTATTTCGATGAGGAGGAATTAATATGAAAAAAGAAGCGATCAAAGTCATCATCGCAGCACTGCTCGGTTTCATTAGTAGTTATATCGTCATGTCTGTCTTCAAACATACCAGTTTGTCACAGTTTGAACTATCGATTTATCTTAATTACATATTCACTGGTCTTTTCGTTATCTTGACGGTTTTTACTCTCAGTTATATCGTGCGCTATTTGCAAATTCGTCAATTGACTCGACTCACTGTTTCTTCAGACGACGAGGATGCGATTGACGGTCAAGTGAATCGATACTATGCGGATGGCATGATGATAGTTCAAATCTCTACTCTTCTCAGCATCGGTCTCGCATCTTTTAGCATCATCGAAAATCATTTCGGACTTCATTTGATACTGAGCAGTTTCTTTTTTGTTATCAGTAGTTTTGCATCCTATTATTATCTTAATCTTATGCGTCATATCTACCCAAACAGAGATTTCCCAAAGTACTCGGAAACAAACTATGTCAAAAAGCTATTTGCCGCCTCAGATGACGGAGAACGACACGTCATGTTAGAAGGTCTCATTCGTTCACAATCTTCGTTGCAACTCCTATTGATGGGTGTCATCGTCGTATTGGTCATTTATTCGTATGAAACCGGACAGTCTCAGATCTTCGCAATCAGTTTATTGATTATCGCCTTGATTTGGAGCAACGCGAAATATTTCCTTTATGTACGTAACCGCTAAAAAGGAGCATCCGGTCGATTGACCGGATGCTCCTTGACATTCCTTCAAAAATCACGATGATTTTGTTGCTGATGGACGTCGTGCTGGTTCAGCGTATACTCCTGATCGTCGAGCGAACGATGTTTCGACTGACTGCGCGCTGAAATGAACCAGACGACTCCACCGACGGCAAGAAAAATAGCAATGAAAATCATAGACACCCTCCTTTAGATTCCTTTTTTACTTTATTCTTCCAACACTCTTGATTATCCTTTACGATGAGGTAGAAGATAAAAATATCAAGGAGGCGTTAGGATGTTTGGTAAAGAACCGACATGCATTCATTGTGGCAAAACGATCGAAGGAAACGAAAAGGTTTACATTCAGATGCGTTATCCAAAACATCGTGGGATGACGGAAGTAAAAGCTTACTTAAAAAGCGAAGGTCGTTTCATTTGTGAGAAATGTTTCGCTGAAAAAACGGAGTCAAAGGAGTAAGCACCCATGAACTTAAACGAGAGTACGATTTTGATTACAGGGATGACCGGGACGCTTGGCTCACGTGTCGCGCGTCGCGTCCTAAAAGAAGCGCGTGAAGTGCGCGGTTTGTATCGCTCCAAGGAACAAGCGGACCAATACGCTTTCAATGGTGTCCACGCAGTCATCGGTGAGCTTGGTCATCCAGCTTCGCTTCTTGCAGCACTCCAAGGCGTTGATCTGTTGATTCACTGTGCTGCCTATCTCGGGGACGATGCTGACTTAGCTCAGGAAGCAAATGTCACAGGTGTACAACATCTCGCAGATGCTGCGACAACAGCTCGTGTCAAGCGCATCATTCACATCTCGACGACTTCCGTGTACGGAGAAGTAGTGAGTGGACATTTTACGGAAACGTCACCACTTCTATCGTCAGAGCACGTCTACATCCATACAAAGCAGGCATCCGAACGCCTGTTACAGGAAAACACACCCGATTCCGATTTAATCATCTTACGCCCAGGATCAATTTGTGCGGAAGAACAATCCTACTGGGGAGATCGACAAGTCGAGCGGATGAAAGAAGCGGATATGATTACTTGGGTGCACCCGGACGATGTCGTCCCGTGGGTCCATACGGATAATCTAGTCGAGATGATTGTCCTTGCCGCAACAAATGCGCATAATGGGGACATCTTCAATGCGATCGATGCGAATCTACCTGAGACGGATTTCCGGATGAAGTTGATCACAGCAAGTGGCACGGCGTTCAAAGTGCCAGACCGTGCAGCGGAACACGCGACATTTGCGAATGACCGGATCAAGCAACTCGGTTATATTCCGATTCGTACTCCTGAATCAACGGTTGAACAGTTGGTGAAATCGTTTTAATAACAAGAGAGGCATCGAATCGAGTGATTCGGTGCCTCTTTTTATGCTTATCTTACCGACATCCACTTCATCCAGAGATTCCGGTCATGCGCTCGTAATTCTTTTATTGTTAGAACGACTTGTTCCGTTCCAAGTACTCGTTCCGCTTCAGAGATACCACTTTTCCCAAGCGAGCGATCGAGATTAAATTTCAGCCAGTCGAGCTTTCCTTGGACACTGCTATCAATGACGTGCGTCCAGTCGACACCAGGCAAACGTTGGTTTGTCGCGTAACCATCAAGAAATACGTTAAATCGATTACGATCGAACGTATTGTCTTCTTTCTTTGACCAATAACAGGCTGTCTCGAACACGTCAACAGCTCGATGAATCAGACCCGCAGACTCCCAGTCAATCAGGACTGGACCCTTGAGTGTCCAGAGGACGTTCTTTGGATCGAGATCACGATGACTGACAATCCAGTCTACTGGCAGTTGTCTCTGTGCTTCCTGTGCTAGTCTTTCTATTCGTTGCAGATGTTCCTGCTCTTCCATGAATAGATGCAACCACTTTGCTTGCTGCCGTTTTCCTTCTTTTAAATGACCGTCCCAATCGATTGAAGTACTCGAGGTATCCGGCTTTAAAAACCCAGTTGTCGCTACCGTAAGTCCATGCAACCGTCCTAATTGAACTCCAATTTGTCGTGCATGTGCCGATCGAAGCTGATCGGCTGATAACGTCTTGCCATCAATCCAATCAAACAAAAGGTAATCCGAGCCGTCAATCGTCTGCACTGCTTGATTGTTGACGCGACGTGCTGGTAATGCTGCTAAGTGAAATGACGCTTGCATGGCGACCTCTTCAGACATCTTAAAATTATTTCGTGCTTCAGGGCGTCGCATGATGTCGGGATTCAATCGTTTTAAAACGTAAGATCCAGTCGTCGTCTGTAGTCGCCATGTCTCATGCAGGAGTCCCCCTGTCAATCGTACAGGTTCGCTAATCATTTGCCCTAATAAAAAACGTTCACAAATCAAATTCATCGTTTGTTGCATCATATTCTCCATTTCATTCGTTCCAACCGAACCGTGAAATGCTACACTAGTTTTGCATGATTTCATTGAACACGAAGGAAGGTTTTAGCATGAAACAAATTCATCACATCTGTATTCAGACGACGGACTACGCTGCGTCTAAACAATTTTATGAACAGCTTGGGTTCTCTCTCGTTCAAGAGTCACCTGGTTTTCACGACCGCACCTTTAACAGCTGGTTACGACTCGGTGATTTCTATATCGAATTGCAAACACCCAAATCGGGTCAGCCATTCACCGATTATACGAAACAAGCAGCGGGTCCCGTCCATTTCGCACTTTACGTTGACGACTTGCAAGAAGAAGTAGCACGCTTGGAACGACTCGGGATGCCTTTCCTACCGAAACACGGCGGAAACATCTACTTCGTCGTTGATGGTCACCTCAGCAAATTAAAAGCACCCGAAGGAACAATCATCGAGTTACGGGATACGTTTGCGATCTCTTAATTTCGATTCAACCGCCCATAATAAGGCGGTTTTTATATTGTCCAAACCAGTACTTTGTGTTACTATATAGCGGTAATCATTAATACTAAGTAGCTGATTTATTAAGTATCGAGGTGAATAATTTGGAAAATATCACAGAATTGCTCAAAGGTATACTTGAAGGATGTGTACTTGAGATCATTAGCCGCGGTGAAACTTATGGTTATGAAATCACTCAACAGTTACGTCAACTCGGATTCTCAGATGTCGTGGAAGGGACAGTCTATACAATCACGATGCGCTTAGAAAAGCAGCAGCTCGTTCATATCGAAAAAAAAGCATCAACAATGGGACCTCCTCGAAAATTTTATACGCTAAACGAAGCAGGACACGATCGTTTACGTATCTTTTGGGAAAAATGGGCGTTCGTATCTGACAAAATGCAAGAACTGCAGCAGTTAAAACAAGAAGGGAGTACGAGATGATGAGAATATTCGAGCGGATCACCGGTAGTATGGAAGCTAAACGAGAATGGCGGTCGATGGAGAAGCGGGCTAAATCTCTTCCTCCTCGCTACTATGAGGCTTATCAAGCGATTCAACGCTATTTAAATGTCACGGGTGGACTAACGAGTTGGCAAAGTAGTCATCGTGTACTGACCGTCGTCCTCGAGTTGATGGAACAAGCCGCCTTCGAGCAAAAACCAGTGACAGATTTCACTGGAGAGGATGTTGCTGCGTTTTGTGATGAGTTAGTGAAGGACGAGCAGTCTTGGCAAACATCGTACCGTCATAAATTGAATGAAACCATTCGTCAGAATTCATGATGACGTATGGAGTAAAGGGATGTGTCAGACACATTCCTTTTTTGTATTCATCAAATCCGTCGATTGACAAATATTAATACGATTGGAAATAACAGGATTTGCCCTCCTAATGCTAGCAACAGAGCAAATTGAATGTCTTGAATGATCGACAGATTGACGAGAATCAAGATTAAAAAAAGATATCCGATACTTACGAGATAAGCCATATGTCCACTACGGATTTTAACCGCTCCTTGGCGCTCATCATACGGTTCGTTCGGTGAGAATACCGTTCCTGAGATACGTGACGTGACGCCAGCTAAAACGAGGATGATCCCGAGAGTTTTAGCCGCCGGATCTGTCATTGTTAAGTACAGACCTACTCCAATTAAAATGATGTCTAAGAACACATTGACTCGCTTCATTTTATTCACTCCTCGTTCGTTCGATTCGGTATAAAGATGTCTTCGATTCGCCGCTCAAACAGATCAGCTAGTGTAAACGCGAGGTCGAGTGACGGATTATACCGCTCTTTTTCGATGGAAATGACCGTCTGACGCGACACGGTCAATCGTTTTGCCAGTTCGCCTTGCGACCAGCCTCGTTCTTCGCGCATCTCCTTGACCTTATTTTTCATGATTTCACCTCGTAGTCCCATTATATGTAAATAACACACTAACTGTCAAGTTTCCTTTACATCCTCTCCATACGCTCCCACATGATATACCGATCGTCTCTCCCGACCTGAATCAATCCCGCTTTTTCGAGTACTCGGATTGATGCTTGATTCGTCGACTCCGTCTTCGCAAGTACCACTGTCACTTCCGTTTGTTCAAACGCCCATTCAATCAATGCTTGAACTGCTTCCGTCGCAAACCCTTGATTGTGATACGCTGGTAACAGACCATAACCGATTTCGACCGCTTGTCGTATGTCCGGCTTCCCCTTGAATCCGATATCCCCGATTACTTGACCATCCTTTGTCATAACGAGCCAGCTACCCCAGTATAGTAGCGAGGGATCTGACGCTATCGACATCAAATGATGCTGAACTTCTGGACCATTGTCATACTGCTGTTGTTGTAAACGTGTCACATCATTCGCCGTACACGGATGAATCGTCAATCGTTCTGTTTGAAGGATTACCATTACTTTGTCTCCTTTTTGATTACGTTTGCCACCACTGTTGTAGGTAACGTTGGATATACCAACAAACGATAAAAAGACTTGTTGCACCGAGTATACTGTAAAAAATAGGAATACCTAAGCGGATCAATCCGTATAAAACGGCAAGTAATAAAAACGTCGCCGGTAATCCGAGCAACACACACTTTAAGAATGTACTTAGTTCTGCCCGTTCACTTCCTTGTTTAACGAGCCAGGCAAAGCTTATCAGACTGACGACGGGCAATGCAGACAACACACCACCCAGTGACGGTGAACGCCGGGCGACTTCCGTGACGAGACCGATGATCAGTGCGCTCGACAGCACCTTAACGAGAAAAGCAGTCATCTGCCGCCTCCCGCAACAATCGAAACGCCTGTTCAATCGCCTGTTGGTCTGTTTTTGACATCGTAGCAAGGACTTGATTTAACCGCTCGGGATCGAGTTCTGTATGACGACGAACGATTGTATCCCCTATGTCTGTCAAACCAATCGTCACTTGGCGTTGGTCTTTTGGATTCCGTTTTTTTTCGATATAATCTAATTTCTCCAACTTTTTGACATGCTCGGACGTCGTATTATGTGAGAGGCGAAATGCCTCGGCAATCTGCTTGATCGTCGGATTCACTGCAAATTGAATATATTGCAAAATACGCACACTTTGGTGAGATAGGTTTTCCTCGAATCGTGGATGTAGTTGATAATATATTTTTGCAAAATCAGCTGAAATCATGATGCTCCCCCTTATATCGTATAAAACGAATATATCGTAAATTACGATATATTAATAGAGAAAGAGGTGTATTTCATGAAAAAGATGTCAGCGACTATAGGATTAGTTGCGCTTTGTCTCAGCGGATGCTTAGCGGAGACGACGATGACAACGACGGACCTCATCGCGGCGGAAGCCATTAAACAAGCTCAAGACGTCATCCGCTTGAACGATCGCGTGTATCGACTAGATCAGGTCGTAACCGTCTCCGATCTCTCCTTGACTCCTGGTCCACGTGTTCAAGAAATAGCATCCGAAAAGACGCTAAAGGACGGCATGGCAACTCGTCTTAAGAGCGGTACGGTCATCTATCAAGAAAAAGATGATACGATGTTTTTATATGTGCAGCGAAACAAGAAGTGGTATCGCTATCAATCCATCCCTGAAGGATGAGGAGGAAGACAGATGCAGTATCCAACGACATTGGGCACGAAAAATGGCTACATCCACAATCCAACTTCCGCTGAAGCGATTCCTGTCCGTTATCGTGCCGTAATTCAGGACGTCGTCGCCTATGTACAAACCTTATCCGCGTTTCATGGCGTGTACTTGTATGGCAGCGTCGCCAAAGGAACGGCGCGTCCCTTTGAATCCGACCTCGATTTTACACTGATTTTGACAGAACCGTTGACGGAAGAAGAACACATGCAGTTAGATGAACGGACAGAAGACTGGTTGAAGGACTATCCATTCGTCACCAAAATCGATTATGACATCGGTCTGCTTGGGGACGTCATACGGGATGACGAAGCACTTCGTTGGGGCGTCTGGTTGAAATCCGTCAACTTGTTTTTGGCAGGCGAAAATCTCCAAAGCCGATTTCCATCCCTTCGCCCGACACGTGCTCTTGGCTTCGCGTTAAACAGTGAAGTATGTGAGCAGTTGAAAACGGATTTATTTCTCCTAGAAACCGGTCAGGTCGCTTTGCTTTATTCCGATTCGATCGTGAAACGGATTATTCGGAGCACCTATCACCTCATCTTAGAAGAAGATCAAAGCTTCGTGCATGACCTAGAGACACTCCGTCCGCTCCTGCTTCATTATTTTCCTGACGAACCGCGCTTTTTGTCACTGTTCGCCGCTTACGATACACACCAAATCGTTTCGCTAGAGGATGTCCACTACTTTGTAGACTGGTTCGCGTCTCGGATGTCGGACGAATCAATCCTTTAATTGAAACAGACCAGTCCACAGTCCAGCATGACCAAATAATGCCTCCGGATTGTCAACGGGTTTCATTTCCGTTAGTTCGATGACGTCAAATGCATCGAATATGGAGAGTAATCGCTCTTTCGTGTATCCGAGTCCACCTTGGAGACTATTTTCTTGATAGACCTCCCAGTCCGTCAACGTCGCCCCGCCAAGCGGACCGCCCGCAACAAAACACGTCAATCCGAAATATCCTCCGGGGCGCAACATCTCCTTCAGTCGCGTCACATAAGTCACACGTCGATGTGGCGCCATATGATGAAAACAGCCGGAATCGTAAATGAAATCATATGTATTCTGTTCGGTCGTCTCTAGAAAATCTTGCTTTCGAAACGCAACGTGCGCTCCAGTCTGTTGCGCTTGTTCTGTTGCCCAGTCTAACGCGGTTGCTGAAAGATCCAGTCCCGTCACCGAGAAACCGTGTGTTGCGAGATAAATCGCATTTCGACCCGGTCCTGTTCCGAGATCTAATGCGTCACCAGGCGAGAGCCAGCCCTCTTCGACGTAGCGAACTAAGTTCTCATCCGGAATGTTCTTAAAAAACGGGACCGGTTTCGACCGATCTTCATAGAACTTGTCCCAAAACGGTTCTGGTTCACGCAATCGTGCGTCGAGCATCTTTAAAATATCCTCCATCGTATCAATCGTCTGTGTTTCTGTCATTGATCAATTCCCCCTCTTTTCTTCTATAATATTATATTCGTGTTTTAGCTCTGATTTTCCTGTATTTCCTGGATAAAAATGCGCTATTTTTCTTACCTTACGATATTGTTAGTATGTTCTCGCAATCCCTCATGCTACACTAGCCTGTAATTGAAACAACCATTCAAAAGGGAGATATCTTGCATGCGTCAACATCCGACTTCCACTTCCGCCTTAGCAACGGATGAGAAGATCATCCGCTTGATTCAAGGTCTTCATCAAATGCACCATTCACCTATGAAAGCTACCCATTATCAAAAGTTAGCAGCTCAACTTCCTTACCCTTCGCTTGAAGAAATCAACGCCAGATTCGGTTCGTGGGCACACCTATTAGAACGAGCCGGAATCGTCAAGGCTTCCCATTTATCGACGAAAGAACGCATGACGTTGAACCGTCCGGCTGCGGTCAAGCGAACGAAGCGGTGGTCGATCGAAGAGAGCGTCGCCTTTTATGTCGCTCAAAAAGGAACGAACATGACGATTCGCTCCTACACGGAATTGCGAGATCTACACCCCGAGATGCTGAGTGCGAATACGATCATTCGTCGGTTCGGAACCTGGAAAAAGGCCTTGGCACACTTCGATCTCACCTCGAACGGCTTCTTCACCAATCAAGACTGCTTAGACGCTCTTCAACAAGCTGCAGCCACACATGGACCGCTTCTAACGAGTCAACAATATGCCAAGTGGGCGCGAGCGCACCAAGCACCTTCACTGACGTTGTTGATTGAGCGCTTCTCCAGTTGGCGCGAAGCTTTACGTCGTCTCGACATCGAATAAAAAGGATCGTGCCCGCTGATTGATTCGACGGGACACGATCCTTTTTGATTATTGTTTTGGCAATCGTAAGAGCTCATGATCCGCTCCTTTAGCACATTGGCGTAACGTATAGACCGACTGTTCCTTCTCAGTTGTCTTGACGAGTCTCTTACAGACTTCGTTTTTACGATCATCGTCTGTCGTACCGAATTGATCACGCGATGAATCAGACGTGTATTGATACGACTTGCCATCATACTTGACGTCATACAATACCGGGTCTCCTTCAGTCGTAAATGCCGTGATGCGGATCTGATCTGATTTGCCTTGCGTTGACTTCTTTAAAAAGGACTCGAATCGGTCGCTGTTCGTAACATCATTCTGGACGATGATGTCGCCATTCTCTTTCGCCTCTTCCATCGTATATTTTCCACAACCGGCTAAACAAAGCAGACATACTATAAGACCGAGCTTCCGCATCCCTCACCGACTCCTTCTCAACGTTTCGTTAATAATCGTTCAAGGCGATACAGTTGCGACGTAAAGCCTTCCTTCATCCCCATACCGAGTACTTCTTGCACGGCTGCTTCTGTCTCATAGGTCGACTCGAAGACGATCAACGTCGTCTCCCCGTGGTCGAGGAATGTCGTGACATTCTCGCTTCCTGGCAAATGTTCAGAGATCGCTCCTGACGCGTCCGAGAAATAATCGGCATGACTATACGTGTTCGGAGCATGGATATGTCTGAAAATCGCTTTTCCCCACGACTCCATTCCGTAAAAGTCACCTTGCGCCGGATCAACACAGCGCATGCAATAATGCCATACACCACCCGGTTGGAACTCAAACGTCTTGATCATCGTCTCCCAGCCTTCCGGTCCCCACCACGCTTCGAGCTGCTCTTTTTCCGTGAATGCGGCAAAGACGCTATCTCGTGGCGCCTCGCACGTCCATTCCATTCGTAGCGTCTTTCCCTCAATCGAAGTCTTCAATTCCTTTTTCATTCGTCCCGTCTCCCTTCACGTTCGGCTGAATCTGCTTCAAATGTGCGTCTAGACGATGCATGCGGGCTTCCATTTGTACAAGCGAGTTGCTCCACATGACGAGCTCTCGAAACGCTTCTGGGCGAAGGCTATACAAGCGACGATTCGCCTGCCGTTCGACAGTGATTAGTTCCGCGTCAAGCAACAGCTTCAAATGCTTCGAGGTTTGCGGTTGGCGTAAGTGTAGTTGTTCAGCTAACTCATTGACGGAGCGAGGACCGTTTCGTAACGCTTCAATGAGTTGGAGCCGTGTCGCGTCTCCGAGAGCTGAGAATCGTATTGGTATCCGATCATTCATATCCGTTCACCTCTTTATTTTATATATTCCCAATTTAGAATATTCCAAACTAAGAATATAGAAAATGCAAAATGATTGTCAGATGCGTTCAAATGGCGTACGTTCTAAACAACCTGTATGAAAAGAGCGTGAACCAATGAAGACCGAATGGATGGAAGCATTCCTCGTCACCGCGGAGACCGGTAGCCTGACGAAAGCAAGCGAAGTACTGCATATGACGCAACCGGCGTTAAGTAAACAAATCAAAAGTCTTGAGAGTGCACTCGACGTCTCGTTGTTACACCGTTCGGCACATGGTGTCACGTTGACGACAGCTGGCGAAATCGTCTTTGAAGAGAGCCGTGAACTGCTTGACCGGATCGATCAGATGAAACGACGGATCGGTACGATCAACGAACGGACGACCTTAACGCTCGGATCATGGCCAAGCGTCGCGATGACGTATCTCCCGCGTCACGTCTCGCGTCAAGCGACGGCTCCGGATCTCAAGTTGAAGACGGCGCATACGACGATCGATTTGATGCAAGGTCTTGAAGAACGCCGATACGATGCTGTCTTACTCGACGATCGTCACCATGTCCATCCGTATCATACGACGCATTTGTATACGGAGAACTTTTTACTTTACGTGCATCGAGACGATGAACGATTCACGAGTTGTACGTCTGTAGCGTTTGATCAAATTCGAGATGCCTCTTTCTTATCGCTTCCGATTGATTGCGATTCGACGAACATCTTAAAGGACGCGTTCATCGAGCGAGGTGCTGTCTATCAATCAGAAAATGAGATGGAATTCGGATCAAGCGTCCTCGGTTTCATCCGTGCAGGACTTGGTATCGCTCTATTGCCGGAGATTTTCCAAGATGGACTGTCACCTGAAATCAAGACGTTACCGGTCGACGGGTTTGATGTCGTCCGCGAATTGTCACTCGTCTCACGAGACGCCTCCCATCATGCGATCCTGCTTGATTTACTCGGTCAGTCGCGCTGAAGGTGCACTTGTAGTTCATGTCTCAAATCATCGACCTGATCTTGTGAAATCGCCGAGTCCGGTGTCTCACCGTACCGGACAAGATGATAGATCGATGGATCGAGCGTGACATCAATCCGCTGTAACCATTCGCCGACCGTCTCTTCGGAGCGGCGGCGTTTTTGTCGTGTCAGTTGCCGATCGAACGTTTGCAACAGGCGACGAATTTCTGACTCTGATTCTTCACCGATAAACGTTTGTTTCATCGAACGCTTTGGAGTAAACAGCGGCGGTGGATCCATTAAATCGTCGGCTACGTTCTCTCGTTTCCGTCGCTTTCGCCATCGCTTCATGAAGTAACGTACACTGAAGAAGACGATCAGTAGTATGACAAGACCGACAATGACGTAGAAGGTAGTAATACCTAAAGTATCCCCATCCTCCCCGCTGCTCTGTATCTCATTTTTCGGTTTTTTCTCTACTTTTGGTTTAATGTTCGTTTCTTCACCATCGTTCGCCATAAAGCGCATTTCATAAGATGCCGGTTCATAAAAGAAATAACGGTAAACTTCCGTACCGACCAATTGAATCGCAGCAAGGCTTACGAGTGCTATACATAATGTCACAACTAACCCACGTTTCATCCTATCCCTCCTTTTCAATATTTTACCATCTCCATTCTACCTCGGAGTGATTTTTCTTTCTTTTCAGTCAATTTTTCATTAGAGTAAGTGGTGACTCTCATTAAAAGGACGTGACATCATGTATCTTCCAAGTTTTTCGTTAACCGATCAGACATTTCTCATCACAGGGGCTGGGCGAGGTATTGGACGGGCGCTCGCTATCGGGATGGCAGAAGCTGGTGCTGACATCATTCTCGTCGCCCGGACGGAACGAGATTTGAAGGAGACGGCACAAGAAATCGAACGCCTCGGTCGAACGGCTTACATACTCCCATGCGACATCACTGACCGGAAACAAGTCATCGAGACGGTTGCTCGTGCTTATGAACAAGTGCCGCAGATTGACGGGCTCGTCAATAACGCCGGAATGAACATTCGCTCGAAGGCACTTGACGTAACGGAAGACGAGTGGGAAACGATTCATCAGACTAATCTGAAATCTGCCTTCTTCTTTGCTCAGGAAGTCGGGAAACGGATGCAAGAGACAGGTGGAAGTATTCTCAATATCGCCTCCGTCGCGGGCCACGTCGCCTTACGGACCGGTGTCGTATATGCGACGACGAAAGCGGCGATGATTCAGATGACGAAAGTGTTAGCCCTCGAGTGGGGACCACAAAACATTCGTGTCAACGCAATCGGACCGTGGTATTTTAAAACACCGCTGACGGAACCCTTACTAAAAGATCCTACATATCTGCAGGAAATCGTTGACGTGACACCGCTCGGTCGGGTTGGTGAATTAGAAGAGCTCGTTGGTCCAGCTGTTTTCTTATCATCTGCCGCTGCCCGTTACGTGACCGGACAAACACTTTATGTCGATGGCGGGATGACGATTAAGGGTTTTTAAATCAGAAGAAGACGGATGCTCACATGCCCATCCGTCTTCTCGTATTTGAAAGGAGCTCCATCATGCCTACTACACTCAAACAAATCGCACTTGTCGCAGGAGCCTCCCGTGGTGCCGGACGTGGAATCGCCTATGCTTTAGGTGACGTCGGGATGATCGTTTACGTCACGGGACGGAGTACGGTCGAACAGACGACGGACAACCGAAGCGAGACGATCGAGGAGACGGCTGCTGGAGTCACGGCACGTGGCGGACTTGGTATCTCAGTCGTATGTGACCACACGAATCAAACAGACATCGATCGTTTAGTTCAACAGATTCGACGTCAACATGGTCGAATCGACCTCCTCGTCAATTGTGTGTTTGGTGGTTCCGAAAGCCACTTGCCTTCCGGAACCGGTCGACGGTTTTGGGAGCGACCACCAGAACACTGGGACGCGATGATGTCCGCCGGACCAAAAGCATACGTGTGGACGATTCGCGCTGCAATGCCATTACTTCAACAGAGTCCAGCTGCGCTTATCGTCAATCTGACGTCATTCACTCCAGATCAAGTAGCCGGGAATCTCTATTATGATCTAGCAATGCAAACGATCAATCGAATGACGCACGTCATGGCAAGTGAGTTAGATCAAACGACTATCTCCGTCATCGCACTTTGTCCCGGTTTCATTCGGACGGAACGAGTCGTCGATGCCGGATTCGCGAGTGCTGCGACCGAATCGACTGCTTATATCGGACGAGCTGTTGCAGCGCTAATCGCAGATGACGACGTGAGCCGTTATTCTGGGCAAGCCGTCTTCGTTGCAGATCTCGCGAAGTTCTATCAATTTACGGATCAGGACGGGACGCAGCCACTATCGTTTTAATTGCTTTACTCGATGGATTCTACTAGTTTTCAAACATTCACTTCCGTTCTGGCCGTGCTGAATCAAAAATTTCTTTCGCATCAAAGAACGGATCGAGTACGTTCGTCTTTCCAGCAACGGCTTGACGTAAACGAATCCCGTCAACATTGATCCGAGCTTGGCGGAAGTAGTCGGGACCAACTTGTTTCCACGCATGTTGACTCGCATCAACATTGAAGAAATAACGGAAACCACTATCGATGAGTAAACGATATTTCTCACCCGAATAATCATGCCAATCCCCGACATCACTGCCATATGGATAAATCAGTTGCGTTGTTTTTCCGATCAATGGTTCTACGTCCTGTTTATAGCGTTTTAAATCCGCACGGATCGTAGAAACTGACTCTTTTCCGACCCAGATATGTCCGTACGTATGACTCGCGAACTGCCAGCCGTCCTTGTTTAATGCGACGGCTGTCTGCTTCGCTTGTTTTCGTGTCGTTTCGACCTTTTCATTGTGCCCGTATTGGTTGTAAGAAGAACGATACCCGAGCACTCCGTTATAGCCTGTGATTCCGAGCAACCCTTTCGCGCCTTTATACGAAAAGTCAGGATGGGACTGGACGAACGCGTCAACGATTGGTACGAGATCATAGGCACCATCGGGCTTTCCGACCATCGTATTGACAATTTTGCCGTCCTTCACTTTTAAATTCTTCGCAAATCCATCCCCTTCCATGTATTCGTAATAATTGACGTCATCCTGCGACAGTACGAGTGGCTGTTTTCCTTTCGGTAAACGAATCGGCGTCTCAACGATTTTGCCTTGCACGTCTTTTGCTAAATCCGTCGGTCGTAAAAGCACATAGCCTTTTTTGTATAAAGCGTCTAATATCCGTTCGAATTCCTGTTGCGTCACCATATAATCGTCGTATCCTGCTTCCTTCCGGTCGCCGTCGAATGCTTGTTTTGGATCTGCAATCAAAGAATGGAAAAAGAGGTGTGGCACTGGTTTTGTTATAGTGACAAGCGACTGCTTCGCCTGTTCATATTCTTCCGACTTCTGAATTGTCTCTTTTGTCCGAAGAGGCTTTAACACCTTAATCGCTCGCGCATAATCGTATTGAGAAGCGTAACGCTCAGCACGCTGTATTGTCTTTTCTATGTATGACTGTTGTGAGATTTGTCTTTTTTGCTGTGTCTCGCGTGGTTTTACAGACTTCTTCTCGACGACTTCTTTCTCTCCACATCCACTTAGTAGTAGACTCAGCGCCACACCGCCAATGATCCATTTCCGTTTCATGACTTTCGACCCCTTTATCAATTTCGACGTTTTCATTTCCATTTATTTTAACTATTCCCGATTGTTCAGTCGATTAACTACTTTTCTGAGTCATTCCGTTTCGTTATGACTGTCCATCCAAAGCGGAACTTCCGTTCATTACGGATGAGGTGTTTAATAAAGGACGTAATGAAATTCACGGAGGTGCAATAACATGATTGAAAAGAACTTAATTAATGGTGAATGGTACGACACAACAGAAACGATTCCGGTCTATGACCCAGCAACAAAAACGTTGCTTGGACATGTTCCGGCCAGCTCAGCGGAAGACGCACAGCGTTCTGTTGACGCAGCGAGCGAGGCATTTGTGAAGTGGTCAAACGAAACAGCAGATACACGAGCGAACTTGGTTGACGCGTGGTATCGCTTGATCAACGAACATCGTGAGGAACTCGCACGGATCATGACGACGGAACAAGGGAAACCGTACATCGAAGCACTCGGCGAAGTTGATTACGGTAATCAATACGTGCGTTGGTACGCAGAAGAAGCACGCCGGATTTACGGTGAAACGATTCCTGCTTCTGTTCCGGGGAAACGACTCTTCGTCGAGAAAGAACCAGTCGGTGTCGTCGCAGCAATCACACCATGGAACTTCCCAGCAGCGATGATCACACGTAAACTTGCACCGGCTCTTGCAGCGGGTTGTACGATCGTCCTTAAACCGTCGGAAGAGACACCGTTCACGGCACTTCGCCTCGTTGAACTAGCAGAAGAAGCAGGTATCCCTAAAGGTGTCATCAACGTCCTAACAGGTGACGCGGCAACAATCAGTGGTGTGTGGCAAGCCGATTCCCGTGTTCGTAAAATCACGTTCACAGGTTCAACAGCCGTTGGGAAATTGATCATGCGTCAAGCAGCCGATACGATGAAAAAACTATCACTTGAACTCGGCGGTCATGCTCCATTCATCGTCACTGAAAACGCGGATCTCGACAAAGCCGTCGAAGGTGCGATGCGCTCGAAATTCCGCAACGGTGGTCAAGCCTGTGTCGCAACGAACCGTTTCTACGTGCAAGCGTCTGTTCTTGACGAGTTTACGGAAAAATTCACAGCTGCCGTCAAACAACTGCAAGTCGGTAACGGCATGGACGCTGATTCGACAGTTGGTCCATTGATCAATGCGAAAGCTGTCGCGAAAGTCAAAGCACATATCGATGATGCTGTCGCAAAAGGTGCAACAATCCTGACAGGTGGTACGATTGACGAATCAGTTGGTCATTTCGTCACACCAACCGTTCTTGCGAATGTCACAGAAGATATGCTCTGCATGCAGGAAGAAACGTTTGGTCCACTCGCACCAATCTCTGTCTTTGAGACACTCGATGAAGTCATCGAACGGGCGAACAACACACCATACGGACTTGCAGCTTACGCGTTCTCAGAACGCATCGATGAAGCGTTACTGCTCGGAAAACGACTCGAATACGGAATCGTTGGTCTAAACGATGGCGCGCCATCTGCTGCACAAGCTCCATTTGGTGGCTATAAAGAGAGTGGTCTTGGCCGTGAAGGTGGCGTCTACGGCATCGAAGATTATCTCGAAGTTAAATACTTGTCACTCGGTTAATCGATTTAGCGATACGTTTGAAACGAATGCTCTTCACTCCTAGGTCACCCCTCATTTCTTGAGTGAAATGAGGGTTTTTTGTATGACTCATACTTGCATACTATTTTATAAGGTATGATTGGATTCAAATGTTTTTACGAAAAGGAGTGATTAAAGAATGAACGTCATCACCTTTGGTCAAAAAGATAAGAATCAACGCTACATAACAAGACCAGCTGTTTATGCTATCGTGATCGACACTCAAATCAATAAAATCGCCATCATTCAAAAAAGTGACGGCAAACTCTTTCTTCCAGGTGGCGGAATCGAGGCACATGAAACACATGAAGAATGTCTTACAAGAGAGGTACTAGAAGAAACCGGAATGGAGATCGAAATCAGTAATTTCATCGGACAGGCAAGTCAATATTTCTATTCACAAAATGAAACGACGTATTACTTGAATGAAGGGTATTTCTATCATTGCCATGCTGGACAAAGCATACATGACCCCATCGAAGACGATCACCAATTAATATGGATTGACCCCGTTTCTGCGATAGAAGGCTTATTCCACGCACATCAACGCTGGGCAGTCCAAAAAACGCTACAGTTGATTTAATTCGAGACAAACAAAAGGTGCACGATTCTCTTCAGAGAAAACGTGCACCTAATTTTATTGCAACTAACCTTTTTGAAAACAAATTACCTAATAGTTATTCCACGTATTCGTAGAGAACAACGCTCTCGATATAATGAATGAAGCGGCGTAATTCCTTCTCCTCTTCGTTCGAGAGATCCCCTTCTTTCGACATATTGGCGATTTCAAGACGCTGGACTTCGATGGCTTTCAAGCAGAGCTCTTCCTTCTGCTGATCGACATCCTTACCACCAATTGGTGACGACCAACGCGTATGTTTGAAGCGAAGTCGTTTATAGAACTCGAGCACACTTTGAACGACGTCTGGTGGATAAGACGTGCGGCAATTCTCGAGGCGTTCGATCACTGTGCCCATTACCTTTTCATACAGTTCATGCTCGACTTGTGTCATTTGAATCAACGCATCAGACGACATGTTTGATCGTTTGCGTTTCCACCACAATTTACGAATCGGCTGAACGATCTGGAAGCGCGAATCCTTGCCGATTGCCTTACGACGATTTTCGATTGAGCGGAAGACATCCTTCTTCAGCAAATCAGGCACCTTGTGTTCAGCGACAAAACGCTTTGATTCTTCTTTTTCCCACTGGACAGCTTCAAGACGAAGTGCTTTCAATTGGTCATTGAATTGATCGAGCTCTTCCTGACTTTTTTCTTGGGCACGAAGTAACCGGAGCATTACATGATACTCATTGAGGAGATCGAACGCAACGACTGCGTTCTCTTCGTCTGTTACTTGTTTGATTTCCGAAATCGCACGACGAATCATCCGCTGTTTTTGAGCATTCAAGTCGAGTGGGATCGGTGTTGCCGCCTCACCACGGTTCAAGACTGGTAAGAGAATCGTTGCAAGAACGAGCGTGTAGATGATGACGCCCGCCGCAAGGAAGATGATTAGCGAACGTTCCGGGAAGGCTTCGCCGGACTCTGTCAAAAATGGCAACGACAGGACACCGACCATCGTGATCGTTCCACGTACTCCGACAAGTGTTGTGATCAAATCTTGTTTAAACGATGGTCGACGGTGATCACGATCTTCTTTTTTGAAGAAGCGATGATCAAACCAGTTGAAGAACATCGTCCAAACAAGGCGGATCGCGAGGATAAACGAACCAATCTCGATGACGTATAACATCAGACGCCAATTGTTGATGGCATCATCTGCAAAAATTTCCCGAGTTGCTTCAGGCAATGTCAAACCAAGTAACAAGAAGATGATCCCGTTTAAGGTATAGGCGATCATCGTCCAAATGTTATCCGTCAATGTTTGCTCTTGTGCAAAGAACGTTTCGGTTCGCTCTTTGATCAAGGCGTGTAAGATACCACCTGTGACGACGGCAATGACGCCTGACGCATGAAATCCTTCTTCAGCAACGAAGAAGATGATAAATGGTGTCAAGATTTGCAGTAAAGCGTAGAAGACGACATCTTCAATACCCGCTCGACGCAAGCGAACCTTGAGAAAGTTCATCGCGAGCGAAATTAACAATCCGATCAACGCTCCAACGAAGAACATATAAAAGAACTCTGTCGTCGCACTCTGAATCGAGAAATAACCTGTGACGACAGCAGCAACGGCGTAACTGAACGCAACTAATCCCGATGCATCATTGATCAGCGATTCTCCGCGAACGAGTGTTAAAATCTGTTCTGGAATCTGGACGCGTTTTGCAATCCCATTGACGGCAATCGGATCCGTCGGTGATAAAATCGCTGCTAAGGCAAACGCAGCAGCTACTGGAATGACCGGAATCAACCAATTGATGAAGTATCCTCCGACGATTGTCGTCAACAAGACGAGGATGATCGCATTACCGAAGATTGCTGTTCGCATCCGCCATAAATCTTCACGCGGAAAATGAGAGCTATCGTTATAAAGCAATGGCGCAATGAATAATAGGAGGAACCACTCGGATTCGACCTCGATTGTAAAGCCACTCATTAGAAGAGCGGCAACGGTTCCGGCAATAATTTGAATCAAAGCCGTTGGGATGAAACGAATGTAATGTCCGATGACTTGCGTCAGTAGGATGAGCGCAAGCATCAATAAAATAAGTGATAGTGTTTCCATGGAAGACCCCTTCCTCTATTGTTTCTTTCTACCTATATCCTAACATAGTTTTTTTAACGATCCTGTCCGAACGTCTTATCGGATCGTTGCACAGCAATCATTTCTTCTGCTTGACGAATCAATTGTTCTCGGAATTCCTGTGGTTCTAGGACTCGAACTTCCGGACCGAGCCGCATCAATTGTCGTCCTAAAAAAGCGAGCTCCTCAGTAGGAATTTGCCATGTATGTTCCCTTTGAGAAGGCAATACTCCTTCTAGCAATCGCTCGCCTAAAGGTGATATTTCTAGTTTTATGGTCGTCATCGGTACGTGCGTCATGTTCAGTTCTAGGTCAGAAAAGTTCAAATCATTCGCTGGCAAGTCATGAAGCGATACGTCTAGAACTCGATCGACACGGAATTGACGCAATCCACGGTCTGTCCGTCCATAAAAATACCAACGATTATGTTCAAACGATAAGCCGATTGGATCCACTACGATCGATTTTTGACCTTTTATCGTCTCATAGAGAATATTCCCCATCTGTCCGCTCTCTAACAGGTCCAGTAACGCTGGATTTTGCGGTGACGGTGGTGTATCCACTGCTTGAAAGCGAAAACGCTTTTGCCACCTTACAATCTGTTGTTCCGTCATTGTTGGTAACTCATTCGCATAGCGTTCTGCGACTTCCTGCCTGATTTCCCCAAATGGAAAATCAGGAATCTGCCCGACCCATTCGAGTAAAATGAACAAGACGATTGTTTCTTCATTCGTTAAGACAAGCGGTGGCATATTTCGGTGCGGTAGCATCCGGTACCCGCCCGCCACACCCGGTTCACTATAGATCGGATAACCATTCGCTTCAAGCACCGTCATGTCTCGTTGGATCGTCCGGATCGACACGTCGAACTCTTCTGCCAGTATTCGGGCAGAGACGCGTTCTCCACGATTTAAATAACGGACTAACCGCCATTGTCTTATATTCATAACTTTCCTCCTTGAATGACGACATCTTTTGTCGTCATTATACGCTAAGATAACTTTATACAATTCTTAAGGAGGAATAATAATGTCTCACTCTACGACCGTACTCTATATCGCTTGCAGTCTTGATGGGAAAATTGCCAGACATGATGGTTCCCTTGACTGGTTATTTGCTGTTGCTGGAGACGGGGACAATGGCTATCAAAATTTTTATGAACAGATTGGCGCCGTCATCATGGGTCGGAAAACGTATGATGACGTCTTGAAACTCAGCGAGACGTATCCATATGCAGATATCCCGAGTTATGTATACAGTCGAACTCCACGAACGTCCGAGTCTGTGACCTTCACCGATGAACCGCTTGATCAATTACTCAAGCGAATCACACCGACAATTGAAGGAAAAGTCTGGCTCGTCGGTGGCGGCGAATTGATTCAAGAAGCGCTACGATTACAGTGCGTCAGTTCAATCGAACTCGCGATTGCCCCTGTCATTCTCGGAACGGGTATCCCGTTATTTCCAGAAGGAACTGTTGAGACGAAACTTCGCTTGAAGGACAGTCGTCAATCGGGACAATTCCTGATGGCGACATATGATGTCTTGAATTAAACAAAACAACAGCCAGTTCGTGAAATCCGAACTGGCTGTCCGTTTACATCGTATTATGCATTTTTCTTTGCCTTTTTCTCTTTCGGTTCCGTCCATTTGAAGATTTTATTCATGACGTTGTAAATCCGTTTTGATTCCTTCGTCATCAATGGTCCGAGGATTGCGAGAATTAAGACATACAGAGCCGAGAATGGTGACAAGATATCCATCAATCCACCGGCGATTCCGAGATTCGCGACGATGATCGAGAACTCACCACGCGAGACGATCGTCAAGCCAATGTTTGAAGATGCTTTATGCGATAATCCGGCTTTACGGCCCGCAATCATACCGGCAACATAGTTTCCGATGATCGTGATGACGACGGCACCGAGAGCGAGCCAGACGGCGTCAAGGAGCATCGTCGGATCGATACTTAATCCGAAACTGAAGAAGAAGATGGCACCGAAGAAATCACGGAACGGTACGACGAGATGTTCGATCCGTTCGCCTTGATCGGTTTCTGAGAAAACGAGACCGAGTAACAAGGCACCAATTGCTTCTGCGACATGGATCGTTTCTGAAAAACCAGCGATGAAGAACAGAGATGCAAAAACAACGATGATGAAGACTTCATCCGAAGCAATTTTCAGCATTTTGTTTAAAAGTGGTGTCGCTTTCCGAGCAACGATGAAGAACAGCAACATATAGCCGAGGGCGATTAAAATTGAGGTAAGTGACGCGAGCAATGTTGTCCCACCACCGAGAAGGAGTCCGGATAAAACCGACAAGTAGACCGCGAGGAAGATGTCCTCGAACATGATGATCCCAAGAATCAGCTCGGTCTCGGTATTACCAGTCCGGCGTAAGTCGACCAGGACTTTTGCGACAATCGCACTCGAGGAGATCGTGATAATTCCGGCGATGACGAGCACTTCATACAGTGGGAATCCGGCGATGAATCCGTATAAGAGACCCCCGGTAAAGTTAATTGATAGATAAATCGTTCCACTCGTGACGATTGATTTTCCAGATCGGATCAATTTACCAATCGAGAACTCGAGTCCAAGATAGAACAAGAGGAACAGAACGCCGATTCGTCCGAGGAAACTGATAAACTCAGCACTTTCAATGAACTTGAAGTCTAGTATCCCGATTGTCGGAGCGTGCGGTCCAACAATCATTCCTAAAATGATTAAAAATGGAATGATCGAGAAGTTAAGTTTGTTCGCGAGCAATGCCGCGATCGCCACTAAGATAAGCGCGGTACCGACTTCAAATATGAGATGATCCATATATTATCCGCCTCCTTCGATTGAGAATAATGCTTTCGTGATGTGACGGATGTTTTGACGTTCTCCTGACAGAACGATCGTATCACCGGCTTCAAGTCGTGTATCTGGTCCCGGGTTGAGTGACTTCGAACGGTCATGCTTAAGCACCGCAATGATTGAAATATCGTAATGGTTACGGACATCGAGTTCACCAATCGTCCGATTGTTGACTTTTGAATCTTGACCGACTTTGAACCACTCGATGACGAGATCATCAAACGCTAGTTCAATCTTTTCAAGGTCCTTCGGCTTATAGGATAATCCTCCGAGAATTCCTGCCATCTGACGTGCTTCTGCATCATTAAATGTCACACTCGAGATGCTCTCATCAAAATCATCATCATCATAATGATGCATCTCTCGGCGTCCGTCGTCGTGGACGATGACGACCACCTTATCTCCTCGTGTTGTGATGCCTTCAAACTTCCGTCCGATTCCTGGTAAGTCTACTTCGCGCATATCCATCTGTTATTTCCTCCTTTTTTGATTTTACAAATGATGATTCGCTTTGTGGATGAGTGCTTTGAATGTCTCATCACTCAATATATCTTGAAGGTCATGCAGCTGTTTCAAATCCGCTTTCGCCATGATGACAAATCCGTCCTCCTCAATGAATGCCACGCGATCTCCTTCCTCTACTTGCAAGGCTTGCCGAATTTTTTTAGGGATGGTGATCTGTCCTTTTGACGTTAACTTTGATAGCTCCATCACGAACTTCCTTCTTTCTGTATTTTTCTTGTATTCCTTACTTCCTTACTTTTCTTATTTTTAGTATAACATAGACCCAATCTTATTCCGAGTGTTTTGCTTTGAATTAAAATAAAAAAATTGATTCTCTTATTGTTTAACCTTTGCCAGATAAATCTGTTCATAACAAATTAAAATGAATGATGAATATAGAAAAAACGCATCCTATTCTTAACAGATGCGTTCATTCGTCATATCGTCATATGGTATCTTTACTATTTGTTTTATTCGTCACACCATCTTAGGATTGGTTTGATGGTTTAGAAAGTCTGATTAACCTGATGTGGTTTAGTCTATTGAACGGATTTTGCTACATAGTATTTGGAACCATAAGATGGATCATATCAATCGTTCGGCGATGATGCTTTTGATATATCGACCCTTACACCTTTTTTACGTAAGTGATGAATGGACCGTTCAATCGCTGTTTCGATATAGCCGTCCAATTGATGCGGTAACAAAATCTCATATTCTTGTTGCAGAACGGTTCGTCGATCCTCCTCTACCTCTCTAATGAAATGCGGAAGTGCTTTCCATCTCGACTGCATACGTACCTCATTAAGCACTCCGAATAGTGCCTGCTCATCCCAACTTACGAACGAAGCAATTCACGTATTAAACCTGCGGAAATCATTATGATATCTTGAACCGATTGAGGAGTCTGTTACGATCGCTTGCCGTAACCAACTCATATAAAAACCGCGTAACCAAATATCATCTGCTATCAGATGAACGTAATATCCACACCGAAATGATTGATTCCATGAAGTTGATTCTCCCCAAAATGTCTCGTAATCAATTGCTCGTGTTCCACTCTCTAATTCACCCGTATAATAGTGGGCTTGCTCCTTGTCGCCGTAACGGGCATCCGGCGCGACTGTTCCGAGAAGGAATCGAGCAGGTTCTAGTTCCGGAAGTAACGTAATCAATCGTTGTCCGATGTAAGCATGCATTAGCCGTGAACCCATCTTACTTAATTCCCTTCGTAATCACTGCGCGTGATCGCATAAATCTTTAAATCCCAGAAACGATCTTTAACGTATAAAGCACTCCGAGAGACACCTTCAAACGTCATACCGATCTTTTCCATGACACGCGCTGATCCATCGTTCGCAACAAAACAGCGAGCTTGAATACGCTCGAGTCCGAGTGTCTCAAAACCATACTGCACGAGACGCGCTGCTGCTTCCGGCATCAAACCCTTCCCCCAGTAGTCGCGCGACAACGCATAACCGAGTTCTGCTTGCTGTTGCTCAAACGAGACTTTAATGAAGTCAATCGTGCCGATAACTCGACCGCTTGTTTTGTCTTCGATTGCCCAAGGGGCTGGATTTCCTTGTTCATATTGTCGAAGAATATATTCGACGAATTTCTCGGAATCTGTGAGGGTTTCGTGGGCATGCCAACTGACATACCGCGCTGTCTCTTCATCTTTTGTATAGGCATAGATATCTGCTGCATCTCCAGCGCGAACCGAACGTAAACGAAGCCGCTCTGTTTCGAGTACAGGTAATGCCTGATATAAATCAACCGTTGATAACATGATTGAACCCTTCTTCCCTTGATTTTTTCCAAGTATACCCACTCTTTGATAAAAAGTATAGAGATATACGAAAACGTTATCAGAATTTTCTGGTATACTATTGGAAAATGATGTAAGAAAGGATGCTGTCATGACTTCTCGGGAACGGACTCTCTTAAGTGCGCTTGGTATTTCGCAGTTCGGCGACTTCATTTATCTCGTTGCGATCAACGTCTATATTTATCGCTTGACTGGCTCCGCATCCGCTGTCGCTGTGCTTTGGATCATCAGCCCTGTCGTCTCCCTCGTTATCAAGTCGTTCGCTGGTAGCTGGGTCGACCGCTCCGACTTACGCCGCCTGTTGATTCAGACTGATTTATTGCGTGCTTTTTTAATCGGTATTTTGCCGTTTCTACCGTTATCGATGCTTTACATCGACTTGATTGCCTTAGCTGTCATCAAAGCAGTCGTCGAACCCGCTACCTTAACCTACGTCGCGACGCTTGTTCCGCAAACAGACCGGATATCTTTTAATGCCTATCGTAGTCTGATCACGTCAGGTGCCTTTTTGATTGGTCCGGCTCTCGCTGGTGGACTGCTTTATATTGCATCTGCTGACCTTGCCATTTGGCTCAACGCAATCTCGTTTCTCGTGTCAGCTGTTCTGTTGATGCGGCTGCCGCATTTTTCCGCTTCAATTGAACGAGGGATGAAGCTGCAAGACGTCCTGTCCGATTGGCGGCTTGTCTACCAGTTCAGTAAAGACGCGCGTTATATGACCGGACTGTATATCCTCGCGATGCTGATGATGATTGCGACACTTGCACTCGATACACAGGAAGTCGTCTTTTTACAGCGAAGCATCGGTTTATCAGAAACCGACTACGGTTTGTTGATGAGTTTGACAGGGATCGGTTCTGTTACCGGTAGCTGGTTCGTCGCCCGTTATGCCAAAACGCTCTCCGTTCGAACATTATTAACGATTGGATATACGTTTGTCGCTATCGGTTACATGCTGTACGCAGTTGCAGATTCGTTTTCAATCGTCTGCACCGGTTTCCTGTTGCTCGGATGTTTTCACGCATTCGCAGGTACCGGTTTTCTGACCTTCCAACAGACGAACATTCCGCTTCACTTGATGGGACGCTTTACAAGTCTATACGGTGTCGGTGTCAGTCTGCTACAAATTATAGCGATTGTCAGTATCGGTCTACTCGGTGATATTTGGTCGATTCGCTTTAGTACAATCCTATTTGCTGGTCTCCTCGTGATCGTGACGATCTGCTTTCTTGGAATGGTTCTCCTCCCGAGAAAACAACGGTATTTCACAACGGAAGAAGTCAAAGAAGAACAACATGCTTAAAAACAGGGAACCCAGTCAGCGCGAGGTTCCCTGTTTGAGTTGCTGTTCTAAACGTTTTTTCATAACTTCGGCATGTGCGACGAGATGAAAAGATCCATCTTCTAGTTGTTTCTGGAGCCGTTTTGCCTCCGCCCAAGCGAGCGCGTAGTCTGCTTGTGAGACATCCCCTTGCTCCCGTGCTGCTTCCAGTTCATCCGCGTCGACTAGTAAGACTTGTCCCGACGGCAGAGCGATCAGATCGAGAAATAGATCCTCCCAGTAAATACGTCCGTCCTCGACCCCAGTACGAAGACAGATATCGACATAGGTCTGAACTAACCGACCAGAAGCATCAAACATCGAGGTCACCGCGTGATGAGCATCGTTTGGAAATTGTTGTACCCAGACGTAACCATCATCAGCGATTCGAATCGTTTCGTCACCATAACGGACATCTAATGGTGAAGCGACTTCAATAAGCTGAAGAAGCGTCACTTGCCCTTGAAACACTTCATTCTCGACCTGTTCTTGAACATAGTGTCGCTGTATAATACGATGCCAGTCACGCCGATCGGCATAGCGTTTTTTTATCATCTACCTGTCCTCCGTTTTTCTCTAGTGTGCCATACCTATCCTCTTTTTCATTCCAATCCTTTTAAAAAAAGAGGCAACGGATTTTTCCGTCGCCTCGCTTCATCATTTTGCTGTCTCTGAACCGTGTAACGCAGCACCATTCGTCTCAATAACGTGACGATACCAGTCAAACGAATCCTTTTTCATTCGTTCCATCGTTCCGTTCCCTTCGTTATCTCGATCGACGTAAATCATACCGTAGCGTTTTTTCATCTCCCCTGTCGTAAAGGAGACTATATCAATGACGCCCCACGGCGTATACCCGATTAGCTCAACGCCATCTTCAAGGACGGCTGTTTTGAACGCTTCGATGTGTGCACGCAAGTAATCAATTCGCGCCGTATCATGAATCTGACCATCCTCGATTGTATCAATCGCACCAAAACCATTCTCGACGATGAACAACGGAATCTGGTACCGGTCATACAGACGGTTCATCGCGTAACGAAGACCGACCGGATCAATCGCCCAGCCCCAGTCACTCGACTGGATGTATGGATTCTCAACACCGTTTGCGAGACCACCGTTGACGATGTTACCCGTGTTATTGACGACAGCATCATGTTTGACGGTCGTCGACATGTAGTAACTGAATCCGAGATAGTCAACAGTTCCGTTGCGTAAGATTTCCGAATCACCGTCTAAAATCGGAATATTATACCCTTCCCGCTTGAACTCATTCAATGCGTAAGACGGATAATAACCACGGACTTGGACGTCCGGGAAGAAGTAACGCTGACGCATCGATGTTTCAGCAAGCAGAATATCTTCCGGGTGCGATGAGTACGGATAGATTGGTACGTGTGAAACCATTGCTCCAATCTTAAAGTCCGGATTGATCGCTTTTCCTTTGGCAACGGCAAGCGCACTCGCGAGCAACTCATGATGTCCCGTTTGATACATGACTTCCATCGCGTTTTCTTCCGGATCGAGTAAGACACCAGAATTCGTCCAGAGGAATAATGGATTGCTAACGTCCATCTTGTTGTTGATTTCGTTGAACGTCATCCAGTACTTAACTTTGTCTTTATAGCGCGTGAAACAGACTTCTGCGAATTTCTCGAAGAACAGCGCCACTTTCCGATTACGGAAACCGCCATATTCACGCGCAAGGTGAAGTGGCATCTCAAAATGCGACAATGTAATGATTGGCTCAATGCCATATTTCAGTAATTCATCGAAGACGTCATCATAGAACTGGAGCCCTTCTTCGTTCGGTTCCGCTTCGTCTCCGTTCGGGAAAATCCGACTCCAACCGATCGATGTCCGAAGGCACTTCAGTCCCATTTCAGCGAATAGCGCGATATCTTCTTTATAACGGTGATAAAAATCAATCGCCTCGTGGTTCGGATAGAATTCATTCTCCTCTACCTGATCCGTGATACGTCGTGCGACGCCGTGTGCTCCTGCCGTCAATACATCAACGACGCTCGGTCCTTTGCCACCAGCGTTCCAGCCACCCTCGAATTGATGCGCTGCTAGCGCACCACCCCATAGAAAATCGTTTGGTAATGTCTTCATCTTCATGTCCTCCTTCTATTTCTCTTACTTGATGATTGTTAAAATCCGTGTATTTGCCGTCGTGACGGTCTCGTCCGTCGGCAAGATTTGCGCATAACTTTGGGTGTTCGTGATGATGATCGGCGTAATCGTCTCGAGTCCATGCGCTTCAATCGCTGTAGCATCAAACGTCACCAATCGATCACCGGTCTTCACCGCTTCACCTTCTTTCACGTGGAGCGTAAATGGCTTCCCGTCAAGCGTCACCGTCTCGAGACCGACATGGATCAAAACTTCGACGCCGCTCGTTGACCGTAGCCCGATTGCGTGACCAGATGGGGCAATCATGACGACGGTTCCTTCAAATGGTGCCGTCACCTCATTGCCTGTTGGACGAATCGCTACTCCCTGACCCATTGCCCCCGAAGCAAAGACGGGATCTGGTACATCCGATAAGGCAACGATTGTTCCTTCAAGCGGTGCACGCAACGTCTCTTCGTTCGTCAGTGTCGCACTGACTTCTTGTTCAGCTACAGGTGTCGCTGTCGTTTCAGTCGCGACGACAGGTGCTGCTTGTTCACCAAAACCGAATACTTGAATCAAAACAATCGGCAGAATCAAGGCAATCGCTGTTCCAATCAATAAACCGATGATGGACGACGGGTAGTCAGAATCAATTCCGTTGACGAGTGTCAATGGTCCCGGTAATCCGGCATAGGCAAAGTAATACGGTTTAAAGAAACTCGCCGTGACAGCACCGATTGCACCAGAGATACAACCATAGATGAAGGGCTTCTTAAAGCGAAGCGTCACGCCATAAATGGCTGGTTCTGTGATCCCGAAAATACCCGTCAATCCGGCTGAGACACCAACTTTTTTCGTTTCTTTATTTCGTGCTTTTAAGATAACGCCGATGACGGCACCAATTTGAGCGATGACAGCAATCGTTTGATACGCTTGGAACGAATCGCGACCGTATTGCTCGAAGTTCGCGAGAACCATCGGCGTGACACCCCAGTGAACACCGAAGATGACGATGACTTGCCAGAAGCCACCAATGATCAGACCAGCGACCGCAGGAGCATTCTCTGCTAAGTAGTTATACCCGTTTGCAATCCCTTCTGCACCAAGTGTCGTAATCGGTCCAATCAATAGAATCGTAAGTGGAACCATTAACACCATGCTGAAGAACGGAACGAACAATGGACGAATGACTTCATGGATCGTCTTGTTCAGGAATTTTTCGACATAAGACAGAATCCAGACGAGGAATAATGGCGGTAACACGGATGACGTATAGGTTGTTCCGGATAAAGCAATTCCTAGAAACGTGATGGATTCACCAGCAGTGATACGCGTCGCGATGTCCGCCCACGTCGGACTGACCAGTGCCGCACTACAGGCAACAGCGATGAAGGCGTTGACCTTAAAATGATTCGCTGCCGTAATGGCAATGAAGATCGGTAAGAACGTGAATGGTGCCCATGAGATAAAACTGAAGACTTCATAGGTACCCGTCTTTGCGAATGCCGGAAAAGCAAGTGTCGTCAAAATCAAAGTTCCCTGCAGAATCCCCGCTGCAGCCAAGATATAGACGAATGGTGCAAAAACGGCTGACATCGTTGCAATGATTCGGTTGAGGACCGTCCCTTTCGGTGCCTCTTCCGCTTCTGGCTGATCAAGATTGACGAGCTTCAGAAATTCTTGATGGACTTCACCTACGTGTTGACCAATGACGATTTGAAACTGTCCTCCTGACTCGACGACTGTAATGACGCCAGGTAATGTACTGACCGTTTCTTTCGCTGCCGGGTCCGATCGTTTTAAGACAAGACGAAGCCGTGTAGCGCATCGAACAGCACTGATGACGTTCTCTTCTCCACCGACGGCTTCTAAAATCGAGTGCGCCAGTCGTTGATAATCGCGAACCTTACCCATATTGTGACCTCCCCTGAATATGACGCGTTGAATACCCTTTCATTTTAATTGTACATGAACAATTAATCAATACATAAATAATTTAATTGAACATTATATTAATCAAAAGATAGCTTATGCTATACTGAACGAAGAAAAAGTTCGTAAGAAAAGAAGGTGTCCTATGCTGAAATATCAACAGACTGCTGATGAAATCGAGCAATACATAGAACAACATGAGTTAAAGCAAGGCGATAAACTCCCCATTCTCGAAGAATTAATTCGCCAGTTCGCTGTCAGTAAGACGACGATGACAAAATCACTCGAATTACTCGAACGAAAAGGGATCATCTTTCAAGTCAGAGGAAGCGGCATTTTTGTCCGGAAGACGAACCGCGCTGGCTACATTCGTCTGTTTTCTACACAAGGCTTTAAGCAGAACCTTGTCGACCATACGATTGAATCGTCCGTACTAGCACTCGATCAACTCGCTGCAACGGAGAGCATCGCCAAAAATCTTGGTATCGATTCGGGTGAGACGGTATATTACGTCAAGCGGATTCGCTATATCGACGGCAAGATCCTGTGCCTTGAGGAATCCTATTATCGCCAATCGATCGTCCCGTATTTAAATCGCGAAATCGTCGAGCAGTCGATTTTCGAATACTTAGAGACGGCATTGCAATTGAACATCGGATTTTCTGATATGTACATGCATGTAGGAAAACTCAACGCTATATCTGCAGCACACCTCGAACTTCAAGAAGGTGATCCTGGATTAACAATCGAGACGGTTTTTCACTTAACGAATGGTCGTCCGTTCGACTATTCCGTCATTACGTATCATTACGAACACTCGCAGTTTGTCGTCCAAGCAAACGGATTATTCCTTTAATGAAACGAAAAAAAAACGAAATCTGATGATCGTCCTCATTTTAGTGAAGACATTTCATCGGATTTCGCTTTTTCTTTTAAGAAACTAATTAATGCTATTATACAGAATGGATAGATTATTAATACGCCAATCAGTAATAAACCAAGTACCGGGCTCGGAAAATCGGCTGGACGCGTGACGGGAAACCATCGACTCATTGCATACACCATCAAGACGAAATACAGTGCCCAACTGAGACATAGCGCCCATGTGAGTCGACTTCGAACCATCGCCTCCTGCATAAGGCAGATTGATTTAAAGAATAAGATGATGCACAAAATAACCAACAGAATGTCCAATATGTAAAACATCCGGTAAGATAAGCCAGTTATCCGAATGATTCGTTCAATATTTACTGTCATTTCAGTTGGGATGAATAAAATTATGGCAAAAAACAGACTCCAACCATTCCATTTCACAAATAATCGCACCTTCTATATACCAATTTCTTCTTTACTAGAAGCCTCTAGATAGAGTTCCCCGTCAAACGTCGTCAAGGCAATCACTTTTCCGTCTCTTTCATACCAAGCCGTTGCCCCTTCACGATCAAGTTCTTCCCACCCTGCTTGGCGAATCCACGTTCCATACAATACACCTGGACCATCTGTTTCTGAAACGAGATGGGTTTCGATTTTCAACTCCCCTTGCTTTTCGACTACCGTTGCAAAGCGAGGGACAGGAAATCCTGATACTGTTGACTCCTGAAAACCGATATACCAACCGCCAGCAATGACTATAAAAGTAATCGACACAATCGCTATCCATTTCTTTTTCATACGCACTCTCCTTCACTTTTCCATCTCCATCTTCAACTTGCCAATAAATGGTCTTCATTTCCTCATTCTACAGACGGATTACTGATTTTTTAGTTATGAAAACATCTGAAATTTGTTTTTGATTTATGAAAACAATTAAATTTTTTTCAATTTTTTTCATGAAAAATGCACACCCGTGTTCGTCCTTACAGTAGCAACGGTTTGACAACTCCCGGCACAGAGCCATTTTCAGTCGTTTTCAACTGATTAAGCAGATTAGCAACTTGACTTCATTTTCTGCTATGGTACGATACGAACTTATCAAAGGGAGTGAACAGAACTTATGAAATTCAGAAAAGAAAAAGTCAATGTCGTCGACATGAAGCAAACCAAAAAAAGTGTCTACGCGACCGGAATTGGGAATGCGATGGAATGGTTCGATTTTGGTCTTTATTCCTATCTCGCAATCATCATCAGTCAAAACTTCTTTAGTGCTGTTGAAAATGATGAACTGAAGCTTGTCTTTACATTTGCGACGTTTGCGATCGCTTTTTTAATGCGACCAATCGGCGGAATCGTCTTTGGACGAATTGGAGATCGACTCGGACGAAAGGTCGTCTTGACGACAACGATTGTCATGATGGCTGGATCGACACTCATCATCGGGTTATTACCAACCTATGACCAAATCGGGATTTGGGCACCGATTCTATTATTGTTAGCCCGTATCCTGCAAGGTTTTTCAACAGGTGGTGAATACGCCGGCGCAATGGTCTATATCGCCGAATCGTCACCCGACAATAAACGAAGCGCTCTCGGAAGTGGACTTGAAATCGGGACACTCGGTGGGTATATCTTAGCGTCGTTACTCGCAACAACGCTTTTCGTCACATTATCAGATGATCAAATGGCATCGTGGGGATGGCGTATCCCATTCATTCTTGGAGCACCACTCGGTTTGTTTGGCCTCTACTTACGTCGCCACTTGGATGAATCACCGATCTTCGAAAACGAAATTAATGAGAATACGGAAGAACCTGCGACATTCCGCGAAATCCTTCGTGATCATAAACGTGATATTATCGTTTGCTTCATCGCTGTCGCCTTCTTCAATATTACGAACTATATGCTCTTATCGTACATGCCATCGTACCTCAATGAAGTCATCGGCATGTCAAGCTCGACAAGTACGATCTTAATTACCGGTGTTATGGTGATCATGATTCCACTCGCTTATTTCTTCGGGAAACTAAGTGATAAAAAAGGGAATCGTAAAATCGTCTTGTTCGCACTAGCAGGTCTATCATTACTATCCATCGTATCGTTCTTCTTGATTGGACTAAAACCACTCTTGTTCGTCGGAATCGGTATCTTCATCCTCGGTTTCTTCCTGGCGATCTTTGAAGGTACGATGCCAAGTCTACTGCCAAGTATCTTTTATACAGATGTTCGTTACCGGACGCTTTCCGTCACATTCAACGTCTCGGTTTCAATCTTTGGTGGTACGACGCCACTTGTGTCAACATGGCTCGTCCATACGACTCAAAATCCGCTTGCTCCTGCCTTTTATTTAACGGCAGTCAGTGTCATCGGATTCGTCACGTTCTTCTTCTTCTTTAAAAATACAGCCGGTAAAGCACTCAAAGGGTCGCATCCAACTGTATCCAGTGAAAAAGAAGTTTCAACAATTGCGAAAAAACCGGAAGATGCCCTCTGGTGGGCAGAGTAATTCCTATAGTAAAGAGCCGTCTTCTTCATGAAGACGGCTCCTTTTAGTAGACAGCCCTTAACTCTTGGACGACACGATCAGCGACAGCCAGTTCCTGCTCTTGCGCAAAATCGAACTGACAACCGATCGCAACCAATCCGTTCGCATGTGCCGCTTTGAAATCAGACAACCGGTCACCGACAACATAGCCTGATGTAATATCATGCGTCTGACAAATTTCACGGACTAGTGCGGATTTATCACCTGAAGCGATATCTTCAATGCTATAGACATGATCAATATACGCTTCAAGTCCATATGTGCTCACGATTGCTGATAAGTAGGATGGCCAACCGTTACTAGCGATAAAGACTCGGTGACCAACTTGTTTTAGGCGAGCCAGTAACTCCACTGTTCCCGGATAAAGCTGACCATGCCCCGCTTCGACTGCCTGCTCTAAGCTGCGCCGAAACTTGAGATCTGCAGCCTGTTGGTCTGCGGCTGAAAAATCCGGCAGCAACGTCTTCCAGACCTCTGGTAACGATACACCCATGATTTGCTGATAGAGGGCGAGAGGTGTCTCGCCTTCCCAGCGCCCCTCCTGTCGTAAATCATGAAAGACGTCTTCTAACGCACGAGCCAGTACGGCATTCGTTTGAAACAGCGTACCATCCATATCAAAAATATAGTGAGTCATTCATGTTCCCCTTCCTGCTCTCGCTTTATCTGCTGCACCATTGCTTCTAACGACAAGTCTTCGACAAATAGACGATCCGATGCTCGTTGATCCTGATCCAACCACCAATGTTTCATGTCCACTTCAGAAAACTCTGTCGGCTGACGCAAAGCGTGGCGAAGAACTGTTTCTTCAAATGAGACATCAAAATAATAAGCTGCGTAGCATGATCCAAAGCGACGTTCTAACCGATCGAGCATCTCACCGTACCGATCTTGGGCGAGAATTCCTTCCAGCAGAATCGTCGCATGGCGTCCGTTTGCAAGCATGATTAGATCTTCTATCCAGTGAATTGCGGGATTCCCAGCTACATCCTTGACGTTCAACATCTCTCTTCGAATAACATCTTGAGAAAAGAGAATTGTATCCGGTAAAGCTGATTGTAACGCTTTCGCAAGTGTCGTTTTCCCGCTACCGGAGTTTCCGCGGATGACGATCAAGCGTGACTTCATGTCGTGAACCAGTCCCCGTTCAAGGCAGCGATATACCGTTCTGCTGAGCGAGCGACGACTTCAGACGCACCCGTTTCAATTTTTCGATGAAAGGCATCGTATAATTTCTCAAATGCAAGCGGACGTAGCGACTCTGCCATCCGTTCGACCGTCTTTGCCGGAAGTGGAATCACATTCGGATAGCTGTACATGAAACTGACCCACGCTCGATCGGCAACGATCCGAATGATGTCTCCTGTTAACAACAACCCAGCTGATACATCTTTCCGTTCACAGATGACTGCTCCTTTAAAGTGACCACCCACGCGATGTAAGATCAGGTCGTCTGATAATTCCAAGCGTTCACCGCTCCAGAAAGTGATTCGCTCACTTGGTCGTGTTACGAATGATGCATCGTCCTCATGAATATAGATTGGCACATCAAAGGTTTCTGCCCATTCGACTTGTGTCGCGTAATAATGCGGATGCGATAATGCAATCGCGTGGATCCCGCCTAATTCGTTGATCTGTTCTATAGTTATTGAATCAAGATATGTAATGCAGTCCCATAACAGGTTATACGATGTTCCTTGGACGAGGTATGCTGTTTGCCCGATACCGAATGCTGGTGTCGTCTGAATTGCATAGACGCCTGCTCCATCGTCTGTAATCACATTTTGATATGTTCCTGAGGCTTTCATTTCAGTAAGCTTCGTCCACGTTTGTCCTGTCGGATTGACGTATTGTCGTTCCTCTAGACAAATCGGACAAATTTCGCGTTCTGGATTGATTTGTTCGACGCCACACGTCGTACAGATGATGGTTTCCATATCATCATTCCTTTCCAATTCAAAAATGATTTTCCTGATATATCATAACATATTCCATTTATAGGGATATCATACAGGAATCATTTTGAATGAAACGAATAAAGACTCTGTACTAAAGAATCGAAGGAGGAAATTCCCATGTCGACCTCGACTCATCTTATTGCTCCCCGACTGAACGCAGTCTTTTTACATGTACAGGATATGCAACGGTCAGCAGCCTGGTACCATCAGTTACTTCAGCTCCCATTTGATTCGTTCCTCGTCGCTTCTCCTGTCTATAATGTCCCACTTCAAGGTCCAACCAGCTTGACACTTGATGACCATGCGAACGACCCAACGTATCGACATCAACCTTCTTGACAACCCTTGTTTAATTTTTACACGACGGACATTGATGCATCTTATCAGTTCGTATTGTCATTTCAAGCACCTATCATCCGCGACATCGAACGTTTCGATGATTTTGCTTATTTTACGTTTGCTGATCCTGATGGTAATGTTTTGATGCTCTGTACAGGATAAAAATAAATCAGGTCATACCACACTTGTGGCATGACCTGATTTTATTTAACATGACGTTCCATTATTATTGATGACACTTTGAAAGCGGTTCGTAAACTGATTAATGGCCTCTTCTGTATCCAGTACTCCAGAAAACCAAGTCTTCTTGTCATTAGAAAACGTGAGGTGTAGCGATTCTTCAATGACGGACTTTACCTCTAGAGTAGCAACTATATCTGATGTCATTAATGTTTTTTTTGATAGAGTGACCAGTTCATTCGTCAACGTTTCGCGCGTATCTTCAGATGTCTTCTCATGAAGAAGATCAACTGTCTTGTGAAGCATGACAGCTTTTGAAACGCGCGATAGATTCAACTCACGGATTTCAAAAGTGTAGACGCCCTCTTGTTCCTGCGGACGTTGGACGATGAATCGTGGAGAATGTACTAAGTGTTGAATGAAGTGAATAAACATTTCGATGGTCATTTCGGACATTCCGAAACCCTCCCTTTTACGTGGATCAATGGACAAATACCTTTAATCCTTTATCTAAATGGCCAAAAAAAGCCCTGTATAAAAGTTAACCCGGTGAGATGGAAATAAAACCTCCCCTCTGTAAAGTTATACCACAAAAACAAGTACAAAGTGTACATGTTTTTGTTCTAAAAACAAGATTCGTCTAGTGTCCGAATCTTGTTTATAGTAACATAAAAGATACTAGTTTTAGTCATAATTAACACCATCATCTGATAAAAATATGTATTATTTTATTATGTACACGATTAAAGAGTCAGAGAATATCATTCCTTCTCTGACTCTTCGCATCAACCGTCCGTCGTTGGCGCTATTAAATCTTGTAACGTGTATGCCTGTAACGCATCCGTAAAGGACATGAATGCTTGATCAAACGCTTGTCGTGTGTTTTGCAAACTACCATTTTTATTTGGAACTGTCACATTTTCAAGATAGGATACTTCTTCAAATAAATGAACGATTTCTCCTAACGTAATTGTCTCTGGGGATTTTGCTAATTTGAATCCACCATTACGCCCTTGTACGGAAATGATGAGACCAAACTTGCTCAATGAATGGACAATCTTCATCAAATGATTTTTAGAAATATCATAATGGGTTGCCACTTCTTGAATTTGTACGAGCCGAGTCGGATGCGACGCTGCGAAGATAAGCACACGAATGGCATAGTCCGTAGAGCGAGTCATCTTCATCCATTTCACCTTCTTTTTCTTTCCTTTATATAAACATAGTACAGAAGCTCACTCATTTTCACAATCAATAGTATGGCTTAAAGTGTCATTTAGAGTGATTATGCACATATGTATATCGTTTATCTTAAAGGATGTGAAGTGTCAAAATCTAGGGATTTTTTCGGAAAGAGGCAAAATGATATTTCAATCGATGATGCAAATCATGTGGCTTATTCAATGTCTGTGATAAGATTTCTTTAAAACATGTATATCTATAGTTTGTTTATATCTCTCTAGAAAGAGGTCTCGTCATGAAGTGGCTCTCATCAAGTATATTTCATCGATTTTATATTCTATTGCTTTCGAATTTCCTGATTTTCGCAAGCATTGGCGTCCTAACATTTTACGTTGCTCAAAAAGAACTCGAGCAACATCGAACTTCATCACAGATGATCACACTTCAGAAAACGCAAGCTCGCACACTTTGGAATGAAGCCCAACAAGTCAATCTTCAAGTCCAACAAATCGACTTTAATGATCAGGACGACCTTAAACAGGTGAATCAACGATTGGAACGTTTACGACAACACGTTCAATCATTTAATCAACGTTATTCGAATTTATCGGATGAACGTTTTGTGCATCAACTCGTTCAATTTTCGGGATTTTTAGAACAGGAGCTCACTTTGCAAGTAGTCACGGATAACCAAAAGCTGGTTCAACAGTCTGATTCCATCGTCAACGACTACTTTCGAATGATTCATAACGAAGAGAAAAAAGTGCAACAATTGCTACAGCAACGAACCGTTGAAGTATTAGGATACGCCTTTGGAGTAATGATCATCGCTTTTTGTCTTCTCAGTTACTTGATATTAAGACTTGTGCGGTCTTTCCGAACAGATTTACTCGATCTTGTCGAACAAACGAAACAACCTGACCGATTGGAGCATAACGATTATCAAACTCGCCATGATGAGATCGGTATACTTGGAAAGTCTATGCAGCAAATGACGACATTGCTTGCTTTTGAACATCAACAAACGCAAGCTGTCAATACAAAACTCCAAGAGTCTATAGGGCAACAAAAGATATTCGAGCGGCAACTTCAATTCCAAAATCAGTTAGCGACTCAAATTTTACGCTATCAATCAACATCAGGTCTTCACACTTGGTTGCAAGCAATCGGTACGCATTTCAGAGCGACCCATGTCCATTTTTCACCGCAGTCGAATGATTTAGAACACGTTCATATTGCACTAACAAACGAACCGACATGTGATCAAGAACGACTCGCGTTAGAAGCGAAGACCGAGCTGGATGCCTCCATTCACTTGATTGAGATGGATCAGTTAACACTGTGTGCTCTTCCATTACACAGTTCATCAAAATTCATCGGTACATTAACCTTACAATTTCATCGTCCGTTCACGGATACAATCGCACTTCAAAAAACGACACATTTACTGAATATCGGATTGATGCGCTTGCTCGATGATATCCGTATAAAAGATCACCATCAATTGATTCAGCGCATCTTAAATGGTCTTCGAGAAGCGATCCTGTTTGTCGATGTCTCGAACATGAATATTTTTACGAATCAAATGTTTCATCAATTGTTCTCGAACTGGTCACCTTCTGAAAAACAATCAGAAAGCCTATCATTCGTTATCGAAACCTTCGAGCCATTACTTCTCGAAACTGAAGCACTATATGCATATGTTGAACGAATCAAAGCTGGCTTCGAGCACGGATCAATCGTTCCTGCTCAGGATTTTTCAATGCCAGACGACCGACATTTACGACTCTACACAGAATTTTTGCCAGAGCGGCAAGGTATTCTGCTTGTTTTTCGAGAGCGGACTGTTGAAGTCAACTATGCAAAAAAAGAGCAAGACTTCATTTCGGTTTTATCTCATGAGTTACGAACACCACTTGCCTCCATTGAAGGCTTTAGTGAACTGATGTTACACCGAACGTTGTCTCCTGAAAAACAACGGAAATACTTAGAGACCATGCGGAGTGAGACGCAACGTCTCAGTCAACTATTAACAGAATTTCTTGACTACCAGCGTTTAAGTCATCAAAAAGAAACATATCAGCTCGAATCGTTTTGTATCGAACATATGCTCATCGAGTTAACGGAGTGGTTGAACGTCGTGACAGCGACACATCATTTGCACATCCAAACCGATGGTCCTTGTCTGATCACAGCGGATCAAGAAAAAATTCGGAGAGTTTTATTAAACATTTTAAATAATGCGATAAAATATTCTCCCGTTGATTCAAATATCCACGTCTCGTTAGCGTGCTTTGAAGCTGAAGTTGTCATTACCATTAGTGATGATGGATATGGTATTCCAAAGCAAGACCTTCCTTATCTCTTCGATCCGTATTACCGCGTCGAACATGCGGATCATGTCCAAGTTCAAGGAACAGGTCTCGGTTTACCGATCTGTAAGGAAATCATTGAAGGGCATGGAGGACGAATTACCGTACATTCAGAAATCGGAAAAGGATCTGACTTTTTTATCCGTTTACCTCGTGATGAAGAGTGGAACAAAAATTAATAACATGTATAAGAACAGTATAAATAATCTACAACTAGGAAGTGAAGAACGTGGAAGCTGATTTAAATCAAATCGTCCGCTGTTTAAATCAAGATTTTAAACAGCAAAGAACCGTCTTCAGTGCAATGGCGCTGAAAGAGACCAATCCCTGTATCGTCTTGATGGAAGATCATCGTCGAAGACGGATGGACCATGCCTTGTATCAATATCCAGATTTTATCGCAGAGCTGGAATCACATATTTACCGATGTTTAATTGATGTCCGGGGAGCCCGTGAATCGGCTTCCCCTTCCGAAATTTTTATTTCTAAAGCACAACTCTATTCGCCTTATCATTATTTAGTCACCTTTTTATGAGAGGAGTCCGCCATGACTGTTCAAGAAAATACAGCACTGTTGATCATCGATGTCATCAATAAGATGGATTTCGAAGGAGCTGAGCAATTATTGCAACAGACACTCCCTGTCCTTGCACCACTCTCACAATTAAAACAACATTGTAAACGACAAAACATCCCAGTGATTTACGTCAACGATAACTTTGGTCTCTGGCAAGAGAACGTTAATCAAATCGTAGATGAGTGTCGCGGTGGTCTTGGGGATATACTCATCGATGCCTTACATCCAGAAGAAAATGATTATTTCATCATCAAGCCAAAGCACTCAGGATTTTTCGGTACCCAACTTGATATTTTATTGAAGCATTTGGAAGTTTCACGTCTCATCATCACTGGACTAACGACAGATATGTGTATTTTATTTACCGCAAATGATGCCTACATGCGTGAATATTCTATTCATGTCCCAGCAGACTGTACGGCAGCGAAAACCGCTATTGCCAAAGATCACGCATTGGAAATTCTCAGTACGACATTATCTTTGGATTGCTCTGAGAGTTCCAAGTTGATACAAAAAGAATAATTAAGGTTGCGTTTCTGATACGTATGTAACACATTACTATCTTTTCCAGTTTAATTGAGCTGTTAGTCCTCGATGAATTCGTGAACGGTTCGAAGTCCTTCACGGTTTGGAAAGTATGAAGTAGTGAACATTCCCATTATTCATGAGTTAACTACTCACTTCAACATATCAATAAAGAAGAAGAAACAGGTTTGAAAGAGACCGATTAAGGAATATAACATGTGTGAGTTGTATATGTTTAAAACTTAAAGGGGGTTCTTTTCATGTTTCGCCATCAAAAGGAATTACAATTCGAAGTCAAGGTTGATCGACCCGATCCAAAACTCGCTCGGGCCGTACAAGAAGTACTCGGTGGACAATTCGGTGAGATGACGGTCATGATGCAGTATCTTTTCCAAGGCTTTAATTGTCGAGGGGAAGAAAAGTACAAGGACATGCTGATGGATATCGGGACAGAAGAAATTGGGCATGTTGAAATGCTATGTTCCCTCATTTCTCAATTGCTCGACGGGGCATCACCAGATGATCAGGCAGAAGCTGCTAAGGATCCGGCGACGGCAGCCATTCTCGGGGGAATGAATCCGCAACACCTTCTTGTCAGCGGTCTCGGTGGATTGCCATCGAACGCAAACGGTATACCATGGAACGGTTCTTATATCGTTGCGAGTGGTAATTTGTTAGCAGATATGCGCTCGAATCTACATGCGGAATCACAAGGTCGACTCCAAGTCGCCCGCCTCTATCATATGACGACGGATGAAGGCGTTCGTGCTACCTTCCGTAAGATGCTTGCCCGTGACCGCTATCACCAGTATCAATGGATGGCAGCAATCGAAGAACTCGAGACGAAAAATGGAGTCGTCGTTCCGGCTACTTTTGCACCTGAAGATGAGATGGAAGCGCAACCTCATGCTTATGAGTTCTGGGATCTATCCGAAGGCACAGCTTCAAAAGAAGGGCGTTGGGCTCAAGGGGAAGCTCAAGACGGAACCGGTGAATTTGTTCATCTGGAAAATCCAGCACCGCAAGGGAACATTCCGAACATGAAGGTGCCTGCGCACCAACTTCACCACGATCTAGCAGAAAAAACAGGAATGCAAAACGTCAAAGATACGGTCAAACGTATGCTACATGATAAGGAGTGAGATTAATGGCTAAATCATCACTTGCAATCCATGAAACACTCGAAATTCATGAAATCATGACAATGAAACAAGCCTGTCTCGTTAAAGCCATCGCCGTTCGTTCATTCGTTAAAGATGAGACGCTAGAAAAATTGATTGCGCAAGACATCAAAGATAGCGAACAAGCATTAAGCGATTTACAAAAACTATTGGCAAATCATGAAGGAGGCGATTCACATGAATGAAGCTCTCCAATCGATTAGCCGTCCTAGTAAAAAACGCGACGAGTTGATTGCAACGGACTTCTTGATCAGCAGCAAATCACTTGTCCGCGCTTATGCTGTCGCAATTACAGAAACGGCTTCTCCTGATGTGCGGAAAGTCTTGACTGAACAGCTGAACAAAGCGATTCAGACGCACGTTGCGATCGCTGGATACATGATTGATCACGATATGTACCACGCACATGATCTTAAAAAGCAATTAAAACACGATCAAGAAAAACTAGAAGTCGCAAAAGGATTACTATGATGTTTCCCCTTCCCTTCTGATCATGGAGCGGAAGGGGTTTTCTTTCAGAATTTATGTAAGGAGCGATCAACCTCATGATTGATATCAATCACATTTACATCAAACAGATCGGCGAAACCTTTTGTCTCACTTGGGAAGGGACAAGTCATGTCCGTTTACTCTTAAATGGTGTACCTTGCATCATCAAAGATACGAATACCTATCAAACCGACACACTACCTTTATTTGAGCCTCAGTCGTTCGAACTGATCGATTCCGATTCAAAAACACGTATCGTCACTGCTCTCGTTTCAAGTACGGATGATTTGTTCTGGAACCGTAAAATGACCGTCCTGATTCAACAAAATCATACTGTCCGGCTGTTATGGGGCGAAATTCCAGAAGTATCACATTATACTGTCTTTCAAGATGGACATCGCTTAGGTGACACAACGGCTTCCGAATGGACCAGCACGATTAATCCTGAACAGTTTACACGGTTCGAAATCCGAGTGCTCCGTCCCATTTCAAGAAAATCGGTACCGTTCGCACGGATAATCGAGACGTTTGCCCGCGTTACGAATTTGGTAAAACAAGAACCGGACCGGGAACGAGAGCATGAACAATACGTGCTTTATTACTCTTTGTATCCGGCACCTACTCCGCATCTGAAATTTTCTACTTTTCGGTTACGTGTGCTGACGTTCATTGCTCCTCCGATTCTCGTGAACCCGAATCCATTTTCTCCGCATCGTTATTTCGAAGGAGACGCGCGACAGTATTCGCCTTTTTCAAACGAATATCGAACCTTTACAGAAGTCATCACCTTTAATGAGGGGTCCTCTCATGAACTAATAAAACAGGCAAATCCGACTCGGTCTTTTGATGCACGTCATCAGTTATATCGAGAGGATATCGCTTCGACACAGCAAGTCTACTTGTCAGATCAATCACTAACTCGATATACGCTCCACCACTCAGTAGGTAATCCACTCGTCGTCTCACCTAATATCGACTATGAAATTAACGTATCACATCAATCAAATCTTTGGCGTATCGCCGGAATCCATCTTCAATCACCACATCATGAAGTGTACTTAGATGAAGGAGATGATTGTTTCGAAACCATCCACCAAGCCCATGATTTAGGCTTAAGTTTCCTTGGTGACCCGTTGCCCAGTTGTCACTGGCTGCATATGACGAATCAATGAACAAAAAGGAAGCCGCGACCAATTCGTCGCGGCTTTTCCTATTTAGTCATGAAATCGAGCACGTGTCTCCGGAGACGGGAGTGCGCACTCTTGTTTTTGCCCAAACCAGCGATGGCGATTGCTCGCAACGAGATCATAGACGCGATCGCGGAGTGAACGTGGAACAATGCGAAGTACACTCAAGAGACGCCATCCTCCTTGTAAATGACGGGCAATCCGTAACGCTGCGTTCGATTTGATATAAGGTACACCCCGGTCAATCACGACGACACTGTCGATGGATTCGGGGAGATGATGACGCCGGATGAGTTCTTGTCCTGTCTCCCCTTGTAACGAAGCAAAATCATGGTATCCTTGGTCTCGTTTTAAGATGAACTGGACGCTTGCGTCACAGAGATTACATTCTCCATCAAATAAGACGATTGCTTTCATGATTGATTCATCCTTCCTAATCCGTATAACGAATCATTTCGTACACTTTCTCTTTACCACACTTTAGGCAAAAACATGCATTTAATTAGTATGTTAAATACTGATAACGCTTTCTTTACATACCTCGCTTACGCTATACTGTTTCTGTAAACATTTGGATGATAAAATAACTCATCTAGCGTTTTAAATGCATCTTTACTTAAAGGAGAATACATATGACGACACGACCGATTGCCATCGTAACCGGAGCCAGTCAGACGCGTGATATTGGTGCTGCTATTTGCCGTCAGCTCGCTACGGCTGGTCATGATCTGGTCTTTACTTATTTTAAAGCAACAGCGGATTGGCCAGCTAGTTTTTCGACTGAACTTCAGGACCAAGGTGCACGCGTTCTTGCGATTGAGCTCGATTTAAGTCAAGCAGATGCTGCTGACGAATTATTCGCGCAAGTAAAGGACTTCGGAACACCAAGTGTTCTCATCAATAATGCTGCTCATTCAACGATGACGGATTGGCAGACGCTTGACGCGAAAAGCCTCGACCAACACTATGCGGTCAATCTCCGTGCGCCACTATTGCTTGCAACACGGTTTACGAACCGATTCGTTGAGGCGAACCTGACGTCCGGACGCATCATTCAATTGACGTCCGGTCAGGATCTCGGTCCGATGCCAGACGAAATTGCTTATGCTACAACAAAAGGTGCCTTATCGACCTTTACGAAAACATACGCTGCAGCCGTTGCACCGCTTGGTATCACCGTTAATGCCGTCAATCCAGGTCCGACTGACTCGACGTGGATGGATGAGGCAACACGGACAGCGCTTAAAACTAGTTTTCCGTTCGGACGAATTGGTGCTCCTGAAGATGTCGCGCGATTGATTCAATTTCTCGTCAGTCCAGATGGTAGCTGGGTGACTGGACAGATCGTTCATTCCGAAGGTGGCTTTCAACGCTAAACATCAGGATTTAGACAATAATGACCCCTGACTACTTCGATCGGGGGTCATTCCGTTATCGAAAGACGGGTCCAGTTTCTATCAAAAAGTCGTTCCAAGCCGTTTGATGCAAGTCACTATAAAGTTGTGGCATCTGCTCTCTTTCAAAAAAAGCAACGTCTAGTGATTCATCGGGATCAATCGTCAGCTGTCCACCGTTGATGTGGCAAACGAAAAAGTGAACGATCGGTTGAGCGACGTCCCCCGTCGGATAAACCTCTTCATATTTCGAGTAGACCCCACTCAGACGTTCAATTGTGACATGAAATCCGGTCTCTTCAAAAATCTCACGCTGCGCAGCTTCTACGAGTGATTCTCCAAGTTCAAGCGCTCCACCCGGAAATCCCCATGCTTTCTGTTCACGTCGTTTTTGCAGGATAATGCGTCCTTCATCATCTAAGACGATCCCACCGGAAAAGTTTAACATCACTTTTTCCTGACCGACCTTACTGCGGAGAAAACGAATGTAGTCCATCTGTCGCCTCCAACTGTTTGAATTGTTTTAGCCAGTCAATCAATTGCTCAATCATCATGTCCGACACGGTGTGATTGATTGCAGTAAAAATACGTAATTCGATTGCTTGATGAAAACCTGCTTGAATAGCTGACTCAAAATAAGTCTGTTGAATGGGTAACGGTATGATCTCATCAGCATCTCCGTGTAGGAGCAACCGCGGACGTTTATCCATTACTTCAATCGGATCAAGCATCCATGGCGCCACTCCTTGAAGTGGCGGTCGACCGTCTCGTTTTCGGAATTGACGTTCGGCTTCAAGATAAGCGCCGCCACCATTGATTGCAACGAGGGCTTTGATTGGGTAACGTGCCAAGATTCCATGCGCAATGAAGCCACCCATCGACACACCGATGACGATCACATCTGAAGCATTCCAACCTGACTGCTTAATGATTTCTGCCGCTTCCGTAATCGATTGCTCAACGACCGACCAAAAATAGGTCGTTGTAACGTCCGGCTCAAATGGATTGTCGAGTGGCTCTCGCTGGTCGTGTCGAATGAGTTCAGGAATGAAGACATCGTATCCTTCCTCAGCGAGTTGCTCAGCAAACGCCAGATAGGAAACAGCTGTCCCACCCCAACCATGATAGAGTAGGATCGCTCCCGTTGGTTGAGAAGCTCGAACGATATGGACACGAAAATCAAGCTTCATTTCTTTTCTCCTCTTTCATGCGGACGATCGTCTGTGCGAAGTCATCTTCCGGTAATCGTCGACCGTCCTTAAGGAAAGGTTTCCAGTACGGACGAATCTTAAAAAGTGAGATCGTATCACGATAAACCGTTCGTCGGACAATCTGTTTCGTCGTCAACGGTAATCCGTCCTCACTTTCGACCTGAATGCCACAGATCTGACCACCAATCGATTTTCCGTTCAACAGTTTTAATTGTGCGATTTCCGCCAAGAAACTAACAGTCGGTTGCGTGACGACGGAATGGACGACTTCTGATTTCACACGTCGTAAGACTGTCTTTTCGATGACGACAGAAAGTCCGAGATAAACAGCTTGGTTGATGATGTATGCGCCAATTCTTCGTTTTGTCATTGAATGCATGAATGACCCTCCTTATACGTTAAAATAAACGACTGCGCCGAGTGCACTGACGGCAACCAAATAAAAGACGATTGCAAGTCGTTTATTCGCGGCAGAGATATCTTTTCTGACGAGGATTTTACTATACCGAAACGTCAAAAATGCGAACACGAGCAATGCTACGATTACTAATGGTTCCATTTGATCCCCTCTTTTCTCTCTTATTTTACATGATATCCGTTCTTAAATTGTTATATTTTACAAGTAAAGTAGTATGTGATTGTTCCATACATAATCGATCTTATTTTGAAATGAGGTTTTAACTTTGAAGACTGCAACTACTTGTTGTCTCGTCGCGTCTAAAACACCTGGTTATCTCACTCGGGAACTCCCGTCACTCGGCATTCATGACGTTCACATTCGCACGCTTGCTGGTGCCGTCAGTATTGGCGCCGAGCTCCCGCAATGGCTTGAACAAGACATGACGATAACCGACTATCACTATCCGCTCGAGACTGGCTATGAGAGTTACGGCGAAGTGCTAGCTATTGGTGACTCGGTCCAAATCGTCAAGCCCGGTGATCGTGTCATTAGCTTTTACGGACATCAAGATCATGCAATCGTACCTGAATCGAAGGTCATTCCCGTTCCTGCCCACGTCTCGCCACGTGAAGCCTTGCTACTAATTCTGTCTTGTGACGCGGCAAAAGGCGTCCGAAAACTTACATTGACGCCCGACTCCAGTGTCTTAGTTTCCGGAATGGGTACGATTGGTTTACTCGCGGTACACTACTTACGGCATTACGTTAACGTTCGTCAGATTGATATCATCGAGCCGATCGCCTCCCGAGCTGAGTTAGCGCGTCAATTAGGTGCACGTTTTGTCACACCGGATTCAGACATGTATGACGTCGCCATCGAATGTTCCGGACGTCAAGCCGCTTTTGCCGAGCTTCAGTCTGCTGTCCGCCCTCATGGTGAAATCTGTGTTTTATCGGACGGCAACCGGGAAGCCTTGACGTTGACTCCTGCGTTTCATGCGAAAGAACTCCAAATCGTTGCATCCAGTGACGGCTGGGACTACCGTCAGCATGCAGACTGGCTTTTTGCAGACGAGCGTCACGCAACCTTACCCGATTTATTCGAACAGGAGACAACGTTTAGCAATCTCGCAAATTGTTTCACTTCCTTGATGCAATCAACGGAACTACCGATCAAAGTATTCGTCGATTATGAGCAGACGAGTTGAACACCGTTCGGATCCGTCCCTACTAATGACGCGTCAGAGAAGACTGCTTCTTGCAAGACGGTCTTCTCCCCGCGAACAGTTTGAATGTGCGGAATCGGTCTGTCAAACAGCTTCACTAGATCTTTTTCTAATCCTTCGCGTGGCGTCGATAGGACGAGTCGCACGAGTTCCGTTCCGTCAGCATCTGCAATCGCATCGTCGTGCGTTTGCAACTCAATTCGCAATCCGTACGGCGTCTGCAAGAACGTACGTCGTTCATTCGCTTGAACTGTAAACGATAATGTTTCTGCGCGGTCGAGAATCGTTTGTAAGTCATCCGACTGAATCAAAAACCCGATATGGTCGAAACGTACCGTCTTTCCGAATCCAATCGTTACGTTGACCGCCCCCCGCTTCATTTCAATGATTCGAAACAGGATGTGATCCGTTCGAAAGTCGTCCCATGTCAGTGGCGGATTAAATGTATTAAATTCTCCTTCTTTTTTCCCGATGCGCTGGGAAACGTGAAATCCACGTGCCGTATACCAGGCTTCTGTTTCCTCCAAATGTGGTGTCCAAATATGATAATGAAATAGCATTTACATACACTCCTTTCGATTATTCCAATCGTTCCATGTCATCACTTCAACTTGGTTCGATTCGTTCAAATACTGTCGTAATAATGGGAGATGTGCTGCACCATACAGACAAACGATCCGTTCGGTCGTCTGAGCGAGTTTTAGTAGACGAGTGACAATCTTTTGATTACGAACATGCCAATAGCGTTCGATCCAGATTCGACCACTCTTGAGTCGTTCGATTTCTTCATAAACTGTAGCTGACGCTGTAATCGTCTGTTCAGCGTGTAATAGATCGAGCCAATCAGAAAACGATAACTGCTCCATCGCTTGTTGCAACTGATGCGTCCGCTTCGTCTCAGTAGCGACGATCGTCTCGAACTCTTCTGGATGAAGCGCACTAATCTCCCCTAAATCCGGGACGCCTTTGACAGATTCATTCCAGTCCACTCCGTGTAGATGCGCTAGTCCTGCCATTCGTGCCAAGCGAAAACCAATTTGTTGCCGTTCATTATTGGTTAAATCACTCTCGTGTTGATATGTTTCATATGTATGTTGCACGTCATCCATCCGTTCAGGTGCCGTTTCAAGCGCAACGCATGTTGGTCGAAATGTGTTCAATCGAGTAACGACTTCTTTGATTTCACGTTGCCGTCGTTTTGACGTAACATCAAAAATCGTCGGACGAATCATATCTCCATTCGCTGGTCGATCGAGATGGAATAGACCAATCAGTAAAACCTGAGGTTTCATTCACACCCCTCCTTTTCCTGATTTTACCTTATCCACTTCTGCTATTGCGACAATTACTTATCGTGAATTTAATCAAACGATCTTACGTTAAAGGATCAACACCATTTACTGTATACATGCGAATTAACAGGTAAACAGCTTAATATATGGTATTATTATACAAATTTATATAAGGAGGCTCTCATGAAAAAAATACTTGTCATCTTTTCAATCGGATTTTTCTTTGTATTGATTGGGTGTAGTCAGGCTAGTACAGAAGAAAACGGTAGCTACGCCATGATTGTCATCGTTAATCACAAAGAATATTGTGGAACAGAAGAAAAATTAGATGCATCAAAACAACAAGGTGGAGAGATTAGTAAAATACTTAAGAAAACAAAAGCGTCTGAAATGCCCTAAGAGAACAGTCAATCGAATTCTTTTCCGGTCGGATCCATCATCTATTCTGTTAAAGGAACAGAAGATTTTATTATTGTAAAAGATCTCGATGATAAAAAGTGGCTTTTACAAAAGGTACGGGATATTGAAAAATAGTTGAATTGACTTAAATTTGTGAGTCATTATCAAACAATTTGTATTTTTAACTAGAAAACACAGGAACGACTTGCTTATGAGGCGTATAGTTGTAACCTTTTTCTCATCGCTTTAACTAGCACTCTAAAATAAACGCTACCATACAAAAAGTGGACAGATTACGTCTGTCCACTCGAGTCATCCTGTTAAGCTAGATTTGACTAGTAAAATTTTTCCGCTTTCCTCGGCATCGATAAAAGAGACCGCTCTAACATCCAACTTAATTTCACGTCCGAACAGCAAATACAGTCGCTCCATCAGAAGTTGTTCGTCTGCATCATTGAACCTCTCCGCGTCAGGCACATAGTAGATCGAGACACTGTCCGGTGTCTCCTGCACGTACTGAATCCGTTCAATGCTATTGGGTAAATGTTTAACGAGACTAGACAATTGCGCTTCAAAAATCTTTTGTCCATCCGGTTTTTGGACGAACGCGCGTCCCCTTCCATCAATCGAATCGATGATCGGTCCCGGGTGACCACAGGAGCAGGTACGCTGACTGAGCGTCATCCGATCCCCGACCCGGTATCGAATGAGTGGTGTCCCATGTGTATCAAAACTCGTCACGAGAATCTCCCCGTCTACATCCAGTTCAATGATTCCCATCTCATGATGCAAATGTTTTTGCCCAAACCGACATTCCGAGACGATTGGTGCACCTTCAGACGATGCATATTGATCAAAAACTGGTCCGTGAAACATTTCTTCGATGACTTGACGCTCCTCCGTCTCGATTCGTTCAGCCGTCGGAAAGATCGCAATCGGTTGACAGGTTAAGCGAATTCCTTCTCGTTTCGCAAACCGGGCAAGTTCAATCATCGCAGATGGAAGACCATCCATTGTTTCTGGTTGAAAACGCTCAATCGCTTCTAAATACGCTGCCATCGTCCGTGGAGACAATCTTTTCACCGTAAATAAGAGTTGATTCGATGCTCGATTCATTCGCCAATACACATCCGTCTGTTGCCGCTTTGGTACTAAATCTTGCGCTGTAAAACTTACACGACGCATCCCACGTCGCACTCCATGCGTCGCCTTGAAATAATCGAGATGTGCCATGCGAATTTGCATATCCGGTACGGTGTAGCGCACTTGCAGTGACATGCCAGTTGTTCCACCCGTTTTTCCGATAATCGGTGCAGGGATGTCCGTTCGAATTTCCTCCATCCGCGTTCGTAATATTTCTTTTGATAACACAGGGATATTTTTGAGTTCTAATAAATCTTTTAAAGGTAAGGTAATGTCATTTGAAATGAGAAGATGGTTGTAATAAGGGCTGTGCTCAGCACAGAAGCGAAGGAAGTCATTCAAACGATCAAGTTGGTCTGCTTCGACGTCAATCGTCATATGCTCTCGCTTGAGGAGCGTCTGAAGTCGTTCTTGATAGACCGGTCCATAACGTTCGCGATGCAATTGATACCCATAGAGGGTTGTGAAGAGGTCTTGGAGAAATAGAGGAGAGCGATTGTAGATCTGCTCTTTGATACCCATGTCATCACGTCCTTTCACAAGGGAGGTAACGGTTTCGATGATTCTACGATAGCGTATGTACCTGACAGGAAAATGACAAAAAGAGGGAAACTGTCTATCTGACAAATTGAGGTCGTCTCGGACAGGTTAATTGAACATCACACCACTATACTGAAGTCAAGGAGGTGAGAAGATGTGGCTCGAATCGATTCAACGTGTCATTGATCATATCGAAAATCATTTAGAAGATCCGCTTGATCTCAACGTGTTGACGAAAGTGGCTCAAATGCAGCCTTATCCTTTACAACGGACATTTTCGTTTCTTGCGATGATGACGTTGCCGGAATATATCCGGGGACGACGGCTAACACTTGCTGCACAACAGTTGATTCAAACGGACGAAAAAATCATTGATCTCGCCCTACGATTTGGTTATGAGACGCCTGAAGCTTTCTCAAAAGCCTTTAAACGACAACATGGCTGTTCTCCAACGTTGATGCGAAGCGAGCGCCGTCCGATTCACGCCTATAACCGCCTGAGTATTCAGGTGACATTGAAAGGAATGGAGCAAATGAACTATCAACTCATCGAACGACCTGCTTTACAAATTTCCGGCTGGCGGAAAAACTTCCCGACGAAAGATGGTGCCCAACAACAGTTGATTCCATTATTTTGGAATGACGTGAACCATTCTGGTCAAGACGCTACCTTATTCAAACAAAACGATGGTCAGATTGAAGGTGTGATTGGTGTTTGCTCCAACTTTACGGAAGAATCGATGGATTATTGGATTGCGACGACAACTAAGGAAGTACTATCTGGTCAGGAAACGATGACGATTCCAGCGAGTCTTTGGGCAACGTTCCCAGTCGTCGGTCCGATGCCGCATGCCATTCAAGAGATGTGGCATCGGATCTATCAAGAATGGCTCCCCTCACATGGATATGATCCCCTTCCTCATGCCGAACTCGAAGTCTATTCGTCAGGCGATCCGTCTGCATCTGATTATCAATCGGCTATCTGGATTCCGGTGCGTCCACGAGACTAAGTTCTTTCCAACACTAAAAGGCGAGGTCAGCGCTGACCTCGCCTTTATCAAGTTATTCATCAGACGTACTGTTGTTTGATCAATAACGTTTTTCCGCTGATTTCTTTCGGAATTTCGGATACTGCTCGCATGACGACATTTAATTGTCCGTCAAACAATCGATCTAAGATGAAAAATAGTTTTTTCTCATGTTCTGTTTCAAAACACCGCTCATCCGGTACATATAAAAGAATGACCTCATCTTGCGTCTCTTGAATATATTGTACGCGTTCGATACAGTTCGGGAACGCCCGAACGATGCCAGCGAGTTCGCCTTCAAAAACACGATGTCCGTTTCTTAACTGAATGAAGCTTCGCCCGCGTCCGTCGATTGAAGCAATAATTGGTCCTTGGTGACCGCACGGACATGTTTCTTGACTCATTGTCATACGATCGCCGACGCGGTATCGGACAAGCGGCGTCCCATGTGTATCAAAACTCGTGACGAGAATTTCCCCATCTTCATCGCGTTCAATGATTCCCATCTCATAATGGAGATGTTTTTTTCCATACGGACATTCTGCGACAATCGGTGCCCCTTCTGACGACGCATACTGATCATAGATGGGTGCATGAAAGACGTCTTCGACGAGTGCTCGTTCTTCTGCCGTCATCATCTCTGCCGTTGGAAAAATCGCTTTCGGACGAAACGTACAGGTCATGCCATACTTTTTAGCATATCGCGCCACTTCAATCATTCCTGAAGGCAATCCGTCAATCGATTCTGGCTGAAACCGATTGAGTTGTTCGATGTATGCAGCAGCCGTTTTCGGATTGATGTTCTTAATCGAAAACAACATCTGATTGATGACTTTGTTCGTCCGCCAATAAACGGGTGCCTTTTGCTGAGGTGACGCTAGTGTTTGACCTGTAAAACTCGCACGACGCATCCCTTGATCGACTCCATGGGTCCACTTGAAAAAGTCGAGATGTGCCATCCGGATTTGCATATCTTCTTTCGTGTAATGGACTTGAATCGACTTTCCTGTCGTCCCGCCTGTTTTTCCGAGAATCGGCGCGTGAACTCGAGCATGGACGGCTTCGTTCTGCTGTCGTAAGAGTTCCTTAGTCAATGGTGGAATCTGTTTTAGTTCGTCGATTGACCGTAAGGGAAGATTCAAAGAGATTGAAGAAAATAATTCTTCATAATATGGACTATACGTTTGGCAAAAGGAGAGGAAGTCGTTCAATCGCAGCAACTGTTCTGCTTGTACGTCATTTGACTGCCCAATCTTCTGCTTCAGCTCTTGTAACCGTTGCTGGTACGTTGCACCGTAACGTTCGTGGAACAGACGACGTCCTTGTAACGTTGTCAACAAGTTTTGAATGAAGATCGGTGAATGAAAGTAGATTGATTCTTTGAGCTGCATGATGTCACTCCTTCCATAGTTTGACCACCTTTTACTGATACTTTCATCTTATTTCCAGTCGTCGCCCATCTCAATTAGTTCTTCGTGAATAAACTTAGCTTTTATTTTCATGGCGATTTATTTTTATGAACTTCGATTCACAAACATCTTCTCATTCGTATTCTAAATTACAACTTTATCTCTATTTATTAATCACACAAAAAATCTGGACAACGAAGTGTCTACTTACTTCGTTGTCCAGATTTTTTGTGTGATTACAATTCATAACCTAGATGTTTGCCTTTCAAGCACTCTCATTCCATAAGTCCGCAATTTAATGGATTCAAGCACGATCATCATCTGTTGCTCATCCAATCGCTCAATCAGCTCGATGATCGTAATCGTTGTCCGACCGTTATAGAGCTGAACAAGTAAGTTAGCAATGACGTCTTTACTCGCGTCTAAAAATCGTTCTGCTAGAAATTCACGATCAAAAAACTCACCGCTGTCCGGGAAAAAATAGTCTGAGAAGCGCTCTAGTATTTGTGGATGTGCAGTGGCAAGATACAGCATTGAAAGCATTGCCGAATCCTGTCGTTGTCTTGGTTTCAAGCGTCTCCACAACAGATCGAATCGTCGCTCATGTCCATCTTGCATGAATTGTATCGTCTGCATGGTTGAAGCCCCCTCTTTTTAATCCATTTCCTCATTTTGTCTTCATATATCTCTATTCCCTATTCCATTCAACTGAATCGTCATGGTCTCGCGATTGAATCAACTTAATTGAGGGTACATTACAACAGATAATGAGAGAGGAGTTTTCACCCATGTCAACGCGTTTAGCTTTAGCCGGAGCTACTGGATACATCGGTCACAATTTACTGAATGAATTAAAGAAAAAATATGACGTCATTGCCCTTTCACGAAATGGTGATGATAAAGACAATGAAGAACGCGTCGAGTGGCGATCGTGCGATCTTTTTTCCCTTGACAATACGATTGATGGTATGAAAGGTGCAGACATCGCTGTTTATCTCGTACATTCGATGATGCCTTCAGCTAAATTGACGCAAGGATCGTTTGAAAATATGGACTTACTGTTAGCCGATAACTTTGCTCGTGCTGCAAAAGAAAATGGTATCCGACAAATCATCTATTTGAGTGGTATTATCCCCGAGGAGACAGAAGATCTATCCCGTCACTTAAAAAGTCGCCTCGAAGTCGAACGCGTTCTCGGTGCTTACGGGACACCAGTGACGACGATTCGTGCCGCATTGATCGTTGGTCCAAAAGGCTCATCGTTCCCGATCTTATCAAAACTCGTTAAACGACTACCGATCATGGCATTGCCACGATGGACGCGCAATAAGACGCACCCTGTTGCTTTACCCGACGTCATTCATGCGCTCGGTGAAAGTGTCGACCGTGATGACGTCAAAGATCGCGCAATCGATATCGGTGGACCGGAAGCGATGACCTATAAAGAGATGATTCTTAAAACAGCAGATATCATGGGGAAACGTCAACCGACGATCGACATACCTTTGCTGACCGTTAAATTGTCTCGTCTGTGGGTCACACTCGTATCTGGCGAACCGAAGGAAACCGTCTATCCACTCGTCGAAAGCATGGTGCATGAGATGGTCGCCGATCCAGAAAAAATGGTTCCAGGTATCAGTGATGGGAAAATCACATTTGAACAGTCGGTTCGAGATGCGTTAAAAGAAGAAGAGGAACAACAAGGCTCTTCGTCCTCCTCTTCTTCAAAACCAGACGTCCTTGACGTTCGTTCAGTGCAACGTGTCCTTCTCCCGAAGGAGCGCGATGCTGACTGGGCTGCCGACGATTATATGGACTGGTTGTCATCATTTGCGCGCCCCTTCCTATCATCATCCGTGAAGGATCAAGTCGTCGGAATCCATATTCCGTTTTACGAACAACCCCTTCTTGAACTGACGAAGGAGCCGGTCCACGATCGGCAAATGGCGACGTACCGGATTACCGGTGGCCTGTTCGCAAAAGTTGCACAAGATAGCCGTGGACGGATTGAATTCCGACAAATCCCAGGTACACAGGAATGTATCATCGCCATCCATGAGTTCGTTCCTGCGTTGCCATGGGTACTCTATAAGGCGACTCAGGCAAATGTTCATTTACTCGTCATGTACCTCTTTAAATTACACTTGTTACGTCGGGTTCACTCGACTGAACAAGAATCAACACATGCGGACGAAATCGTTCCGTCGACTTAATCAGCATCAACGATCCTCCCCTTGCCGGGCGGATCGTTTTTTTGTCGCTTCCAGAAGGATGACGAAACTGAAAAAATCGTGATACACTGAACGGTGACTGAAAGAAAGGGGTTTCATCGCATGCGCTCATTTGAGGAACGATTAACGAACCAGCTCGAGGCGACCGCTTCACTCGCCACATTGATTCAACCTTCAACGGATCAACTCCGTTTAGATAAATTAGATAAATTCGCCATGAAGTTACTGAAACGAGAGTTCACGATTGCGTTTGCCGGACATTTCTCGGCCGGAAAGTCGAGCATGATCAATGCTTTAACAGGTGAGTCCGTCTTACCAACGAGTCCGATTCCGACAAGTGCGAACATCGTGACACTTCAGCAAGGTGACGCCGATGAAGCGATCGTTCACTTTCATGAACGACCTTCTGTACGCTTAACAAACGAAGAACAACATGAACACCTTCAATCGCTTGGAAGAAGTGGCGATGTCCGGCAAATCGATTTGACGCATGCCGCGTCTGAGCTTCCATCTGGTCTCGTCTTGATGGATACTCCAGGGGTCGACTCGGTTGACGACGCCCACCGTGTATCAACGGAATCGGCATTACACTTAGCAGACATCTTGTTTTATGTCATGGACTACAACCATGTCCAATCGGAATTGAACTTCATGGTGACCGATGAATTACAATCCGCAGTACCTGAATTGTATTTAATCGTCAACCAAATCGATAAACATCGTGATGATGAACTATCCTTTGAGGCGTTCCGTCGCTCGGTCCATGCCTCATTCGCGGAGCACGGTGTTGTGCCAAAAGGCATCTTCTTTACGAGCTTACGGAACCCAGGTCATCCACACAACGACTTCACAGAAGTCGAACAACTGGTCAAAAAAAGCATTCGCGATGCTCAACCAAAATTATTGACTTCCGCTACCCTAACACTTGAAAGTCTTCATCAGGAGCATATGAGTTTTCTTACTCGCCTCGTCTCGGAAGCCGATGAGACAATGGCAGAGCAGTTAAATAATGCTGAACGAAACGATCCGACAACGGTGCAAGCAGCGTTAGCACATGTATCGCATCAATTAGAAGCGCGTCAACCAGACCGCTGGGTACAGACATTTTCTCTGCACCGAGATCAGCTCTTGAAAAACGCGACGTTGATGCCGTTTGAGTTACGTGAGAAGATGCGTCGTTTCCTCGAATCCCGTCAGCGTGATTTCAAGGTCGGACTATTCCGTAGTACGAAAAAAACGGAAGCGGCTCAAGCAGAGATTGCGCAAGACGTCATGCGTGCCTATCAGACGGTCACGGCGTCCGAAATTTCGCTCCACCTTCGTAACTTGATGAAACAATCATTACGCGAACTTGATCTCTTGCAGGATACACACATCGTGACGATCGATCAGTTATCACTTGATCCACCGCTTTCCGTACTCGAAAGTGCATTACCAACCGGCATTACGATTACAGGGGAATCGGTGCTTCAGTTTACGAATCGTGTTGTCGAGCAGACGCAGGCTTGGTTCGTCAAAGAGACGAACGCGTGGCGGGAACGCGTACGCCAAGAGTTAACGGTGGCTTTCCCGAAAGAACAAGCCGAACTATTGCAACAACAAACGCTCCTGCAGCAAAAGTGGGATAGTGTTCAGACCTGGCAACAGGCTACTGCGGCTCTCGCGCGCTATGAGAGTGGTGTTGTCAATCCGTCTGAAACGCAACTCGAACAAGCACGAACTCAAGTTTCTGTTTGGAAAGAACAATTGGTGCAGCAGGAAGCAGCGATCGTTTCCTTTACAGGTTTTGAGTCGGTGACAGAGGCAACTGCGTTTGAACTTGCAACGACGATGACCGAACAACAGCCTGTCCGTTATGCGCCAGAAGACGTAGCTCAAATTCGTCACTACTTGAATGGACTACAAGGGTTTGAAGAAGCCGTTGCTTATTTAAATGACAAACTAGACCGACTGACACATCAGTCATTCACGATCGCCTTATTTGGTGCCTTTAGTGCTGGGAAATCATCATTTTGTAATGCCTTGCTCGGAAATAAGGTACTTCCAGTCTCTCCGAATCCAACGACGGCTTCCATCAACCGGATTCATCCCGTTGATGACAAACACGCTCATGGTACTGCAGAAGTCACGTTCAAGTCGGAAGCTGCAATGGTTGAGGATTTAAATGAAGCGATGATGAACACGATGACGTTTGAGTCAACCAAACAAGCATACGAGACGCTCTTGCCACGTGCTGCCACGTTGACGGATCCATTCCTTCGCGCCTTCTTGAAGGGATTCCCTGACGTCCATGCCTTCATCGGAACCGTCCAGACCGTTGACGAGGAAGCATTTAGATCCTATGTCGCAAAAGAAGAGCGAAGCTGTTTCGTTGATGTCATCGATTTCTACTACGATAGTCCGTTAACACGACTCGGGGTCACGCTCGTCGATACACCAGGAGCCGATTCAATCAATGCTCGTCATACGGATGTTGCTTTTGATTACATCAAAAATGCCGATGCGATTTTATTCGTCACCTATTTTAATCATGCCTTCGCTCGGGCAGATCGTGAATTCTTGATTCAACTCGGTCGTGTTAAAGACGCGTTTGAACTCGATAAGATGTTCTTCCTCGTTAATGCGATCGATCTCGCTTCCTCAGACAGTGAACGTCAAGATGTCTTGAATTATGTCGCGACGGAACTCCAACGCTTCGGGATTCGGTCGCCGCGGCTTTACGGGGTCTCGAGTCTACAAGGACTCGCTGAAAAACAACAAGGACTAACCGAAGCGACATCCGGTTTACCTGTATTCGAGGAGGCATTCCATCACTTCTTAGCAGAAGACTTGACCGGACTCGCTAAAGTTTCCTTATCGGAGCAGACGGAAAAGACCGTCCAACGACTCGAACGGTTCATTGCTGCAACAGAAGCGAACCTCTTACGAAAAGAAGAACGATTGATTGAGCTGTCTGCGTTAGAACAACAAGTGACGGATCGGTTCCAAGAGAATCGCGCCGCTTTGATCGAGCCTGCGCTGAAAGCGGAAATCCACGAATTGTTGCACCATGTCGTACAGCGCATTTACTATCGTTTCCCTGACTTTTTCAAAGAAGCGTACAATCCAGTCCGCTTCGCACAAGCAGCTAAGGCGGCGGCACTACAAGATGCATTGACAGAATTATTAACGTTTCTTCGGTTTGATTTTGAACAGGAGCTACGGGTCACGCATTTCCGTATCGATCAATGGCTTGAAGCAGCGTTGATCCGTCGACAACAAGAAGAGCAACAACTCCTTGAACAATGGAACGAATCGTTCCAGCTCGCGCCAGTTACAGTATCTCCATTGGGCGAGATGACCTTCGATGGTCCCTTCCAGGATGCGACACCTTACGTCAGCGTAAAACGCCACTTCCGGAATGCAAAAGCCTTTTTCGAGAAAAACGAGAAGGAACAGCTTAAAGAGGAACTTGCGACGTTAACGAAACAGGATGCACTCACGTATACCGCTGTTCAAGAAGAACGATTGCTTGCAGTCGCAATGGCACATCTAGATGTTTCCTTGACGTCTCTTTCAGAGAATCTGTTACGCCAAGCACTTGAACAACTCGAGAGTGAACGCGCGACGTTACAGGAACAAGAGACGCTGACGCCTTATAAACAAGCAGCCGATCAGATCCGTCGTCAGACGCAACACGTCACATCATCCTAAATAGTTCAATCAATAAAGACCGAAGCGCGATGTGCTCCGGTCTTTTTGTTGTATTTTTCATCATCGAGCGGGAGTCGGCCAGTACGATTGAAAATAGTGAACGATGTATTGGTGGACGTGTCGGACGACGGGTCTCAAGTCTGTGCCAACAAGTCGATTTAATGAGACATCCCATAACATTGGCGGATCAAACGGGATAATCCTAACATCATCCGCATGATGGAAACGGAGAATCGGTTCCGGGAGGATCGAGATGACATCGAGTTCTTGAACCATCCCGATCAATAAGTCCCACGCCCCTGACATGAAGAAGATATTCGGTTCTTGCTGTACCTTTCGAAACTCTGAAAGTATTTGATGATGCAACATGAATCGGTCGTTCAAGATTACGAGTGGTTCGTCTCCGATGTCGAGATACGAAATAGCGGCTTTTGCTTGAAAAGGATGGTTCGGACGAACCGCCACGACAACCTCATCTTCAATCAATCGAAAACGTTCAATGCCGTATGATTCACCTGGTTCGATTAATACCGCTAAATCAAGTTCTTCGAGCAACAGCCGTCGCTTCAGTTCAAATGCTCCTTCTTCAATGATTTCAAGCTCAATTCCAGGATGTTCCGCCATGAACTTCGGAATCAACTGTGAAAACAAGACTGGTAAGATAACCGGTGGGATCCCAAGTCGGACTTTTCCTCGAACGACGCTTGATCGTTCACGTAGATGTCCCATTAACGCTTGATGTCGTGCTAGAACGATTTTCGCATCCTCATACAATTGACGTCCTGTTTCGGATAATCCTGTCAACCGTCCATGTTTACGAATGAACAGTTCAACTTGTTCGATCTGTTCGAAATCGCGTATCATCTGACTCAGCGCCGGTTGGGAAATCGACAAGTGCTTCGAGGCACGTGTTAAGTTATACCCGTGCTCGACAATCGTCGTAAAAAAGAGTAACTGTCGAATATCCATCTACATCTCCCCTTACTCATCGAACCAGCGATTTTTTTTGAAAAATAGAATCATGCCTAAAGCGAGAAGCGCCATTGCCCCTAATGTCACAAAATAACCATACCGAGTTGTTAGTTCTGGCATGTGCTCGAAGTTCATACCGTATATTCCGGCGATAAACGTCAGTGGCATGAAAATCGTCGTAAAAATCGTCAACGTCTTCATGATGCTATTCATTCGGTACGAGTTAAGGGAAATGAAATTATCTCGAAATTCAGACGTCATCAATCGGTTGTATTCAATCATTTCCGATAACTTCAGTAAGTGATCGTATAAATCGCGAAAGAATGCCTGCTTCTTCGGATGAATCGATAGTCGTTTTGATTCGATGACGCGATATAGTAAGTCCCGCATCGGCATGACAGTTCGCGAGATCCGCAGTAAACGGGCTCGTAGCTCAAAGATTTCTTCCATCAAGCGACGATCGTTGCCTCGCTTCCGGTAACGTTCCTCGAGCGTAAACAGTTCATCTTCTGTCGCATGAACAATCGGAAAATAACCGTCAACGATCTTATCCATGATTTTATGTACGAGATCGACCGTCTCTTGTTTGACGAGACGCTGACTATATTGCTCAAATACAACATCGATTTCTGGTGAAGGTTGCTCATGGTAGCTGACGAGATGTCGATCGCTTGCGAACAAATTGATTTCGCGATTCGTCAAGGTTCCCTCATCGAGCGCATGGAGAACAAAAAAACTATGGTCCGTATAATACTCGAGCTTCGGACGTTGTAAGTAGTGGAAACAATCTTCAACCGCCAGCGGATGGAAATCAAAAGCATCAATCAACATTTGTTTTTCAGTAGCTGTCGGTTGGTCGAAATCAACGAAATAACTTTTTATGCCCGGCTCTTGTGTCCGAAAGACGTCATCAGTCAAAATAAGCTCATCGTCGGCATTGATCAGAATACAACGAATCAACTTTTCCTCCTCCTTTTGCTATGTAAGCGTACTATATTTTTACGTATACAACAAAAAAGGATTCCAGAAACGGAATCCTTTTTCTTATGGACAATCAACCATGTTCAATATAAAAGCCACTCCAATAGACTTGACGATACGTAAACTCTTTCCCACTTTTTGTCGTCACAAGCATCTCATCTTCTGCCATGACAGCGATTTTAATTGGTACTTCTCCATGGTCCGTCAAATAGTTCAGAATCTCAAGATGCCGATTCAACCAAAGGCGACGGCGGAACCAACGAAAACGACTAAATGCTGCACTGAAGTGGAGTAAGGCGAGTGCTAAGATGATCAAAGCAAAAGGAAGTGGAATATCGAACAAAGCAATCAAATATACATCTGCGATGATCAGTGATAACGAGAGACCCATTTCCGTCATCTCCATGAAAGATGCTTTATAGGTCGCAAAGTAAGTCATCACGCGAAACAGGAAGATAATCGTGAGGTACGGTACGAAATACATTTGAAACACATGGTCCGTGCCGCTGTTGACGAACATGAGCAGTGGCAGGAAGAATAGCAATTTCCAGATTAGGATGGCGGAATAAAATAAAGTATGATCCGTGTAGCGTTTGCGTACGATGGCTTGACTCATATTCATTGCCTTCCCCTCCTTCATGATGGACCGTTTCAAAGTCGATGATGACAGGACATGATGCCTATAAGGGTATGTTTCCGAATTCAACTGTTTTTAATCATCTAAATCACAGTTTTAAAAAACTGTATGTTTAGTATACGTCAGGATCCGTCAAATGGTTCACTTTCCCCATCATTTCCCATCATTCGATGTGCTCCTAATTGTAAGCCTGCTCTTGCTAGTCGCCTTGAACTTCTACTGCTACAATATAAGATATTCCAATTGAACAGAATCGAGTTGAATTTTTCATGTACACCCATATTATCATCGGTGCCGGAATTCTCGGTGCCTCGACAGCGTATCACTTATCGAAGGCTGGTGAACGCGTCTTACTCGTCGATCGAAAGGAACCCGGTCGTGCCTCTCATGCTGCAGCAGGCATCATCTGTCCATGGATGACACAACGACGGAATAAGGCATGGTACAAATTAGCGAATAACGGTGCCCATTTTTATAAGACACTGATTCCGGAACTCGAAGCACTCGGTGAAACGAGTACAGGGTATCAACAAGTTGGAACGATTGCCCTGCATGAAACATCAAAAATCGAGAAGATGGAGACGATTGCACATAATCGTTTACCAGAAGCTCCTGCCATCGAACGCATCGAGCGACTCGACCAAGACCGCGTCAAAGCGCTCTTCCCGCTCGTCGAACAGATTGAAGATGCCTTGTTCGTTTCCGGTGGCGCTCGTGTTGACGGTCGTGCCTTATGTGCTGCTTTGATCCGTGGCGCTGTTGAGCATGGTGCAACCATAATGAACGGAGATGCGTCTCTTGTCATAGACAACGGGGTCGTTACAGGGATTGAAATCGACGACAAGCAATACACAGCTGATCAATTCATATTAACGGCCGGCGTCTGGTTAAACGACCTCCTTCGTCCGCTTGATCTTAAAATTGATTTACATCCGGAAAAGGGACAGATCCTTCAGCTCGACTTGACCGATTCGACATCTACGACTTGGCCCGTCATCATGGGTCAGCGCGGCTTGTATCTCGTCTCAATCCATGAAGGAAAACTGATTGTCGGTTCAACGCATGAAAAACAGATCGACTACGACTTGAAACCGACCGTCAAGGGGATGTACGCCTTATTGAATCGGGCTTTACCCGTCTTACCGAGTCTCGAAGAAACAACGATCGACGAACTTCGCATCGGCTTGCGCCCGTATACGAAAAATTCATTGCCCGTGATCGGTCCTCTTCAAGATCATCCGAATGTGTTTTTAGCGAACGGTCTTGGGGCATCCGGTTTGACGATCGGACCGTATCTCGGTAGCCAACTAGCGAAGCTTGCGAGCCACCAAACGCCTGATATTGAATGGTCGACTTATGAACCAACTTACGTACCAATCGAATCCTGACTACATGTCTCTGAAAGGAAGTACACCATTGTCTATGAAACCAGTCGTTTTTCTTGATTTATTCAATGCTTTAGATCTACGTGTCGGGACGATCCTTTCCATCTCAGACTACGCAGACGGAATGGTTCAGCTTGAACTACAATTCGACGGATTCACGCGTCGTTTTTCGCTTGCTTGGGAATCACTTCGCCCAGATGTCCATGAATTACTTGGAAAACAAGCAATCGCCGTGTTAAATATACCTGGTCATATCCCTGAAGAATCTGGTCGGTTACTTGAGATCGGGCGAGCGGAACAATGGATGCCGATTCTCGTCGTACCAGAACACCCGATTCCGGAAGGTGCTCGTGTCGAGTAATGCCAATTCAATTTTTGAAAAAACACTCCCTTATGTCACTTCTAAATGGAAGCTTACATATGGGAGTGTTTTACTTAGTAAAACATCAGTCTATTACATTTTTTCTAGATAGTGTACGCTGAATCGTTCATCGGCATCCATCCAGCAGTTGACCGGATGGAACCCACTTTGACGGGCAAGTATCTCAAACTCTTCTTTACTATATTTGTAGGAGTTTTCCGTATGGATCGTTTCTCCTTGTTTAAATGGAACCGTCACGTCGCCCACTTGTACGAGCTGGTCCAACTGACTCCGAAGGTGCATCTCAATACGTCCTTTTTCCTCATTATAGAACGCATGGTGTTCAAAACGAGTGATATCGAACGTTCCATCGAGCATCTGGTTCAAATGCGTCAACATATTCAAGTTAAACGCTGCCGTAACACCTGCTGCATCGTTATAGGCACGTTCAAGGACATCAGTCGATTTTTTCAGATCGACGCCAATCAAAAATCCATCGCCACTTTCGAGTATCCGCGACGAATGACGTAAAAAGCGCATCGCTTCCTCTGGCTCAAAGTTTCCGATCGTCGAACCTGGGAAAAAGATGACACGTTTTTGTGATTCCTCGACTGGTAAAGAAATTGATTGCGAGTAATCACCGCAAACGGCCTTGATGTGTAAAGCAGGATATCGTTCAGAGAGTTGGCGCGCGGACTCCATTAAAAAGTCTTTTGAGATATCGATGGGCATATAGGTATCGAGATGTGTGAATGTCTCCAGTAACATCTGGATTTTACGGCTACTCCCACTACCGTACTCAATTAACGTATGCACATCGCCAATACTGCGAGCGATTTCTGTTCGATAGTTTTCTAAAATAGCGATTTCCGTTCGTGTCGGATAATATTCCGGTTGATGCGTAATCTGTTCAAACAACTGAGATCCGATGTGATCATAAAAATATTTTGCTGGTAAGACCTTCTGCTCGCGCATCAGACCGTCGATGACCTCTAAGCGCATGTTTTGTTGCGGCGTATATAAATCGTAGCCAATGACTGTCTCTCGCATCACATGTCACCCGCCAATCGGAAGCCGCCAAATAACCAGCGTTTATCGGGTGGGAAGAAGTTACGATACGTCTCGCGAATATGATCATCCGGCGTCACGCAAGCACCACCACGTAATACCATCTGATTACACATGAACTTCGCGTTGTACTCGCCAAGTGCCCCTTCAAGCGGTTTGCTGCCAGGGTAAGAACTATACGGACTAGACGTCCATTCCCAGACGTTTCCGAACATACTCGCAAGCGTCGTCTCTGATTCTTCGACTGCTACGGGATGGAACGTTCCATTTCCCATCATATTTCGTTTTGTTACGGAATCGACTTGGCGAGAAGCCCATTCCCACTCCGCTTCTGTCGGCAACCGTTTCCCTTGGTAACGACTATAAGCGTCCGCTTCATAAAAGCTGACATGACAGACCGGTTCGTCAAGTCGAAGTGGTGCGACGCCATTCATCGTAAAGATCGTCCAATCCCCCGCTTCATCCTTCATCCAATATAAAGGTGCTTTCCAGCCTTCTTTTTGGACAGTCGCGTAGCCATCCGACAACCAATACTCCGATTTTTCATAACCACCTGCTTCAATGAACGCCAAATATTCCCCGTTTGTGACGGGACGCGTCGCTAATTCAAACGGATGAAGCCATGTTTTATGGCGCGGACTTTCGTTGTCAAATGCAAAACCGTCTCCTGTGTGACCAATCTCAACGAGTCCTTCCTCGAATGGAATAAAAGATGTTTCTTTAACCGCTGTTGCAGGTGCGTCTTTTGTCATCGTCTTTGACTGATAGGCAGGTAAAAGAGGATTTGTGAAAAAGTTATACTTCACGTCCGTCAAAATCAGTTCCTGATGCTGTTGTTCATGTTGGAGTCCCATCTCAACTAGCGCCTCCACTTTCTGTTGGTCTTCCGGTGTCCGTTCTTGCTTCAAGAACTCGACCATCTGTTCATCGACATATGCCCGGTAAGCGATGATGTCCTCGACCGTCGGACGCGATAACATCCCTCGTTGCTGTCGGGGTTGATAAGGACCGATTGAGTTGTAGTACGAGTTAAATAAATAATTGTATTTTGGATGGTAGACTTGATAACCTTCACTATATTCTTGTAAAATCATCCGTTCAAAAAACCATGTCGTATGTGCAATGTGCCACTTTGGTGGACTAACGTCCGAACTGGCTTGAATGACAAAATCTTCTGCTTCAAGCGGTTCAATCAAGGCAATCGTTTGATTCCGAACGGTGGCGAATTTTTCGATTAAGTACGATGTCGTTTCAAATAACATGTCAATCACTCCCTATCCAAAATATTCCGAATCTTTAGGTCCATATGATGTATACCCCTCCTATGGAAGAGTTATGCTAAGGAAATAAAAAAAGTCCGCTCCATTAAGAGCAGACTCATTTTATTAAAATACTTTATCACCATTAAAGATTGAGTTCTTGACGACGACATAATCGACCGTACGAATCGCTTGCAGTTTGTTCCCACCAGCGTACGAAATCGCTGATTGCAGATCTTGCTCCATCTCGATCAACGTATCTGTCAGACTACCTTTATGTTCGACGAACATTTTCTTTCCTTCAACGTTCTTACGTTCCCCTTTTTGGAACTCAGACGCCGAGCCGAAGTATTCCTTGACGAGCACTCCGTCCACTTCATGTGTCTCACCTGGTGATTCTTCATGTCCTGCAAAGAGGGAACCAATCATGACCATCGAAGCACCGAATCGAACTGACTTTGCGATATCCCCATGCGTCCGAATACCACCATCAGCGATGATTGGTTTACTTGCCGCTTTCGCACACCAACGAAGTGCCGCTAGCTGCCAACCGCCCGTACCGAATCCTGTCTTAATCTTCGTGATACAGACCTTACCCGGTCCGATGCCTACTTTTGTTGCGTCTGCTCCCGCGTTTTCTAATTCGCGAACCGCTTCCGGTGTACCGACATTACCAGCGATGACAAAACTTGCCGGTAGAAGTGACTTGATGTGACGAATCATCTGAATGACGGCTTCTGAATGACCGTGCGCGATATCGATTGTAATGTATTCAGGAACCAATCCTTCTGCTGCGAGCTGTTCAATCAGCTGATATTCTTCTTCTTTGACGCCAACACTAATCGAAGCGAACAGTTCACGCTCTTGCATCATGCGAACGAATGCGAGACGACGTGCCGGTTCGAACCGGTGCATGATATAGAAATAATCGCCTTCTGCTAAGAATATCGCAATTGATTCATCAATGATCGTTTGCATGTTTGCCGGTACGACCGGAAGCTTAAAACGACGGCCACCGAATTCCACTGACGTATCACATTCCGAACGGCTACCAACGATTGATTTCGCTGGAATTAATTGAATATCTTCATAATCGAATACTACATCCATGAAAAACACCTCTAATTACGAATATTTTTTTAAATAATGGCGATAATCATTCGCCCCTTGACTACTATATCGAACTGCTATTACGCTGTCAAAGAAATTTTCGTGTTTTTAAGGTTTTTCATGAACTTTTTTAGTCATAAATAAAATAACGTTCGGTTTTTAAAGGTTTTGTTGTTGTAAATCAATCAACCAGCGCTCTTCCCACTCGAAATAACTTGTTGCCTCTGATTTCTCAAACACTTGATCGGGATAAGGCAACGCAAGTGGCGGACGCTCATTTTTCGGAAAATAAGCCAGTTGCTCGGACTCCCTATCGATTGCTTCAAGCGTTCCACCGACTACTTCACACTCGAATACCGTTGCTACATATTCAACTTCGTTTCCGTCTGGATATTTAAAGCGAAACGACTCCCCACCGAATGTCGCGATCAGGCGGACGGGTCGAACGAATAGACCCGTTTCTTCATAAACTTCGCGAATGACGGCTTGTGCATGAGATTCCCCTAGTTCAATCGCCCCGGCAGGCAAACTCCAAAATGGACCACCTGGATCTTGGAATAGGATGTGACCCGCTTCGTTACGGATGATTGCTGCGACGCATGGTGTAAACAGACGTTGTGTTCCGACATGTTGCCGTAGATTAGCATAATAATCAGAGATTGGCATGACGTAACTCCTCCCGGTCTTCTTTTAATAGAGCAAACAGAATAAAATCTTCCCATGCTTCATTGATGAAGAGATTTTGCTTTGCTATTCCTTCTTGACGAAATCCGACTTTTTCAAGAACACGGATCGATCCGATGTTTGCTGGCATGACTTCAGCACGAATCCGGTGGAACTGATGAACATCAAATAAGTGATCCACGAACAATCCGACCGCTTGAGCCATGTACCCTCGTCTTGAGAAGGAAGCATCCAACTGATAGCCGATCATGCACGTTTCTGCCGGTCCCCGCTGGATGAACATCGCTGAGACATCCCCAATCAATTGATCCGTTTCTGATAAAAAAACACCGTAAGCATAATACGCATCTTGTTTCATCAACTCTTGATGGCGCTGTATCCGTTCCCGCTGTCCTTCGACTGTATACTGTTCAGGCAACGGTTTAACCGGCATCCAGTGTTCGAAGTGTTCGCGGTTTCGCAAGTTCATTTCAAGAATAGTTGCTGCGTCCTCGAGAATATACGGACGAATGTAAATCGGTAACATCATTATTCCTCCTTTAGGTCATTATCTTTAGTTCAAGAAGTTTGGGTGTTTCATAATTTTTCTAGCGGGAATCTACATAATAGTTCATTACATTACAGTGACAGCATACTATAGAGAAAACTGTCGAAGAAGGAGTGACCTATGTATTCAGACACTGATTTGCTTCATCAAATCAAACGGCGTGATCCTGTCGCGCTTGAACGATTATATGATCGTTATGAAAAAACACTCTTTCTTTTATTTCGTCGTACACAAGTCGATGAAGCACTCATCCATTCTGCAATGACCGAATTATTCCGCACCGTTTGGGAACAACCAGCCCGATATCCAAATTTCCAAGGATTTATTTTGCATACATTACGGCAACTAAGTAACAAAAGAGAAGCTACTCCGACACGGTGAAAGAACACGTTATATTTTTTCGACACGGGTAGAATGAACCCTTTAAATCAATGATTTATTTAGAGAAGAACAGCTTAGTTTGTTCTTTTTTTGTTTTGTCCTTTCTTTTTCGATACAGGCATGCTATATTATTAAGTAATTATTGTTGTTCGGTGGAGATACGAAGTGTTTCACTTTATATTCGATGAAATTGATCACGGTAGTAATAATCAGTGTGCCAGTCACACGCAGGAGGCAATACACATGGAACAAGGTAAAGTAAAATGGTTTAACGCAGAAAAAGGATTCGGCTTCATCGAGCGCGAAAGCGGAGACGACGTATTCGTACACTTCTCAGCAATCCAATCTGAAGGTTTCAAATCACTTGACGAAGGTCAAGAGGTTTCTTTCGAAGTTGAAGAAGGCCAACGTGGACCACAAGCAACTAACGTTGTAAAACTTTAATTTCCTTTAGACCCTGCTTTGGCAGGGTCTTTTTTTGTGTCTAAATGTGCTACACTGACGATTCAAGAAGAGAGGAGTTTTTTTTATGACGCTCGAGAATACCATGCATCAGTTGCAAGAATCGATGCTAAAAGGAGATTTGACACAAGTCTCTCACCTGTTGTCGCCTGAATTTACATTTATCGATGCTTTAGGTCGGTCGTTTGATGCTGAGACGTATCTCGATCATTATGTCGATCCAGAAAACATTCGCTGGTTGTCACGAACTGATGATTTTTCATACATCGACCACTTCGAAGATACAGCGATTCAATATAGTTTGACAGAGGATCGGTTTGAATACGGCACGACGCAGTACGTCGGTCGTTTCCGTGTCGTTTCGGTCTATCGAGCGACAACTGAGGGCTGGAAATGGCACTTTGGTCAACTGACATCTCTTGATCCGTCGTAACGGATTGAGAGGTGTCTTTTTATTTTCATTTTTCCATTCATCGACAGTTGGAATTGCTTCTCATTTTTCATTCCGTTACACTTGAGTGGTACATATTTTCTGAAAATTCAAGAAGGAGTGTCCATCATGACGGTTTATAACTTCTCTGCCGGTCCGGCAGTCCTCCCTGCACCGGTCTTATTGAAGGCACAATCTGAACTACTCAATTATGAAAACTCAGGACAATCCGTTCTTGAAATGAGTCATCGTTCGCCAATTTTCGAATCGATTCGAGATGCAGCTGAACAATCATTGCGAAGGTTGATGTCGATTCCCGATACGTACTCCGTGCTGTTTATTCAAGGTGGAGCGACACTTCAATTTTCAATGTTACCGCAAAATTTGGCGACTAGGACGGGACGGATTGATTTTATTGATACCGGCGACTGGTCGACAAAAGCAATTGCGGATGCCAAACAGTATGCGACGGTCCAAGTCCTCGCCTCTTCCGCAAATGATGGTTATCGCTTTATTCCGGATGGACCATTTACGTCTTCAAGCGACTATCTGCATATTACTTGGAACAACACTTTAGAAGGAACGACATATCAGACACCACCCAAAGTCGATGTACCACTCGTTGCCGACGTCTCGTCCTCTATTTTGTCTGAACCGATACCAATCGAAGCCTTTGATGTCTTATATGCGGGTGCTCAAAAAAATTTAGGTGTCGCCGGCTTGACAGTTGTCATCATTAAGAATGACTTACTTGATCGTGTCCCTGATACGATCGGTGCCTACTTACGGTATGATATCCATGCGAAACAGCGTTCTCTTTACAATACGCCGCCAACGTTTAGTCTTTATATGACGAAATTGGTGCTCGAGTGGATTGAGGAGACAGGGCTTGAGACGATCACAGCGCGAAATGCCTCACAAGCACAACTCTTATATGAAGCAATCGATCAGTCGACTGTCTTTCATAATCATGTTGCCGTAAAGGATCGAAGTCGAATGAACCTCCCATTCTCGACCGGAAGCGAGACGGAAGACGCTACCTTCTTAGCTTTCGCCGAACGCCACAATCTTATTAACCTTGCTGGACATCGCTCGATTGGCGGAATGCGTGCGAGTCTCTATAACGCCATGCCGACTGAAGGGGTCGAAGCACTTATTCACATCATGCACCGTTTTGAACAGGGGGAACGTTAAATGTATCAAGTGCAATTATGGAACGACGTATCAGATAAAGGATTAAAACGATTTACAGAAGACTATCACGTTCAGCGCGAGTCAGAAAATCCAGATGCTTTTCTCGTCCGCAGTAAGGATTTGCATGATATGCGTTTTCCCGACAGTCTAAAAGCTGTCGCCCGTGCTGGCGTCGGTGTCAATACGATTCCGCTCGATCAACTCGCTAATCGTGGAATTCCAGTCTTTTCGACACCTGGCGCCAATGCCAATGCCGTCAAGGAACTTGTTATCGGAAGCTTATTCCTGACCGCACGAAAACTCGTCCCGAGTCTACTTTGGACGAATAATCTACGCGGACCGGATATTCCGGAACGAATCGAAGCGAACAAAAAGCAGTTCGTCGGAACAGAATTACTGGGGAAACGAATCGGAATCGTTGGACTTGGAGCGATTGGTGCGAGCTTAGCTAACACCCTTCACGAGCTTGGTATGACGGTTACCGGTTACGACCCACACATGTCGGTCGAATCGGCGTGGCGTGTCTCGAATCAAATTCACCGCGCGACGCAACTAGAAGAGTTACTCGCGACAAGCGACTACATCACGCTACATCTCCCGCTCGTTGACGCAACGACTGGTTTATTAGATGCTGCACTCTTCTCGAAAATGAAGCACGGTGCGACGTTACTCAATTTCTCGCGTGGAGAACTCGTCGATGAACAGGCGTTAGCCGATGTTCTTCGATCCGGTCGCCTTGCCAACTATGTGACCGATTTCCCAAATGCCTTTATTTTATCTCTTCCACGGGTGATTCCGTTACCGCATATCGGCGCATCAACGAGTGAGGCGGAAGAGAATTGTGCCATCATGGCTGTCGATCAGCTCCGGCTATTTCTTGAGACAGGAAACATTCGTAATGCTGTCAACTTCCCTGCAGTTGAGTTACCGTACACTGGAAAACGACGGATCACGATTGCTCACCACAATATTCCGAACATGGTCGGTCAAATCGCATCCGTATTAGCACAAGAATCCATCAATATCGCGAATATGATCAACGGAAGTAAAGATGCGATTGCTTATACAATCATCGATATCGATAATCATGCGGAAGAGACGATCTCGCTCGACCGTCTAAATCAAATTCCTGGCGTCTTGAAAACACGCCTACTTTAAAAGGAGTGATCCCATGCCAACATTCGAACCCTTTGCGGCGTTACGACCGGATTCAAAGTATGCAGCAGACTTTTCTGCCTTACCTTATGATGTCTATTCCCGCGAGGAAGCACGCGCTGAGATTCGTCGACGTCCACTGTCTTTTTTACGGATTGATAAAGCAGAAGCAACACTTCCTTCGCTCATTGCCGAAGACGATCCACGCGTTTATCAACAAGCAACTCTTGCTTTTGAAGAGAGTCAGACGAATGGTATCTTACAACTCGATCCGGACGAGACGTATTATATTTATCAATTATCAGATGGGACACATACGCAATCTGGTTTCGTCGGTTGTGTTGCCGTCGATGATTACGAGACGAATCAAATTCGTAAACATGAATTCACGCGTCCGGATAAAGAACGCGATCGTGTCCGTCACGTCGAACATCTAGAGGCTCACACAGGTCCAATTTTGCTCGCCCATCAAACGGATACCCAACTGCAAGAGATCGTCACGACGATTACTGCCGGTGATCCACTATATGATTTTACAGTTGACGGGATCACGCACCGGGTTTTCAAAGTGGTCGACCGAAATCATCTGTTGACAATTGGTAGCCAGTTTGCACGACACGATGCTCTCTACATCGCCGATGGTCACCATCGCGCTGCAGCTGCTGCCATCGCTGCTAGCCAAACTAATCAAGAGGAGGCACAGCGCTTTCTCGGTGTCTCGTTCCCACAAGATGAATTACGAATCCTCGGGTACCATCGTGTCATTGAAGATCTATATGGTCAATCTGTCGTTGACTTCCTTGAACGCTTAGCACATCGGTTTACAATCGCAAAAGGACGTGCTGAACAAACAAAGCAACATCAAATCGAAATGTACCTCAATCGACAATGGTATACGCTCACGTACGTTTCTGAGCGAACAGGGACAAAGGCGAACCTAGACGTCTCGATTCTTCAAGAAGAGCTCCTCACACCGTTACTTGGCATTGAAGATCCACGGACAGATGCGCGTATTCAATTCGTCGGTGGTCATAAAGGCTATGACGGACTCGAACAGCTTGTCGATGCCGGGCGTGCGGCAGTTGCCTTTCACTTGCATCCGACCTCGATTGAAGACTTGATGACAGTAGCTGATGCGGGAGAAGTCATGCCACCAAAATCGACTTGGTTCGAACCAAAACTACGAAGTGGATTGTTGATTCATCCGTTTCGTTCTTGAAAAATCATGCTTTAAAAAAGCAAGACGTGGACAACTTGTCCATGTCTTGCTTTTTTAAAGCATGTACTTCCCCTTAAAGTTGTCGCAAAATAACGGCCGACAAAGCCGGTATTTGAACAGCTTCTGACGCCGTTGTCTCGTCAAATAGATTCTTAAATGTTCCTTCAAGCGAAAAAATCTGTACTTCTTCGCTTACATTGACTGCAAGCAAATAAACATGGTCGCCCTGACGTCGTTCGACCACCATAAGTTGTTTGGACTCGTCAGCTAACTGAAAATGATACGTTCCGTCATTTGCTAAAATCGGGTGCTCTTTTCGAAGTGCAATTAATCGTGTCACATAGTCAAATAATTCATGATTCTGCTTCGTCTCATCCCACTCCATACAGGCACGATTGGAAGGATCTTGCCCTCCGGTCATTCCAATCTCATCACCGTAATAAATGACCGGTGTACCAGGAAACGTCAATAATGTAGCGAAAAGTAATTTCATCCGGTCGACGTTGCCTTTCGCCCGTGTTAATGCACGTGGTGTGTCGTGTGAGTCGATTAAGTTAAACATCACTTCGTTGACGTTTTGAGAGTGCCAGTTTAGATTCCGGCTGACCGCGTATGAGAAATCACGGACAGTTGTCTCGCCCGTCGCAAAACAAGTGAGAAAACTCTCTGTTAATCCGTAATTCATGACAGCATCGAATTGATCGCCAAGTAACCACGGTTGTGAATCCGTCCAGCATTCGCCGACGATATAGCACGTGCCGTTCGCAGCCCGAACTTCCTTACGAAATTCACGCCAAAACGCATGATCGACTTCACTAGCAACATCAAGACGCCAACCGTCGATTCCGAATTCTTCAACCCAGTAGCGTCCGACATGGAGCAAGTATTGTTTTACGTCCGGATGAGCAGTATTCAACTTAGGCATGTTCCGTTCAAAGGCAAACACTTCGTAATTCGGAAGCGACGGATCGACTGGGAACGAATCAATAGTGAACCAATTGGCGTACTTCGAGTCTTGTCCATTTTTTAAGACGTCTTGGAATGCTGGATGCTCTTCACTAATATGATTGAAGACGGCATCAAGTAACACACGGATACCGTTCTCATGCAACATCCCAATCATTTTACGAAACGTTTCCTCGTCTCCGAATGCCGGGTCGAGCTTCAAATAATCGAGTGTGTCGTACTTATGATTCGATGGCGCTTCAAAAACAGGGCAGAAATAGACACCAGTGACACCGAGTCGTTTTAAGTGATCGACATGATCGATGATCCCTTGAAAGTCTCCACCAAAGAAATTTTGAAAAGCTGGCGCTTCACTCCCCCATTTTTTCGTTCCCGCAGGATCATTCGTTGGATCTCCATTTGCGAATCGTTCTGGGAAAATTTGATACCAGACCGTGTCTTTGACCCAGTCCGGTGTATCAAAGACATCCGTCGCATGAACGTACGGGACGGAAAAATAGTAGCCCGGATGATCAAGTGGTGCTTCGCCATACCAGCCACGCTCCGTTAACACAGCTGTCGTATCACCATGCACTTCAAACCCATATCGTACACGTTTTCGTTCTGGACGGATTGCAACGAACCAGTAGTCATACGTTGCGTCACTTCCATTGTATTGCATCGGTGTTCGCTGTACTTTCCATGACTTCTCTTTCTCCGGATCAAAATTCCAATCGCGATCTTCTTCCTTCTCTGCTTCCCATTCATAGGGATCACCATGAATTAAATTTACTTCACGAACATCATCCTTAGCCGTCATAAGTCGAATATGGACGGTCCTTTGATCATAGGCATAAACGAATGGTGATAATGCGCGATGAACTACCCCAGCTTGATTCAAATTCTGCCACTCTCCCTTAAATTGATATATCTCTAACGGTAAAGTTCCTTTCTTCAGCTTCACCTAAACGTTTTTAAAGGAAATTCAACTGTTCCACCGACATTTTAGTTCAGTCTGTCAGGTAGTTTAAGGTATACTGATAACGCATAGGAAATCACGGATTTCTGACATTACGGAAAGAGAGTGGATACGAAATGGGTCGTAAATGGAATAACATTAAAGAAAAAAAGGCATCAAAAGACAAAAATACGAGTCGGATCTACGCAAAGTTCGGTCGTGAGATTTACGTAGCGGCAAAACAAGGAGAACCAGATCCTGAATCTAACCAAGCATTGAAGGTCGTTTTAGAACGAGCGAAGACATATAACGTTCCCCGTGCAATCGTCGATCGCGCAATCGAAAAAGCAAAAGGTGGAGCGGAAGAAAACTACGATGTGCTTCGGTATGAGGGATTCGGACCAAGCGGTTCAATGGTAATTGTTGAAACATTGACGAACAACGTCAACCGGACAGCTTCAGACGTCCGCGCTGCGTTTGGCAAAAATGGCGGAAACATGGGCGTTAGTGGATCCGTCGCTTACATGTTCGATGCGACTGCTATCTTTGCGTTTGAAGGAAAATCGGCAGATGACGTATTAGAATTGATGATGGAAGCGGATATTGATGTCCGCGATATCCTCGAAGAAGACGAGTCTGTCATCATCTATGCCGAGCCGGAACAGTTCCATGCTGTTCAAGAAGCGTTAAAAGCTGCAGGTATTACAGAGTTCTCACTTGCTGAACTCGTCATGCTGGCGCAAAATGAAGTCGCTTTGTCTGAAGACGACGTTGCACAATTCGAGAAAATGATTGATGCACTTGAAGACTTGGAAGATGTTCAACAGGTTTATCATAACGTAGAGCTATAATTAAAAAAGACAAGGAGCTGGTCACGACCAGCTCCTTGTCTTTTTTATTGTAGAATCCCTATATCGGTTAACGCCCAAACTCGGTAACGCACCGTCTGCACTCATCATAATGTATGAAACGCGTTTCATAACAAGAAGAAAAAAAGATTCATTTCTAATGTTTATTTCTTCAAGTTAATGGGAATAGTAATATTCGGAGTTGATTATAACTTATTTTGTTTTGAAGAAATAAAGGGAGGAACGAACGATGACATATTCTTTAATCGAAACATTCAAACACATCGTAAGCGAGGCAACCCGCTTTAAGCGCGTTGATTTCGGAGGTTACGACATTTATATGCAGACAACAGACGGACGAACAATTACGGCACACATCCGCTACGATGGTGGTGGTACAGACTTTAACGAGGCCTACCTGATGCTTGAATCAAGTACTGGTCAACGCCGTACGGTAACATTAACACTCTATCAGTTCGAACATCTCTCTTCTTATACGGCACACAGTGAACGGACACATGCCCTTGTCACAACGAGTGCTTGATTCAAAAAACACGCCTCTCATTCGAGAGACGTGTTTTTTAGTCTTCTTCTTGCTCTAGACGTTCGAGTTCCGCATGTGTTTGTGGAAATCCATTCGCTTGCCAGTCAGCGCGATGAATGGAGTCCAGTTGCGTTAAACCAACTTCTGCCGGATCGCGCTTCGCATCAACACTTGGTCGATGGTCAATATCGTCAGATGATGTTTTCCGTTGTTGATATTGTTGATATGCGATTGTTCCAATCGCTGCTAATCCACCTAAAATGACACCTGTCTTAAATGTGGCACGCATGAGATTTCCCCCTCTATGATCGATACATTGACTCTTGATAACTGTACCCGTGTTGACTGAATTTGAATCCTTTCCATGAGTTATCAACCGTTTTTTAAAAAAAATCAAAAAAAAAATTTAGTCTTTTCTGCCGTGTTCCTACATATTTAATAATTACGAGGAAAAATGGCTCTATCCCTTATGCTTCAACGCTTCACGTCATGCAAGAAGGAAAAAAGTACGCTATACTTGATTCAGAAACATCTTCGACGAACAAAATGAATCATGTCTTCTACTGGACAGTTCCGAGCTTCAATGGCTTGCGTTCGCGTCCCTTTTTCATTTTTGGTCGTCGATGTCACAAAGGAGGGAATTTCGTGTCCGTGATGCACGGGGCTATCTTACTGCCCATATTGATCAGTCTTTTCATTCCGCTTCTAGCGAAACGAATTCCGACTATTCATACCGGTTGGTTTGTACTTGTCGTACCTGTACTGCTCGTTTCGTATTTTAGCCGCTTTCTCCCTGGTACGATGTCGGGTGAGACGTATACGGCACGCATGCCATGGTTACCATCGCTCGGTATCGATTTCGTTACGTATCTTGACGGACTTGGCTTGTTATTCGCATTGTTGATTACCGGAATTGGTTCACTCGTCGTTCTTTATTCCATTTTTTATCTTGATGCGAAAAAAGAGTCACTCGGAACGTTTTATGTCTATTTATTAATGTTCATGACTGCAATGCTTGGTGTCGTGCTGTCAGACAACATGGTCGTTCTCTATCTATTCTGGGAATTGACATCAATCTCGTCTTTCTTATTGATTGCCTACTGGTACGAGCGTGAACGCTCTCGCTATGGCGCTCAAAAATCAATGCTGATCACTGTCTTCGGTGGACTGGCAATGCTTGGTGGAATCGCGATCCTCTCCACATTAAGCGGCTCACTCAGTATCCGGGAGACGTATGCATCGCTTGCATCAATTCAAGGCGAGCCATTCTTTACGGTTGCACTTGTCTTGTTCCTGCTAGCAGCGTTCACGAAATCCGCACAGTTTCCGTTCCATATCTGGTTACCGGATGCGATGGAAGCACCGACCCCTGTCAGTGCCTACTTGCACTCGGCAACGATGGTCAAAGCAGGCTTATATCTCGTTGCTCGTTTTAGCCCAATCTTCGCAGATGAGTCACTTTGGTTTTATCTCGTCTCATCTGTCGGAATATTCACCTTATTCTGGGGTTCATTGAATGCAGTGAAACAACATGATTTAAAAGGTATTCTCGCCTACTCAACGATTTCTCAGCTTGGATTGATCATGTCCTTACTCGGACTCGGAGCAGCCGCCCTGCACGTCGACGTGTTAGACGATGGACTGTACACAATTGCAACAGTCGCTGCAATCTTCCATTTGATCAACCACGCGACATTCAAAGGTAGTCTGTTCATGATGGCAGGAATCGTCGATCACGAGACCGGCACGCGCGATATCCGTAAACTCGGTGGACTTGCACAATTGATGCCGATCTCGATGACGATTGCGATGATCGGGACACTATCAATGGCAGGGATTCCACCGTTCAATGGTTTCTTAAGTAAAGAGATGTTCTTGACGGGAGTTCTTGAAGTCTCCGGATCAGACTTGTTTAACTTGCCGTCTTACGGATGGATCATTCCTGTCCTTGCCGTCGTCGGAAGCATCTTTACATTCGTCTACAGCATCTTGATCGTCCGGAAAACGTTCTTCGGTAAACGCCAAGACGACCAGTTGCCGAAAACACCACACGAGGCACCGATTGGTATGTTGATTCCACCACTCGTCCTTGTATCGCTCGTCGTCATCATCGGACTCTTCCCGAATCTTTTGTCGAATACATTGATTCGACCAGCAGTCGAAGCGATATTACCTCAAGTCGTTGATGCCGGTGGCAAGATTGATGTTCACATTACGATGTGGCACGGATTTAAACTAGAATTTTTCCTGACGTTACTCATTTTTACAGTCGGGTTTATCTTGTACAAGACACTGCCACGTTGGCAATCGCTTTATAACCGGATGCCACGTGCCATCTCACTCAACCATCAATATGACGCTCTGCTACGTCGTGGAGAGCAAACATCGACACGGATCCATGATACGGTCATGACCGGGTATATGCGGTCATACCTTGTCTATATCTTTGGTTTCATCGTCATCTTGATCTTAACAGCATTATACGGGTTCGACGCCTTCCGCTTCGCGGTTGATCCAATTAGCTCGATTCATGCTTACGAGATCATCTTAGCACTCGTCCTTGTCTCGAGTGCCCTCTCGATCACCTTTGCACGCTCGCGTCTGACATCAATCATCTTACTTGGTGTAACAGGTTATACGGTCGCTCTGTTCTTCGTCTTGTTCCGGGCACCAGACCTTGCTTTGACGCAACTCGTCATCGAGACGGTATCGGTCGCCTTGTTCTTACTCGTCTTTTATCGTTTGCCGGAAATCAGTCGGAAAGAAGAACGAATTCCGTTTAAGCTCGGAAATGCTTTAATCTCAGCACTCGTCGGATTGACGGTGACACTTGTCGCACTTGCTTCGCTCAGTCAGCGTTCATTTGCTTCGATTGCTAAATATTACATTGACAACGTCGCTGATCTTGCTGCTGGTGGGAACATGGTCAACGTCATTCTCGTCGACTTCCGTGGATTTGATACGTTGTTTGAGATTGCGGTTCTCGCACTTGCCGGAATCGGAATTTTCACGATGATTAAATTCAGACGAACAGGAGGGATGGATAAATGAAAAAGCAGGCAAAAAAGCATACGAATGATGTCATCTTAGAGTCCGCGACTTCCTTCATTACGTTCATCATCTTCCTGTTTGCTGTCTACTTGTTCTTTGCCGGACACTATACACCAGGTGGCGGTTTCATTGGCGGTCTCGTAACATCTTCTGCTCTCGTCTTGATCTTACTAGCTTATGATATCAAGACATTGCGCCGGATTTTGCCATTTGATTATAAATGGATCACAGCGCTTGGCATGTTGATTGCCGTACTAACGGCTTCAGGAGCGCTCGTGTTCAACGTGCCGTTCTTCACGCATGCGCATGATTATTTTAATCTGCCGTTGTTCGGCAAGACATCGCTTCACACAGCGATGTTGTTCGACCTCGGTGTATACCTTGTCGTCGTCGGTGTGACGATGACAATTATTCAAACGATTGGGGAGAGTGATTAATATGGAAATCATCATGGCGATCGCCGCAGGCATCCTAACGATGTGTGCCATTTATCTCATTCTTTCGAAAAGCATTCTTCGTATTATCATCGGAACAGGATTACTCAGTCACGCTGCTCATCTACTCGTCATGACAATGGGTGGATTAAAACGTGGTGCAGCTCCCGTTTTAAAGGATGGCGTGACTTCCTATACGGATCCACTACCACAAGCACTCGTTTTGACTGCCATCGTCATTAGCTTTGGTGTCACCGCCTTTTTCTTGGTGCTTGCGTATCGCGCTTACCAAGAGCTCGGAACCGATAATATCGAAGAGATGAAAGGAACCGATTCGAATGATTAACTTACCGCTATTACCGATCATCATCCCTTTGTTGACTGGTGTCATCTTAATGTTTTTCCCGCGACACCTCAAAGGACAACGAATCGTTTCCATCTTTTCGACGATTTTGACTGTCTGTGCATCCATTTACCTGGTTTTGACTGTCCGCTCAAATGGCATTTTGACTGTCACACTAGGTAGCTGGCCAGCGCCTTTTGGTATCACGCTCGTCTCTGACATGTTGTCTGCTTTACTCGTCACAACGACGAGCATACTTGTCCTAAGTATCATCTGGTATGCGATCGTTTATTTGAGCGATGCTTATCAACGGTATTACTATTTCATTGCCGTTCAGTTCCTGCTTGTTGGTGTCAACGGTGCCTTTACGACTGGCGATATCTTTAACATGTTTGTCTTCTTCGAAGTCTTCCTGATTTCGTCTTATGTCTTAATCGTTCTCGGCGGAAAGCCGGCACAATTACGAGAATCACTCAAGTATCTCTTGATTAACGTCATCTCGTCCGCCTTGTTCGTCATGACGGTTGCCTTCTTGTACGGCATCATTGGTTCACTCAGCATGGCGGATATCAGTCAGAAAATCACAGAGATCGGACAGCCAGCGATCCTAAACGTCATCGCCTTGTTATTCCTTGTCGTTTTCGGGTTAAAAGGTGCGATTTTCCCGCTCTACTTCTGGTTACCAGGCTCTTATCAAGTGCCACCGACCCCTGTTCTTGCCCTATTCGGTGCCTTATTGACGAAGGTTGGGGTATACGGGATTTTACGGACGTATAGTTTGTTCTTCTCAAACGAGATCGGAACGATTCATCAAATCTTAAGCGTCCTTGCCCTTAGTACAATCATCATCGGTGTCATTGGTGCGTTAGCGACACGGGATGCGAAACAAATCATCATTTACAACATCATCGTGGCTGTTGGGGTCATCTTGTATGGGGTTTCCCTCATGACACCACAAGCCCTAGAAGGGGCGATTTTCTACCTTCTTCACGATATGGTGATCAAGGCCGCATTGTTCTTACTCGTCGGTATCATGGTCGGAATCGCTGGTTCGAGTAAGCTGAAGGATATGGGTGGTATGATCAAAGCCTATCCTGTACTCGGTTGGACATTCTTCATCGCAGCGTTATCACTTGCCGGAATTCCACCACTTAGTGGATTCATCGGGAAATTCCTGATTGTTCGTGGCGGCATTGAAGCCGGTGAGTTGGTTGGACCAATCATCGTTTTACTATCGAGTTTGCTTGTCTTGTATTCCGTCGTCCAATTGTTCATGCGTGCCTTTTGGGGAACACCAAAGACATACTCAGGTGAAAAACAAGCGCTTGTTCCACGACTGCTGGCTCCTACGATTGCCTTAGTTGCGCTTAGCGTCCTCTATGGCGTAGGCGCTGAGGCGATGCGTCCACTCATTCAACAAGCCGTTGAACCGTTAACGAATCCAACGCTTTATATCGATGCCGTATTAAAAGGAGGTCGTTAATTCATGGCATTTCAAGTCTTGCTCAACTTATTTCTTGCATTCTTGTGGATGTTTCTTGCGAATAATTTCTCGGCCTCCGGTTTCGTCATCGGCTATGCACTAGGTCTGATTGCGATGTTCGCTTTCCGCCGCGGCTTTAAAGGTCGTTTTTATCTCGGACCCGTCGTCGCGCTCGTTTTGTTGTTTTTCCGCTTTCTCTACGAACTGGTCGTAGCGAACATCGATGTTCTAAAGATCATCTTAAAGCCGAAATTAGATATTCAGCCCGGTATCTTCGCCTATGAGACAGAACTCGATCAACCGTGGCAAGTCACATTGTTATCGATGCTGATTACCTTGACACCTGGAACACTTGTCGTCGATATCTCGGACGATAATAAGACACTTTATATTCATGCGCTTCATATGCCAGAAGTCGACGAAGCCGTCGCATCGATTCGCGATAGTTTTGAGAAAGCCATTCTGGAGGTGAGTCGGTGATGTTCGATATTTTAATCTATGTCGCACTCGGAGGCGTCTTCCTTTCAATGCTTGGCCTGTTTTACCGTGTCATTAAAGGTCCAAGTGTTGCGGATCGTGTTATCGCCTTAGATTCGATTGGTATCAGCTTGATTTCAATCGTTGGTCTTGTCTCGATCATCTTACGGACGAGCGACTACCTCGAAGTCATTCTTTTGATTGGTATACTCGCCTTCATCGGTACGGTTGCCTTTTCAAAATATATCGAGAAAGGAGAGATCATCGAACGTGATCGCAATCAATGAATTGATCGTCGCGGTCTTCGCCTTGCTCGGTATGGGATTTAGTCTCGTCACTGCGCTTGGGCTGATCCGCCTACCCGATGTTTATACGCGTGCTCACGCAGCATCTAAAAGTGCAACATTAGGCGTCATGTCGATTTTGATCGGCGTCATCATCTATTTCGTCACAGAAGACGGATTTTTCTCCTCTCGTGTCGTGCTCGGTATTCTATTCGTGCTCATCACAGCACCGATTGGGGGGCATTTAATCGCTCGTGCTGCGTATTACAGCAATGTCCCCTTGTGGAAATCGTCCGTTCGAGACGACTTATCCAAGAATAAAGAACATGTAGAACCAAAAAAACGCCAAGATGACGTATGAGTGTATCGATATGACAAAACCCTCGCTTCCATTGACGGAAACGAGGGTTTTTGATTAGGAACGCTGTAAGGGTGAAGAATCAAATAAGAGCGCCAACTCATCACGATTATCAAGCAACTCTTCTAGCGTATGCTGTTCCAGTTCTCGGATAAATGCTCGCAGTGCTCGCCCAAGTACACCTTTTAAACGACATCCAGGCTCAATGATACAATGGCCGTTGCTCCCAAAACACTCGACGATATCCATCGGTTCCATCTCGCGAACAACTTTCCCAATGTTAATGTCTTTTGGGTCACGTATTAAACGAAGCCCTCCTGAGCGACCTCTTGTTGATTCAACATATCCAAGTTTCGCTAACTGTTGAGTCACTTTCATTAAATGGTTGGATGAGATGCCATAATGCTGTGCAATCTGCGGCATTGGTGTGATGACATCCCGGTGCACTCCGAGATACATCAACACACGTAAACCATAATCCGTATACTGTGTAATTCTCACGATTTTCACTCCATTCTTTCCCAAAACTGCACTATTATCGTATCATGAAACAATAAAATCGCTACATTCTTTTATCTCATAATTTTTATATATGATGATACTCTATGTAGTTTACGAAAGAGATGAAATATTAGATTTAAAATACCAGATTTTTTACTCAAAAAAATACTTTTCCATTTCAAAATAGAAACAGAAAAGTACCTCTTAAATAACGTTATCAGATTTTTTGAAATGCTTTAGTAACTGCATTAAACCGATCCGCATAGTTTGTAAAGACACCTGTAGCTCCGTAGTCAAGCATACGAACCATATCCGCCTTTTCATTCACTGTATATGGATGTAGTAATAAATCATGTTTACGGATCGCGGTAACATTTTCGCGTGTCAAAGCCTTAAATGAAGGACCGACACCAACAGCATATTGTCGAATCGCTTTTAATCGTTCATCCGTTAATGTTTTAACTTCACCTGCTTCCATCAACTGAATAAGCGGTACATTCGAATCTAGAGCTCTGACTTTTTGAAGACTTTCTTCACTAAACGATTGAATTAAGACTTGACCTGGTTTTACACGATCACTCGATAAATCATAAGCTTTTAAGGTATCGAGTAGCTTCTGCTCCATACCAGGATAAACATCTGGTGATTTCGTTTCGATATAATAGTTCGCATGTTTACCATAAATCGAGAAAATTTCTTCAAGTGTAGGGACTTTCAAACCAACGTATGATTTGTTTGCCAGTGATGGATTTGCTTCATTGAACCAACTTCCTGCGTCTAGTTGTTTAATTTCTGATAACGTCATCTCTTTGACGGCACCTGTTCCGTTCGTCGTTCGATCGACGGTTTCGTCATGCATCGCAATCAATTGACCATCCTTCGTCATCTGTAGATCAATCTCGATGTAATCCGCTTTGAATTTCTTATATCCCATTTCGTAAGCCGGCATTGTATGCTCTGGTGCATATCCTGAAGCACCACGATGAGCAACATTAATGATCCGATTTGGGTCCAGCAAGGATTTTCCTTTTGATTGTGCTCCTGCATCTTCTGTTGCAAGACCTGTACTTAATATAGCTCCTGCAACCATCGTCAGTCCGAATTGTTTCAACATAATTGATTCCCCCTTGAAATATTCTTACAAGACTAATCCTAAATCGTATGTATGAAGCTGATATAGAGAAGATGTAAACTTCATTTCGTGATTTGATGACAAAGTGTTATCACGCCATAGAAAAAGACCCGCCAAAAAACGGGTCTTTTCTAATTGATTATGATTACGCCTCAAAAATCAATGATTCTGGATCTTCGAGCAAGTCTTTAATATGCTTCAGGAATGTAACAGCTTCTTTTCCATCAACGATCCGGTGATCATATGAGAGTGCAACATACATCATCGGACGGTTTTCCATGCGTTCTGCATCAATCGCAACAGGGCGCAAGTTGATCGCGTGCATACCGAGAATTGCTACTTGTGGACCGTTTAAGATTGGCGTCGACATGAGTGAACCGAACGTACCACCATTCGTGATCGTAAATGTACCACCTGTCAAATCAGATAGACCGAGTTTATTGTCACGTGCTTTGACAGCTAATTGAATGATGTCTTTTTCAATCTCAGCGAAGTTCTTCTTGTCCGCATCACGAACAACAGGAACGACAAGACCATCTGGTGCTGAAACGGCAATGCCGATATCGTAGAATTTTTTCAGGACGATTTCATCACCTTGAATCTCAGCATTTAAGTATGGCATCTTTTTAAGTGCTGCTACTGCTGCTTTCGTAAAGAATGACATGAAGCCAAGTTTAACTTCATTTTCTTTAACGAACTTTTCTTGACGACGTTTACGGAGTGCCATGACAGCAGACATATCGATTTCATTGAATGTCGTCAACATCGCTGCCGTTTGTTGAACTTCAACAAGACGATTCGCAATCGTCTTCCGTCGGCGTGACATCTTGATTCGCTCTTCTGGTTTACCAGGAGCGGCTGCTGGAGCTGGTGTCGGTGCAGCTGGCTTCGCAGCCGCCGGTTTTGCTTGCTCACGTGGTGCTACTTCAAACGTTGCAACGTCTTGGACACGAATCCGACCGAGTGGATCTTGTGTCGCGACTTGTGCTAAATCAATTCCTTTTTCACGAGCCAATTTACGAGCAGCTGGTGAAGCAATCGGACGATCCGCAACAGATGTACTTTCCGTCGCTGCAGCAGCAACGGGTTGCTCCGCTTTTTCTTCTGCTTTCGGTGTCTCTTTTGGCGCTTCTTGTGACGTTTGCGTCGTTGCTGGTTTTGGAGCTTCGCCTCCAGCAGAGATGACAGCAATCGTTTCCCCAACGCGGACTGTATCTCCCTCAGCAGCCATCACTTCCGTCAACGTACCCGCTTCATCTGACGGTACTTCGATGTTAACCTTATCTGTCTCAAGCTCAACGATGGCTTCCCCTTTTTCAACGTGATCACCTGGTTGTTTTAACCAAGACGCCACCGTTCCTTCTGTAATTGATTCGGCAAGTTCTGGTACTTTGATTTCCATCGTATTCTCCCCCTATGACTCGATTCTATATTAAGTTATGATGTGTGATTCGATACGTGTGATGGTGCTGTTGGTGTAGCAGTAGAAGCTGTCAACGCATCATTGATGATACGTGCCTGCTCTACTTTATGACCTGATGGGTCACCTTCAGCTGTACTTGAGCGACGACGACGACCGATGTAACGAACCGTTTGAATGTCGTTCGGTGCAACCGTCTCAAGACGTGGTTCTATAAATGACCAAGCACCCATATTTTTCGGTTCTTCTTGCACCCAGACCATCTCTTCGACGGATTCATATCGCGCGATGACTTCTTTTAGAGCTTTAGCCGGGAATGGATACAGTTCCTCGACACGAACGATCTGTAGCCAATCCAGATTCTCGTCTGATTTTGAAACAGCTTCTGCCAAATCGATTGCCATCTTACCAGAACAGAACACAAGGCGCTTGACACGCTCTGGTGCCTCACCAAGACCTGCTTGCTCGATGACACGGCGGAAGCTACCTTCCGTCAATTCAGAGACGTCAGATGTTGCAAGTGGATGGCGCAAGAGACTCTTCGGTGTCATGACGACGAGCGGGCGAACTTCCTCTTTTCCGAGAATCGCTGCTTGTCGACGTAACAAGTGGAAGTACTGAGCCGCACTCGATACGTTTGCGACCGTCCAGTTCTTCTCACCCGATAATGTCAAGAAACGTTCGAGACGACCACTCGAGTGTTCCGGTCCTTGTCCTTCATATCCGTGAGGAAGCAACATAACAAGACCTGACGTTTGTCCCCATTTTGCGCGGCTTGCTGAGATGAACTGGTCGAAAATGACTTGACCTGAGTTCGCAAAGTCGCCATACTGTGCTTCCCATAAGACAAGCGTTTCTGGTGCAAAGACATTATAGCCGTATTCAAAGCCAAGAACACCCGCCTCAGAGAGTGGACTGTTATAGACCGAGAACGAAGCTGTTGCCGTTGATAAAGCATGAAGTGGCGAGAATCCTTCTCCCGTTTTCACATCATGAAGATTGATATTCCGTTGTGCGAACGTTCCCCGTTCAGAATCTTGCCCGCTCAAGCGAATTGGTGTTCCATCCGAGAGAATCGAAGCGAACGCCAAGGTTTCAGCGTGACCCCAATCAATCCCGTTCTTCGTTGAGAACGCATCCGTCCGGCGCTTCAGAACCTTCTCAAGTTTATGGAACACTTGGAAGCCATCCGGCCATTGTAATAATTCTTCGTTGTACGCTGTTAGTGTTTCGATCGAGACACCTGTCTCGATTGTCGGTACGCCTTTAAAGACGACGTCCGGCATGACCCCACCATACTCTTTCTCCGCATTCGGTACTTTTTCACGAGCCGCTTTCATATGATCATTGATCGATGTCTCAATCGTTTGGATTTCCTCAGCTGTCGCATCCCCGTTCGCAACAAGCGTTTTTCCATATAAGACACGAATCGGATCATGTTTATGAATCAAATCGTATAAGACCGGATTTGTGTTCATTGGTTCATCCATTTCGTTATGACCAAAACGACGGTATCCAATCAAATCGATCATGACATCCTTCTTAAACGTCGCCCGGTACTCACTCGCGAGTAACGCAACAGCGAGACAGCTCTCCGGCTCATCCGCATTAACATGGAAGACTGGAATCTCGTAACCCTTAGCCAGGTCACTTGAGTAGCGCGTCGAACGCGAATCCGTTGGTTCTGTCGTAAAGCCGATCGTATTGTTCGCAATGATGTGAATCGTTCCGCCCGTGTTGTATCCTTTGAGGTTCGCTAAGTTCAGTGTCTCAGCAACGATTCCCTGTCCAGGGAACGCAGCATCCCCGTGAATCAGGATTGCAGCAGCGGCTGCTTGCTCTTGGCGTGGTGCACCTTTTTGCGTCCGATCATCTTGCGCTGCACGCGTGAAGCCTTCAACGACTGGGTCGACGAACTCAAGGTGCGATGGGTTGTTCGCAAGTGTCATCCGAACGTCGCGTGTCTTTTGCTCAAGTTTACGGTTTAATCCGAGGTGATACTTGACGTCTCCCGTCCAACCGTACGTGATGCCGATTGAGCCTTCAGACGGCACGAGGTCGTGGTTCGGTGCATGTTGGAACTCAGCAAAGATCATTTCATATGGTTTGCCGAGGACGTGAGCCAAAACGTTCAACCGTCCACGGTGTGCCATTCCAATATTGATCGTCTCCGACCCGTTCGAAATAAGGTGTCCGACGATCGTATCAAGCAATGGTACCATCGCGTCAAGTCCTTCGATGGAGAATCGCTTTTGACCGACATATGTTTTATGCAGGTATTTTTCAAATAGATCTGTCTCAGCCAAACGTTTGAACAATTGTTTCTTTTGTTCAGCGTCAAGTGTCGCTGTCAAAGCCCCTTGTTCGATTTTCTGACGAAGCCATTTCTTTTCATCCAAATCATCGACATGTTGGAATTCAACAGCTGCGGCACCTGTATACTGTGCTTTTAAATGCTCGATCCCTTCGAACGCGTCCTGTATACCAGGTTGTGGCTCTGGACAAACGAGTGAGACCGGCATTTTGCGAAGATCTGCTTCAGTCAAACCGTATTGATTTAATTCGAATAAACCTGTTTCTCGCGGATGGTCCTTCAGCGGATAGATATCCGCCGCAAGATGTCCTTTTGCACGAATTTGTTCCGCTAAACGATTCGCCGCAAGATATTTTTCGAAATCTCCTGTCTCGACTTGCATCGGTGTGACTGGTTCCGTCACTGGTGCGCCGTGCTCTTCGAAATAAGCACGCGTCTCCTCATCAACAGATGTTTTGTCTTCTAAAAAACGCTCGTACAATTCAATGATGTAGCCAAGGTTTGGTCCATAGAATGCTTGTTGATCTTGCTCGTGGCCTGCCATGTACGGTTCCCCCCGTTTCTATATTTCTCCCCACACACCTAATGGTTGTAAGATGTGTTTCCAGCCCTCTACCTGTTAGCGCTTTCAAAAGGACTTGCATTGATGAAGCGCTGAACGTCATGATACGGAATGTTTGCGTCATTCTTTCATGAAAGTGCCTTCGTTACTATATTACTACTCTTTTCTTGTGTGTGCATTTCGAATTCCCAAATTCTTGCGCTCAAATGTATAAGTTTTTCTTATGACCCCTTGATCAGTAATTTATGAACAAGTAAAAACCGACGTATCTGCACCGAGATACGTCGGTTTGATCATAATACCTTACTGAGAAACGATTGAGTCCGTTCATGTTGCGGAGCATCAAACAATGCTTGTGGCACATTCTCTTCGACGATGTATCCACCATCCATGAACAGAACGCGATCGCCAACTTCACGAGCAAATCCCATCTCATGAGTCACGACGACCATCGTCATCCCTTCAAGAGCGAGTTGTTTCATGACGGCAAGCACGTCACCGACCATTTCTGGGTCAAGTGCAGACGTCGGCTCGTCAAATAACATGATTTTTGGATTCATCGCGAGCGCTCGAGCAATCGCAACTCGTTGCTTTTGACCCCCAGACAACTCTCCCGGATAATTGTCAGCTTTTTCACGTAATCCGACTTTATCAAGGAGTTCAAGTGCTCGTTTTTTCGCCTGTTCTTTATCCGATTTACGGACTTTAATTGGTGCAAGGGTGACGTTCTCAAGTACAGTTTTATGCGGGAAAAGATTAAAGTGTTGAAAAACCATCCCGACTTCTTCTCGGACTTTGTTAATATCAACTTTTGAACTCGTAATATCATGATTATCGATGATGACCGTACCACCCGTAATCTCCTCTAGACGATTCAAGCAGCGAAGGAACGTGCTTTTACCAGATCCAGACGGACCAATGACACAAACGACTTCTTTTTCGGCAATCGAAACGTTAATATCTTTTAGGACCTCGTTCGAACCAAATGATTTCTTTAGATTCTTCACTTCAATGATACTCATCGTAATGTAAACCTCCGTTCCAAGAACTTCGCCACTAAGGACAATAGATAAATGATGACGAAGTACATCAATCCGACAACGGACCAGACGATGAATGGTTCAAACGTCGTTGACTGCTGGACTTGTCCTTGTTGTGTCAAGTCAGCAATTCCGATGATCGACAGCAACGACGTATCCTTTAAGCTAATGATCGATTGGTTCGTAATCGTTGGTAACATCCGCCGAAATGCTTGTGGCAGGATAATTTGTACCATCGTTTGACGCCCTGTCATCCCGAGTGAACGGGCTGCTTCTGTTTGTCCTTTATCAATCGACTGGATACCTGCTCGAATGATTTCCGCAAAATACGCGCCGGCATTGATTGCGACCGTCAGTATCCCTGCATACATTCGGTCCATTGATAACCATTCGAGCGAATTAAGTCCAAAATAGATGAAGAATAACTGGACGATGAACGGTGTTCCGCGAATGACATCAATATAGATAATCGCAATTCCGTTTAAAATCTTTGATGGAGACAAACGCATCAAGGCAACGACTAATCCGATCAGAAAACCGACGATGACAGCAATGATGAAAATATACAACGTGACTTGAAGCCCTTCCAAGAAAAATGGAAATGCGGTTTTGACCACTTCCATTGGCTATCCCACTCCCTTATCGCCTTGCGACTTATTTTAAATACGTGTCGACGATTTTGTCGTATTCACCGTTTTCTTTCAGGTTCGCAAGTCCTTTGTTGATTTTCTTCATCAGATCTTCGTTCTCACCTTTTAAGACAGCGATTCCATAATTATCTCCGTTGAGACGATCTCCGACCAGTTTTAATCCAAGATTTTGTTGTTTGTTTGCATACGAGATGACTGGATAATCTTCAATCAAGGCTGCTGCGTTACCGTTCTTCACTTCTTGGAACATTGCTGGACTATCATTGAACTGCGTGACTGTGAAACCAAGTTTATCTGCGTTATCCGTTGCATATTTTGCGCCAGTCGTTCCTTTTTTGACGGCTACTTTTTTCCCTTTAAGATCGTTGACAGATTTGATACCATTTTCATCTTCTTTGACGACTAGAATAAGACCAGCTTTGAAGTATGGATCTGAGAATGTAACGACTTTTTTCCGTTCTGGTGTAATACTCATCCCAGCAATCGCAACGTCCAATTGATTCGCTTGTAGAGCCGGAATGATACCGCTAAAGTCCATTGCTTCGAATTGAATCTTAAAGTTCTGATCTTTGGCGATTGCTTTCATGAGATCAATATCAATTCCTTTGTACGTATCTCCGTCTTTATACTCGAACGGTGGATACGTAACGTCGATACCTACCTTATACGTCTTTCCTTCTGACGACTCTTCTTCTTTTGAACCGATACTACATGCACCAAGCACGAGAATACAGCTCATCAAGAGCGCTAGCAAGATACTCCCTTTTTTCATGTTTGCTTCCCCTCTCCTATGTCTTAAAGAATGTTGTCTCCACTTAGTACTTTCCCTGAAGAGTACCCTCTTTAAAACGTATTTTACCAGAAAAATTCTAAAAAGATAAACTTTTCTGAATGTTTATTCGATACAGCCGTTTTCTATTCAAACAAAAAAAGTAGGCAATCCATCATTGGATTGCCTACTTCAACCATTTATGCCGCCGAGAGGACTTGAACCTCCACGGTGTTGCCACCACTAGATTCTGAGTCTAGCGCGTCTACCAGTTCCGCCACGACGACGTTGATTTATGATATTAATATAGCGGGTAATGAACTGAGTTGTCAATCATTTCGCAAGATGCTCCGCACGAACTTCTCAACGACCTCGTCATATAATGCGGGGTCTTCAAAATAGGCCATAGCATGCGCAGCGTTCGGAATGACGACAAGTTCTTTTTCCGTCGGACATGCTTCGTATAACTCATACACCATCTCCGTTGGAACGAACGTATCCGCTCCACCATGAATGAAGAGGATTGGCACCTGTGCTTTTTTAACTTGTTTTAAAGCAGATGCTTCTCGGAAGGAGTAACCAGCTTTCAGTTTCGTCAACAGACTTGTCATGCCTAAAAACGGGAAATGTGGCAATCGATACATTCGTTTCATCTGATATGCAAGGACTGCATTGACGGACGTATAGGCACAATCCGAAATGATCCCTTTAATTTGTGGTGGAAGTTGTTCGCCGCTTGTCATTAAGACGGTTGCGCCTCCCATCGAAACGCCATGTAAGAACAACTTCGCATCTTGTCCGATTCGTTCGATCAGATAGTTCGACCAGCTAAGGCAGTCTTCACGATCATGCCATCCGAATCCAATATAATGACCGTCGCTCATCCCGTGTCCGCGGTTGTCAGGCATCATAACGTGAAAACCAGCTTGATGGTATAAATAGGCGAAGCCAGCTAAATCCGTACCGACGCCTCCATATCCATGCACAAGGATGACAATTCGATCAGACGGCACTACTGCCGGAAGAAAATGTCCACGTAATGTTAAACCATCCTTAGCTTGAATCTCGATTCGCTCAAGCGGTTGTTCCTTGATCCATGTCTGACCAGGTTGCATCAATCGGACCATCTCGTCACTTAAGTCTCGATTATTCGATAAGAAGGGTTTTGGATTCGTAGCAATCGCCATTTCATAAAAATAATAACTTGCTGCCACTAGTCCGGATCCGATGACCCCTAAACCAATTTTTGTTCTCCGACGCATCTGCTTCACTCCCTCTTTCAGTTATAACTCGATTTTCAATTGAGCAGTATGGTCGTCTTCTTCATCCTGCAAGACTTGTTGACGTAATCGTTGTTCCTGTTGCTGGCGCCGGTAAGCAAACTCTTGTACGAGCTCTGCTCCTGTAAAACCGTCTTCTACGAGTTCGCTTAAGAGTTCGGTCTCTGTCTCGACGACCTCACCGGGACGTCGCATGACGAGAACATCTCCTACTTGCGCGACCAACAACTCATCTTCTAATCGTAGTGCATCATAAAAAGGTTCCGGTAACGTCATCCGACGTGTCTCCGGGTTGATGTGGACTCGTTTATAAACGCCTAATGCTTGAAACTTACGACGTGCCATTGAGTGCTCTCCTTTTAATTAAACGTAATATCAATTCGTGAGTCTTTTCCTTGAATGCGTATTGTACCTGTCGCCCCATTGACTAAGGTCAATTGCGGTGGTTGATGACCGATATCAAGGTCATATAAGACCGGTAAGCCCGTTTCATCTGATAGATTTTGATACACGTGTAGCCATGTCAGATCTTCAACAATCTGCGCAGACGTGCGACCAAATAAAAAGCCAGACGCATGATTGAACCAGCCGGCGTATGCCATTTGTCGTAATGTCCGATGTACCTCTGCTGAATTTGCTTCTGACACCTCGAAATACCAAAGAATTGCTTCCCCGTTTAACTCGTCTCGCTGGAACCGATCAACATCTCCATATGGTGTTCCAATCAAATGACGAATCGTCTCAAGACAACCGCCAAGCAATCGTCCTGTCACTTCTGTTCGCTCATCGAGTGCTTTCCATTCTGTCTGTTCCGTCAGTTGAAAGATAGAACGCTCCGCATGTTCATCGCTTACCCAATCAGCTTGATAACGATCGGAAGCCCATTGTGTGACGCTTCCTCCCGATACCGTTGCTAATACCCGTCGCCATGCACTTCTCGTCTCATCCCATTCTTCACTCCGAAGTTCAATGAAATTCGGACCATGTGCTGTCGCGATCCCTGTCTGAAGCGTCAGACTGAGTAATAATGTACTGATGTCTGAATAACCAAGCAGCCATTTCACTTGATAAGCAGATGGCGTCAATTCAGGTAAAATGTCAATCGCACGTTCTCCGCCAAATGGCGGGATGACGGCATCAATCGTCTTATCCGTCATCATGCGATTTAATTCTTCAGCTCTTTGCTTGACCGGCGCACTTTCAGCGTATTGATGCGACCAAATCGTTTCGCCTAAACGGACGGTCATTTGTCGTGCTTGTACCTGTTCTACTGCTCGTTCAACCCATTTATGTTGTTGTTCGCGTAATCCAGAGGAGGGCGCCGTCACTCCGATCGTTTGACCTGTCCAACCTAAAAATGGATATTTCATGGTGACCTCCTATAGTTCGTATTTTTAATATATGTTTCCGTCCAAATATGTGTTTATTATACCGTTATTGTTCTCCATTACCAACTTTTATCCCGCTAGCATATTGCGACCCGAACAAAAAAGTACGATTCTATCTGAGCGACGAGATCTTGGATGTCGCATAGACGAAACCGTACTTTATCTATTTATTAGTTTGAAGCTGACAGCTCAGCGTATTCCTCTTTCGTGAACGCACGGGAACGTGTCAAAAAACGTTTTCCTTCGACACCTTCAAGTGAGAACATTCCACCCCGACCATTCACGACATCAATGATGAGCTGGGTATGTTTCCAGTATTCATACTGATCTTCGTGAATGTAAAACGGACAGCCACCAATCTCTCCGAGTTTTTTATCCTGATCTCCAAGGAAAAGATCGCCCTGCGCAAAACACATCGGGGAACTGCCATCGCAACAACCACCAGATTGATGAAACATCAACGGACCGTGTTTTTCTCTCAACTGGTCGATCAATTCAAGACAAGCTGCCGTCGCCTGAACACGTTCCACCATTTGCATCCACGTCCTTTCTGACTTAGAAGAAACCGAGTTTATTCGGGTTGTAGCTAACGAGTAGATTTTTCGTCCGTTGGTAATGGTTGAGCATCATTTTGTGGTTTTCACGTCCGATACCTGACATTTTGTAACCGCCAAATGCTGCGTGAGCTGGGTATTGGTGATAACAGTTCGTCCAGACGCGCCCAGCTTCGATCGCACGACCAAACCGGTAAGCACGGTTCATATCACGCGTCCAAACGCCGGCTCCAAGACCGTACAGCGTATCATTCGCAATCTCAAGCGCTTCTTCTTCCGTCTTGAATGTCGTGACCGACAAGACCGGTCCGAAAATTTCTTCTTGGAAGATTCGCATTTTATTGTGCCCTTTGAAGATCGTTGGTTGGATGTAATAACCTTCCGCAAGATCCCCTTCTAACATGTTGCGTTCTCCACCGACGAGACATTCGGCGCCTTCAGACTTACCGATTTCGAGATACGAAAGAATTTTCTCCATCTGCTCGTTCGATGCTTGAGCACCCATCATGACATCCGCATCAAGTGGATTTCCGATTTTTATGGCTTTGACGCGCTCAAGAACACGTTCCATGAACGGCTCATAGATTGATTCTTGAATCAAGGCACGCGAAGGACATGTACAAACTTCGCCTTGGTTTAATGCGAACATCAGTAATCCTTCGATTGCTTTATCGAAGAAGGCATCATCTGCCTGCATGATATCCTCAAAGAAGATATTTGGGGATTTTCCACCGAGCTCGAGTGTGACCGGAATCAAGTTTTGCGAAGCATACTGCATGATCAAGCGTCCTGTTGTCGTCTCACCCGTAAAGGCGATTTTGGCGATTCGTTTGCTCGAGGCGAGCGGTTTCCCAGCTTCGAGACCAAAGCCGTTGACGATGTTAAGAACACCCGCTGGTAGTAAATCCTCAATGAGCTCAACGAGTACCATGATGCTCGCTGGTGTTTGTTCTGCCGGTTTTAAGACGACGCAGTTTCCTGCTGCGAGTGCTGGTGCTAGTTTCCAGACAGCCATCAAGAGTGGGAAGTTCCACGGAATGATTTGACCGACGACGCCAAGTGGCTCGTGGAAGTGATACGCCACCGTATCTTGGTCGAGTTCCCCGACTGAACCTTCTTGTGCACGAATGACTCCAGCGAAATAGCGGAAGTGGTCAATCGCGAGTGGTAAGTCCGCGTTGAGTGTCTCACGGACTGCTTTCCCGTTTTCGAGTGTTTCCGCATAAGCGAGCATCTCGAGATTTTCTTCCATTCGATTGGCGATCTTATTTAAAATATTTGAACGTTCCGTTACAGATGTTTTTCCCCATGCTTCTTTCGCAGCATGCGCTGCGTCAAGAGCGAGTTCGATGTCTTCCTTAGTAGAACGAGCGACTTGGCACAAAACCTTACCGGTAACAGGTGTCACATTATCAAAATATTCTCCCCCGACAGGTGCCGTCCACTTTCCATTAATGTAGTTTTCATACCGTTCCTTGTACTGTACTTTTGACCCTTGCTTGTTCGGAATGTCGTAAATCATGCGTTATTTCCTCCCTTAACTAAAATGGTCAAGCAGTGAGACGGTTGTTTGTATGCGCTTACATTTTAAAACAGGCTAAAACAGCCCTCTCGATACCATCGTACCAAAATTATATGAAAAGTCAAAAAATTCCGGTAACTATTTATGTTTTTTTCGAAAAAAAACATCTCCGTTTTCAGGAGATGTCTTATGGTCAAGACCGCGTTGGGTCAATCCCATCTTCTTGGTCAGATGGCGTATCGGAACTACCAAAGTCACTTACCTTCGAGAAACCGTCCGTATCGCCATCGATGTCTTTTCCACGTGCTGTCACAGATGGGTCGAGCACGTCTTCTTCGCTTGGTCGCGAATTGGGATCGTTTTCGTTTTGTTCCGCTTCTTCTTTCGCATGCTCGATACATAATAACGTTTCCGGAATGATATCAAGACGTTCGATTTCAATCTCTTTTCCACAAATTTTACAAGTACCGTATGTTCCATCTTCAATTGCTTTGAGAGCGCGATCGACATCCGACAGCATATCTTCTTGCATTTCCGTAATCGCTTGATCGCGTTCGCGTAAGAACAACTCGTCACCTGAATCGGCAGGATGATTATCGTAACTCGACAATTCGCCTTCATCGTAATCCGTATCGCGTTGTTCAATATTTGATGTTGTTTTCTCTTTTTCTTTTAATAAACGTTGTTTGAATTCTTCCGTCTGTTGTTTTGATAACATGTTTATTCGACTCCCCTTCATTAGCACCTCTGTTAAGAATGTAGCCTATTCAGAGAAGAGTTAAACCATTATGAACATTTGTACGAACGAATCGACCCATGCAAATCACAGATGACCGTCATACATTCATTTCCGTCATTAAAACAAATCTGGTGCGATCGTCCGTTTTTGGATGTCGAGATATCGTCAATCCATAGTTGTGAAGCATCTGCTGAAGACAACATGGCGATCTTGTCGCGAATCAAAAATAAATCAAACGGCAATAAATTTAAGGACTGAATCGACAATCCATGTTTACGAAACAATGGATCAAGTTGATACTGAGAAAGACTGTACAAGCACTTCTCCGCCCCACCGATTAGTAACTGAATCGAATGAGACGGTTCATGGCTATCGATCCTTTCCTTATGAAGGATAATCCGTCCTCGAACACCTGACTCATTAAAGATACGTTGTGTATCTTCTTGAGAAAGACGTGTTCCACCGTCTTTAACCTTCAATACGATATGTGCGAATTCTGCAAAATCCGGTTTACCGATCTCAAGCGCTGGGATATGACGGACTTCTTCGCGCTCAATGATTTCAATTAAGTCACGTTCGACTTGGATACTAACAGTACCTGTCGAAAAGACACGAACATCAATTACAAATTGATCAAGTACCGTATTTACTTCAATCGTATACGTCAAATCCAGATTTTTTTCCTGTTCCACTAATAAGCGATTCAATATAAGTTGATGTAATAAGTGGACTGGCGTTTGAGATAAAAATTGACTGGAATAAATCAAGTGTTTTGGTCCTGTTCCTTTTGTTACTTTCGGTCGTGCTCCATTTAATCTATATACGTTGACTTTATAATTTAACATATGCTCACCTTCTCTTACCTGAAAAATCGGAATAGAGATGTTCCGTTTATATAGCGTACAATGTATTTCAATCATTAAATATTCGAAAACGAATATTCCAAATTGAATATACACATAGCATTTAATTTGTGATAGATGTCTTTGTTCCGTTCTATTCAATAATAAAAAAACACCTTCCCACACGACGTGAAAGGTGTTAATTATACGAGAGACTTACGCAATCGAATTAACTTGTTGTTGCATTGCTTCATAATGTTCGACGATTCGAGAGCCAAGTGGATCCGTTGCTGATAATTGGAGATATGCGTTTAAGGCGTCTTCAATTCCATTTTTCGAGATATACGCATTTAATTCTGAAGATTCTGAATCATTTGGATCGAAATAGGTCAATGCAGCTGCAATTCCTCGTGCTAATCCGTCCGCTTCGATTCCTCGCTCCATCAATTCCTTCGCAGGTTTGACGAGTCGGTCACTTGGGCTCAGTTTACGAATCGGTGAGCGGGCAACACGAATGATTTCATCGTGAATCCGTGGATTCTCAAAGCGTTTCATATTCTTTTGGATATAAGCGCTATGATCGACTGGGTTGAAACCATACTTTTCAAGTAACAACCAACCTGTTTCGTATAGTGCTGTCTGGACACCACGACGAATGCGGGGATCCGTTAGACTTTCGGCAATCGTCTCTTTCTGGAACAGTGCCCCGAGATACGAAGCAATTGCATGTCCCGTATTGACAGTGAAGAGCTTCCGCTCGATGAACGGTTCGATGTTCTCGACATAGGTTACGCCTTCAATCCGTGGGTACCCTTCCGGAAGTCCTCTCGTCTCAATCACCCATTCGAAGAACTCTTCGACTTCGACGTACAACGGATCTTCATGATGCTGAAGTGGTACGATCCGGTCCACCGCTGCATTCGGGAAATACCGATTCTCAGCAATCGGATGGTGTTTTGCGACTTCTGCTTGTAGATGTTTTGATCCACCAATCATGTTCTCGCAAGCAATGACATAGACGGGTGTTTGATTATCACGTTGCCGTAACCCTTCCGCAATCAAAGGAGCTACTTTTGATAACAGGCTAGGTCCAACTGCTGTCGTAATCACGTCCGCCTCGCGAATCGCCGCGATGACCTGTTCAGGTTCAGTAATGCTATTAAGCGCTGTGACACCCTTGACATGTTCACGCCCACCTTGCTCTGAGGCATATCCGACCTCATAGGTGTTTCTTGCTTTTAACGCATCTACGACCGTCGTATTGACATCAACGAAACAGACTTCGTAGCCTGTTTTGACGAGTTGTAAGCCGATGAATCCGCGTCCAATGTTTCCGGCACCAAAATGGATGGCTTTCATGCTTACACCTCCGCTGTTAACAAAGCGATGATTTCTTCTTTTGATGTCGCTGCCACAATGCGATTTACGTTTTCTTCGTCAGAGCAGATGACTGCGATATTTGATAGTAACTCAAGATGCTCATCACCAACACCGGCTATCCCGATGACAAGTCGTGCTTGTTCCGTTCCAAATGTTACGCCTTGCGGTACTTGCAAAATCGATAGACCAGTTTTTTTGACTTGTGATTTTGCCGCCTCTGTTCCGTGGGGAATCGCAACATCGTTGCCGATGTAGACCGTTGATAACGCATGACGCTCATGCATCGATTCGATGTATCCAGCTTCGACATATCCGTAATCGACGAGAAGTTGACCAGCAGCCGTAATGGCTGCTGTCTCGTCTGCAAATTGTTGATCGAGTAATACAAGTTCCGGTGAAAGGTTCATAGTCGTTGTCATGTTTATTCCTCCTTGAGTATCTCTATCTTTTTTTAAGAAATTTTGTTGCGTGCTGTTTCGATTTCATGCACAAGTTGATCATAATATCCGGCATTTAAGAAGTTATCGACTGACCGATGTTCTGCCGTTGGTACTTGCTCCATCGCCCGCTCCGTCAAATCACGATGCGTGATGATCAGTTCCGCGTTTTCTGGCAATTGACTGATTGACGTATTCGTCACCTTGATGGGTAACCCCGCCTTATTGATTTTATTACGAAGGACGGATGCTCCCATCGCACTCGAACCCATACCCGCGTCACAAGCGAAAATGATATGTTCGACTTCCGCGAGCGGTTTCGCTTCAGCTGATACGAGCGTCGAAGCGATCGATTGTTTTCCTTTCATCGCACTGACGTTCGCGCTTGCTTCTTCAAGCGATGTTTCTTTTGCTTTACTCGTTTTCAGAAGAATAGTCGAGACCAAGAATGTCACGGTTGCAGAGACAAGAACTCCAGCAATCAATCCGAGGTAAGAACCACGTGATGCCATAAGGAAAACAGCAATGATACTACCTGGAGAAGCCGGTGCAACTAATCCAACATCAAATAGAACGAATGTGAGAATACCGCTCATTCCACCAGCAATCATTGCAAGTAGTAAGACTGGTTTCATCAAGACATATGGGAAGTAGATCTCGTGAATTCCACCGATGAATTGAATGAATGCTGCACCTGGTGCTGTTTTCTTTGCTGCACCCGATCCGAAGAACGAATAAGCAAGCAATAGACCAAGACCTGGACCCGGGTTTGCTTCGAGTAGGAACAGCACCGATTTACCAACTTCATTTGCCTGATCAAGACCAAGTGGGCTGAGGATACCGTGGTTAATAGCGTTATTTAAGAATAAAATTTTTGCGGGTTCGATAAATAAACTAGCAAGCGGTAATAAGTTCGCGCTGACGATTGCACCAACTGCTGCTGCCATGATATCGTCAAGACTTGTCATGAGTGGACCGAATACTTTGAAACCGCCGAGCATCAATAATCCACCGATGATCCCGACAGAGAAGTTATTGACGAGCATCTCAAGACCTGGTTTGATTTTTCCTTCAATCAGTTGATCAAACTTTTTAATGACATATCCGCCAAGTGGTCCCATGATCATGGCACCGAGGAACATCGGAATCTCTGTTCCAACGATGACCCCCATTGTTGCGAGGGCACCGACGACGCCGCCTCTGACGTCATGCATTAGTTTCCCACCTGTGTACCCGATCAGCAACGGTAAGAGATAGGTAATCGTCGGACCGACGAGTTCACCGAGATCCTTATTTGGTGCCCATCCGGTTGGGATGAAGAGTGCCGTGATGATCCCCCAAGCGATGAATGCACCGATGTTTGGCATGACCATACCACTTAAAAAGCTTCCGAACCGTTGTACTTGAACACGGATCCCCCGTGCTCCATTTTGAGCTGTCGCCATTGCGTTAGCCTCCGTTTCATGTATGAGTTGATAAGATGATTGCATTGCTATGCCCTTATTGTAAGAGCACTGCAAGCGCTTACTCAATCTTTCCTAGTTCAGTCTTTGTCCAAGAAGTTGGACAGATGGAAAAGAAGCTTGCTACACCTAAAAAAAATCCCTGTCACTTCAGCAATCGAGTGACAAGGATATCTGTTAAGAATGACCAAGAACTTGGTCGATGACCGTTCGAAACGTTTGATTCAGAAGCGAGCGAATCGTTTGTTCTTCACCGAATTCGAATTGATCCATTTGCTCAGGACTTTCGATGATCGCGGCACTGATTGAACTGAGTAATTCGAGTAACTCGTTTGATGTCTCTTCTGGTGCGACGAGAACGAGAAGCCGTTCGACGGACTGCAACTGTTGATCCATCCCAAGTAAATCGATCGGCTCAGGCAGTTCAAAGATCAGGAAGCCGCCCTGTTGTATCGTCGTATCCCGTCCATGGAATAAGGCAAGCCGCGTACCTGGAATACCGAGACCCGACATCTCATGACGGCGTAACAATTGTGCGGATAGCGCTACTGCAGACTTCGCCAACCCTTGTTCGACCATGCGCGTACTGATCTCAAACAATAAGGATTCAATCCCTTCGTCCACGCGTTCCAAACGGTCCATCTTGAATCCGTTCGTCACTTGAATGGCTGACGTAACGAGACGTTGCAATTGCTCAAGGTCGAGCCATTCCGATTTATGTTGCCGTGGTGCTGGTTGAAAGGATTTTGGTAAAGCGAGAATCAACTTACGAATCCGTTCAACCTCGTCTTGTGGAAGTAACGGATTGACGAGTAGATGTGGTGGACGAATATCAGGTAACGGTACAGTCGATAAGACGAAATCATACGATTCAATAGGTAATCGTTCAATCCCAAATAAGGATGAATTATCGATATGCTCAAGTTCAGCGAACTCTTGCCGTAAGCGATTCATTAATAATTTTGAAGAACCGAGTCCAGCAGAACAGACAACTAAGACACGATAAGGTAACTTAGGAGTTGGTTTACTCAGAACAGCACCAAAGTGCATGACCCAAAACGCTAAATCCACGTCTTCGAATGTAGCATCGGTGAAGATCGAGAGCGCTGCCTGTTTGACCGCATCAAACAGACGGGGATATTCTCGTTCGATTTGTTTGATGACATACGACGGATTCACGCTATTTTGACGGGTGTACGATTGAATATGCGATACAAGTCCCCGCTCTAACGCATGATCCTTCGTAAAGTTTGTTCCATACAAAAGAGATACCTGCTCAATCAATCGTTTGACACGCAGTCGAGTGACGAGTTCTTCTGTATCTCCCTCATCTGATTGAAAGAACGTTCGTAACTCTTCCGATAACCATTGGCGTTCAGCAATTGATAACGGATCAGGCAATCGCTGTTCGACCCGTTCTACCCAATTGAGAATCTCGACCGGATAAGCCTTCAATTCGTAAGTCATCGGAAATTGATCTTTCCGCAACGCTTGTAAGGCCAGGCTGAGTGTCGCGCGCATGATTTGCCGGTCATTCAATCGTCCCTCTTTTGTCAACGGTGCAATGACTGCGTAAGCTTGATTGATCATCTCGAGCCATGAAGTTCGGTTCATTCGTAACAAGTGAGGTAACTGACCAGCGTCTCCCTGCAACAACCGATAGAAAGCGAGGACATCCCATTGTGTAAAGATCAATGAGATTAATAAGCGGCGTTTGTTGATCTCTTCTCCGATAACTTCGGCACCAATACCTTTTTTACGCTTGATTTCAAGATTGTATTGGAGGAACCAATCATCGATTCGTTCCAAATCCTGACTGACTGTGCTCGGTGCTACATACATCGCATGTGCAATCGCTTGTAATTTGACCATTTCGTTCTCTTGCAGTAGCCGATATGCCAGTTCGACTTGGCGATCCTCTGCAGTTGGTAATTGTTTATGTGACAACAATAATTGTTCCCGCAATTCATGTTTGGCTTCATCCGTTCCTTCAATCAATAATCCTCTGCCACGGACGTATGTCAGACGTAAGTCGTGCCCTTCCAAAGACTGGGCAAGACGATCTCGTTCCCGCTGAACCGTTCGTTCCGAGGTCTCGAGCGTTTCAGCAATTTCTTGTATTTGAACGGGTTCCTCACGTGTTAGGAGGAAAAATAAGATATCGTGTTCTCGTGGTGTGAACTCAGTCATTTTGCCTCACTCTTTTCTGCCAAGATTCGAGGACGACATCGTATGCAACCGGGTCAAGAATCTGGTCAACTGGATGGACGTGACATTGGACTTTCCAGACGTGACGATGAATGAGCTGTGTTTCTCCAACAATAAAACATGCCTGGTCAGGGAGTTCATTGATTCGACATGTTTTGACGTACGCTGAGATACCACGCTCACATAAACGCTTTCTCAAAATTGCAGCCCTCATGATACTACTCGCCATACCACTCTCGCATACGAAATAGATGATTTCTGAATCCATCTGTCACTCCTCCTCTTCATTTTATAAGAATAGCAGAAATATTTTCGGTGTTTCATCCCTAAACGACGTCAATAGTTATTTTTGAATTGACATTTAAGTTAGACAAATACAAAAAAGCCTGGATTTCTGAAGTTACCAGAAAATCCAGACTATATAATTCAGCCAGTTTGTTGCATCGTTCTTAAATATTGCCCGACCGCTTCTGCGACTTCACGACCCTCGCGAATCGCCCAAACGATGAGTGATTGCCCACGTCTTGCATCACCTGCAGCAAATACGCCTGGACGGTTCGTCGCGTAACGCGTCGTCTTGATTTTCCCGCGCTCCGATGCAACCGCTAAATGCTCGAGCACGTTTTCTTCCACCCCACTGAACCCGATAGCAATCCAGACTTGATCGACTGGGAAGTAACGATCGCTCCCTTCGACTTCCCCAAAAATCACCTCACCCGATTCATTTGTTGTTTTCGTTGTCTGAATCGTCCAGACACCGGTGACTTGACCAGATTCACTCGTCGTAAACCGCTTGATGGCGATCAAGTATTCACGTGGATCCCGACCGAACTGTTGCAATGCCTCCGCATAGCCATAATCAATCGAATAGAGTAACGGTGTGTCCGGCCACATGTTTCCGGTTGCACGTGTCGTGCCCGGTTGTTCATGTTTACCGAATTGGACAACGGAGCGACACCGTTGTCGAAGCGCTGTTGCTACACAGTCTGCTCCTGTATCGCCCCCACCAATGACGAGAATATCTTTATCTCTTGCGTCATGATCAGGAGACAACGGTTCTTGCGAGAGCACGTGACGCGTCACGCCAGTCAGATAATCCATCGCATAACCGACTCCTCGCGTTGGTGCTTCTGTTAATTTGCGAGGTTCCGTCGCACCGACACACAAGATGACAGCGTCATATTCTGCTTCAAGTGTCGCTAACGTAATGTCTGTGCCAATCGTGACATTCGTCCGAAAGCGAATCCCTTCAGCTTCTAATAAATCAACACGTCGTTGTACGACTTTTTTATCAAGTTTCATCGCTGGTATTCCATACGTTAATAATCCACCGACACGGTCTTCCCGTTCAAAGACAGTGACCTGGTGCCCGGCTTGATTCAGCTGATCAGCAGCTGCAAGACCAGCAGGACCCGAGCCGACAATGGCAACGGAATGTGTCGAACGTATCGTTGGGATTCGAGGCACGACCCATCCTTTTTCAAACCCGATGTCAATGATCGACCGTTCGATATCCTTGATTGCAACTGCAGGTTCATGAATCGATAACGTACACGACCCTTCGCATGGTGCCGGGCAGACGCGACCTGTGAATTCAGGAAAATTGTTTGTCTCAAGCAATCGATCGAGTGCTTCTTGAAAACGTCCTTCCTCTACAAGTAAGTTCCATTCCGGAATCAGGTTATAGACTGGACAACCAATCTTCACTTGATCAAACACTTCTCCTACATGGCAAAACGGTGTGCCGCAGTCCATACACCGACTGGCTTGTTGACTCGCTTCCGCTTCCGTCAAAGCTGTCTTGTATTCGTTAAAGTCACTCACTCGTTCGCTTGGATGTCGTTCCGTACCGCTCGAACGAGCGACTGTCATGAATTGATCGCGTCGTTTCATCGTACCCCTCCTGTTCTTCGTCCAAGATGTGTCTCGAATGCGAGCAACATTGCTTCTTCGGTGTTGTGTCCCTGTTTTGCGAAATCAGCCATCAGTGTCGTGACTTTTTCATATGTCGATGGGATGACACGGATGAACGAATGAATGACATGATCCCAGTTCGCAAGAATCGCATCGCCTTGTTCACTTCCGGTTCGTGCGACATGACGCTCAATGAACGTCTTCAGTCGTGTAATCTCTTCGACATTCGTAACAGGTCCTGTCGTGACGAGTTCACGGTTGACGCGTTGCAAAAATTGTTCGGGATTGCGCGGTAACACATACGCGACACCACCAGACATCCCGGCTGCAAAGTTTTTTCCGACATCGCCAAGGACGACGACCGAACCACCTGTCATATACTCAAGTCCATGGTTTCCGATTCCTTCAACAACGGCGACGGCTCCACTGTTTCGAACAGCAAAGCGCTCACCCGCCTGTCCATTGACATACAGCTCACCACTTGTCGCCCCGTAGAGGGCAACGTTCCCGATAATAGACTGATCGGACGAGACGAATGGAATCGTTCGTGGTGGATGAACGGCTACGATCCCGCCGGACAATCCTTTTCCAACGTAATCGTTCGCTTCTCCTGTGACATCAATCGTCATTCCACGCGGTACATACGCCCCAAGACTCTGACCGGCAGAACCAGTCAATTCGAGCTTCAGACGATCCGTCGGCAGACCGAGTGCGCCAAAACGTCGGGTTAGCATCGCACCGGTTTGTGTTCCGATTGCACGATCCGTATTTTGAACAGCTAATCGAATCGTCTGTGGATGAGTAAAATCTGCTGCTTCTAAATAAGGTGCAACTTCACGTGCGTCGAAGGAACGGTCGACATGATGATGCTGTTGTTCTGCCGGACCATGCGAGACATGAACGAGGAGGCGTGAGAAGTCAAGACTCTTCGCTTTCCAGTGCGTCCGTTGTCGTTCTGACGGTTCGAGTAAATCCGTCCGACCAACAAGATCCTGTAGACGTCGCACACCAAGCTGCGCTAAATGTTCGCGTACTTCCTCCGCTATGAACGTCATGAAGTGGACGACGTCATCAGCAGATCCCGTAAATTTTTTTCGGAGCTCCGGGTCTTGTGTCGCAACACCAACCGGACACGTATCAAGATGACAAGCACGCATCATGATACATCCGACAGCGATGAGTGGTGCTGTCGCGAAACCATATTCGTTTGCACCTAACATTGCTGCTAAGATGACATCCCGTCCGGTCAACAGTTTTCCGTCTGTCTCGAGTACGACACGTTCTCGTAAGCCGTTTAATGTCAACGTTTGATGCGTCTCTGCAAGTCCAAGTTCCCACGGTAGACCCGCATGTTGAATGCTTGTCTTTGGCGAAGCACCCGTGCCGCCATCATGCCCACTGATTACGATGACATCCGCAAGTCCTTTCGCTACTCCGGCAGCAATCGTTCCAACGCCACCTTTTGCGACGAGTTTGACGCTAATCCGCGCTTGATCGTTTGCGCGCTTCAAGTCATGAATCAACTGGGCTAAATCTTCAATCGAATAGATATCATGATGGGGTGGTGGAGAAATTAATCCAACACCAGGTGTCGATGCACGCACACGCGCAATCCACGGGTAGACTTTTTCACCTGGCAATTGCCCTCCCTCTCCTGGTTTTGCACCTTGAGCCACCTTTATTTGTAATTCGTCCGCATGAACAAGGTAATGACTCGTCACTCCGAAACGACCAGAGGCAATCTGCTTGATCCGACTCATCCGGAAGTCACCATTCTCGTCGCGTTCGTATCGTTCCTCTTCTTCGCCGCCTTCACCGCTATTGCTCTTACCGCCCAAGCGGTTCATCGCGATTGCAAGCGTCTCGTGCGCTTCTTTTGAAAGTGATCCGTATGACATCGCACCCGTTTTAAAATACTTGACGATTTCGCTGACAGGCTCAACTTCGTCAATCGAGATCGCTGTTGTTTCTTTGAACGTCAACAGGTGTCGTAACACCGTTGCCGGTTCCTCCTGAATGCGTTGTACATACTTTTGATAGAGCCGGTAATCATTTGTGCGGCACGCATGTTGCAGCAAATGAATCGTCGCTGGGTTAAACGCATGATGTTCTCCTGCTTGACGGTACCGGAAGACACTACCGGATTCTAAATGAATCCGCTCGTCAGCAATCCGTTGTGCCCGTCGGACTTCTTCTTCCATCAATTCGATCGTCATCCCGCTCAGTTGAGATACCGTACCTGTGAAGTGTTGCTCGATGACCGTTCGATCAATCCCGACCGCTTCAAAAATTTGTGCCCCTCGATAACTAAAGACCGTCGAAATACCCATTTTCGACATGACTTTAACGACGCCTTCCGTGACTGCTTTTTGATAACGTTTTTCTACATCCGGTAATCGATCCCCGATGGCGTCATCAATCGTCGCATAGGCAAGATACGGATAGATTGCATCTGCGCCGTATCCGATCAACGTGGCGATATGGTGGACTTCACGTACTTCTCCTCCCTCGACAATCAAGCTGAGGTTTGTGCGTAATCCCTTTCGGATCAACGCATGATGAATTGCGCTGGTCGCAAGCAGAATCGGCATCGGCAATGTTCCTGGTCGGACGAGACGATCCGATAACATCAATAACTCATACCCGTTCCGTGCAGCGGTCACAGCCTCATCAACGACCATCTCGAGCGCTTCCTCAAGCGAATCAGTAAACGTCGTCGAAATCGTTTTTTGCTTAAATCCACATTGTTTAAGTGCATGGGCTTCGTCCGGTCTTAGAATCGGCGTCTCCAACCGAACACGACGACAGTTCGCGCGGTTCGGCGTCAGTAGCTCCCCTTGTCGACCAAGCCATGTCAGCGTCGAGGTGACGATGTCTTCTCGTAACGCATCGATTGGTGGGTTCGTCACTTGTGCGAATAGTTGTTTAAAATAGCGGAATAAGGATTGAGGACGTTCGCTTAGGACAGCTAAAGGGATGTCCGTCCCCATCGCACCTAACGGATCTTTTTGTTCTTCGACGAGTGGAATCAAGTATTGATCGATATCTTCACGGGTATATCCAAAGTGTCGTTGTTTCGTACCAAGTTCGACGAGCGTTTCCTTGAAGTCGTTACTTGAAAGGGAAACGACTTCTTGCGCGAGCCACTCCGCATATGGATGCCGTGTCGCAAGCTCCCGTTTAATTTCTTCGTCTGCGATTAACTGACCAGACGCAAAATCGAGTAAAAGCAGTTCACCTGGTGCTAAGCGTTTTTTGTATAAAATGTCTTGTTCACGAAGAGGGAGTACCCCTGCTTCAGACGACAACATGAAGTGTCCATCGCGTAACAGAACATATCGCGCCGGACGTAGACCATTTCGGTCAAGCGTCGCACCAATTTGTTTCCCGTTCGTAAAGACGATGGCAGAAGGACCATCCCACGGTTCAATCATGCTACTGTGGTACTCATAATAGGCGCGCTTTGCCGGTCTAATTTCGGCGTGTTCAAATGGTTCCGGTACGAGCATCAGTGCTGTCTCAGCGAGCGATAGACCTGACAGATGAAGAAATTCAAAGGCATTATCAAGCATCGATGAATCGCTACCCGTCTCATCTAGAATCGGTAACACTTCCTCTGCCCGATTGCCGTAAGTCGTCTCAGCTAATCGACGTTCTCGACCTCGCATTGCTCGAATGTTTCCTTGCAACGTATTGATCTCACCATTGTGAATCAAATAACGGTTCGGATGAGCACGTTTCCAACTCGGGAACGTATTCGTACTAAAGCGCGAATGTACGATACCAAACCCTGACTGATAGCGTTCGTCCCGTAAATCATCGAAGTATGCGCGCAGTTGATCTGTCGTCACGAGCCCCTTATAAACGATCGTCTCACTCGAGCTACTAAGGACGTACTGTTCAAGACCAAGTTGCTCTGATTCACGTTCAAACGCTCGACGAATTAAAAAGAGTGTTCGTTCGAATGTCAATCCTTCCATCGCCTGTGCGCCAATGAAGCATTGACGAATGACTGGCTCTGTCCGGCGTGCACCCGATCCTAGCACTTCGGACTGCACAGGTACGGTCCGCCATCCTAAAACGTCTTGCCCTTCCGTCAAGATGATTGACTCTAAAGTTCGTTCGAGTCGCATCCGTTCCCGTTCTTCACGTGGTAGGAACACCATGAATACGCCATAATCTCCTTTTTTCGGGAATGAAATGTGACGAACTGTTTCACGAAACAGTCGATCTGGTAATTGTGTCAAGATACCCGCCCCGTCTCCGGTCTTCGCATCGCTCCCTTGCCCACCACGGTGCTCCATTTGACAAAGCATGGCCAATGCATGTTCAACGATTTCATGACTCGCTCGTCCTGTTTGATGTGCGTAAACCCCAATCCCGCACGCATCATGTTCCATTCGAGGGTCGTATAACCCCTGCTGTTCAGGGTATTGATGAAATGTCATAGTAGCACTCTCCTTGCCTTCTTAATTTTCTGTATATTCAGTTAAATTATACTTTACACTCTTTTATGTTTATTCGCTACTATGCATAATCACCATCCGATTCTTCATATCGATACAGAATTGGCATATATCAACATTGATAACGCTTACATACAATTGGATATTCATTCATTATTTTTTTTGTTTGAATTCGACACTTTGCACGCGTATTACTTTGCCCGAACATGTGATTCCGTGGTATTTTTAAGTAGGAACAGCGATACTGATCACGAAAAAAAGAGAGGAATAATACGATGAAAAAAACAATGCAATGGACGGGGCTCTTGATCGCAGGTAGCTCAATCCTATTAAGTGCATGCGGTCAGCAAGAAGAGAAGACAACCGCATTTGATAAGATCCAAAAAGAAGGGACAATCGTCGTCGCGACGGCTGGTACACTGTACCCGACATCTTATCATGATGAAAAAAGTAATAAATTGACGGGCTTTGATGTTGAAGTCGTCAAGGAAGTAGCAAATCGTTTGGATTTAAAAGTGAAATTCAAAGAGATGTCATTTGATGGCATGTTAACTAGCGTGAATACAGGTCAAGTGGATCTTGCTGCTAACGATATTACGATCACTGATGATCGAAAAGAAAAATTCGCTTTCTCAAAACCATACAAATATACGTATGGAACGGCAATCGTTCGAAAAAGTGATTTATCAGGAATCAAGTCACTGGAAGACTTGAAAGGTAAAAAAGCTGCTGGCGAAGCCACTACGACGTATATGCAAATCGCTAAAAAATATGGCGCGAAAGAAGTCACATACGATAATGCGACGAACGATCAATATCTACGTGATGTCTCAAATGGGCGGACAGATGTTATCTTAAATGACTATTACTTGCAAACACTTGCTGTCGATTTCTTCAAGGACTTCGATATTACGATCCATCCTGATATTGCTTACAATCCGAGTCAAGTCGGGTTGATCATGGACTTGGATAACAAGGAACTCCAATCCAACATTAACGAGCAACTTGATAAAATGAAGGAAGACGGTACCTTAAAAGACATTTCGAAGCAGTTTTATGCCGGAAAAGATGTCTCCCAAATGCCTGACGTCAAAACGACGATCGTCGATGTGAACTGACGATGTCATCGATTGATTGGCGGTCCGTCTTTAACCCGGAATTAGCGGTCGAATCATTTCCTTATATTTTGAGTGGACTGGGTCAGACGCTATGGATTTCTTTGCTCAGCATGGCTATTGGTCTCGGAATTGGTTTAATTCTTGCTCTTTGTCGTCTATCTCACCTTCGACTATTACGCATTGGAGCCAGTGCCTACATCTCATTTATGCGCGGTGTTCCGATTCTTGTATTGCTGTTCATGTTATATTTCGGACTGCCAGTCATTAACATTCAACTGGACGCGTTAACGGCTGCAATTACTGGTTTTAGTTTGAATAGTGCCGCGTACATGGCAGAGATTATTCGTTCTTCCTTACTATCGATTGACAGTGGACAGGAAGAGGCCGCAGCATCACTTGGTTTATCCAAGTATCGGACGTTTGTTGGAATCATTTTGCCGCAAGCGATTCGAATTGCCATCCCGCCACTTTCAAATGTATTACTTGATCTTGTCAAAGCGTCATCGCTTGCTGCTATGATCACTGTCCCTGAAATTTTTCAAAAGGCTAAAATTGTCGGTGGACGTGAATTCGACTACATGACCGTTTACTTTGTCGTGGCTTTTATCTACTGGGGCATTTGTTCCTGTATCGCCGTCATCCAAGAGATACTGGAACGACGTTTCGCCCGGTATTTATGACACGTCTCATGCAAATAGGCGCTGGACCACGTCCACCGCCTATTTACATTTTATTTTTTTCAAGACATCGTTATCCTTCCCGGTACATCACTAAATAATCTTCTAATTGGCGCGGTTGTAATGGTCGATGAAAGAGATACCCTTGCAACGTATGGCATCCTAATTGTTCGAGCAATGCCGCCTCTTCTTCTAATTCAATACCTTCGGCTACGATTGTCATCTCTAATCGTTTTCCTAACTGAATGATCGTCTCGATCATCGCCCGCTTCTTCTCAGACTGAATGGCTTCTTGGACGATTTCTTTTGGAATCTTTAACTGATCGAACGGTAGCTCAACTAACGGTTGCATCGATGAGAAGCCCGTCCCGAAATCATCCAAGGCAATCCGAATACCATACAAATGTAATGCATTCAGCGTCTCGGTAATTTGATCCGTTCCTTCAATAAAAATATGCTCCGTCATCTCGATTTCGAGTAATGATGGAGGAAAACCTGACTGTTTTAAGATCGCTAATACGCGATCCGTAAAATCTGGTTGACGCAATTCCCATGGCGAAACATTCACTGAAATCGTTAAAGGTTCCTTCCCCTCTTCCAACCATACTTTTCCTTGGAAACACGCTTGACGCATGACCCAATTACCTAGTGTCTCAATGAAACGAGTCCGTTCGGCGAGTGGGATGAACTCAATAGGTGGAACAAGACCGTATTCTGGATGATTCCAACGGATTAAAGCCTCTACTCCAGTAATTTGTCTCGTTTTTGCATTGACTTGAGGTTGAAATAAAACAAAAAAGTCACGATCCAACTCTGCATCATATAAGTCGCGCGTTAGCTGAAGTGCTCGTTTTCGTTCGTTCTGAGTTGCTAAATCTGTAATTGCAAAGGTGTTTTTCCGATTTGATTTAGCAGTAAATAAGGCAATTTCAGCATCATTGATGACATGGTCCGTTGTTTCTTCATTCATATACGAAACACCGATGCTCGCGGTGACATTAATTTGCTTAAAATCAATTTGAACGCGTTCTGATACACTCGATAAAATCTCGTCACAAAGAGTTCTTGCATCGTAATGTTTTGGTGCATGCATTAAAAAGGCACTTCCACTCGCTTTCGCAATCGTGCAATCTGCAAAACGATTCATTAATCTCCTACCAATGATGTGTAAGGTACGGTCACCTGTTCGATAACCGAATGCATCATTAACCGTTTTAAAATCGTCAAGATCAACAAGGCAAATCAAGTCGCCTTCTTGTTTCTTCTTCTCCACTTCGATGACAAAAGAAGAGCGATTTGATAATCCTGTCACAGGATCAGTGAAAGCTTGTTCTTGTAAACGAGCTAAGTAGTCGATATTTCTTTCGAGGCGAGTAACGTATTGATTATGGATCAATAAACTAATGATCGTTGCAATCAAGATGAGTCCGATTCGCGCGATATGATCAGATGCAAACATCGTGGTATTTTCAAGTGACGGAGTTTGATACCAAATATAAAGAAGTGAAACCGTCGTGATACTCGTTGCATACATTAGCATCGTTCGGTTGATGACGACAAGAGACGCTAAAATGAAAAGAAGTGCGCATGCCCAAACTGTTTGAACACCGCGATCAATAAACGGATAATAAATGTATGGAATCAATAAAAAAACGCTCGACATCATATGTGGCTTTAATCGATCCGACAACGTACTTTTACCGATAAAATATTGAACTAGTCCAGCGCTCGCTATAATGATTGCCCGTAGCCAATCATCTCCATTTAAACCAGAGCGACTGAAGACATTTGCGATAATGTATAAAATGGCACCACAACTCGTCAATACAAAAATGATCATCCCGAACAACTGATAGTTTGCCCGAATTTCTCGATGATATTGCAGACTGTTGGAAGAACGTCGCTGTGTATTCACCGCCATCCCCTCTTTCTAGTTCCTGACGTTTATTTTCCTTATCGGAATCAAATTAAAACCTGAATTTTCTAAAAATAATAAAATAATGGGAAGTCATGATTTTGAGTAGAACGGGAATAGAAAGACATAGAAAGGAGCGATTAAGATGTCACACTTACTATTCATCGAAGCAAACGATAGTACGCATCAAAAAAAAGGCATTAGCTCTGAATTGAACGCTGCCTTCTTGAATGCTTATCGTGAAACTCATCCTGATGACAAGATTACGGTTTTGAATTTATTCGAGGAACGACTTCCCTTTTTTGACTTGAAACTTGCGAACGCGGCAAGTCGACTATTTAAAGGAGAAGAATTAACCGGGGAGTATGCCACACATGCGCAACGACTTCAAGAATACCTAAATGGATTCTTAGACGCCGATAAGGTTGTCTTTTCATTTCCGATGTGGAACTTAACGGTTCCGGCACCGCTTCACAACTATATGGATTATCTCGCTCAAGCTGGGCAAACATTCCGGTATACAGCGGAAGGATCGATTGGTTTAGTAGAAAATAAACAAGTATTATTGATTCATTCACGCGGCGGCGATTACTCGACTCAAGACAAAGCACCAAGCGAACATGCAGTTCGCTATATGCTAGACTTGTTAGCATTCTTTGGAATTAATGATGTATCGACTGTCATTTTAGAAGGACATCAGCAATATCCGGAACGTGCATCTGAATTAATTGATCAGGCACTTATCTCATGTAAAAAAATGGGAGAACAGTTCTAAACACGAAATAAAACAAAGGATCCATTTTTTTCAAGTAAGATTTTCTCATGAACAGATAGATTGAATGTACGGAATAATGAATACGCCATTGTAAAGTCACGTTGTATGTCAGAGGGGTTACCATTCAATTTTTTTTTAAAGTAACCTCTTTGATAATACAATTGACCTAACAGTTGACCATCCTCAATTTGCAAGCTCTCTTGAATACCTTGTTCAGTAACCTCTAAACCAATTTGATTTCGATTTTGTTCGGATAGTTGCTTCGCATAATTGTAGAGAATCTTAATTCGAACCTTTTTCAGTTCAATCGTATCAAAATTAAATTGAAGCAATTCTTGAAAGTTTTTTTCTGCTGAATCAAATTTCTCATGCTCAATAAAAGAAATCGCGATTGCCATTTTAATTCTTAAATAAAGCGTTGGAGATTTGAATTGTAATGACGTATTCATCAATAATTGTTTAAATTCACTAATGGTTTCGAGATAAGTTCTAAAATTTCGTTTTTCATGAATGATAATTTCATAATACATTGCTAAAAATTTTATCTCATCATAGTCTATTTTGTTTTTTATATCATCAATAATGATGCAGGCTTCTTCAAATTGATGACCTTGTAACAATCTCAATAATTGTTGATCATAAGATGTATACATATCACTCCGAAGATGATCTTCAAACAACATGGACAGTGGTACCTTAAGACGTTTCGCAACTTGTTGTAACCAATCAATTGTTGGTGAATTTTTACCATTTTCCACCTTACTAATTTCAGCTTGACTACATATCCCCTCACTTAACTCTGCTTGAGTCATGTTTTTTTCTCTTCGAATCCGTTTGATTTCATATCCGATTGATGAAGATAAATGACTCATCTGTTTTTCTCCTTCACTTATTTTTAAAATTCAAAGTATAAAAAATCGCCTTTACCATTTAATACTATTTCAGCGTGATTATGATTGTCTAATGCGTGAAATATGGTGTACGCGTGAGTAAATGCTTCTTGAATGTCTTTACGTGAGTATTCTAACTCTTCATAAAAACAACCTCGTTGATAAAAAAAATGACCTAACAATGACGTATCTTTTCTCTCAAGAGATGATTGGATACCTTCTTCTGTTATTTGTAGTCCCTTTTTAAAATCAGATTGAAAATATAGCTGCTGCGCAAAATTATACATGATTTTAGATTTTAGTTTCATCAAATCATATGTCAAATAATCATACTCTAATAATTCTTCGTATACTTTTCTTGCATATTGATAATGATGATTTAAATAATAATAGTTTGCGACAGACATTTTGATTCTTAAGAAAATGGAAGGATATTCGATTTCCATTTGTTTTTGATCTGATAAGTAGAGTAGTTGAGAAATACAAGTTCGATAATCGATATCTTTTTTGCCTTCACGAGCTATCCACTCAAAATAACGAATCAATAATTGAACAGATGAAGGTAAATCATTCGGTGTTTGTTTGATGAAATCAAGCATGTCATCATAACGGTGTCTTCTAGAAAAATCAGACAATTGTATATCATATTGTTGAAATAGACTTGTCTCATTCAGATCAATGAAGAGCTGAGCCGTTGAAATATGGAGATTTTGAGATAACCGTTGAACAATATCTATCGTCGGCATAATCTTTCCATTTTCAATTTTACTCAACTCTGCTTGGCTACATACATCCTTTGCTAATTCTGTTTGCGTTAAATTTCTATCAATACGTAGTTTTTTGATATGTTGACCGAATGCTTCGATTTCCACATTTTCTACTCCTTTTCTCCATTTTTGTGTTCAATCAGCAACGTACTTAATATTTCATTAAAAATATAAGTCCGCTCTAATATCTTTTTGTTAATATTTAGAAATTGCTTTATTGTGAAAATAATATTCTCATTTTAGAAAAATCCAGATTGATTTCAGATGCTCGTACTATTTTTTCTGTGATAAATCATTCGATTAACGAAAAAAATTAAGCTATCTTTATAGCATATGCGACTCATTCAGCCATCTAACTGAAATAAATCAATTTTATATTTTTTGAAAAAAACCTTCTTGACAGGCAAGAAGGTTAGCACATTCTTTACATTCACAAAGAGGACAATATATAGAGTAGAGTACTTCATTTGGAGAATAACAGTATTGTATTCTATACATTGAATTTAAGCGGATAATCATGTAAAGAAGTGCATTACGTCGACTCAAAAGTGAATAATAAGTGTTCCTCTTTTAATTCAACAACCTTTTGTTTGGTCGATTTAAACTCAAATGCGTGCAGCAAGGTGTAGGCAACTGTATAGGTTTTTTGAAACGAATCTATTCCAACCGCCTCTTGATAGTTACCTAATTGAAAATACAAGTGCCCTAAAAGAAAGGTTTGTTGATGGCTTAAACATAATTCGATTCCTTTTTGAATATATACTTTAGATTCTTCAAACAGATCTTGATACAAAAGAATTTGAGCATGATTAAAATAAATCTTGATTAAAGAAGTAACATATAACGAACTATTAAGGTTCTCTAATAAAACTTCAATATCTAAATAAGCACTCTTCGTTAAGTGAAATAGATCATGTTCTGCATACAAATTGGCAATCGCTGTCTTAATTCGAATAAATAGGGGAATTGATTCGCTTTGAACATCCCATTCAATTAGAAGGTTACTTAATAAGGAAGCCGCAGTTCTAAAATCAAACAGATCTTGCTTTAAGCCGACAATGATTTGAAAATATTCACTTAGTATGATGATTTCTATATTTTCCTTATCGTCGTACTTAGAAATGTATTGCTTGATTTGCTCATACGCTTCTTCTCGAAGTAACTCTGAAACAGTCTGATCAAAGTATTCCATTTCTTCGTTCGCTTGAAGCTCTTCGAATAAAAGTGCAATCGGAACTTTTAGTCGAATGGCAATTTGCTGTATCAAATCTACAGTAGGTGAATTTAAACCATTCTCAATTTTACTAATTTCAGCTTGGCTACAAATGCCATTACACAGTTCGCTTTGTGTTATCTGTTTTTCGATACGTATCTGTTTTATTTTTGTACCAATCGATGAAGTTAGTGAATTCATATTCATCATTTCTCACTCGCTTTCATCTATTGGGAATAACAACAGTTCTGATAAATGTACTTCAAGGATTTTTTGGTAAGCATGATTGTTTGTTGCAATGAAAAAGGAATAGGCAATCGTATATGCTTCTCTAATATCATTCTTAGCGGCATGTAAGGATTCCAAAAAGAAACCTTTTTGATAATAAAAGTGACCAAGATACGTGAGATCTTGCAAGTTTTTTGTCTCTTCAATCACTTGCTCTACTTCCCGTAATCCTTCTTCGAATCGCTTTAGTCTATATAAGTTCCTTAAATAATTGTACATGATTTTCATTTTAATTTTTTTATATTCACGAGTCTGATAAGGCATTTTCAATATGCCTTCATAAATTTGATGAGAATGCGTATATTCTTCGTGATTCGTATATAAAACTGCAATTGCCATTTGAATTCGAATATAAAGCAGAAATGACTTTTTCATGATTTCCTTCTGCGCGACTAATTGAAGCAATGATGTAATACATGAACGGAAATCAATATTTCCTCTTTCATATTCAAGCAGGACTTGATAATAGTGAAGAAAAATTTTAATTTCAAATATAGTTGTTGATTTGGAATAATGAGTTAACTCCGCTGACATTTCTCCATATGTTTTTTCTCGAAAATGACGTAACATTTGCTGGTCAATTTCGTTCAACTTTTGAGAAACTTGTTCATCCGAAAAAAATAAAGAAATGGATATTCGTAGTTTTCTACAAATCTGTTGTAATAAATCAATTGTTGGAGTGTTTCTTCCATTCTCGATTTTACTAATTTCAGCTTGACTACAAATGCCTTTGCATAGTTCCTTTTGAGTCATCCCTTTTTCTAATCGTAACATCTTAATTTTTTTGCCAATCGATGAAGTTGTCAAATCTATCATCGTTTGTTCACTCACTTTCATCTATCGGGAATAAGATATTCTCAAAAAAATACGTATTAAGAATTTTTAGGTACGAATAGTTCTTTGTCGCAATAAAAAAAGAATAGGCAGTCGTATAAGCTTCTCTCACAGAAACTTCCGATAAGTTTAATGCTTCTAAAAGAATACCTTTTTGAAAGTAGAACTGCCCGAGGTACGTTAAATCTTGTAGTTGTTTCGTCTCTTCGATCACTTGCTGAACTTCCTGTAATCCTTCTTCGAAGCGTTCAGAATCAACTAAATTTCTTATGAAATTATACATGATTTTCATTCGAATCTTTTTATATTCTCGTGTTTGATAAGATAACGTTAGCAGTTCTTTATAAATTTGATGAGCATGTGTGTATTCTTCATGATTCGTATAGAGAACAGCAATTACCATTTGAATTCGTGTATACAGAAGAAATGACTTTTCTTCAACTCCCTGCAGTCTCACCACTTGCAACAATGAGGCGATACATGTCCGAAAATCAACATTCCCTCTCTCATACTCTAGTAATTCTTGATGATATCGAATTAAAATTTGAATTTCGATAGCGCTATTTGATTTTTTATATAACTCTAAATCATTTGCCATATTTGAGTAAGTCTTTTCTCGTAAATGACGAATCATCTTTTGATCAATCTCATTCAATTTTTGTGAGACGATTTCATCTTCAAAAAATAACGACATCGGTATACGTAGTCTTCGACAAATCTGCTGGAGCAAATCGATCGTCGGAGAATTCCGACCGTTTTCAATTTTACTGATCTCAGCTTGACTACAAATTCCTTCACAAAGATCTTTTTGTGTCATTCTCTGTTTTTTTCTTTCTTGCTTAATTTTATCGCCAACGGAATGAATGACTGGATGCATGTGGGTCACTCCTCAAATCAAAAATAACGAACTCACAAAAAAAGTCTTCCGTTTCAAGTATATATCACTTGAGACGAAAGACGCGTGTATGCTTCCGGCGAGAATCGAACTCGCACTGCAGCATTACCATTGCTGAGGTCTGCCATTAACCTACGGAAGCCTAGAAAATCTGATTCTAGTATAACTTACAAAGAAAAACAAAACAAGAAGTTGATACGTTTACCGCTCAACTTCTTGTCACTTTTTTACAGTGTTGTTTTCGTTAACGAGTTATCATAGACGACTAAAACTGAATAATGTTCATCCGCTTTAGACGCGACGAATGTTGAAAACTTTAATGTAATGATGGCGTTTGACCCAACACCATTATTCTCAAAAAATTCGTTTAGTCTTTCCTCTAATTCTTCAGGCGATCGCCCGACGACTACTTTAGAATGCAACATGATCATCACTCCGTTCCGTTATGGTAGGTTCGAAGTTAGTAATTTCCTTATCGAATAAAAGTTAAACCTTTATTTTTCCGACTTGCCCGACACTCTCTTCATCCGCTATGGTGAAATAGAGTAGAAAAACTTAAAAAGAACAGGAAGTGAAGTCTGATGGAACAGACCAATTTCGATGAACAAATTGAGAAACGAAATACGGGATCCGTTAAATGGGACGGACTCCCTTCGCTTTATGGATCAGATGAATTGATTCCAATGTGGGTCGCTGATATGGATGTCCGTCCGCCACATCATCTGACAGAACGATTGACTAGACGTGCTGCCACTGGTCATTTCGGCTATTCAATGTTCGAAGATGAAGCAAAGCAAGCTATTCTTCACTGGTTTCAAAAACGATATGATATTCCCGTCAAAGCCGAATCGATTCTTTACTCAAGCGGAGTCGTTCCTGGACTTGCACATACTTTACTTGCATTGACTGAACCAGATGATCAAATCATCATCCAGACACCTGTCTATCCTCCATTTCACCAGATCATCGAGTCCAATCAACGACAGATTGTTGAAAACCCGCTCCTTCTAGAAGGCGAAACGTATCGAACTGACTTTGCTCTCCTTGCGCAACAAATGCAATCAGCACAGATGATGATTCTTTGTAGTCCTCACAATCCAAGTGGTAAAGTCTTTTCGAAAGAAGAGTTATCTCAAATCGTGGAGTTAGCGAAGCAACACGATGTCTATCTTGTATCTGATGAAATCCATGCCGATCTTGTTTATAAAGGTTCCGCGCATACACCTATACTTGCCTTTGATTATGAAAAACTGATTTTAGTCAGCGCTCCCTCTAAAACGTTTAACATTCCTGGGTTATATGCCTCTTATCTGATCGTACCCGATCTTTCGATTCGTCAACGAATCGAGAAAGTCCAGCAACGCCATTTCGTTCATCCCAATGCATTGGCTTCAACTGCTATCACAGCAGCATACGGTGATGCTATGAGTGAACAGTGGCTCTCACAATTACTTGTTTATTTAGAAGGCAATCGTGACCATGCGGTTCAACGTATTCGTCAAGAAATGCCGAAATTAGAAGTCGTTGTTCCAGAAGCGACTTTCCTTTTATGGATCGACTTCAAGGCTCTTGAACTCGATAATAAAACGCGCGCCGACTGGCTTGTCAAAGAAGCAAAACTCGCTTTGACACACGGTTCTTCGTTCGGATCAGGTGGCGAAACATTTGAGCGCTTAAACATCGGATGCCCTCGTGCGCAATTAGATCAAGCATTAGACCGTTTAAGCACCGCATATCAACGGTTTTGGATCCATTAACATGATACGAATGATCCTAATTTCTTAGGGTCATTCTTTTTTATTTAAGTATTCATAATTTTCGAAAGAGTATAACCGTATAAAATAGAAGAAACTTTCTCGAAAGAGACGGCGGACGGCTTGATTCCATGCCAATGCTGAGAACTGCTGACAAGATAAAATAATGTGCGTTCCCCTGTGCATGTGCAGAAATCGTGCAGGTCGATTCCGTTTGCTTCATACCCACGCGGGGTATAGATAAGCATTGACCGCCGGACTGTTTCACACAAGGAGGAGCACATGAAAGTTTTGCTCGTGAACAAGACGCAGATCGCGCTGGCTGGAGAGGCACCTGAGATCCTCGCCGCTTTCGAACGCCTTACGCAAGGCTTGCAGGTCGACATCGTACGCCAGACGGAGACGTTGATGGAACTCGACGTCAGCGAGAGCCAGGCGAAGCGGGAGCGCGTCACGGAACAATTGAAGATGCGACTGGGAGCGTCCTAACGGGCGCTCTTTTTGTGCATAGAAAAAGACCTCCCGCTAATGCAGAAGGTCTGAAAAATTCAAAAAGAAAAGCCCTTTAAGGGCCCGCATGGGACGGCGTACACACAGCACGCTTAATAATTACTATCGTGATCCACGCGTGAACAGTGTTAGTTGTCTAACCTGTAACTGAATAATAACACTACTATCAAACGTTGTAAATAATCCTGAGTGTTTTTTTGTTTTTATTTTTTTATGTTTATTTTGGACATCTAATGCAGTTGTGATTGTCCAAATTTAGTTGCGTCATTTGTCTTTTTCGCGCTAAGTTCCAAATTCGATTCGCTAATATATCACTAGCTTGTATCATAAAATCATTATGAGAAGTTTTGTATTGAATGTTGACTCGTAATGTAGAATTAAACAGCTTTTTTCTAACCGTGGAATAATCGAAACTGACAATACCTTTAGAAAATTCTTCGTGTATCGACTCTTCTAAACCATAGTAACCATTGGTCGATGTCGGTTGCTCATCAATAAAAATATTTAAATGAGTTGGGGCATTCGGGTTTACTTTGTTTTCTCTTATTAATACTTCAAGTTTTCTTTTTATAGCCATCTTCAGAGCATAATCTTTAAAACGATGTCGAGAAAGTTTGTCTTCCATTATACTATCATACATATGCTCGATTTCGGTAATCACCGAAAATGATTCAACGTCTTTCATTATCCCCATTAAAGATCTTTTATGTTTATTTTGTAAAAAACAAGCTTTGGCTTCTGCAATTCCAAGGTCCTTACAAATGCTCAATGCCAATTTACGGTATCGTCGTGTAGTTCTTTCTCGAACTGCTTTATCCAAGAATACGAATCCACCATAAACAAAATGTCCTGATTCTTCTTTTTTATGTAGAACTCCAGAATCGTCTGCGTAAAATGTTATTGTCTGCATTTAAAAGTTCCTCTCGTAAATTAATGTTTCCATTATATCACCCCGATTCTTTTTATTCTCTAAAAAAAGGAAAAAAGCCCACCCGTGAGGGTAGGCGTAAAGTTAGATGTCTTTGAGTTTGTTGTAGGCTTTCTTATCGTCTAGCGCCTTCTGCATACCTTGCGCTTCCGACGTGATGTTGTTGTTCTTCCACCAGGCGATGATGAGACCGATGACACCGATCGCACCCGTGACGAATCCGTCCACCTTTTCCGATTCGAACGGAAGTGGATCGTACCCCATCGCAAGCAGAGTCGCATTGAGCATTGCATACAACGGAACGGCGAGGCGGATAAAAGCAACTGTTTTTTCGTTCATGTTGATTCCCCGTTTCTTAGAAAAGTGTGTTCCATGTTGCGAGACCAACAACTTTGTCTGCTTCGAGCTTTTTACGCTTCTGATATGCCCCGACCTTGTCAGCCGTCTGCTTATCGTACTTGCCTGTGACAGACGCTCCGACGGCACGCTGGATGCGTTCGATGTCTTTCTTGGCCATGCCCTTCGCACCGATGTAAAGCGGCTTGCCCGGATACGGTACGATTGCCTTGCCGTCGCCTTGCGGTTTAGCAGCAGGCTTTGGCGTCGGTTTTGATGCAGGTTTAGAAACAGGTGCTTTCGAGACGGAAGGCTTCTTCTTCCCACCAGCCGCATCGTACAACTGATAGTGCGGGTAGTCAGGGAAGCCCTTCCAGTCACCGCCCCACTCCATGCCACGCTTCTTCATCGCCGCGACGATTGCCGAGAGCTTGCTGTTGCCGGGTGAGTAGAAGTTTGACTTCGTGCCATCATCTGAGTAGACGAAGAGATCGACCGCGACACCGAAGTTGTGATTCGATTGACCGCCTCGTGCTCCAGTGACGATCGGACCAGGTTTCGTGCGGCCCTGCGCGTAGAGTGCGTCCTGCTCTGCTTTCGAACGGTAGCCTTGCGCGACCCCGACGTAGATGCCTTTCGGCGCGAGTTCCTTGATGACGGCACGGGTGATGTCTGCGACGTCCTTGTCCATGCCCGGTGCGTTCAGCTTACGGTTGGCTTTCTCGATCAGCCAGTTGACGGATAATGTCATGGTGTAGCCTCCTTATTTATAGAAGATGCCGAGGATTGTTGCGATGCCGCCGAGTGTCGGGACGACGATGAGCGACCACTTGCCGAACGCCGCCCATGCCCGTTCACTCCGCTTGTCTTTCACCTCGACGTTGAGTGTCTGTTCCTTATGCTTGCGTGCCGCTTCATTTTCGAGCGCTGCGGAGAGCTGTGAGATGACGAGTTCCTGCGACTTGAATAGCCCCCTCGTCATTTCCTGTGAATCCCGGATGACCGATCGTGTCTCGCGCGAGTTATCGTTCAGCGTCGACTCGATCTTGGTTTGCGAACGTTCGACAGCGCTTAACTTGTCATTGATTGACGTGATGTCAAGACGCATCTTCTCATCCGATTTTTCGAGTGAGGCAATCCTAAGACCATGATCTTGAACGGTCTGTACGATGGATTCCATGTTTTCCGCTCCTTCCAAGCGATGACCCCCTAGTGTATTTAAGTTGTGTATGAGGTAAAAAGAAAAAGCGCCCCGAAGGGCGCTGTGATGTATTTATTCAGCGAGTTCGGGGACGCCTGACTCAACCAAGATTTCTTTCACCGCTGGTTGGAGCGAAGAAGGAACCTCTGCGAATGTCAATTTTCCTAAGATAATGCGTTGTGCAAGTAGCAATGCCATCATAACCTCACCTCCTTTCCCTCCGAATACAAACCATAAAAAAAGACGCCTCATCATGGCATCGTGGTTAAAATCAATTCCGTCACAACATCTTCCAAAAACTGATACTGCGTCGTCTGTGCTTGGTTTTGCAATTGCAACATTTGGTTCTTACGTTCCATGTCTTTCAAGCGTTCACTGAAGGGTTTATCCGGTGGCTGAGAGGGCGTCGGATTGAACGGTTGCCACTTGATCTCGCCACCTACGACCTTGACCGCCTGCTGTGTCATGAAGTCCTCCTTATGCTGATCCCAAGCAAGTTTCAATACGCCGATGATGTTCTTATCTACCGCTTTCAGTTGCGGGTACGTCGCCACGTCTTGCGCGAACGTCGTCTCCCGAATCCAGACGCCCTCGTTCTGATTGACGATAACGAGGACATCGCCCGTGACGTTGTTGTAATAGATTTTGCCGTTTACCTTTGGCATCGCGCCACCTCCTTAATTATCCAATTGCAATCCATGTATAGTTGATTGACGCATTGACACCGGTCGAAAACCTAAAACCATTCGGATAGATTGTTGCACTAGCGGAAGAACCAGGCGTCGAGTTATTACTAGATGATATAGAAGCCATAGCAACATATCTTGAGTCAACTGCATTAGTTAATTCGGGTGATGCATAAGTTCCGAATGTAGCGTTATTGCTGTTGTACCAGACTACAAGTTGAGGTTTGAAAGAAAGACCGGTTACAGTAAGGGAAGAAGATGAACCGTCAGATGTCGTTATACCAGAAGCGAATTTCTTAAATACACCACTCGCCAACTGCGCACTAATCGCATCGAACGAGCTTCCCGCCGGTAAGCCGACCTGCGTTGCAAGGGCGTCCCGCTTCGTGCTGATGCGGTCTTTGCCGTCCTTCGCCGCTTTCGCACCTTCGAGCAGTGACGCATCGTTCGCCAGCGCCTTGTTGAAGGTGTACGTCTGCGTGTTCGACATGCCGTTGCTATCTGTCACCGTGACGCTGATCGTGTGCGTGTTGTAGTATTTCAGCGCGTCCCAGTTCGTTTGAGGAATCGTGAACGTGCGGGATAAACTCGCAGGGTTGCTGTAGGTGTTGACCGTCGTCCCGTTGACTTTCTCGACGATGGACGTGATGGTGCTACCACTTTCCGGCGTGACCGTATACGAGAGGACGGATGAAGCGGTCTTATCGCCCAGTGCGCCGGATGCCGGAGAGACCGAAGCACCAGTGAAGTACGTCCCGCTGAAATAGGCGCCGGATGTCGATTGGCGAGTCAGTGGCGGTGTCGTCATACTGAGTTTAAACGTGTTGTCGAACAGCGTCGAAACGTTCGTGTAGCCATCGCCCGTGAGCGTCGTGGTAGCGCCCCACGTCCCGTTGAACACCTTTAGCGCCGTTTGCGTCGTCGTCGCGTTTTGCGCGTCCCATGTCAGCAGGACTTTACCTTGCGCATCTGCCGTAAGGGAAGCGTTCATCTGGTCGTAGGTGTTCCCTGTCGTCTGCTTCGTAGGTGTCGCCCATGTTACACCACCGTCGTCAGAATACGAGGTGCGTATATTGAACTTCGCGCTGTCTGTTGCGTCCTTACCTTGCCATGCGACCCACATGCGACCGTTTGCGAGACCATTGATGGATTGCGGGACGAAGATGGCGGATGGATTAGATTGAGCGTAAGATGCCCCTAAAAACACTAATCTACTTTTCCAAGGTGAGTTCGGGAAGGAAGAACCGTCATCTGTAAATTGTTTGTTAGTAATAATAATCCGATATGTTCCGTTGTTATTAAGCTCATAAACAATAGCAGGAATACCACTCTTATCAAAAACAACTGATGGATTTTGCAGAAACTGGGTTGTCGATGTACCGATTGTTACCTGCTCCACCGCACCCCACGTCACCGAACCGTCCGCCGCAATCGTACCCTTCGCATACCGGATGTTGAAGCTGTTCGGGTACGTGCCGTTTTTCGACGACCAAGCAGCGTGGATTTCCGTGCCGGTATCGTTGATGGCAGTAGATACCGCACCCATCGCCGTTTGCCCGGTATCGATGTTTTGCGCCGTGCCTTGCAAGACGCCAGAATCGTTGTAGCGATAATGTTTGACGCCCGATGTCGAGAAGGAGACCGTGACGTGAATGTCGTTCCCCTTCGCCGCAAGCGTTACATCATTGACTGCTTCCGTGACCGTGACGAGTTGCGCCCAGGCCGTGCCGCCATCGAGCGATTTGTGCAGCTGCCATGATGTCGTCGAGGTACGAACCGCTGAGATAAGCGCACCGTTGAGAAGGCGAACAATCTTCCGCCCGCCATTACCCGCCGTACTCAGCCCCGTACCCGTCGCAACCGTTGCGTTATTGATCGTAGGCATTACATCACTCCTAACTGCTGCGCGGTCGTCACGATGCTCGTTCGTGTACCGGCAAGTGTCTGTCCGATTTCAGCGAGCGCGCCTTCGACCTTCGTAGACGTAAAGTAATCGTTGGCGTCTGCAATCGTGATGTCGTTCGCGGTGCTGGCAAGAGTCGGGAGTTGTGTCGTCGGAACTTTGCCACCTACGAGTGAGGCGACACCGTCCGTTGCACCTTTTTGGCTCGATGGGATCGCCGCGTCCGCCTTGTCCTTGATGGTCTTAGCTGCTGTATCGACCGCGTCCGCTAAGGCGTTCAAGTCTCGGACGACGTCCGCTGTGTTCGTATTATCAATCTTAGGAAGATTAAAGTGTGTCGTCGGCATGTCAGTCTCCTTCCGTCGTGAGAATTTGTTCGTAGATCAAGCCACTATCTTTCAGCTCTTGATACGTCGCATACAGCGTCTTGATGTCGCCATACGTGTTGTAGCGATACTTGTAGACGATGTCGAAGTATGCCGGGATGGATCGCGCAAGCGCGTCCTGTACGTCCTTGATGCGTGTCGGAATGCCGAGCTGGTCGGCGAACTCGATCGTGTAGAGGAACGTATCGTAGTTGATCGTGATGTTGACGAGTCCACCGGCAAAGGCTGACGCGACGTTCTCAAGATCCTCGACCGTTAAGACCTTCCCGCCTCGTTTCGCCGCTCGGATGCGACCCCGTCGTTCGTCAAGTGTCCGCGCCACCCCGTCCCGTAAGCCGTAGAAGTCCTCTTTCAAGGACAAACCCCAGTCCGTCGCTGTCGCCGTCATCATCTCGGAATAGAGGTAACGGTCGAGCATCTCCTGCTCCCGTCCGAGAGCGAACGCAGAGGCGAGGAAAATGCTCGCCATGTCGAAGTTCTCCCGCCAGTACGGAGCGGACATCGTGAACATCTCTTCTTGCATATCACGGGAAAGCGTCGTCACTGGGATCATGTGAAGGTCACCGTCCCAAGCGTCGCGATCTGTTTGTCCCCGACGACGAGGTTCGCACTCGCCCCGTTGACCGTGAAGCCCGACACGTCGACGAGCAACGGTTGATCGAGCAACAGGTTCAAGATTTGCGTATAGCGGATGACTTCCCCGCTGAACGCGAGGTTCGCAAGATAGTCTTGTAATGCTTGCGAGAAGCTCGTCACGAGGTCGCTCATGTTCGCCCCGTCAATCAGGACGACATTGCCTGCGACGTTGACCGGAAGTGCGGTCGGTGCGAGGACGACGTTGTTCGCAATTAGTGATGCGCGGGCATTGATCTTGCTTTGCGCTTCTGCGACCTGTCCTGCGGTCGGCATCCCGCTGGCTTGCGCGACGAGGATGGTCACGCTACCCGGTGACGGATCTGCCCGGAAGACTTTCGCCCGAGTGATGCCCGTTGCTTCGAGCGCCCATGACTTGTAGTCCTCTGGGTTACCAGCGCCCGACTGATTTTGTGCTGCCGTCAGCATTCGCGCTTTCAGTTCGGAGTCGCTCTCTTGATCAACCCCTGCTGTCGTCGGGATGGCATTCGTCACCGACACGAGGTCTTTCAAGTCACCGTCGACCGTATTGATCGCACCGGGCACGACGTTGTAGATTGCACCCATCTCGCTCGCGGTCGCCGTACTCGTCGCCGTTCCGGGAATCGGATAGTCAGGGTCTGGCTGTTCCTCTGGTGGCGTCAGGACGACGTCTGCATCAAGCACGAACGCAAGGTCATTGCCTGTCAGCAGAATTGTGCCTTGCGGGACTGTCAGCGCCACGTTCGAACTGAGGGTGACCGGAACGATTGCCTTGACGCCTGGCTTACGTCCGTCGGGTAAGACGTCTTTTGCGTGCTCGTCTAAAAAACCACCGTAAGAAAGTTGTGGGATGGCAGCACGAACGCCGAACCGAATGTCATTGGAAATATTAGCTCCTATTTTTGCGATAGGTCTCGTCGCATCCCAAATAGGTTCCCCAATTTGAGTATTTGCTTTAGCATCATTTTCTTCTACAATCTGAATCATCAATTCATGTAATTCTTCAGATGTCACCATCAAAATTTCTAGCTTTGAATTAATTTCAAATTCCGAATCCACTTATCTCCACCTCCTCAGTAACTCCACCAACAGGAGTGATATAAAAGCTAAAAGATACGGTATCTCCACCGAGATTAATGTTTCCAACGCTTATAGACTCTACATCAATTAGTTCAACTAATGCCAACTCACAAATTGCTTGTATTTCATCTTCAATATCTTCGATGGATAAAAATGTTTTACCAATTAATGAATGAAGATAGGAACCGTAGAAATCTGATTCTAAGGCATTATTCAATGGTAAATCTGAATAAACATCTACTTGTCCACGTGGAGTAACAATATATTTTGCAACACGGTTAACCGTTGCTAGTTCACCATCAACTTTTCCCTTAAATCGTCCATTTTTCCAATCTATAGCCCATGTTTCAGTCCTAGGATTGCTCCCAATTTCTTGATTAGCCACTAAATTATTTTCGTTATTCACATCATTGATTCCGACTAAAATTTCATCAAAAATATCAAGAAGATCTCCCATAGTTCATCTCCTTAAAAATCAAAGTACTTTTCTGGATCCACTTTATTCTTTATTCCTTGAGCCCAAACAGGATCACAGACTTCAAAGTGTAGGTGAGCCCTGTCTGACCAACCTGTGTTTCCGACTACACCAATTTGTTGACCCGCCTTAACATAGGATCCTGGCTTATGTGGTGAAGCGACGTTCATATGCGCATATACAAACTGTTTTTCTCCACCTCCAAGTGCCCCTTGTGCAATGACACACCAGCCGTAGCTATTAGAGTAATAATTGCGTAAGATCAGGAGATTCGTGACTGCCTTGAGTGGAGTACCAATTGGGGCTAGTAAATCAATTCCAGCATGTTGAGTAGTTCCGGTAATATAGTTCACTATTGTTTTGAATCGGTAATCACCAATGGTGTAGTTTTTTTTATCTATCGGCAAAACTGCGCCTTTAACACCTACGGGACGTTCTTCACCAAACTCACTATCTACAGGAGGGGCATATTCCGGTTCTGGTGTTTCGTCGTATTTGGAGAGTGTAAGATCCATCTTGTGACCATATTGATCAATCGTATGTCGATGTTTTTTTACATACCATGTTCCTTTCGTGCTAGCGATCGAAGTTTCAAATTCTACTTTTCGACCTGCGATTCCTAAAGCATGCCCTGGTAATGTTACATTGACGTCACGTTCTTCTCTCATTAACGTATCTTGAATCTTTTTGACCGCAACGTTCATTTCTGATTTGGAGCTATATTTACCTGATACTTGCTTTACGATTACGCCGATTTTACTACCGAGATTCACATTATCAACGCTACCGTACGTGACTTTAGATTGACTCTTCTTTGTTTTTCCGCCAGTAGGAATCTTATCTGAATCTGTAATAAGTGAATCCGGATCTCCCCCAAAACCTGCATATAAAACCTGCGCCCATTCTCGATAATGCAATGGATAATCATAGTTTGAATAACCAACCCAAAAATGCGCCATCTCAACAACGCTCATTTTCTTTCCTAATCTTTTTGCAACGTTCGCTTTCTCATTTAAAAAAATATCTGCCGCTTTCTCCATATTGTACTTACCTGTCAGGAGTCGGTTTGCATCAACGGTTGTATCCACTGCACCCGGAATAATTTGAAATAACCCAAGCGCTTGACCATACTGCGTAGGAGGTCCAACAGCCTTTTCTCTTCCTCCTGATTCAATCGCCATAATCACTTTTAAGAAAAGCGGATCTATTCCTTTTTCCTTACCGATTTTGACCATTAAATCATTCCACTTATCCGTTCCTGCCAAAGAACTCCCCCAGCCATCTCGAACGTTAATTGAATCTGGTCCCTTATAGTCAGCAGATGTTTTTAAGGTACTTGAAGTATCTGAACTTCCTGTCGGTTTAGAACCTGTTTCAATTTCTCCCGTATAATCAATTGCTGTGTAAGTGTTCTGAGCATTTATGACTGATTGGACTTCATTAGCTGCCTCCCGTGTAATGACGACACCTTCAGTTGCCCCTCTTTCTCTTAGCTCGAGTTTCCCTGCATTCGCTCGGACGTAATACCGTTTGTTCGTTTCAACCCGCTCCATGCCCATGACCGTCAATAATATTTCTTGTATGCTCGTATTCACGAATTCTAAACCGAAGTATTTTTTCTTCGTCTTCGCAACGAACCCGACCTTTTGCCCGATTTCTTCAACCAGGCGGACGAACAGCTTTTCGAGCGTGATTTCCTGCGAGACGACGGTCGTCTCACTCCGGTACAGGTAATAGGCTTGATCATGGCAAGTCAACATCACACTACCGTCACCATTACGCTCGCATTTAAAGACTCTTCCATCAAAAAGAAGTTTTCCCGAGTCAGCATACACTCGGATTCGCTCTCCTGTGTCATATGGAACACCTGCTGAAGAACTGATTAAAACTATGGCAGTCTGATAAAAGTTATCTACACCACCGGCGATGTCTACAGATTGAACGTAGGGTGTGATTTCATAACGTTTTTTATTCTTACGATGATAATAATAGACGCTCATGTAAGCCTCACCAGCACATAGTAACGATTAATAATACAATCCTGTTCCATCAGCACACGATCGCCCTCCTTCACCTTCTTGACGATGTCTGAATTCCATCCAGCTCCTTTTATACTAACGTTCGACCCGTCAGGACGAACTTCGAGTGGACTCAAGCCGGTTACTGTCCCTTCTAAAATTCGAACGGGAGGTTTCGGCATTTGTTTGATCAAGTGCTCGATGATCTCTTCAACCCAACTCATGAAAACGCCCCCTATTTCACTTTTTTCGTCTTGACCTTAGGTTTACGTTCTTGATGAATTTGCATGGTATAGACGATGTCGTAAGTTCCTGCTTCATAGCTCCATTCGAAGCTTCGGATATTCGCCCAGAAGGCACGGCGCATCGCCGGAATCTTAACGAGCAGTTTGCTCTCGTTTTCCTGACGATCCTCGAACCATTTCGCGAGTACAACCGGGTTCGAATAGCTCGTCTGTGCGAATGAATACCTTTGTCCGGGGAAGAAAGACTGGATTGGGAACGAGATCGGACTCAAGGCGCCGGTACGTGTATGTGTACGACGGTTGATCGTCCCAATATCTTCATAGCTTCGCGTTCGCGAGAAAGGCAATGTCTCAGGTAGTACAGGTATTTTTTTAGTTGTCGTTTTATTTACTTTGACCTTTTTGTTTTTATACACATATACCGTCACGTATTTACCATTCACTTTTCTCTTCTCAGCGACCTTCACACGCTTATTTTCGGATTTTGTATAGTGATGCTCAAAGTAAATATCGATCGTACTTTTGCTCATCTTTGTGCTCCCATCAGTCCGACTTCATGCGCGATTCTTTTTCCTAGCTTTTCAATATCAGCTTCTTCACGCATCGTGACAGGTCCATTTATATTGACCGTGACATTAGAACCTGATCCACCCATTTTGCCTTTGCGATATTCAGCGTTTTCTTGTTTAGTAAGAATCCCTTCCCCTTCATGAAGATTAGCTCTGTAATCATCTCTAGGAACATACGAAAGACCGAGCGCGTGTGAACCTTCCCACCAACGTTTATCGCCTTTTTTCATACGTTCTGAAGGCATTCCCTCAATCATCCAACCAAGAAGTCCACGACCACCTTTCGCGCCCTCAGGGAGCCACCATCCACCTTTATCGATTTGCTTTTGCATGCCACCTTCTTGACCAATACCAGTTACCTTACCGAGTTTGTCTCCCAACTTGTCGACTTCTTCAATTCCTTTTCGGATAGAATCAATTTTTTCAGAAATACCTGTCAGGATTCCCCCGAATGAATCAAATGCTTCTTTCGGATCTTTTAAATCAGTGCCTGTCAAAATCTCGACAAATGATGTAAATGTCTTCCCACTAGACTTCAAAATATCTTCAAGACCATCAAATGTTTTTGATGACCATTCCGTGATGTCGCTCCATGTAATTTCAACGCCGTCACCTAACCCGAATACATCTTGCAAGAAACCTTGGAATTTACCACTCATCGTACTAGTAAACTGATCCATACCATCTTGATCTTCGAATAATTTGTTCATGCTCTTCATCGCTGGACGAATTTCTTCAAGCATGCCTTTCCCGACTGTCGCAAAGACGCCTTGTGTGTTCGATTTCAACTTCTCCCATTGCCCGGAGGTTGATTCGTTGATTTTTTTAACATATTCTTCTGTAAATCCTTGTTGCCCAAGTAGCTGATCGACGGCTTCGAGGTTGGTCAGCCAGTCATTACTCGAACTCACACCGGCAGCAGACAATGTCGCACGGGACATGTTGAATCGTTCCGCGATTGACGTCATATCACCGGTCATGACTTCACTGATGGCTGTCTTCGCACCTTCCATCCCGCCACCCATCGCTTCGGAGGGGTTCTTTGTCGCGAGTCGTTCCGTGATACCAAGACCTTTCGCAATCTGTTCCGGGTCCTTCGTGTTGTTCAGGAACATCTGCGCCGTGTCCATGAACGGTTGATCCGCGAACATCGATTCCATGCCCTTCGCCTTCGTCAGGTCGTAGATCTGTTTTCCGAGCTCCGGACTTCCACTCAATCCTGTGATACTCATCTGTGTCATCTCAGCCGTCATGGCTGGGGAAATCATGCCGTCGATGATCCCTTTAACCGCGAGACCGCCAAGGGCGACCCCTGCGACGCCTGCCGCTGCCGTGACGCTCCCGAGCAACCCGATGACGCCACCGAGTCCTGTTGACAAACGTCCCACGGCACTCCGTCCCTCGTCTCCGATGCGGTTGAATCCGCTCCCGAGTCGTGTCAGGAAATTGCTCGAATGACTCATTTCCTCGTTCGTCTTTTTGACAGCATCCGACATCTTCAGGAACTTGCCATTCGCATCCCGCAAGCGTCCGTTGGCATCACGGTAGCTTCCGTCTAGTTGATTCGTCGCAGCGGAGACCGTCTTCGTCTTACTTGTCAGCTCATCCATGCCTCGGGAGGTCTTACGTGCCTGCTGCTCCATGGCGCTGAGTCGACTGGACGCCATGTCTTTTGCGTCGAAGACGACGGTATATCGTTTTTCTGCCATTTACATCACCCTCCCGATTCCCTTGGATAGTCGTTCCTGTTCTTCTTCAAGTTGTACGATCAACGAAAGAAACGCGATACGCTTTTCGTCTTCCGACCAGCGAAATGCTTCGTGCGGAGGGATGCCATGCAGACGGAACAGGTGATGATAGAAGAAATCATCCGTAACAGGCTCGTCTTTCAACCTACTCAATCCATCTGCCCGCAACCCTCGCATTAGTTTTTTAGTGCATCGTTTTCCTTCTTCACCTTGTCGAGTCGGATAAAGCCGAGACATTCCTTCGCCGCTTGGTGGATGACGAGTTCTTCTGCCAACGTGACGACTTTCTTGACGATTTCGGTTGCATCCCATGTCCCAAGTGCTTCATAGAGTTCACCTGTGAACACCGGATTTTCGTTATGATCGTGAAGGCTCCGTACGACAACAAGGGCATCGAGTCGCTCAACATATACGCTATGCGGCAGTTCTTTTTCTCCCTGTGTCTGTGAAGCTTCCTTTTCAAGCTCTTTATACAAGGCTTTGTCGAGTTTGACGTAGAACGGGGTATCCGCGAGACCTTTCAGTTCAACCTCGACTTTCACTTCTTCTTCTTGTCGTTTCAACAACTTCTCGATCAGCGATTGGTTCGCCATATGTGTTTCCTCCTTCAGTTTTGGAATAAGTAAAAAAGAGCGGTTGCCCGCTCTTAGTCTCGATCATCACCGTTCTTCAATTTGATGCCTGTCGCGACGAACGGGAACTCTTTCTTAACGACTTCCCCGACCGTCCAGTTGGCGATGTCGCCTGACGTGAACTGGCAATCGATGATTTGGTAGGAGAAGCGCTCACCTGACTCGTAATCCTCGAGCTCTGCGAGGAAATCGATGCGATCCTGCCCTTCTTTATTTAAAGCTGATAGAAGGAGCTTCTGGAGCGTCGATGTGTATTCGAATCCGGCGATCGTACCAGAAATCTTAATACTTTTGTTTTTGTACTGCGTGACAATATTACGAGGTACGAGGACATCTTGTTTGTCAATGTCCAACTTGATTTGAATACGGTCGATGTAGGTCAGACGAGTCCCTGTGCTGTAGTAGAGCGCAAGTCCCGTCCCGAGCATCGTGCGTTTGCCATCGAATGCCATGGATTAAGCACCTCCTGTCGCTGCTGTCGCGGCTACGCTACCGATCTGGAAGTCGATGAAGAACTTCTCAGCGGCGTCAATGAAGTATCCGCGCGTCAGCAAGTAGATTTTGTCGCCTTCCGACACATAGTCCGGATGCAAGGTCGTTTGTGTTCCTGGTGCGAGTACACCTTCGTTGATGAGGGCATCGTTGAAATTGTTGAGCGCACCCGTCAGGATGTCTTGACCTGGTAGATCGTTGTTGATCTTGCCGATGAATCCACTCTCGATCGCATCGTTGAGCGTCGTCTGATAGACGGCTGCGTTGTAGGCGATCCGGAGTTTCCCACCAGAGTGGTGCGGCTTGCTCGGGTTCGTGCCTTCGATGACCTTGCTCGACGTGATCGCCGCTTCCAAGACGACCTGATTGCCGTTATGGATCGGAATCGCGATGCCTGCCGTATACAAGTCTTCACGCTGTGCTTTCGTCAGACGGCGCTCGACATCCGCGAGGAAATCGATGCTCTGGCGTGTGAGCGAGCCTTGTGTCATGCCACGACCGCCCTGTTTCCCTGCGATCCATGCCGCAAGTTCTCCAGGCGAGATGGTATTGCCGTCGATGTCGACGCCACCCATTCCGACGTACATGATGTCGCCGTGCTTACCTGTTGCGTACAGGTTCTTGATCGCCGTGTTGTCCGCGAGTCCTGCCGCACCCCCTGCGACGACGACGAAGTTCTTGCCGTCGAGTGCACCAGCGATACGCCATGCTTTCAGGTCATCGACCTCATCCGAGGTCACGTCGCGTCCGACCGTTGCGACATCGAAGTAGTACGGGTCGAGTTGCGCAAGTCCGTCTGCGAGTGTCTCTGCGTCCTTCAAGACGTATGCCACGATCTGTCGTGCTCCGCCTGCGAAGCAGCGTTTTGCGAACTGATAGTTCGATACGCCAAGTGCTGTGAGTGCCTCCCCGACGTTGTTCAAGGTGACGACCATGCCTTTGTTCGCGGCAAGACCGTTCGTGACCATGCCGATGACGCCCCGTTGTCCAGGACGGATGACTTGGTCCTGCATCTTCTCGATGACCATGTATAGCCCCGGGAGGATCGGTTCTGGTCCATTCTTGTCCCAATATGCCATGTATGTGCTCCTTTCCTAATTCAAAAAAGTAGCGACCCGATTGACGACCGGACCGCGGGTGATGATCTGTTCTGTCTCCTCATGCCACGTCACCGTCAGCGTGACCGCCCCGACCGTATCGACCGGGTTCTCGATGGCGCGGATCTTCGCATCCTGCAAGATGAAGCGTCCGGCGATCGTGTTGTTCTGCGCATAGAGCGGAATCCTGTTGCCTTGCCGTTCTAGGGCATAGAACACCTTCTCGGCGTCCGCTAAGGCTTGCGACCGTTTCGGTGCGAAGAAGGTCACCGTCGCCATGACGAGCCGTCGTGAGATGGCACTGGCGTGCGGGAGTGCTTCCGATAAAGGAGCGGACAAGAAAAGGCAACGCTCTGTGAACGTCGCCGGTACTTGGTCCGTATAGAATTTCGTGATGCCCGATTCCGCGCGACAGAAGGCGAGGAACGAGTTTTGTTTCTGGATCGCCATGCTCAGCCTCCTAACCGACGCTTGACGAGTGCATCGATTTTCTTTTGAATGCCGACCGACATGTATTGCTCGGAAACCGCGACCGCGAAGTCGAAGAAATGCGTCGGTTCGACGAATGACTTGCGTCCTGCCGTCCAGTGGCCATCGTTGACGAATTCCGCATAGCCGTTCGTGGTTCCGGCTTCGACCTCATAGCCATTCTTGCGTTTCTCGAACACGTTGAAGCTATTACCCAGTGAAAAGCTATTCAACATGTCACGGGTGTCGACGAGTTGTTGCCGCACGATTTCTTTCCGGGTCTCGGCTAGAAGTTCAGCCCCGACCGCGTCCATGATGAGCGGGATCGCCTTGTCGAAGTCGCCGCGAATCCGGTCCATGTCCCGTGCAAACTCATCGAATCCATTCATAGCGGTGCCTCCCGCCGAAGCGGACACTCGATATGATGCTGTTTGACCTTGTGCGGCTTCCCAGCGATGTAGACCGACCCGTCGATCACGACCTTGTCCCCTTCCAGGAGGTCAGCCGTAATCTTGAAATGCGCGAGGTCGTCCGAAGACGAGACCCGCATGCTATCGGTCTGAATGAGCGCTCCCCGCCCTCTGACGAGGTAACAGGGCACGTTCACAGCGTCCGGTGTGATCGGATACGAAAAAGCGTCCTCTGACGGGAGACCATAGCCCCCGCCCGAAGACGTCTTGTCAAGATGATAGATACTGGCGCGGTCGGAGAGTAGCTTATCGTAACTCATAGGTACCGCATCCTAACTTGTGGCGCTTCAGAGGCGACGGGCTTGACGTAGGATTCGAGCAAGGCTGTGATTTCGGGTTTCCCCCGCAACCCTGCCGAATCTGCCATCGTGTAGCTATAATCACCAATCTTCTCGCTCTTATAGCCCTTCACCGCGCTCTCATCGAGGGCAGACAGGGCATAGTATTCAGCGAGCTTCTTGCACGCGAGCTTGACGCGGACAGGAACGGTCGGATACTCATTCGTCGGGAACTCATGGTGGACATAATCGAAGATGTCGGCTTCCGCTTGAATGATGTCGTCGGTCAATTGCTGATCCGTGCGCCCCTTGACCGTGTCGAAGCTGGTATAGGCGCGGAGTTCGCTTGGTGTGATGACGGGCATCAGACCCCTCCTTCCTGCGTCGCGAGGATCGCGTCAATCAATTGTGCTTTCGTCAGGCTCGAGCGCCCGGCGATGTTCAAGTCCGTCGCGATCTCGTAGACTTCATCCTTGGTCATCGCGGCCAACTGTTCACGATCGTAAACAGGCTCCTCACTCATCAGAGCGAAAGGAGCCGGGTCAGGGTGTGACGTCTGCGTCGATGTAAACGAGCGCTTTCGGTGTACGGATGACGAAGTCGACGCTTGAGAGGACGAAGTGGTATGTTGCTTGCTTCGCCATCGCTTCAGGACCTTCACCAGTACGCGAGTACTGCACGTCGAATCCAGTGACGACCGTCAAGTTCTCGAGCGGCGTGAAGAGGACTGTATCTTCGACGATGTGGTCGACGACTTCGATGTCGTAACCGTGAAGACGCGTCAAGACACCATTAACAAGAACTGCATCCCCGAGTGCTGTAGGGCGAGCAATGACTTCTGCTTGAAGCGCAGTATGCGTCCCGCGACCCATGACCCAAACGAATGTACCAGCACGGAGTTGTTCTGGCGCGACTTTAATTGGCACGACTTGAAGGTCAGCAATCTTGATTGCACCCGTGACGTCGTGTTTGATCGTGTCTACATTCGTACGAGCAAGTTTAAGGAATCCGTCGTCGAGCTTGATGAAAGCGTCTGCCGAAGATTTGTCGCCGTTGAACGCGAGGTCTTGCAAATCCGCGCCGAACTGTTGCTGGATCATCGATGCGATGATGTCCTCGACGTTCTGACCGCGTGAACGCGCTGTGTAGTAGACGTTGTCGTTCTCGAACCATGCGTCTGTGTAGACAGGAACGAGCGAGAACGGAACCGTACGTTCTTCTGCGTGATCCGTACCATCTGGCGTCGTGTTGATGCCTTGGTGTAATTTCAAGCGGCGTTTTTTGACACCGAGCATGTCGATCGCACCGTTTGCGGATTTAGCAGAGTAGTAGTTCAATTTCGCAAGCGTTGACCCCGAAGCGACGACGTCTTGCATGAAAGCACGTCCGTCATCCGCTGGGAGTGTGACGTTGTTTGACTTCTTAATATTGTCCATCTGTTTTTGGAGCATTTCAGTAGTGTTCAATGGGTTCATCCTCTCTCTTATCCAAAGTGACTTGCGTATGAAGCTTTATCTGGGACTTCTGCCTTCTCGACGGCTTCGTGTGAAGCGGGGAGCGGTCGGACAGATAGCTGTTTTTCGAGTTCTGCGATCTTCGCCTGTGCTTTCTCCAGTTCAGTTACTTCTGGTTCCGCCTCAGGTGCATCGACTTCCGGTTCAGCGGCTTCTGGTGCTTCCGGTTGCGCTGGTTCTTCTTCTTTTGCGACAGGGAGTGCCGCTTTGAGGAGATCCAATACCTCGCCCTTGAACGAGTCTTTAAACGCGTCGAGTTCTTTCTGCAATTGTTCCTGTGTCATGTCTGTCACCTCCTCTCCCGGTTCGTCTGGTAGAATCCCCATGTCTTTGAGAACTTCCGTGACGGAATCTTTCACCTTGGCGAGGAATGACTTGCCGTCCTCTGCCTTCTCGATGACCTCGCCCATGCCAGCGAGTGAGAAGCCTGTGAACTCCCCCTTCTGGATGCCGGACCAGACCTCGTCCGCGACCTTGACTGCCATCACCCATGTGCCTTTGGTGACCGTCTCGCCACCGAGTTCGAAGTCAGCGGGTGCGATATAGGACTCGATGACATCCCCGACTTGCGAGGTGAAGTCGTGCTGCTTGTCGATTTGGCGGTAATCCTTGAGGAAGATGTGTGCCGCCTTCTCGATCTCTTCCGCCGTCATGTAGTCGTCGTGTGCGTCCTTGACGAGCGGTTCATAGACGATGCCGTAGGCAATCTGTTGCGACGCATCCTGCTTGAGGATGTTCATGTCGCGGGAAACGTTTGGCTGTTCCTCACTCTTGGTCAACAAAAAAGACCGCTTGTTAGCAGCCTTGTCGACAATGGAGACGTGAGAAACGACGAGATTCTTGATTTCACGTGGCATAGGAGCCCTCCTATTCAAATTGTGCGATAACGCCCTGACGGATCGCGTTCTTCTCTTCAGCCGATAAGCCGAGGATGTTCGGATCTACGACGGGTGTCGTCGTGCAGTGACAGTTGATACGTTGTTTCGCGGATAAGGACGTGTCACGCGGATAGCGCGCCAGTTCCCCCTCGACGTCGAAGAAATCGTTGAGTCCCTTCTGTGTCCCGCTGAGTGCGACGTGGGAAGCGCGGGGTTTGTTCTTGCGTCCTCCGCTGTGCAACCACTCGACGCCTGTGACAGCGGGTGATTGCCGGTAGGCTTCATCGTCCCCGACACTGGCAGCAGTCAGCGTCTCCGTGATGGCAATGCGTCGTGCCCGCGCGCGGTCGAAGTCCGGTTCATCCTTGAGTGCTTGAATGACGTCATGGACGCTCCCACGTTGTTCTAGGGTGCTTGCGATGACTTGCGTCACCTTGTTCGCCGTGTTCTGGTCGAGGACACGCCCGAGTTCGTCGCTGTAGGCTTGCATGAAGCGGATGCGACTCGGACTGACCGCTTGGAAGACGACGTCCTTATCGATGCGCGCCATCGTCGTGCTGGCGATGTGCGACGCGACTTCTTGCAGGTGTGGCATCAAGGCGAGCGAGACCGCAGGAGCCATCGTCGTTGTTGCTAAGACGCCCGGCAGTCCCATGCTGAACGCGAACCCCATCGTTTGCCCGACTTCTTCGTAGAAGAGGTTGATTGCCGTGATGTAGTCCTTCCGGTGCTCCCGCAGGAGCCGAGCCAACACCGCTTCGAGTCCGTTGATCCGTTCAATCAGGTATTCGACCTCTGGGAAGTCCTTCAGCAGACCGCGCAGTTCATCGTCGTCCGCCTTCGTGATGAAGGAGATGTCACACATCGCCCTCACCCTTCCAACCACCGACGACATCGTTCAGCTCTGTGAGCTCGTCACGTACGTCTTTGAGCACGTCCTTGATGATGCCACCCTCCGCCTTGGCTAAGGCTTCTCCCGTCGCTTGTGCGAGCTGTTGCGTCGGATTAGGGACAGCATCGCCCGAAGGCAAGTCGTACTTCTCGTCTGGTAGCGGTTCGAGTTCCTTGCCGAGCAATGGACCGATGACCGCCCGCTTCTCGTTGACGGAAAGGGATGCCCCTGTCTTGTCGAGTGCGGAGATGATCAGTTCGCCATCCGTGAGTTCTGGTGCACCGAGCGCTACCTTCACATGCTTGAAGCCGTAGGAAGGCAATAGCAAGCGGTTGAACAGCATCTCGATCTCGACGCGTTCGGGTTGGAAGACCTGTTCCTCTGCGATGCGGCGTGCTTCCTCGACCGTGGCGCGGTTGTAGTCGCTCGACAGCCCCACGTAGACCGGAGGCAAGCGGAAGACGGACAACAGCTTGTCCCGTGCCTTGTCGTCGTACTCCAAGAACAAAGCGTCCTTCTGGAGCATGTCGGTCATCGATTTGAGTTCGACCTTTGGTGCTTGCTTGCTTTCGCCTGTCGGATCTTCGTCGACGCCATCCAGTTCGATGACAAGAATCTTGTGTTGGGCGTTCTCGTTGCCGACATCATTCGCATATTGGCTTAATTGTTGTTCACTCGCTTCCGACAGTTGACCGTTCGAAACGATGATTGCCGCAGGAAGGTGACGCCCTTGCGTGAAGTAACGGTAGTTCAGTTCTTCCGCTTTGCGTGCCCCTGCGAGTGATGGGACATGCCCAATCCAGCGCGGGATGCCATAATCCGCGTCTCCGAGCTTCCAGTGCACGATCTCCGTTGCCGTCCCGACTGCACCCTCCGGTAGATAGTCACCTGTCAGGCGGTCCATCGGTCGCGGATCATTGAACTGCTTGAAGAACAGTTTCTGACCAAGTCGGAACCGTCGAAAGGCACGCTGTGCGGTCTTCTTGGCGCCCATCCGCTCGATCGTCACCTCGACGGGTGCACCGGGCTTGCTGACTTGCATGTCATCAGGATTGACGCGGATCAGTTCGATGACATCACCCTTCGGATCACGTAAAACTTCAATGAACGCCTCTCCGATGGTCTCGCGGTCGATGACCAACTGCTTGAACACCTTCGTCAGCGGTTCGTCGAAACCCATCCAGTCGAGCGTCTCCTGTAGTTTGTTCCATTCCGCTTCTTTTGCGGCATCATCCGACGTCTCCTCGACGTATTCCGGCATGAACCCATACCCGGCGATGTTGTGCGCATAGGCATCGATGGACTGGCGCAAGATGGTCGACTGTTCCACCATCAGACGGAGTGATTTGCGTTCGTACGGTGGCGCAACCCACGTCCCGCTCTCCGATTCCGTCAGGAGCGACTTGACGACGGGCAACTTCACGCTATCCGCACTCTTAATCAAATGTGCTTTCATCTATCCACCTCCTAGAAACTCAATTTTCTTCCCTCACGTCGCTTCTTCGGCTTGACGTGGAGATACTCGACGGCATACCTAAGCGCGTCCATCAAGTGGTTGTAATCGTCAATCGGCTTGTTGACGGACTCGCCACTCAAGCGGTCCTTGTCCCAGACATAGTTGTTGATCTCGATGATGAAGTTCGTACAGCGAGGATGAATGATAATCTCGTACTCCTGCAAGCGGGTGATCCCGTGCATGACGCTGTCCTTGCCCTTACGTGCCCCTGTGACACGGGTGATGCCAGAGCGACGTAATTCCTCAATCGTCTTCGGCTCCGCGCTGTCGGCAACGATATGGCGCTTGTGGACCTGCTTGTACTTAAGCATCGAAGCAATCTCGCTGTTGAGCATGCCCGTCTGGTAATGCTCGTCACAGACGTATAGCTTCTTGTTCTCCTCATCCACCTGAATGTCGATGAACGCGGTCGGATCGGTCGCAAACCCGAAGTCGAGTCCGGCATAGTTCGGAAGGTCGTCCCGTCGTGTGAATTCCTCGACACGGAACCGTTCGAATACCAGTCCATCAGCAATCCCCCACTCGCCGTCGCAAACAATCTTCGCCCGGCGTGGGTTCGTGTGATACAAGTCCTCGTAGCGTGCTCTATCCACCTCATCGAGCCATTCATTGACGCGGAACGTCGTCGTCGTGCTGAATGTGTTACTTCGTCGCGTCGCTTCATCGAAGAAGACCTTCTTGAGCCAGTGCCGCTCACTCCACGGGTTGAACGTGATCGTGACCTGCTTGAAGAAGTCGTCCGACTCATGACTCCCCCGAATCGATTCCACGACCGTCGAGAACTTGTGCTCCGTCTCGATCTCGAACGCTTCCTCGAACCATGCCCAACAAAGCATGCCGTGCTCGACAGTAATCGACGTAATCTTGAGTGGGTCATCCAGTCCGCGGAACAGAATCTTTTGCCCCGTCGGCTTGTACGTCAGTTCCGGCAGGGACTCATTCGTCTTCCACAGGTGTTTGACGCCTAGCCGTGCGATCGCCCACTTCAAGTCGGTATACGTCGATTGCTTGAGCGTATTCGAGAAGCGGCGCACGACGAGTAGGTTCGCCCACGGGTGTTTCATGATCCGTTCGACGAAGTTGATGGCAGCGGTCTTCGATTTCTTCGACCCCCGTGATCCCTTGACGACGCGGTAGAACGATTTGTCATGCCAGAAGCGGTTGTATCCGCCTCCGATTAAGTCTTTGATGCTGACGACTGGACCCTCAATCATCCTCGGGCACATCCTCGACGAACGTCGGTGTCTTGACCTCTAACTCCGTGACGTCCGTGAACAAGCGGTAGCGTTTCCCGAGCAGTTCAGCGGCTTTCGTCCGTTCGGATACGGTTGGCGTCTCTTTCGACACGATCTGGAAACCTTGCCCCTGTCCGACGAGGACGGTCCCCTTTTCTTCTCCGCGTAGGACGCCCGTGAGGTACTCTAGGACTTCGTCTTGCGAGGCGATGAGGGCGGTGGTCTTACTTTTCATCCGTTCGTCTATATAGGAACGAATATTAAGTTTTGTTAAGTTCTGCACTCCAATTACCGCTGCTGTTTTTTCGCTGTATCCTGCCCGTATTGCCGCCTGTGTTGCGTTCAAATCAATCAGATATTCGTCACAAAATCGTTGTTGCTTTGGTGTCATCCTTGCCACTTCCTCACCCCCTCTCTCATGCTCTGCATCCAACCGACCGTATCGGCTCGACGCAAGGCACAAAAAAAGACACCGGTTAGGGCGTCTCACGTTACTTTGTAATTTTCTCGAATGCCTCTAGAGCACTCTTGGATAACTTGAGATATTCATCCGAATTATGGTCTGTAGACATCAACTCGTAATGTTCCTCAATTGAATCATTGATTCGATTTTGAAGCGTCTTATCATCATTGATCAACGCATCTTTATAATACGGCGCCAATGCTGCGACGAATCCTGTGTACGCCATACCAGTCTCTAGTGCATCAGCGTTTAAAACCCCGCCTAGCCCACTTCGTCCTACCCCGTTAAAACTTTGACGAAAAGCTAGTTCCATCTCTACGAAAAATTGATGATTCATTCGTTTCACTCCTTATTCAGAATAAGAAGATTTTACCATAACGTTTAGCCATTCAATAAATCGTTTTATCTTCAGCCCTTTGAACATTCGGCAGTGCATGTCGTATAGGATACGTTTGAACTCGTTGATTTCTTCTTCGACTGTTTTCAAATCACCAATCCTCCTCTTCATAAATCGAAGAGTCGACCATACTTCCACAGTCTTTACATTCGTATATTCCTTGACTCCATTCTTCTGTTTCTCCTCCGCATAGTTCACACGTTTCTGCCATCCTTCTTCCTCCCTTACCTCACTCCAGGCGGTTCGCCCCTGTCTAACGTCAACCGGTACAACATGTGACTCTCGTTCTTCGTACGCCCATCGCAATCCTCAATGCAGATAATCGCTGTCTCGCTGTACAGCGTGGTGATCACACCACTACGGTTCGGCAAGGATTTATACGTCGTCTTCACGCGGTCATGCAGTTTCAGTTTCGACAAGTGCCTTCTCTCCCTTCGTGTACTCCAAGCAACGGGCGGTACCCACTGGTTGCAGGACACGAAAAAGGGACCCCACGCAGTCGTAGTATCCCTTCTTGCTCATATCTGTTACACGGGTAAGGATTTACACCTTACATAGTGGTTCTCATCGGTCATGTTTGCTTCTATACCACCAAAGTTAGGAGTCTTTCACTCTCTCGATGCCCCGACCAAGTGCGTCTACTTATTCCGCCACCGTGTAACTATCATATTCATATCGATCTCCCCTGTAGGATTTGAACCTACGACCTCTTGGTCCCAAACCAAGCGCTCTACCAAGCTGAGCTAAGGAGAGGTAAAAAAACCGCCTGAAACCGCAACAGACGGTTTCTATTTCCCTTACGCTAGGAAAGGTTGCTCGGACAAACGCTCGCAATCCATATCAGTACGACTACATACATTGCTCTAGCTTATCCTGCAAACAACGCACGACCACTCCGCCCTGCTACGACGACTCGGAAGTCTTTCTATGTGTGTGGCTGCGTCATGCGCTGTTCGCAAGGGATAAACGTCCGATCACGCAAGGAGTGGATGACCTGTCGCTTATCCGTTGATGTACCTGCCCACTCGAAAGGAGGAACGTGTGGATTTGTACAGTACAAGCATATCGCAGAAAAGCGCGCCATCCCTTGCCGTTTCCTTTACTTATCCTTTACCTGAAAAAGACGCCCCGAAGGACGTCCCTCTCAGTCTTCTTCAATTTCTCGTAACCGTTCCACCAGGTGCAGATAGTTATATCCATCGAGTATGACCCCACCTTGAAAGAATTCCGTGACCGTCACAATCGTCCCGTCTTCGATGGCCTCGTTCGGGTGCGGGCGGAGTGCCTGACTCACGACGTACCGATAGGACTTACCAACTTCAATGTTCATTCTGCTTCCTCCATTCCTATAAATCCATGCCGTCTCAATGCCCTATATACCTTACCTTGCGAACATCCGAAGTCCTTCGCGATCTGCTTATACGTCCGTCCCCAGTTCACACGCTGATGGTACAAATAGAAGAAGGTGATTTCTTCCTTATTCCCACTTTTCGGTGTTCGTGCCGTCGACCTTGCCGCCTTCTTCCATTCCACTACCAGCTCGAAGTGCTCCATGTAGCGATAGAGCGTGTTCTTCGAGACGTGGAGGTGCTGGGTGATGCCTGGTAACCTCACGCCCTCCTGCCGCATCTGGATCGCTTCCTTGCATTCGTCACGGGTCAAGGTCATGCGTTGCTTCCATGTGCTCATACCGCCCCTCCTTAAAATAACTTCTCCTGGTAATCCCCTCGCGCGCTCTCCCGTTCCATGTTGCGCTTGATTGCCGCGAAACGCGCCTCCTGTGCGTCGTCCCACTCGCTGTGTACCTCGACTTGCGCGCGCATCACCCAGACGCGTGAGCGGCTGATGACGCGCCCTCGTTGCGGGTATTCGCTGTGCTTATGGTGCTTGACCCACGACGTGAAGTGAAGGCGCTCCCCCTCGACGTCGAGTAATCCGAAAGTTCGTTCCTGATCCTGCGTATAGGTCGCGGCGTAGATCCCGTCCTGCATCATTGGTTGTCCCAGTTATCGATTTCAACTGCAAATCCTCGTTCTTGAAGAATTTGCGTTGTTCCTTCGTGGCAAGAACCGTAAAAAGAATGAGTTGAGAGATAAAGACGATCTTCTGCATCCGTTTTGCTTTTCACCCAACCGCATCCCATATCCAAGTCGATCTTTAGATAGTGAGTATCTGACTTGCACTGGTTCAATTCTTCCCATGACTTAACCAATGTTCTATTGTTCATCTCGTCATCTCCCTATTATTTTTACTTTTTATCCAGAACCACCGAGAGGCGCATGCCCCTCAGTAGCCGTCTCCGAAATGGTCGTGCACGATGCCAAGTAGCTTGTTCTTGATGCCGTAGTACGTCCGTGTCGAGCTGATCCGCATCTCGTGCATCACCGCGTCGTCCGAGCGGAAGTATTTCGGGTCGTAGAGTAGCTCCCACAGCAGGCGTTGCTGGTCGTCGATGAGTGATTCGTGGATGCGACAGAGAATCGTGTAGCGCTTGAGCAACATCTCGACCTCGCTCATCGTCAGTGCGTACCGTTCAACCTTGCTGCTTGGTGCCTGGTGCGTCTGGACCTCACTCGGGTTGTAGCCGGGCGTCATCTTCGTCGCCGCCATCTCTGCCATCGCCCGTTTGCTCTCGATCCGGCTCGGGAGCGTGAAGTATTCCTTCAGGTGCTTGCCCGCCGCCTTGCGTTGCTCCTTCGTCAGCTTCGTCTCGAACAGGCGCTCCTGCATCAGTATGCCTCCATGATGCGACGGTAGTTGATGCCTTGTTTGTGTTCATACATGCCGATGATGTCCGTCTCCGTGTACCCGAACCATTCGAGGATGATGGACCATGCGGCGAACATCTTCGCGTTGCGATCAGATTGCATCAAACAGAGGTAGAGCCGGTCGAGCTTCTCGTTCTGGAGAAACAGCGTGTCCTGCTCGAACAGTGCCCGCTCGTATTCCACGCGCCGCGCAGATGCCTTCGGGTGATCCGTCATGAGCAGCGAGGCGTAGAAGTGGAGCCAGTCGATTGCTTCCTCGAGCAACTTCTTTGGGTCGCACTTCCCGTTGCTCCAGTATTTGAACGTCTTCGTCTCGTTGATGGTCTCTCCCGCTTCGACGACCATCGCGACATAGCGTTTTGTGTGCAGATCGTTCGCAAATTCATCCGGTGTGATGCCGCGTGACGCGCAGATGCTTTCATCGAGCGTGACTTGTTTCTGGCAAATCGCTTCGAGTGTGTCAAGCGAGAGGATGAGTGGGCGTGGTTCGTGTGTCATATGTGGTAGCTCCTTCTATGTGTGGGATAGGTCATTCTGGTTTGCGTTTGATCGGGAAGTCGTACTTTTCGCGAAAACGAAGAAGTGTACTGTCCGAGATGCCATGTTTCCGTGCAATCTCCGTATACTTTAGTTCACCCTGTGCTAAGTCATCCGCGAGTTCGAGTTCGTTTATATCAAGCGTGCGATAGTTTGTCGGGCGCCGTTCAATCTCAGCATCGTCCATCCAGGTTCTCAAGACTTCGCGATCCACTTTGAGCATCTTGGCAATTTTATCGAGCGACTTCTTTTCTAGCTCGTACCAGACGTAGAGTTGTTCATCCGTCGGTCGTTTATCTTCACTCGGGCGCTTGTAGTCACCGACGTTTACTTCCATCACCCTGCACCACTTGGTGACCGTCGCAGGAGAGACGCCGTAGTGTGCCGCGACGTCGATTCCTTTTCCCAATCGATCAAATTGTTCCAAGAAATCGGAACGGTCAGGCATGGGCACCCACTTCGGTACAGGGATTTCGAATTGCTTGATCAATTTCTCGATATGGTAGCGATCGACTCCCGACCATTCGCTGTACTGGCGAATCGAGATGTTGCGATCGATGAGGTAATGCTTCAACTCGGAAGCAGATGGAACATACATGACGTTCTCCTTTCTAGTCGTCTAGCTAAGTGACGGAGCGATGAAGTTTAAATCAAACAAGAACTTCCCATTCTCCGTTAGAAATCGCTTTGAACGGGATATAATCGATTGTTCCATCACTCACGTATTGCACTTTGAAACACATTCTTGGCTCAAGGTTTTCTGGTGTATATTGAACCAGTGATAAGACTTTTGGATTTTCCTGATCGTGTCTAAAGTTATAGTGATGAAGTGATTTCAAATACATGCATTTTCCTCCTCGGATTTATAGTTTAATCGCGTCCAGCCAATCCACCGCGCACCCGTTCGTCGCTGCGATCTCTACCCCGGACGCCTCGAATGTCGCGAGCGGAATCGATGCCCGGTTGCTGTATTTCGTCCAGCCGTCCCACGCCTTCAGGAACGCGTCTGGCGGGAGCAGGTACATCTTGCCTATGTCACTGAAGCGGACGAGCAGGAAGGTGGTCGTATGAAGCTTGTCGAGCGTGCGGATCGTCTCCGCCTGGTGCGCCTTGATGTTCTTCAGCGGGAAGCTCTTGCCCTTCGTCTGCTTGGCTTCGAAGAACACGCCCCGTCCGCCCTCTAGCGTCCCGAAGTAGTCGAGTCCGTTCGCTTCGGCGTAGATGGTCTTGATGATCTTGCCTGCGTTGCCCCGGATCGTCTTGACGCCCGGCTCACTCTTGAAGATGAGCGCCTTGCCTTGCAGCTTGTACACTTGGTTCGCTTGCGTGATCATCGTCTCGAATTCTTTGCCTGCCCGTTGTGATGCTCTTGCCATCGTGTCCAGCCATCCTTTCGTAATGCGTCGTATTCGTGTGCGTAGAAGTTGCCATACTGCCACGCGCGTTCCGTGCACCCGTCCCCGCGTTTCTCGAGCTTGTACAGCGTCACGCCCCGTAAGAGATGCGTCCGCTTCACACCCGGTGCAGTCCGCGCCATCCGCGTACCTCCTGCTCCTTCTCGACGTAGCGCCGTGTCTGGGTCTGCCGTGCCTCCAAGGTCGTCGCGAACGGTGTCCAGCCCGTCATGCGGTAGTAGTTGAGCGCGTCGCGGTAGCTGAGTTCCCGGTGCGTGCCCTTCTTGATGTTGTAGACGTCGTACTTCGTGCCGAGTGACAGTTGCAGGTCGCCCCGGATGAGCACGATCCGTCCGCTGTACTGGCTGAGGTAATCCGTCAACTGCTTGAACTGCTTGACCTTCGTCATCTTCATCTGTGTCATCCCCCGTATTCGAATATGAGTGAGTAGAGTGTCGTCTTCGGCAATTCTTGGTCGTACACGGCGATGAGCGTCCACCCACGCCCTGTGAAGTCTCGTACGATGGCGTCTCGTCGTGTTTCGCCTCTGGCGCGTCGAAAGGTCCGTTCCCCAATCGGTGGCGTCAGCTTCGAGCGAGGACTGGGTTTTCGACGCATTCGAGGCGACGACGTAGCCGCGCATTCTCGCTTTGCAGCCGCAAGTTCTCGACGAGCAACTCCTCGTACGTCTTCTGCTTTTTTGGCATCATCGGTGCCTCCAGGAGCGGGTCCTTGATGCCGGTGCCTTCAATCTGGATCTCGACGACGCCCTCTTGTTCGAGCAAGCCATACACTTCCGAGACGGTCATGCCGAGTGCCTTGCCGATATAGGCGAGCGAACGGCCATCCGTGTAGAGCGTGAGGGCGGTGCGTCGTCTGCGTTTGATCTCGCGAGCGTCCGGGTTCATAGAACTTCCTCCTTATGCCAGTTGCGTCCGTATTTTGTGATGACGTCACGTTGTAAGTCTCGAAATAATCCTCTGCTGTGTTCAAGATCGCGTTGAAGTCTTCGCACGGTAGCATTCATTGTGTCGACGTAGCTGGATCGACCAGATTTGTACAGTTTGTCTGCTTCTCTAGAAAGTGATCTTAAAAGTGACATCATTAGGACATCCTCACTCACTAGCGGTATCTGGCGAATCGCGCGCTTTTTACTTTGTGTTCCGATATATACGCCGACATGCTTCGGGATTTCATCTTTTACTTTTTGATACAGTTCATCCGTCATTACATAGTAGTTGTAGTGCCCACAAAAACTATTTTTGGCTTTACTCCGGAAATCAGATACAGAAACTTTAATCTCGTAGCATCGGAAGATTCCTTTTGAATCGAGCGTCATATAATCTACTCGCTCATTTCCGCCGATACCGATCGTGACTTCGTAGCAACAATAAATCCCCAGCTTCTTTGTAGCCGTGTAGATGTCTGTTTCAAGCCGTACCGTCTCTTCTGTCTTAGCCAATAGTTACTCCCCCGCTCTTCATCGCATTTCCTCCTCGATGACGAAGCGGACCTCCGTCTGTTTGATCAGCTTGCCGTCCTGCTCGACGACGTCGAACTTCGTCTTGATGCGGGCGTTGTCGATCTGGTGGGCGACGTAATGCACCCATTTGTCCTTCGCGGTGTTGCGCGCCTCTGCGATGGCGTCGGTCATGTCCAGTTCCTCCTTCGATAGTTGGGCGATCGTGTAGCGTTCCGAGAAACCGTCCTCCTCGATCGTGACGGCGACTTCTTGCGTACTCTCGACGGCATCGGTGAGTCCGAGTAAAGTCAGTCGCTTGTCGAGCGCGTCATACGTCGTCTTGAGGGCGACACGGAGTTGTTGCTTGGTCTTGCCTTCCTTCACCATCGCGACGAGCATCTCGTCCGTCACACGCGGTTTGCGTCCTTGTTTGACGGGTGGCTTGTTCGCTGCTTGGTCACGCTTGATGCGTTTGACACGACTCGACAGCGTACCGGGCGTCAGGTCGAAGTCCTTCTCGATGGCGTGGCGGGTCTCGCCGTCAGCCAGACGACGAATGATCTCGTCGTCGGTGATCAGCACGGTCTTGCGGTCGGTGTTGCTCCGCTTGATCGGGGTGACGTTGCTGGCATCGATGATGGCTTGGACGCTTGCGACGGTCAGGTTGTCCGTAGCGGCGATCTGTTCAGCGGTCATGCCGCGTTCGTAGCGTTTCAGGATCAATTCGGGTGTCATGGGCGATCCTCCATTAAAATCACGACTTTCCCATTTTCATGAGCCGCTGCACTGACGATGCGAAGCGCTGGGTGAATGTTTTTCTTGAACTCATGGAGCGTCCCGTTGTGAAAATGTTGGATTGGAATGCGGTTGTCCTGACGCGGGTCTTCATGCGGAGTGATACGTTCGCATCGCGCTAAAATAAGTTCATACGGTTTGTGTTCGAAAGCGTATTCGACCTTCCAGTCCGTCCGGTAGTCCCACTCGCTGATTTTTAAATCGTGGACTGTCTCCTCACCCAAATAACGACTAAATACTTTCAATTCGCGATCAATGATACGTAATCCGATAGTCCGTGAATCAAGCTCTGTATACGCTTCTTCAAACTCACCCTGCAATAGTCCGTCAATAACTTGTCCGGTTGTTAACATACTTTCTCCCCCTTAAAAATTCAGTTTTGCCAGTCGGTAATCGTCCCCGTACATCTTCACGACTTCAGCGTCGTCGAGGATGCGGGAGAAGTTCCGTTGCCCGATCCGTGCCCGTAAGTCTGTACCTTTCAGGTTCGTCGTGTAGATCGTCGCCTTGCCGAGCCGAGCGTCGAGTACCTGGAACAGGACGTCGTTGCTGAACGTGTCCGTGTCGATCGTCGTCTTGCTGCTGTCCGTGTACTTGATTTGCTCCGCCCCGATGTCGTCTAAGACCAGGAGCGTGACGTCCGCTAAGCTCGTGATGATGTCGTCCTGTGACCCTTCGTTGCCGAACGTGCCCTTGATCTTCGTCAGGAGACGGGGAAGCGAGATGAAGACCGCGCTCTCGCCCTGCTCCTTGACCGCATTGACCGCCGCCATACTCAGGTGACTCTTTCCCGTCCCGTAGCTTCCAGAGACGAGGAGCGTGCCTTTGAGCGTCTGCGTGAAGTGTTCGAACTTCCGCTTCGCTTCTGCGAGCTCGGGTGACGTCGGTGCGTATTGTGCAAACGACGCATGCATCAGTTTCTCGTTGATCGTCGAGCCAGAAGAAAACGTGTCTTCGAGCTTGCGCCGGATTATCTGCCGTTCGTTCTCGATTGCTTGTCTTGCGATGGCGAGGTCTTCGCACTTGCAGCCTTTGACGGCTTCGAAGTATTCCCCAACCTTCGGACCGAACGCGTATTGCTGGCGGACGACCTCGATCTCCTGCCCGCATCCTTGACAGGTACGGCGGGCGACAATCTCTTGCGTGAGGTCGGCTTGGGTCAGTCGTGTGATGGATTGCATGGTCTCGCCTCCTAGAAGGGAAGTTCTTTCCCGAATGATGGATCGTACTGACTGTGGTCTGGTGTCGCTGAGGTGCGGACGACGTGCGTCTCGTTCAGGTAGCTTTCGAACTTCGTCCCGAACAAGGTCTCCGGTCGAATGAACTTGCTCATCTTCGGATCGTGCGTCCAGTCGCGGATCTTGTTGTCGATGACCTTCTTGAAGTCGTCTAGGGTGAAGCCGTCTTTGATGCGTGCGTTGATGTGGCGACGAGCGGTCTTGGAGGTGGCTTTGTATTTCTTACTCGCCTTCATGTTGAGGTAATAGATAATGTCATGAGCCAACGTCGAGTCTTGCTCGACAATGGTTTTATTAGGTTCATCATTATTAGTGGAATCATTATTAGTACAATCATTATTAGTAGTGTCGGATTTACCGTCCGCGGATTCTCCGTCCGCGGGTTTTCCGTCGACGGATTTCCAGTCAACGGTGGGTTGTGGCGTTTCATATAGCCACATCTCCACTGTCGCGAAGGTCCCATCCGACTTCTTTGATTGTCGTTTGACGAGGTAGCCGAAGGTCTGAAGTTCTCGCATCGTCTTGCGGATCGAGTCGCGACCGTTCGTGAAGTGTTTCTGTAGTTCTGTTTCGTAGAAGACCCAATCGTCGGGCATGGACATCATGTAGGAATGGAGTCCCTTCGCCTGAAGGGAAAGACGGCTATCATGTAACACCGTCTTATCCAGCGAGACGAAGCGACCAGCTTCCTTCTTAGTTCTGACTGCTGGCATGCTGTTCACTCCTTAGTCGGGCAAAGCTCGTAGTATAGTTTCTGCATCAATTCATAGTGTCGACGGAGTAGGTCGTAACGATTGATATACACGTCGTACTTGCTGACCTCTCCGAAGCAAAGTGTCGTCACTTGTGCCATTTGAGAAGGGATGACATGAATGTTTTCAACCTGTTTCTGCTCATCCAGTCTTACGCAGATGTAGAAGTCACAAGTCGGTTGCTTCTTGTTCGTGGCGAATGTGACGACACGGTTTTCACCCCGTAGCATGTAAGAAGAGCCGACCTTCACATCAACCTTCGTTGTACCGTTCACCAGTAAGTCGTAAGGATGCTTCGTGCTCATCTGTTCAACCTCGAATCCGAGATCCAATAAGATTTGCTCGATGTATTCCTCATAGTCGTTACCAGTGTTCGTTTCTGACTTTTTGTTATCCAGACCAAGTTTTTTCGCCCATCCTCGATATGATCCGTGTTTGCAAATCGCGTTGTGAAGCGCTTCGTCTTGCGTCACTTCTCTTACTTGCGCTGATGATGGCATGTAATCAATTTCGAGAGAGCGAACGACTTCTAGAATCGCTCGTTCAATTCGTTCATCCGTCCAATATCTTGTCTTACCTAAACGTCGCTCGTTCAAAATGGAAGCTCCGATTCCGACAAGTCGAACGGTACATCGTTGCGACCGTTATTGCTGAATGGATCAGCGCCGAATCCTGCTGGTGCTTCCTGCTTCGGTGGAGTCGTCTGCGGTGCTGATGCGCCGTCCTTCTTCGATTCGAGGAACCGGACATTGTCTGCGACGACCTCTGCGCGATATCGACGTTGCCCGTCCTTGTCCTCGTAGCTGCTGATTTGTAAGCGACCCTCGACGCCAGCGAGGGAACCTTTCTTCAAGTACTGGGCGACGTTCTCAGCTTGTTTGCGCCATACCGTGCAATCGATGAAGTCTGTCTCTTTCTTGCCGTCCTGCCCTGTGAAGGGACGGTCGCAAGCGAGGGTGAAGCGTGTGACGGCGATTCCTGATTGTGTATAACGCATTTCAGGATCACGTACTAATCTGCCTACTAATACAACTCGGTTAATCATGATGTTGCCTCCTCAAATGCGTTTTTAAGTTGTTCACGTTCTAACTGGACTTTCAGGAACTCTTCGTGCGTCAGTTCTTCCAGTTGTTCTTCCGGTACGTCGTGGGCGTGGTCCCAAGTCAGATAAAAATCGTCAGCGTAGTGGAAGTGACGCATACCTGAATACTGAGAGAACCCTGACATGAAGAGGATGACTCCGATGTTTTCAACGTTTACCGAATATTTGGAGACAATCTCGGCGAAAGATTTCGCTAACTCTTTTCCTACCTTCAGATTCATTTTTGGAGTGTAGCCGTTCGCTTTTGGATGTGGTCGGAATGTTTTCTGTTTCTCTTGATCCAGTGCCTTAAACGCTTCTGGCGTGATGACGAGTTGTTTCGGTGATTTGAAGTATTCCTTCGATGTTTCGATGCCTAAAAGTTCACTCACTTCCTTGTGGACATCAAGCCATTTAGAATCCGCTTCGTAGTTTGCCTTGAACCCTTTATATAGAAAGCTGTCTCGTTCTAACTTTGCGTATCGCGTCATGTTTTATCTCCTCCCGAGCGCCCTTAGCGGACGCTCTTTTCGTAGTCTTGGTGGTGCAGGGCGTTCTCGCGTTCTTCTTCTAAGCAGACGTCACAGACGAGCTGTCCGAAGACGTCGCGGTCCCCGCCGAACGGAATCATCTGCTGGCAACGGGAACACTCTTCTAGCGTTTCGTATTCGTCCATCATCTTCATGCCGATTCCTCCTTGTTCGCCTCAGCCGCTTCTTTCTTCGCGTTATCGATCCAACTTTCGAGACCGCCTTTCATCTTGACCGCCAAGTCGCGTTCGAGTACTTTTTGTCCGTCCCAGTTGACGGTTTCAAGGACCTTCTCACGGGAGACACTTCGTAACCCTGCGAAGAGGTCGACGAGCTTGTTCAGCGTTTCATGTTCCGCCTTCGTCGCCATGATCGGCTTCGGTGGCGTCGGGTTCTTCGAGGCGTTGTCGTTCGCCCCGTTTGCGTCGTCATCCGTCTCACTAGCGATGCCGAAGATGGAAGAGAGCGTATAGCGTCGAGCGTAGGTGATGGCTGACCCGACGGCTTGCGGGGTCGCCTTCTGTCCGATCGGGAGCAAGAGCGGTTCGAACTCGATCCATTCACCCGATTCGTGCATGAGGAGCGTCTGGACGCCTGCCTTGTCGTTCTCAGTCACTGTGGTCTGGATGTAGCTTAGACCGTGCTTAGGAGCCGTCTCTGCGATGCTGTCGACCACGTTGTCGAGTGGGACGTAGGTCGATTTGAAGTGCGGGTTCTTCGCCGACTTCTTCGGCTGGGTCACGTCCTTCTGAAAGGCAGCGAGTGCCTTCGCGATGCTTGCGATGGAGTCTGATCGTTTCATGTCCGTTCCTCCTCTAGCAGATGCGGATGTTCATAGACATTGCCGACTATTTTGAATTGGAGCGATTCCGAAAAGGCTTCGGTCGGGTAGTCGAGATAAAATTCATAGAAGTCTTTCAGATTGAACCGGTAGTCGTCCCAGATGACCAAGAAGTTTTTATCAGCAAATTCGAGAATGTCACCTTCATAAATCTCGACGCCGTTCTTGTCTTTTTGTCCGGTGTATTGCATGTATTGCAGATGTTCTAATTTCGGGAACCAATCTTCTCCAAGGTCATAACCCACGAATGAACCACCACTGCAAAGTTCGAATTGGACATCTTCTTCTTCTCCGATGAAGTACATTCGGTCTTTCACGTTGTCCCAAGCTCGAAACTTAATCTCTCTCATGTCCGTTCCTCCTTATTTGATTTGTAGGTTCGCCTTCGTCACCAGCTGGGCGCCGGCGATGACTTCCCCTGCCTTGAGCGCTTTGCTGATCGCTGTCTTGTCGGGATCCGTCGTCGTCTTCGTGCGTAGGAATCCGACGGGCAATGCTTCAGCGTCCGTGATCTCGACGCTCGTGCTCTTGCGGTAGGACACCGTGTACAGCGTCGTCTCGAGCTTCTTCAGGTCCGCGACGTTCAGGCACTCGTCGACGTATTCTTCGAGCCGCTTCGCCTTCACCTCGCGCAACTTGCGGCGTTCAGCGAGCCGTTGTTCCTCTGCCTTGAGCGCGGCGGCTTCGTTGAGGAGATGCTGGCGGAAGTGGAGCACGCTCTCGACCTTGCCTTCGAGGGCTTCGTCGAGTGCTTCGAGGGTGTCCGCGATGACGTCTGAACCCTGCATGTCTTCGAGGTCGAAGGAGGCGATGGCGTTCAGCAGTTGTTGCTTCTGTGCGGAGAGTGCGTATAGGGTTGTCATGTCCATTCCTCCTGTGGCACGTCTTCGATTGGGATGCATTTTTCGAGTTCGTCATAGTCCGATGAACCAACTGCCGCTTGGTTAAATTTCACGTTAACGACTGATGCAAAAGGCGTTTCAATCGCTTTCATGAATTCAGTGTCGAACCCAACTTTGTGCCATGTGTCGTTAACATCTTTAAATGCTCCGACCCACTCATCCGGTCGTGCCAACATCTCAGCGCGGACGTCGAACGGCTTTTTGATGTACCAATGTTCTTCGATGACATCGTTAAACATGATTGACGATGGCGAACCGTTATCTTCTCCACCTAAGAAGTAATGCAGTGTAAAACCTTTCATACAGTAAGTGCGACCTGTCGAGCTGAATACATGTTCTCCATCCAACCATTTCGCAATAGCTTCTTGCCAACTGATTTCCTTGAATCGTTTCATGTCCATATTCGTTTCCTCCTTAGCGTCCGAGATCCCGTAAGATTTCCATCGCTTGATTTGTATAGTCTTGCAGTTCGGCACGTTGCTCATCGTTTAAACCGAATCGGTCGTGTGCGTCGGTGATGAGTTCAATCAGTTCAATCAATTTCGGTTGCGCCTCTGCGACTTCCGATGCTCGTTCTGCGAGAGTTTGGAGTGTCATAACGCCACCACCTTCGCGTCGATCGAGTCCTCTGCGGTGAGGAACAGGTTGTTCTGTTCGTCGAGGGCGTTCTCGATCGTGTACAGCTCGTTATGCACCTGTTTGAGGAAAGCGTGCACCGGGTGGTTCGCGTCGAGTTGGTATGCCGCATTAGCGAGATGTTGATAAGACGCCGTGAGCGCTGCGTGGATCGCGTCGATCTTGACCGGACCCTTTGCGACGAGGTTGAGTATCTCGGGTGTCGTCTGCACGATTGCCGGAAGTGCGCGTCCAATTTTGTGTGTCGTGACCATATCGTTTCCTCCTTGTGAGGGTGCATGCTACAATGAAAATGTCGAGTAATCAGAGAGCATGACGCCTTGTGTGTAGTGCTTTTTTATTTGCCGTAAATCCGTTCCAGTTCGTCCACGTTGAGCAGCAGGACGAGGACTGAGATGAGTAAGCCGAGTTTCAGAACCATGCGTGCTTGCGCTCCACGTAGAGGGTAGCGAGCGTGACCGGTACGATGATCAGGTTGACCATGCCGAGGTAGTAGAAGAAAGCGATCATCAGCTTGCCTCTCCGAGCAGTTTCGTCATGAAGTAAATCTGTCCCTTACCCGTGACCTTCGTCGTGCGTGTGATCCGCACCGTGCCGTCCGGGTTATTGTTCGTGCGTTCCAGTACCTCGAACCAACCGCGCTCGACCGAGTATTGCGTCGGCTCGTTGTAGTGCGCGCCCTTCTTGCCGAGATAACCGTTCTCCCGCATCCAAGCGAACAAGCGATTCTGCCCCATCTTGAGACCGTTCTGGCTGATCAGTTTTGCGAGTTGCCCGACTAGGATGCTCGTCTGACTCGTCGAGACCGCTTCTGCGAACAGGACTTGCGGACGCTGTGCTTCGAGTTGCGTCGTCGCCGCTTCCTTTTCGTGTTGCAGACGTTCGATTGTCGACTGAGCGATGAGTAAGCCGCGTGCCATGATTTCTTCCGGTGATTCGTCAGCTCGGGCGATCATGTAGCCACCGTCCTTACGGATCGATGGGAGGACTTCACCTGTCACCCATTTGCGGAATCGTTTCGCTTGCGGTTTGCGACTATCGAGGATGACGTCATAGAGTCCGTCTTCGTTGATGACCGTGACTTGTTGCTTTCCACCAGCTGTTTGAAGGGTATAAGTTGAACTTACTCCCTCTGAAAGTCGATTCTTCACGACTCCAGGGTTAGTTAAATCGAGCACCTTACATACATCTGCTAAAACGAACAAGAGTTCATCTGGTGTACCGACGACGCGGACCTCGTTTCCTTCAAATACCTTAGTGAGTTGATTCATGTTATTGCCTCCTATTTTCTGATTGACTTGATTTCCAACGCCCCCTTTTTTCCAGTATGTAGTTGATATACTGAGATAGAAGGAGGTGATACATATGAAACTTGATCATGATTGCGTACGAGAAACTTTGCTTTCGATTGAAGAAAATGAACTGACAACGGAATATCGAATGATTACTTTGCTTAAAAATCCTCGATTAGATCAGTTCAGTCCAGATATTATCTTTCATGTATTGCAGACACTAGAATCTGCCGGCTTTATAAGAGGCGAAGAGATTAAGTTGCCTGGAGGTAACTTTAACTTTGTCATCAAAGAAATGACCTGGCAGGGTCACGCCTTCCTCGATAACATTCGCGATGATGCTGTTTGGAAAGAAGTTAACGAACTTTCATCAAAATTCGAGAGTGTTTCGCTAAATGTCTTGGCAGAGACGGCTGCGAGCTTGTTAAAAGAACGTTTAGGAAATTAAATTCAGGGTTATTTTGTGCGCTGATAGATTGCTATGAGGAGGTCATCAATTTCTTTGATGGCTTCTTCGCCTGCGTTTGTTTGGATATACTCACCTTCAGTTGCGAACACATGTAGTTCAATCTCCAATGTGACGCGGCACTGTGTAGAACCTTTGCTGAAGTCTTTATTGACTTTCAAAATTTGCCCTCCGACTTGCTCCCCTTGTTTCGAATCAGCTGATTTGTTGAGCTGTTTCATGATTGCATTACCGATCACTTCGATGTTTTCTGTGTGCTTTTCCATGTGTACTACCTCCTTATTTTTGTTTGCTGCGCATCCACGCATCGAGATCGTCGCGATGATACCGGACGCTCCGGTTGCATTTGGATGCCTTCAGTTCGCCATCCATTCGTGCGTTGTATAGTGTGAACTGAGAGAAGCCGGTGTATTCTTTTGCTTCCTTTTCGCTCATCCAGACCTTCGCGGTGTGTTGATCGAGCGCTTCCCGAATCCGTTCATCGATGAGTGCCGTGAGTGATTCCGGGGTAAAGGTCAACATGATTGTTTGTTGCATGATGTCACCACCTTTGTTATCCTGAATTACGGGATAAAATAAATCATTTTACCTGTAAATCGGGTATTTTTCTGCAAAAAAAAGTTCTTCGACGGAAACCTCTAGGATTTCCGCGATCGATAGTGCAAGTCCAACTTGTAGACCGCGTCTTCCACGCTCGATATCGCTATACATCTGTGGGCGAATCCCTAAGCATTTCGCAATGTAGATTTGCGTCATACCGATCGAAAGACGTTTCATCCGAAGCGCCTGACGTACTTCTTCTGGCATGTCTGTCACCTCTTTTCTTCGTTGTGTCTGTCTTACACTTATTACTATATACCTGTAAAACGGGTAAGTCAACCCGTAAAACGGGATTATTTTACTTTGTTTTGCGGAAATACCTGTAAATCGGGTACAATTGACCTCGAAGTAGTCATATCGTGGTCATTTTGTAGTACATTCATTTTGTGAGGAATTCGGCGCATTATATAGAAGGAGAGACGATATGATGGAGACTATAGTAAAGGGTGTGCAGTTCATGACGGAGGAAGAGCGGCTTGCGAAGATGGCGAGTCGAATAAGAGAACTTCGATCTAAAAAAGGAATTACGCAACTAGAAATGGCGAAACGTTTAGGGAGATCCCAGTCCGCTTACGGGGCATGGGAGTCAGGCGAACGATTCCCGCCGACTGATGTCATGCCGGAGCTAGTAGAAAAATTAGATACAAGTTTTGATTACCTATATTCTAGAAGTGACGATCCTTATCCAAAGTCTGAACAAGAGTTGATATTGAAAGCGGAAGAGAAGACGTTATTGAAATTATTAAATATAACTGAATCTGAAGCGAATATTTTAGGTAGAGAACGATTGAATACCTTATTTAATTTTTATAGATTCCAATTGAATGAAGCATTAAACGAATATAACAATAATAAAGATATAACGAACGAAAAAAAGAAGGACGAGCAGTGAGGAATCTCACTCTTCGTCCTTTTTTTCATGGGCTAAAGCCTCTATCATCATGTCATTTAAGGTGTAAGGAACTTTCTCTAACTTACCAGTGTGCGGACTGAGCACGTGCTTGATCCGCTGCGTGTTCAAGATGGATTCAATTGACGGGTGAGCTGGACTCTTCTTCTTTACTACTAACACAAAACCGCCTCGTTTCGATTGAAATACGAACGCCTATTCTTATGTTTCTTTACTCATAGTAAATAACTTTGGAAAATAATGCAATAGACCTATTACAATATTTAACCACGTTTGTTAGATATTCGTTCGACATGAAGGGTCAGACTTTGTCGAATGATATTTACTATATCGCATAAAATGGCGTCATATCGGGAACCTCCTTAGTATAGAATAAGTATGGATATGCATAACAGATATGGAACGTATCGGATTTATTTTAAAATAGACTAGGAGGATATATTATGGAGGAACGGAGACGTTCGAATAGGCGTAAGTCCGGACTCGGTGGCAAGGGGACGTTGTTCGCCATTCTCGGGGTTGTTGTGATCGGGACGGCAGGCGGTATTTATAGCAATCAGAACGAAAAACCGATTGATACGAAGCAGGAAGTTAAGGCACAAGATGAGAAAAGCGAGTCTTCAACGAAACAATTCAAGACGAGCGTCAAGGTTCAGTCCCCCTCTGACATTACGGATCCTGAGAAGATTCAAGCAGCTCTTGATGCTGGTCCAGACAGTCTTAAAGATACGATTGATGCTACGGATCAATTCGTCGACCGTTTGATGACGAAACAAGAGGCTGTTCGAAAAGCGAAGAAGCTGCCAATCAAGGATTTCCAGCAGACGATCACGAAAGATGTCGTCCAACAGATTGATGATCAAATTACTTCCCTGAATGAAGCATCGCAGACCGCCCATACGATGGCGATGGGACTTCTCTTGAATCAAGAGAAAGGTGCGACATTCGAGAATACAGAAGGACTCGACTATCAAAACCTCGAGCAACTCTCACAGAACTTAAGCGCGATGGCCTCTAGTTTCGAAACCTACGCAATGGCAAAGAATTTCGAGTCATGGGACGAGGCTTCCTCTTACCTTCCGAATCGACGCGACAAATCGTTGCTCGCAGTCCCACTGAATGAGGCAATCACGAAAACAGTTGAATCCAATTTCGAACCGATCATCGCAGAACCCGTGACGGAAGAAGGGAATACGGATGAGGAATTAGATACGAGCCCGGAGCAAACTGATGCCGAGCGATATCCAGAAGCTATCACAAGTGTTTTTAAAATATCCGAAGCTATGAATGCTATCTATACAACCGCTGATGAGTTACAACAACGGTTCACCCCGTATAAGAAAGAAGACGGGTTTAGTCAATTTGAATACATCTCTGTAGAAGACTTAGATGATTTATACAGATTTGACGCAACTGTATCGAATGAAATTACAGCTAGCATTCACTTCAAAGCACCCGTTTATACAACGGATGGATTTACGCAAGCTATGGATTCACACCGAATTATTATAAAAGAATTAGATCAACTGAGTACACTTCTTGAAGTATACCCAAGTAAATTTCGACAAGATCCAGGAGGTACACTTACGAAAGCAAAAAGTCACCTTGAACGAATCAAAACAGCGGCTCAAATTGAACGACCAGGCTTTGCAAAATTCTTTAAAACTGCTGGATCAGAAGCGAATTAAACGTAGTACACTGAAGGCACTCAGGTGCCTTTTCTTACAGACACGATTCGAACGTATGTACGTAAAAGGAGGAACATCATGAACTACAAGATCATCAAGCTCGACAACGGCAAGTATTGGACCCGCCTCTCGCTCACCGATCGCAACGGCGTCCGGCATCAACCGAGCAAGACGGCAGACACGCAACGGGAAATCAAACGCTGGGCGCAGGACATGATCCGCAAGAACGAGGATGGGTTGATTGGAAAAAAGACAGGGCTCGATCTCGAAGCCTTGACGAGTGAATACCTCGTCGAGAAGCAAGGCATCCTCAAGGAGATGACGCTGTATGCCCGTCGCGTTTCCCTTGGTCCCTTCCTGCGTGTATTCGGTAGCCGGAAAGTAAGCAGTCTGAACAAGCGAGAGATCACGTCTTGGCTCGACCGACATGCACGGGAACGCCAGCTGAAGGCGAACTCCCGGAACTCGATCGCCCGGCACATCAACTCTCTTCTCTCCTATAGTTATGAAGCAGGCTACCATTCCGACAAGGAACTGCGGATCGCGATGTTACGCAGTCCGAAGGAGCGGGAACGGGTATTATGGACGATCGAACACATCAAATTATTCGAAGAACTGTACTGGTTCGAGCCGCGCGCGAAGCTCTATATCCTACTCGCCCACACCGGACTCCGGAGCAACGAGGCGCGTTCGCTCGGTTGGGAGCATATCGACTTCAAGAACGGCACGATCCGTGTCGAACGCCAAGCGCTGATGTCGGCACAAGCGGGCATCAAGCGATGGACGACCCTCAAGTCCGGCAACGCTCGTGTCGTCCCGATGAGCCGTCATCTCCGGACGTTCCTCGAGCGGTGGCGCTTCGAACAGATGACATGGTTGAACGAGAGTGGGCATGAGAACGTACAGGATCTCGTCTTCACTTCCGAGAACGGCAAGTATATCTATGACAAGTTGACGATGCCCCACTTCCGGCTCCTCGCGAAATCTGCCGGACTCCCGGTCATCACGCTGCACACACTCCGTCATACGTATGCGACACTCTTGATCCAACAAGGACTTCCGCTCACCGGCATCCAGGCGATCCTTGGTCATGCAGATTTGTCGACGACGGTCCAGACGTATCTCCATGTGACGGACGAAATGAAAGACCGCGCACGGGATCTCCTCGACGAGATGTACGAAGAAAAAACGGTCTGATTTTTCGGTAGAATGTGCAGAAATCGTGCAGGTATTCATTTTGCGTAAACCTCCAAAAAAGGCGAATCCGTTGCGGTTCAACGGGTTTGCTACCCTTAGTTTCGAAATAGTTAGAATCTTCGAAATTAATGAACTTTAATAGGGACTAAAAGCGTCCCGACCCCTTAAGGCACTAGGCGTGGCGGCACTTTTCATGAATTTGACGTTACTTGCAAAGTCGTTTTATCCCCTGTAAGGTGGGGAACATATCATTTGGCGAACGAGGTGTTACATGCTTTTTCGCTAAAAAAACTATTGCATTTGGAGGATTTAACTTTATGACGCAAGAATGGATTTCGATCATCCTGTATCTTGTTCTCATGTTGGCAATCGGTTATTTTGCCTACAAGCGAACGACGAATACAGAAGATTACATGTTAGGCGGACGCGATCTCGGTCCTGGTGTTACAGCACTATCTGCTGGTGCATCGGATATGAGTGGATGGATGCTCATGGGACTTCCCGGCGCCATGTATGCAACAGGTGTTTCAGCACTTTGGCTAGCACTCGGATTATTGATTGGATGTTACGTGAACTACATTGTACTCGCTCCACGTTTTCGTCTCTATACGGAAATGGCAAACGACTCCATTACGATCCCTGATTTCTTAGAGAATCGTTTTGAAGACAAATCACGTGTGCTTCGTACCGTATCAGCACTCGTCATTATCATTTTCTTTACGTTCTACACATCAGCTGGAATCGTATCTGGCGGAAAATTATTCGTCAGCTCATTTGGATTTGATTACCACTATGGTATGCTCTTGACGATTGCGGTCGTAATCGCCTACACCCTTTTCGGCGGTTTTCTCGCAGTTAGTTGGACCGATTTCGTCCAGGGCTGTATCATGTTTGTCGCACTCGTTCTTGTACCGATCGTCGCATTAACAGACGTTGGTGGAGTTGATGGTGCGTACAATTACGCTGAAAACCTAGACCCTTCGCTGTTTGATCCATTTAAAGGGACAACGATTCTCGGAATCATTGGATTCCTTGCCTGGGGACTTGGTTACTTTGGTCAACCACACATCATTGTCCGCTTTATGGCAATTCGCTCTGTCAAGGACTTAAAAAGTGCCCGCCGTATCGGTATCGGTTGGATGTTCGTCTCAATCATAGGTGCGATGATGACAGGACTTGTCGGTATTGCTTACTTTGAAGGACAAGGCAATGGACTCGGCGATCCAGAGACAGTCTTCATCCGTTTCTCAGATGTTCTGTTCCATCCGTATATCACAGGATTCTTGATGGCTGCGATTCTCGCTGCAATCATGTCGACGATTTCGTCACAATTGCTTGTCACATCAAGTGCGTTGACAGAAGACTTTTATAAAACGTTCTTGAAAAAAGATGCATCAGATAAAGAACTCGTTCTAACAGGTCGAATTGCTGTTCTTGTCGTTGCCATCATCGCAAGTGTACTCGCTTGGAATCCGTCAGCAACGATTCTTGCACTTGTCGGTTATGCATGGGCTGGATTCGGTTCTGCCTTTGGTCCGATCATCTTACTTTCCCTTTACTGGAAACGCATGACGAAACAAGGTGCGTTAGCTGGTATCATCTCAGGTGCCTTGACCGTCATCATCTGGGTCCAACTCGGACTTAGCACGACACTTTACGAAATGGTTCCTGGATTCTTCACAAGCTTGATCTTCACAGTTGTCGTCAGCTTAATGACGAAACAACCAGTCAATGCTGTTCAGGAAACGTTCGAAGAGATGGAAGACGAATTAAAAGACGCAGTTCAATAATTAGCAACAACTAGTAAGACCTCTGCCGTTCAAACGGCAGAGGTCTTTTTTGGTCTTACAATTCGATGACACCATAATGTAACTTTGACGTCTTACGCTTTGTTCGTCCAAACCCATAGCGTTCAAATAGTGGACTCTCATAATGCGCTTTAAGGACGATACGCTGGCTCGCCACACGTTTTGCTTCCATGATCGTTTCAACTGATAACGTTTCATAGTTTGCAAGCGTTCGAAGCGGATCGAGATGCGTCGATTCCGATACCGTCCGTTCAAACATCGGATCAAAATAGATGACATCAAAACTATCGTCAGGACATTGCTTTAAAAACTCCAAATGATGTTCCATTCGAACCTCGATTCGTCGCATCGCTTGATTGATTGGCGAATAGGACTCTTCCCAGCGCTGTAACCCCTGTTTGACAACGAAAGCGGTCTCAGTTCGACTCTCGAGTCCTATGAGTTGTCCCGTCTCACCAACGGCATGACTCATGACGATCGCATCTGCACCAAGACCTAGTGTACAGTCAAGCACACGCATTCCTTCAGATAAACGACCGATCGTAACTAGTGGATCTCCTCCACCTGCGTCGATTTGTTTAATGCGAAAGACGGCACTTGATGGATGAAAAAAGAATGATATCTTCTCTCCGAGTGGATAAAGCTCTAGTCGTTGTTTATCGACGACAAGTACAGGTAATCCTGTTTCTTGCTGTAATTGTTCAATCCCTTTCTTCTTACGCGCGATGTAAACGAAATGAATCATCTCATCCGCTAATAGCTGCTTCACACGATGGCGGACGTCTTCGGTCGGACGAAGACACGTCGTCAGTCCAATCGTTGGTTTCATAATTCTTTCCTCCATAAAAAAATAAGCCAGCCGGAGCTAGCTCATTTCTTTTTCTTTAATAATCCTTCGATGTCTTCAATCAATGCCTTTTTCGAAATCAGGTCTTCTTGCTTTTCCTGTTCGACTTTTGCATCCACCGTCGTCCGCTTCATGAGTGCTTGAAGTGTCTCATCGATGCTTGATTTCAAATGATCGCGGTCTTCTTTGTTAAGGGAAAGATCATGTTGAACTTCGTCCCCTTGTTCATCTAATTGGCGTAAGCGTTCCGTCAATTGTTTCGCTTCACGATTCAAGTCCGAATACAATCGTTCGATTTGCTCTAGACGCAATTTGATTCCGTCACGTTCTGTGAACACGTTTTCCAGCCCCTTCCAGTATGCAGTTGTCTACATCATTACTTTACCATATTCCGAGGCAATTAAAACAATCACAAGATGATTACAAATTGACTTTTTTTAAATTTCTTCCTGCGGATTGGTTCCAGTTAATTTTTGCAATTGCAAGGAGGGTATCGCTATAATGTAAACGAGGCATCAATCGTTGAAGGAGGATTTTGTGATGGAATTAAGACGTCGAGCATTACGTCATGTCGATCAAGCTGAGTATGAACATTTCTTGAAGTATGGCGAGCAAGCATATGGACTGACTCCGCAAGAAATCAAAGGGTATGACCATGAGCTTGGAGAAGAGCGGGCTTTTGATTCCGTCGAGCACAGTTATCCTGAAGATTATTACTTTGATATCGTTGAAGCAGATACGATCGTTGGACGGGTTCTGCTTTTAAAAATGGGTCACTATTTCCAACTTGATTTTATGGTGTTTGATTCTTACACTCATAGAGGTCTAGCTACGCAGGCCGTCGCAGAAGCTTTATCACATTCGCAGGTACTAGATCGCCACGAAGTACGCGCACGCGTACTCGATCAGTCACCACACGCTCTTTATGCGAAACGGATTCTAGAATTGAACGATTTTACATGGACAGAGAACTATTACGTCAAAGGAAGACGTCGTCGGTATTCTTTGCAACGACTCGGATAAAGAACGTTTGAAAGACCATGAGCTCATGGTCTTTTTTTTGTCGGCTTCTAACATACCATCGCCTTTGACAGGTGATCATTTTCAGCGTAAAATTTTCATTTGTATGAACAGAAAGGAGTACACCTCATGAACGAATGGTTATGGATCCCTTCTATCTTCTTGACGATGGGATTATTGGTCTTCAGTTATTATCTTTTTGGAAAAACCGGATTGTTGATGTGGATTGCCATCGCAACAATCATCGCAAACATCCAAGTTACTCAAACCGTCGATATTTTTGGCTTCGTCTTTACGTTAGGAAACGTCGTGTATGGTAGTTGTTATCTTGCGACAGATATTCTAAATGAAAAATACGGAAAGAAAGTCGCTCGTAAAGGGGTCTATATGGGTTTCTTCTCCCTGATCACGACGACCGTCCTCATGCAATTTAGTCTCTTCTATACACCACTTGCGGATAAGGCAGCACTTGAAACATCTGATTCCTTACATTTATTGTTCGGACTCTTACCATGGATTGCTGTTGGTAGTCTTGCGGCTTATCTCGTCTCGCAACTATTTGATGTCTTCATCTATTCGAAGATCCGTCAGAAGACAGGCGAACGGAAACTTTGGTTACGAACAACTGGTTCAACCGTATTAAGCCAGTTACTCGATACGTTGACGTTTTGTGCGATTGCCTTTCACGATATGCCCTTCTCCATTTGGTGGCAAATCTTCTTGACGACATATCTTGCGAAATTCGTCGTGGCTTGGTTTGCAACACCATTCATGTATTGGGCAAAACGAATTCATCCGACGAAACAGTCGACAGATGCTGCAGCGTAACATAAAAAAGAACTAGATGACTTGACGAAATTGTCGGATAATAGAGGTGGAGGTGCCTGCATGAAAATCAAACGAAATGAACCGTTTCGCTATACGTTAAAAACGCCAATAACAGGCGAATTTTATTTATTAAAAAACGAACAACGTACACCGAACGGACTAATGAAAATTCATAACATCTCACCAAATGGTTTAGCTATTAGTACCGCACTGAAACTCCCACTTCAAAAATCAATGAAAATCGTCGTGGAGTTCTCATTGATCGAGGGTCAAGAGCCACTCTGCATTGAAGGGTATCTCTTACACGAAAAACCGGTCGGTCCCGAGAGTTTGTACGGCATCCGCCTTAATCCTTCAACGACAGATCGTGAGACGATCATCGCTCAAGTTAAACAGGTTGCTCAACTGGAGCGATAATAACACAATGATCAAAAGAGACACTGCTCGTTCATGAGCAGTGTCTCTTTTTTTGTTAGTAGAATTACCCCTCAAACGTTCGGAAGACGACTGCTTCGTACGGTCGAAGTATGAGTTCTCCTGACACCTCAACCTCATCGTAATTCCCGATGATACGGTCTGACGTATCATGCGCAACTGGAATGGTTACATCGTGATCTGCAAACGAGCAATAAACGTACCATGTTTCGCCTTCGAGTGTTCGCGAATACGCGTATACTTCCCGATGTTCTTCGAGTATTAGTTCATATCGTCCGTATACGACGAGTTCATGATCGTGTCGTAGACGAATCAAATGTTGATAGTAATAGAAAATGGATTGCTCATTTGCTAGTGCTTGTTCGACGTTGATTTCTGGATAATTCGGATTTACCTTCAACCATGGTGTTCCAGTCGAGAAACCAGCATTTTCCGACGCATTCCACTGCATCGGTGTCCGAGCGTTGTCACGTCCTTTAATGTGGATCGATCGTAACAATTCAGCTGGTGAAGCTCCTTGTTCTGTTCGTTCTTTCCACATGTTTCGAATTTCGATATCTTCATAGTCAGCGATATCCTCAAAAGCGACGTTCGTCATCCCGATTTCTTCGCCTTGATAGATATATGGTGTCCCTTTTAATAAGTGCAACAGTGTAGCAAGCATTTTCGCTGACTCGACGCGATACGTCGAGTCATTACCAAATCGACTGACGACACGTGGTTGGTCATGGTTGTTCCAATAAAGTGAATTCCAGCCCGTCTCATGTAACGCCGTCTGCCATTTGGTGAAGTTTTGCTTTAGTTTAAGCAAATCAAACGGAATGACATCCCATTTCCCATTCGGACCTGAATCAAGATCCATATGTTCGAACGTAAAGACCATGTTGACCTCTTGACGTGCCGGGTCCGTATAAAGGATTGCATCATCCGTTGTTGCTCCTGGCATCTCACCGACTGTCAGGACATCATACTTTCCGAACGATGCTTCATTCATCTCATGTAAAAACTCATGGACACGTGGTCCGTTGATATAATGTTCTCCACCATCTCCATACAATGCTCCTGGATGAACGGTTGCATCTGGTAATCCTGGTGTCTTCGAAATCAAGTTGATGACATCCATTCGGAATCCATCAATCCCTCGATCCAACCAACGGCGAATCATGCCATATACATCGTGACGCATCTGCTCATTTTCCCAGTTCAAATCTGGTTGTTTCTTCGAGAACAAATGTAAGTAATATTCATTCGTTGCTTCATCATATTCCCACGCTGGACCTGAGAAAATCGAGCCCCAATTGTTCGGCAGAGAACCGTCCGGGTTGGCTGGGCGCCACATGTAATAATCTCGATATGGATTGTCTTTACTTTGACGTGATTCAGCGAACCATTGGTGTTCATCCGACGAGTGATTAATGACGAGATCCATGACGATTTTGATGTCTCGTGCATGTGCTTCATCTAAAAGACGATCAAAATCATCCATCGTTCCAAATTCCTTCATGATTGCTTCGTAATCCCGGATATCGTATCCATTATCGTCATTCGGTGAATCATAGACAGGGCTCAACCATATGACGTCGATACCAAGTTTTTTTAAATAATCCAACTTTTCAATGATTCCGTTTAAGTCACCGATCCCATCCCCATTCGAATCGTTATAACTACGTGGGTAAATTTGATAAACGACACTATCATGCCACCATTTTCGTTCCATCCTCTACACACTCTCCTTTTTATGTACCTTATCGTGCCACAATTTGAGCAAACGATTGCATCGAAATTTAAAAGCGCTTTCAATTCTCACAACGTCATCTTAACACGTCCCTCAGAGGCGCTCAAGCGAGAATTGAAACTTATTTGGTATCATGAAATATAAACTACCTGTGTTTATGAACGTCATGTTGACGGGAAAGAAAAGTATGAGAAAGGAGTGTGGACGAATGTATCGTCGGTATTTACTTTTCCTAGTGTGGGCAGTTGCTATTGTATTCATTTTGTTATTTGGAAATAACCGTGTTTTTCCGGAAGGGTTTTTGATTTCTTTTTTACGATTTGACCAAAGTCAGTTTGATACATCCGTTTTAAGTTTATTTTCCTTACTCGGTGTCTACCCATTCGCTTTCTTTTTATTATTCTTAGATGAAAAGCGATTCATGCGTCCTGGCCCGCTCGTTGCAAGCATCGGGTCGTTCTTTTTAGGTGCTTTCGTATTAATGCCTTACGTTGCACTCGCTATTCCAAGAAAAACATTTCTCCCTTTTCGTCGTCGAGGCTGGATTCCGACCGTCGTAGCATTACTCAGTGTCGTGACGACTTTATTGCTTTGGATTGCCCTCGCTCGGTCCGATTGGAGTATTTTCCTTACGTATTTTAAAACCAATCAATTCGTCCGGACGATGACCGTCGATCTATTATTGTTCTATATTCTTCAAGTCTATCTGTTAAGAAGAATACGTCTGCGCAATGCACAAACGTTGCAATGGCAGGACGTAATTCCTCTCTTCGGCTTATTCCGTTACCTATTTGCAAAACATTTGCCGGCATCCTCGAAATCTTAATTTATGGTACAATGAAGTTTGGATTTTTTTAAAAGGAGCTGTCATCCGATGGAACAATATCATGCACTTTGCGAACACATTTTGGAACACGGAACAAAAAAAGAAGACCGGACGGGAACGGGAACACTCAGCGTATTTGGTCATCAAATGCGCTTCTCCCTTCAAGATGGCTTTCCGCTCATTACGACGAAAAAGTTACATATGAAGTCGATCATCCATGAGTTGATCTGGTTCATCTCTGGCGATACGAATATTCGTTATTTACAAGAAAATGGTGTGCGTATTTGGAACGAATGGGCAGATGAGAATGGAGACTTGGGTCCTGTTTACGGGGCACAGTGGCGCTCTTTCCCACGTCCTGACGGTACGACGGTCGATCAACTCGCACAAGTCATCGAACAAATTAAAACAAACCCAGATTCCCGTCGCTTGGTTGTCAGCGCTTGGAATCCTGGTCAAGTCGATGAGATGGCTTTACCTCCATGTCATCTCTTATTCCAGTTTTATGTAGCTGATGGAAAACTATCGTGTCAGCTGTATCAACGCTCAGCTGACGTTTTCCTTGGTGTACCATTTAATATTGCATCTTATGCCTTACTGACACATATGATTGCTCATGTCTGCGGTCTTGAAGTCGGTGACTTCGTTCATACGCTTGGTGATGCTCATATCTATTCAAATCATATTGAACAAGTCAATCTTCAGTTGACGCGTACACCAAAAAAATTACCGACTTTACGTTTCGCTCGAACAGTCGAGCGAATCGAAGACTTCCGCTTCAAAGACATCATCATTGAAGGCTATGATCCAGATCCGCATATCAAAGGTGTGGTAGCTGTATGATTACACATATCGTAGCGTATACAAAAAACCGTGTCATCGGTCGTGACAATGCGATGCCTTGGCATCTTCCAGCTGATTTGGCACACTTCAAGCGTACGACGATTGGCAAACCGATCATCATGGGACGAAAGACGTTCGAATCAATTGGACGTCCGTTGCCCGGTCGAGAGAACATTGTCATAACGCGCGATCAAACGTTTGTAGCAGAAGGCGTCACGATTTGGCATGATCTATCCGCTTTACAACCGTATGTCGATTCAGAAGAAGAAGTCTTTTTGATTGGTGGAGGAGAATTGTTCGCTCAAACACTTCCTCTTATTCGACGTCTGTACGTAACCGAAATTGATGCGGTTCTTTCTGGAGACGTTCATTATCCTGAGATCCCGTCTTCCTTTCAGATCACTTCTGAAACACGTTATGACGCCGTCGAGGGAAACGATTACCCGTTCATCATTCGTCGATACGATCAGTAACTAAAAAACCAGCCACATTGTTCCGAATACCGGAACTGCGTGGCTGGTTTTTTTACGGAATTTGCATGATCCATTCTACAATCCATTCCTCCATATCGGACTCTAAGTTAGCAGTCATAATATAGTCTGTAGCACCGCGAGATAATGCATCTGCTAGACAATCGTCTTCTTGATCCGTAACGACTAAAACGTCAATGATCGACTCACGTTGCTGTTTCCACTCTTCTAAACGACAAAAGTTCTCTGTTGCTAACTCAGCGAGCGAAAGAATCACTAATTGTAATGGTGTCTTCCGTTGATCAGCTAACGGAATCACTTCAATGTGGTATTTCGGATGATTTGGCATATCAAGTGTATGTAACTGTTTGAGTAGCCTCTCCTCCACTCGAATATAAACCGATGATTTTTCGATAGATATTGCAGTAGAATAGGAAATCACCTGATTACGTCCGTTACGTTTCGCTTGATATAAAGCTTCATCTGCCTCTGCAGTTGACTGAGCAAGTGATGTATGAACATCAAAAGAAAAGGATAGACCAATCGAAACAGTCACTTTTAATCCATTCGCAAAGATATGGCGCTCGACACGCTCGCGTATTTTATTCATACTCGCAACGGCTTGAGATAATGTTTCTGCTGAAAACAACAAGATGAACTCCTCACCACCAAAACGAATGAATTCGTCATCCAGTCGAGCAGCTTGTTGAACGACGGTAGCTAGTTCTGAAAGGACCACATCCCCCGTCGGATGTCCATGTAAATCATTGATACGCTTAAAATGATCGATGTCAAAAATCGCTAGCCCAAATGTCCGCTGTTCACGCTCTAGACGTGCTAGGCGACGGTCAAAAGCATTTTGAAGGTATTTCCGGTTATAAGCACCCGTCAACTCATCCACTAAGATCGTCGACGATACAATTCGCAGTTTTCGTAAAAGTCTTGCCAAGCGAACATGTCGTTCTTCGTTCGTCACTGTTTCGTCCCAGTAGTCATCTGCCCCCATCTCATAACTGATCTGACGAATTTCCGACCGATTCGGACCGACGATGATGACTGGAACGAATGCAGATTCCATTTGCTTGATGAACTTTTGGAACAGTTCTAACGAATCCACGATACATGCATGGTCGATAATGACAGCATCCATCGCAATATCATGAGAAATCGATAAGGTGTCTTCGATCGAACTGAAAAACCGTGACATATAGCGTGCCTGTTCGAGCGACTTTTTCCATTTGATATTCTCAAGGAATCGTTTCGTCACGGTGACGACTAATTCCTTCCGAATTCGATTCGCACGTGAGCGTTCCGATAACTGATCGACGATGGGTTGTAGTAATTCTTTGACGACCGGCTGCGAAATGACCGCATTCATTTGCTCCCAAGTAACTTTTTCTCGACTCACTTGATCGGCAAGTCCTTTGAAGAGTTCGTCTCTACCGAGTCCTTCCATCCAGCTTGCTAATGCTAGTAATTCTGTCCGCGGTACGGTTGACATCCGAAGTAACGTCTCCACCATGATAATGGTTTGTTGAAGTTGTTTTTCTGTCCGCTTTCGACCCCGTTCCATGAAAATCCCCTCTCTTTCTATACATCCGAAGAACATTCCTCGGATAAAGAGAAAGCGAGGGCATTCCCCCGCTTTTTCAACTCACGCTTTTAGATTTGGACGGACCATATCTGCTGGTACGATCCATTGATCATATTGTTCTTCTGTTAAAAGACCTGTAGCAAGTGCCGCCTCTTTTAATGTAGAGCCCGACTTATGCGCTGCTTTCGCAATTTTCGCTGCATTCTCATATCCGATGTGCGGATTGAGTGCTGTCACGAGCATAAGCGAACGTTCGACGTTCTCAGCGATGACCGATTGCTCTGGCTCAATTCCGATCGCACAATGGTCATTAAAGGAATGCAAGGCATCTGTCAGTAAACGAACAGACTGAATGAAGTTATACATAATTACCGGTTTGAAGACGTTTAGTTCAAAGTTTCCTTGGCTCGCAGCGAAACCAATCGTTGCATCATTACCAAGAACTTGTGCTGCCACCATTGTCAACGCTTCACTTTGAGTCGGGTTGACTTTCCCTGGCATGATTGAACTACCTGGTTCGTTTTCTGGAATCGTGATCTCACCAATTCCCGCTCGCGGACCTGACGCAAGCCAACGAACGTCATTCGCAATCTTCATCGCATCCATTGCTAGTGCTTTGACGGCACCGTGCGTAAAGACGAGTTGATCGTGGCTCGTTAAGGCGTGGAATTTATTTTCCGCACTCGTAAACGCAAAGCCAGTTTCTTCGCTCATCTTTTTCGCTGCCAAATCACCAAACTCGGGATGAGCATTGATGCCAGTTCCAACTGCTGTACCACCGATTGCGAGTTCCGTTAAGGGATCAAGCGTCCGTTCGACCATCTGCTTTGAGAGCTCAAGCATCCGTACCCATCCACTGATTTCTTGACCGAGTGTAATTGGAGTTGCATCTTGTAAATGCGTCCGTCCAATCTTGACAATATCAGCAAAGGCCTTTGCTTTTTCATCCAGTGTCGCGTGAAGCGCATCGATCGCTGGGAACAATGATTCCAGTAATACCGTCTTCGCTGCTAAATGCATCGCTGTCGGATATGTATCGTTTGAACTTTGTGATTTGTTAACGTCATCATTCGGATGGATCGTCGTTTCACTACCTTGTTCTTTTAGTTTTCGTGTCGCGACCCGAGCGATCACTTCATTGACGTTCATATTAGATTGTGTTCCTGAACCTGTTTGCCAAACGACAAGTGGAAACTCATCATCAAATTTCCCCGCGATGATTTCGTCACAAACTTCAGCAATGACACCAGCCTTTTCCGCCTCGAGTACGCCTAAGTCACGATTCGCGAGTGCTGCTCCCTTTTTCAGGACTGCGAAGGCACGAATGACTTCAATCGGCATTTTTTCGGTTCCGATTTTAAAGTTTTCCAAACTACGTTGTGTTTGAGCGCCCCATTCTTGCGCTTCCGGTACACGAATTTCCCCCATCGTGTCACGTTCTAGACGGTATTCCATAAACAAATTCCCCCTTTTGATTACTTCTCCTATAGTTTACCGCAAAAGCAGATAGAATGGGAATGAGAGAGACAGTTTTGGGGAATAGTTTATTATCGAAAAAAGGAGTGAAGATTTCATGTGGTTGATCAATTTAATGATTGTCTTACTATTAATTCTAGCAAACGGAGTGTTTGCGATGACCGAACTCGCTTTGCTGTCTTCAAAACGGTCAAAATTAGAAAAAGCAGCGAATGATGGTAAAAAGTCAGCCCATGTTGCGTTAGAACTACTCGATCGACCAACTGATCTGCTATCGACTGTACAAGTCGGCATCACATTGATCGGAATCATTAACGGTGCCTTTGGTGGTGCTGCTCTCTCAGGTCCGGTCATCAATTGGCTCGCCCAATTTGGATGGATTGCCCCTTACGCTAGTACGATTGGTTATATTCTTGTTGTGACGGTCATCACTTATATATCCCTCGTCATTGGTGAACTTGTTCCAAAACGGATTGCGCTCGTCAGTCCTGAACGAGTAACGATGTGGCTTGCCCCACCGATGCGCTTTTTCTCAATCATTCTCCGGCCATTCATCTGGGTCCTCAGTAAATCAACCAGCTCGATCTTCCGCTTGATTGGTCTCGATCGATTGCAAACGGAGGACGAAACAGAAGATGAAGTCCGCCAATTACTGATCCGTGGTACTCAAGAAGGCACGTTTAATCGCTCGGAAGCCGAGCAAGTCTCTCGTGTCTTTGATTTCCATGATTTATACGCTTACGAACTGATGGAGCCACGGACGGTTACCGAATGGATTGATTTAGCCGATGATCCTGATACGATTTTACGCGAACTAAAGGAAGCGCGACATCGTAACTTACCTGTTGGTCATAGCGACTTGGATCACTTCGTCGGCTTCATCGATGCGAAAGAAGTCCTATCGACGGAACAACCTGTTCAAGAACTTGAACGACTGATTCAATCCCCACTCATCGTGCCGCGTCAATTGAAAGCAACGGTTTTGCTTGAGCGGATGCGAAAAGAGACGGTATCGATTGCTTTCGTTTTAGATGAGTACGGTGGTTTTCTCGGTATGATCACTTTATTCGACATCCTCGAAGCATTCGTCGGTGAGATTTCGAGCGTCGAAGAAGAACCGGAACTCGTCATGCGTAAGGATGGATCCTTTCTTGCGGATGGATTATTGCATATCGATGATTTAAAGCGAACGCTTGGTTATACAGAGGATCTACCAGGTGAACAGTTAAATGCTTATCATACGGTTGCCGGCTTAATTTTGTATACGCTAGGCGATGTACCTTCTCGCGGTAGTACTGTCGAGATTGGTCCGTATCGATTTGAAGTTGTTGACTTAGATGGACGTCGCGTCGATCAAATCCTTATTGAACGAATTGAACATGAACAAACACCCCTACCGTGATGATAGGGGTGTTTCAGTGTGCATTAGACTTCATACAAGCGTAACGCCTCGCGTGCTACACGATCTGCCTTATTCTCGGATCGCGGAATCCACTTCACGAATGCAAGCGGTAAAAGTTGGTAGCGCTCAAAGGCAGGATCAAAGATCGTCTGTGTTCGTTTGTTCTTGACGAATTCGCGTTCGACTGCAAGTGCAACCGCTTCTGAATCGGTCCGAAACGAGATGACGCTTTCTCCTTGTGTGATGAGTTCATGTGCCCACTCAACTGCTTTTGCAAAAGCGATGAATTCTGCTTCATGATTATTGATTGCTTGGATTTGATACATTTTCTCCGTGACTTCGCCCTCGGAATTTTTACTAAAGAGCCCCACCGCCGCTTCGTCGTTTGAGGGACGGACCGTGCCGTCAAAATAAAGTTCAACCATGTTCAATTGCCGCCTCGATTCCTTTTCGTATCGCCTGTTCATCCAGTCCTTTACCAATGAAGACGAGCGTCGTCTTTGGTTGTTCACTGAACGGTTCTCGGATGGCTGTTCCGTAAATCATTCCCGTTCCTTGAAGAATGACTTTTCGTTCCGTATCTGAAAAATGGATGATCCCTTTATACCGATAGAGATCTTCTGCATACGCTTCTAAAACTTCACGCAGGACCATCCCAAATCGATTTCGATTCAACGGTCGTTCTTCGACAATCGTCAGTGCCGTGAAATCTTCGACTGACTGATGGAGCTGATCCGTTTGCTGACTGAGCCGTACTTGTTCTTCTTTTGGAAAGTGGAACGTTTCAAACAATTGACTAGATTCAACTTGTCCTAGTTCCGTCTCGATAATAGCTGCTGAAGGATTGCGTTCGCGTAGCAAAGCAATCAATGTTTCGCGATCCGACGCATTGACTAAATCGATTTTGTTCAAAAGAAGGACATCTGCAAATCCGATTTGTTTCACGTTTTCCTGGAACCTCAATTGACGTTCCAAATGGTACGCATCAATGACCGTAACGACACTTGAAATTTGATAAAACTGTTCAACGGCTGGTTCAAAATAGAATGTCTGCAGAATCGGTCCTGGATCAGCAACACCTGTCGTCTCAATCAATAAGCGATCAAACGATAGTTCGCCATCTCGACGGCGTTTGGCAATCCGAAGTAAAGCATCCCGTAAATCGCCTCGAATCGAACAACAAATGCAACCATTCGTCAGTTCAATCATCTCTTCATCACTACGCTCGATCAACGCTTCATCAATATGAACGGAACCTACTTCGTTAACGAGTAAGGCAAACTTTTCAGTTGGTTGAGAGACGAGATGATTGAGTAACGTGGTTTTACCGGCACCTAAAAAACCAGTGATGACGGTCGTACGTATTTTGTCTTGCATGATTTCACTCCTTAGCGTCCTTGTTGCTGACGCCATTTTTCTTTTCGTGCATCGAGCAGATCAATCGCATGGAGATACCAAGCGTCTGTCGTTTGTGGTGTAACACTTGATCCCCACTCGCGTTTACCATGATGTGATAATACCATATGCATGAGACGATGATAGACCGCACGCGTTAATCGAATATCTTCTAGTCGAAGCGTTTGCTCGAGCACGAAGCATCCGTATGGCATATGGCCGATCAATACACCATCTGGATCAAGTGCAATGCCTGCCACTTCTTCTTCTTCTTCCGTCACCTGCAATAGTCTTGAAAAACGATCTTCCGAAGCCCCTGCATGTGTATACTCCCATAGTTTTCCGATGTCATGCAGTAAAATACCGAGTAATAATTCATTTGGGTTTGGACGTTGGTCTAACAGGGCAATACCTTTTGCAGCTTGATAGAGCGCATCAAAACTGTCATCCCAAGAAAATTGGCGTATCTCACGTTCGCCCGCTTGGAATAGTTCATTTTTATGATCAGCTTCTGCTTCTTGGATACATTTGAGAAGCGTCAAGTAGGGTTGTTCACTGTCGCAAATACCTCGACCGATCGTCATCATACAAGCTGTATGTTTGAGTAGTCCACCAATATAGGCATGGTGATGAAAAAGAGCAGCCGGTCGTGTTGAGAAGTCCGTCCAGTACTGCCGCAATATCGAAAGCGCAATCTCTTGATAAGGAGAATCAAGCTGACCGACTAATCCAAGCAATTGATCGCGGTATGTTTCAAGCGACTCATCTGCCGGTAACTGGGGCAAGAACTGTGTCGGTGATGCATCGTGGATTGGTGTGACACGCTGAACCGTCAACGATTTATTGCCCGATTGCGGTGGATATTCCTCTACCTTCGCCTCGACTCGAACGATTCGTGTCTCGAGATACGGACGGAGTGCTTCTTCTGCTGTTCCTTGATTGATCCATTGTTTTCCCTTGCAAGATCCTGCTGGTGAGTTGAACGTGAATTGTAACCATTCTCGCCCAGTTTGACCAGTACGGATTTCACCAGAGGCAACAAGTAAGACCTCTTCAACTCGTTCACCGGGTGCAAGTGTATCCATCGAAAGCCCAATCGGTTGATCCGAATGGTGGATAGAAAAAGCATCATTTTCATAAGGAGGCATTGTCACTTCTGGAAGTGCCTTAAATAATTGAATCACATCGTCTCACTCCTTTTTCTTCATTCATATCATAGCAGACACGATTTCATCACGACTACTATTAAACAGATATTGTAAGCGTTTTCTAAATGAATTATGATGAAATTGGAAGTCTACTTTATTGCCTAAAGGAGGAGAAAAGATGATTCGACCACTTACTCATTTATACAGTGAAGCTGTCGCCACACTCGATCAATGGGATGCAACAGAAATCGTGACACGCGATCAAATTCGGCAAGCTGTTCAATTGTACGATCCGTATCAAATGCAAACGTCATATGCACTCGAGCAATTGTTGATCCATGAATTACGTGAAGCTTGTCACCTTGTGCAAGAGCAAGGACTAACGCTGGCTGATGTACAAACAGAATTACTCATCCTCTCTGCGTTTCAAAGTGATGCGGGCTATCAGGCAGAAGAGATTCAAGATATGTCGCCGACTGCCATTAAACGGCATTTGTCTTCTCTTGATGCTGCTTTTAATCGAGTTTTGCATCAATTGTTTTTACATCAGTCGCAACCAGACATTCTCTGTCAACGGTTCTTGACGATTCTCGCAGGCGCGGTCGCCACAAAATGTGCAATCCGTGCTAAGCGTCTTAAGGAAGCGACACTTGTACATCCATAACAAAAAAATCCTGACTCGCATGAGTCAGGATTTTTTATTCAACGACCTGGCATTCCAGCTCCTTGATTGGTTTTGTATGAAAATGCGGCGTTCCGCTTCGTCATATTCTATAGTCATCATGACAAACTATTCAAGCGCTGTCAATTCTTTTCTAAAAAAAAAGTGGACCGATTTTCGATTGAAAATCAGTCCGAATGGAAGAGTGAATAATTACCATGGCAATGCTTGATTTCATCATACAATGCAATGGAAGCGTTTACAACCCTTTTTCGTTAAATTTTTTCAAGAAAATATTCGTTTGCGATTGGCAAGTGGATGACTTCGATTCCACTTTGACGCATCAGGTTCAATCCGTCCCCATATTCATATCCTGTTGAATAGACGACACGATCGATTTTCGAGGCAATCAGCGCTAAACTGCACGCGTGACATGGACTATGTGTGACGTAAGCTGTCGCATGTCGCGCACTCGTCGAGTCGGCTGCTAGTTTGCCGAGTGCATTGATTTCGGCATGAATTTCATGCTGTTTCGACCATTCATGATGTTCCTCTTGATTTTCACAACGATAAAACTGAACACCATCTCGTTCCATCGACTCTTCACTAATCGGGTGATCAGGTCGTGATGTATAGAGAATACCATCTTGCTTTAAGTAGATTTCATTACAATTCACATGTTGACTGGGTGTTCCGTTTATCCCAATCGAAATCGGTTTCTCATCTTTGACGATGACACAAGCAACAGACTTGGATGCACATTTAGAATGACGATCTGCCATCATCCGTGCAAATAATAACCACGTCGTATCCCACTTCAACTGCTTCTCTTCGCTTTTCATTCCTAATCCTTCCTTTCATGAAGGAAAGGAACACGAAAACTCGTGTTCCTTAGTATGGTCGATTCGGTAGTTCTCTACTTTTTGAAGCGACTTCGATGACTTTTTGTTTCAATTCGTTCTCCATTCGCTCAAGTTCATGCTCTGCGTCACGACGCTTCTGTTTTCCTTCTTGTTGGATACGTAATGTCTCATCAAGTGTCTCGATCAAGTTTTGATGTGCAACCTTTAATGACTCAACAGATACGATGCCTTTTTCGTTTTCTTCAGCAATCTCGATAGACGATTCCTTTAGCAACTTCGAATTTTGCTCAAGTAATTGATTCGTTGTATTGGTGACATCCTTTTGCATTTCAAGAGCTGCCTTTTGACGTGACAAGCTTAAGGATAGGACCACTTGGTTCTTCCACAGTGGAATCGTATTGACGACCGCTGATTCGATCTTTTCTGCTAAAATTTGATTATTTTGCTGAATGACTCGAATTTGCGGCGCCATTTGAAGACTGATCGTGCGTGACAATTTTAGGTCATGGATTTTCTTTTCAAAACGATCGGTTAATTGAATCAAGTCATTCAATTCTTGTAATTTTGTCTGATCCCGCGATACTTCAACTTCCGTTCGTAGAGGTTCGATCTCATGTTGACGAACGTGAGCAATTTTTGTTTCCCCAGCAGCAATATAAACGTTCAATTCTTCGAAATAACGCTTATTCTTTTGGTACATTTGATCAAGTAATGTGATGTCCTTCATCAATCCGAACTTCGAACGATCTAGATTGTGTACGACTTCTTCCAGATACGCACTCATCTTCTCGTATTGTAAGAAGTACGTCTCCGCTTTTTTCTTCGCCCGACCAATGACCGGTACGTTCGACCAGAAACTCTTTTTTTCTTGGAGCGTGTCTGGATCCATTTGGCGGACACGTTGCATTAAATCACTCAACAATTTCCCTGCTTCGCCGCCATCCTTCATCTTCACTTCACTTAAGACTTGATCAGAGAATTGGGATAACTCACGTTGGACAGGCGCCCCAAACTGCATGACGGCATCCGTTTTCTGAAGATCAATCACCTGCAGTAGACGTTCAATCTTTTGTCGTTGTTCTGACGGAACATCTGAAGGAATCATCTCTTCAACCGGTCGCACCGGCATTTTAGGTGGTGTCTCTGCTACGTTCAGATCGACCGACGGATCAGAAATCGTCGGTTGATCTTGCTCATCAGGCCATTGTTGCCATGTATCTTTATCAGAATGGGTCATGTCGGTAACTCTCCTCCTGTTTTCGTTGTTCAGTCTCTTGCGTCAGCACCTTTTCAATCGTCAAAAGTTCCCGTTCTAAATCAACGGTATCCCCTTCAAGCAACAAGGTTTGTTGTTGTTTCAACTTTTGACCAATCATCTTCAAGTTCGAAATCAACTGATTTTTCGTATCCAATTGAACTTGTGCACCCCGGCGTTCCAAATCGGCATATTTTTCTGAAATCGACAATAAGGAATCCAGGTAGAATGTAAAGAAGTCCCGAACTTTTTTGACATCGCGTGGACTTTCATACAACTCCTCGAACAACACATGCGCTTCACGCGATACGATTCGCATCTCACTTCTGATTTCACTATCTCGAATGGACGGAACGATTTGATCGTACGTTTGGATTTTCGCAAATCCTTCTTCAATTGTCCGTTGTAATACTTGAAGCTCCAAGTCATCCGTCTCTTCAAAACGACGCGTCGCCCGTTCTGGTTTTAAAATGACACTTCCAACGAATTCCTCTTCATCGTCAAGAAGTAATTTCTTTTTCACGTTTTTTCGCTTGATTTCAGTCGACTTCCGTTCTGTCCGATATCGTCGACCTGGTTTTGTCCGGTAACCGCTCCAAATGAACCACAAACCAAGAGCGATGAAGATTCCCGAGAAGTTGAACGTATCGGCTAATTGTAGAAATACGAACATCATACCGATGGAACCAAATATCCACCATGAAGACTTCATGTCATCCCCTCTTCCTTCTTGCTGATTCTTCTATCAGGTTTACGTGTCTTTATTTTAACATTACGTACGGTCTAACAAAAAGTTTCCCGTTTTTGCGAAATGTTATGCCTCATGTATTTATATTTCACCATACTTTTTAAGGAATGACATCCGACCGAAGAATGAACTATTCGTTCTTTCCTTCTTTGTATTACTTCATAACAAATAAGGTAGTCGACTGTATTGGTCGACTACCTTATGGAGAAGAATACATTTGTTATCCAAACAATGGCCAGACAAGAATAATGAGAATCGCGATTGGACTCAAGTAACAGACACTAACTCGCCAGATTGGGACCATTTTCTTCATCATTGGACTAGTCACCAATTCTTGCTCGACAAGTGCACGGTCTAACTTATAACCGGCAAAAATAGAAATTAATAATGCACCGATTGGCATCAAAATATTCGAGACAAGGAAATCGACGCTGTCAAAGAACGTTTTCCCCATGAATTGAGTATCACCTAAGATTCCGAATGAGAGTGCAGACGGAATGCCGACAATGGCGATTGCTAGCGTTGCAAGCCATGTTGTCCGCTTTTTATCACGCATCGTCGCGTTTTCTTTACGATCCGTTAAGGAAGCAACAACGACTTCAAGCATCGCAATCGATGAAGTAATCGAAGCGAAAGCGAATAAAAGGAAGAACAACGTCAAGAAGACCGAGCCAAACTGAATTTGACTGAAGACGGTTGGTAAGACGATAAAGAGTAACGCCGGTCCTTCTGCTGGATCAAGACCTGAAGCAAAAACAGCTGGGAAAATCGCAAATCCTGCAAGTAACGAGACAGCAACGTTCATTGTAACGATCCAAGCTGCAGAACGATTGATCTCTCCACGTTCTTTCATATAGGAAGCATACGTTAGCATCGCTGAAACACCGAGCGATAGTGAGAAGAATGCTTGACCGAGCGCACTAAGCACTGATGTTCGATTCAAGACCGAGAAATCAGGCTGTATGAAGAATTTAACACCTTCCATTGCCCCATCGAGTGTCAAAGAGCGGACAACGAGAACAATGAAACAAACGAATAATAAGGGCATCATGATTTTACTCATTTTTTCAATACCAGATTGAACCCCACGTAATACGATCCAACATGTCAATGCGAGGAAAATCAATTGTCCTGAAATGACATACATCGGTGAGGCTGAAATCGTACCAAACAGTTCACCAAGCGCACCACTGTCCATCGTTGTTAAGCGACCAGTAAAGCCAAGGATCGTGTAAATCAAGACCCATCCACCGATTACGCTGTAGAAAGAGAGCAACAAGAAACATGCGATGACACCAAGGACACCAATAAACGTGAATTTCTTATGACCAAGCGCCGAGAATGCTCGAAGCGCCGTTTTCCCGCTCGTTCGACCGATTAAAAATTCGGCAATCAAGACAGGCAGTCCAAGTAGTAAGGTAAACACGAGGAACAAGAGTAAAAAGGCGCCGCCTCCGTTTGTCCCAGTCGTGTACGGAAATTTCCAGATGGCCCCCAGACCAATGGCGGATCCCGCTGCTGCTAAAATAAATCCAACTTTTGAAGCCCATGCGTTTCCTTTCATGGTGCTCCACCTCCTTTTCAAAATACTTTTTCATTGTACAGAAAGAATCTGTGAAAGTCATCCTTTATCGGATATTTTCTTTAAAGCGTCAAAGCATAACCGCATATATGTAATGAAACATATAAAAAGAAGATCATTTTTTACAACGACCTTCTCTTCATTCATATTTTATTATTGTATGCCTCCGTACATTCGAAGGTATTCCGGTAGCACTTTAACAGTAATTGGTGTATGAATCGCTTTTTCACCATCTGTATCAATTACTTTTGCATTTTTCGTCTTTAACTGAAAACCGCTTGTCAAAATGTGCGTAAAGGACGGATCATTAGCAAGACCAATTTTTTGAAGGATGACATCGCGAATCGTCGTTAGATTTACTTCATCAACGATGACTAAATCAAGCTTCCCGTCATTATACGCTCCATCTGATAAATTCGTTTCAATTCCGCCAAGTGATTCTCCATTTGCCGCAAGAATCAGTACCGCTTCGCCAGTCATATGACGACCTTCATCTAAGATCAATTCATATTCGAATGGTTTTGCTTCTAAACTCGATCGGATAGTCGATAAATAATACCCCATCTTACCAAGACGTGCTTTTTCTTCTGTATCAATGCCTATCGATGCTTCTGCGACAAGACCAACACCAAGGAAGTTCAAGAAATAGCTATCTTCGACTTGTCCAAGGTCGACTTGAACGACATGTTGCATCGCAATCGCTTCTGCAGCAAGCCGTGGAGCCATCGGTAAGCCAAGTGTTCGCGCAAAATCGTTACACGTTCCTCCAGGAATGATACCAAGAATCGGACGATCGTCTAGTTTTGCGACACCGTTAATCGTCTCAAAAACTGTTCCATCTCCACCGATAACGACAACAGCATCAAACGCGGATGACTCTTCCGCAAATTGCATCGCATCTCCTGCTTGCCTCGTATTTTTAATAACGATCTCGTCGAATAACGTACTTAACGGTTCGATAACTTCTCCGAGTAACCCCGTACCATTTGTTCCGGCTGTCGGATTACTGATCAGTAATAATTTCATTGGATGATGCCTTCTTTCTTCAGATAATCGCGAGCGACTTCATTCGCCGTCTTCCCACCGTATGCGACAGCTTCATTCATCTTCGACATTTCTTCATCAGAGATTTTACCCGATAATTGCTCAAGTGCTTGTTCTACTTCTGGATACTCATCGATCGTTTCTTGACGCAGAAGGGGAGCTCCTTCGTATGGCGGGAATAATTGTTGATCGTCCTTTAAAACGACCATATCGTATTTAGCGATTTCAGGATCCGTCGAGTAGGCATCAATGACATCAATTTCCCCCGACTCGATTGCTTTATAGCGTAATTTCGGTTCCATCGTGACGACTTTCTTGAAATTGACATCATATTTATCTTGAATTCCTTTATAGCCATCTTGACGATCTTTGAACTCTAGTGTAAATCCAGCCGTCAACTGATTAGCGACCTGCTTCAAGTCAGAAATCGATTTCAAATCATATCGTTCTGCTAATTTTCGTGGAACAGCCACTGCATACGTATTGTTATAGTTCATTGGCGGTAAAAGCGCCAATTGTTGTTTCTCTAGTCCTGCTTTAGCTTGTTCATAAACTTCTTTTGCATCGTTTGATTTCGGTTTTTCGTTCGTCAAACTAGCGAGTACAGTTCCTGTAAACTCTGGGTATGCATCGATGTCTCCTGACTCAAGTGCCTTGTAAACAAACGTCGTCTTACCGAAGTTTGGTTTGACTTGAACGGTTAAATCAGTCTCATCTTCAATGACAATCTTATACATATTCATTAAAATTTCCGGTTCTACACCAAGTTTACCGGCCACAACGAGATCCGGTCGTTCACTACGTCCGAACGCGAATGGTGCTGCGACGATTGCGACCATCAAGACGACTGCCGTCACGAGGCGTGCTGTTTGCCGTTTCCGGGTCGCTACTTCCGTTTGACGTAACAATCCATCAAATAATAGCGCGAGGAGTGCTGCTGGAATCGCACCCAGCAACAGTAGATAGTTATCATTTCGATCGATTCCTAGAAGAATGATCGATCCTAAGCCCCCAGCACCAATCAAGGCAGCAATTGTTGCCGTACCAATGATCAATACCATGGCTGTTCGAATGCCCGCCATCATGACAGGCAAAGCTAACGGGAGTTCGACTTTCCAAAGACTTTGCATCGGGGTCATCCCACAAGCTCGTGCTGCTTCCTTGATCGAAGGATCGACTTCGGCAAGACCCGTGTAGGTATTACGAACGATTGGTAATAAAGAATATAGGACAAGTGCAATAATGGACGGAACTGTACCGATTCCGACAAGTGGTATCATCAGACCGAGTAGGGCGAGTGATGGAATCGTCTGGATGACAGAGGTTACACCGATCGACCACTCACTCAGACGTTTGTTGCGTGATAAATAAATCCCCAGTGGAATAGCGATGACACATGCGATCAGCAGAGATATAACGGATAACTGAATATGCTCAATTAGTGCTTGAAGCAATTCCGTCTCTCGGTCCTGATATGTTTCGATCAATCCATTCATTCGACACTCCCCCTGACTTGACGCATGAACTCTTGAACGAATGGATCGTTGCTGGCTAGTACTTCTTCTTTCGTACCAATGAAAGCAATCTCTCCAGCATTCATTAGACAAATGCGACTGCCCAGTTTTAATGCTTCGTTCATATCGTGCGTGACGAACAAAATGGTTTTTCCAAGCTCTTCGTTTAGATGCAACAAATCATTCTGCAATTGTTCCCGTGAAATGGGATCAAGTGCAGAAAATGGTTCATCCATCAAGATGACGTCCTGTTCTGCTGCGAGTGCGCGCATGACGCCGACACGTTGTTGTTGTCCCCCAGATAGTTCACTTGGATATTTTTTCTTAAGCGATGTGTTCAACCCTGTCAGTCTGAATAGTTCCTCGACCCGACGCGTCACTTTTTGTTTGTCCCATTTCAATAATTCGGGTACGACGCTGACATTTTCCTCAATCGTCATGTGTGGAAATAGGGCAATCTGTTGCAAAACGTATCCAATTCGACGCCGGAGTTCATGTTCATTAATTGACATGATCGGTTCACCGTCAATCCAAATTTGCCCCTCCGTATGATCAATCAACCGATTAACCATTTTCATTGTCGTTGTTTTACCGCAACCTGAAGGACCAATCAAGCAAAAAATCTCGCCTTGTTCAACAGTGAAGTTGACGTGTTGTACTGCCTTTGTTCCGTCTGCATACGTTTTGCCGACATCCTTAAATTCAATCACGTATCATCCCTCGTTTCCCCTGTTTATTATCTTTGTAAAATTCCCCTTTCTCGAGCATTCTAAAACCTATTATGTCCACTCCTTATCCTGTTTTTCTCATTTTACATTCATGCAAATCAGTTTAGAAAAACAAAAAAAGACGGTGGAATCGATCCACCGTCTGACTGTTTGATTCTATTATTCGAATGTCACCGTTACATGGCGGCGACCCCATTCTAACGCCTCTTGTTTTGATCCAACTAGAAGATCCATGATTTTTCCACGAATCGCACCACCTGTATCGAGGGCAATCGCATCCCCGAACCCTTCAACGTGTACCTTAGTTCCAAGGGGCACGACCGATGGATCGACTGCTACAATCCGACGTCCTTCGTATGTAATCGTATTCGTGACGTCATAACCCGATGCCGTTAATGCACGACCGTTATACAGGCGACTTCCATTGTTTTCTGGATTTGTCGTATATGCTGTCGTCTCAAATGTTTCCGTACGTTTCGCTGAACGATTGGACTTTGTTTGCGAACGACTTTGTTTCTTTGCCTGTTGCGCTTTCTTTTTAGCATCTATTTTTGCTTTCTGTCCGGCTTTTTCTTTCTGTTCTGCTTGTAAGCGTGCCTGTTTTCGTGCTTCTGCTTGTTCCAGCTTCTTTTGAGCAGCTTGACGTTTCATTTCTAACGGATTTTGTACGATCGTCTTCTCCGTACCAATACCGATTTGTGCTGCTGATGCTTCATGATGTGGCAAAAGAATAAATATGAATCCCGCTAAACAAAGGGATAATAGGAATGATGTTCGTTTCATGTTGATGCCAACCTTTCTTGCCGTTTTACGACCCGCACAACGTATCACGGTGACAAACGGTTTGAAAAGCGAACACCATGAATTGAAATATATCTGTCAAAAAGTAACGAAACGGTTACACGCTTACAAAAAACGCTCTCATCCGTTGTGTAGCAACGCTTTTATATTTTGTAACCGTTCTGTTACGATTTACTCTTTGTTACTCTTCTGTAATAAATGTATTTTTTCGATGTTTTCAGTTATTTTGTCCAATTTTCTCTTCACTCGTCTAAAGTAGCAGTTCATTATTATTCACTTATCTGGATGAACATGAAAAAAGCACACCGTATGAACTGGTGTGCTCTCATACATTATTTTGTTTTACGTTCTAACAGTTCAATTTCTGACTTTAATAACACTTGTTTTTCAAACTCCAAACCGAGTGACTCAAAGTTTTTCGTATGAGATAGGTCACCAACGACTGTATTTGTCAATACAGCTGTCACTTCCGCAACCCAGCCATCTTTTGTTTTTACCATATCGCCAACGATATAATCGAATAACTCTTCTGTTTCTTCCATCTGACTCATCTCCTGACACGTTCAATTACAGTTAATCATATAAAATAACGACCGAAAAAGCTAGTCACGCGTTAATTGAGCCAAGAACTGGCGCAAGATTTTAGCAGTTAGTCCCCAAATCAGATAGTCCCCATGCTCATAAAAATGCTCCGTGACCGTATACGTGCGATCCAAGTAGGCTTCACGATTCGCCATTCGTTCTGTTGGGACCTCTTTTCCTGGTCGGATTCGCCACTCCATATCCCCTTTGATTGGTTTTGAAGTCATCAACTCTTTTAATGATACGAGAAACACATGATCGACTTCTGCTGGAGAAGGCTTAAAATCCGTCGCATGAAGGATACCGAGATACGGATAAATGATTGACCGATTTGGTGTCACAAGCGGCTCTAACGTTCCAATCAGTTCAACTTCTGAAGCTTTGACATTCAATTCTTCGACCGTCTCACGGATAGCTGCTGCTTTTGGTGATTCGCCATCATCGATTCGCCCGCCTGGAAACGCGATTTCACCTGGCTGTGAACGCAGTGTCTTGGCGCGTACTTGAAATAACAAATAGACTTCGCCATCCTGTTCGACCAACGGAACGAGTACGGCTGCCGCATGACGAGGTAAACGTTCTTCAGAATCTACATACTGCTTTCGGATATCGGCTAAGTTCACCTGTTTCATCGCCCTTCTTGTGCAACATGATGGTACGCTTCTTCAAGATGGCGCATACGAACGATTAAATCCGCATTTTTAGCGATCCGATCTGATAAGATTGATCCTGCTACCGTCTTGTAGTAGGCGTTTAAAGCATTGCGCTTGGTCAGATGCGCCTCGTTCTGACGGATATATTCCTTAAAGTTCGCAATCAATCGTTCTGTCGTAAAAAGTTGTTCGTTCACAAGTTTCATCCTTTCACACGTCGAGCGTGTCATCAATAGTTTAATGGTAACGAGTTTTGGCTAAGATGTAAATTAAGGGGGGTTATCCGTGAATAAAAAATTAGATGTCCTCATTATTGGTGCCGGACCAACCGGTTTAACACTCGCACTCGCACTCTCGCGCTATGGATTATCCTTCCGCATCGTTGAACGTGCAAGTGGACCATCTGTCGTCTCCAAAGCCATCGGCATTCAAGCACGTTCCCTTGAATTGTTCGCAAGACTTGGTGTGGCAGAAGACTTAATGGAAAATGCGATTAAAATCAATCAGGGAAACCTCTATGTTAATGGCGCATGGCAGGCAAAACTTGATTTTACTGATTTAAATACACCTTTTCCGTTTGTTACGCTCTTGCCCCAAAGTGAGACGGAACGGATTCTCGAAGCACAACTCGCCGCTTACGGGCATAGCGTTGAACGAGAGACGGAATTAACGGGATTCGCTCAATTCCCAACGTTTGTCACCGCTTCCTTACAACATAAAGGAGAAACGGAGACAGTTGATGCCTCTTTTATTATCGGAGCTGATGGTGCAAATAGTTTCGTCCGTCGGGAACTCGGACTTCCATTTAGCGGTAAGTCTTTTAAAGAATCTTGGGCACTGGCAGATATCGAGGTCGATTGGCCACTTTCTTCCGAAGAAGTACACATTTTCTTCTCTGATCATGGCGTCATCGAGTCGTTTCCTCTTCAATCGAATCTATTTCGCATCACCGGCAATCTAACGAGCGGACCTGTTCCGACGGATCATAATGCGATTGATGATTTTTTGAAAAATCGAGCTAAAGTTCCGTTTAAGCTCAAAAAAGTCCATTGGTACTCGATGTTCCGCGTTCATAATCGGATCATTGAGAAGTTCGGACATCATCGCATCTATCTGATTGGGGATGCGGCTCACATCAATTCTCCCGTCGGTGGTCAAGGGATGAATACTGGTATTGCCGATGCGATGAATCTTGCATGGAAACTTTGGTGCGTCCACCAGTTCAAGGCGAGCTTTCCGTTACTCGACTCCTATAGCGTCGAACGGCGAGAAGCGGCACAAGGGATCTTAAGGTCAACGAATCTTGCGACGGAACTCTTGCAAATCAACATTCCCTTTTTGTTACCGTTGCAAGAGAAAGTCATTCGAAATAGTCTCAAAATCGCACCACTGCATCATTTCGTAACGAATCGAATCGCTCAGCTCAACAGTCACTACCCAGCGAGTTCAACATTCGTCACACAAGGACGCTTCAGTCCATTGACGCCAAAACCAGGTGAACCAATGCCTTATAGTGAAGTCGTTCATCCGCGAACGAAAAAGAATGAACTCTTGTTGCGTCGCGCTGACCGAAATTTCTTATTACTATTGTTCTTACCGAAGAATGCTACAGATGATCTTCTTGAACCATTTAAGGAATTAGCTTATACGTATCCGGATCTCTTTGAAACAGTGCCAATTCATCAATCCTTAAAAGAAGATGGTGTCGTCGATCAAGGCGGTGAACTCGCACGACGCTTCGGTATCAAACAGTCCGGATTATACTTGATTCGCCCCGACGGTTATATTGCTTATCGCCAACAAGGTTTAAAAAGTAAATCATTCGCTCGGTATGTTGAACGTTTACTTTATGCGCGATAACTCGGTATGATAGTAGATGAGGTGAACATCTATATGGATATACAACTGATTCGAACGGTTTTAATCATTCTTCTCATTGTCGCGTTTCTTGTCATCGTCAGTAGACGAACAAAGGAAAATCTTCGCTGGTCGCTTCTTGGAGAGGCTTTTGGTGAAAAAGGGGAAGATTTATTGAAGGATGCTGCTCGACTAGAGGCAGCTGAACTAGACATTCGCGTTGAGCGTGGTATTAAGACTTCGTTTTTGTTCCGACGTTTCAGCAAAGACTTGGACGATCGCGTTGCGGTCTATGTCTTAAAAGAAGATCTAACACAAGCTGAGGAAATTCTTGCGACACGACCGAGACGTTAAATTGATCAAGATATCACCAAAAAGGCAGTGAAGCGAACGCTTCACTGCCTTTTCTCATTCTTGGTGCTGGGCGAGATAAAATGCAACTTGTTTTCGTTCTTGTTCTTGAACAGGTGAAGATTTCTTTGAGACGATGAATGCTCGTACATCTTTGAACGTATGTCCTGTCGGAAATTTAATGCGTTCCGTCCGCATCTGTGGTGCCTTCGGGAAAAGGGTCATAGCATGAATCGGAATGGTCACCCCTTGCTCCTTCAACGCTTTACGAACAGCTTGAACGATTCGCTTCGATTGATCAATTGGATGAGGTGTAAACAATCTCTTTCCATGAACAGGATCCATCACGTGGCACGATTCCTCTGTCATCCATTCTATAGCAGCATCGTTTTGCAACAAGAGAAATAGTCCTTTCGGTCCAATTAGAGCAAAAGGGATGGTAATCGTGTCCGAAAGGCGAATGCGTTCAAATAACATCCAATCAAAACGACACACATGACGGATTTCATTACAAAGCGCATCTGTTTCGTACGTCGTCGTATTCACTTGTTTATTTCCAAAGAAACGGCGACGTGGTGGTTCCGGAACCGAAGCTGTCATGACTTGTAACATGATTCATCATCCTTTGTAGTATGTATTATTAGTTATCTTAACACCGTTTTCCTTCAGATGATGATTCTTTCAAAAAGAAGGCAATCAAAAAAGATATTCCTGACCAATTGGCAGAAATATCTTTTTGATTCATTAGTCTTGGTGCGGTCGTCCGAAGACCGCCTTCTCGAGATTTGAGATGCGACGCAACATGTCATAGTTGGATGAACTAGAAACTTGCGGCTCCGATTGTTCGACGCGACGTTCCTCCCGTTTTTCCGGTTGAACAGGCGCTTGTTTCAACGACTCATTCTCTTTCTTCAGACGTTCGATTTCACGTTCGAATCCTTCATAATCTTTAATGATTTGATCCAAGTATCCATCGACATCCTCGATGACGTAGCCACGGAGGCCGGTCTTGAATTCTTTTTTATAAATATCGTCCGCTGTCAACAATGGCTTATACATCCTCTTCACTCCCACTGGTCATTGTGTTGTAATTCTTGTTCGAGCCAAGATAAATCATCTTGCGTAATCAAAAACAACTGATAATCGGATTGTTCCATTTCCATTCTAGCACGCTCTACTAAAAATTTCGCTGATCCTCCATGTTCTTCATCAAAAACCGATAACAACCCTTGGCTTTTTTGAATCATGAATTCCGTTTTATTACGTAACTGTGATGGATCCGTGTACGGTTTCTGACTAATTGCTTCCACAAAGTCAGCTTGTTCAAGGATTGAAAGATACTGTGCTTGCACAGGTTCTTTCCAGCGTGCCTCCTGCTCTAGAAATGGCAAGAGGATACCTAGACGAATATCTGGATAGTCTTCCTTCAATTCTAGAATGACCTCGCACGCCCAGATTTCACAGCCAGGTGACGCACTCGTAATGAACCACTCCGTTCCACGATCTTCAATTAAGCGAATTATCCGCTCTCGGTAGGCTGCCTTTAAGACACGGATACCGGGATGTTTTTGATCGAAGATGCCTAGTTCATTTGGCTTGTACCCTGTGATGGCAACCACTTTCACGCGTTACACTTCCTTTTCAACCGACGTCCTCGATGATCAAGCTCTGCTAAGATTCGTTCTTTTTTCGTAATTAACCAATGGTGGCGTTCGACTTGGTGTCGTGCTCGTTCAGTATAATCATAAGCAAGCACTGGATCTTTTGCAATGTGCTCCGCCCATTTCGCGAGTTCGATATACCCCAAGTAACTATCACTTTTTAAGAAACATTCTCGAGCTTGTTCATGGTTTTTCATTTTTTTATGCAAATACCCTTTTCGCAGCCACCCTTCTGGCGATAACTCTTTGACCTGCTGAAAATGAGCATGGGATCCTTCATGGATTCCGAGATCTGCTAACCAAATCGCGATGTTCTCTTGAATCGGTGAAGGTGCCTCTGCCCGATGCGTGACGAGTCGGTTGCACGTGTCATACAGACTAACGAGAGTCAGGCAGTCATCAAGATGATGTTGTAAGACGCCTGTCATGATATCGGGATGCTGATGTTCGACGTACTGGAAGTAATGCATAGGCGCCAAAAATCCAGGTAAATCTCCCTCTCGTTCGAACCCGATTCGCTCTTCCATCGCTGTTAATCGATAAGAGTCGTACATTCCTTTGAAAATTCGCCGTGCAACATGCAGTAAATCAAGATGACCGACTTTCGGTAACCGCGGAACGCGTTCCCGCACGAAGACATGTCGTGTCTTGATTTGTGGCCAGTCAAAACTTTTACCGTTATAGGTTACGAACCGGACATCATCTCCGATGTCGTGCAGAAAGTGATGATAAAAGGCAGCTTCAAAGTGTGGATGTGGTAAGAAATACTGACGCATCAGTAACCCGCACTGCTCAAAGCGAGCAAAACCAAGCAAAAAGATTGTCGTTCCGGTTCCTCGTAATCCTGTCGTCTCTGTATCAAAGAAGATGACCTGCTCGAGCGGGACGTCCAGCGCAAGCGGTGGATGCGGCAGTTGTAAGGACTCATACACTTCCGCAAAGCTTCGATCTCCATGACGGTCCGTTAACGCATACCGTTTGTCGATCCGAACAATCCACTCTTCTTCAAAAGTTAAGATGTCGGCCCCTCGATCAATCCAAGCCTGCTGCTCGTCGGTCCATCCGACTAGTCTCTTCGCTGTTTCCGTTTCAGAAGCGGAAGAAGCAGGAGTATCCGGTGCGACGTCTGATGTAGATTTCAGCATGCGTCTAAGACGATTTTTCATGATAGTTCCTTCTCCATTTCTGCTAATAACTGAATCGTTCGTTCTTTTTCATCTGCGACACCAACCATACCGATACACGCAGGACAACCGTCCTGACAAGGACACGTGATGATTGAATCTCGTGCTGCACGCAACATGACACCGCGTTGCTTATAGATCGACTGCGCTAGACCAACACCACCAGGGTAACGATCATACAGATAGACGGTAGGCTGTTGTGTGTGTGTCGCTTTGACTTGTGGCACGACAAAGACGTCACTCGCATCACACATCAAATAAAGCGGTGCAACACGCCGTAGACTATTCGCGACGCCTTCTAACACTTGCTCTAGCTCTGTCGAGGAGCGTGCGTGATCAGGTAAAGTGAACCAGACACCTGTCGTGTGAATTTCTCGTTCCGGTAAATGAATCGGACCAGAGCCGATGTTCTCATGGGTGCCGAACTTAATCTTCTTAAACATCGTCGCCATCCCACGAACGCTGACATCGCCACGGGCAACACTATATTCTCCTTCAGCGTATCGTTCGTCTTCTTCGAGTACAGAAAGGTCGACTGAAAAATTAGCATCTGTATAATAATCAACGTCTACGGCACGGACGAAGGCTTTTTTCTCTTCAAAATCTAAATGTTCGACTTGATATTGATCCGCTCCATGAAGATAAATCGCCTCGTCATGTAACAACGTCATCGCACTGAATGTATCCATCTCACCAATGACCCGATTCGGTACCTCTGTCTGGTCAACGATGATGACGTTCTCTTGATCACTCGATCGAAGCGAAATTCCGTGCGCCGGGAACGCATCGTTCATCCAATAATAACGTTCGCCTCTTTCGTGCAAGACACGCTCTTCGACTAAGTACTCCAGGATATCCTCCGTCTCAAGTGTCCCGAATGACTCTCCTTTTGTAAAGGGTAGTTCAAACGCTGCACATTTGACATGATCTACTGCAATGATCAGATTATCTGGATCGAGGCGTGCTGCTTCTGGTGATTGATTCAAGAACAGTTCTGGACGTTCTGCGACGTATTGATCGAGCATACCGGAAGAAGCGACAAGGATGATCAAGGCATCATCTTGACGGCGGCCAGCGCGACCTGCTTGCTGCCAGAGCGAAGCAATCGTTCCCGGATAGCCATTCATGATACAGACTTGCAGTTGACCGATATCGACACCAAGTTCGAGAGCATTCGTCGAGACGATACCCGTGATCTCACCTTGTCGTAATCGACGTTCGATATCACGTCGTTCACTTGGCAAGTATCCTCCTCGATACCCTTCGATTGATCGTGGACCAAGTTCATGCGGGTAGATGCTTCGTAGATACGTCAATAAGACTTCGACGCGGACACGTGACCGTGCAAAGATAATCGTTTGGAATTTTTTCTTGATGAAGCGCATCGCCAGTTGTTTCGTCTCAAGCGTCGCTGAACGTCGTATCCCAAGTTGCGCATTGACGATGGGCGGTTGATAAACGAGAAAATGTTTACGTCCAGTTGGCGCACCATTCTCATCAATCAGACCGACTTTTTTTTCCGTTAATCGTTCTGCCAGTTCCTTTGGATTGGCGATCGTCGCACTCGTCATGATAAAAACCGGGTCACTCCCGTAATAACGACAAATCCGTCGTAGCCGACGAATGACATTCGCGACATGACTACCAAACACACCACGGTACGTGTGTAACTCATCAATGACGATATATTTAAGATTCTCAAATAATTCAATCCATTTGGTATGGTGTGGCAAAATCCCGGAATGTAGCATATCCGGATTCGTAATGACGATGTTCCCTGCTTTTCGTACTTTTGTTCGAATCGTTGGTGATGTGTCCCCGTCATAGGTAAAACAACGGATTGGGGCTTCTAATTGATCGATCAGTTCCAGTAACTCACTATTTTGATCTTGTGCGAGAGCTTTCGTGGGATAAAGATACAATGCTCGCGCGTTCGGATGCTGTAATAGATGCGATAAGACCGGTAAATTAAAACAGTAAGTCTTTCCTGATGCGGTTGGTGTGACGATGACCGTCGACTCTCCCGCTTGTACACGTTCATACGCTAACCCTTGATGACGGTATAACTGGTTAATTCCACGTATTCGTAGCGCTTGTCGCAAACGATCTGGTAGTTGTTCTGGAAAATCGACATAACGTCCCGCTGTCGCTTCCATTGTTTTCATATACGTAATCCGCTCCATGAACGAGCGGTCTTGTTTGAGTTCTTCAAGAAATGCAACGAGCGTTTGTTTCGCTTGCATGCCTTCACTTCCTTCCACTTCTCTCATTATACAAAAAAAGAGGCAAGACCAAAGAACGATCTACTCGTCTTTGGTCTTGTCTACTTTACAGGTGATGATCTTTCATTAATTCTCAGAGTCATCTCCACTATTATTCGGATTATTATTATTGTTATTGTTGTTGTTTCGTTCCGCTGGTGCATTGGAGTTACTTTGAGCATTTGCACCATCATTCGATGAAGATTCATCCGTCGTTGGTTCATCCGTCGTTGGTTCATCCGTCGTTGGTTCATCCGTCGTTGGTTCATCCGTCGTTGGTTCATCCGTCGTCGGTTCATCCGTCGTCGGTTCATCCGTCGTCGGTTCATCCGTCGTCGGTTCATCCGTCGTCGGTTCATCCGTCGTCGGCTCATCTGTCGTTGGTTCATCCGTCGTCGGTTCATCTGCTTCAGGATCTGTGACCGTGACCGTCGTTGAGACTGGACCTGATTCCTCGCCAGAAGCTTTCGCAACGACTTGGAATGTCGATCGTCCTGGTTTCAAACCATTGATGGCGATACGATTTGTAGTGCTCGTTCCGACTGTCGATGACTTCCCATCAGCATCTGTCATCGTCACTTCAAACGATACATCATCATACCCATTGGCTCGTAACGCAGCATCGTTATAGTTCCAAGTTAGTTCACCGCTCTTTGTGTCTTCATCGTAAGATGCTTGTAATCCAGTCGGAGCGGGTACTGTCTTTTTTTCAACGACAGGCTCTTTCGTCCCTTTCACATACAATTCATTTCCGATACTAAGGACAGAACTAGGTTGTTTGAATGGTGCTGGTGTACGATCGCGTGTTTTTGTGATGAAATCTTTCCAGATTTGCTGTGCCATCGTGCTGTTATACGGACCACTTAGTCCAGATCCATTGTTATTTCCAGACTTCGTCGTTCCTGTCCAGACACTGATTGAGACATCAGACGTATACCCTGCAAACCAGACATCTTTATAAGCATTCGTAGTCCCAGTCTTACCGGCTGCATCAAATGACAATCCGGCGCTTGGGAACGTACCACCTGGTTTTAAGACATCACGAAGCATATCCGTTAACATGTATGCCGTGTAGTCTTCCATCGCTTTTTTCGATTTGACAGGCGACTTGATTTTTGATCCATCACTATATTCAATCGATTTGATCAGGTGTGGCTTAATATAATCGCCACCGTTTCCGAGTGTCGCGTAAGCTCCAGCCATCTCAGTCGTATTGAATCCGTGTTTCATCCCACCAATTGCATAAGCTGGAGAAATCGATTCATCGTTTTCTAATTTCAAACCTGATTTTTCAGCAAATGTTTGAACTTGGTCACCACCGATTTCTTGGAACGTTTGAATAGCTGGTGTGTTCGCTGAGATTTTTAACCAATGACGAATTGTGTTCGTACCACGGTATCCATCATAATAGTTTCCAATCTCTTTGCCGTTGACTTCTGTTGGTTTATCCGTCAATTGTTTCGCAGTCGACCATTTATCATTTTCGATTGCTGGACCATAGGCAAAGAATGGTTTTGCAGACGATCCCGGTTGATGTGGCTCATTTGCGTAGTTACGTCGCGCTGTACCTTTACCTGGATTTTTTCCGTCAACGACAGCTAAAATCTCACCCGTTTGTGTATTCACCGCCGAAGCAGCTGTTTCTGCATATTCGGGCATCTTAACGATTTGATCTTTTTTGATTGCTTCATTCATATAGTCATGCATCGGTTTATCGATCGATGTATAGATTTTTAACCCTTGACCATAGATGTCTTTCCCTTCTAAGCCAAAATCATCTTCTAACTCTTTTGATACCATATCGAAGATGACACTATCATAAGACTCATCCTTTGTTGACTTCGGTGCCGGATTGATCAATTTTGAGATCGGCTGCTTCACTGCTTTATCTCGTTGTGCTTCTGTAATGACGCCTGTCGTCTGCATCGCATTGAGGACTTGCGTCTGACGCCATTTCGTTAACTTTGGATCTCCTTTAATTGGATCATATGCTGTCGGACGCTGCGGGAGTCCTGCAAGCATCGCAGCTTCCGCATAATTTAATTTATTTACAGGCTTATTGAAGTATGCTTTTGAAGCTGTCTGGATCCCGAATGAATTTTGTCCATAATAGTTTTTGTTCAAATACATCTCTAAAATTTGATCTTTCGTATAGTCCTGTTCTAAACGAATCGCGAGCCATTGCTCTTGGACTTTCCGTGTAATCGTCTTATCAAAGCTGAGGAACGATTGTTTGACGACCTGTTGTGTAATCGTCGAAGCCCCTTCAGAACCAAATCCGTCTGTCACGTTTGCAATGATGGCTCCACCAAGACGACGGAAATCGATCCCGTTGTGCTGATAGAAACGACGATCCTCGATCGAAATGAATGCGTCCTTCACTACTTCTGGGACTTCATCAATCGAGACGTACTCTCGGCTCGTTCCGCCTTTCGTAATTTCTTTCTTATTGCTTGCGTAAATTTTTAGCGGCAACGCATCACGTAATTCTGCTTCATCCAGTTCAGGAGCAGTAGCTACGGCATATGCTGCAAAACCACCACCAATCAGCATCATTAAGATGAATAGACCGGTAGCAATCAACAATAATTTTTTCCAAAGTGGACCTTTCCCACCAGAACCGCCACCTGACTTCTTCTTTTGAGGACGTTTTGTCCGTTTCATCTTTTTCTCAGATGACTTGGTCTCTTCACGACGTGCGACACGACTTCTTTCCATATGCTATCCTTCTCCTTCAATCAAAAAGTGTCTGAATTGAAATATAGTTCGTCCACTGCCTTTAAATAATCGATGGCAGGGTACGCTCCAGTCTCGACTTTAATACCGTCTTGTTCGATTGCTGTCAGCGGAATTGATTTCCGTCCGCTTTCTAGCTGATCCCACCAGGGGAACACGTGCTCGACTGAAAGCACATATTGCACATTATACAGACTGAATCGAATGATGACAAAACAAATTCCTCCATGTTCGACACATTGACGCATGTGTGCGATTTGATGGGGGTGAAAATTTTTTATTGGGAAAGAGGTTTTATTCGTCGTCTCTTTCGCTTCGAAATCAATATATTTTCCACGATACACACCATTATAATCGGTTGTCGACGGTTGCTTGAAATAGGCCTCCTTAACGACAGCAGCCGATCGCTTTGGATAATCGACTTGGACAATTTGTAACGGAGTGGGTTTCTTGTGAATGATTGCCCGATTATGGGTTAGATAAAACGTATTGCTTTCATTCAATAATTTTTCGAGCGTCATTCCTCGATTTGAAAAGGTTGACTCGGTTGATCGCGCCTTCTTAATTTGGGTTCCATGCGACTCGAGTGGCTTTTGAAATTTTTTCCCATTCGGGTAATTCAAAACGATTCCCCTCCTATCGCGTTTATTGTACCATGATATGTGATTGTACCGTATCGGCCGAGAGGAGTAGTTAAAAACCAATGACAATTGAACCGTTATTACAAGAGATTGAACGTATTTATCAAGAAGGACGTGCCGGAACCGAATATGACTTTAATCGAGACGTCGTGCCGTTCGTTGAACGAGCTGATCAATTGATAGCTGAGTGGCAAATGAATGCCCAAGATAGTCCTTACCTACGACCGAGCATGGTTGAAAGTGCAGTCGATCAACTGAAGCAAATTTCTGTTCAAGCCTTTCAACCGAAAACGAGTCTGAAACGTTTTAATGAAACGATTAAATCCGTTCGTTATATTGATCGATTAATGAACGGAGAAGAATAACAATTAAAAACAGGAATTATCTTCCTTGAGTCGAACACCTTATCTATGAGGAAATGTTTCTAAGTTTCCACTTGTCGGGCTATAGCTTTTCAGCCGCCTAGCGTGTAAAGTGGCATCAAGAGCATTTCTTTCTAAAAGACTGTGTAATTATCGTGCAATTGGAGGAGATTCATTTGAACAAACGGGTACAATCGAACGTCAAAGGCGTTGATGTCAAAGGATTTCCTAAGAACTCAACCCCTGCCCCGAAGAAATACATTATGTTCGTCGACGAAACTGGGACGCCAAAGGGTAATACACAATTCAACTTAACCGGCGTCTTGATGGAATATAAATATGCCATTGATTCGGATGAGACAGGTGAACCAAGTCCGCTTCGCAAACGCTTGATGGATTTCAAGGCAAAAGTCTTTGAAGATCCACATATTCCGCTCCATCTTAAAGAAATCTTAAAAGCGGAGCATCCTTACGGTAAGGAAGACGGCATCACGATTGATATGTTGCGTCACTTTTGGATTGCCTTGCCGGAATTTCTCGTTGATATCGATTGTACGATCGTCAGTGTCGAAGTCGATAAACAGAAGCTACAAGACTTTTTCTCGACTCCGAAGGATCCGTATGTCGTCGCCTTCGCTCATTTGATGAAGTCATTTTATTCCTTCCTCGATGAGACAGAAGCAACGAGTGCTCGCGTCGTTCTTGAGAGTCGTGATGATTATCAGAACTTGTTGATTCAAAAAGCGTTTTTCGATATCTTCAATTCAGGAACGGTTCATCTCGACGTCGAAAAAAGTCGTCAAAAAATCAAAGGCTTCATCTTTGCTGAAAAAGACAGCGACCTCTACCAATCCGGTCTTGAGATTGCCGATTTGGTCTGCTTACCTTTATCCCGCGTTCGTCGAGGTGTCATCGAGGTAAAACCACGGTTTGTCCATTATGGGGACGAAAACCGGATTTTTAAGGCCATCAAAGATAAAATTTATATTCGCCGCGATAGCCCAGACCAAGATTTCCGAAACTGGGGCTTCAAGAAGGTACCGATCACGAAAAAGCGTCGTGAGTGGTCTGATACTCCTTGGAATGGATAATATGCATAAAAACAGTGGATCCGAAACCGGATCCACTGTTTTTATGGTGTAGCTAATCCTTTTGTTCTTTTTTTGCCCTCTCGACACATGTCGAGTAACGGGCATGCTTCACAGTTCGGACGTTGTGCCTTACAGTGATACCGTCCAAAAAAGATGAACTGATGATGCAGTTTCGACCAACGCTCTCGCTTGAAACGACGCATCAAGGTCGCTTCGACCTGTGTGACGTTATCTTTCCAGCGACAGATCCCGAGGCGTTTTGAAACACGTTCAACATGTGTGTCGACAGCAAATGCCGGGACATCGAAAGCAACAGATAAGACAACGTTCGCCGTCTTACGTCCAACACCAGGCAATGCTTCTAGACCCGCTCGCTCTGTCGGAACTTCACCGTCATGTCGTTCGAGTAATTGTGCCGCAAGCGCCTTGATGTTTTTCGCTTTATTCCGATACAAACCAAGACGTTTAATTTTATCTTCGATTTCCTCGACCGGTGCCGCAGCAAGTGAAGAGGGATCCGGATAAGCTGCAAATAATCCAGGCGTCACCTGATTGACAAGTACGTCGGTCGCTTGTGCACTCAGTGCAACGGCGACGACTAGTTCAAACGGATTGCGGTGAATCAGCTCACAAAATGCATCCGGAAACATCTCTTCTAACGTCGCTTCAATCCGATCGATTTCAGCCTTCCGTAACATCTACTCAGCCTCCCCGTCCGGCAAGATCCTCAAGTGTTTTAATGCCTTCGCGTTCCCACGTTCGTAGAATTTGATTGATATAAGTCATCTTGCGAACGTTATGATAGACCGCTTCTCGAAGTGCAGCAAGTACAAGCTCTTCCGAAATATTCTCGATCGTCAACCACTGGATGATCTGCTCCATTTGGAACGGTGACATCATCCCGAGTTCTCGTTCGAATTGTTGGAAGACAGACGGGTTGATCGTATCAAAGTTCGGTGCTTCCTGTTCGGGTGGTGCCATCAGCTTTTCATAAAGTGGAACAAGCGAATAGCGTTCTGATCCACTGACGTTCTCCATCGCAAGCAGCCCTTTTTGTAACAAACCAAGCGTCGTCTCAATGGTTTCCGTCTCAGATAATCCGAGACGATTACTTAACTCTTCCGGAGAAGGCATTTCCATCCCTTCCGCCCGACAAGCGAATAATTGACCAATTAACGTGAACTCGACAAAACTAATGCCTAACCGTTTTGCCTCCGTGAACAACCGCTTCGGTAAGACGACCGTCCCTTCCTCGAATAATTGAACTAAATTATGATTCATCGTATTTCCTCGATTCTCTAGTCTAAACAAGAAATCGACCCGTCGAGACGATGGGTCGATGTTTTTCCTTACTGCTTATGGATAGAGGCGGTTCAGCAAACGTGGGAACGGAATCGTTTCCCGAACGTGCTCGACACCTGTAATCCAAGCGACTGTCCGCTCTAAACCAAGACCGAAGCCACTGTGTGGAACAGAACCGTATTGGCGTGTTTCGAGATACCATTTATAAGCACCCGTTTCGTCAAGACCATGTTTCTTCATCTCAGCGAGGAGTTTCTCGTGATCTTCTTCACGTTGCGATCCTCCGACGATTTCACCATAGCCTTCAGGAGCAATCAAATCATCACATAGAACGAAGTCTGGGTTTTCCGGATCTTCTTTCATGTAGAACGGTTTAATTGCTTTAGGCCAGTGCGTGATGAAGACAGGACGTGCAAAGCTGTTGGCGATTGCAGTCTCGTGTGGTGCTCCGAAATCGTCTCCGAATTCGATATCGTCGAATCCTTGCTCTTTGAGCATGTCGATCGCTTCCGTATACTTGACGCGCGGGAACGGTGCGTTGATGTTTTCAAGGACCGTCAAGTCACGACCAAGCAACTCGAGTTCAGCACGACAGTTTTTTAATGCCGATTGAACGAGATGCGAGACGTAGTTTTCCTGAACCTCGAGGTTCATCTCGTGATCGTGGAACGCCATCTCAGGCTCCATCATCCAGAATTCGATCAAGTGACGGCGTGTCTTTGATTTTTCAGCACGGAACGTTGGTCCGAACGAGAAGACCTTACCAAGTGCCATTGCTGCCGCTTCCATGTAGAGTTGACCTGATTGTGACAGGTAGGCATCTTCATCGAAATATTTCGTGTGGAACAATTCTGTCGTTCCTTCTGGTGCACTACCAGTTAAGATTGGCGGATCGACTTTGATGAATCCTTCTTGGTTGAAGAATTCGTACGTCGCACGAATCAATTCGTTTCGGACGACCATTACAGCGTGCTGACGTTTCGAACGTAACCAAAGGTGGCGATTATCCATCAAGAAGTCTGTACCGTGTGCTTTTGGTGTAATTGGATAATCGATTGCTTCATGGATGACTTCAATCTTTGAAATTTCCATTTCATGACCGATCGCTGTCCGACCACCATCTGATTTAATGACACCTGTCACCCAAAGTGATGATTCTTGTGTTAAGCCTTTTGCTTGTTTGAACAAGTCTTCGCCAACTGTTTCTTTAACGACAACCCCTTGCATGAAACCAGAGCCATCTCGTAGTTGGAGGAAGGCGATTTTACCGCTTGAGCGTTTGTTCGCTAACCAACACCCAATCGTCACTTCTTCTCCTACATGTTTGTTTACATCCCGAATCATTGCTTTCAACAGTCAACATCCTCTCTCTATTAAACGGCTGTATGTGCCGTGATGAATCCTTCAATCCGGTCGAGTGCCTCTAAGACACGCGCCGGATCTGTCGCGTAAGATAGACGGACATAGTCCGGTGCCCCAAATCCTGAACCCGGAATCAAGGCGACTTTTGCTTCAGATAACACAGCTGTACACCAGTCATCGACATTATCGAATCCACACATCTCGGCAGCCTGCTTTGCATGTGGGAACAAGTAGAATGCTCCTTCCGGCTTCAGACACGTCAATCCTTTAATTTCGATGAGTCGTGCGTAGATTTTTTCAAGTCGCTCCTCGAAGATGACACGCATCGCTTCGACCGGTGCATCTCCTTCTGCATATGCAGCAACCGACGCCGCTTGCGCAATCGATGTCGGATTCGATGTCGAGTGACTCGCTAAGTTCGTCATCGCCGCGATGATCTCTTTCGGTCCGATCGCATATCCGATCCGCCAACCTGTCATCGCATGGGATTTTGAGACACCATTGATGATGACCGTCCGTTCGCGCATTTCTGGTAAAGAAGCGATTGAGATATGCGTCGCACCGTTATAAAGTAACTTCTCATAAATCTCGTCACTAATGACGAGTAAGTCATGCTTGATTGCGATATCCGCTACCATCTCAAGCTCTTCTTTTGAATAGACCATTCCCGTCGGATTTGATGGCGAGTTCAAGACAAGTGCTTTCGTGTTCGGTGTGATATGTTGCTCGAGCAATTCCCGTGTCACTTTAAAACGAGACGATTCATCTGTTTCAAGAATGACAGGGACGCCGTCACTGAGTTTGATTTGTTCCGGATAACTGACCCAATAAGGTGCTGGGACGATGACTTCATCGCCTGGATCGAGAATCGCTTGGAATAATGTCGAAAGTGCATGTTTTGCTCCTGAAGCTACCATGACTTCCGAGCGTTCATATGGCATCCATAAGTCACGGCGTGTCTTTTCAATGATCGCATCTTTCAAGGCAACAGTTCCGCCAGACGGCGTATACTTCGTATCGCCCGCTTCTGCTGCTTCAAATGCTGCTTGGATGATGAATTCCGGTGTATTGAAGTCGGGCTCTCCCGCACCTAAACCGATGATGTCTTGACCTTCTTCACGTAGTGCCTTGGCTTTCGCTGTAATGGCTAGCGTTGTAGATGGTGTCAATTGTCGTACGCGTTTCGATAACATGTCGCCCACTCCCTTTACTTGATTCGTAATCGTTTGATGAAAGAACCTTCTTGATACGTATAATACGAATAATCATAGCCTGTTTCCGTCTTCGAAACGATCTCGATGACGGCACGATCCTCAAAGCCGTACTTAGCAGACACGATGTCCCCTAGTTCTGGATGATCTGCGACGACTGTCTTAATGGCAATACCATCAGCAATCGGTCGTGTCTCAATCTTTCCTTTTTTCGGAACGAACGCCCGTACCGCCTGTCCGCTCTGCTTCATCGTAAAAACGACATATTGGCGTTTCCCGTTAAAGACAGATTCGAACCGGACGTCCGTCGGTTTGAGTTCTTTTTTCAGACGCGTCTCTGCTTGTTCAGCGACGCTCTGTTCCCGGTCCTTTGCCTCAGCGATCGTCACCTGATAAACGGCGGTGCCAAGTACAGTCAAAAGGATGAGTGCACTCAGCAGACCAAGCGTAATTTTCCACTTCATGTGCGGTAGATGGTAAAGACCATCTGCTCCTTGTCTTTTTCATCGAGAGCAAGACCGAACATTAAATCTTCCGTCTTTAGCGTCCGATTCAATAAGTCGACGATTTTATACGTATCGTCATGGCGGTTCACTTTGACGGTCGCAAGTGTTTCAATTTTTGAATCCATCTGTATGTCCTCCCTCATTTTTCTCTATCTATTATAATGCGATAGGGTTTATCTGAATAGACTCAATCGCCATCATTCAAGAACAATTCTAATTCTGCTGTTAGTTCGTCGAGTGGTTTTGATAAAACAGGAACTTTCGGAAGACTCGTGACGAAGCGTTTTCCGTAACGCGTCGTTTCAATCCGGCGATCAAGTACGAAGACAACACCTCGATCGTTCGTCGTCCGAATCAGACGACCAAATCCTTGCTTAAACCGAATGATTGCTTGCGGTAGACTGTACTCGAAAAATGATGATTTTCCGAGTTTCTCAATGCGTTCTGACCGTGCTTGGACGATTGGTTGATCAGGTGGAGCAAACGGTAAACGAACGATGACGAGACAACTGAGGTCATCTCCGGGAATGTCGACACCTTCCCAAAAGCTAGCAGTTCCGAACAAGATACAGGCATCAAGTTGCTTGAACTGCTTCATGAGTCGTTGCCGCGAACCTTGCGTGACGCCTTGCGATAACAGTGTAAAGCGTTCCGGAAGCAACGGTTTCGTTGCCTCATGCGTCAGTCTTAATAAATCGTTTGATGTAAATAAGACGAGCATTCGCCCTTCCGTTACCTCCGCGATCTGTAAGATTGCTTCCGCGATCGTTTCCGCGAATTCCGGTAACGGAACATCTTGTAATAACGGAAGATCCGTTGGAATCATCAATCGTACATTATCCGCATACCCAAACGGTGAAGGGACGACGAACCGTCGTGTATCAAAAGCGTCAAGTCCTAATCGGTTCTCAATGAATTGGAACTTGTTCGAGACGGTCAACGTCGCAGACGTAAGGATACATGTTCGTTTCGAAAAAACATCGCGTCGCAGTCGCTCTGAAATATCGATCGGTTGGGTATACACCCGTGTCAGTTTCCGGTTCTTCACGGACGTCTCGATCCAAGATACCGTTTCGTCGTGCGGTGCAAGCATCGTCTCGAAGATGGCGAGTTCTGCTTCTTCGATTTGTGACGTAATCGCTTTTAAATCGGCAACGAGTGAACGCTCGCGATAACTCATCTGTTCCCGATGTTCATGGAACAGTTTGTGAATGGCACGGATGGCCTGACGTAAGCGGCGCAAAACCAATTCCACCCGTTTGGCACTCTCCTGAACGGCACGCATCGAGCGATCGAGTCGCTTAAAACGAATGCTGACCATCCCTTCCCGTCGTGCTTTTCGGGAAGCCAATTCAAGTCCATACGCTTGAATGATCATCAATAGACCGTCTGCTTCTTCGAGCAACGTCGTCAATGCCTCATCAACCGTCTCACTGTGCGCTTCGACCATCTCGGAAATGTCCCATTCCTCCGACAGATCAAGCAAGCGGTGTAACAGTTTTTTATCGGACGAATACCCAAGCTGTCGGAACAGACGATCAAACGTATGTCCATCAAAGACGAGACCAAAATGATGACTCGCAACTTCTTCGATTTGGTGCGCCTCGTCGAGGATCAACGGACTTCCTTTCGGTAAGACTCCTGCCTCGAATTGCAAGTCACTAAATAACAAAGCATGGTTCGTGACGATGATCGTCGCATCTTTCGCTTGGCGAATCGCATGCTGAAAGAAGTCCCGACTGTACCATGGATCAAATCGTCCAAGCTGTGACTGACTATCGGACTGAATCAACTGCTTGATCCCGATATTTCCTTGTGCCGCACCACCCGGTAAGCTGACTTCTTCTAAATCTCCCGTTTCCGTCTCCGTTAACCAGACGAGCAGAATCGCTTTTGCGAGCGTAAAGTTGTAAGCATCTTCTTGATCATTTAAGAAAAATTCGAACTTCCGTAAATCGATATAGTTACTCCGTCCTTTGAGAAGCGCAATCTGAACTGGCGCATCGAACAGTTGACGTAACAACGGTAAATCACGCGCAAACAGTTGTTCCTGTAATTGAATCGTATGCGTACTGACGACGATCGGTACTTCATGTTCGAGCGCGTAATGCGCTGCCGGGACAAGATAACCGAGCGATTTTCCGGTTCCTGTCCCTGCTTCGACGAGTAACGGCGCTTCTTGATCAAGCGACTGATAGACATGCCGCATCATTTCGAGTTGCCCACGACGTTCTTCATACCCTTCGAACAAACGAGGAAACGTGACAGCATTTAATTCGTCAACAAACGGTCCGAACGGTTCAAGAACGGGCGGATGCGTCAAGCGTTCGATCGTCTGACGTTTTTTTAAGGCGATTTTTCGAAAACGGTCGAATCGTACATCCTCTTCGATACCGACCAAGCGAATCGCATGATCAATTTCCTCTTCGATGGCGCTGAACAGACGTGGTGATAAACGTCTTAAGTGCTTCAACGTCTCAAGCGGCAACGTATGTAGTCGTTTGAGTAGTTCAAGTAACAATTCAGCTGTCGCTGAAGCATCACTTCCTGCCCGGTGCGCTTCTTGATGAGCAAGGCTTAAAGACTCTGACAGATGCGAGAGCGCATGACTTTCCGCTGTTGGAAGTAAGATCCGCGCAAGTTCGACCGTATCGATGACCGGTCCCGAATACGGCAAATAGCCTTCTTCTTCTAATGCATCATTTAAAAAATTCAAATCGAACTGCACATTATGGGCGACAAAGACACCACCATCGAGTAATGACAAAACGCGTGGTGCGATGATATCAAATGTCTCGGCATCTTTGACATCCTCATCCGTAATGCCCGTCAACTGGGAAATGAACGGAGGAATCGGCTGTGTCGGACGTACGAAGGCAGACAATTGTTCTGTCAATTGTCCATCCTCAATGACCGCCATTCCGATCTCAATCATCTCATCGCCAGCTTTTATGGAGTGACCTGTCGTTTCCAGGTCGACTACGACGTATTTTTTCTTCAACACTGATCCTCCACCTTTAATCCATCCTCTCCATGATTGGATGGCATCTCATTCTTCATCTTAACAAAAAAAGAGACCCGCTGGCATGATCGGGTCTCTAAAATTTCATAAGATCGTGTGGGCGATTTCTTGAGACAACATTTGTGTGATGTCATTTTGTTCGTTCAAAACAGCTACTTTTGGTACGTGCGTCGCGATTTCTTCCGTCGATAGTTGTGCATACGCCATGATAATGACTTCATCACCGACTTGGAAATGGCGTGCTGCTGCACCGTTCAAACAGATGACACCTGATCCACGTGCACCTTTGATGGCATACGTTTCAATCCGCGCACCGTTCTGATTGTTCGTCACTTGTACTTTTTCGTTTTCCAAAATCCCGACAGCGTCGAGTAAATCCTCATCAATCGTAATCGATCCAACGTAGTGTAAGTTCGCCTCAGTTACCCGGGCTTTGTGTAGTTTGGCGTGCATGAATGTGCGTAACATCGTCATGCTCCTCTCGTATATAGTAAATTATCGATCAAGCGTGCCGATGCAAACTGCACGGCGACAGCTAGGAGAATCGTCGTCGTTTGTTCAGTGACGGGTCGTAGCGATGGATAGTCGACGGCTTCGACGTAATCAATCGTCGTCCCATCAAATTGCAGCGCATCGCGCGTCTGCTCGAGAACTATTTCGATCGCTTCACCTTGGTCAAGCGCTTGTTTCGCTTGCTGCAGTGCCTGCTGGATACCTGGGGCTTGCGTGCGTTCCGTATCCGATAGATAGACATTACGTGACGATTTCGCCAGTCCATCCTCTTCGCGAATGATTGGGCAACGAACGATTTCAACTGGAACGAAATAGTCTGCAACGTACGCTTCGATCAACGCAAGTTGTTGGGCATCTTTTAAACCGAAGTACGCCCGAGTTGGACGAACGACGTTCAATAGTTTGCTGACGACTGTCAACACACCGTCAAAATGCCCCGGTCGAGACGCACCACATAAGACATCGTCCCCCGAACGGACCGTAACACGAGCCATATCGAGCGGATACATCGTCTCATTCGTCGGATAAAACAGATAATCGACCCCTTCTGCTTCCGCAATCTTCTGATCGCGTTCTGCGTCTCGTGGATAACGATCCAAGTCTTCATTTGGTCCGAATTGCGTCGGATTGACAAAAATACTCAAGACAACGACATCATTCTCTTGGCGTGCTTGTTTGAGCAATGAGGCATGTCCTTCATGCAAGAATCCCATCGTCGGTACGAACCCGATAGAATCGTGTCCTGATAAGACGTCCCGTAACGCTTTTACATCTTGAATGATTTTCATTCCTTGTTTCCTCCGTAAAGCGCACCAATTAGCTCTTCATCCATTTGGAATGAATGAGCAAGTTCCGGGAACGTTCCTGCTTTCACATCTTTGACATAAGCCGCAATCGCTTCTGTTCCTGAAGCATTCCAGTTCGTGTACGCTTTAACGAACTTCGGTAAACGACCAACCCCATACGTCAAGATATCATGATAGACAAGGACTTGACCGGCAACATCAGCTCCGGCACCAATCCCGATGACAGGAATCGTAACCAGTTCTTGAATCCGCTTTGCGAGCGGGTGTGGCACACACTCAAGTACGAGCATCTTCGCACCAGCACGCTCTGCTTCCAAACTATCTGCAATCAGTTGTTCGGCTGCTTCTAATGATTTCCCTTGGACTTTGAATCCTTCCAGGACTCCAACGGATTGTGGTGTTAATCCGAGATGCGCGACGCAAGGCATTCCAGCATCCGTCAAACGACGAATCGTTTTTAAGATGTCTCCTGCCCCTTCTAGTTTCAGAGCGTCTGCCTGCGATTCTTGGAAGATGCGCGCTGCAGCTTCGAGTGTTCGATCAAATGAACCGTGGTAACTTGCGAACGGCATATCGACGATCATGAACGTTTGTGGTGCTCCCCGGCGTACTGCGCGCGCATGATGGACCATGTCGTCGACCGTGACGGCAATCGTTGAATCATAGCCGAGGATGACGTTCCCGAGGGAGTCCCCGACGAGCAGCATATCAACACCTGCTGCTTCCGATAATTTTGCTGAAGGATAGTCATATGCTGTCAACATGACGAGCTTTTCACCAGCTTGTTGTTTTTTTAATAGTGGACCCATTGTGTGCATTGTGTTCTCTCCTTACGTGTGTAGGGAGGACAAAAGGAAAACGCCTTTCTTTCCAAAATAAACGCATGCGGAAAGAAGGCGGAATAATTGAATATCGTCCTTCTGTCCCTGTCCGTTAAGATCAAGGCAGTTGAAACAGCTAAAACTGGCACCTGTCAATTCGGTATGGTTCCAATAAGCGGATACCATCCGTGGCTTTATTATACATGACAGGAAAAGGTCCCTGCAAACCGTCTGATTCAAGAACTCACTCTTTTTCCCAGTAAACGAGCTCAGCTGAGTGAAAACGAGTCTCGCCCGCGTCGGTCTGGATCCGAATCGTTCCGGTCTCGTCAATACCAAGCAGTGTTCCAGAAGCTGTCGCTTGGCGCGTCCGTAAAGTTACGGTTTCGTTCAATCGGTCAGCAAGGTCTTCCCAATCGGCAACAAACGAACCAAATCCTAATTCAAGCCATTGTGTATAAAGCAGTTCGAACTGATTAAGGAAACGACCGACGACTTCCGCTCGACGAAACGACTGTCCCGTCTCTTTTGCGAGGGAAGTCGCCCGATTCTCGATTCCTTCAGAGAACTGTTGATGGTGCACATTGATGCCAATTCCAATAATGACGGAACTAATCCGATCTGCCTCGGTCTGCATCTCAGTCAAGATGCCGGCGACCTTTCGACCATGAATCAGGATGTCGTTCGGCCATTTAATAGTGACTGGTGTATCAAGAGAACGTAATGTTTTCGCCAGTGCAATACCGGCTACGAGCGTTAATTGTCCGGCTTGATGCATCGGTACATCCGGACGGACGAGTAGACTCATCGCGATACCCTTGTTCTTTGCTTCATGCCAGGTCCGTCCTAGTTGCCCTCGTCCATTCGTCTGATGATCGCAGACGACGAGGGTTCCTTCTGCTGCTTGCTGCTGCGCTTGTTCGTGTGCAATCCGCTGCGTTGTATCGAGTTCGTCAAAATGAAGGATTTGTTGACCAAGACGTGATGTCGTTAACCATTGTTCAATCGCGATTGGTGTCAATAAATCACCTTCGTCGACTAATTGATAGCCTTGTTTTTTATTGGAGATGATGTGATAGCCTTCATCCTTTAATGTTTGCATATGTTTCCAAATGGCGGTACGTGAAATATTTAGAGTCTCTGCTAATTCTTGTCCTGAATACCAAGTCCGCTTGCGTAGTGCCATCAGGATTTGTTCTCGGACTGTATGTGCCAACGGTTTACCTCCTCCATCAATGTGGCTTGATCATTTCGGAAAGCCTGTTCGATGACGCCGTACTCTAGATGCAACAGCGCTTCTTTGATCTGTTGTTTTCGAAGACCAAAACGAATCATATCTTTTCCGTCTACTGCAAGCTCTTTTCGTCCACGAATCGGTAAGTCCGATCGATCCGGATAATCGATTCCTGTCATTTGGCGCAGCATGTCCAGTTCCTCATCCGATAACTGATACCGATCCCAATCCGTTAAAGGACGATGGAGCAGTGGGACCAGGCGCGCAGCGAGCTGCATTTGTTGTTTCGACCGTTTCCAACGGGTTAATTGCTCACGCGTTAGACCGGCATCGAGCACAAGTGTCCAGACGGCGTCCTTTGAGACGCCTCGTAGTGATTGCTTAGCAAGAGCTTCTATAATCACTGCGTCCATCCCGGGTAGGTACTCTTCAATCCCAGTCCGTAGTATCGCGTTAAGTGCCTGCTGCTTTCCTGGTCCGAGTAATAGCTTTTCAAACTCAATCGCAATCCGCTCAATCGCAACAGCAGCTAGATGTGGGGCGAGTTCTGTAATCGCTTGTTCAGTTGTAGGATCAAGATCGAACTCGAGTTGACTCATGAAACGAAATGCCCGCATCATGCGAAGTGCGTCCTCATTAAAGCGTTCCTTCGGCGCACCGACCGTACGGATGATCCGCTCTTTGATGTCACGTTCACCGCCAAATAAATCGACGCGCCCCGTAGGTCTAAGTGCCATTGCATTAATCGTGAAGTCACGTCGTGTCAAATCTTCTTCCAGACTTACGCCAAGCGTTACCGCATCCGGACGCCTGCGATCGCTATATGTCGCTTCCGAACGGAATGTCGTGATTTCATACGGCACGTGGTTTAGGACGACTGTCACGGTTCCGTGCTCAAGGCCTGTCGGAATGACGACCGGGAATAAATCGATGATCTGTTCCGGTAACATTGAACTGGCTAAGTCATAGTCTCCTGGTATTCGGTCAAGCAACATGTCACGAACGGCGCCACCCACGATGTAGGCTTCACCCCCCGCCTGTTCGATCGTTTCAATGATGTGATGTGCGCCTTCAAGCAAGTTCATGACGTGCACACACCCGTTCATACACTTGTTCATAGCGACGGACGATCTCATTCGAATCGAAACGACGACGCGTATCGCGAATCCCCTCTTCTCTCATTCGTTCGCGTAACATCGGATCATCTGCAAGTTCACCGATACGCGCTGCAGCCATTTTGACATCGTAGGTCGGAACGATATACCCAGTCACCCCGTCCTGAATGACTTCTGGTAATCCACCTGCTGTCGAAACGACACTCGGGACACCAATCGCCATTGCTTCGAGAACGACAAGTCCAAACGCCTCTTTTTCAGACAACAAGACATGAATGTCGCTGATGGCGAGCAATTGCGCGACATGTTCCTGTTTACCGGCAAAGATGACCTTATCGTCAATACCAAGTTCCTTCGCACGCCGTCTCGTTTGCCCCATCTCTGGACCATCGCCGACGAGCAATAGACGCATCTTCCGATCTTTCGCTGCGATTGCGAATGCCGCAAGTGTATCGTCGATTCGTTTGACGGGTCGGAAGTTCGAGATATGAATGACAACGACTTCATCTGACTCGATGCCGTAGTGTCGTTTCAAACGTTCGTCACGCATCGGATAATAGACACTCTCATCAATCGAGTTCGCAATGACATCGATGTCGTAGTGCGCGTTAAGCGTTGCATTCGTCTCAAGCGCTAGACTTTCTGAGACGGCCGTAACCGCATCCGATCGTTCGATACCATACCGGATGGCCGGTTGCATCTCTAAGTCTTGTCCGATGACCGTGATGTCCGTACCATGCAACGTCGTCACGACAGCGACACCTTTTTTCTTCGCCATGTTTCGACCGAGATCAGCACAGACCGCATGCGGCACAGCATAATGGGCATGAATGACATCAAGATCGAATAGATCAATAATTTCTGCTACTTTCGATGCTAGTGTAATGTCATAAGGGGGATATTTAAAAACGGAATACTGGTTGACTTCCACCAAGTGTACCGTGATGTTCGGGCGATATTCCGTCAGTCGAAACGGCATGCTCGACGTAATGAAGTGAACGTCATGTCCACGATCCGCCAGTTTCATACCGAGCTCCGTTGCGACGACGCCACTCCCGCCAACAGAGGGATAACAAAGGATTCCAATTGCTTTTTTCATGATACAACCACACTCTCTTTATGACTTCTATTCGTCTCTATTCTAAGCAATATCGATCGGAATGACCATACTGATCACTTTTCGACTGATTTTCCGAGGAAAAGCTAGTCTTTTTCCTACCGTGCCGTTACCCTAGAGAAAGAGTCTTGATTTGAAAGGAGCATACGGAAATGGCACCTCCATTCCAGTTTCCGATTCGGATCCAGAACATCCTCTGGATTCTAGTCGGATCATTCATTTTTGCTTTTGGTATTTATCATTTTAACGTTCAAAACGAATTGGCAGAGGGTGGGTTCACCGGAATCACGTTGATCTTAAAAGGTCTGTTTGGGTTATCGCCCTCCATCACGAACTTAGTGTTGAACGTTCCTCTGTTTTTCGTCAGTTATAAAATTCTTGGTCGGACGACCTTCGTCTATACGTTGATTGGGACATTCAGCTTTTCCTTTTGGTACGGACTAATCTCGAAGTATTCACCACTCGTGATTGACCTTCGAGACGATATGGTCCTCGCTGCTTTGTTCGCTGGTGTTTTCATCGGGGTCGGTCTCGGCATCATCTTCAACAACGGCGGTACGACAGGTGGTGTCGATATTATCGCGCGTCTGACGAAACGTTACTTCGGATGGTCGATTGGTCGCACGTTCTTGATCTTCGATTTCTTCGTCATCGTCGCTTCCTTGACGTATCTCGACTATAAACAGGCGATGTATACGTTACTCGCCGTCTACGTCGGTGCTCGTGTCATTGATTGGATGCAAGAAGGTACGTACGCCGGAAAAGCGGCAATGATTATCAGTGATCACCGGACGGAAATCGCGGACGGGATTCATGCAACAATGAATCGCGGTACGACACGTCTCATTGCGAAAGGCGGTTATTCGGGACGCGACCTCGAAGTGTTATATGTCGTTGTCGCCCGCAACGAGATCAATCGCTTGAAGACACTTGTTAAAAGTGTCGATCAACATGCTTTCATTACGTTACATGATGTCTATGAAGTGACGGGAGAAGGGTTTACGTTCGATGAAAACCGGGTTCCGATCAAAGAAACCTAAGTAGACAAAAACACGGATTGCTCGTTTGAGCAATCCGTGTTTTTTACTTAATCATCACTTGACGGGTTAAAAACGATCAATGCAAGACGAAGGAATTCGGCAACGGCAACAAGTGTTGCAGCTACATACGTCCAAGCCGCTGCATTTAAGACACGGCGTGAACCACGCTCTTCTTCCGCATCGATGATTCCGTGTTCCGTCAACTGTGCCATTGCTCGGTTTGAGGCATCAAACTCGACCGGTAACGTGACGAGTTGGAAAATGACGGCACCAAGCATCAGGACGACACCAAGCATCGCTAGACCACTCAACCCAGCAAATAGACCAACCAACAACAGCGGGAACGATAAATTCGACGTGATCGACGCGACAGGCGCAATCCGGTGACGGACACGCATCATGTTATAATCCGTCGCATCTTGAATGACGTGACCGATTTCGTGTGCTGCAATCGAGACAGCTGAGACCGTCGAACCGTAGTAAACGTCTTCAGACAAACGAACGACTTTGTTCGTCGGATCATAATGATCGGACATCGTTCCACCGATCGGCTCGAGTCGAACGTTCGTGATTCCGTTTTGCTTCATGATGAAGTCTGCAACCTGCGCTCCCGTCACCCCACTCTGAATCGGAACATCTTGATACTTTTTATACGTACTCCGCACGCGCATCTGAGCCCAAATCGGGACGATGATGATGATCGCGAGATAGATCAAATAGTTTGCCACGAGACATCGTTCCTTTCTTTTTTTGATTATAGGTCTATTTTATGTTCAAGTGATCTTATTGTCAATTGAATCGCGCACGACAAGGAGATATCCCATCAAAAGACATAATCCCGTCAACCAGAAGGAACCATATCCGATCCACTGGATATGTTCAGCGAGTGCCGGGTAACGTGGCCATTGCCCGAGGACATAATCGACAACGTCGTTATGAATGACCCAAATCGCGACAAGAACGAGTTCCTTTACACGAAACGTCATTAGTGGACTATACAGTAACGCTTGGAAAGCCATCGCCCCGTGTGACACCATCAACATCAGTGCCATCGCTGTTAAGAACGAATCTTCTGTTCCGAGCTGATTCAACATCAAGGCATTCATAACGACTGCCCAAACCCCGTATTTGATCAATGTCACGAAGGCAAGTGCTTCAATCAATCGAGAACGTCGTCCAAAGATCCAGAGAAAGACAATGATCGTAAAGAACAGTGATGCTGTTGGGCTATCTGGTATGAACGGATAATAGTACCACTTCGATGTCGCAAGTTGTGGTTCGTACCAGTAGTAACCGTATAAAGTGCCTGCTAAGTTGATCAATCCGACGACCCAGAGCACCGCTTTATGACGGAGTAACATAAGTAATCCTTGCAATCGTTTCACCTCATCATCGACAAAAGCCGGAGGATTGCTCCCCCGGCTTTTGGCTTATTTATTATTTTCGCCGCCTTCACCGTATGAAGCGATGAATTTCGCAAGTTCCTTATGATCCGCATCTGATCCTTTGAACTGACCAGCAGGCATCGAACCGACACCTTTGACTGCAATATCATAAATCTCTTTTTCTGTCTTTTTCGTACCGACGAGCGCTGGAGCTGCTGCGCCACCCTCGAGGTTCTTACCATGACAGTTGACACATGACTGGTTCGAATAAATTTCGTATCCTTTTGCCGATGTATCAATTTTCGGTCCTTCGTCCATCGTCAACTCACCTTGTTTGTGGATTGTATCCCAGTGAGTCGTTTGAACAGATTCCCACGTCAAGAAGACGATCGAGACGACTGCAAGGAGCATCATGCTGACTGCGATCGGACGTTTCGCTGGACGACGTTCAAGACCTTGGTCGAGCCATGGCGCGACGAGAAGTGCTGTGAACGCAAGACCTGGAAGAATGACCGTACCCATCAAGATGTATGGACCTGCAGCAAATTGGTATTTCAAGAGCTGATAGAGGAATAGGAAGTACCAGTCCGGAAGTGGAATGTACGACGTATTCGTCGGATCGGCAATGTTTTGAAGTGGTGCTGCTTCTACGATTGTCAGTGTCATGAAGCCGATCAAGAAGACCGCTCCAACCATCCATTCGCGAAGTAAGAAGTTTGGCCAGAACGCTTCCGTTCGACCTGGATATTCCGAATAGTCTTTCGACTTGTTCGGCATCCGGTTGTTGATCGACACCCGTGAATCGGTGACGAATTTCATTCCTTTACCACGATGCATCGTGTTCTCCCCCTTTTTTGTTGTCTAGATGATAGTCGGTTTAAAGTGGTCCAGAGATCCCTTGTTTACGGATCATCATGAAGTGGGCCCCGAGCAAGACGAACAATGCTGCAGGAAGGAAGAAGACGTGAATCGCAAAGAATCGAGCGATTGTACTTGCGCCGACGATTTCTCCACCCGCAAGGAGGGTCTTCGCGATACCACCGATGACCGGAATACTTTCAGCAATCTGAATTGTAACTTTCGTTGCGAACAAGGCTTTCATGTCCCAAGGCAATAGGTATCCTGTCAGACCGAGAGCTAAGACGACGAAGAACAAGAGTACTCCGACAACCCAGTTCAATTCACGTGGTTTTTTGTATGAACCAGTGAAGAAGACACGTAATGTATGTAAGAACAACATTACGATAACAACAGATGCGCCCCAGTGGTGCATACCACGAACAATTTGTCCGTGCGCGACTTCGTTTTGAAGATAATAGACGGACGCGTGTGCGTTGATGATGTCCGGTACATAATACATCGTCAAGAACATCCCCGAAAGAATCTGGATGACGATCGTAAAGAACGTCAATCCGCCAAAACAATAAACGAAAGCTGAAAAGTTATGTGCCGGGTTGACGTGCTCCGGTACTTCATGATCGGCGATGTCTCGCCAGAGCGGCGTAATGTCAACGCGCTCATCAATCCAATCATAGATTTTTTGCATCATCGCTTACGCACCTCTTTCGACTGGTTTACCAAGATAGAGGTAACCATCTTTCTGTTGCATTTCATACTCATCGAGTGGTTTCGTTGGAGGCGTACCAGGTACGTTCGTGCCATCCTTCGTATACCGTCCGAAGTGACATGGGCAATAGAATTGCTCCGGGTGCGTTGGATCTGCGCCGAAGCTGACTTGGCAACCTAAGTGTTTACAAATCGGTGAAAGAGCAAGAATTTCTCCCTTATCATCTTTGAACACCCAGGCAGACAATGTTTCTTCGAACTCATACCACGCATCTTGCGTTTGTTTCTTGAAGTCGACCCGTTTTGGTTCTGTCGTGATATCCGACAACTTCATTACTTTTACTTTATCGCCTGCTCCTGATTTCTTCAGGACTGGATCAACTGCGAAGTTGACCATCGGCATGACCATTGTCGCCGCCATGAAACCGCCGACGCCTGTCAATGTATACGTCAAGAATTGACGACGTGTTACGTTAGACCCGTTTTGAGCCATCTCGATCCCCCCTTGTGATGTACGCTGTGCCCCAAGACGACAGTACTTCACACAAATTTCTCACATGGTAATAGTATCTTAATAAAATCATTGCGTCAACCGCTTCATAGCGCGGTCCAACGGTTTCCTAACTGTTCGAGAACTTGTCCAACAAAATTCCCGACCATCTGACCTTGTTGGTCACGACTCATCGTCTCAAGAGCTAGACGTGGCACGTAGATAATCTCTTCGGCGGCAGTCTCCTTCCACCTTAAATCAGCGGTGATGAAGGTGATGAAACGGAATTGCCCGGAAGCAGCCGCTTGACGCCATCCTTCCAACTGTCCGATCGATGGTGTATCGATGTATGTCATGGCAGGTAAGAGCAATGCCCGTCCGGATAGCTGACGTTCAACTTCGGACGCCACCGTCAATGTCATGTCTGCGCATTCTGCGTAAGCATGCATCGCCTCATCGAAACCGATCGGAAGCAAAGGCACGATCAGCGTATCGATATACGCTTGTTCGCTTCGTGTCCGCTGTACGTCGGATGGTTTGAAACGCAAGTCATTTCCCCCTTTCTTTCGTACTTACAATTCGTCACATTTAATGTATCATATCCGCATTTCCTCCTGCTGTCTTAATGTGAACGTTTTATGAAATTCCGGTCTATTTTTCTTCATATTTTGCACAAATCTTCACATACAAAAAGGACCTTATCACCTTCAAGAGGTGATAAGGTCCTACTGTTAAGGTAGTTGACTTCGAACGAGTCGTAACTGTTCGGAAAGGGAGTGGAAACGGTGTTGATCGCGTGCATCGAGTGCTTCATCAATCAAGCGGACCAATCGTTCTTCTTCTTGTCGATTGACCGTGACCGCGATGAAATGCGTCGCTTCATCTGCTAAGCGCGGTTCAACAGCAACTTCTGGACGAAATGGATTCTCTTCGAGGAGAGACAGATACTCATCATCCATCATCATACCTTGGAAATTTAACTCAATATAAATTTCTTCTGAAGTCAGACGAATATCATGATAGGCTTTTTCTGGGTCTAGCGTCGTGACATCTCCTTTTTTGAAGAGAAACGGTTCTGCATCGAATCCATATGTCGTCATGATGATGGCTTTCGGAGCGAACGTTGCATTTTGAACGAAGTGAACCTGTTCGAGTTTTGCCTCATTACGCAACCAGTAATCAATGATCCATTTCGCTTCCCGTCGCTTTAACGTGTAATAGGTCAAGATGCGGCGTAAGAATCGCTGCTTTCTCTCTATCATCTCAATCCTACTCCCTTCTCCCGTGAAGTCATCCATCCATTCGTTCAACATAGTCAACGAGTTCGTTATCTTCTGGTGTCAACTGGGCAGCACGACGGAGGAGACGTTGTCCTTCTTCACGCCGTCCTTCCTCGACGAGTGCAAAACCATACTCTTTCAAGAAGAGCGCGTCTTCTGTAAATGCGCCCTCGACTATCGCATAATTCTCCATCGCTTGTGTATATTCCTCTAAGGCATATAAAGCACGTGCCCGATACCATGTCAAAATTGGAGCCGTCACGTGTTCTTCGATGGCTGAGATCGTTTCGATCATCGCATCATGGTCCTCGTCTTCAGCAAGTAACGATAACAAACGTTCCGCCGCAACGATCGATTCAGGATTCAAGGCAAGTGCCTCACGTAAAGCTTGTACACTTCCTGCGCGATCACCGAGCTTCAGAAGGAATAAGGCTTCCATCGTCCGCAATTCGTCATTGTAATCGTCACGCTCCATCCCTTGCTTGATTACGTTCAGTGCTTCTTTTGTCAGACCGAGTTCGGCTTGGCTTTCCGCATATGGAACATACGCAGACGTATAATCTGGATCCTGCGCAATCAATTGTTGGAATGTCTCGACCGCTTTTTGGTGTTGACCGACTCGGTGAGCCGTCATCGCAAGACCAAACAACGTATGCAAGTCAGACCGTTCCGCAACGGCACGTTCATACAGTGGAATCGCATCTTCAAACTGTCCTGTCATCGCAAGTGATTCCGCATAAAGGGCATCGAGTGGCAATTCAGCACGTAACTCCGGACGTTCTGCGATTTCAGCGAATAATGGTACTGCTTGATCGAAAGCGCCAAGCGTCATGTAGAGCTCAGCTAATCCGTAAGCGAGCAACGGTTCTTCCGGCGCAAGATTACGTGCTTCCTTCAATTTCGCTAATGCCACTTCGTCGAGTCCTTGTGACTGATAGAGATCTGCGAGTAACACGAGCGAACGGGGACCGTATTCCATGTCCGACGTATCAACCTGCTCGAGCACGGAAATCGCTTCCTCTTCGCGATCCAAATCGATATAACACTCCGCCAGTAACAAGGCAACTCCTGCGTTACCCGCGTATTCGACATAAAGCGGTGCTAAGAGATCAACCGCTCGGTCAGATAATCCGAGTTCGATATAGAGATCGGCAACGGCGAGGCGGTCCTCATCCGTTCCTGTCTTTTCAAGTTGTTCTAATGCTGCTAAAGCTTCCGAAGTATGACCGTGTTCTAATTCTTCGATGATGCCATTCAATAGTTGTTCATTCAAGGCAAGCGCCCCACTTTCTGTTATCCGCCTGTATCTTATTCAGAACGGTCGGATTGAAGTTTCTTTAAATCATCATAGAACGTTGGATAGCTGACTTCAACTACTTCGCGTCCATGAACGTTAATTTCCGGATTGATCGTCGCCGCAATCGTCAACATCATCGCGAGCCGGTGATCGCCCGCACTATCCACTTCAGCTGCTAATAAGGGAGTTGGACCTTCAATGATCATGCCGTCATCCGTCGCTTCGATGTTTGCCCCGAGACGACTTAATGCCGCCACGACCGTTGCGATACGATCCGTCTCTTTGACGCGGAGTTCTTCTGCATCCCGAATGACCGTTCGTCCATCCGCTTGTGTCGCAAGTAACGCGAGCAATGGAATTTCATCAATCAAGGAAGGAATCTGGTCGCCTTCGACCGTGACCGCCTGCAACGATGTCGTCTCCACAGTCACATCTGCTGTCTCTTCTCCGCCTGCTTCCGAACGGTGATTGATTTCGACACTTGCACCCATTTGTCGTAACGTTTGTAAGAAACCGATACGCGTTGGATTCATCAAGACGTGCGTCGTCGTGATGCGACTATCTTGTCCGATTGCTGCCGCTGTCCACCAGAACGCTGCTGACGACGGATCACCTGGAATGTCGAGTGACGTCGCTTGCAGACGAACAGGACCTTGGAGGCGAATATGACGACCATCTTCGAAGTCATCAATCGATATGTCGACACCAAATTGCGGCAACATCCGCTCCGTATGATCTCTAGACAAGATCGGCTCGATGACCGTCGTTTCTCCTGTCGCATGAAGACCCGCGAGCAACACAGCACTTTTCACTTGGGCACTTGCAACGGGTAACGTATACGTCGTTCCGACAAGCGGAGTGCCTGTGATGTGTAGTGGCGCAGTTTCACCAGTTACGTTCGCCCCAAATAAAGCAAGTGGTTCCGTGATCCGTTTCATCGGGCGTCTACGCAATGAATCATCTCCATCGAGTGCATACGTCGCTTGACCGCCAGCCAATATACCACTTAAAAGACGAATCGTCGTACCTGAGTTTCCGCAGTCGATCGTCGCTTCTTGAAACGTCTCCGTTCCAGTGATTCGAATTTCCTCTGGTGTTCGCTCGATATGTGCACCAAGTGACTGCATCGCATCTAGTGAAGCGAGACAATCGGCTCCTTCGAGTGCATTTCTGACACGTGTCGTTCCTTCAGCAATTCCTCCGAACAAGAAGGCACGATGTGTCATTGATTTATCGCCTGGTACTTGTACTGTTCCTCTTAAGCCCATTCTAAACACCTCACAGTTTGATTAAATGCTTGGCGCAATCGTTCTTCGCTCATCGCCTCTAGGACGAATCGTCCTTCCTTCTCAAGGACGAATCGAATCGTTGCTTGTTGATTCTTTTTGTCGCGACGCATCAGTTTAAGATACGTTGTAAATGATCTCCGCTTTGGTAATACCGTACCAAGACGACGAAGCAATCGTCCGAGTTGTTCTGCCTGCTTTTCGTTTCCTTCAAGGAATTTGACGAACACGAGTCCAATCCCTACTGCTTCTCCATGCGCAAGACCAGGACTAGCATATTCGACAGCGTGACCGAACGTGTGCCCATAATTCAAGAACGCCCGCATCCCTTGCTCCGTCTCATCTTGTTCGACAATATCGCGTTTGACGCTAATACCGCGGGCGAGCCAGTCTTCTAAATCGAGTCCTTTGACGGCGTCTAGTGAGACATCAAGTAACGTGTCTGCAAACGACGGACGCGCGAGGAATCCATGCTTGACTAACTCAAAGAAGCCACTTCGCCATTCCCGGTCCGGTAATGTCTGAAGAAGCGCCAAATCATACACGACACCACTCGGTTGATAAAATGCACCGACCAAGTTTTTCCCAAGAGATAGGTTCAGACCAACTTTTCCACCGACACTTGAATCGTGTGCTAACAATGTCGTCGGAATTTGAATGAACGGGATACCACGCAAGAAAGTGGCAGCAACGAATCCTGCTAAGTCGCCAATCATGCCACCTCCAAACGCAAGGATGATACTGTGACGCGTCATCTCGAAACGGATTCCCTCTTCTAATAACGAACCATAGGTCGTTAACGATTTACTCTGTTCCCCAGCCGCAACCGTGCTAATATGAATAGCTGCCGAAACAGATGTAGCCGCTAACGCCTTTTGTAATGTATTCAAGTGCAACTGATGTACCGTTTCATCCGTGATGATCCAGATCTGATCCGCAGCTTGAAGAGCCGGGAGATGCGACAGCCGCGATAGAGTATCAGCTCCAATAAGTACAGGGTATGACGCATTCAACCGAATATCGAGCTCGATCAAAACGTCCGAACCTCCTCTTTGTAAGCAGCGACAGCAGCTTGAAGACGATCAAGTGTGGATGTCCCGAACATTTCAAGGATAGCGACCGCGATTTCAAACGCAACGACGGCTTCAAGGACCACGGATGCAGCAGGAACCGCACAGGCATCACTTCGTTCGATTTGTGCCGTAAACGCTTCCTTCGTTTCGATATCAACCGATTGAAGTGGACGATAGAGCGTCGGAATCGGCTTCATTGCTACCTGGACACGAATTGGCATCCCTGTCGACATCCCGCCTTCGATTCCACCTAAATGGTTCGTTCGTCGTTGATACCCTGATGCATCATGAATGATTTCATCCTGGACAGTACTACCCTTACGACGACCAAGTTCATACCCATCCCCAAAACCGACTGATTTCATCGCATTGACACTGATCACAGCTTGTGCGATTCGACTGTCGAGTTTGAGGTCGTTTTGAGTGAAAGAACCGACTCCTGGCATCATGCCCGTCACGACGATTTCAATCTCGCCACCAAGTGTATCTCCTTCTTTTTTAGCCGCATCAATTTCTTCCATCATCCGTTGTCCTGCCACCTCATCCGCACAACGAACGGGTGAAGCATCAATTGTTTCCTGATGTTCAACTGGATCTTTCCAAGGTGCATCAATTCCACCGATCGACCGGACGTGCGAGAACACTTCGATACCGAGTTCATGAAGTAATTGTTTAGCGAAGGCGCCGACGGCTACACGTGCTGCCGTCTCACGAGCTGAGGAACGTTCTAGTACGTCGCGTAAGTCGCGATGACCGTACTTCAAACCTCCCACGAGATCAGCATGTCCGGGACGCGGGCGTGTCAACGTCCGAGGACGTTCCAGCTGTTCTTTAAGCGGTTCTGCTTGCATGACTTGTGTCCAGTGCGCATGATCCTTATTTTCGATGAACAAACTGATGGGTGATCCCGTCGTGTATCCATGACGAATCCCACCACGTGCATCAATTTGATCTTGTTCGATTTGCATCCGTCGACCGCGTCCATATCCACCTTGGCGACGTGTCATCTCGCGCTGAATCGCTTCGAAATCAATCGTGAGTCCTGCCGGCATTCCATCTATAATGACGGTCAACCCTTTTCCGTGTGATTCTCCTGCTGTCATGTAACGCATTCGCTTCATCCCTTTCTGTTCAACCGATTTTTTCGTAAAAGAAGCTTTGTTTCATCTTCAATCCAAATCGTTCAGGTTGGAATATTTGCTCCGTTCCACCAACGAAAAGAATTCCGCCCGGTTTTAAGGCATCGACGAACGAACGATAGACATGTGCTTTCGCTTCTTCTGTAAAATAAATCAGTACATTGCGGCAGATAATTAGATCAAATCCCGTATCGTACCGGTCTCCTAACAGATTATGTTTACTAAAACGAACGAGTCGCTTAATTTCAGGAACGACTTCAAACGTCTGCTCTTGCTCAATGAAATATTTCTTTTTGCGCGCTTCTACGACTTCATTCAAAGCGGAGGCGCCGTATCGTCCAAGCTTTGCCTTTTCAAGGACGAGATCATCCAAATCCGTTGCTTGAATCGTAAAAGCGGACGGGTCGAGCCGTTCACTTAAAATCATCGCAAGGGAGTACGGTTCTTCTCCGGTCGAACAAGCTGCGCTCCATGTCCGGATACGTCCGTGTGCGCGCGACTCAAGGATCGGTAAGATGTCTTGTTCTAATTGTTGCCAACGTATCGGATTACGGAAAAATTCACTGACGTTGATCGTCATCCGATCTAAAAATTCTTCGTATAACGATGTACTCTTATCCATTGCCTGCATATAAGACGCAAATGTACTGTAGCCTTTTTTATCACGTAACGCTGTCAATCGCCGTTTCATCTGTGCTTCTTTATACTGACCGAGATCAATCCCTGATTTGGTCTTGAACCGTTGAATGAAAAGTTCATAATCTTCCAATTGGCACACCTCGCTCACTCTCGATATCGAATGGTCATCTCGATGACCAGTTCAACTTATTTTCTATAGTAGCATAAAGCTATAGGCATTCCAAAAAGCAATTAGATAATCTGGTCATTCCGTTTTACAAGAATACGACAAAAGGGATTCGATCAAATCGAATCCCTTCCCCGTTGTCTTTTTATTCATGTATTACGCGTTGACTGGCTGTCCTTGAAACCAAAGCGTAAGCTCACGCCCCGCACTTTCGATACTATCCGAACCATGAATGACGTTCTCACTCATCGTGTTCGCGAAATCACCACGAATCGTTCCAGGTGCTGCTTCTAGAGGTTTTGTTTTCCCAATCATCAAACGAGAAACAGCAACGACGTCTGTTCCTTCGACGCGAAGTGCGACAACAGGACCCGATGTGAGGAAAGTGACCAACTCTCCGAAGAACGGTTTCTCAGCATGCTCTTCGTAATGTGCTTTTGCGAGTTCTTCTGTAACATTCATCATTTTCATTTCGCGAATGATGAATCCTTTGCGTTCGATCCGTCCGATGATTTCCCCAATCAATCCACGTTCTACGCCATCTGGTTTAACCATCAAAAATGTCTGTTCCATCTCTAGTTCCCCCTATGAAATGCTTTTAGAAAAGCGCTTACATAGTCAGTTTACTGGCTTTTGTGAAGAACAGCAAGAAATTTTTGACAATCTTCATCCTTTTCGTTTTCCAACGTAGCGTGCTACTTCTTCAAGCGATCGTTTGGCTGATGATTTAGGTAATGGTTCAAGACGTTTGATCGCACGGTGGATATAGTGATCGACCGTTTGTTGCGTCCGTTCGAGGGCGCCTGAAGTTTGAAGAAACGACAGCAACGGTGCTACTTCTTCATGTGTTGGCATACTCTCGATTTGCGAAAGACGTTCGTAAAAGGTAGCATTCTCTGCACCATAAAAGACAGGTAATGTTTTGTGTCCATGACGCAGATCCTCTGCTACCGGCTTACCAAGTTCTGTACGATTCGCTGTGAAATCAAGCAAGTCGTCAGCAATTTGAAAAGCGAGTCCGATATCTCGCCCAAACAACCGTAACGCTTTCGTATCGGCTGCAGAACAATTCGCAACAATTGCACCCAGATGACAGCTCGCTTCAATCAGAATAGCTGTCTTTCGTTCAATTCGTTTGATATATCGTTTAATCGACTGTTCCCAATCGTATTGGTCATAAATTTGCTCAATCTCACCTTCACAAATTTCACGCATCGTATGAACCATGACTTGGACCAGTTCCGGCTTCCCGACTTCACCAATCAACCGAACGGCTTCTCCAAACAAATAATTGCCCGAATACAGCGCCACTTCCTCATCAAAATATTGCATGACGGTGGGTTTTCCTCGACGTAGTTCTGCGTCATCAATGACATCATCGTGGACGAGTGATGCCATATGGACAAGTTCAAGGCTTGCCGCTACACGAATCAGTTCATCTCGATCTGCCTCACCGAACTTGGATGCGAGCAAGACGAATGCTGGTCGAATTCGTTTCCCACCAGCTTTCAGCAATTGTTTTCCTGCTGCATCGATCGTTGGTTCTTCAGAAGCGATATGATTGATCAGAAAACGATCGACTAAATTAACTTCCTTCGTGACATCACGGTATATGGAATGCAGTGACATCTCACCACTTCTTCCCAAGGTGCATCGCAGCAGCCCCACCCGCGAATGCTTTGACTTCCACTTGCATGAAGCCTGCTTGTTCGAAGAGTTGTTTCAGTTCGACGCGGTCGAGGAATACTTCCGTCGATTCTTGTAGCCAGTTATATTGATCATATGATTTTGCAAGCAATCGACCGACTTGCGGCATGATTTTTCCGAAGTATAACGAATACGCTTCGCGGAAAATCGGAGCAGTCGGTTGACTCGTTTCAAGACAAACGACCGTTCCACCTGGTTTTAAGACACGATGCATCTCTTTGATGACCTGTAGGTAATCGGGTACGTTTCGTAAACCGAAGCCGATTGTTACGTAATCAAATGAGTTATCGCCAAATGGAAGATCCATTGCATTTCCATGAATCAACTCGATGTTTTTCATATCAAGCGCCTCTACTTTTCCCACGCCGACTTTCAACATGTTCTCTGAAAAATCAAGTCCTTTGATTACACCTGTCGGACCTGCTGCTTTCGCCAGTTGAATCGTCCAATCCGCTGTTCCACAACAAAGATCGAGACATTTAGCACCTGGGAAGACTTGCATCCGGCGCATCGTCTCGCGTCTCCATAATTTATGCAATCGGAAACTGATGACCGAATTCATTTGATCATAGTTCGAAGATATCGATTGGAATACTTCATATACTTTTTTCTCTTTATCTTTTGTCTGCACACTGCTCACCCTTTCCAAGATCTCATGCTACCGCCATCTGCTCGAGATGTGATAACAGTAATTTCTGTGCGACCAGATCTAATTGTTCTGCCTGTTGCTGAATGATCTGCCGCCCCTGTCGTGTCAGCCATTCTCGTTTGGTGATTGCCGCGAGTCCTTGCATTAAGCCGAACTCTGCCGTTAACCATAAGAGAACCCGTTCTTCCGTCGATTCATAATTCATTTCGTGTAAGGCACACTTCGCTTCATTGACACGTTGAATGGTCCGTCCGAGTGAGACGAGAATCTCTTTTGGCAACCCAGCTAACTGTTCAAAGAAATAGCTCGAGAATAAATCTCCTGCTAACACAAGAAGCTGCCGTTCCTTCGAACCACGTTGCGTCTCATTGACACGCTCATGCAAACGTAAGGCGACTTGTGCGAAATGAATCGCTTTGACAAGTGCCTCAGCGTCCAACGTGTCATGCTGAGCGACATCAATCAACCAACTGATCTGTTCACGATCGATGGAAGGGAAATCCACATGTCGAGCCAATCGTGTCGTTTGTTTAGTGGTGAGTGCAGTGATGATTTCATCCACGCGCAGCTCATGTTGTTCCATGCTTTTACCCCCCGATCTCCAGTGCCATCTCGTTGATGGACGTTCTTCTTTTTTAATATACCATAATCGGTGGGCTTTCACGCTTCTGAATGTCCACAAAAAAGCCGCCCGAGAAAATCTCGGGCGACTATGTAGCCGGATTACTTCACAGCATCTTTCAATGCTTTACCTGGTTTGAAGGCAGGTACTTTGCTTGCTGGAATCTCGATATCTTCTTTCGTACGTGGGTTGCGACCTTTACGGGCTGCACGCTCACGGACTTCGAAGTTACCAAATCCAATCAATTGGACTTTTTCTCCAGACTGAAGTGTCTCAGTGATCGATTCGAATGTTGATTCGACAACTTTCGTCACGTCTTTTTTCGTAAGACCTGATTTTTCGACGACTGCTTGAATGAGTTCAGTTTTGTTCATTACTTTCACCCCCTCCCAATCACTTCTTCGAGGGTAATCATACCCCATAAACGTTGCTATTACAACATTTTCGTGTAAATAACGTTCAATTTTCAGATTCTTCGCTCGATTTCTCTGAAAACACAGGTTCGCCTTTTTCGTTTATCGTGTAGCTTTGAGAATAGGCAGGAACAAAAGGCTGATCTTCATAGAGTAAATACCGAATATCTTGACCAACTTTCGGCTTTTTCTTCGCAGTTTGCACCGCTTTCTTCAACTCTGGCAAATAGTTGATGAAGAGTCGTCCTTGACCATCGACATAAATCGATAATTTTTCATCTGAGTACGGACTTGGAACGGTCGGTTCTTTTTTGATAAATAATTTTTTATAGTCAAGTGTAAACTGGTTCTTACCAAATGAACCTTTGAAGGGATACTTATCATTCTTTTTCCGATAAGCATCAATTCGGACTTGAAGTTTTTGTAACTCTTCCGCAACAAGTAAATCCATCAACTTAACGGTTGGTTTCGTCTCGACATCGACAAGCAAGTAAATGAACGTTCCCCCACCTTCGAAGCTGTTCGTTGGTGGATCACTCATATATCGCGGTATCAACCGCCCAAGTTCGATTTGGTAACGCTCCATAAGCGGAGTATCGGCTTCCATCGTCTTGATTGGTAGTACACCTGTATCTTTTTGATATGCATCGACAGCATCCTGAACGGTACGTAACTGTTGCGGATACGGTACACGGTTAGACGGTTTTTGGCTATCCGGAAAGAGACAGCCGGATAATAACGTCACCGGAATGAGCATGAATAGCACGAACCATTTTTTCATGCGCTCGGCCCCGCCATGACGATGAATACCATGATGATTGACGCGACGATGAAACAAACGAATGCCAAGGTTGATACAAGAATCTGCCATATCCCTTTCAACTTCGTCCGACTGACGGTGACCAGTAAGACACTGATCGCAAAGAGTCCGATGCCAGCGAACGAAATCCACATTTTTAATAATCCTGGACTCAAGGTTTCCACCCCACTCCGTTAATCTTTCGTCGTGAAGAGATGCTCGATCTCATTTTTTTGTGGTCGTTGCATCAACTTTTTGACTTCTTCTTCAGGTGTATGACCGTCAAAGAGAACATGGTAGAGAGCAGAAGTAATTGGCAGTTCACACTGTTTCGTCTCCGCTAAATCATACGCCGCTTGGGTCGCACGAACGCCTTCAACGACCATTCCCATGTTTTCAAGCACAGTCTCTAATTTTTCACCTCGACCGATGGCATTCCCCGCACGCCAATTTCGACTATGAACCGATGTACAGGTAACGATCAAGTCCCCCATACCCGTCAATCCAGTAAACGTCATCGGATTAGCTCCAAGCATCGTACCGAGACGCGCCATTTCGACCATCCCACGTGTAATCAGAGCTGCTTTCGCGTTGTCACCATAACCAAGACCATCCGTCATACCAGCGGCAAGTGCAATAATGTTCTTCAGTGCACCACCGAGTTCTGCACCAATGATGTCCGCATTCAGATAGACACGGAAGTTTTCATTCGTGAACAGTTCCTGAACACGCCCTGCTTCTTCTAAGTCATCCGATGCAATCGTTACCGTCGTTGGTTTACGTAACGCAACCTCTTCAGCATGTGAAGGACCCGTCAATACACAAATAGCTTTACGCTTCGCTGGATCGACCTCTGCTTCGATTAACTCTGACAATCGAAGATGTGTCTTCGGCTCGATCCCTTTCGATGCATGGATCAGAACAACCGGTTCCGTCAACAGCTCATTTAATTGACGAGAAACTGCTCGAATCGCAGAGGATGGTGTGACGATTAAGATATGCGTCGCCCCTTCTACCGCCTCTTTGAGATCTGTCGTTGCTTTTAATGCTTTTGGTAACGCAACACCTGGCAAGAACTGCGTATTTTCATGATGCTCATTGATTCGATCAACATTAATTTGCTCACGACCATAAAGAATGACTTCCTGATCATTATCAGCTAAGACGAGCGAGAGGGCTGTTCCCCAGCTTCCCGCTCCGATGACTGCGATTTTGGTCATACTGACTCACCTCATTATTGTTTTTGACGAGCTAAAATCCGGATTGGTGTACCTGTAAAATCAAATGCTTCCCGAATCCGGTTCTCGAGATATCGTTTATAAGAGAAGTGCAGCAATTCTGGATCATTAACGAATAAGACGAACGTTGGTGGTCGTGACGCGACTTGAGTCGCGTAGTTAATCCGAAGACGAACCCCTTTATCTGTCGGCGCTGGGTTCATCGCGACAGCGTCAACGATGACATCGTTCAAGACACTTGTCTGAATCCGTTGCGCATGACTGTGCGCAGCTTGTTGAATGACTGGTAATAAAGTCTGCAAGCGACGTTTTGTTTTCGCCGAAACGAAGACGATAGGTGCATAGTCAAGGAAACGGAATTCTTCACGAATTTCTTCTTCCATTTTCTTCATCGTCTTATCATCTTTTTCGACAGCGTCCCATTTGTTGACGACGATGACGATCGCACGTCCTGCTTCATGCGCATATCCTGCTACTTTTTTATCTTGCTCGATGATACCTTCTTCACCATCAAGAACGACACAGACGACATCCGCCCGCTCGATTGCTTTTTGTGCACGCATGACACTAAAACGTTCCGTCGATTCATAGACTTTTCCACGTTTTCGCATCCCTGCCGTATCAATGATGACGTATTCTTGTTCATCTCGCGAAAACGGTGTATCGATGGCATCACGTGTCGTACCAGCGATGCTCGAGACGATGACACGTTCTTCACCAAGAATCGAATTCGTCATACTTGATTTCCCAACGTTTGGGCGACCAATCAAGGCAAACTTAATCGTACCTTCATCGTATTCCAACTCTTCTTTATCTGGTGCAAGTTCAAGGACGCGGTCAAGTAAGTCACCAAGACCAAGACCATGCGTACCAGAAATCGGGAACAAGTCTCCGAATCCAAGTGAGTAGAATTCATACATTAAATCACGCATTTCAAAATTATCTACTTTGTTAACAGCTACGACGACTGGTTTGTTCGAACGGAATAACATGTTCGCAACTTCCTCATCTGCTGCTGTGATTCCTTCGCGTCCATTCACCATGAAAATGATGACGTCCGCTTCATCAATGGCGAGCTCCGCCTGATGACGCATCATTTGAAGTAGGGGCTCATCCCCAACTTCGATTCCACCTGTATCAATCAAATGAAAATGACGATTCAGCCATTCTCCAGTTCCGTAAATACGGTCGCGGGTAACGCCTGGCTTGTCTTCTACGATTGAAACCCGATCTCCAATCACCCGGTTAAAAATCGTCGACTTTCCGATATTTGGGCGACCTACGATCGCCACGACTGGAATTGCCATCCCAACACCTTCTTTCTCTTCTCTCGCTTCATAGCCGTTCTATTGTATCAAATCAAACTCTCATATACCATAACAAACCGCATATAAAAAGCGGACACGCTTGTGTCCGCTTTGTGTCATGCTTTATTCTTTCGCCTCTGAGTCCTCTTCTGTCAAATCAGCAACAGAAAATCCTTCTGATTGATTCGTGTAATCTGAGTAGTCTTCAGAAGACGCTTCTTCCTCTTCAAGAACACGTGTTGATAGCGAAATCTTATGCTCATCGAGACGCACTTCTAATACTTTCGCTTCAATTTCTTGCCCTTCTTCGAGTACTTCCGAAGGCGATCCAATATGGCGGTTTGCAATTTGTGAGATATGCAAAAGTCCTTCTACTTGTGGCGCAAGTTCAATGAAAGCACCAAACTGGACGAGACGGCGTACACGTCCCTTGACGATATCCCCAGCTTCGATTTTCCCTTCCATCTGTTGCCATGGACCCGGTTGTGTTTCCTTAATCGATAACTTGACCTTCTCAGTATCACGGTCAACACCAAGTACTTTAACTTCGACTTTTTGACCTTCCGTGACGATATCTGAAGGACGTTCGACACGATGATGCGCCATTTCTGAGATATGAACGAGTCCGTCGACGCCACCGATATCTACAAACGCGCCGAAATCTGTCAAACGCTGGACCGTTCCTTCAAGGACTTGACCCACTTCTAGATTTTCAAGTGTCTCTTTTTTCTTCGCATTCAATTCACCTTCAACAACTGCTTTATGCGAGAGAATGACACGGTTCTTTTCTTGATCGAGTTCAACGACCTTAACTTCGATCGAACGACCGATATAGTCTGAGAAATCCTCGACATAATGCCGCTCGACGAGCGACGCCGGAATAAATCCTCGAACGCCAATATCAACAACGAGACCACCTTTGACGATGTCTTTGACGACAACTTCAAAGATTTCACCTGATTTGTACTTCTCTTCTACTTGCTCCCACGCTTTGAGTGCGTCAATTTCTCGTTTTGAGACGACAACCTCTTCATCCGTGATTTTCTTGACCTTCACTTGTAGTTCATCTCCGACGTTCAACACGCCACGAATGTCATCAAGATGGAGACTCGATACTTCGCTAATCGGTAAGATGGCTTCTGTTTTATATCCGATATCAATGAGTGCTTGCTTGTCTTCAATTTTCACGACCATTCCGGTAACTACCTGGTCCCGATGAATTTCAAAATCAGGCATATCTTTCATTTCTTCGACCATTCCAAAACAACCTCCTCACGATGAGTACAAGAAACGCATGACACATGTCAATACGTTTATCCTGCTTCTAACTTCTTACAATTCTGACTATTTGTCAAGGTATTAAGCGTGATTGAAGTAGACGGATTTGATTTCGTCCATGATTCGATCAGAAATCGATTTTGCTGCCCCACGTTGATCACGTAAATCCGAAATATCAACCGGTTTTCCGATTGCGACGTGCATCCGTTTAAAAGGACGGTATGATCCGATGATAGCAATCGGTAAAATCTGAGCAGTCGACCGCAAGGCGAAGAATCCAACACCCGGTTGCGCTGAAGTGAATTCACCTGGTGCAGAACGTGTTCCTTCCGGGAAAATACCAACAGTTTCATCCGAATTCAATAACTCGATCGTTCGCTTTAAGGCTTGACGATCTCCTTGACCGCGACCGACAGGATATGTTCCTGCCGCAATCATCAACTGTTTTAAGGCAGGAACTTTAAACAATTCTTCTTTTGCCATGTAACGAACCGCACGCTTCGGTGGGATCGCACTGACGAGGAAGACCGGATCCCAGTTCGAACTGTGATTGGCACAGACGAGTAAAGACCCATCCTTTGGAATGTTCTCTTGCCCCGTCACCTTCACACGAAAGACTATTTTGGCAATGACCCAGACGACGAACCGCGCAATTCGATAAACGGTATCTTGACGTTTCATTTTAAAACACCTTCTGCTAGTTCCATCAATCGGACGACGACATCATCAATCGTCATCTCTGTCGTGTCCAGATAAAGCGCGTCGTCCGCTTGGCGTAATGGCGATACTTCACGCTCACTGTCTCGTTTATCACGTAACGCGATCTCTTCTTGAAGAATCGTGATGTCACTATCCATCCCACGCGCGATGTTTTCACGATGTCTACGAGCTGCTCGTTCCTCAACGGTTGCCGTCAAAAAGACTTTTAATTCTGCATCAGGTAACACGACTGTACCGATATCACGTCCATCCATGACGATGCCACCGCGCTCAGCTAATTTCCGTTGTGCCGTAACAAGCGCAGCCCGGACTTCTTTTTGTCGAGCGACGAACGAGACATTATTCGTGATTTCGATTGAACGAATCGCATCCGTCACTTCGCGATCACCAATAAAGACACGTTGCCCGTTTTCACCTGGTGTTAAACGAATATCCAGCGATTTCATCAATTCACCGAGCACTTCACCATTGTTGAGATCAAGCGATTGTTCAAGTGCTGCTAGCGTCACAGCTCGGTACATAGCTCCTGTATCGATATATACATAGTCAAGGCGCGCTGCCAATTGTTTTGCGATCGTACTTTTCCCAGCACCCGCTGGTCCATCTAAAGCGATTTGAATCTTTTTCATCATCATCCATCCTGTCCTTCCATCTTCCCTCTAATTGATAGGGATTCATTCTTCCGAACGTTATCATAGCAAAAAAATACGGTCAGGTGAATGGATTCATGCCCCTTCTTGAACTTTTCATTTGCATTTGATAACAATGACGCAACACAAGTTCACGACTTCTGTCAGGAATCATCGTAAATTGGAATGCTAATTCATATCTTTCTTCACGACGATCGATTCGAACGAGTTCAGCAACAACGTCTAGTGTACTTGATACCCCTTCACCAGTAGGTAAAATGAATGTCATCTCTACCTCTTCGTCTTTTTGAATCGGTAATTGATCTGATAAAATCATCATTCCGCCTGCTGATAGATCGAGCGTCACTGTCGTGAACGGATCGAATTGCGTTTTATGTGGGTGTACGGCGACATCCAGTATTTGTGGCACTCGAACGAACTGACGCCGTTGGATTCGCTCGATTTGATCGTCCTTCGGTCGTTTTAAAGCATATCGTTGACCACGAAGTGGATCGTTTTGTCGTTCGACGACGACCGTATCAAAACCAAATAATTTACCTTTTTCCTTAAAGAAATAAAAAGACACTTCTTCTTGCTCTGACAAAATGAATGTTTTTAGCGTCGCGACCTCACTCGGTGCTTCAATCCATATCAAACGGTTTGTCACAGCCGTTACCTTTGAGCGACCTTGTCGATCCTCACTATTCGAAAGCATTACCAAATCCCCGATTTCCATCATACTACTTCGCTCCTACTCTCTATTTGATGCCATCTGAATGTTGTTTTTTTCGTTTAAATCGTCGATTCAAGCGATTGGCACCTCTTACTTGAAATAATCCGATTGTCCATAAGATCATCATGAAGACAATCGGCAAAAAAGATATACCACCATTTTCCAATATTAACAAATTAAATAAGATATGCGCAAATACCGGAAGCGCAATCGATAATGATAACCACCGGTAAGGATGAGGCGAGAATTTCGCCATCCCCATGAAGAACCCCATGATGACCGCAAATAAAGCATGCCCAGATACTGGCAACAAGGCACGGAAGAGCATATGTTCGACGGTTCCATTCACCATCAAATATAAAATATTCTCAAGTGTTGCAAATCCAAGAGAACACGCGACCGCATAGATGATACCATCGTAATAATCGTTAAAACGCTGATGAATATAAACCGTATAAAAGACGACGAACCATTTGGCAAACTCTTCTGTAACTGCTGTTCGGACCAATTTCACCTCTTCACGTCCGCCAAATTCCGTTTGGATAATATAGTCGATGAACATCAAGGGAAAGACGAGTAAAATGCCAAAGATGAAACTACGGAGGATATATCCGACCGGCTCCGATTCATGTTCGTGACGTAGATAAAAATAAGTTAGGAGTGCGATGCCTGGGGCAACTCCGGAGAAAACGATTTGAACCACGCTTCCTCTCCCCCTTTCTTCCTCCTTATAAGAATAAAGGTTTCTTGGAAAAAAGAAAACGTCCTCGTTGTTTCAAGAGGGAAAAAGGTTACAATATGGAAGAACGAATCGAATACGTTATAGAAAGTAGGTGAAGGTCTTTTGTCTTCTGACACAGACCATTTAACATGAAATCATTATTACTCATTCATACGGGTGGAACGATTGCCATGGCGCAAGATCACTCCGGTCACGTCTTACCGAATGACATCAATCCACTCGATGCTTCACTTCCGCGAGCAACAGATATCGCCAACATCACGACGCGTCACTTCGCAAATTTGCCTTCTCCGCATATGACACCTGACATCATGCTCCGTCTCGCGCATTTCATCGAGAGTGAGCTAGCAAAAGAACACTATGATGGCGTCGTCATCACCCACGGTACGGATACCCTTGAAGAAACTGCTTATTTCTTACATTTGACGCTTGGTGCTCCTATTCCGATCGTCTTGACAGGAGCCATGCGTTCTTCCAATGAAGTCGGATCTGACGGCGAGTTTAATTTGATCACAGCTCTTCGCGTCGCCGTCAGTGAAGCCGCTCGTGGAAAAGGCGTCCTTGTCGTCTTCAACGGAGAAATTCATTCAGCATTCAACGTCACGAAAACGCATACGTCATCCGTCGATACGTTTAAATCCGTTCATTTCGGAAATCTCGGGATGGTGACGAAGGACCACGTCTATTTATTCAACACACCGCTTCTGAAGCAAACACATATGGTGACGTCACTCTCAAAACGGGTCGCCGTTCTAAAAGTCTATGCCGGTATGGAACCAGATTTATTACTTGCCGTAAAACAACTCGGTTATGACGGACTCGTCCTAGAAGTTCTCGGTCAAGGGAATGTTCCTCCAAGTATCGTCGATGCGATCGCCGAACTGATTACCGTCATGCCAATCGTCATCGTCAGTCGCTGTTTCAATGGAATCGTTCAAGACGTTTACGGTTATACGGGTGGAGGACAACAATTAAAAGAACTCGGTGTCATTTTCTCAAATGGACTGAATTCGCAAAAAGCACGCCTTAAGTTGATGGTTGAACTTGAAATCGATGCGTCACAACCAGAACTTGAAGAGTCATTCCGTGTTGAATAAATGAAAAAACCTCTCGATCCGGACATCTACTTTCCGAATCGAGAGGTTTTGTTTAGGCTTGGATTGATGCACCACGTAACCGTTCGACGAGATGGTTCGCAATGTTTTCACCATGAAAACGTCCATTTTCAATAAATATCTTATTAGCATCGTATCCTGCTGCAACGACGCCTGCAATATAGATACCTGGTACGTTCGATTCCATCGTCTCTTCATCATGACTCGGAATGCCGGTCTCACGATCAATCGTGATACCCGTATCAGCAAACAAACCGATGTCTGGTGTATATCCTGTCATCGCAAATACAAAATCGGCACGGACGGTCCGTTTGTCGCCATCTATTTGATAAACGACTTCTTGCTCTGTAATCGCTTCGATCGTTGCATCAAAAATCATCTTGACCTTTTCTGAACGAACAAGTGATTCGAAGTTCGGCAACACCCACGGTTTGATGGACGGACTATATTCCGGCCCCCGATAAAGAACGGTCACACGTGCTCCCGCTTTTTCAAGTTCGATTGCTGCATCGACACTTGAATTCTTCCCACCGATGACGACGACATCCTGATCAAAATACGGATGTCCTTCCGTGAAGTAGTGCGATACATGAGGCAACGTTTCTCCTGGAACGTCCATGCGGTTCGGTAATCCATAATAACCTGTCGCAAGCACAACGGAACGCGCCTCTCGGCGTCTTTTTTCCCCAGAACGTTCTGAATGGATAATGAAATGATCCGCTTGACGTTCAATGTGCTCGACCGTCTCAAATGGACGAATCGTCAACTTCTTTCGTTTGACGACTTCTCGGTAGTACACGAGAGCATCGAGACGTCGTGGTTTTAATTCCTTATTGATGAACGGTACACCACCGATTTCTAATTTCTCACTACTTGAAAAAAACGTTTGATGCGTCGGATAACGATAGATTGCTTCGACGATATTTCCCTTTTCGAGAACTTCGACGTCTAGTCCTCGATCTTGCATTTCGATTGCTGCAGATAACCCACACGGTCCCGCACCGATTACGATACAATCTAACATTCGAATATCTCCTCTTCCGGTTGCTTTTTTTTATATCTTAGCAAATCTCATCCAGAGACGAAAGAAATTGCAACAGTAAAACACCCGCTCCTCATCATAAGGAACGGGTGTAGCACATATTACGTCAGACCCAACCACGGAAACGAGATGCTTCCGCCATCTTCCGGACGCCGACCATGTAAGCAGCAAGACGCATATCGACATTTCGCGTCTGCGCTGTCTGATAGACTTGGTTGAATGAGTTGACGAGGACTTTCTCGAGTTTCTCGTGGACCTCTTCTTCTGTCCAATAGTATCCTTGGTTGTTTTGTACCCACTCGAAGTAAGAAACCGTTACACCACCACTCGAAGCTAGAACATCCGGAACGATCAGGATGTCGCGTTCAGCGAGAATTTTCGTCGCTTCGTTCGTCGTCGGACCGTTAGCCGCTTCGACGACGATCGCTGCTTTGATATCATGCGCGTTGTCTTCTGTGATTTGATTCTCGATTGCTGCTGGAACAAGAATATCACATTCGAGTTCAAGCAATTCTTTGTTCGAAATCGTATTTTTGAACAATGTCGTCACTGTTCCGAACGAGTCGCGACGGTCGAGAAGATATGGAATATCAAGTCCGTTCGGATCATGAAGTGCTCCATAAGCATCACTGATCGCGATGACTTTTGCACCTAAGTCATACATGAACTTCGATAAGAAACTTCCTGCATTCCCAAATCCTTGAACGACGACACGTGCGCCTTCAAGCGTGATACCCTTTTTAGCAGCTGCTTCTCGGATCATGATTGCGACACCTTTCGCCGTTGCTGTCTCGCGACCATGTGAGCCACCTAGGACGAGTGGTTTCCCTGTAATGAAGCCTGGCGAGTTGAATTCATCGATTCGGCTGTATTCATCCATCATCCATGCCATGATTTGTGAGTTCGTAAAGACGTCAGGAGCTGGAATATCCTTAGTCGGTCCAACAATTTGACTGATAGCACGGACATACCCACGGCTAAGACGTTCAATTTCACGGAAGCTCATCTCACGTGGATCACAGATGATGCCGCCTTTTCCTCCGCCATATGGTAAGTCAACGATACCCGCCTTTAGACTCATCCAGACGGATAATGCCTTGACTTCGACTTCCGTCACGTTCGGGTGAAAACGGATTCCACCTTTCGTTGGTCCAACGGCATCGTTATGTTGCGCTCGATATCCTGTGAAGATTTTTGTCGAACCATCATCCATCCGCACCGGAATCCGAACTGTTAACATCCGAAGTGGTTCTTTAAGTAATTCATACATTTCGTCCGGATACCCTAGTTTTCCTAGTGCTTCCTTGACGATTTCTTGTGTCGCTTCCAGTACGTTCTTGCGGTGATTCGCATGTTGTTGGTCAGTGATCATTCCAACGTTCCTCCCCATAAGTGGCATCCCCTATGCCGTTTCCTTGTTCGGATAAAGTATACTCTTTTCTCGAACGTAATGAAAGGGGTTACGCCTATATTTGTAAGCGCTTTCCCACTTCTTTTATTAGGATATCATTGATTCGGCTGTTTTGTTTGACGATGTCGTTCGATTGCAAGTTCCATGAAATATTCGACCAATTCCGGATATTCGATCCCTACCGCCCGTGCGCCGTCCGGGAATAAACTTGTTGAAGTCATACCAGGGAGTGTATTTGTCTCCAAAATGACTGGATTTCCGGATTCCGGAACAAGGAAATCAGATCGTGAGTATCCTGCACAACCGAGTACTTGATGTGCTTTAACAGCCCATTCCTGCAGTTTCGCTGTCGTCTCTTTGTCAAGTTCAGCAGGACAAATATGTTCCGAACCTCCGATTGCGTATTTTGACTCATAGTCATAAAAGGCATTCTTCGGAATAATCTCGATGACAGGTAATGCTTTTTCTACCCCTTTGTGACCAACGACTGGAACCGTCACTTCGCGTCCTTTAATGAATTGCTCGACGAGCACCGCATCATCTGCTTCAAATGCCTTAGCGATTCCTTCGCGTAACATCGTCTCATCTTGTGCAATCGTCAATCCGTTGGATGATCCTTCCTGCGCTGGTTTAACGACACAAGGAAATTGTCCATTCCATTCCGCGATTTTTTCTTCGATATCATCTTGATGCTCTAACAACACATCGCGCGCAATCGTAATACCTGCTTTATCAAAATGAACTTTTGATCGTGCCTTATCCATCGCAAGTGCTGACGCTAAAACACCTGAACCTGTGTATGGAATATCTGCAAGTTCAAGTAACGCTTGCACGCGTCCATCTTCACCAATCTTTCCGTGAAGAGCGATGACAGCCACATCTACATCGAGTTGGAAGAGTTCATGTGCCCGATCAGGATGGAAATCAACAGCCGTGACCTGATGTCCTTTACTGTTTAATGCTTCCATGATCGATTTTCCACTGTTTAATGAAACCTCCCGTTCACCCGAAGTCCCACCATATAACACTGCCACTTTCATCCTACTTCACTCCTTCTTCTTACGTTCAATGATTATCATACCATCCTTCTGACTATGAAAAAATACAAAATGGTGCCACTTCGGACAGAAGATAAAAAGGTGCGACATTGCCTTAAGAGGCAACATCACACCTGATGTTTTAAATGTTGAACTGTTCAGCAATCGTTGCAACGGCATGTTCCGACTGAATCGTCTTTCCATACTCCGCCATGACAAGCGGACTTTTCGGGCTCGGTTCACCGTATTCCGATAGAATCGTCGTCACCGTACGTTCTAGTGCGTCGTTCATTCGTTCCTGGAAATAAAGATAATAGCTGCCTTCGAAGAAATAAAGACTACCGCCTGTCTCCGTATATGTCATATGCCGTAATAACCCATGGCTCGCCTGAATGACATCTTCGAGCGAATGCAAAGCATACAAGACGTGATGGACGATGTCGACTGTCATCCGGATTTCGACTTGATCGAACTCTTCATTCATCTCTTCCGGTAAATCACCTTCACGGCGTACATCAACGAGCATACCGTCATTTGGGAAGAACGTGACGAAAAATTCGAGTGTTCCTGCTGCCTGAAAACCAAAATTCGATTCAGCTTCTTCTAATAAGTTACGCAATAAAGCTTGTCCCTTTCCGACAGCCAACGTTTCTGGTCGGACGTCGTGAAGCGATAACTCTTGCTTTGTGATGAAGACACGAAGGTGTCCTTGTTTCATTTGTTCAAACCTCATATAGACTCCTCCAGTCAAAACCGGAAACACAGATGTCTCCGTTCGTTATGAACCATACTATACACCAGTTGTCGGAGTGAGTCGACTTAACCAACTTTTCCAAGATTGATCGTCTGCACCAAGCAAATGTGGACCATATCGTTCCGGGAGCTGATCGACCGCATAACCACCAAGACCAATCTCAAGATCCGGAAAATCAGACATCAAGTGTGCTAGTGCTTCATCAAGTAACGGTAAATGATCCGATAACGTGCAAGATAGAATGACCGCTTTCGGTTGCAACTGATGGGTGACCGTCACTAAATCCTGGACTGGTATTCCGGAACCAAGGAAAATAACATCAAATCCAGATTGACGTAAATAAAGCGTAAAGAAAAGTAATCCGAGTTCGTGTTCTTCTTCGGGCGCACACACACAGACGATTCGCGGTAAAAACGGATTGATCGGCATTTGTAACGATAGTGTCGAGAGGCGTGCTCTTAGAAATGCCGTTGCAAAATGCTCGTGCGCAATCGTAATTTCTCCCGACTCCCACTTCACTCCAATCTCATGTAAGAGTGGACCGACGATGTCCTGAATGACTTTATCGAAGCTAAACATCGAGAATGCTTTATTCATGATGTCATGCGCATGTCGTTCTTCAAAGTTCGTCAATGCCTGGAACAACTGATCTCGCAGTTCGACTCCGTAATCGTGCGGTACTTCAGCACGATTAACAGGCATTTCGTACAATTGAATTGCTTTAGAGACAGACAATCCCTCTTTTTGTTTATCGACGATCCAGCGTAGTTTCGCGACGTCGTTATCACTATAAATTCGATGTCCGGATTCACTTCGATCCGGATCGAGCACCTGATATCTCCGCTCCCAAGCACGAATGGTCGTCGGGTTGAGTCCCACTAACGCAGCGACTGCTTTGATATTATATTTCCCACGATCCATGCATCGTGCCTCCTTCCCCTTCCTTTCTAGTATACGCTGAAAGGAAAAAAATCTCTGTTCACAATGTGCCCTTACATCATGAAACCGATGGAGACGAAGGCGATGATGATCGTGATCATGAGTACCGTCAGCGTGATGGCTAGCGGATTTTTTCGAAATGGCTGTTTTAATCGTTCATTTCGAACGTGTTCGATACGCGAAGAACGCGGTGGCAATAACTGATCCTCTTCGCTCTGATGCAACCGTCGTTGATCTTGTTTACTCAATGTTCATCACCTTTTCTTGAAAAATATAAGGATATTTTCTAGTTTACACCGAATATGGTGATGAAAAAAAGACTTGTTCTAAACGTATTTTCCAATCTACCGGTTGCGGCATCTTTCTCTTCACTGGATTTTCCCACTCAATTGTTCCACATACATCACAACAACGGGGTTGAACGACTGCCGCTTCATCAAAATGATGTAATAACATCGTCCGTCGACATTCGTTCCGGTGAATATAGTTCATCATTTGCTTGACCTCTTGTCGTTTGAGTTGTTTACGTTCCGTTTGCCACTGGGTAATGCGTTCCTTCGACCAACCGTTCTCGAGTTGCGACTTTAGGAGCCGATATGCCGGGTCTTCCGGATTAAGACGCAGACGACTTTCTATCTTAGTGTATGATTCACCTCGGTTCATGCCTTGTTGCAACTGATCAATCCATAGAGCGGGTGCATATTGTGTATCAATCAAGTACGTTTGTAATTGCTCGTCTTGAGCAGCATACAGCAAAATGGCCGTCGCCTCTTTTCCGTCTCGACCCGCGCGTCCGACTTCCTGCATATAGGCTTCAAGCGTCGCAGGCATCGTATAGTGAATGACCGATCGAACATTGCCCTTATCAACGCCCATCCCAAAAGCACTCGTGCAAACGAGACAATCAATTTCATCATGAAGAAACTGTTGTTGAACAAGCTGGCGGTCTTCAATCGTTAATCCAGCGTGATAGTAGGTCGCTCCTTCAATGATTTCCGCAATCCGTTCCGCTTCTTTACGAGTTGTCGTATAGATAACGCACGGACGAGCGATGCGTGTCATCCATCGTTGTAGTACGGCATCTTTTTCATCTCGATCGACGCAATCGACGACATACTGGAGTTCTGGTCGATTAATAGAACGACGAATGACTTTTGGGTCACGCATACGTAATTGTGTTCGAATATCCTCCTCCACAGCACGCGTCGCGGTTGCTGTTAAGGCGAGGCATGGCGGAAAACCGAGTTCTTGCCGGATTTGACCGAGTCTTGCATACTCCGGTCGAAACTCGTGTCCCCACTGTGAGATACAATGTGCTTCATCTACGACAAATAATGCGATGTTGACCTGCTTTAAGCGAGCTCGAATCTGCGGTAATGCGAGTTGTTCCGGCGATAAGTAAAGATACCGAAGATGTTCGAGGACAGATAAGATCTGTTCTTTCTCATCTCGCGTCTCGACAGAAGTTAACTTAGCGACAGACCGTTCTCCCCTGCGTTTGATTTGCATGACTTGATCTTCAATCAACGAGAGTAACGGCGACAGAATCAATGTCAGTCCTTCACCTTGGACATAAGAAGGAAACTGATAACAGACAGATTTGCCTCCACCTGTCGGCAAGATGGCAAGCGTGTCGTGTCCGTTCAGGATGGATTCGATGATTGGGCGTTGTCCGGGTCGAAACACTTCATAACCGAAATGACGATGCAATAACGCTTCCATTAAATCCCCTCCCATTTGCTACGTGCTAGCACAAGTCGAATCTGAAAATAGGATGCGTCTGTCTGCATATCACTTTTGATTCGCTTGAGTGCGTAAGTTTCGAGTTGTTGTGAAATACGACGAATTTCTTCTTGCTGAGCGGGTATAACAAAATGATCCAACGGAAAAGAAGAAGCATACATGGCGATTTCGACGAGATGATCTTCCATCGTACTATTTTTTAGTCGTCTCCGAATCGCAACATCTTCAACCGATATTCCCTGCTGCAATAACTCCCATGTCGTTTGAGCAGACTGCGTCATTTTAGATGTGTGTAGATCAGCACCGATCTGTTTTAGGAGTGGTGCTTTTTCTAAGTCAGCGATGCACTTTCGCCAAGCGATTGTAAATTCGAACTGGACAGTCTCAACATCCACCTTCATCATGTGTGCCAATTGCGGATAGGACCATCCTGCTTGCACGCCAGACAATCGATAACTAATTAACGTCGCCTCTCGCTCTGGCAAACGCTCAAAGAGCCGTATTAACTCTTGGTGCATATCATGTAACCAATTCGATCGATTCGAAATGGTTGGAAGAACACTCTTTACCCATTCGCGAACAATCGTCTCCTGTTGCACGGGAATGAACGGTTGTTTCGCTTCTAAACAAATCAGCGTTTGAACGAGCAGACTGAGTCGTTTCCACATCATCTCGGCATATCCACGTAGTTCACCACCTAATTGATCGATGACTACACTACTCGATTGACCCACTAGTCGCGTACCTTCATTCGTCAGTCGCAATGTCTCTTGCCGTTCGATCCACTGTTTCTCGGCAAGCTCAGTTAAGATCGATTCAAATCGTTGTTTACTAACTGTAACGGTACCGAACGTCGACTCCAAATCATAAAAATGAGCATCTTGCAGGGAAGTGGCTGACTTCTTCCCTTGAAAAACATGATAAAGACTCCGATCCGATCGTTCATTTCGAAGACGCTGAATCGATTCCAGAAAAATACGCTCCAGTAAAGAAACTTCCATATGTCACGCTCCCTTCTGATTTCTATTGTTCACCTATTTAGGTATGATACCTGTCCATTTTCGTTCGTTACGTTTTAGACATACCATTTGCGGGCATGTGATGATATATACATTTTCTGTTGTCACTTACGCTTCGTCATTGAAATGCAACGATGAGTCCGATACAATGACATATAGATGAGAACAGCGTGTTTCAATAATGTTTTCGTATAGAGAGGAGACCGTTCAATGGCTAAATTTACGATTGTCGACAAAGATACATGCATCGCATGTGGTGCTTGTGGAGCAGCTGCACCAGATATCTATGATTATGATGATGAGGGTTTGGCGTATGTCATTCTTGATGATAACAATGGTACTGCCGAAATTCCAGAAGCATTATTCGACGATATGATTGATGCATTCGAAGGATGCCCAACGGATTCAATCAAAGTAGCAGATGAATCATTCGAAGGCGATGCGTTAAAATTCGAATAAGTGAATAAAAAAAGATGTTTCCTCGCGAAACATCTTTTTTTATTCACTCTTTTTCGAACTCGATGAATGGTCATGTTTTAAAAAACCGGACGTTGCCGATTGGCAATGTCCGGTTCTTGATTGGTAAAATTTTAGCGTTTTCCTTTGATATACGGTATACCAACTGCTTTTGGCGCATCCGCACGACCAACGACACCAGCGAGTGCCAAGATCGTCAATAAATACGGTGCAATCAATAGATAAACTTGTGGAATCTGATCAAGTAAAGGCAATTGCTGACCAATGATTGAAATCGCTTGAGCGAATCCGAAGAAGAGCGCAGCTCCCATCGCACCAAGCGGATTCCATTTTCCGAAGATCATCGCAGCGATTGCGAGGAACCCTTGACCGAGGATCGTCGTGACACTGAAGTTCAATGAAATGGATGTTGCGTAGACAGCACCGGCAAGACCACCAAAACCACCAGAGATCATGACACCGATGAAACGCATCTTCGTAACGTTAATTCCCATCGTGTCCGCTGCCATCGGGTGTTCCCCAACAGAACGAAGACGAAGACCGAATGGTGTCTTAAAGATGATATACCACGCAACGAAGGCAAGAACGATCGCGATATACGATGTGTAATAAACGTTCGCAAAGAACATTTTCAAGACCGGAATGTCAGACAAGAATGGTACGTTTTCTTTCGAGATACGGTTTGGAATCGAGTCTGTCTGTCCTTTTTCATAAAGCGCACGGACAAGGAAGATCGCAAGACCGACTGAAAGCAAATTGATTGCCACTCCAAGAACCGTTTGGTCTGCACGGAAAAGGATTGCTGGAATCGCAAGGAAGAGCGAGAAGACCGCTCCGACGATGATTGCGATCAGCATCGCTAGCCATGGGCTCGCAGCACCTAATCCCATTTTTGATAGTGTTAACGCTGTGACAACACCTGTGAAAGCACCCATGACCATTAATCCTTCTAATGCGATGTTAACGACGCCTGAACGCTCACTGAAAATGCCACCAAGTGCTGCAATGATCAATGGAGCCGAATAGGCAAGTGCGATTGGCACGATGATATAAAGTACTTCAAGAAAACCCATTATTGACCGGCTCCTTTCGCTTTTTTAGATTCTTTCTTAACCGTGAACTTCTCAATGACGAGACGAATCGCGTAACCAGAAGCAACGAAAATGATAATGAACGCAATGATGATCTTAATCAATTCAGGCGGAATACCGATCTGTTGCATCGACAGACCACCGATGTTAAGTCCCGCAAACAGTAATGCCGCGAGAACGACACCGATTGGGTTATTCGCACCTAATAAGGCAACCGCAATTCCGTCAAATCCAACTCCTGTAAAGGATGCGTTTAGTGTCATGTTTTGGAATGTCCCAAGACCTTCCATCGCTCCAGCGAGCCCTGCAAACACACCTGAGATGACGAACGATAGGATGATGTTACGGTTAACGCCCATCCCTGCATATTCTGCAGCATTTTTGTTGAATCCAACTGCTCGGAGTTCATAACCAAGCGTTGTTTTCCACAAGATGAACCAGAAGACAAGCGCTGCGATGACTGCGATGAAGATTCCGTTGTGCAACCGTGAGAAATCAGTGATTTCTTGCAAGAACGGAGACGCAAGGGATGCTGATTCTTTTACGGATTCCGTCCGTTCGTTCGTAATTCCGATGACGTGACGTAAAATATCATTCGTAACATATAACGCGATATAGTTCATCATGATCGACGTGATAACTTCGTGCACGTGGAACTTCGCTTTTAAGATACCTGGAATCGAAGCCCAAAGTGCACCAGCTAATCCTGCACCGATTAATGCAAGCGGTAAATGAATCGCTGTCGGTAAATCAAACTCGATTCCGATCCAAACTGCGACCATCCACCCGACGAGTACTTGACCTTCAACCCCGATATTAAAGAGTCCAGTCCGAAAGGCAAACGCGACCGCGAGACCGGCAAAGATTAACGGAGCTGCTGCTCGTAATGTTTCACCGATACTGTATGGTTCGCCAAAAATACCATAGAATAACTGATCAAAACCGGCTATCGGATCGTATCCGCCGATGAGCATGACAATCGCCCCGACGACCATTCCAAGGATGATGGAAAGAATCGGAATGAGGATGCCGTAAAAACGCTCTAACTTCATGAATGACCTACCTCCTCTTTCTTACCGCCGGCCATCAGGAAGCCAAGCTCGATCTCATTCGTTTCTTTTGGATCCAAGAAGGCAACTGTTTTCCCTTCATAAAGAACAGCAATCCGGTCTGATACTTGAAGGATTTCTTCAAGTTCGAATGAAATCAATAGGACAGCGCGCCCTTTTTCACGTTCGAGAACCAACTGTTCATGAATAAACTCGATTGCTCCGACATCAAGACCACGTGTCGGCTGTGCTGCAATCAACAAATCTGGTGAACGATCGACTTCTCGCGCAATGATTGCTTTCTGTTGGTTACCACCTGACAAAGCACGAGCAAACGTCTCTGGACTCGGAGTTCGGACGTCGAACTTCTCGATGAGCGTTTTGGCTTTTTCCATGACTTGTTTATAGTTCATGATGCCCGCTTTTGAATACGGTTGTTGATAATACGTTTGCAAGACCATGTTATGCCCGATTGAATAATCGAGGACAAGTCCGTGTTTATGACGGTCTTGTGGGATATGACCGACACCAGACTCTGTCACTTTACGTGGTTTTAAGTTTTTGATTGATTTATTGTTGAGGAAAATCTCACCGCTGTCTGCTTTACGAAGACCTGTGATCGCCTCAATCAATTCTGTTTGCCCGTTGCCATCGATTCCGGCAATTCCGACGATCTCTCCGGCACGAATGTCGAGATTCAATCCATCGACAGCTTTGATGCCGCGACTGTCCTTGACGACCAAATCCTTGATGTCGAGAACAAGTTCTTGTGGATTTGCCTTGGAATACTCCGCATTAAAGTTTACTTCACGACCTACCATCATTTCAGCAAGACGGGATTGAGTCATCGTCTCATCGATATCGACCGTTCCGATATATTTACCTCGGCGAATCGTCGTACAGCGATCAGCTACTTCCATGATTTCCTTCAGTTTATGCGTGATGAGGATGATCGACTTTCCTTCTGCGATCAAGCGATTCATGATTTGAATTAATTCCTTGATCTCTTGTGGTGTCAAGACAGCAGATGGTTCATCGAAGATCAAGATATCTGCACCACGGTACAACGTCTTCAAAATTTCAACACGCTGTTGCATTCCGACTGAGATATCCTCGATTTTTGCATCAGGATCAACAGCAAGACCATACTGTTCAGAAATCTGGCGTACCTTCTCACGTGCAGATGCACGGTCGATCTTAATTCCCGCACGTGGCTCTGCACCTAAAATGATGTTTTCAGTAACAGTGAAATTTTGAACGAGCATGAAGTGTTGGTGCACCATTCCGATTCCTAGATCGTTCGCGACGTTCGGACTCGTAATATTGACTTTTTCACCACGTACACGAATTTCTCCAGCCTCAGGCTGATACAAACCAAATAAGACGTTCATCAGCGTCGATTTTCCGGCACCGTTTTCACCAAGTAAAGCGTGAATCTCACCTTTCCGAAGCTGGAGCGTGATGTTATCATTTGCGACGAAACTGCCAAACTCTTTTCTGATGTTTAGCATCTCAATGACGTATTCCAAGAAAATCCACTCCCATGTTTAGTTTAAAAGGGGGAGTCGCAATGCTAGCGACCCCCGCTTTCATTATTATTTCAGTGACGCTTCGTATTCTTTGTACTCGTCGTCTGTCGATGGGACTTTGATGTCGCCATCGATGATTTGTTTTTTGTACTCTTCGACTTTGTCGAGTGCTTCTTTCGAAACGTTGTCTTTCGAAGGTGCGATATCAACACCACCGTCTTTTAGACCGAACTCAACGACTTTACCTGCTGGGAAGTTGCCGTCTTTCGTATCTTTAGCGACTTGCTGGACTGCTGTATCAACACGTTTGACCATTGACGTCAATGTGACGTTCTCAGGCATACCTTCTTCGACTTGGTCACGGTCTACACCGATAACCCAAACGTCTTCACCGTTTTTCTTACGGTTTTTCGCTTCTGTGAATACCCCTTGTCCTGTACCACCAGCTGCGTGATAGATGACGTCGACTTTTTTACCGTACATACCTGAAGCGATTGCTTGTCCTTTTTCAGCAGCATTGAAGTCTTCTGCATATTGTACTTCGATGTCTGCATCAGGGTTGACTGCTTTAACGCCTGCTTTGAATCCACTTTCAAACTTTTTGATCAAATCAGAGTTAACGCCACCGACGAATCCGACTTTATCTGATTTCGTCGTCAATCCAGCAACAACACCCACGAGGAACGATCCTTCGTTTTCTTTGAAGACGATTGACGCGACGTTTGGCTTGTCGACAACCATATCAACGAGTGCAAAGTTGCTCTTTTTGAACTGATCCGCTACTTTACCGATGTCTTCACCCATCAAGAATCCGATACCGAGGATCAAGTCGTATTTAGCACGAGCTAATTGCTGAAGGTTTGGTTGGTAATCCGATTGTTTTGCAGATTGAAGATATTTGTAGCCAGTACCTTCTTTTAAGTCATTGTCTTTTCCGAACTTCTGGATACCTTCCCAAGCAGATTGGTTGAATGATTTATCATCCACGCCGCCTGTATCTGTAACCATACCTACTTTA